>CAVXAP010000021.1:0-351827 GCA_963759635.1 uncultured Actinomycetota bacterium
TCGAACAGGGCCTCGTCGACGAGCTGCACCTGCTGGTGCATCCCATCGTCATCGGCCATGGCAAGAAGCTCTTCGCCGACGGTCAAACCGTGCCGCTCGAGCTGAAGTCCGCCACGACCTTCCAGACCGGGGTGCTGCACCTGGTCTACACGCCGGCCACCACCGCCTGACCCATCCGTTCCGGACACAATGGCCACTATGGCCACAAGCCGACCAAAGGAGAGACCGTGCGCTACATGGTGATGCACTACCAGACCCAGGACATGGAAGACGGGATCATGCCGTCACCGGAGAAGCTGGCCGCCATCGAGGAGTACATGCGGGAGGCAGCCATGTCCGGCGTCCTGCTCAGCGGCGAAGGGGTGTTCCCCAGCTCAGCCGGTGCGCGTGTCGAGGTCACCGACGGGAAGGTCCGGGTCATCGACGGCCCCTTCGCCGAAGCCAAGGAGCTGATCGGCGGCTTCGCCATCCTCGAGGTCGACTCACTCGCCGAGGCTGTCGAGCATGCCCGCAAGTTCGCCCTCCTGGTCGGCTCGGAGCGGGTCGACGTACGTCGCGTCGTCGAGGCCGAGGACCTCCAGTAGCACCCGGGCCGGACTCCGCGAGCGCCACCACTGCCATGAACGCAGCGGACCTCGACGCCACCGTTGCGGCCGTGTGGCGCGTCGAGTCTCCCCGGGTGATGGCCCGGCTCGCCCGGTTCGTCGGTGACCTCGACACCGCCGAGGAGCTCACGCAGGACACGTTCGTGGCCGCGATCGAGAAGTGGCGGCAGGACGGAGTGCCGGACAATCCGGCGGCTTGGCTGCATACGACGGCCCGGTATCTAGCCGTCGACCGGATCCGACGGCGGGACACCCACCGCAACAAGGTGCGCCTGGTGGCCGCTACGAGCCCACAGGTCGTGGAACACGACCTCGCCGAGCTCGTCGACGGTGACCTCGCGGACGACCTACTCGGCCTGATCTTCATGGCCGCCCACCCGATCCTGTCACCGGATGCGCGCTCGGCCCTCACCCTGAAGCTGGTCTGCGGCCTCGCACCGAGGACATCGCCCGTGCCTTCCTCGTACCCGGACCGACCATCGCCCAGCGCGTGGTGCGGGCAAAACGGACCCTGTCGGCGGCGAACATCCGGTTCGAGCTCCCCGGCCCAGCCGAGCGGCCCGGACGCCTGGCCGCGGTGCGTGAGGTCATCTACCTCGTCTTCAACGAGGGGTACTCGGCTACCAGCGGGGACTCGTGGATGCGCACCGACCTGTGCGCGGAGGCGCTGCGGCTGGGTCGCATGCTGGCCAGCCTGACTCCCCACGACACCGAGTCGCTGGGTCTGCTGGCGCTGATGGAGCTCCAAGCCTCCCGGCTGAAGGCCCGCACCGGACCGGACGGCGAGCCCGTGCTCCTCATGGACCAGGACCGCACCCGCTGGGACCACCTCCTCATCCGCCGCGGACTTGCCACCCTCGAGCGCATCGACCAGCTGGGCGGCACCGCCGGGCCCTACGCCCTGCAGGCCGCGATCGCCGCCTGCCACGCGCGAGCCAGCGCGCCGAGGACACCGACTGGGTCCGCATCGCCGCGCTCTACGACGGCCTGGCTCAGATCAGCCCCTCCCCCGTCGTCGAGCTGAACCGCGGCGTGGCGGTCGCCCAGGCGTTCGGACCGCAGGCGGGGCTGGACATCGTGCTGCCCCTGTTCGACGTCGCCGAGCTTCGCCAGTACCACCTGCTGCCGGCGGTCGCCGGCGACCTGCTCTGCCGCACCGGGGAGCATGGTCGTGCCCGGAAGCACTTCCTCCATGCGGCATCGTTGACCAGCAACACCCGGGAACGCGCGACCATGCAACGCCGCGCGGCCGAGTGCGCCGCCCAACACGTGGGCGAGAGCTCTGGGTAGCCGAATCAAACCCAGATGACGACCAGCTAGCCGCTGCGTCAGGACGCGCGAGCAACGTCATCGCCGAGGCGCTCGCCGCGCTGATGGCCTCGCACGCCGTCGAGGACCACTCGCTCGAGGAAGCGGTGACCCGATTGCGCGACGCGGTCGGCCTCGAAGAGCGCCACTGAACCAAACCGGGCCGATCATCAGCAAAGCGGCAACGACGAGCCCACCCGCGACAGGACGCATGGCTTCAGCCGATTAGATTCCCTGTATGGCCGATGTGGGCATGGTCAGCGATGACGTCGCCGCCCGCCGCAAGGTGGCAGACCGGATGGCCGAGGCGGCGCGCGCGTGGTTGGAGACTCTCGATGCGGAGCAGCGCGGGATCGGCCAAGGAGCCGCCCCGGCCGACGCCGCCAGCGACAACGAACGTCGCCGTTGGTTCTACACCCCGACCGATCACGGAGGCCTTACCGTCCATCAGCAGCGACCGTCGCAGCAGCGGGCTGCGATGCGACTCGTCTCGACCGGGCTGTCAGCTGCCGCGTACGTCACCGTCGCGACGATCATGAGCCTGGAGAACGTGCTCGATTACACCGAGGGGTTCGTGGCCCGGTTCGATCGGGAACGCGGCCGCGATCCTGGGCTGTACTACTTACGTGTCTTCGGCGATCCGGACAGCGAACGTGCGTGGGGTTGGCGGTTTGGTGGACACCACGTCTCGTTGAACAACCTCGTAGTGGACGGCGTGCTCGTCGCGACGACGCCGTGCTTCCTCGGTGCGAATCCCGCGGCGTCGCCTCTGCTCGGAGGAGCCGTGAACCGGCCACTCGCGAGGGTGGAGGACCTGGCCCGTGACCTGGTACGGTCGCTGCGGCAAGACCTCAGCGCCCGCGCGATCTTGTTGCCCACGGCCCCGTCCGACTTCGTCACCGCCAACCGCACCGATGTCACCGACGGCGACAGGGTCATCCCGCTGGTCGGCATCTATCGCGACGAGCGGTTTCCTGATCCGGTGGAGCAGGCGAAGTTCCAGTCGCTCAGCGCCGTCATCGAGGAGGTCGCTGAGCTGAGTAAAGCCGAACACGCGGCCGTTGCGTACTCGATCGAACCCAGGGGCGTACCGGCCACGGAGCTCGACGCCGAGCAACGAGAGATTCTGCGGGTCCTCCTCAGCCACCTACCTCGATCGGGCACCGGCCGGGGTGTCCCCGCTGCACCGCTACAACGACGAGACAGTCCTCGACGCCGTGCACTTCGCCTGGGCGGGCCCAACCGCACCGGGACAGCCCCACTACTACCGGCTACAAGGTCCCCGGCTGCTGATCGAGTGGGACAACACCCAGAGCAACGCAAACCACGCTCACTCAGTGTGGCGCGATCCCACTTCGGACTTCGGTCTCGATGTGCTCGCCCGCCACCGCGCGGCGCATCATGCCTGATGATCGTTCGAGCGCAGCGGTTCGGCTTCGGGGGCCGGCCGCGGGGTACATCCGACGGTGGACCCGGACTAGGGCCCGTCTAACCACTTTTCGCTGACAGTAGGTAGCGCCGCTCCGGCCGGCCGGGACTTCCGTAGCGGAGAGAGACCTGCACACGACCCTCTCGGACAAAGTGCTCGAGGTAGCGTCGCGCGCTGACTCGAGAGACCCCGATGGCATCGGCGCACTCCTGGGCGGAAAGTTCATGCGCCTGCTCGTCGAGTACGGCCAGGATCAGGCCGGCGGTCTCGGTGCTCATCCCTTTGGGGAGTGGTACGAGCTGCTCGGTTCGTCCGAAGATGCGGTCGACCTCGACTTGGTGGTCGAGGGTCCGACGCTGGCTGCTGCCGTGCTGCGACTTGTATTCGCTGAGCCGGGCGGCGAGGTCGTCGAGGGTGAAGGGCTTGAGCAGGTAGCTCGCGACACCGAGCTTCACGGCCCGCTCGACAGTATCGGATTCGTTGGCCGCACTGATGACGATCACATCGCTATCGGCACCCTCGACTCGGATTTGGCTGATCAGATCGAGGCCGAAGATGTCGGGCAGGTACAAGTCGAGCAGGATGAGGTCAGGACTCAACGTGCACGCCGCCTGCAGCGCATCGGCCCCGGTGTGTGCGACGCCGACGGTGCGGAAGCCTTCGACCCGGTCCACAAATGCTGAGTGGATGCGTGCGACGCGGAAGTCATCGTCAACGACCAGGACGGTGATCACGGAGCACCGGCTGCGCTGGCGATGGTTGGTGCTTCCCGCGGCTCGGCGGAGGTGATGGTCATCCGGGCTACGAACTCGGCCCCGTCGTCGGTATTGCGGATCTCGACCTCACCGCCGCGACGCCGACAAATCAGCTTGGTCAGGGCAAGCCCGATGCCACGTTCGCCGTCCTTGGCAGCCTTGGTGGTGAAGCCGTGTTCGAAGACCTCAGTGGCAATGGTGGCGTCCACGCCCGGCCCCGAGTCGCTGACGGTGATCTCGACAGTGCTGCCGGGCTGGCGGAGCTCGACCTGCACCCACGGGGCACGATCACCGGACTGCGGCGAGCTGGCCGCAGCGTCGATGCCGTTCTGGATCAAATTGCCCAGCACGGTTGCAACATCGAACGACGACTGCGGCTCCAGCGGCCCCAGATGGGTATGGTCCGTGATTCGAAGCGTCACCTTCCGCTCGGCTGCCACGGCCGACTTCGCCACCAGCAAGGCGGCAACCGATGGGTCCTGTACGCGGCGCGACACCGTGAGGTCGATGGCCGCCCGGCCCTGGGTGAGGGCGTCCACGTACCTCACCACCTCCTCATAATCGCCGATCTGGATCAGGCCCGAGATGATGTGGAGCTGGTTGGCGAACTCGTGGGTCTGTGCGCGAAGCAGGTCAGTGGTGCCGCGGAACGCCCCGATCTCGCTCTCCAGCTCGGCCAGCTGAGTGCGGTCGCGTAGCGTCGTCACCGATCCCAGCAGGCGACCGTCATGGAGTACCGGCATCCGGTTCAAGACCAGCACCCGACCGGATCGGATGACCACCGCGTCCTGTTCGACTCCGCCGACGCCGGTGAGCACGTCGCGTAACCGGCCTTCCACGTGGAGGTCGGCCAGGCTCAGGCCCACAGTGTTGCGGGGTAGGGAGAGCAGGCGTACGGCCAACGGGTTGATCATGGTCACCCGATCCCGGGTGTCCAGGGCGATCACCCCCTCGGCAATTCCAGCGAAGATGGCCTCCCGCTGTTCGGCGAGGGCGACGATCTCCGCCGGCTCCATGCCAAGGGTTTGCCGTTTGATCCAGCGGGCCAGTAGCAGCGAACCGATGACGCCCAGCACCATCGCGGCGCCGAGGTAGGTCAGCAGCGACGGCCCGGCGGTGATCAGCGAGTCCAGCCGGCTAGGGCTTGGCTGCGCGATCAGGGCGATGCCGAGCTGGTTGATCGGTTCGCCGACGGCCGTGGGATTGGTCAGAATCGGTGCCGCCGCGATCAGATAGCTCGTGCCGCGGAGCTCGACTGTCGCTGAGCTCGACCGTCCCGGGGCGGCCCGGAGCTCTGGCCATGAGACAACCTCTTCGGTCAACAAGGCGTCGGTGCTGGCCACGACCCGACCACTGGGCTCGGCAACCATCACCAGCTCGACCCCCGTTGTAGCCTGCAGCTGCGCAACTGCCGCCGGCAGTGCGGAGCCGGCGGTGCGGACCGGCGCCCGGCGTACCACCGGATTCGCGGCCAGGTACTCGGCCTGCGCAAGTACTCGGCGGCCCTCGTCGCGCTGGAAGCTGGCCCGAGTCTGCTCCACCGAAACCGCGGAGACCGCGACCAGGACCGCGGCGATGAGGATCAGCTGCACGACGACGAGCTGGGAAGCCAGCGAGAGGTGCCAGAGCTTGCGCATCGCGCCCTCCCTTCGTCGTCGCTGACTTCTCATTGTGGCTCAGATCGCACGCCACACAGCTGGCGTCGCCCATGACCACAATGATCAATACGTTCACCATGGCCAGAAGCTGACAAGGTGGCGACAGCTTCGGCATAGTCGAGGCTGCGACTGGATTTGACTCGCACAGCTGGCACGGAAGAGAGGGAACGACGATGTTCAAACAGCTCAGGTTGGGCGCCACCCTCGTGGCCGCGACCGCCCTATTGGTGACCGGCTGCGGCGCCACTGCCGACAGGGCGGAACCAGGGTCGGCGGCCTCGGGCGAGCCCCTGACCGGTCTCCGGTTCATGGTTCCGAACACCGCGGGTAGTGGATATGACACGACCGCTCGCGCGGCCGCCAAGGTGATGGACGACATTCAGGTCACCAAGAGCGTCGAGGTCTTCAATCTGGCCGGCGCCGGCGGCACCGTCGGGTTGTCCCGCACGGTCTCGGAAAAGGGCAACGGCAAGTTGTTGATGATGATGGGCCTCGGCGTCGTCGGTGCGCAGTACACCAACAAGTCCGAAGCCAAGCTGGACCAGACCACCCCGATCGCCAAGTTGATCGAGGAGTCCGGGGCCATCGTGGTTCCCAAGGACTCGCCGTACAAGACAATCACGGACCTGGTGACGGCCTGGAAGGCCGACCCCAAGGCCATGGCCGTCGGGGGCGGGTCCTCTCCGGGCGGCCCGGATCACCTGCTGCCGATGCAGCTCGCTCAGACCGTGGGCATCGACCCCAAAGAGGTGAACTTCGTCGCCTACGACGGTGGCGGCGACCTCCTACCGGCGATCCTCGGCGGCAAGGTGACCTTCGCCGCATCCGGCTTTGGTGAGTTCCTCGACCAGGTCGAGGCCGGCGAGGTTCGGGTGCTGGCCATCAGTGGAGCCGAGCGTGTCGATGCAGTGGATGCCCCAACGCTGAAGGAGTCCGGCATCGACCTGGAGTTCACCAATTGGCGGGGCATCGTGGCGCCGCCCGAGATCTCCGACGCCGACAAGCAGGCTCTGGTCACTGCCGTGGCAAAGATGCACGAAAGTCAGGAGTGGAAGGAGGTCCTGACCAAGAACGGTTGGACCGACGCCTACCTGACCGAGGCAGAGTTCGGCACCTACATGAGCGACCAGACGACGGCCGTCGAGGACGTCCTCACCAAGCTAGGCCTGGCGTGAGCGAGGCAGTCGCGGCCGCAGGGGATTCCCCTGCGGCCCGGCCGGCCCGTACGCGCAACCGCGCTGAGTACGGGGTCTGCGTTTTCCTGGCCCTGGCCGGCATCGTGGTCCTGGTCGATGCTTTGCAGCTCAGCAACAACCGCACCGGTGTGGACCCGCTGGGTCCCAAGCCGGTTCCGGTGTTTGTCGGCAGCCTGTTGATCGTGCTGGCGGTCGCGCTGGCGGTCGCGGTCTCGAGAGGCAGCCAAGGAGAGGCCGAGGCTGGCGAGGACATCGACCTCAGCCAGCCCGTGGACATCAAGACGGTGCTGCTGCTGCTCGGGGTTTTCATCGCCAACATCGTGCTGATCGACTTCCTCGGCTGGGTGATCAGCGGCGGCCTTCTCTTCTACGGTTCGGCCATCGTCTTGGGCAGCCGGCACTTCATCCGAGACCTGGCGATCAGCGCCGCGCTGTCCGTTGGCACCTTCTACGGCTTCGCCATCGGGCTCGGGGTCGGCCTGCCAGCCGGCATCTTGCAAGGGATCCTGTGATGCAGAGCTTCCAGTTCCTGCTCGACGGGTTCGCAACCGCGGCCACCCCGATCAACCTGCTGCTGGCCCTTGTCGGGGTGATCATCGGCACCGCTGTGGGCGTGCTGCCCGGCATCGGCCCGGCCATGACGGTCGCTCTGCTGCTACCCATCACCTACAACCTTGAGCCGACCGGGGCAATCATCATGCTCGCCGGCATCTTCTACGGCGGGATGTACGGAGGATCGACCACCTCGATCCTGCTGAACACTCCGGGAGAGTCGTCCTCAGTGGTCACCGCGATCGAGGGCCACATGATGGCCAAGGGTGGCCGCGCCGCCCAGGCACTGGCCACCGCTGCCGTGGGTTCGTGGGTGGCCGGCACGATCGGCACGCTGCTGCTCGCCTTCTTCGCCCCGATCGTCACTCGGTTCGCGATCTCCCTCGGTGCTCCGGAGTATTTCGCCGTCATGCTGCTCGCCTTCATCGCAGTAACGGCTGTGCTCGGAGGTTCACGGCTGCGCGGCTTCATCTCGCTGGCGCTCGGACTCACCATCGGTCTGGTCGGACTGGACTCCGTCAGTGGCCAGGCCCGGCTCACCTTCGGCATCCCGCAACTCGGAGACGGAATCGACATCGTCGTCGTCGCCGTGGGCATCTTCGCCCTTGGCGAGGCCCTGTGGGTCGCAGCGCATCTCCGTCGCCAGGTCGCCGAGGTGATCCCAGTGGGCCGTCCCTGGATGGGCAAGTCCGACCTCAAGAGATCGTGGAAACCTTGGCTGCGGGGGACCGCCCTAGGGTTCCCCTTCGGCGCGATCCCCGCGGGCGGAGCCGAAATTCCAACCTTCTTGTCCTATATCACCGAGAAGCGGCTCACCAAGCATCCGGACGAGTTCGGCAAGGGTGCCATCGAGGGCGTCGCCGGTCCGGAAGCCGCCAACAACGCCAGCGCAGCCGGAACCATGGTTCCGATGCTCTCGCTGGGTCTGCCCACCAACGCAACGGCCGCGGTGATGCTGGCCGCGCTTGTCTCCTACGGGATCCAGCCCGGACCCCTACTGCTGCAGCGGGAAAGCGAGCTCGTCTGGGGGCTGATCGCCAGCCTGTTCATCGGCAACACGCTGCTGTTGCTCTTGAACCTTCCGCTGGCGCCGATGTGGGCCAAGCTGCTGCGGATTCCGCGCCCGTACCTATACGCCGGCATCTTGTTCTTCGCCTCAATGGGGGCATACGCGGTCAACGGGTCGTCGTTCGACCTGATCTTGCTGCTCGTCTTCGGCCTGATCGGCTTCGGGATGCGGCGCTTCGGCCTGCCGATCCTCCCGCTGATTGTCGCCGTGATCTTGGGCCCCCGGGTCGAGCTGCAGGGCCGGCGTGCGCTTCAGCTGTCGTCGGGCGACATAAAGGGGCTGTTCGGCAGCGTCGACGTCGCCACCGGTGAGTACCAGTTCTCAGCCTTGGCCATCGTGGTCTACGCGATCATCGTGTTGATCCTGCTCTGGCCGCTGATCTTCAAGGCCATACGGCAAGTGCTGCCCGCGAAGGCGGCAGCGGTGGTCGATGAGATCTCGGAAGAGCCCGCGTTGGCGGTGGCCGAGCACCACCCCGTCGAGGTCACCCAGATTGACGAGGGGCCATCTCCTACCGAGAACAAGGAGATACCGAAGTGACCATTGTCGTCGGCTACACCCCCACCCCACCCGGCCGGGCCGCCCTGGTGGCCGCCGCTGGCGTTGCCGCGGAACGCAACCAGCCCGTCGTCGTCGTCAACTCCTCCCGCGGCGACGCATTGGCCGACCCCGGCTTCGCCACGCAGGCCGACCTCGACTGGGCCAAGACCACGTTGGAAGAAGCCGGCGTCGAGTTCAGCATCCGCCAGGCCGTCCGGGGCCGCGAAGCCTCGGAGGAGGTGGTGACCGTGGTGGAGGAAGTTGGAGCTGAACTGTGCGTCATCGGGATCCGGCGCCGCACGGCGGTCGGCAAAATGCTGATGGGAAGCAACGCCCACCGCATCTTGATGGACGCCCCGTGCCCGGTTCTCGCCGTGAAGGCAGTCGATCATGACTGACCAGCTATCCGACAGCGAGCTAAGCACCGCTGACCTGGTGGACCGCTACGGCGATGCCGTCGCCTCGATCCCGGTCCAGTTCCGTAGTTTCGGTCGCAAATCTCGGTTCGCCGGCACCGCTGTGACGGTGAAGTGCTTCGAGGACAACGCCTTGCTCAAGTCGACATTGGCCGAACAGCCGGACCCGAGCGGCAAGGTGCTGGTGGTCGACGGCGGCGGATCGTTGCGTTCAGCACTCGTGGGCGATCTCATCGCCGGGATCGCCGTGCAGCGCGGCTGGGCCGGACTGGTCATCTCGGGCGCGGTTCGGGACAGCGTCGCTCTCGACGAGCTCGAACTGGGAATCAAGGCCTTGGGAACCAACCCCCAGAAGAGCAGCAAGACCGGCGACGGTGTCGTCAACGGTCGGGTCGAAATCGGCGGGGTGTGGATCACGCCCGGACAGACCGTGCACTCTGACGAGGACGGTATCGTCGTCGTGGACTCCAATGATCAACTCCGCGACCAAGGCCGTCGTGGGGAAGTCCACCGTCATTCTGCATCGCCTGGGGGTACGAGTCCCGGACGGGTTCGGGACGACCGCTGAGGCGTACCGCCGCTTCATCGGCGTCACCGGTCTGGCCGAGCAGATCAGCAGCCGTCTCGCCGACCTGGACACCGCGGCGTGCAGGAGTGCGCTCGGGCGGGCCAGGAGATCCGCGATGCCGTCGTCACACAGCCGTTCCCGCCGACCTGGAGGCTGACATCCGCATCGCCTACGACGAGCTCGCCGGGTCGGCTGGTGACGCCTCGTTCGCGGTCCGGTCTTCGGCGACGGCGGAGGACCTGCCCGACGCGTCGTTCGCGGAGCAGCAGGAGCGTTCCTGAATGTTCGCGTGCCTTTCTCGTACCCGGACCGACCATCGCCCAGCGTGTGGTGCGGGCAAAACGGACCCTGTCGGCGGCGAACGTCCGGTTCGAGCTCCCCGGCCCAGCTGAACGGCCCGTACGCCTGGCTGCGGTACGTGAGGTCATCTACCTCGTCTTCAACGAGGGGTACTCGGCCACCAGCGGAGACTCGTGGATGCGCACCGACCTGTGCGCGGAGGCGCTTCGGCTGGGTCGCATGCTGGCCAGCCTGACACCCAACGACACCGAGTCGCTGGGCCTGCTGGCGCTGATGGAGCTCCAAGCCTCCCGGCTGAAGGCCCGCACCGGACCGGACGGCGAGCCCGTGCTCCTCATGGACCAGGACCGGACCCGCTGGGACCACCTCCTGATCCGCCGCGGACTTGCCACCCTCGAGCGCATCGACCAGCTGGGCGGCACCGCCGGGCCCTACGCCCTGCAGGCCGCGATCGCCGCCTGCCACGCGCGAGCCACCGCCGCCGAGGACACCGACTGGGTCCGCATCGCGGCACTCTACGACGGCCTGGCTCAGATCAGCCCCTCCCCCGTCGTCGAGCTGAACCGCGGCGTGGCGGTCGCCCAGGCGTTCGGACCGCAGGCGGGGCTGGACATCGTGCTGCCCCTGTTCGACGTCGCCGAGCTTCGCCGGTACCACCTGCTGCCGGCGGTCGCCGGCGACCTGCTCTGCCGTACCGGGGAGCATGGTCGTGCCCGGAAGCACTTCCTCCATGCGGCTTCGTTGACCAGCAACACCCAGGAACGCGCAACCATGCAACGGCGCGCGGCTGAGTGCGCCGCCCAACACGTGGGCGAGAGCGCCAGGTAGCCGACTCAAGCCAGATGATGATCGCCGCAGCGGCGAGGCCACGCAGAAGAGCTCAACGTCATCGCCGAGGCGCTCGCCGCGCTGATGGCCTCGCCGGTCGAGGACAAAGATCTTCGAGGAAGCGCTGACTCGATTGTGCGACGCGCTCGGCCTCGAAGAGCGCCACTGAACCAAACGTCAGGTCAACCCGGGAGTAAGCTGAGCCGCACCTTCCGGTCAGGGTTATCTGCGTTCGTATCCACCAGCACCGCGCTCTGCCAGGTACCGAGTGTGGGTCGGCCGCCCACCACTGGCACTAGGAGCGATGGTGATATGAAGGCTGGCAGGACGTGGCCACGGCCATGACCGCGGCTGACGTGCCGGTCCCGGTAGATGTCGTCGCGCGGGAGCAACCGGTCGACGGCCTCCTCGAGGTCAGACTCGGAGCCGCTGCCAGTCTCGATCAATGCAACGCCAGCCGTTGCGTGCGGAACAAAGACGTGGCACAGCCCGTCGCCGCGTTCCCGACAGAACCGAAGGATCAGCTCAGAGATATCGGTGACAAGACTGTCTCCGGTACGCAGCTGAACGACATCGGTATCCATTTCGCGTTACTCGATCCTCAAAGCGGTCATCACGCCGTCCCGAATCGGCACGAGGCTGCCGACGTACCGGGTGTCCTCGGCCACCAGCCGGTTGTGCTCCCGGATGAAGGCCGTGACGCCGGCTTGGCGCTCCTTGTCGGTTGCGGTTGCGACGTGCCCGCTCCAGATCGTGTTGTCGCACAGCCACAGGCCACCGACCCGGATGCGGTCGCGCGCCGCGCGCCAGCAGTCCGGGTAACCGTCCTTGTCCACGTCGCAGTACACGACATCGAAGTCGCCGGCCTCCTCCGCGAACCCATGGAGCGCATCTCCGACCCGGTAGCGCACCCGGTCCCACATGCCTGCCGTGCTGAGGTACTTTTCGGCCAGGCTGGCGTTCTCCGGATCGCCGTCTGTGCAGACCACCTCGCCGTCCGGCCCCACGGCCCGTGCGAACCAGTACGCCGAATACCCGTATCCCGACCCGAGCTCCATCACCCGGCGGGCGCCGACTGCCCGCGCCGCGAGCTCGAGGAAGCGACCGGTCGCCCGCCCAACGATCGGGAACCCGTGCTCTGCGGCCCGCGCCTCCATCTCGACCAGAACCGGATCGTCGTGTTCCGTCCTCGCCAATTCGGTGAGGTAGCTCTCCACCGCATCGTCCATCCACCGGCTCACCCCCGGACTCTAACGTGGCCCTGTGACGGTCACAGCGCGGCTATCACCTCTTCGACGGCGGCGGCGAGAATCATCATCACGAATCTGGCCATGCTGGACCCGTGCCGGAGTGCTGCCGGCAGCATAGGCTGGCGGGCGTGCGCGAGGAGATCGAGCGTCCCGCAGGCGCCCGTACGCGGCGCTCGCGCTTCGACCATTTCGTTGAGGCCACCTATCAGCAGGTCAGCCGCCCGCCGTTCTTCCTCATCTGTGTAGCGATCATCGTCGGCTGGCTCGTCAGCCTGCCACTGTGGGGCGATACAAAGGCCTGGCAGGTGGTTATCCACACCATCGCAAGCGTGCTCACGCTATTGCTGGTCGCTTTGCTGGAGAACGCCGGGCGCCGCAGCGCCGAGGCCGCGCAGGAGAAGCTCAACGTCATCGCCGAGGCGCTTGCCGCGCTGATGGCCTCGCGCGCCATTGAGGACCGCACGCTCGACGAAGCGGTGACCCGACTGCGCGACGCGGTCGGCCTCGAAGAGCGCCACTAAATCAAACCGTCAGCTGATCATCAGCGACAACGACGAATCTGTGCTGACTCGTAATCGCAATGACCCCAGCGACGCAGAGCTGCAAGGAGAGCCGCTCAGCCGGAAAGCGTGGCCGAAAGTCTGGGCGACTTGCCACGTGGCTGCTGTCCGCTCCGACGTGTGCTGCGTCCTCCAGTCGTGACGCGCAGCGACCGCGGACTTGAGAGTTGCGCCGATGAGCGCTCCCGTTCCCACGACTCGTCACATTTGCGGGCCAGAATGGCCCAGTGGAGTGGACACGCGAGGGCCTGGAGAGGGCCGGCTTCGAAGGGTTCCAGCTGCTTGTCGAGCTTCGTCAGGCTGGCGTTCCAAAGCTGGGAGGTGTGTACGTCGTCCTCAGGCCGTCCCGAGATCAGCCGGAGTTCCGGCCCGTCAGCGTCGCCGGCTGGTTCAAGGGCAAAGATCCTTCTGTCACGACTGCCGAGCTGGAGCGTGCGTGGGTCGATGGAGCTACCGTCCTCTATATCGGGAAGGCCAGCGGTGGGCTGGATGGTCGCCGGGGGCTCCGGAAGCGACTGGACGAGTACCGCCGTCACGGCCTAGGGCAACCGGTTGGACATTGGGGCGGCCGCTATATCTGGCAGCTGAGCGACAGCGGAAGCTTGCTCGTGGCCTGGAAGCCAACCCCCGAAGAGGACCCGGAAGTGGTCGAGTCCAAGCTCATCTCCGACTACATCGCGGTGTACAAGTCGAGGCCGTTTGCTAACCGCAAAGTGGGGCGGAGGGTTGGCCGACCGACGCCTCCCTCGTGTGGGTGAACGCCATCGTGTGGGCAATCGCTGCCGCGTGGGTGGTGCTCGTGGGCGTGCTGTGCTACGTCGGATTCAACGCGGACGACCCGGACTACCGCTCCTGCTGTTCTTGATGTCGGTAGGTGTCACGGTGCTAGGGCTGTTGATGGGGGTGATGCGCACACTGCTGCGGCAAGCCACGACACTGCGGACCGACATCGAAGCAGTTATCTGATGCCGATCGTGGTGCGCATCGACGTCGAGCTGGCCAAACGCAAGATGAGCGTCGGGGAATTCTCCGAGCGTGTCGGGCTCACGCCGGCGAACGTAGCGGTGCTGAAGAACGGTCGCGCCAAGGCTGTTCGTTTCAGCACATTGGACGCCATGTGCCGGGTGCTCGACTGCCAGCCCGGTGACCTGCTCGAGTGGGTCGCGGAATGAAGCGCCACGGCGGACCGCGTACCGAAGCCTCTGAAAGGACGCCCCGCATGAAGTACGTCGTTGCCGTCCTGGCCATCGCTCTTGGCGTCGTCGGCGTGGTGGCCGGAGGGGTGGATGATTCGCCCGGCTTCCAGCTCCTGTGCGTCGTACTCATCGTCGGCGCGGTTGTCGTAATCGTCAGGACTGCCCTGCGCAGTTGGTAGCACGCTACTGCCAGACGGCTAAGTGTTGAGGAGAGGGCTGCTGCCAGGCTGACGCACGTACCACGCCGGGTCTTGACACTGAGATACTAGCGGTATCACAATATCAATAGTATTTAAATACTGTCGGTACACGGATGGTGATGGTATGACCGTGCGGCTCTCCCGCACCGAACGGCGCGAAAAGACCCGTCAAGATCTCATTGACGCGGCCGAGACGTGCTTCGTCACCCGCGGTTTCCACGCCACGTCGGTGGACGAGGTGGCCGAGCGGGCGGGCTACACCAAGGGCGCGGTCTACTCCAACTTCGCTTCCAAGGAGGACTTGTTCTTCGGGGTCTATCAGCGGCGGATCGATCACGTGCTCACCGACGTAGTACCAGGCCTACGCACAGCCGGGGCAGTACGCGCGTTCGACACGTTGGCCATGGCCACGATCCAGCGGCGCGACCGTGACGACGGTTGGCTGGCGGTCTTCTTCGAGTTCTGGGCGCATGTACTGCGGCATCCCGAGCTTCGCGGCCGCTTCGCCGAAAGTCACACGCGCTTCTTGGAGCCGCTGACGGATGCGGTGCGGCAGCTTGCCGCCGAGCGCGGGCGATCCCTGCCCAGCGACGTGACCCCCTTCCAGGTGGTCCTGGCCTGGAACGCGATGGAGGTCGGACTGGGTTTGGAGCGGTTGACCCAGCCGCAGGACGTAGACGTGGAGCTCGCTCACCGGATGTGCTGGCTGCTCCTGGACGCGGTCTTGGGCGCTGCTCCACCCGCGGTCGGTAACGACGGCAAACACAAGGACCGGAGTACCCGATGAACACCACCCAGATTCGCTATCAGCGTCGCCGTTTGGCCGACGTGACGGCGGCCCTGCGCCTGGCACGCGCTCAGATGAGCCATGAGCACGGCGCGCGCGCGGAACTCGGACGCCACCAGCAGCAGCGTCTTGAGGTGGTCGTACGCCACGCTGCTGCTCACTCGCCGTTCTACCGACGACAATTCGCCGAGACCGGCGCGCTCGGGGACAGCCCGGTCCAACTGTCGCGACTGCCCGTGCTCGACAAACCGCTCCTCATGGAGCACTTCGACGACCTGGTCTGCGACCCCCGGCTGCGACGCGACGAGCTGCTCGATTGGCTCGGGCGGATGAGCCGCGACCAGCTCTACCTGAACCGCTACCGAGTGATGCTGACCAGCGGATCATCCGGCCGACCGGGCCTGTACGTCTACGACGCAGCCGGCTGGCGGTCGATCTTCGCCGGGATGCTGCGCAGCACCACCTGGGAAGGCCTCCGGCCAACCCTGCCACGCCAGCGCCTGGCGTTCGTCGGTGCCGCTGATCCCTCCCACATCAGTCGCCAGGGAGCCACCATGGCGAGTGGCCTGCACCGCGTCCTGGCCCTGCCCGTCACCCTGCCGCTGCGACGGCTGGTGGAGGCGCTCAATGAGTTTCAACCCACCTATCTCCAGACCTATCCATCCGCGGCCATGTGGCTCGTCGACGAGCAGCGTGCCGGCCGGCTGCGAGTGTCGCCACGGATCCTGGTCACTGTCGCGGAGTTGCGCACTGCCGAGATGACCCAGCGGCTCCAGGAGGCGTTCGGGGTGCGCCCCTTCAACTTGTTCGGCTCCACCGAGGGGTTGTTCGGACTGGAGTGCGAACACCACCAGGGCATCCACCTGTTCGAGGACACCACACTTGTCGAGAACGTCGACGCCGACGGGCAGCCGGTGCCACCTGGTGAGCCCGGCGCCCGGCTGCTGGTCACCAATCTGTACAACCTGGTCCAGCCGCTGCTGCGACTCGAGGTGACCGATGTCGTCACCGTCGACCCGGATCCCTGCCCCTGCGGACGCATTCTCGCCCGTATGAAGACCATTTATGGCCGGAGCGACGACGTCCTGTCCCTCTGCGCCCGCGAGGGCGGTCAGGTCGCCGTCCATCCCCTCCACTTCGCACTGCTCACTCGCGACCCTCAGGTCGGTGAATTTCAGGTCATCCGAGAGGGCCCGCTGCTGCGCGTACTCGTGGTTCCCCGGCATCCATCCAGCCCGCCTGTAGCAAGCGGCGACGACCGGCTCGAGACGCGTCTCAGCCACGCCATCGTCCAACAACTCCTCGAACTCGGCGTACAGGACCCGCAGGTCACGGTCGAACGTCGTCGCGAGTTAGCCCGGACGGCCGGCGGCAAGCTCAAGCTCGTGATCGCCGACCCCGCTCGCGAGGAAGCTCGGCTAGACGTTCGCTCCCTCGCTGGTCAGCGGCTCGATCAGTAGTCGCCGCCCTCGAGGTAGCTCTCCAGCGCATCGTCCATCCACCGGCTCACCCCCCGGACTGTAAACACCTGTGGATCGGAGTGTCACCCGACTTGGTTACGTGCCAGAGTGGGGCATGCTCGACGTAGGACTTTCTCCCGACGCGGTCGGTCCACGGACCGCTGATTCATTCCGGGCGTGCTTGTCGTCGGTCGTGGAGATTCCACTTGGCGAGGTGCCACAGCACGAGGGGAACCTGCGGGCTGCGGTCGCGCAATGGCGGACCTGGCTTGCCGGGCGAGGCGTCGGCCTAGTCCCGATCGCCAATGCATCGAGGTTTCAGTGGCCCGGGTACTGGATAGCCGTCCTCGCCGGGACGCCCGAGTCCAAGGAACAGACGGCTGTGTTGATGTTCGGCTCGCCGTCGGGTGTCGTCCTGAGCCCACAGAGCTCCGCGCTGCTTGGTCGAGCAGCCGCCGATCTCCCCGTAGCGGAGGGGTACGTTGTCGCTCAATTCGACCCCGCGTCGAGCACCGATTCGACGAGGCCTGCGCAGCGCGGTCGGGTCGAGGTCGTAGCGATCGCCGATCGCGCCGAGGCGCCCATGGAGCAAATAACGACCGCGCGGGCGATCCCTGGCCGAGGATTGGAGGGCGACCGATACGCCAACCAGGTCGGCACCTTCACCCCTCGCAGCGGGCGCGGCGTCGGCTACGACCTGACGCTGATCGAAGCTGAAGTGCTCGACGAACTCACTTTGGCCGACGGCCACCGCCTCGGGTATGCGGAGGCTCGACGCAACATCGTCACCCGCGGCATCGACCTGAACAGCCTTGTCGGACAGCGTTTCAGGGTCGGCGACGTCGAGTGCGTCGGGCGCCGGCTGTGTGAGCCCTGCGCCCACTTGGAGCGACTCACCCACAAGGGCGTGCTGCGACCACTAATTCACCGCGGCGGCCTCCGAGCCGACATCCTCACAGCGGGCAGCGTCACCGTAGGCGCCACCATCGAATCCCTCGAGCGACATCAGCTCAACACCCCAAAATAGACATCCTTGTCGACGCACATCGGCTGCCGGTCCACTGCTGTGACCTCGCTAACGCCTGCATGTGCCTGCGCCGATCCTGGTCATGGCCCGGCAACCAATGGTCGACCGCTTCAGGAAGCGGGCGCAGCCACCGGCTCGGCTGCCTCAACGTTGCTAGCCACCGCCCGGCTCACGCGCATGCCGGCCATCATTGCGGTCCCGAAGAGCACAAGGGCGTTGATGCCGTGCAGCCACCCGAGCCCGGCAACCGAGTGGGAGAAGAGGCCAAGCGCCACCTGGAGCACAGTTACCCCTAGCACGATCAGTGCCCACCTGATGCCACCCGGCACCTTGGCAAAGAACGAGCTGATCAAAAAGAGCAGCGAAATAACTGAGATAACGAAAATGCCACCCGTGGCGTGCCACGAAAATCCCGTGTAGCCGCCCAACGCCGGCGTGAGTTCCGTTGACTGATCGAGGGTGCCGCCTTCCTCGATCCACTTGATTAGGCCGAACATCCCGTACGCGATGGACGCAGCCTGTATCGCAACGCCAGCTGCGATGAGAAACGCGAGAACACGGTAGACCTGCTTCATTTGTATGCCTCTCAACAATTGCGGTTACTGGCAGTCGAGGGTGACTGACGAAGATCTTGTAGCCAGATTCTGACACGCGATGGTTACGCCTCTGCCGACATCGGCCAAGTCGTCAACCCGCTGCGTGTCAAACAGATGGGCTTCGACCCCGCCTCCACCGCACGTGAGGTGCTGGAGCACGCCACCGGCCGCCGGGGCTCACTCACCCTCGCCGCTCTGGGCGACGGACGCGTGCGGCTCGCCGACGTATGCGGTGGGTCTGACCCGGATGCTTACGCAGCGGCCTCACAGCAGGACCGTGATGGTGCCAAGACCACGCTGCTCTCATCTTGCTGTGTCAGGCCGGAGTTGCGCTTCAATGGCCGAACGGTCGATCAGGGACGATACCGCTGCGATGCGGCCGTCGCGGAAGTGATAGAAGACGTGCTCCGCGAAGCTGAGTCGTTCGCCGTTCGGTGAGAAGCCGAGAAATTCGTGCTGCGGCGTGCAGTCGAAGACGAGGCGGCAGGCCACCTGATCGCCGCTGGCGACGATGATCTGTGCGTCGAAGATGAGATCGGGGATCGCAGCGATGTCGGCGGCAATCAAGTCCTGGTACTGACGGCGCGTCATCGTCTCGCCGTTATACGACAATTCGTCCTGCACGTAATGCACGAGAGCATCGAGGCGTCGTTCGTTCAGAGCGTCAAGGTATGCGCGGTAGCGGGTCTCAAGATCGGCGTTCGTCATGTCCTCGACCTTCCGTGAATGTGCCGACTGCGCGCTAGGGCGATGGTCACGGTCTTCATGATCACCGTATTCAACCCGCACGATCCGTTGTTTTGATGTGCGTCGGATTCCATCACAAGGTCATAGTTGACGAGCCGTGAGCAGAACTGGATTCATTCTTGTTCGGCGGCCTGGCGGTCCCGGGGCTCATGGCTTTCCGATGCTCGTGTTCTTCTTAGGCTTTGTCCATGGAGCTCGACCACGTGCTGATTCCGCTTACGGATCTGTCCGAGGCGGTGGCGGTGTTCGAGCGGCGGTATGGACTGATGTCGGTCGAGGGCGGCCGTCACCCTGACTGGGGTACCGCGAACCGAATCGTTCCGCTCGGCGACAGCTACCTGGAGTTGGTTGCGGTCGTCGACCCACCTAAGGCTTCGCAGAGTGCTTTCGGGCGATGGGTCGCGAACGCTCGCGCCGGCCAGCCGCTGGGCTGGGCCGTCCGGACAGACGATCTGGCCGGGGTGGCGCGGCGGCTCGGTTTGAACGTTGGATCGGGTTCGCGGTTCACGGCGACGGGGGAATTGCTCCGCTGGCAAATCGCCGGGGTTGAGTGCGCGATGGCCGAGCCCTCGTTGCCCTTCTTCGTCGAGTGGGCTGTCGAAAGTCGGCACCCCGGTCGCGTCGACGTGGAGCACTCAGCGGCTGCGACGGGCATAAAACGGCTGATCGTCGCGGGCGAACCGAAACGGCTCTCCTCCTGGCTGGACGGGCACCGGTTGCCGGTGACCCTGGCCGACCGAGGTTCCGGCGTGATTGGGGTGGTGCTGTCGACAAGGTCCGGTGAGATCGTCGTGGGATCGAATCAGCAGTGAATAGTTACGACGCCAGGAAATGCGGCCTCCTAGCCGTTTGTCAGGTGCTCCTGAGGATGACGAGTTGCTGGGTCGCGCGGGTCATCGCGACATAGCGGTCGACGGTTCCTTCGATGCCTATTCCGAACGCGTCCGGGTCCACGAGGACGACCAGGTCGAACTCCAGGCCCTTCGAGGTCTCCGGGGTCAGCGATCGTACGCGGGACGTCGCCTCGAACATGGGGTCGCCAATGACGCAGGCGATGCCCTCGGCGTGGGCGGCGAGCCAGGTATCGAGGATCGGGCGCAGCTCGGAGGTCGCTCCGTGGACAACGGGGACACCGCTGCTACGGATGGAGATCGGCACATTGGCGTCCGGGAACACGGCTTGGATCACCGGCTCGGCTTCCGCCATGACCTCCTCCGGCGTCCGGTAGTTGATGCTCAACGATGCCAGGTTGATGTCGCCGAACCCGACCCGCTCGAGCCGTTCCTCCCAGGATTCCGTGAACCCGTGCCTGGCCTGGGCGCGGTCGCCGACGATCGTGAAGCTCCGCGACGGGCAGCGGTGCAGCAGCATCTGCCACTCTGCGTCGGTCAGCTCCTGAGCCTCGTCCACGACGATGTGGGCGAACGGGCCTGCGAGCAGGTCAGGATCGGTACTCGGCAGGGCGGCGTCGTCGACCAGGGCTTCCCGCAGGTCTTGCTGGCGGAGCGCCGTCACCAAACCCTCGCCGTCGTCGTCGGCGGCGATCAGGTCCACGACGACTTGATCCATATACGCCCGTTCGGCGGCGACAGCGGCCTCCCGCCGACGCTGGCGACGAGACGCCTCCGGGTCGCCGAGCCGCTGCCGGGCTGCGTCCAGGAGCGGCAGGTCGGACACCGTCCAGGCCTGGGCCTCCTCGCGCTGCAGCATCTGAACCTCATCGGGGGTGAGCCAGGGGGCGCACCGACGCAGATAGGCGGGCACCGACCACAGGTCTCCGACAAGATCAGCGGCCTCGATCAGCGTCCACGCTCGGTTGAGGGTGTTGGTCAGCTCCTCGTTCTGCCGCAGCGACCTGCGGAGCAGATGAGGCGACACCCCGTCGTCGTCATCGTCGTCTTCATGCTGGTCGACCAGGATGGAGAGCAGCTCCTCCCAGACCTGATCGCGAGCCTCGTTGTGCGGCGTACCGGGGTCTGGTGATTCGAACGCCTCGGCCCAATCGGACGCACTGATCCAGAGGTCGGCCCAGTCGGTCTCGACCAGCAGGCCCTTCGACGGCGCCTCCTCGTACAACCTGACCGCCGGCTCGATCGCCTTCACCAGGTCCGCGGACGACTTCAGGCGGGCCACGTCCGGGTCGGTCTCGATGGCTGCTGCGGCTCCCTCCGCGACGAGATCCCGCAGGGTGCAGGTCTGCACGCCTTCCTCGCCGAGACTCGGAAGCACGTCGGCGATGTAGGCCAGGTACGGACGGTGCGGCCCGACGAACAGCACCCCACCCCTACCGTCGCCGAGGCGAGGGTCGGAGTAGAGGAGGTAGGCGGCACGGTGCAGAGCGACGACGGTCTTCCCCGTACCCGGACCGCCGTCGACGATGAGAGCTCCACGGGAACTCGCGCGGATGATGGCGTCCTGGTCGGCCGCGATGGTGCTGAGCACGTCTCGCATCTGCGGCGAGCGGCTGCTACCCAGGCTAGCGATGAATGCGGACTGGTCGTCGAGTGCGGCGTGCCCTTCCAGCCCCTCAGGGCTGAAGACCTCGTCCCAGTAGTCGCTGATCCGACCGCGGGTCCAGCGGTACCTGCGACGGCTCGTCAGACCCATCGGTTGGGCGTGCGTAGCCGCAAAGAACGGCTCGGCTGCGGGGGCCCGCCAGTCGATCAGGAGCCGACCCCCAGCGCTGTCGGTGAGGCCGACCCGCCCGATGTACACCGGCTCGGGGCTGTCTGCGCTGACCATGCGGCCGAGGCACAGGTCCAGACCGAAGCGACGCAGCACCCGGAGGTTAGCGGTCAGCCGGTGGATCTCCAGGTCCCGATCCAGCGCCGCCCGCCCCTTGCCCCCCGGGGCTTTGCGCTGGGCGTCGAGCTGGTCCGACAAATCGGCGGTCTGTTGCGCCAGGCTCTCCGCGACGGCTGCCAAATGCAGCTCGTCACCAGCGATCATCACCGGGTCGGCCTTGGCGACAAGATGCTCGGGAAGGTTGAACACATTGGTGGTCACGCGGATCACGTCATCATCTCCGATATCGATATCAGGTCACGCGCAGTGGTGCGGGTAGAAGCGTCTGGCGGTGCGACGAGTTGGTACGGCTCAGCGCGGCAACAACTGGTTACTCAGATGCGCGGGCGCGCGGCGGCGATTGGGCGTTCAGTGAACCGACGCCACAATTGGCGATCAGGCAGTCGGGCGGACAGCTCCGAGGCAAGCAGTACGGGGACGTCGGCTCAGCACTCATATCAGTCGTCTGAGGCACTGGCAGTGCACACAGCCGCCCTCTGCGCCGAGTCCGCGCAGCTGTACCGCAAGTCCGACCATCGGTTCGCCGCCCCCGCGAAACCCGTAGGTCGACAACAGATCCCGCACTCTGCAACACCCACTTTTTGGAACTTCTTGGCTTCGAGGACATGATTCTGCTCCGCATGGGGGGTCTTGCGGCAAGCCCCCCAGTTCGCTATACGTTAGAAACGGCGGAGCAGTGTCTAGCGGCTATGGTGGCGCTACTCGGGATCGGATGATTAGCCATACCGCCATCTCTGGCTATCCGAACGTGAACACGTATGCCTCGGCGCCGGGCTTGAGGAACGTGATCTCCAGCGTCCGCTCGCCGACCGCGTCGCGCTCGCGTACGAGCTGGTACAGCCGGCCGTCCCGCAGCAAGCCATTACCGTGCTCGTCGACGTCCCCGCCGTGGGATGGGCCCGGAGCCTCGCCGTCGAGGAGCACGCGGAAGGGAATCGGCTCCATCGCTCCGGGAGACAGCACGAGATGTGCGTCGCGAGCGTGGAAGCGATGGGCGATGCTCCCACCAGTCCGGTCGAGTACGACATTCTCACGCTCGATCGTCCAATCACCGGCGAGGGCCCAGTGGTTGAACTCCAGGTGCTCGGGGAGCTTGTAGGCGCGAAATTCGTCGAATGCGGCGCCGTCCGGTGACGCGAAGTGCTCGCTGCGCCCGTAGCCGAGATACGTCTCAGGCGTGCGCAGGTGGGCCCAGTCAGCCTCCGCCTCCACGCCCAGTCCTTCGACGGAAACAGGCTCGCGCTCAACGCCGAGCAGCCGCTGGATGACCCGCTCCAATTGCTCGTACTGTCCTTCGCCGAAGTGGTGTCCGCGTAGGATGCCGTCCGAGTCCACGAAGTACAGCGCCGGCCAGTAGTGGTTGTCAAAGGCGCGCCAGATTTCGTAGTCGTTGTCGACTGCGACCGGGTAGTCGATCCCTCGCTCCCTCGTCGCCTGCCGCACACTGTCGATCTCCTGCTCGAACGAGAACTCCGGCGTGTGGACGCCGATGACAACCAACCCGTCGTTTCGGTAGGCCTGCGACCACGCACGAATGTACGGCTCGGTGCGCAACCAGTTGATACATGTCAGCGTCCAGAAATCCACCAGGACCACGTGCCCGCGCAGCTCGGCGGGGGTGAGTGGCTCGGAGTTGAGCCACTCGGTGGCGCCGCCGAGTGAAGGCATCTGCAAACGTTCGGACACGGTCATCACCTAGCGGAGCGACCGGAACGCGGCGTCAGCATGGGACCTGGGTTGTGCGCCATGGTCGGTCAGTTGCGGCTCAGCGCCAGGAATGCGGTCAGCGCCGTCAGCCTCTCCTTGGGAGCGTCCTCGGCGACCCAGTGGCCGGTGTCGGGAATGACCACACGCTGCACGTGCGAACAGCGGCAAGTTAATGCGGTTCAGGGCAGTCGCTTTCGTGGCTCTTCACAGTTGAGGGTGTAATCGCTGGCTGGATGTTGGCTGGCGCGTCGGTCCCGGGGCAGCGATGCGCAAACGCAGCCGGAGGCCCGATCTTGTGTCACCGTTCGCAGTGGACTTCTTCGCGTACCCGCTCAGATCGGTCAACGGCGCACCCGATAGCGCAGGTGAAGCACCCGGTTGCCCTGAATCACCACGTCGGGATCCTCCAACAGGTGCTGTGCGTGGACCGACCCGAAGTAGCGCTTGCCGGACCCGAACACGACGGGTACGACGTCCATGCGCACCTCGTCGACCAGGCCCGCGGCAAG
Source organism: uncultured Actinomycetota bacterium (assembly GCA_963759635.1). GTDB lineage: Bacteria > Actinomycetota > Actinomycetes > Propionibacteriales > Propionibacteriaceae > Microlunatus. The sequence continues at coordinate 24,069 of CAVXAP010000021.1, forward strand.
CACCTGGCCACCGACGTCGCCAGCGGCGACCTCGACGATGCGGTCACCCGCGAGCTCCTGCGCCTTGGCCGCGGCTGCCTCGACGCCGTCGACGAAGTGAAACGGCGCCTCGGGGTCCCAGCCCTCGGGCTTCGGCCGGTGCGTCACGACGACCACGTGGTCGACCCCGCCCGGAGGCTTCCCGTCCCAGCCGTCCGTCATGTCGAAGACGTGGCGGCCGACGATTGTCGCCCCGATCTGGTCCCAGTACGGCCGGGTGTAGTCGTAGGACGTCTGCGACACCTTCACCTCGCCGCTCTCGTCCAACGGGACGTCACCGCTGGACAACCAGTCGAACAGCGGTCCGGGCTGGTCGTTCTCGTCCGCGACGAAGCCGTCCACCGACACCGAGCTGTACATGACCACCTTGCCCACGCGGCTCTCCTTTGCTTTGGGGTGCCCCAACCCTAGCGAGTCGTGAGTTGTCGCTCTTGTAAGAATTCAATCGGCCGAGCCGTTCTGATCGTGGCCTACATCGAACGTCGTCAGCTGCAGCAGCGCGACACCTCTGGACGAACGAGGACCGTTACTCGGTACAAGGTCCGTTACCGGGATGCGTCCGGCAAGCCGCACAGCGAGACGAAACGGCGGCTGGTGGACGCGGAACGCCGCAAGGCGGAGATCGAGATGAGTCTGGCCACCGCTCGTGGCGCGATCCACGCCGCGGCCAGATTCTGTTCGCCTCTTGGGCGGCCGATTGGCTCAAGACCCGGCCGACCTGAGGATCACGACCAGGGCTGGACCTGGAGGTCACCCTCAAGGTCCAGGTTGTCCCGCGTTTCGGTTCGACGCCGTTGGCCAGGATCAGTAACGCTGCGGTCCGTGGCTGGGTGGCTGAGATGTTGGACTCAGGTCTCTCTCCCGCCACGGTACGGAAGGCGGTTTTCGCGTTAAGACAGTGTCTCGCGGCGGCCGTTGCGGACAACCGCCTGCAGTCGAACCCCGCTGCCGACGTCCCGCTGCCGTCCGAGCGACTGAAGCGGCCCCGCTTTCTTGTCCCAGGGCGAGGTAGAGCAGCTGGTAGATGTGATGCCTGACCAATACAAGGCGCTTGTCTTGGTCGGCGCCTTCGCTGGTCTGCGGTGGGGTGAAGCGGCCGGGCTGACCCGCGCCAGTGTCGATGTATTGCGGTGCCGGGTGACGGTGCGCTCCACGGCGGTTGAGGTGCGGGGGCATGTGACCCCGCCAGGAACCGAAGACGTCGCGTTCCAGGCGAACGGTTCCGGTGGCCCGGGCGGTGATGCGTCGGCTGGAAGAGCATCTCGCGGTCTTCGTCGGACCGGAGCCCGATGCTCTCGTGTTTACTGCGCCACGCGGGGGGCCACTTGCTCGGGGTCTGTTCTCGCGCCCGGGTGTGGCAGCCGGCGGTGGTGCGGTCCGGCCTGCAAGGCGTGACGTTCCATGGTCTGCGGCATAGCTTCGTGGCGATCCTGGTGGCCGCTGGCTGCAACGTCCGGGAGGTGTCGGAATGGGCCGGGCACAACAGCGTGGCCTTCACCTTGACTCGGTATGGCGGGCTCTTCGAGTACGGGTCGGACGCCGCCATAGACCGTCTGGATGCACTGCTGGGTGGTGCATCTGGAGCACCCGAGAACGTCGTTCCGCTGCGGAAGCGGGAGGGACGGTGAGTCCCGTACGCACCCCGGGGGCTCGAAACCCGACGGCAGGAACAGCTACGGAGGGACTTCTCGCAAGCGTTATGCCTGGTCACAAGGTGATTGGTGGGGTGGGCCTAAGTGGACTTGAACCACTGACCTCTGCCTTATCAGGTGAGTCCGGTAGGCGAGCCCTCCGACGCGTTCCGCTCCTTGACCGTCCTAGATCGTCCCGGGAGGTGTGGTGGCGCGCAGTCCCGTTGTCAAGCAGAACGACAAGCACAGGTCTTACTCTGGGACCGTCTAGAGGTACTTGCGCATCTTGAAGCACGGTGACCTCAAAGCCCAGGTCCTCATACAGACTTTGTGCCGCCTTGTTGGGGCCGAACACCGTCAGGCCAATGGACACGACATTCATCTCACGACACTTCTGCTCGGCCGCCGCGGATATCGCCCGACCATAGCCGCGCCGGCGAAGTCCCTGGCGCACCTCGAACCGTAACCGAAGGCGTGAAGACCGTCCGGCTTTGTTTCCACGTGCAGCCAGAGGTCCCCGACCGGCTCGTCGCCCTCGTAGGCCGTCCACAGGTAGTGGCCAGGAGTGCGCACTCCCTCCGGCAGCAGCCGCTCGTGGTCCTCGGCAGCCTGGCGACGAGCCTCCGGTAACGGCACGGCCCGCGACGCGGCAATCTCAGCCGCATAGCTCACCTCGCTGCGCTCGCGGAACTCGGCGTACTCCTGATCGCTCATCGGCTCCAGGCGGACCTCAGGCACTCCCCGACCATAGCTGCGCATGGTCTGCCCACTGAGCGGGGCCGGATGCGCTCGGTCGCCCCTGCCTGCAAAGAGCGTCAAGGGTCCTCGCGGAGCGTCGGTGTCCCGGGGCGACGGCACAGCGGTACGCGTCGGCTGGTATCGAAGCGCGGCCACGCTGCTGCAGTCTGCTGCTGCAACCCGATCTCGTCTTTGGTCGGCGGGGTCACTTCGTCCCGAACTCCGCGCAGCACCAGTTTGTAGCCTTGTTCACGCTGGCCCGGACGCATCTGGATGAAGCTGAACATGCCAGACAGTGCAGTCGTTGCTGTACTTCGCTGCTGTACTGACCTTCTGGTCTGTAGGTCCGAGCGCCTCGGCTCACGCTCACAGTGGCAGGTCGGAGTAGCGGTCTGAGCTTCAAGATGATGCCGACGACACTCGCCGTTAGAGGAGTTCGGCGATGAGCGCTGCTGCAGCTGTGGCACCGTCACGCTCCACCGGCCTGTAGTCGACGTGCCGTCCGATCTCCTGCGCGATCATCTCTGCGATCCTCTCGGGTGTCGCCACGTCGAAGTCGAGTAGGCTGCCGGCGCCGTATTGGTGGAGTCGGTGGCGCACATGGAAGTTCTGTTCGAAGTGGTGGCGCAGCGGGACGTAGAGGAACGGCCGCCGCGTTGCCGTCAGTTCCATGCATGTCGTCAACCCTCCCTGCACGACGGCCAGGTCGCAGGCGGCCAGGTGTCGGTAGAGCTCAGAGACGAACCCGCGCACCTCCAGGCCCTCGTGCTGTGGGAACGTGTCGGGATCGATCCTTGGGCCTGTCACGACAACCATTCGCAGCGCTGGAACACGACGCTTCGCCTCCGGAAATGCCTCGATCACTCGGCGCAGCAGATGTCCGCCGACCCCGGAGCCGCCGACGGTGACGATGCAGATCTGATCGTCGTCTCGGTAACCCAGCTCATGCCGCAGCCGAGCCCGGTCGGCGAAGTCGGAGGGATCGAAGCCGGTGACGTAGCCGGCGAAGGAGTAGTGTTCGCGGGTCCAATCGCGGATCAGCGGCAGCTCGGGGCCGAAGGCGTCGGGCACGATGTCGGAGTCATTGCCGACGAAAATCGCGTGATCGCGGACGCGGGGAAAGCGCGCGATGTGCTCGATCATCTCTGCGTTGTAGTCCGCGGTCAGGAAGGCTTCGTGCTCCCCGCCATCCGGCATCGGCAGCCACCCGACGAAGTCGGTGAGCCAGACGTACGCGGCGCGCTTCTGCTCCTGATTCTCGTGCAGGTAGTAATCCAACTCCCACGCCTCATCACCGATCCACAAGTCGTACGGTTCCTCGCGCACGAGATCGTGGAACACCATGAAGTTGGACAGCAAGATCTCATCCATCCGGCGAATCGCCTGAAAGCAGTGCAGATCATGCTCGGCAGACTCGCTCTCGATATGACTCGATTCATTAGAAAGCAGGGCACTTGCCGGGTGGATCCGCTCACCGGCAGCCTCCAGAACCTTCGTCACCGGGTGCTGGGCGAGCCAGTCGATCTCGAGGTCGGGATGCAGCTTGCGCAGCTCGTCGGCGATCGCGACATCCCGCTGGGCGTGCCCGAGCCCGATCGGGGAGGAGATGTACAACGCTCGCTTGCGACGGGACCTCCCGCGGACCCACCGCCGGGGTGGCGGCGCCGGCTTGAGGAAGTCTCGGAGGAGCAGGTTGACCTTGACGGGATCACGGACGTGCGGCGCGTGACCCGAGCCCTCGAGCACAACCAGCTGACCGCCCGTGTGCTCGGCGAGGGCGATCCCGCGGGACAAGTCGGACATCCCATCCCGGTCGCCATGCACGACCAGGACCGGGCAGCGAACGCGCCGCGCGACAGCATTTGCCTCGCCAGCCTCCAGGCCCCCGTATGTGAGCACGAGCGTCTCGCCCGTGGTCTCCAGGCCCCAGCCAACGCCATCCTCGATTGGCTTGGTCGAGTGCGGCTCGGGGAACATTGTCGACAGGAAGAAGTCGACGAAGCCGCGGTAGTCGCGAAGCCAGTAGTGCTTGTTGTACTTCGCCCAGCCTTCATCGCTGTCGAGCTCGTCCTCCCACGAGTGCACCGCTCGCTCTGGCAGCGGGTGTCCGCCGCCCGGATACGTCGGACCGATGAAGACCGCAGCCTCGACCCGCTCCGGATGGTTTGCGGCAAGCAACAGCCCGCGCTGCACGCCCAACGAGAAACCGACGATGATCGCCCGGTCGGTCTGCGTCGCGTCCATCACCGCGATCGCATCGGCCGCGAACTCGCTCTCCGCGTACGCCTCGAGCTCCGTCGGTCGGTCGGAGCGGCCGTTGCCCCGCGGGTCGAAGGTGAGTACGCGGCAATGCCGCGCGAGGTACGGGACCTGCATTTTCCACTGTCGAGAGTGCATGAGCGTCCATGTGGGCAGCAACAGCACCGTTGGCTCGCCGGCACCAAACACCTCGTAGTAGACCTTGACCCCGTCACGATCGACGTAGCCGTCACTGATCGGCTGGCATGCGCGCATCGTTCGCCCTCCTGGACCCTTCCTCGAGCTGTCGGATGACCCCGCCGATTCGTCGTAGCGCCGAGCGGATCGGCAGCGCCTCCCGGTCGAAGCCGAGAAGCAGCAGGGCCTCCGCACCTATGAACATGGCACCAACAAGCGTGGACAGCTCGTCGGCAGTGAAAGCGCCGAGCGGGCCGTGTCGTTGCTCGGCCTCGCGTGCTACCTGCGCGAGCAGGGCAAACCATCCGCCCACGAGCTCACGGACCGCGTCGCCAAGCTCCTCGTTGGACCAGCCTGCCGCGATCATCTCCTGCAGCACCCGCACGTAGCCGGAGTCCAAGTCATCCTCAAGGAAGTCGCAGGCGCGCTCGTAACGCTGCCACAGCGGCGCATCCGCGCCGTACATCTTCCGTTGGCGCGCCAGGCGGCGCTGATTCTCCTCCTCCAGCAGCGCCAGGATGAGGCCCTGCTTGGAGCCGAAGTGGTAATGGAGCTGGCTCAGTGGCACTCCGGCCTCATCGGCCACCTTGCGGGTCGATAGGCCGCCGTAGCCGTCGGCCAGCAGCCGGCTCCGCGCCGCGTCAAGGATGAACGCGCGGGTGTCTACGGTGCGAACTGCGGCATCCGCCACGGTTCGACTCCTCTCAAGAATCCAACTTTCAATTTCTCGTTCGATCGTTCGATCGGATTTGACAGAAACTTACCAGCAGGATAACAATTTCGTCTAGTTCGGTCGATCGACCGAGAAGTAGCTAGCGTGTAGGAAACCCGGAATGAGCTGGATCCACCACTACACCTACCGGGCCATGACGGATCACCTACCGGGCCATGACGGATCAGCAGGAGCGCGACATCGCCCGACCGGTCAGCTCGGGACCGCGGCGATGGCGTCGATGGACACCAGCAGACCGCGTGGCAGCCGCACGTTGGCTGGTGCTGACCGCGCCGGCGGCGGGTCCGGCATATGCCGGGCGTACACCTCGTTGAGTGTCGCAAAGTCAGCAACATCGGAATAGAAGATGGTGGTCTTGACCAGATTGGTCATCGAAGCCCCGGCCGCTTCGAGAATGGCGGCCAGGTTTCGGAGGGCCTGCTCGGTTTGGGCCTCGATCCCCTCCGGGATGGATCCCGACTCCGGATCGATTCCTGCCGTTCCCGAGCAGAAGACGAAGCCGCCGGCGACGATCGCCTGGCTGTACGGCCCCAGGGCGGCGGGCGCGTGTTCGGTGGAGACAGCTTGCCGATTCATGTCTTCTTCCCTGCCTCATTCGTGCGACGACGTTCAGCGCTGAACGATACTCATCCCACGTCTTCTCGGCGGATCGGTCCGCCAAAGGATCTCAGTCGGCGGATCGGTTAAGTCCTCACTCCCGCCGGGTGCCAAGACTGCGACTCCATGCAAGCCAGCCGCCACGCCCAGCCGCTCGTTGTAGGTGACGATTCCCTCCAGGGTGATCATGTATCGCTTGAGGGATTCCGGGAAGCTACGGCAGCGGCCCCTGAACGATGCTGGGTGCGGGTTCTTGGCGGCGCCAGTCCCGGAACTGTGCGGCGACGAACCTGGTTCCCCGCACCCTCTTCGACGCCACAGCCATTGCCCCACGCGGCCTCGCGTGTCCGCGGGATTGGTCGTCGGGCCGGTCATTGCGTCGCTGTTCATCTCGCGTGCTCTGACTCGTTGCTGTGATGGACGATGGCCTGGCCCGCGCGGTCCGGTCGGCTCCGGCCCTGGATCGGAGCCAACGGATGGGGATCAGCGCGGCCGCGCCGGTCGTTTATGAGCTGCAGGTCTGGCAGGGGTGCAGCTTCAGGTCAGGTTCTTCTCGGCCTATGGGCTGGGCTCGCTGGCGGGCAGGATGTTCTGGTTGATGTGGAAGATGTTGTCGGGGTCGTAGCGGTTCTTGACCTGGGCGAGCCGTTCGTAGTTGCCGCGGTAGGACGCTTTGATCCGGTCTTGGCCCTCGTTCATCATGAAGTTGATGTATGCGCCGCCGGCCGAGGTCGGGTGCAGTTCCTGCCAGTAGTCCCTGGCCCATTGCGAGATGAGGCCGGCGTTGGCCGGGTCGGGGTCGACGCCGGCGATGATGCCGGCCCAGCCGCCGTCTCGGTAGGCGAAGGCTGTCGCGTCCGCTGGCACGCGGCGGACGGCGCCGTCGATGGGGTACATGTGCATGGTGGAGTGGCCGGTGGGCAGCTGCGCGCCGTACTTGACGTGCACGTCGATCGCGGCGTCGGAGATCTCGTTGAAGAAGTCGGTCCGCCAGTACCATTGCAGCCCGGCCGGGTAAAGGCCGTCGAACGCGCTCTGCAGCACGTCGAACGGCATGGGCTGCAAGCCCACCAGCAGCGGCGAGCCGTAGGTCCTGACCGGCTCGATCACCGCGTCGGCCCGGTCGTGCGCTCCGGTGTAGCACCAGACGATGCCGCACGCCTTGCGGCCCCACAGCTCCTCGGGGAACGGCGGCGCGGGCGGGATGGTGATCAGCCCGATCCAGCCGCTCAGCTCTTCGGGCAGTGATGGCAGCAGCTCCCGGTACCAGCGCATCACCTCGGGGGTGTCGGCGAAGTCGTACAGGACCGGGCCGCCGATGATCGTGCCGTGCTCGCCGATGTCGTGGCAGCGGAACGTGAACGAGGTGACGATGCCGAAGTTTCCGCCGCCGCCGCGCAGCGCCCAGAACAGGTCGGGGTGGGAGTGTTCGCTGGCGGTGACGAAGGTGCCGTCGGCGAGCACGACGTCGGCGGACAGCAGGTTATCCACGGTGAGGCCGAAGCGGCGGGACAGGTAGCCGATGCCGCCGCCGAGAGTCAGGCCGGCCACGCCGGTGGACCCGATGAAGCCGGACGGGGTGGCCATGCCGAATTTCACGGTCGCGTGGTCGACGTCGGCCCAGGTGCAGCCGGCATCGGCGCGGACGGTGCGGCCGGCCGGGTCGACGGTCGTGCTGCGCAACAGCGACAGGTCGATGACCAGGGCGCCGTCGGCTACCCCGAGCCCGGCCCCGCTGTGGCCGCCGCCGCGGACGGCGATCTCCGCGCCGTGGCGGCGGGCGAACCGGACGCAGCTGATGACGTCGGCGGTGTCCCGGCAGCGCGCGATCGCGGCCGGATGCTTGTCGATCATGCCGTTATACACGGCGCGCGCCTCGTCGTAACCCGGATCTCCCGGCACGATCAGGTCACCGCGCACGGCGGCGGCCAGCTCGTGGTAGTGCATGGTGCCGACGTCGGCTGACGTGGTGGTCACTGTGATTTCCCTTCGAGTGGTTCAGAGATAGCACGATCGTTCGCGCTAAATAGAACTAGTACGATCGATCGTGCTATCTTGTCAACATGACCAACGGCGCCGTGAAACAACGCGATCGTGCGCAGCGACGGCCCCGCGCGGACGGGGAACGCACCCGCGGCGCGATCCTGCGTGCTGCCGCCTCGCTGGCCACCGTCGACGGGCTGGAGGGCCTGTCGATCGGGAACCTGGCCGCTGCGATCGGCATGAGCAAGAGCGGCCTTTACGCGCACTTCGGCTCCAAGCAGGAACTCCAGCTGGCCACCGTGGAGGCGGCAGACCGGATCTTCCAGGAAGTAGTCGTGCAGCCCGCCCTGGCGGCTCCGCCGGGCCTCGCCCAGCTGGTGGCGGTGTGCGAGGCGTACTTCGATTACCTGCAGCGCCGCATCTTCCCCGGTGGCTGCTTCTTCGCTGCCGCGGCGCTGGAGATGGGCACCCGCCCCGGGCCGGTCAAGGAACGGGTCGCCGCCTGGGAGTCCGGGTTCGCGGCGCTGGTCCGAGGGTTCGTCGCCACCGCTCTTGAGCAGCAGGAGCTTCCCGCCTGCGAGGACCCTGACCGGCTCGCCTTCGAGCTGCACGGGATCATGCTGGCCGCTGACACCAGCTTCGTCCTGCACGACGACCCCACGGTCCTGAACCTGGCCCGGCAGATCGTCCGCCAGCGGCTTGGACTCGGCAACGGCGGAAACGCCGGCGAAATGTGACGTCGTGGCTGGCAGCGAGCGCCGCATCGGTATCGACCTTCGCAAACGACCTCGGACTGACCATCCCTGAGCTAGCTGCCATCCAGGGCGCGTGCCCGTGGCATGCCCGATCGAACGCTGATCAGTGGTGAATCACCGTGGCCCCCGGGCACGCCACATCTGCTCTGACCTGCGGCGGGCTGGACGTCCGGGCACCGGCACAATCCGTGAGCGGTTCGCCTACGTGCGACGCGAAAGCCGTTATGTAGCGCTGCCGCAGTGATCCGGCCAAGCTGCGGCACGAATACGGCCCACGCCAGCAATCGTCGACGGCATTGATGCGGCCACGGCGATGCACAGCCTGGACCTGAGCAAGCCTCTTCACTCAGTTTGGCTATGGGTCTGACCACCATTTGACCACCATTAGGGTTTATCCACCGAAATACGCCAAAGTGCAAAATCCTTATTTTTAAGGGAAATTGGACGACTGGGGACGTCCTTGGACGCGCTGCCGATGTCTGGGGGGCAAAGAGCCATGAGTTCTTGTCTTCCCGCTGTCACCGCGATGATCTTGTCCTCGCTGATGATCTTGTGCTGCGCATCAAGGCCTGGGGCTGTCACTGTCGATTCCTTCTTGGCACGCCTGCGCACCGCGGGCTGCCCGTCAAAGTGCTCAGGCAGACACCACCCGGCACCTCTACCCAACCGGCGGGCACAGCCGTCGGCCCAACACGTGGGAGGGCCTCCAGGTGCTCGTCGATACCCCAAATCGGGCTCGATCGGCGGCTTCTACGGCACCGGAGTCGGGAGTTCCAGGGATCTCCGTAAAGGCAAACAACGACCAATGACCGCCTGCGTCTTTCGGCAGCGCTTACGGCTCGCAAAGAGCCGATGTATCCACAGGTCATGGGCTGATCGACCTCACGGTCGTCACCTGTGGCTTCATTGGACAACTTTCTGCAGAGGAACGCTGAGCGGGCATTGAGGAGATGGACGCCGAAGTCGTTGAAACGGTGGCTGGCGTCGTTCGCCTGCTTCGAGGAGAAGCTGAGCTGGCTTGCCATTTACGGTTAGCGACCGCTGTCGTGATCATCTTTGTGCAGACGATGGCGAGAGAGTTCAGTCTGTCTCTCTGCGGTCACCGCAAGCGTGGGTGTTGATCATTATGACGAACTCAGAAACTAAAATGATCTTGACGCCGCGCTGGTATACGGTGGCCCAGGTTGCACAGTTGCTCAACTATGGGGAAAGCAAGGTTCGCATGCTGATCATCGCCGGCCAGCTGCGGTCGATCAAGGACGGGCGATCCCGCAGGATTCCTTCCAGAGTGGGTTGAGGCCTACGTTCAAGATCGCGCCAAGTCCGCCGAGGACATCTGGTGACAAGTCGGAGAGCCGATGGCGAGGGTTCGATCTTTCCTTACCGCAATGGGTTCGCGGCTTACGTTTGGATCACGACTCCGTCAGGGAAGCGTCAGCGCACGTACGTCTACGGACGGAGTCGGGAGATCGTCCACAGCCGGTGGGTGGAGCTCACCCGGAAAGCCGCGCAGGGGCCCGTTGTCACCAAGGTGCCGACACTTGGGCAGTTCCTCCATCGATGGCTCGAAGAGACGGTTGCTCCGAATCTTGCCCCGCTCACGTACGCGACGTACGAGAGCCACGTGAAGAACTACATCGAGCCCGGCATCGGTGCCCTGCGACTTGATCACCTTCGCGTCGCCGATGTCCAGACGTGGCTCAATCGCCTAGCCGCACAATGCCAGTGCTGCGCACAGGAGAAGGATGTCCGTCGGGCGCTCCTGGGCACGGCACGGTGCTGCGCGCTCGGGAAGTGCTGTCATCGGGTGGCGTCACCGCGCACAATCAAGGACGTCAGAGCCGTCCTGCGTTCAGCGCTGCACTCGGCGGTAGCCAAGAGTTGATCGACCGGAATGTTGCTCAGCTCGTACAGATTCCCAAGCAACGCAAGCGCAGGCCGGTGCCATGGACGAGCGAGGAGGCCAGGCGCTTTCTCGAATCCGCGCGTGCCGACTCCGATCCGCTTTACGCCGCTTACGTACTGGTTGTGGTTCTCGGGCTTCGCAAGGGTGAGGTCCTTGGTCTCGACTGGGAGGCCGTCAATTTCGGGCAGGGCACACTTGTGCCCGACCATCAGCTCCAACGAGTCCGGCGATCTCTCCTTTACCGGGAAACGAAGACCGAGGCATCCGATGCCGCTCCCCATGCCGGAGATCGTTGCCGCGGCACTGACCATCAGGTGCACACAACAGGACGGAGAACGGGAGGCTGCCGGCGAGATCTGGCAGCAGACGAAGGACATGCCGTCACTGATCTTCAGCGGTCGTTACGGCACCCCCATCGACCCCCGCACCCTCAACAGGAAGTTCACGGCGCGCTGCGACGCCACCGGAGTGCACCCGATCACAGGCGTGACCTCGGCCAGCCACGTCTCGATCTCCGAAGTCTGCCGGTTGCGCACGGCGAGCACCTCGTCGAGGCTCGGTTGGGCGGACGGGTCGAGCCCGTTCTCCTCCTGGTCCATGACGAACGGTGGACCCAGTCCCAGGGCCGTGAACGGCTCGGTGAGCCCGAGCACGCAGCGTCGGAACCAGGAGTCGTGCACGAAGACAAGGTGACGCAGGGTTTCGACCATCGACCACTCGCCGTCGACGCCGCGATGTTCGCTGTTCTCGGGCATGGACCGGACTCGCTCGGTGGTCGTCGCCCAATCGTCCCGCAGTTGCCGCCAGGCCTCTCGCAGGTCGGCCGGCTCATCCGAGCGGATCAGCAACCGTACCGGGTGGCGGCGGTCGAGCTCCGCCTCGACGTACGGCATGACCTCGACCCCGTTGACCACGAGATTGGTGACCAGGCCGTCGATCTCTGCGTCCTGCATGACCACGCCGACCAGCCGAGCTCTACTCAAGTCGCACTCGCGGAACTCTGCGCCGGTGAGGTCCTCGTCGTCGAAGCGTCGCACGCAGACAGGCTAGGCCGCACCGCACACGCAACGCGCAACTCTGCCGCGATCCGTACCCTTGGCGCACGGGTCGAAGGCACGGTAAGGGGTCGGGACCCCTGGGTGCGATCTGGGCCGGTCTACCTCGTGCACCGCCCGACCATGCCGCTGTCCGTGTCAGTTGCACGACCTGCTTACGAGGCCGGCCCCGGCACTTAGCCATTTGGTTGCCGATTTATGCCATTTGAGGATCAAGGCGGCGCTCCGCGCCGCTAAGGGCCGGGGCCCCGCGCTCCGGGCGCTTCGCGCCCTCTGCGCACCCCACCGCACCCCGGCCCTGGTCAGTTGAGTCACCTTCGAGCCGCCGACCCGACGCGGCAGCCTCCAGCATCCCTCCAAGCCGGTCAAGCCCTCGGTTCCAGCCCGGCACAGGTGCACACTCCGTGTACCGCCTCGTCACCTGGTCCGCCCAGCGAGAGCCTGACAGTCTCTACGGCCTGCCTACTGGCTCCGCTTGGGTCGGTGGCTCTCCCTGTCGCGGGCAGAACGTCCGTCGTGTGTTCGCCCGGTCGCTAGCCTTCGCCCATGACCACCTCGCGGCGGCTCACTGCTGCCTTTCTCCTTGGCGTCATCGCCCTGGCAGCCGGGACTGCCCTCGCGCTGTGGCAGCGGACAACGTCATTCGGCTGGTTCGCATATGCGCCGTTGTCCTCCGGGTGACGAGATCCAGATCTCTCGCTTCGTGTCCAACCAAGAGCTGCTGGCTTGGGCAGTGGCGGTCGTCGGCCTCGTGCTACTCGCGGGCTGCATCGGCTACTTCCTCGGCTCCCGGACCAATTCCGGACCAACGTTCCGACGGTCCGCCTCATCGGCCTGCAGAGTGGACCCTGCTCAGCCCGACGAGGCGCCGATCTGGGGGTCAAGAGCTATGCCATCGCTGATGATCTTGTGCTGCCCATGAACGCCTGAGGTGTCACTGTTAATTCCTTCTTGCTATCGGCAGCATCCCCTTCGCAGAGAACGCCTACACCGTTCTCGACGCACTCGAGTCTCGGCGAAATGAGGATCCCTCCCCGCGCGTTGGGCTGCGAAGCCTCGGTGGATCAGGTCGGCAGGGATGCGGCTTCAGTCCATAGCCCGCCTGGGTTGAGAGCAAGTTCATTGACGATCATGTAATCGGCGCCGATAAGCAAGGCGGAGTTGCCGCTCGTCGAGATTGGAACTGCAATGCTGACCGCCAAGCCGGTCGGAAACAACTTCTGTGGAGTGTGGAGAACGGCGCAGGGTGCTGCTCTACAGCCCCGTGTTATCAACAGGTCGGAGCCTTATTGGCCCCTGCGCGGACAGTGTGGCCAACTGAAGCATCAGTACAAGGCTGGAGACAATCGAATGGAGAAGTTGCTGCTGACCGTGTGGGAGGCCGCAGACGTGCTCAGTGTCAGTCGGTCGCGAGTGTATGAGCTGCTCTACGCCGAGCAACCCGTCTGGACCGGGGCCGGGTACTGCGACCCCGACACCGGCGTCATGCTGCCCACCTGGCGCCAAGCCCTCGACCATCTCGACGCCGACCCGGATGCCGGACCGGTCCACGTCATGCGGTTCGGAGCCCATCACGACATCGCCGGCATCATCGCACCCTCCGCCGACGCAGACCGGGCCGTGCGCTACCTCGCGAAATACCTGACTGAGGCGATCGGCGATCCTCTCGGTGACAACAGCGAATCAGACCCATGAGTTCTTGTCTTGCCCGCCACCATCGCGATGATCTTGAGCACAACTGTCGGTAAGTACCGGACACCAGTGGACTGTGGCGCGGGAGGCGCAGATCGACCGGCTGCACGCCGAGCTGCGCTGGCTGCCCTGCTCGCCGCGGTGCGCGAACTGGCTGCGCTACGGCATCCAACCCGACCGGCCCAGCCCCGGCCGCTGTCCCAGCAAGGCTCATGATCGAGAACACCTCGGCATCGGCGGCCGTCGTGTCCTGGTCTCCCGCGACTGGTCCGGCAAGACCCTGTCCGAACACCGAGCCGACCGGTCCGCGGTCGTCCGTGAAGCACTGCAGTCCGCCGGCATGGCCGCGCCCGACCTGGAACGGATGGCCACCGACGTCCTCAGCCCAGACGGGCTCCCCCGCGACGTGTGGACCGACGAACGCCCCGACCCACCACCTACACCCTGATGCTCCTACGGGCAGTCGCCGAACGACAACGCTGGCGCGCACAATACGACCAGGCCAAGACCAGAACCGCGGTTGAGACTGTGGACAGTCTTTCGGCAATCGGCCCGCCCAGCGGCGGCGGACCGCCCAGTCCCTCGGTTGCCCACAGCTCGGCCTCACCCGATAATCCGCCAAATCCAGGGCCGCAGGACCGGCAGTCAAGGGTGAGCGCAGCGAATCCGCAGGACCGGAGCGAAGCGACTGCCCTTGACGGACGGGCTGGAGGCCCCACTTTCACAACTCGGGGGAGGCCGAGCCCCTCGACCCAGAGCCAAGCCAATGCCGACCGCCGGAGGACAGGAGACGATCATGACCACGAGTGGGATTCAGCCTGATGTGCCGGCCCTGCTGTACCGGGTCGATGAGGCCGCGGTGGCGCTGCGGCTAAGCCGATCAGTGCTCTATGAGCTCATCCGCACGGGACAACTCCGCACCGTCAAGGCGGGTCGCCGTCGCCTGGTTCCAGTCGCCGCGCTCGCTGAGTACATCGACTCTCTTGACGGTGCGGCGTGACCAAGCGTCGCGCCTACGGCGACGGCGGGTTGTACTGGAATGAAAGGCGCCAGCGCTGGATAGCGACGGTCACGGTCGGTTACGACGGTCGTGGCAAGCGGATGGTCAAGACTGGTTCAGGCCGGACCAAGACCGAGGCCAAGCAGAAGCTACGTGAGCAGCTGCGGGACCATGAGGACGGTTTGGCCCTTGGGCGGGATGACTACACGGTTGGTCATGCGGTCGAGGATTGGCTGGCCTACGGTCTGGGCCGGCAGGGTCCAGCCACAATAACGAAGTACCGGATCTTCTGCGGCAAGCACATAATCCCGCTACTGGGCGCGCGGAAACTGCGAGACCTGACCGCACGTGAGGTCGACGCTTGGCTGTTTGAGCTGTCGAAGTCGCTGAGCACGGCGACGCTTCAGCGAGTCCGGAGCTGTCTCAATCGGGCAGTCAAGCGTGCGATGGCGCGAGACCTGGTCAAGCGGAACGTCGTCGAACTGACGGAGGTACCGACTGGCCGGGCCGGTCGGCGGTCGAAGTCGTTGACGCCCAAGCAGGTGGACGATGTGCTGACGAAGACAGCGACCGACAGGCTACACACATACATCGTGGTGTCGCTGCTGACTGGTGGCCGAACCGAGGAGCTTCGGGCGCTGCGCTGGGAGCATGTGCACCTCGAGGCGGGTGGGTCGTTGCCGCCGCACGTGGAGGTGTGGCGGTCCGTACGAGTAGGTGGAGACACCAAAACCAAGAAGTCCCGGCGGACGCTTGCCCTTCCCGAGCGGTGCATCGAGGCACTATGCAGGCAGCGAGCGCAGCAGGCTGCCGACCGGTTGTCGGCCGGCGAACGGTGGCGAGAGACCGGTCTGGTGTTCACCACGTCGGTCGGAACCAAGATGCTCGCGGGTAACGTCCGCCGGGACTTCCGCCGCGCCTTGGCTCTGGTACCAGGTCTCAACCCATCGGAGTGGACGCCCCGAGAACTACGACACTCGTTTGTCTCGCTACTTTCCGATGCAGGCGTGCCGCTGGAGCAGATCTCGCAACTGGTCGGACACAGCGGCACAACGGTCACCGAATTGGTGTACCGGCACCAGCTGCGGCCGGTGATTCAGACCGGTGCGATCGTTATGGACCAGCTGTTCAGCGGGAACCGTAGACAAGCAGATTGACAAGCAGGACTGAAATGCAGCGGATGGGGTCGCAGTAAAATTGCCTCTGACAAGGTGGTCTAAGGGTGGGCCTAAGTGGACTTGAACCACTGACCTCTGCCTTATCAGGGCAGCGCTCTAACCGACTGAGCTATAGGCCCGCGTACTGCTGAGACGCCCACATGGGCACAAACCGCAAGGCTAGCTGATCTCCAGCAACGGCCCCAAATCTATTGGGCGTACGCCGTCAGAGGCATCGGGACCCTTGCTCTGCATAGCTTCCTCACGCTCTGCATGGGTTGCAACCTGAGCAGAGCGATCGCAACCTACGTGAACGTAGGTTGCTGACCGAGGACCGACCACGGCGAACCGCGCGTCAGTCCTCGGCGAGGGTGATCTCAAGGCCGCCGAGCATGGTGGCGGCAAGGTTGTACAGGAACGAGCCGAGCGTCGCGAGGGCAGTGAAGATCACCACATCTACGCAGGCGATCAGGGCGGTCACACCCATCACCTTCTGGGTGTTGATGTACTCCTGGATCCGGAACGGCGTGGTGTCACCCGGTGTCGAGACGACGCTGCGGACGATGTCGTTGATCGAGTCGAAGAGCTGGGAGGTGCTCAGCACCGTCCAGACCGAATAGACGGCGGCCAGGAGCATGATGCCAGCCGCGATCGAGAAGAGGAAGGACGTCTTCATCACCGACCACGGGTCGAGCCGCGACAGCCGCAGTCTCGCCTTGCGGGTTCGCCGGGCGACGCCCACCTTGGGCTTGGCCGCGTGATGGGCTTCGGTCCCCGCATCCTCCAAACCCGCCGGCACGGGCTGGTTTCTCCCGGTCGGCCAGTCCCTGAGGTCCTGACCTGGTGCCGGCATCGGAACCGCAACCGGGGCTGAAGGGTACGCCGGCGCTCCCGGCGTCCGTGCCGCGGGATTGAGCGCTCCTGGCATCGGGGCTTGCGGACTAGTAGGGGGCGCGACCGGCGAAGCACCACCGGGTGCGGCGGGCGTACGGCCGGTGGTCTCGCCTGGCCGGACCGGTCCCTGAGGCATGCTCGGCTGTCCAGGCGGCGCATGTGGAGCGCCCTGGGGCGGAGCGGCTTGGGGCCGAGCGCGCCTGGGGCGGAGCGGCCTGGATGGCAGCTGCCGCCGTCAGACCAGCGGCCACTGCGGCCCCCGGGCCTGCTGGGGTACCAGGCTGGTTTACGGGCGCCGGGCGCTGCTGAACTGGCGTACCAGCCTGCGGTCCGGCCGGAGCGACTGGACCTGTCTGAGCAGTCGACGCGGACGCCCCACCGGGTGAGGTTGGCGCCGGCTGCGTGACGGGCCCCGCGGGTTGCTGTTGGACAGGCTGCTGCTGGGCTGGCGGAGCAGTCGGGTTTGCCTCAGCCGGCTCGGCCTTTCTGCCGAACCCCAGACGGGCCAAGACGGATTGCTTGGGTGCTGGCGGCGGCGGCGGATCCCATACGGGTACGGGCCCAGGGCTCTGCTGTGTACGGGGAGTCCCCGGCGTCGACGGAGATGGAGTATGAGGCTGCGCTGGAGCGGAAGCGCTCGCAGCTTGGCCTCCGGTCTGCGACTGCGGTCGTGGCTGAGTCGACTGCGAGGGCACTTGCTTCGACTGGGGCGGCGGCGAAGGCATCTGCTTCGGCTGAGTCGACTGCGGGGGCACTTGCTTCGACTGGGCCGGCGGCGAAGGCACTTGCTTCGGCTGAGTCGACTGCGAGGGCACCTGCGTCGGCTGAGCCGACTGCGAAGGCATTTGCTTCGGCTGAGTCGTCTGAGACGACGCCTGGAGCGGCCCCTGTTTCTGCGGGGTCGGTGACCCCGGCTCGTGTTTCTGCTGGATTGGCTGCCCCGGCTGATGCTTCTGCTGGGTCGACGGAGGATTCGGGGATCCGCCCGGTCGCCCGCCGACAGTAGGCGACGAACGGTTTGCTGTCCCAGGTGACTGCGGGCTCCTGATCTCACCAGCCCCAGTACGAGCAGTGCCCGCAGTGTCGGTCGCTCGCTGCTCTCCGGTGGACTCTTTGCTCTGCCCGTTCGGTCTGGTGGGCTCTTGACCCGGGGCTTTCGAGGTGGGCGAATCCTTGGCGGTGCCGGCGGTCGACGTCCGATCCTGAGTGCCGTTGCCGCCAGACTGATCCCGCGGACCAGGAGCGCCCGGGCTCTGCGGACGAGGCGTACCGGGGCTTTGCGGTGCACCTTGCTGCCCGGTCCCGCTCACTTCGACACGGTCGGTGGAGCTGTGACCTCGAGGCGCCTGGGCGGTGGGCTGTTCCGCGTTGCCTTTACTCACTGTCATCCTCCTGGACCCCCGCATCGTCAGCTACCCCATTCGGGGTCACGGGCCGCACTTCCAGTGCTGACTCGAGCGACGAATCGTCCTCGACCACGCCCGAGGTCGAATTGGAATCATCACCCGCAGGAGCCTCATCTGCAAGTCGCGCCGCTTCTGCTGTTGTCTCGGGGTTGAGTGCGATCACCACGACTGAGTCGTTCTCAGCCACTCCTACGAACCTGACTCCCATCGTGTCACGCCCCTTGACCGGAACCTCGGCAACAGCGCTGCGCGTGATCTGACCACTTGCTTTGATGGCGATGACTTCATCATTGTCAGTCACGACCAGCCCTCCGACCAAAGACCCGCGATCTTCGTTGAGTTTCATCGCCTTGATCCCCAGGCCGCCCCGACCCTGCTGGCGGTACTCGAAGACATGGGTCCGTTTCGCGAAGCCGCCATCGGTAACGGTGAACACAAACCGCTCGTCATCGCTAGCCCCGGCTCGAATGACGGACATCGATAGCAGCTCATCCCCTGGACGGAACTTCATTCCACTCACCCCGGAGGTCGCGCGGCCCATCGGCCGCAGCTCGGAATCGTCTGCCGGGAAGCGAATCGAGAGCCCCTTGCGAGAAATCAACAGCACCTCGTCATCAGCGGAGCAGAGTTCGGCGCCGATCAGCTCATCGTCCTCGTCACGGAAGTTGACCGCAATGATCCCGGCCTGCCGGGGTGAGTCGTACGCCGGCAGTGCCGTCTTCTTCACCAGGCCGCGCTTGGTGGCCAGCAACAGGTACGGCGCCGCGGTGTAGTCCCGGATGGCCAGGACCTGGGCGATGTCCTCGTCCGGCATGAACGACAGCAGCCCGGCGACATGCCCGCCGCGCGCGTCTCGGCCGGCTTCAGGCAGCTGCCACACCTTGGCGCGATACACCCGTCCCTTGTTGGTGAAGAACAAGATCCAGTGGTGATTGGTAGTGACGAAGAGGTGCTCGACCTCGTCGTCGGCGCGCAGCGTTGCCCCGCGTACGCCCTTGCCGCCGCGCTTCTGCACTCGATAGAGGTCGGTGTTGGTGCGCTTGGCGTAGCCGCCGCGGGTGATGGTGACCACCACATCGGAGTCAGGTATGAGGTCCTCGTTGGAGAGATCACCGTCGGCGGCAATGATCTTGGTACGCCGTTCGTCGCCGTACTTCTCGACGATCTCGGCCAGCTCGTCGCTGATGATCTTGCGCTGCCGCTCGGGCCTCGCCAGGATGTCGGTGAGGTCGGCGATGATGCGCTCGTACTCGGCCAGCTGGTCGACGATCCGCTGCCGCTCCAGTGCCGCAAGCCTTCGCAGCTGCATGTCCAAGATCGCATTCGCTTGCAGCTCGTCGATCTCCAGCAGAGTCCTGAGGCCCTCCCGGGCATCATCGGTGCTCGGGCTGCGTCGGATCAGCGCGATTACCGCGTCCAACTGATCGAGGGCAAGGACCAGGCCGCGGTAGATGTGCGCGCGAGCCTGCGCGTCGTCGAGGCGGTGCTGGGTGCGCCGCTGGATGACCTCGACCTGGTGGCTGATCCAGTAGGAGATGAACTGGTCCAGCCGGAGCGTACGCGGCACGTCGTCGACCAAGGCGAGCATGTTGCAGCCGAACGTGTCCTGGAGCTGGGTGTGCTTGTACAGGTTGTTCAACACCACCCGCGGCTGGGCGTCGCGCTTCAGCACGATCACCAGTCGCTGTCCGGTACGCGCCGAGGAGTCGTCGCGGATGTCCGCGATGCCATTGAGCTTGCCCGTGGTCACCAACTCGGCGATCTTGAGCGCCAGGTTGTCGGGGTTGACCATGTGGGGCAGCTCGGTGACCACCAACTGAGTGCGGCCGGCCCGGTCCTCCTCGATGTCGACCACCGCGCGCATGATCACCGAACCGCGGCCGGTCCTGTAGGCGTCGTCGATGCCACGTCGGCCGACGATGAGTGCGCCATTCGAGAAGTCGGGACCCTGGACCCGCTCGAGCGCTGCCTCGAGTAGCTCCTCGGCGGGAGCCTCCGGATGCTCCAGCGACCACTGCACGGCCGAGGCGACCTCACGCAGGTTGTGGGCCGGAATGTTGGTCGCCATGCCGACTGCGATGCCCGTGGATCCGTTGACCAGCAGGTTCGGGAAGCGGCTCGGCAGGACGACCGGCTCGGACTCCTTGCCGTCGTAATTGGGCTTGAAATCGACCGCGTTCTCAGTGATGTCCCGGACCATCTCCATGGCCAGCGGCGCCATCTTGCACTCGGTGTAGCGCATGGCGGCGGCCTTGTCATTGCCAGGGGAGCCGAAGTTTCCCTGCCCGGAGACCAGCGGGTAGCGCATCACCCACGGCTGCGCGAGCCGCACCAGGGTGTCGTAGATCGCGGTGTCGCCATGCGGGTGGTACTGGCCCATGACCTCGCCGACGATACGGGCGCACTTGTTCCAACCCCGATCAGGCCGATAGCCGCCGTCGTACATCGCGTAGATGATCCGGCGGTGCACCGGCTTGAGCCCGTCTCGAACATCTGGCAGCGCGCGTCCCACGATCACGCTCATTGCGTAATCCAGGTAGGACTTCTGGATCTCGTCCTGCAGATCAACCAGCTCCCGCCGGTCGGTGCTCGGCTCCTGAGGGATGTCACTCATGCCCTTTGTCCTGTTCGCTCGCGCCCGGTCGTGCCCTGGGGGCTGCTGTCTTCCTTACTCGCTCGCACGCCAGCGTGCATCTCGTCCATCGCTCTTCCCACTCGAAGCTGTCGCGCTCGGCTCGCTCGTCCAGACAGCAGCGGGGCACGACCTACCCGACGCTTGCGAACGAAGCACAGCCATCAGATATCCAGGAACCTGACGTCCTTGGCGTTGCGTTGGATGAAGGTACGCCTCTGCTCGACGTCCTCACCCATCAAGATCGAGAACATCTCGTCGGCTTGGGCAGCGTCGTCGAGGGTGACCTGAAGCAGGATCCGGTTGTTAGGGTCCATGGTGGTGTCCCACAGCTGATCGGGGTTCATCTCACCGAGGCCCTTGTAGCGCTGGATGGCGTTCTCCTTCGGCAACCGCTTGCCTTCCTCGGCTCCCACCCGGAGCAGCGCGTCCCGCTCGGCATCGGTGTACGCCAGCTCGTGCGGTGCATTGGTCCAGCCGATCCGAAACAGCGGCGGTTGGGCGAGGAATACGTGCCCGGCCTCGATCAGCGGCCGCATGAAGCGGAACATCAACGTCAGCAGCAGCGTACGGATGTGCGCGCCGTCCACATCGGCATCGGCCATCATGATGATCTTGTGGTACCGCAGCTTGGCGATGTCGAAGTCCTCATGAACGCCGGTGCCGAGCGCTGAGATGATCGCCTGCACCTCGGTGTTCTGCAGGATTCGATCGATCCGGGCCTTCTCGACGTTGAGGATCTTGCCGCGGATCGGCAGGATCGCCTGGATCCGCGGATCGCGACCACCCTTGGCCGACCCGCCGGCGGAGTCACCCTCGACGATGAAGACCTCGCACTCCTCCGGGTCGGTCGACTGGCAGTCGGCCAGCTTTCCCGGGAGCCCGCTGCGCCCCAGCAATCCCTTGCGATCACGCGCCGCGTCGCGGGCCTTCCGGGCGGCGATGCGCGCGAGCGCAGCCGCCTGACCCTTGCGGATGATCATCTTTCCCTCGCCTGGGTTCTGCTCGAACCAATCGCCGAGTTGTGAGTTCACCACCTGCTGGACGAAGGACCGCGCCTCGGTGTTGCCGAGCTTGGTCTTGGTCTGACCCTCGAACTGTGGTTCGGCAAGCTTCACCGAAACGATCGCGGTGAGTCCCTCCCGAATGTCGTCCCCGGACAGCCGGTCCTCTGGCTTCTTGATCAATCCCCAGTTCTCACCCCACTTGTTGGCGGTGTTGGTGAGCGCGGCGCGGAAGCCTTCCTCATGGGTGCCGCCCTCATGGGTGTTGATCGTGTTGGCAAACGTGTGCACCGACTCGGTATAGGAGTTGTTCCACTGCATGGCGACCTCGAGGCTGATCCCGCGGTCATGCCGGTCGACCTCGAACGCGATCACCGAGGAGTGCACCGGCTCCTTGCTGCCGGTCAGGTAACGGACGTAGTCGATCAGCCCTTCGTCGTAGCGGAAGGTGTCGGCGTACGCGTTGCCGTCTTCATCATTGTGGTCGGGGCGCTCGTCGACGATGGTGATGGTCAGGCCCTTGTTGAGGAAGGCCATCTCCCGAAACCGCGCCGCGAGCGTGTCGTAGGAATAGTTCGTCGTCTCGAAGATGTCAGGACTGGGGTAGAAGGTGACGGTGGTGCCCGTCTCCTCGCTCGGCTCCAAGCGTTGCAGCGGCCCGTCCGGCACGCCGAGGGAGAAGCTCTGGGTCCACCGGTAGCCGTCGCGCTTGACCTCCGCGACCAGGTGGATCGACAACGCGTTGACCACCGATACCCCGACGCCGTGCAGGCCGCCGGAGACCTTGTAGCCGCCATCCCCGAACTTGCCGCCGGCATGCAGCAGCGTGAGAGCCAAGGTGATGGCCGGGATCTTTTCCTTCGGGTGGTCCTTGACCGGAATGCCGCGACCGTTGTCGATCACCTGGATCCCGCCCTCAGGCAGGATGCGGACGATGATCATGTCGCAGTATCCGGCCAGCGCCTCATCCACTGCGTTGTCCACGACCTCGTAGACCAGGTGGTGCAAGCCGCGTTCCCCCGTCGAGCCGATGTACATGCCCGGCCGCTTACGTACGGCTTCCAATCCCTCGAGGACCGTGATCGACTCCGAGTCGTACGCCCCTGGCTCGATGTGGTTGAGGACCCCTTGTGCCGCCGGGTGCGGCGTCGAGTTCGAGGTGACGGTGTCGGGGGTCGGGTTGATGTCGTCGGGCGGGTCGAAATGCTGCACCGGCGCGGGACTCCTATCAGACGTGCGCCGCCCGGACCTCACCTCGTGAACAGGTGACGCAGGCGGCACGCCAAGGTCTGGTTCTGTAGGTTCTTGATGGTCACGTTGACGGATTCGATGGCCCTTTCTCGGCGGCCGTACGAGTCACTCGACCCGCGCTTGTGACCTCATCTAGTTTAGCGCGCGGGTATGCCCCCGGGGCGCGCCAGCGGACCTCCGGCAGCACAAAAATGCGCCTGGCAAGGTCTGGATGGCCAGTTTGCGGCCGTGTGAGCGGCCCGGGGAATCCCTCTACACGCCCATATGTGCTGAGGGCGCCGCGAGCCTTTCAGGCCCGATGGCTGCTCGCCTTGGCGCTCCATTCCGTGGAAACTTCACTCTAGATGAGATTCGGATCGTCGACTTAGGCGCAAACCGAGCGAGCACGCTGCATCTAGAGTGAGGTTTCCGGCGCCGCACACGGCCCTTCTTCTTGATTTTCAGCCGTAGGTGTCCCGCGGGCCCTGGCCATCACGAACCGAGCGGCGGCCCTTCTTCCAGGAAGGAGCGTCCGGGCCAAGGACCTTGATCCGGGTGACCGTGCCGTCCCCGAGCGCCTCGTTCAGCATGGCCACGAGTCGGGGTGCCAGGTAACGCAGCTGGGTGGCCCATGCCGTGGAGTCGGCACGAACTGTCAAGACGGTGTCGGCATACCCCTCGGGATGCGAGTGTGCCGCGTTGGCGGCACCGACCAGCAGTCCCCACCGGGCCAGCAGGGTATGGACATTGATTTCGGTGGTCCAACCCTTGCTCTCCACCAGTCGCTCGACCGCATCTGAGAGCGGCTTCGGATCACGATCGTCGGCTCGAGCTCCCGACACTTGAGGACCGACGTACCGGGGCGACTTGGCGCGGCGCCGGCGTCGCGCCTGTGCACCGAGCGAGCGAGCAGTGGTCTGCGCGAGTTCGAGGCCTGTGGGGTCGTGCTGCGGCTGGTCGGCGGGTGTGCCCTGGTGGCTCGGCTCCTCAGGCATCGGCTGTCACATCACCATCGGCCACACGGAAGCGGCGACCTGCCAGCAGCTCGGGCACGTCAGCTCCCACGGCGGCGGTGACCAAGACCTGCTCCGCCACCCGCACACCCGAGGCCAGGCGCTCCCTCCGGATCGAATCCAGCTCCGCGAACACATCATCGAGCACGAGCACCGGCTCCACCCCATCAGCCCGCAGCAGGTGAAAGCTGCCCAGGCGGAGCGCAAGCGCGAATGACCATGACTCACCGTGACTGGCGTAGCCCTTGGCGGACAGCATCCCCAACGACAGTGTGATGTCGTCGCGATGTGGACCTACCAGTGAGACCCCGCGCTGGATCTCCTCGACCCGTCGCTCAGCCATCGCCCTCACCAGCAGGTCGACCAAGACTGCTCGTTCCGATGGGCCCTGAGCCACACCTGATGCGCCCTGAGCTTCACTCGCTGCGCCCTGAGCCTGTCGAAGGGCGCTCAAATCCACCGAGCACTTGTAGTCCGCCGCAGCGTCGTTATTGGTCGGCGCGATATCGGCATACGCCTTGCTGACATGCGGCGCCAGGTCCGCAAGCGTCGTCAGCCGCGCCTCGAGAAGCTCGCTACCAGCCCGAGCAAGATGGGTGTCCCAGACATCGAGCGTGGCTTCGGCGTCGGCCGGCGGCGGGCCACCCCGAAGCCGACCGCTGAGGGATTTCAGCAAAGTGTTGCGCTGCCGCAGTACCCGCTCGTAGTCGGCGCGTACGCCGGCCAGCCGCGGCCATCGCGCGACGATGAGGTCATCGAGGAAACGCCGACGTTCGCTGGGATCGCCCTTGACAATCGCGATGTCAACCGGTGAGAACACCACAGTCCGGAGCAGTCCGATGATCTCCCGGGCCTGCCGGAGCGGCGAACGGTTGAGTTTGGCCCGGTTTGCCTTCCCGGGATTGATCTCGAGCTCTAGCGTGAGCTGCCGCGGATCGTCGATCCCGGCTTGCACCCTGGCCCGTACGACTGCACGCGCAGCGCCTGACCGCACCAAAGGCACCTCCGCAGCCACCCGATGTGAGCTCATCGTCGAGAGATACTCGATCGCCTCGACCAGGTTGGTCTTGCCCTGCCCGTTCGCCCCGACAAAGGTGGTCACTCCTGATTCGAGCGACACGTCGACCGACTCATAGGACCGAAAATCGGTCAGCTGTAGGTGGTCGACGAACATCTGTCGAAGCCTATCCGCCCGCTCCCCCGTTATCGTTCGTCCGCGTAGCTGCGAGCGACCAGCAGCAAATCAGGAGGACGCGCCGACCCTGTCCGCCTTCTCCCCGCCGGCCTCGAGCTCGCTGCCGGCCGGAAGCTCCTGGTGGCCGCCAAATTGCTGCCGCATCGCGGACAGCACCTGGTTGGCAAAGTGATCCTCATCGCGGGACGCGAAACGCTCAAAAAGCGAGGCCGCGAGCACCGGCGCGGGTACGCCGATGTCGACGGCCGCCTTCACCGTCCAACGACCCTCACCCGAGTCCGACACGCGTCCGGCCAGGCCGTCGAGGTGCGGGTTCGCCTGCAACGCCGCGGCCGTCAGGTCCAGTAGCCATGAGGAGATCACCGATCCGCGGCGCCACAGCTCGGCGACCTTGGCTGTATCGATCTCGAACTGGTAGAACTCCGGCTCCTCCATCGGCGCGACCTCGGCGGAGTGCTCGCCAGCTTGGATACCGACGTCCGCTCTGTGCAAGATGTTGAGGCCCTCGGCAAAGGCGGCCATGATCCCGTACTCGATCCCGTTGTGCACCATCTTGACGAAGTGGCCCGCCCCAGATCTCCCGCAGTGCAGGTAGCCCTGCTCCTCCGGCGCCAGCTCACCGGTACGACCAGGCGTACGCGCGATGTCACCCACACCTGGGGCGATGGTCTTCAGGATCGGGTCGATGATCTTGACCGCTTCATCATCACCGCCCACCATCAGGCAGTAGCCGCGCTCAAGACCGAAGACGCCGCCGCTAGTACCGACGTCGACGTAATGCAGGCCCTGCTCGCGAAGCTTGGCGGCGCGGCGAACATCGTCGCGGTAGTTGGAGTTGCCGCCGTCGATGATGATGTCGCCCTGCTCGAGCAAGCCGGCGAGTTCATCGACGGTCTTCCCGGTGATCCCCGCGGGAATCATGACCCAGACCGCACGTGGACGCTCGAGCTTGCTGACAAACTCCTCCAGCGTGTAGCCGCCGGTCGCACCTTCCCCCTCGAGCTGCTGAATGGACTCGGGATTCACGTCGTACACGACACACTCATGCCCGTTGCGCATCAAACGGCGAACGATGTTGGCACCCATCCGGCCCAGACCGACCATTCCCAGCTGCATGGAAACCCCTTACGCTCGATGGTTTCGTCAACATAACAGAGCCGCCCCTCGCGGTGATAGGTCCCGAATCCAGACACGCGTTATCTGCTCTGAGCCCACTCGGCCAAGGGACTTGTGTGACAGCTCCGACGTCGGAAATCGCGCGCCCGCGCACGGAGGAGGAGCGAGCGGCGGCGTTTCTTTCCTCTGCGAGCGACGACGACGGCGGCGGATTCCAAGCGCGATGCGCGAGCAGCTCCAAATTATGTGGGCAAACGCATGAGCATGATCACATGGCGGTAGTCGGTTAGCGGAGGGCCGTCCAGTGTCTGCAGACCGGTGAGCTGGCAGGGCTTGCTGGGTGCGGTGAAGGCGAAGTTCACGTAAGAGGTGTCGAAGGCTCCAAGCCCATCGAGCAAGTAGGTCGGGTTGAAGCCGGCTGCCGTAACTGCTAGATCGCCTCCGCCGGGCTGATCAACAGTCGCCTCAATGGACTCTGATCCTTGAGCCTGGTCACCCGTCGCAGCTTCCAAGGTGACGAAGCCTTCGCCGACAAGCATCCGAAGGGAGGTGTTGCGCTCGGCGACCAGGGCAACGCGCTTGGCGGCCGCGATGGCGTCGGCCGTGCTCACGCGGACGTTCATCACTGCGGGCGTGTTCATGATGTGCCGGACTTTGGGAAACTCCCCGTCCAGCAATCGGGTCGTTGTCTGGCGCTCCCCGGATGCACCGTGACCTTCGAACCCGATGATTCCGTCGCCGCTGCCGCCGTCGGACAGGCTCAGCGTCACTTCCTCGCCAGCGGTCATGGAGCGGGCCGTCTCGTTCAGCACTCTCGCTGGGACCAGCGCAGTCGCCGAAATCTGGGTTGAACTGGGGTTCCACGTCAGTTCCTTGAGCGCCATCCGGTATCGGTCAGTAGCGAGCAGGGAGATGGTGTCACCATCGATCTCCACCCGTACACCGGTGAAGACCGGCAGCAGTTCGTCCCGGCCGGCAGCTACCACGACCTGGGCGACAGCTTGCGCAAACGCAGCGCTGGGCACTGTCCCCGTTGCCTCGGGCATCTTCGGCAAGGACGGGTAATCCGAAACCGGAAGAGTCTGCAGGGTAAACCGCGCGCTGCCGCAGATCATCTCCATTCTGGTTTCGTCGGAGGTGATATCGACCGGTTTCGGCGGCAGGCTACGGGAGATGTCAGCGAGCAGGCGCCCGGAAACCAGTGCCTCGCCCTCATCTGCGACCGCAGCCTGTACATGGATCTGTGCCGAGGTTTCATAGTCGAAGCTCGAAAAGGTGACGCCTTCGGCGTCGGCTCGTACGAGCAGGCCGGCCAAAATAGGCACGCTCGGGCGTAGCGGCAGGCTGCGTGCGGCCCATTGCACCGCCTCAGCCAAGACGTCGCGCTCGAGTCGGATTTTCACGCTACCTCCTCTGTGACCTCAAATGCGTAAGGTCATCCGGCCCAGGACGGGCACCGGCGATCATACCGACGCAATCTCCCCCGAGTTTGCGAAGGGCAGATAAGCGCGCTTCGACCGGCTCAGCGCGGATGTGATCGCGTGTCCAGCCCTATCCATCGGATCTACTTGGACCCTTTCTCACCGGGCAGCAGTTCACGCAGATCAGCGGCCGCCGCCATCACCTCGTCCTGGAGCGGCCCGCATTTCTCCATACCGGCGGGAATCGGCCCGGTGAACAGCGGACGGATCTCGAACACCAGGTCCAGGACACCCTCCCTGGTCGGTGTGCCGCGTCGCATGCTCATGGCCTCGCCGGCTAGCCGGCGATATTCGTTGACCCGTTCCCGCCATGCGGGATCTTCCATGGTGTGATCGGCACGCATCTCAGAAGCGAGGGCGTCGAGAGCTCGTTCCAGCCGCAGCAGCTGCTCTTTGCGACGGTCGACATCCAAGTTGACCGCCACGTCTTCTGGTTCCTCACGGCCGAACAGCTTGCGCAGAAAGCTCACCAGTTCCTCCTTCATGGGGCGTTGCGCCGTGTTGTTTTCACAGGGCTCGACCGCGCTGACTTAGACCCTCTTCACCTTATGTATCTCATGGTCGTAGTCGTAGCTGCTGTGGACGCTGTGGACGACGTGTCTTTGACCCGGTCAGACAGGATTTGGCGGTGCGCGTACCGCTGTGAAGAACAAGGAATTACACGGGGAGGATCTTGGGACGAGCTACCTCGTGATCCCGCCTGTCCCCTGATCGTCCCCAGCCCGTCAGGCCCAAGATCAACGTTTTCCACAAAGTTTTCCCCACTTGTGTGGTACGCGCATATCTTGCCGGCCGCAGCCTTGCACTGCCCGATAGAAGATCGTTTGGAAGCTTGTGATCACAGAGGAATTTCCAGCACCTCTCGACAGGGGATGATCAGGCGCTTGTGATCACAATCGACCCCGATGTCAGCGGCCAGAAGCCTGCTGCTTGATCCGGTTCGTCAGTTCCGTTACCTGGTTGAACACGCTGCGGCGCTCTGCCATGAGGGTGCGGATTTTACGATCGGCATGCATCACGGTCGTATGGTCCCGGCCACCGAACTGCTGTCCGATCTTGGGAAGCGACAAATCGGTGAGCTCGCGGCATAGATACATCGCGATCTGGCGCGCAGTCACCAGAACATGGGTCCGACTCTGCCCGCATAGATCATCAATGGTGATGTCGAAGTACGACGCGGTCTGGGCCATGATCATTCCCGTAGTGATCTGCGCTTCGCCGCCCTCAGGAATGAGATCTTTCAGCACGATCTCGGCCAGTGCCAAGTCCACCTGCTGACGATTGAGGCTGGCGAAGGCAGTCACCCGGATGAGCGCACCTTCCAGTTCGCGGATGTTGGTCTGGATGCGGCTTGCGATGAACTCCAGTACTTCGGGCCCAGCCACCAGACGCTCCTGCGCGGCCTTCTTCCGCAAGATCGCGATCCGGGTCTCCAGATCCGGGGGCTGCACGTCGGTGATCAATCCCCAGCCGAACCGACTGCGCAAACGTGGTTCGAGGTTCTCCAGCAGCTTCGGCGGGCGATCGGAGGTCATCACGATCTGCTTCTGCGCGTTGTGCAGCGTATTAAAGGTGTGGAAGAACTCTTCCTGGGTCTGTTCCTTGCCTTCCAGGAACTGGATGTCGTCGATCAGCAGCACGTCGACGTCGCGATAACGGCGGCGGAAGTCAGCTCCCCTGTTCTGGCTGATCGCGTTGATGAAGTCGTTGGTCAGTTCTTCTGTCGAGACGTAGCGAACGCGAACCCGATCGAAGTAGTTACGGACGTAATGGCCCAGGGCGTGCAGCAGATGCGTCTTGCCGAGGCCGGAGTCCCCGTAGATCGTCAGCGGGTTGTACGACTTGCCAGGATTCTCCGCGACCGCGATTGCGGCGGCATGAGCGAAGCGGTTCGAACCGCCTATGACGAATGTCTCGAAGGTGTACTTGGGATTGAGCCGCGAGTCGCTCTCGCGACGAGGCCGGAATCCCTCCAGATCGCGATATACGTCTGGATTGCGATATCCAGATTCGGCCTCGGATACCTCGGGCCGAGGTGCCGCGCCGGGCGCCCCACCTTCGTCGCGGTAGGCGCGGCGGGCGTAATCCTCAGGGTTGGGAAAGCTGTCGGCCTGGAAGCCCGGCTCAGCGTAGTTGTTGTCGCGGTAGCCCTGGCGGGGTTGATCACCGTGATTCGTGCCTGAGTCCGAGTACTGTGCCGGTTGGGTCTGCCCGGTGTCGTAGGTCGGCTCCTGCCCGAGCGATTCGTCGTCGGGCTTCAGGGACTCGTCGACGATCACGGCCAGCTGAATGTTGCGGCCGAAGTACCCGGTCAGCAGGCTCTCGATGTCGGTGCGGAAACGACTCTCCAGCTGGTTGCGGGTGAAGGTGTTCGGCACGGCGACCATCAACATGTCGTGGTGAAGCGCCACCGGTTGTCCGGTCCTCAGCCAGCGCCGCAAGCCTGGCGAGGAGGAGGAGTAGAGATGATCCCAAGCCAGACTTGTGGATTCGGCGGCGCTCTCAGACGGTTCGCTCACTCGTACTCCGCTGCTCTCCGTGCATCCGTTCTCGATCCAGATGCGTGAAGCAAAAATCTGCTGTTGTCTGCACCGTCGCGACCCGGCGCTAGTGCCAGGGGGACTACACCCGGTCTCACTTCCACACAGATATCCACAGAGTGTGCACAAAAGCACCTGTGCCCGGTCACGCTTACCACGGTCCCCCCGGCATCGAGGTTCACGAGTGAATGTTGCCGGCTGCGGTAGCTGCCTGAAACGTGCGAGGCGAACCGCGACGCTAGCAATCGCGTGTTCGCGACGCAAGCGACTCCGGGATATTGCCCATGATGCTCGGCGTGTCGACTGGACATCGGCGCCCACTATTCCTCAATCCCCCCGAGTTCGCGTCGGTTTGACCGGTTTGGCGCCGCCCCGTACCGTTAGAAGGTCGCTTACGCGACCGCTGCCAGCTGCCCGCTCCGACTGCGATGCGTGTCGCGTGAGCACCGTACCCTGAGTGTCTAGCACCCCGAAGATGTGGGAGTTTTCCCGTGACCAAGCGCACATTCCAGCCGAGCAATCGGCGTCGCAGCCGTACCCATGGCTTTCGTCTGCGGATGCGGACCCGCGCCGGCCGCGCCATCATTTCCGGCCGGCGCCGCAAGGGCCGCGCCCGCCTGTCGGCCTGACATCCGTGCCCGGACGACCACGGTGTTGCCGCGATTGCTGAGAATGCGCAGCTCGAAAGACTTCCGGCGGACGACCAGGCGAGGGCTTCGAGTGAGTCGGCCCACGCTGATCGTGCATGCCGTACACGCTCCTGACCATGTCGCGTCGACAAGGGGTGCTGTAGGTCGCTCTGGTCCGCGCATCGGCTTCGTTGTGAGTGGAGCGCTCGGCAACGCCGTCACCCGCAATCGGGTCAAGCGCCGGCTTCGGCATCTCGCGACGGCTCATGTGGCCGACACCCCCGTCGGAATTGACATCGTGGTACGCGCCCTGCCGCGAGCCGCGACTGATCCTGCCGATGTGCCGACCGATTTCGGATCCGCTTGGCATGAGGCGGTGTCTCGGCTGACGGCGCGCCAGCCGGACCAGAACGGCGGCGCGCGATGAAGTACCTGCTGATCGGTCTGCTCAAGCTCTATCGGCTCGTGATCAGCCCGCTCTACGGCAATGTGTGCCGGTACTACCCCAGCTGTTCGGCGTACGCGCTGCGGGCCGTCGAGGTCCACGGAGCGGCGCGCGGCAGCTGGCTGGCGCTTCGACGGCTGCTGCGCTGCCACCCCTGGGCAGCAGGTGGGTACGACCCCGTACCGGGAACCCCTGAATTTGACGAAGAGGTGCGAGATCAAGCGCGGCGCGCAGGAAGAATTGACGGTGCTGAGCTGGCGTCACAACGAGGTGTGAATTGATGGAACTACTGCTGATTCCGATGTCGATCTGGGATCCGTTCATCGCGGTCGGCAGCGCGATCATGCAACCGCTCTACTGGGTGGTGTCGGGCATTCTCGTGCTGGCCCACTCCATCTTCTCGCCCCTGCTCGGCAGTGACAGCGGGTGGACCTGGGTGCTGTCCATCATGTTCCTCACCGTGGTCATCCGGATTGCGCTGATCCCGCTGTTCGTCAAGCAGATCAAATCGTCACGCAACATGCAGCTGTTGCAGCCCAAGGTTCGCGAACTCCAGAAGAAGCATGGCCATGATCGGGAAAAGCTCGGTCAGGAGACCATGAAGCTTTACCGGGAGAACAACGCGAATCCGCTGTCGTCCTGCCTGCCACTGCTGCTGCAGATCCCGATCTTCCTGGCGCTCTTCCGCGTGCTCGATGGCGCCGCCCGCGGCATTCCCCGCGGCCACTGGCTCGTGATCAACCCGGACCTGCTGACCTCGCTCAACCAGGCCACGATCTTCGGCGCTCGCATCTCCGACACCTTCTTGAAGGTCGGCTTCGCGAACGGCATCACCAGCGTGCACGTCGTCACGTTGGTGCTGATCATCGCCATGACGGTCACCTTGTTCATCACGCAGTTGCAGCTGATGCGCAAGAACATGCCGCCGGAAGCGCTGACCGGGCCGTTCGCGCAGCAGCAGAAGATCATGCTGTACGTCTTCCCGCTGGTGTTCGCAATCGGCGGCATCAACTTCCCGGTCGGCGTGTTGATCTACTGGTTCACATCAAACCTGTGGACTATGGGACAGCAGTTCTACGTGATCCGCCGCAACCCGGCCCCCGGAACGCCTGCGTACGACGCCTGGGAGGCGCGACGCAAGGCCAAGGGCAAGGCGGAGGTGGCCTTGGCTCCGATCGCCGAGCCAGAGCCGGCGCCCGAAGCGGCGACTCCTAACCCGACCAAGGTGGCCAGGCAGCAACCGCGACAGCAGCCACGCAAGCAACCAAGGTCTCAGCGCAAGCGCTGAGATCGCAGAGTACAGGGGGAAATTAGGTGGGCGACGAGCCGCAAACTGAAACCGAGGCAGCTGTCGGGGCGGATCCCGCAGAGCCTGAGTCGAGGGACGCGACGGAGAACCCGCTCGACCTCGAGGCGGAGATCGCTGCCGACTACCTCGAAGAGTTGCTCGACATCGCCGACCTCGATGGAGACATCGACACCTATATCGAGGGCGACCGGGCTCACGTGTCGATCATCAGCGAGTCAACTGTGCTGGTCGGTCCTGACGGTGAGGTGCTCGACGCGCTACAGGAGCTGACCCGGCTGGCGGTGATGACCGAGACGGGCGAGCGCAGCCGGCTGATGCTGGACGTAGCCGGATACCGCGAACGGCGTCGTAAGGAGTTGGAGGCGCTGGCCGCCGACGCCGTGGGCGAGGCCAAAGAATCCCATGAGCCGGTGCCGTTGGCGCCCATGAATCCCTTCGAGCGCAAAGTCGTACACGATGCCGTCGCGGCGGCCGGGCTGACGAGTGAATCCGAAGGGGAAGAGCCGGACCGCCACGTAATCGTGCTGCCTGCCTGACCACTTCCAGACTTGGCAGCGGCTTAGCAGGCCAATCTGACAAGTCGGTCCAGAAGGCACCAATACGCTGAGTGTGTGGCGATCCACACGGCGGCCCGGCGCTCTTCCTATGGCGCAGGTGGATACCTGGACATTCGCGGCCGAGCAAGCTCGTGATATGCGCCGCTAGGTCTAATGCTTGGGCTCGAAGAGTTCGACGGGATTACCGGCTGGATCGTCCACTATCAGCTGCTTGCCGCCCCGACCCTCAATGATGTCGCTGCGCAGGGCTACACCTGCTTTCTGCAGTCTCTCGGCAAGCGTGGCAAGGTCCGTCACTTCAATCCGGATCCGGTTCCAGCCACCGGGCTCGGGGACTCGGCCGTCCGGCATCGCCTGGCTCGCCCCGCCCGGACCGCCTGTGGCATTGACGTAGAGCCGAAAGCCGTCACGCGTCAATGCAGCAAAGCCTGGACCAGGGTGCATTTCCACCTCGAAGCCCAGATGGCTGGTATAGAACTCAATCGCTGCGGCGACATCATCGACGATGTAGCGAAAACTCACGGTGGGCATGTCTGTCATCCTCCTTCAGTCGGCGCTGTTCGCACCCATTGATCTCTGACTTACTCGCTCACCCGCTGCCGAGCTCTGTTGGACGCTGAGCCCAGCCGAGGCCGTAGATCGCTGATTCTGAAGAACGCCAGAATCACCGCGCACAAGGCCAGCGTGAGCACGATTTGGACCGCGCCTTGCTCGGGCAACGAGAGGCTGTTGTTCGCGACGCCGAGCGACGCATGCCCCAGCACGGCGATCAACAGGCTGTTCGTGTTGAAGTAGAGCCAGCCGAGGAAGAACCCGTGCATGGTGATCAGGGCGAGGGAGCTTGCGAGGTTCTTGTCGAGGGCGAGGAACAGCGGGACGTGCCACAGTCCCCAAATCGCGCCAACCAGGAGCGCGGCCCAGGCCGCCGGCATTCGCTTCCGGGTCTGCGGTAGAGCGAAGCCGCGCCAGCCGGGTTCTTCCAGCAGTGGACTGCCGAAGCATTGCACCACGAGCTGGAGTGGGAATGTCAGGACAATGCCAATCCAGCCAATGTCGGCGAGCAGGGCTTCCAAGGCAGACCCTTCCGGGACGGCGGGATCGACACCGAGCGCGGCCCGCACACCAAGGCCGATCACTGTCAGAACGGGGATGAGCAGGCAGGCGGCCGCGTACCACCCCAGCCCTACACGCCAGCGTTTCAGGCCACCCAGCAGCCGGCGGACACCACGCTTCCCGCGCGTGAGGCCGATGACCACGATCGCTGCGATCAGCGGCGCTGTGACGCCAAGGGTTTGCAGCACGATGACGAGTGGTGAGCGACGGAGCGACTCCAGGTCGGAGCCTCCCTCGTACAGCAAGGCCAGCGGCACCCAGAACAGCCAGGCAATGGCGAAGGCCAGCACCAGGTAGGCGGCGAGCGGGTGCCGCATGATCCACGAGTCGGTGGGGCTGCGTGGGGTGGTCAACGGCATCACGCCGCAGTCTAAGCGGGCTGAGGCTGGCGAAGCCCAAAGATGAGCGGGGTGCAGACTTTGTCTATGGCTGAACTGGAGCAGCAACGCATCCTGAAGACCTCAATCCCCGGGCCGCGCTCACTCGAACTGATGGCGCGCAAAACCGGCGCTGTTGCAAGGGGCATCGGTACGACGATGCCGGTTTTCGCTGTCGAAGCCGGCGGTGGTGTCGTGGTCGACGTCGACGGCAATAGCTTGATCGACTTCGGGTCTGGGATCGCCGTCACAACGATCGGAAACAGTGCGCCGCGCGTGGTGGCTGCCGTTCAAGATCAGGTGGAGCTGTTCACCCATACCTGCTTCATGATCACCCCGTACGAGGGCTACGTCGCGGTTGCCGAGCAGCTCAACCAGCTCACCCCCGGCAACTATGAGAAGCGCAGTGCGTTGTTCAACTCCGGCGCCGAAGCTGTGGAAAACGCGGTGAAGATCGCCCGCGCGTACACCAAGAAGCAGGCGGTCGTCGCCTTCGACCACGCCTACCACGGCCGGACCAACCTCACTATGGCCCTGACCGCCAAGAGCATGCCGTACAAGCACAGTTTTGGACCGTTCGCGCCGGAGGTCTACCGCGCTCCCCTGTCATATCCATACCGCGATGACAAACTCATCGACGGCGAGCTTGCCGCCCGACGGGCCACGGACCTGATCGACTCGCAGGTCGGCGGCGGCAATCTTGCTGCGGTGATCATCGAACCGATTCAGGGCGAGGGCGGATTCATCGTTCCAGCCGACGGATTCCTCCCGGCATTGGCGGACTGGTGTCGGTCCAACGGGGTGGTCTTTATTGCGGACGAGATACAAACCGGTTTCGCGCGTACCGGCGCCATGTTCGCTTGCGAACTGTTCGATGTCGTCCCGGACCTGATCGCCACCGCCAAGGGTATTGCTGGTGGGCTGCCGCTTGCTGGAGTCACTGGAAGGGCCGAGATCATGGAAGCGGTACATGTCGGCGGTCTCGGCGGCACCTACGGCGGCAACCCAGTCGCCTGCGCCGCGGCGCTGGCGGCAATCGAGACGATCAAGGCCGACAGGCTCGTTGCGCGCGCCCAGCAGATCGAGCAGATCATGGTGAGCCGGCTGCACCGGATGCAGGCCGAGGACAACCGTATTGGCGATGTCCGTGGCCGCGGCGCAATGATCGCCATTGAGCTCGTGCATCGGGACACCACCGATCCAGATCCAGGCTTTACAGCCACGGTCGCCACCGCGGCTCGTAGGCAGGGCATCATCGTGCTGACCTGTGGCACCTTCGGGAACGTGCTGCGGTTCTTGCCGCCGTTGGCCATAAGCGACGAGCTTTTGAACGAGGGCCTCGACGTATTGTCCGAAGTCTTCGCGTCTTCGTGATCTCCAACCGCGTCACTCAACCAGCGGACGTCGCACGCGAGCTTTATGGCGCCCAATTTCCACGTCTAAATAGATATGTCGACATTCTGAGGTCGAGGGGCGTCGCATGGGGTCTCCTGGGGCCCAACGAGGCAGACAGGCTCTGGGACCGCCACATACTCAATAGCGCGGCATTGAGCGGACTGATTGCCGCCGACAGCGCGGTAGCCGATGTCGGCAGCGGCGCCGGCCTACCTGGCATCCCACTTGCGTTATTGCGGCCGGACCTTCGAATGATGCTAATCGAGCCGCTGCTGCGGCGCTTCAGCTTCCTGGCCCAGACCGTGGAGGAGCTCCAGATAACGGATCGAGTTGAGGTCGTTCGGTCCCGCGCCGAAGATCACCATCAGACCTACGATGTCGTCGTCGCGCGAGCCCTCGCTCCTCTTGACCGGCTCATCGGCTGGTGCAATCCTCTGCGTGCATCCGATGGGTTGATTCTGGCGCTCAAGGGAAGTTCGGCGGCCGATGAGCTGTCGTCAGCGAGGCGGCCGATGGAAGCCGCGCAACTTGATGCCGAGGTGCTGACGGTCCGCGCACATCCCGATGTGGGGCCGGCAACCGTGGTCCGGCTGAGCGCTCGCCACTGACGGCGTGAGCTGTGGCTGACTCCGGCCGGCCTAGACAACGTCATTGGTCGGGCTTGAGCGGCACGTTTGTGCTGAGCACGGCGACGTTTCAGGCATCTTAGGTTGTTACGGCCGCCCGGATGCCAGCCACCGCTCACGCACGGTGTTAACCGCTAATCTCCTCGGCTCATTTTGGCGCGGATGCCAGCGAAACGTCTTCGTGATTGCTACGTTGTGGCGGAGCGGTCGGGGAGGTTCGATGCTTGCACCGCCGGTTGCGGAGATTCGGGTGACACCTGGACTCGGCTGGCCTAGGAACGTTGAGGTCGATCCGCGTATCGGTTGGCCCAACGTTCCACGTGAAACGCTTGATTGGCTTGACCGTGCGATTGCGCGATCGCTGCCCAGCGGGTCGGTACGTACGACGACGGCACCGCCATCACCGGCAATCGAGCTACCGCCGGGTCCGCGACGCGCTCGCTTTGATGAGGACGAGTTCGGTCCACCTCCTCCGGTCGAGGATGACCCGCCGGCCGTTTCGCCGACAGTCACGCTGGCACCCGCCACGCTTGCTGCGCCGGCACTCCCTCGGGTCTTTGTCGTCGCGAACCAGAAGGGCGGCGTCGGTAAGACCACAACGTGCGTCAACGTGGCGGCAGCTCTCGCACTCGGCGGGCTCACCGTGCTCGTCGTCGATCTTGATCCCCAAGGAAACGCCACGACTGCGCTCGGGATCGATCATGCGGCAGGCACACCCGGGACGTACGAGGTGCTGATGTCCGGTGCTGTGCTCTCTGATCACGTGGTCGACTCCCCCGAGGCGCCGAGTCTCAAGGTCCTGCCGGCCACGATCGATCTCGCTGGTGCCGAAATCGAGCTGGTTTCCATCGTCGCGCGCGAGAGCCGGCTCAAGCGATCTCTGCGGCGCTATCTCCAGGATCACCACGCCGACTACGTCTTTCTGGACTGTCCGCCGTCGCTCGGCCTCTTGACGCTCAATGCTCTCGTGGCCGCGAACGAGATCCTGGTGCCGATCCAGTGTGAGTACTACGCACTCGAAGGCGTGACACAGCTGCTACGCACAATCGATCTAGTCAAAGGTGAGCTCAACAACGAGCTCCGGCTTAGCACCGTCCTGCTCACGATGTTCGATGCACGGACCAAGCTTGCCGCGCAGGTCGCCGATGAGGTCCGGCAGCACTTCCCGGCAGAGACCCTCCCAACGGTCATCCCGCGTTCGGTGCGCATTTCTGAGGCGCCCAGTTACGGCCAAACTGTTCTGACTTACCAGCCCAGCTCGGCAGGTGCAATTTCTTACTTAGAGGCCGCACAAGAGATCGCCCGCCGGGGCGTGGAGGAGAGCGCATGAACATTCGTACGGAGCGTCGCGGCCTCGGCCGAGGCTTGGGTGAGCTGTTCCAGCGAACGGAGCCGCAACCAGTTCTAACGTCGGCAAACGGTCAATCTGAGGCCGTGCCGCTGGCACCGGTTCCCGACGGCTCCTATTTCGCCGAGCTACCGCTGGAAGCGATCTCTCCCAACCCTCGGCAGCCCAGAACCGTCTTCGATGAGGAGGCGATGAATGAGCTAGTGGAGTCGATCCGTGAAGTCGGCATGCTGCAACCGATTGTGGTTCGGCCAATGGGTGGCGCAAGGTTCGAGCTCGTCATGGGCGAGCGGCGGTGGCGAGCGGCGCAACAGGCGGAAGTTGAGACGATCCCCGCGATCGTACGCGAGACAGCTGATCACGAACTCCTTCGCGACGCCCTATTGGAGAACCTGCATCGCGCTCAGCTGAACCCGCTCGAAGAGGCCGCTGCCTACCAGCAGATGCTTGAAGACTTCGGGTGCACCCAGGAGGAGCTCGCCAGCCGGATCAAGCGCTCACGACCGCAGATCTCAAACACCATCCGCCTCCTTCGGCTGCCGCCGACCGTGCAGCGGCGGGTTGCCGCCGGGGTGATCAGTGCGGGTCACGCGAGGGCGCTGCTGGCCATCGAGGATCCGACCAGTCAGGAGCGTCTCGCGCAGCGAGTAGTCGCGGAGGGGCTGTCGGTGCGAGCTGTTGAGGAACTCGTGACCGTGGGCGACGCGGAGCGTACTCCTCGGCGAGAGCGTCAGCCGAAGTTGGTCGCACCGAAAGTCAAGGATCTTGCGGATCGGCTCTCAGACCACTTTGACACCCGGGTTCGGGTCGCCCTGGGAAGGACCAAGGGCAGGATCGTCATCGAGTTCGCCACGGTCGACGACTTGGAGCGCATCGTTGCGCTGATCGAGAAGCCATCCGAGGTTGCCGAAGAGTATCGACAAAGCGACATTCAAGGGGAGGTTGAGGGGGTCGTCGCTGGCTCCGCCGCTTCGGCTTGAGCCAGCTTGGCTCTGATGTTCTTGGTTGCGGAGCGCTCGGCCACGAAGGAGAGGAATGGAATGGTGCCAGCCAGCGCAATCAGAATCAGCCGCTTCCAGCTCCACTTCGCCCGCAGACCCAGGTCGACGGCGGTGATCAGCAGGATCATGTAGAGGTAACCGTGCGGGATCGCGGTCCAGGTCACGACGTCGGGGTTGTCGCCGAAATACTTCAGTGGCAGTCCGACGCACACCAAGATCACCAGCAGGGTGCCTACGACGTAGGCCATGATCCGATACCGGATCCACGCATTGCGCATGGCGTGAAGCCTATGTCGGCTCAACCGGGCGTTCCGGTGTGATCTCAACCACGCAGCTCGCCGCTGGGGCTGATGGTCGCTTCGCTCACGCTCTATTGCTCACCGCTCGCCGCCGGGGCTGGAGGTGGCTTCGCTACCGCCCAGATTCTCCTCCGGCTCGCGACCGAGATCCCGCGCTATCCGGGAGGCCATAAAGAGCGTGAACGCGGCGAACAACCACCACTGCATCGCGTATGCTCCATTCCGCAGCCGGCCGCGCGCCTCCGGCAGTCGCCACTCGGCCGGTGCCAACCCC
This sequence comes from uncultured Actinomycetota bacterium, assembly GCA_963759635.1. GTDB lineage: Bacteria > Actinomycetota > Actinomycetes > Propionibacteriales > Propionibacteriaceae > Microlunatus. Next base: position 63,675 of record CAVXAP010000021.1, read on the forward strand.
TGCCTGGCGGCGTCCGCACTGGACAGGGTGACAAATCCATCAATAAGTGGGCCCGGCCACTGCTGCGCCAGGGCCGGCAGACGCACAGAGGCGATCTGACGCCCAGCCGGATCGGTCTCCGGTACATGTTCCTCGCTGGGCAGCAGTACGCCGACCTGGTGAACGAGGCCACTCGGCGGTAGCGGTGCGGCTGCTGTTTCGAAGACGACGCCGCGTACCACCGCCACCAGACTCCCATCTGGTTGCCGCAGCCCGCTGAGTACCCGGAACTGATCGGTTCTGTCCTCGACCGGCACCAGAAGCTGCAAGGCCGGATCGTAGCTGCCTTCGAAGGTCACCGACCGCCCGTATCCGTCCTTCACCGGAGCTCCGGCGCGGGCAACTGAGCCGAGCGGAACCGGTGGAGCTGATGCCCGCCGCTCCGCCGCCGCCTGTCCCTGATTGTGATAGACCTCGAGCTGCCAGTAGCCCATCACGACCATGGCTGCCGCTACAGCGATGCCGAGCGCGATGACCAGGGCCTGCTTGAGACGGGTCATGTCGAGCGAGTCTCAGTGCGCCGCCAAAGAGATCGTCCTCGCGCGGCCTCCGCGGGCCGCCGCCGCGTGGACCAGGTCGGCGCACATCTTCCCCAGGCTCCAGCCGGCGGTCTCGATCGCCAAGGGGACCGCCGACGTCTCCGTCATGCCGGGTGACACGTTGACCTCGAGGAACACCGGTTCCCCATCCGAGCCGACGATGAGATCAGTTCGCGAGAGGTCCCGGAGACCTAGTGCCGCATGTACGCGTAATGCCACATCGGCGCACCGGTTCGCCACGTCGGACTCGAGCTCAGCCGGGCACAGGAAGCGGGTTGCGCCGGCGGTGTATCGCGCGGTGTAGTCGTAGACGCCAGACTCCGGCCGGATCTCCACGGCAGGAAGGGCGATCGGGCCGCGCCCACGGTCCACGACTGCCACCGTCACCTCGGTTCCCTCGATGAACTCCTCGATCACAGCGACAGAGCCGTACGCGTACGCCCCGACCATGGCCGCCGGAAGTTCCGAGGCCCGCGTGACTTTGCTGCATCCGAGTGCAGAGCCGCAGCGTGACGGCTTCACCATCATCGGGAACCCCAGCTGGTCGCCGAGCGCCTTGACCAGGACTTGAGCGCCCAGTTCCCGGAACGTCTCATGTGGCAGCGCCACCTGGGTGGGCGTTCGGATGCCCGCGGCGCCGACGACGGTCGTCGCAATCGACTTGTCGAACGCCACCCGGCAGGCCGAACCGACCGAGCCGACGAATGGAACGCCTAGCAGGTCGAACACCTCGCGTAGCGCTCCGTCCTCGCCAGCCTCGCCGTGCAGGACGGGGAAGACGATCGAGCCAGTGAGCTCCGCGAGCCGAGAAAGCAGGGTGGAGTCAACATCGGACTCCACAACCTCGATACCCCGAGAGCGCAGGGCCTGACTCACCCGGCGCCCGGAGCGCAGCGACACATCACGCTCATGGGACAGACCTCCCGAGAGCACGATCACCGTCTGCAGGTATCCAATGTCGTCCACCCCGCACCTTCCTTCATGATCATCAAGCCATGATCAACATCGATCAAGATCAACTTCTGTCGAACTCCATGATCGTCAGGCCTGGTCCGGGCCTGGCGCCTCACGGGGTCCGAGTGACAGGCGGCCACTCTCAGACTCAACGGCGGTACCGAAGATTTCGAGCATGCTGGCTTCGTACTCCAGCACCTCACCGAGCCGGCGGGTGCCTTCGATGATGCGCTCTGGCGTGGGGAAGCAGTACGACAAGCGCATATGCCGGCTGCCCAAGCGATCGGCATAGAACGCGGTCCCAGGGACGTACGCTACCCGAGCGGTGACCGCGCGCGGCAACATTGCGTGCGAATCGATCCCCGGCGGCAAAGTCAGCCAGACGAAAAAGCCACCTTCGGGGTAGGTCCACGTAGTACCGGCCGGCATGTGACTGGTCAGTCCGGTGATCATGGCGTCGCGTCGCTCGCGGTACATCTCTCGGAAGATCTTGATCTGTCCACGCCAGTCGTGGTTCGCCAGGTAGGCCGCGACGGCAAATTGCGAGAAGACCGGTGGGCAGAGAGTTGCCGCTTCTTGAGCGAGCACCAGCTTTTCGCGTACCGCGTGCGGCGCCAACACCCAGCCGACCCGGAAGCCGGGTGCGAAGGTCTTGGAGAACGAACCGAGGTAGACCACCTGATCTTCGTCCAGCGAGCGGAGCGCCGGGATGGGCTCGCCGTCGAAGCCCAGCAGTCCGTACGGGTTGTCCTCGATCACCAGCAGGTCCGCCTTCTGGCAGAGATGTAGTAGCTCAAGCCGCCGCCCGAGTGATTGCGTGACGCCCGCGGGATTGTGGTAGTTCGGGATGGTGTAAAGGAACTTGACGGTACGCCCTGCGCGACGCAGCGCCCTGAGGGCATCGGCGAGCGCGGTCGGATTCAGGCCCTGCTCGTCCATCGCGACATGGACCACATCGCACTGATAGGAGCGGAAGACCCCGAGTGCGCCGACGTAACTGGGTGCTTCGCACAGCACCACATCGCCCGGATCGCAGAAGATGCGGGTGAGAAGATCGAGACCCTGTTGCGATCCGACCGAGACCATTACATCGTCCGGGTGGGCCGAGATGTTCTCGAGCCTCATCACGTCACAGATTGCTTCGCGGATGGCGGGTTCGCCCTGGCCGGAGCCGTACTGCATGGCACGCCGCCCGTCGTCGAGCACCAGCTTGTTGAGGACGGAACCGACCACATCCAGCGGAAGATCGGTGATGTTGGGCATGCCGCCGGCGAGTGAGACGACCTCGGGCCGGTTGGCCACGGCGAAAAGCGCTCGGATCGCCGACGCCGTCATGCCATGCGCGCGGGCCGCGTACCGATCGATGTAGTGATCGAGCCGGGTGTCTTGGCGCCGCAGCCGTTCCAGCACCGGTTCGTCAGGGTCAGATGGGGAAGTCTCACTCACAGAACTAGCGTGCCATTCATTTGGAGCTGCTCGCGCAATCGCGCGTGGAGTCCGCCTACTTCATCGGTCGCAATTCGCAGCTGGCGGGGTCGCCGCCTACGATAAATCCATGGCAAAGCCCAAAGGCATTCGCCCAGTGCGGTGGCCAGTATGGCTTGCCGCCGGCATGCTGTTCGGTCTTGCCCTCGGTTTCGTGTTTGGACTAGCCAAGCCTCGCGTCAGGAAGTAAGCCCATGGGATCCCGTCGCCTGCGCCCGATGACCGCTGCCGACCTGCCCTCGCTGCCGGATTCATGCGCGCGGTGCACCTTTTGGGAGTCGAGTCTGGCCGACCTGGCGGCGCCGGCCGATCACGTCGATCGGGGCGTGATGAAGGCCGAGTGGGCAGAGATCGTCACCCGCCACTGGGGCTATTGCGGTGTGATCGCGTTTGCCGATGACGAGCCGGTCGGTCATCTGACACTGGCTCCAGCTATGTACGTGCCGCGGCTGGGTGCCTTCGCAACCACGCCGGTCGGGTCGGACGCCGCCGTGGTGATGTCAGCACATGTGGCACCGGAACTGCGTGGCAAGGGACTCGGCAAGCAGCTGGTGCAATCCGCCGCCGGACTGGTGGCTCGCCGCGACATCCGCGCGCTTGAGGCCGTTGGCACCTACCAGGACGGCCCATCGTGCATGTTGCCGATCGGCTGGTTGGAGGCGGTCGGCTTCCAGGTGATCCGTCCGCATCCGATCACCCCGCGGTTGCGGATGGACCTGCAGAACACCGTGCGCTGGCGGCCGGACCTCGGTGCCGCCTGGCACCGGTTGAAGGATCTCGTGCGCCAGCCTGAATCTCCCGAGCCTGCCACGTACACCCATCGCGAGGTTGGGTACTAAGAGCTGCGATCGCCCACGCTCCCTGATTCAAAATTCCGACCATTGCGGAGTTTTCGACGTCTGGGTACGTGATCGAGGCTTCAAAACTCCGCATTGGTCGGAAATTTGTCCCTTGGGTCAAGGGAGTTCGTGATCGCTCGCAGCTACCTCTACTCGTGGAGAGCAACCGGCTCCTCACGCGTGTGGCCGCTATCGTTTGGCTCGCCTACGCGCTATAGGAGTTCGTCCTCCAGATCTTCATACCGAGGTCAACATTCGAGTCGACCTGCTTCCCCCCTATCCGATCCTGCTGATTACCGGCGTCCTCGGTCTCGCGTTTGGCCTTGCCTGGAAAAAGGGTGAGTCTGAGCCCGGAAGCTGGCTGTTCAATTCCAGTCGTCACTCGACAAGTAGGGGTGTGGGCCGCTACGACGGGCTACCAGGTTTAGGCCTGCTGCAGCAGCAATCGCCAGTTGCTGCTGTTCGGCAGCTCCGGTCCTAGCCGGCCTTGGCAGCCTCAGCGATTCCTGCGATGTCGTTGCGAATCGGCGCGATCGCATGCGCGTAGCTCAGAGATCGGCCAGGGCCTCGCGGGCGGCGCGGCGACCGGCCTCGACGGCGCCCTCCATGTAGCCGCTCCAGGCATTCGCCGTCTCGGTCGCGGCCCACTTGATCGGACCGATCGGCTTGCTGAGCGCCTCCCCGAAGTGGATCAGGCCACACGGTCCGGTGTTGGCGTTGTAGCACCCGCGGGTCCACTGGCGGTCGGCCCAACCACCCTCGACGATCAGGCTCGGCTTTGCGGCGCGCGGCCCGAAGTGGCGGCCGAGCTCCGCGCGGAGGGCCTCCGCCCGTTGCGCGGCCGGCCATCGGCCCGCCAGTCGAGCGGACTCACCCTCCAGGAATGCGAGGATGATGCCGGGGCCGCCGGTTTCGTCTGGCATGCAGCTGTCGTTCGACATCCGTGCCGGGCCCACTTCCGAGATGAGCTGCGCGTTCAGGCCTTCGGCGCGCCAGAAGGGTTCTTCGTACAGCACGAACATCTTGTGCGCTGACGCCTGCGGCATCCGCTGGGTCAGCTGATCGCGTATCCCGGGCAGCGGAGGGTCGTACATGATCCGGCCGGCGAGCGTTGGCGCCAGAGCCACGACGACCTGCCGGCCGGTGGCGGTCAGGCCTCCTCGGCACGTGACCGTAACCCGGTCATCGGAATAATCGATCGTCAGCGCCGGTGAGTTCAGCACGATCCGATCGCCGAGGGTGACGGCCAATCGGAGCGGAATCAGCGAGGTGCCGCCGACGAAGCGCTTGGTCTGGGCTCCGCCCTCGGACTCTGCAAGCAGATCGGCGGTCACCCCGCAGACGGCCACGTTCTCCAGCAGGCACAGGAGTGAGACCTCGACCGTCGGCATCGCCAAGATGCCGACCGTGCAGATCTCGAGCAGAGTGCGCGCGACGGGGGACAGGCCCTGGCTGTCGTACCACTGGCCGACGGTGATGCGATCCCACTCGTCCGCCCGGGGCGCGGTCCACGGAGCCTCGACGGGCACGGTGTCGGCCATCCGATCCAGCTCACGAAGCACCCGTTCGAGTCCGGTCAGCTCGGCAGCGTACTTGGCGTGGAATGTGTCGCCGCGCAGCACCTCCCCGGCGAATTCGTACGTGGTCTCGCCGTCCTCGAACTGGTCGTAGATCTTGACGCCGAGTTCCTCGGCGAGAGCCTCCATCCGGTGGTGGGTGTCGCCGATCCATTGCGCCCCCAGCTCGAGCGGGACACCATCCACCTCCTCGGTCAGGATTCGTCCGCCGATCCGCTCGTCAGCCTCCAGGACGAGCGGCTCCCGCCCGGCGTCGAGAACCTCACGGGCCGCGGCGAGCCCCGACAGTCCTGCGCCGACGATGATCACATCAGCTTCGCGTGCCATCCTGCCTCCTGACTGTGTCGCTCGGTTGCCGCATGTCGTCGTATCGGGCTCGTCGCGGTGCTGCAAAGGCGCAGCCCACTAGGATTCGAAACCAAGTCCCATCCTGTCGAGGGTGCGCAGCCAGAGGTTTCGGTTCCCTCCGTTACGGTCGGCATGATCGATCGACCATCGGGTCAGCTGGATCCCGCCATAGCGGAAGGGCTCGGGTGGGAAGGGGATTGGCTTGGTTCGCACCATGGTGAGCCTCGTGCGCTCGTTGTCTGCGCCATCCAGAAGGTCGAGCATGACTCGGGCCCCGAACCGGCTGGCGCCGACGCCGAGGCCGGTGTAACCGACGGCATAGGCCAGACGGTCCCGGTAGGCACGGCCCCAGAACGTCGTGAACCTGCTGCAGGTGTCGATGACTCCGCCCCATCGGTGAGTGAAACGCAGTCCCTCGAGCTGAGGGAACGTGGTGAAGAACTGCTCAGCCAGTGCGGCGTGTGTGGCCAGCCGCTGATCCTGCTCGGCACGGATCCGGTTGCCGAAGTGGTAGATGACGTCGTATCCGCCCCACAGGATCCGGTTGTCGGCCGTGAGCCGGTAATAGTGGAACTGATTGCCGAGATCAGCTAGCCCCTGCCGGCCCTCCCAGCCGACGGCGTCCTGCTGCTCCGGCGAGAGGGGTTCGGTGACCAGGACATAGTCGTAGACCGGCACGATGTAGTTGCCGAGCCGACGCAGCAGGTTGGTGAAGGCGTTCGTGGCCAGCGCTACCTGCCGTCCCCGGATCGAGCCGAAGGGGCAGCGCAGCGCCAGACCGGCGCCGTCGGAGGTGATCTTGGTGACCTCAGTGTGTTCGTAGATCCGCACACCGAGGTCGAGGCACGCCTGCCGCAGACCCCAAGCCAGCTTGGCCGGGTGGACCAGCGCCACGCCATCGGCGTCGTAGCGACTCGCGAGGTAGGTCGGTGAGTGCACCAGCGCCTGGGTCTGCTCGCGGTCCAACAGGACCGGTTCGGTGCCGTGCTCCGCGAGCAGCCGGGCGAACTCGGTCAGTTCGCGCCACTTGCCAGTCTTCCACCGCGATGTCCAGTTCTCCGGTGCGTTCGAACTCGGCGTCGATTCCGTGTCTGGTGATGGTGGCAACGATGCCGTCGAGGTTCTCCCGGCCGAGCCGCTCGAGCGTGTCGAACTCATCCGGGAACCGGTCCAGGCCGTTGGCTTCGCCGTGGGTCAGGCTGCTGGCACAGAAGCCGCCGTTGCGGCCGGACGCGGCCCAGCCGACGGTCGCCGCTTCGACCAGGACGACGTCGCGGCCGGGATCGGCCTCCTTGGCTTGCAGTGCGGTCCACAGACCGGTGTAACCGCCGCCGACGACGACCAGATCGGCGTCGACCGCACCGACCAGCGAGGGCAACGCAGGCGGTGCTGCTGGGTCGTCGAGCCAGAACACGGAGGGTTCGGCCTCGGCCAACGACCGCATCGCCCGTGGCGTCCAGATCGGTTCGCTCCCATCTGCCTTCGGGTGTCGACCGCGGCGTGCGGGCATGCCGTCACCCTATCTTTGGCGGATTTTTCTGGTAATTGGCCTTAGCCTTCGTCGTAACGGCGGCCGGCGCCGTGACTGCAGAGAAACGAGCCGCGATGAGTCATGCTCGCCATGAGGTACCTGCTGCACACGACCTAACCGAGCACAAGGGGCTCAACGAAGGCGCGCTGACGTTCTTCGGCACGCTGATGATCGGCCTCGCCTCGGTGGCACCGGCCTACTCCTTGGCGGCCACGCTGGGCTATGTCGTGATCGAGGACGGCACGCTGGCCCCCGTGGCGGTGGTGCTCGGCTTCATCCCGATGCTGCTCACCGCCTTCGCCTACCGTGAGCTGAACAAGGTCATCCCGGACTGCGGCACCACCTTCACCTGGGTGACGAAGGCATTCGGACCGGGGATCGGCTGGTTCAGCGGGTACGTGCTGACGATCGCCGGGATCATCGTGCTAGCGAACCTGGCCCAGGTCGCGGCCCAGTACACCTTCCTGCTTTTAGGCGCCGACTCGCTCGCGGAGAACACGTTTTGGGTGACGGTGCTGGGGGTCGTGTTCATCGCGGTCATGGCCTGGGTTTCCTACCGCGGCATCCAGATCGCCCACTGGCTGCAGAACGTGCTCGTGGGCATCCAGTACCTCGCGCTGGGCGTCCTCGTGGTGGTGGCCTTCATCGCTATCGCCGGCCCGAACCGGCCGGACACTGCAATCCCGATCGAGGCTTCCTGGTTCAATCCGTTGGGCTTCTTCGCCGAGGACGGTGGGGGGTTCGCGGCGCTGACCGAGGGCATGCTGCTGATGGTCTTCATCTACTGGGGTTGGGACACGATCCTGTCTGTGAACGAGGAGACGCAGGAACGGGAGAAGACCCCAGGACGCGCAGCTGTCGCCGCGACGCTCATCCTGGTGGCGACGTACCTGCTCACCACCGTGGCGGCGATCTCGTACGCCGGGGTCGGGACCGAAGGCATCGGGCTGGGCAACGAGGACAACGCTGGCGACGTGTTCCGCGCGATCAGCGAGCCGGTGCTCGGAGACTGGAGCTGGATCGTGCTAGTGGCCGTCCTGGTGTCGGCGGTGGCGTCCACCCAGACGACGATCCTCCCGGCGGCACGCGGCACGCTCGCTATGGGTGTCTACCGGGCGCTCCCGAGGCAGTTCGCGACGATGCATCCCAGGTTCAAGACGCCGACGGTCTCGACTCTGTTCATCGGTGGGGTCGCGATCGTGATCTTCGTTCTGCTCAGCCTGCTGGGGGAGAATGCGTACGGCGACGTGCTGCTGGCCATCGGTCTGCAGATCTCCTTCTACTACGGCATAACTGCCTTCGCGTGTGTCTGGTACTTCCGCAAGGACATCGCCCAGGGTGGCAGAGACCTGTGGATCAAGGGGATCCTGCCCCTGCTGGGCGGACTGATCCTGCTGTTCGCGTTCGTGAAGAGCGCGATCGACATGTGGTCGCCCGACTACGGCTACCTGGGCGGCTGGACCATCCCGGGGACCAGCGTGGAGATCGGCAGCGTGTTCCTGCTCGGCATCGGCTCGATCGTCCTCGGCCTGCCGATCATGTTCTTGATCGCCCGCCGCAGCGAGCAGAAGCCGTTCTTCCGCGGCGAGTCCCTGCACCACGACACGCCGGTTCTCGCGCCCGAGTAGCCAGCCGCGGCCGTGCGCGGCCGGTCGCATAGCGTGGCTACATGCCGCTGAGCGGGGAGTACGAGCCGAGCCCGCAGGCAGTATCGATGCTCGGCCCCGGGTCGGATTGGGTGAAGAACTCGAGGCCGCGCAGGGCGACGCCGTGATCCGCCAGGGGCGTCGACGCCGCGTTCACCTTGTATGTGACGCCACCCTTCAGCGAACCCGAGGTGTTCGACTTCCCAGGCGGGATCGGGCCGGCGGAGTGCGTGAACGTCGAGCACGAGGAGGTCGTGCTGATGCCACTCTGGGTCAAGGCCAAGCGGGTGACGTTCAAGTACGGACTCGGCGCCGAGTTCATCGACGTACTCAAGACATTGCACAAGTTCGGGCTGGACAAGAGCGAGGCGGTGAACGTGAAGGGTGTCCAGGTCCCCTCGCCGATGACTATGGCTCACCCTGGGGACTCACCGAGTTGTCAGCACTTAGTTGAGCTATGGCTCAATTTTGATTTGGCACTCTGAGAGAGTGGGCCCATGCCCACGGTCGATCTCTCCCGGCTAAGCCAGCATCATTTCGAGGCCACGAACTCCCGCGGTGGCACGCTGTCGTTCGGCAGGAAGAAGGACGGTGAGTTCACCCCGGTGGAGCTGCTGCTTGTCGCCATCGCCGGATGCACAGCCATGGACGTCGACGCCATCACGGTCAAACGGTCCGAGCCACTCCGCTTCCAGGTCAGCTGTTCCGGCCACAGCACCAAGAGCGAGCACGGCAACCATGTCACCGACATAGCCGTCGACTTCGATGTCGAGTTCCCTGACACCGAGGGCGGGCATGCGGCGAGAGACGTGCTCGAAATAGCGATTCGTAAGTCTCATGATCGACTCTGTACCGTGACACGGACGGTCGAGCTGGAGACACCTGTCGATTCCCGGCTGCGTGGTGAGTCACTGCTAGAGCAGGCAAGCTCACCAGCGTGATGGCCAGACCAACGCCCGGGCCCTCGACTGCGCCCCACCTCGCCAAGCGCGACCTGGTCTACGTCACACCTGAGCGACTTGACGAATTCTTCGCGGCGGTTGTGCACGGCTTTCACGACGACTACGTCTCGGCGAAATGGGAGCCCCATCGCAAGGTCTTCGAGCCGCAGCGCAGCTTTGGTTTTCAGGTCGATGGACGCTGGATCTCCACCTGCGGCGCCTACAGCAGGAGGCTGACGGTCCCGGGCGGAACGGTGCCGGTCGCCGCCGTCACGGTTGTGACGGTGCACCCGTCGTACCGCCGCCGAGGCCTGCTCACCGAGATGATGAAGCACCAACTGCACGACATCCACGAGCGCGGCAAGGAGCCAGTTGCCCTGCTCTGGGCTTCGGAGTCGTCAATCTACGGCCGTTTCGGCTACGGCCACGCCAGCCCGCAGGTGCGGCTGACAGGCAAAACCAAGACGACGACATTCCGCCCCGATGTCGATCTTGGTTCCGGTTCGGTCGGTGAGGTGGAGCGCGACCAGGCGATTCCCATCATCAAGCGTCTTCATCAGGACCTCTTGCCGCGGCGCGTGGGCGCGCTGAATCGAGACGACGACTGGTGGGTCGTCAGATGGCACGATCCCGAGCAGTGGCGGCATGGCGCGTCGGCGTACCGATTCGCGCTGCATTACGACCACGGCGGCCGGCCGGACGGCTACGTGGCGTTTCGAGTCAAGAACGATTGGTCAGAGTCGGGCGCAGAGGTCAGCGTTGAGGAAGTTGATGCAGAGAGCGCGGAAGCCCGCGCTGCCTTGTGGCGGTTCGTTCTTGATCTTGACTTGGTACGCAGGTTCGTCAGGCAGGGCGCGCCCTCGGATGAGTCGGTGCGCTACCTGGTCGCCGATCTTCGGTCGGTGAAGGCCGAGCAGCAGGACGGAACGTACGCCCGGATGGTTGACGTACCGCACGCTCTTGAGGCGCGTCGGTACCTGGCGGACATTGACGTGACCATCCGAGTCGAAGACCCGCTGCTCAGCTACAACAACGGCACCATCCGGCTGGAGGCCGGTCGTGATGGCGCCGCCGTGACCCGCGTGACTCGCGGCCGGAGAAGGCCTGATCTTGCGATGAATGTGCGAGACCTGAGCGCGATCTACCTCGGCGGAACCCCACTCACCGCTCTTGCCCGGGCCGGCCTGGTCACCGAGCGAACGAAGGGCGCCGCGGCAGCCACGGGAGCCGCGTTCGGCTGGTCCCAGCCACCGTTCTGCCCAGATTTCTTCTGATTTCGCTCGTCCTTCTTTTCTTCCTGAAAGTGGTCACGTACGACACGAGTTCACGTCGGAATCGTGTGGTTCGGGACCACTTTCGGGAGCTACAGGTATTCCTCGATTGCCCCGAGCAGCACTGACTTCGACTTCGCGCCCTTGAACGCCTTCACCAGCTCACCGCCCACGTAAACCTGAATCGTCGGCAGGCCCAGAACGTAGTTGTTGGCCGGCGTCACCGGATTGGTATTGGTGTCCATCTTGACGAACCGGACCTTGTCACCGTGCGCGTTGGCCAGCTCTTCGATGATCGGCGACACCTGCTTGCACGGTCCACACCAGTCTGCCCAGAAGTCCACCACAACTGGCTTCTCGGACTTCAGGACGACATCAGCGAACGTGGCGTCGGTCACATCACTTACTGCACCCATGGAATCTCCTTTCTGCGCCCTTCAGTGTGCCGGCGCCCGCTGACACTAACCGAAATCAACTCGCCGCACCGGTAAGCAGCGCCTCGTCGGAGGCCAAGGTCGGGTGGTCTCCGTGGTGCAGCGCCGTCAGGTACCGCTCCGCATCGAGAGCCGCCGCGCAGCCGGTGCCGGCGGCCGTGACCGCTTGCCGATACGTGCGGTCCACGAGGTCCCCGGAGGCGAACACACCGGGCAGGTTGGTTTTGGTCGACCTGCCGTCGGTGATCACGTAGCCGTCAGGATCGAGATCCACCTGGCCCTTCACGAGTTCCGATCGGGGGTCGTGACCAATGGCGATGAACAGCCCGGAAACCGGCAGCTCGCGCTCGGCACCGGTGATGGTGTCCGTCAAGGTGATGGCTGTCAGGGTCTTGTCACCGTGGATCTCAGTGACTACGGAGTTCCACGCGAACTTGATCTTGGGATTCTTGAACGCCCGGGCGGCCATGATCTTGCTGGCCCGCAGCTCGTCACGCCGATGCACGATGGTCACGGACTTGGCGAATCGGGTCAGGAAGGTGGCCTCCTCAACAGCCGAGTCGCCACCGCCGACCACGGCGATGTCCTTGTCACGGAAGAAGAAGCCGTCGCAGGTGGCACACCAGGAGACACCGTGTCCAGACAGCCGATCCTCTCCCTCTATACCGAGCTTGCGGTACCCAGAACCCATGGCCAAGATCACCGTACGCGCGGAGAAGGCGTTGCCGTAGCCGTCTTTGACGACCTTGATGTCGCTGGTCAGGTCCATCTCGACGACATCCTCGGTGATCATCTCGGCACCGAATCGCTCGGCCTGGGCACGCATGTGATCCATCAGCTCTGGCCCCATGATGGCGTCGCGGAAGCCCGGGAAGTTCTCCACTTCGGTAGTTGTCATCAAGGCCCCGCCTGCGTCGATCTCACTCTCGAACACAAGCGGTTTGAGGTCGGCCCGGGCGGCGTAGATAGCGGCGGTGTACCCCGCCGGCCCACTGCCCACGATGATGACGTCCTGTACGGATTCGCTGCTCATATTGCCCTTCGTCAATGTGCTGGTGGTGGGCTGTAAAACCCTATCCGCGAAACGGCCACGGCATGCTCGCTATTCCGGACCCAGCCCGCCACTGGCCCCGAGTCGCCATGCAGCCTCTGCACCGATCATCGGATCAGTCCCCGGGTCTTCAGCTGTTCCGCTGTTCTACGCGAGCCCTTGTCAAGCTGTGCCTGAGGTGCTCGACCCAATATCCACGTGAAGAGGGCCGAATGGCCGTCGCGGAGCAGCGCGACCGGTGCGACGACACGTGTGGTTCGTCCATCCGGATTTCGTACGGCGATGCGGTAACACGGCCCATGCGGGGTGACGAATTCTGCGACGGCAACTACGTCCTCCGCCTCGATCGTGTGGAACTTTCGGAAGCGTCGGACGGTCAGGTGCGACCCGTCCACCATGAGATAGGCCCTGGTGCGCAGGTAGATCAACCCAACAATGAGCGCCCAGAGCGCGAGCACCACGACGAGCGCAGACAGCCATCCGGCCGCGCGAGCACGGGCCAGCACGCCAACGCAAATCGCGGCGGCGACGCTCGCAAAGAACGCAGGGGTCCTCCAGTTGTAGGAGAGCTCAAGCGGGTGCGCCATCTAGGAACTCTCCAATTCTTGATGCTCCACCGGGTCCTTGATCAACGTCGTGCCCCATCCTGCTCTATCGATCAACGTTTGGCAGCGGCTCGCTGGTTGGTAACGGTTTGATTACATCTCGACCACTTCAGGTGTCGATTTAGCGAGGCCAGTTACAGCCCGGACACATTCGGTGCTAGCGGCCTCGAGCCTCGCGGCGCCACGTTAACGTTTTTGCCCATCTGCCTGGATCCACCGACACAGGAGAGTCATGAGGAATGCCCTACGTGCTCTAAAAGGGTTGATCGCCGTTGGGGCTGCCCTGATCCTGGTAGCGCCTGCCGCGCAAGCCGACATCTTGGACGCGATCGTCGTTGCCCACCGCGCCGGAGCGACGACCGAGCACGGCGAAGGCACGATGGCCTCCTACAGATACTCGGTGGAGCACAACGCCGACGTCCTCGACGGCGACATCCACTGGACAAAGGACAGCCCTAACGATTCAGACAAGCTGGGCTCCATCCTCGTCATCCATGACTCCACGCTCGACCGGATCACCAACTGCTCGGGCAAAGTCTCCTCCTGGCTCTGGACTTCAATCCGCGACAGGTGCCGCACCGACATCGACAAGCAGCCGCTCATCCGCCTGAAGACCCTGATCGCGTACGGAGACTCCGTTGGGAAGCAGGTCGCCATCGGGCTCAAGAACGCGACGATCACCGACGCGCAAGCCAAGCAGTTATGGAACACGATCAAGTACTCCAACGTCCAGTTGGAAGCGCCGGCCTCCAGGCTGTCAGGCGCTCTGAACAAGGTCAAGAAGCTGGACGCCGCCGACTCCAAGCACAAGATCAAATATGCGCTCGTGTCGACAGGGTCCGGCGGGTGGCCGTCGGTCTCCAAGGTGAAGAGTGTCGGTACCTATTTCCACGCCGAACTATCGATTTCCTCAAGCCAAATGAGGACCTACAAGAATGCCGGCATCAAGGTGTTTCTGTTCACCGGCAAGAACGAAACCGACTACGCCCGGATGGCCGCTCTCAACCCGTACGGCGTGGTAGTCGACGACGTGCAAAGGTTCCAGACTTGGCGCGACGCCTAGACATAGCGTGACGAACTGGCTCTGCCTGACAAGGAGCCTCGACCGCGATTCGGTCGGGGCTCTTTGATGTCCGGCGCCTTCCTACGCGCCGATATGAATCGGAATCTCACCCTCGATCACTGCAACACCTCGACCTCATAAATGCCGCCGCGGTAGCCGTTTCCCTCCTTCGGCAGCGAGGTCAGATACACCAGGACATATCGGGTGGTCACATCTTGCTTCGCTGTCAGTGTCGCCGAGTCGCCGGCATTCGATTCCGCGGCCACCGTCCGCCAACGCTTGTCGGAGCTCATCGGCGGCCTCGGGGTCTGAGCAGGGTCGGTCTCCGGCACCCGGAATTCGACTGCCGTGCCGGCGCCGCTCAGCTTGAGCTTGACCGCGTGCACCGGTTGGGGAGCATCGAGGTCAAGCACCAGGCCGACGCCGCGCTTCAGATTGCCCAGTTTCGGGTTGCCGAAGTATTGGACCGTACGCCAGCGCGTGGTCGGGTTGCCGTCGTAGGCGAGACTCACCTCGTCGGGATTCTCGGTCTTGTCCTCGCCCTGCGGATCGAAGTCTCGAGCGTCGGCGATGGTGAGCTTCTTGGGCTGGGTCGGTGCACCGTTGGACGTGGTGCCTGTTTGTTCGCTCGAGGCCTTCGGCTCGGGTGACGCGGAAAGTCGCCGATCCAAGATGATCGCGGAGATGATTCCCGCCGCGATCAGCAGTACCGCGAGCACCAGCAGCAAGCCGATCCAGCGCCTTCGCCGGCGCTGCTGGGTTGCCGGCTCTGGCAGAGCATGCCTGGCTCGCGGTGGACGGTTGGGCGTTGCCGGCTCTGGCAGAGCATGCCTGGCTCGCGGTGGACGGTTGGGCGTCGCCGGTCCTTGCGGCGGCCTGCCGGCCGATACGCGGGTGTGTTGAGTGGTCGGTGGGGCGCTTGCCGCCGGAATCGTCCGAGTGCGGATGGCTTCTTCTCGCGTGGTCGTCTGATCGAGGAGCGAAGAGACGGGCTGGGCGCTTACGACGGGATCGGGCGCGGGGGAGCGTCCGCCCACGGTGGGGATCGGCTGACGCAGCCGCTGCTCCAGGTCAGGGGCGGCATCTGCGCTGCCCAGCACCTTGGTCAGCGCAGTCACGAGGGCTCCGGCGGTGGTGATCGCAGACCCGTGATGCCGGGGCGGATCACCGAGAATCTGATCACACACGTTGTCGAGTGCCGGTGATACGCCGGCGCGGACCTGCCGCGGCGTCATCCAACGGCGCCCGACCATCGGCGCATCGGGCAGGCCGAACGCCGGGCCACCCGGCCAGCGGCAGACGAGCGACACATAGAGCAGTCGGCCCAAGTCCGTGACGTCAATCAGCTCAGGCGTGTCGGCACCATGCACCGCGCCATTCGCGACCGGCCTGAGAGCCGCCTCGATCAAGAGGCCGACGATCTTGACGTTGCCGGTCGGAGTGATGATCACCGTTTCCGGACTGATCCGGCGATGGTACAGACCCAGACCATGGACGCCGGCGAGCGCGTCGGCAACCTCGCGAGTGATCCACGCGGCCTCGAGCCCCGACAGCGGGCCGTGGCTCAAGATCATCTCGAGCGATTGGCCGGTCGCGTACTCACACACGATGTAGGAGCCCACCGAGGGATCGCTGCTGTGCACAGCATCGAGCACTCGCAGGAATCGTGAATCCGTTGCCACCGACGCCTTGCGGGCGGCGGTCAGCAGCTCGTCCTCGCCGGGGTCTCCAGGCGCCAACAGATGCACCAGCACCGATCGGGACAGCACTTGATCGAATGCTCGCCAGGTGACGGTCGGCTGGGACTCCCCGATCAGCTCCTCAAGGCGATAACGCGAGGCGAGCACGGTCCCAGCGGGAAGGGTCGCAGCCTGTGAGCCTTCTCCGCCTTCCTCGACACCCTCGGCGGCGGCCACCTGAACCATGGATCCTGTGCTCTCCTCACCAGCTCCTTCGATGCTAGGAGACGGCGGCCTGATCACTGTGGGCGAATCGCCGGAGGACCTGAAGTCGGCGTATCGATCACCGCTCGCCTCGATCACGGTTTCCTCACGCACCTCCAACGTCGCGGTTGTGGAATCGTCGCCCCGCCGCAACAGGGTCGTCACGATCTGGCTGACCTCCTGGATCCGCATCAACCGAGCCATCAGCAAGAACAAGCCCACCGCCACGAGACCGGCTACTACCAATCCGAGTGCGAGCGCCAGCTGGGAACCGGACTGACTCGCGAACGCCCAGGAGATCACCCAGGCTGCGATCGCCGCGGGAGTCACGGCCAGCATCAACCGTACGCAATGCCTGACCAGCGCTTCGGCGTCAAGATCAGGAAGCTTCCGTCGCAGCCTCGAGAAGGAGATCGGCAGGCCGATCAGGTACGCCGCCGAATAGGAGAGGGCCAGACCAGTTGCTACCAGCGCTGGATTGTCGAGCAGCAGCACAACTGCCACGCCGAGGACGACGTTGGCGCCGGCGATCAGGCACTGCAGGAAGAAGGTGGTGCGGGTGTCCTCCAGCGCGTAGAAGGCGCGCAGACAGACGTATTGCACCGTGAATGGCACCAGCCCGATGGCGAGAGCCATCAAAGCCCCGCCGACGAAGGCGGCGTCCTTTGCGCCCTGGCCGAAACCAAAGACGAGATGGGCCAGTGGCAGCCCCAAGACCAGGAACGCGACGGCCGCCGGCAGCAGGGCGGTCATCGCGAGCCGCAGCGCTCGCATGGTTTCCGCAGCGACACCTCGCCGATCACCCGCAGCTGCGAACCGGGACGCCGCCGGCAGCATGGCCGTGGCCAAGGAGACCGTGATCAACGAATGCGGAAGGATCCACACCGCGTACGCGTTGGAGTACGCGGTGAGCCCGGCGCCCTTGCCACCAACAGTGGCGCCGCTGGCCAGCCGGGTTACGACCACCAGCGCGGCCTGGGTCACCAGGACGAACCCCAGCGTCCACTTGGCCAGCCGGAAGGTCTTGCCCAGCCCGGTGTGCTTGAAGTCGAAGCGCGGTCGGAAGTGGTAGCCGCTGGCCCGCAGGAATGGGACCAGGACAGCGGCCTGTGCGGCGATGCCGAGCGTGGAGCCTATGCCGAGCAGCAGCTCCTGACCTGTCGTGAACGGTGCTCCGGTTGCCGTCCGCTCGAAAACGATCAGGTACAAGAGCAGCACCATGATCGACACGACGTTGTTGGCGATCGGAGCCCACATCATCGGCCCGAACCTGTCACGCGCATTGAGCACCTGCCCGGCCATCACATGCACGCCGTAGAAGAAGACCTGCGGCATGCAGTAGTAGGCGAGCAAGATCATCGACTGGTATTGCGCGGCAAGTTGGGGGGATTTCCAGCCGGAAGCCGAATAGAGCCAGATGATCGCCGGCACGGCGATCGTGAGCAGCACCGTGATCAACCCGAGCCCGATCAGACCGGCGGTCATGATCCGATTGGTGTAGGCCTCACCGCGGTCAACGTCACTCCGAATAGCGCGTACGATCTGGGGCACCAGCACGGTATTCAATACGCCACCGGCCAACAGGATGTACATACTGTTCGGCACGGTGGTGGCGATCGTGAACATCTCCGCCTGCCGAGTGCCGTTGCCGAACAGGTAGACGAACAGCATGAGCCGGAAGAACCCCAGCACCCGGGAGGTTGCGGTCCCCCCCGCCATCAACGCGCTTGCGGAAACCAGCCGCCGGGTGCGGCGGCGCTCCTCCGTCGCCGGGCCCTCAGCATCTCTGCTGATTCCGGGGGGGATGACCCCCCCGCGCCCCCCCGAGTCCGGTCCGGGAGGGCTCATCTTCGGTGTCGACGTATCAGACATCAAGTTTCTCTGCCGGCGCGGAGCTCAGCGCGGAAAGTTCATCTGAAGCTGGGCCGTCGCTCCCCGAGGGCCCGGGCGGTTCACCGCTGGGTGTCCTGGTCCGTTCCTTGGCGACCTGGCGAATGCGCAGGAAGGTGCTGCCCACGAGGACGATGCCGGCGGCAATGGCGATTGCCCAACCCGTGGTGCCGTTCTGGGTCACCTGCACCTCGATGTCGAACGGCCGCCCGACCGGCCGTCCAGACGCGGTCATCAATTGAGCGGTGACCGGCACGACGCCGTTGGCCTTAGCGGTGACCTCGGCGTTGCCGGTGAAGCTGTCCTGGGCCCTGATTTGCGGAGCCTTGATCGTTTTGATGGTGAGCCGCTGGCTGTTCTCCGAGTTGAAGACCAAGTTCACCTTGACGGCCCTGGCATCCGGGTGTGCTCCGTCGGCTTCCAGGGTGTTCCTGATCGTAATCGGGAACTCGACGCCTTGCCGTGCCACGGTTTGGACGCGGGCGCTGCTCCGGATCTGGATCTTGTCCAGCAAGATCTCGTCGAGGGCGGCCTGCTGCGGACCGAGGAAAGCTCGGCGCGCACTGTCGTGCTTACGCCACTTGGCGCTCGCAGCCCGGGCGACTGCAGCGCTGCCTTGGGCTCGCGCGTTGGTCGGGTCGACGAGCAGGTCGGCGTACGTGTCGTTGCTCGAGTCGAACCTCTTGAGGCTGCTGAGCTGACCCGCGGTCAGCTGAGCGGCTTGCGCGCCCGAGCTGTAGTGAAACTTCTGCGACCAAGGCGCGGGTGTGGTTTTGAGCAGCTCGCTCAAGGTGCGTTGCTTCAACCAGGGCGCCTTGAGCTCTGGAGCACCCTCCGCAGCCTGTGTCGCCGTGCTGATGAGGCGAACCCGCCCGTGGGCCAAACCGTCTCGCGCTGCCGTTGCTTCCACCCAACTTTCGGCAAGCACACGTTGTCGGATGTGGATTGCCGTGTCGCGCGGATCCGGACCTGGCCCTCCGCCCTGGGCGGCCTTGGTGAATCTGACGATCGGCACCTGATCCGGCCCCGCGAGCAGCGGCGTTGGGCCCCTGGCAGAGGTGTCGGCGAGCACGATCGCATCGGGTTGCAGAGCGGCGGCCGCCTTGGCGGTTGCCGCGTCGGCAGTGCCCCCGGCTGGAAGCACGAGAAGTGGCAGTGACCTGGTCGATTCCACCAGCTTGTTTGCGTTTGCCGCGTCGCTGATCACACTTTCCTGGCCGTCGTGGACCAGGGCGGCGATGTCAGGTGAGCCGTACAGCAGCCGATAGCCGTCGTGCGACGACTGAAGTCGTTCGAAGCCCTCAAGCCACCGGGTGGCATCGGCCTGGCCGGTGCCTGCCGACGTGGTGCCCTCCGAATCCAGCACCTGATAGCCGTCCGCCATGGTCTGAAGTTCCTCGATCAGCGCGGGGTCCACCGCGAAGCTCGTGGTGGCGGTTTCCGCGGCTTTGAGCAGGGCCGTCAACCGTCCGTTCTGGCCTACCTCAGCGGCCAGATGATCATCAGACAGCACGCCCATGCGCACCAATGAAGGGCGGGTGTTCAGGACCACGAGCGACGTCAACGTTAGGGAGTTCCTGGGCTTCGCGGCCAGCACGGGCACGAATGTCCGAGCGCGACCGATGGCCACATTGTTGCCGCGCTGCAAGATGTGGACGCCCATCAGATACACACCATCGGTGGGAGAGAGCTCGAGATCGGAGATCTTGACCTTCAGCCTGAAGTCGACGGAGGCGTTGGGCGCGAGAAAAGGCTCCTGGGCGGTGAAGAGATCCTGGAAGGCCCCGGTGTATCGCGCGCCGAGTGGGTCGTTGGACTCAGATGCCAGCGCCTGTTCCAACCCCACGCGGCCGATGATCGGCGCCTGGTTTCGCCAGAACAGGGCCTCCAACCGGTAGAGCCGCTGTTTGGTGATGTTCGTAACCCGGCCGGTGACGGTGATTTCGCCATCGCGCTTGGGCAGCTGTGGCTCCATCGATGTCAGGGTGATGGCGACGGACGCGACGGGCTCGGTGGCCGCAGCCGGCGATGGCATCAGCAGGAGGCAGAGCCCCGAAGCCGCTATTGCTAGCAGTGCGCGGGCTGTACGCACCACGCACCACCTCCTCACCCAGTCATCGTAATTCGCATTTGTTGGGGCGTTCGCGCATCGCGCTTGGGATCCGGCTACTTCGTCGTCGCTCGCAGACGAAGAACATGTCCGCTCACTCCTTTGTATTGCTCGCTCCGCTCGCTGGGGACAATTTGTTTTGCTCGCTCCGCTCGCTGGGGACAATTTGTTTTGCTCGCTCCGCTCGCTGGGGCCAGCGCTTGGGTTGCCGCTGCCTTCCTCATTTCGCTCGCAGACGAAGGAGCGTGTCTGCTCGCTCGCTCGCCCAGGACAGCGGCGCGCCAGCCTTGCTCAGCACGGCGGCGCGCGATTACCGACGCTCACGCCGCGGGATTCCAGGCGCCAGCCGTGACAGGCCAGACGTTAGAATCGCTCAGCGTGTCTACCTTCCAGCTGAGCTCAGTGCAGGCCGCGGCGGTGGCCGAGCTGCTGAGGATCGCGCCGGTCGCTGACCGGCTGGGCGAGTTGTTCAGCAAGGCCGGACACGAGCTGTATCTGGTCGGCGGCAGCGTGCGCGATGCTCTGCTGGGCAAGCTTGGACACGATCTTGACTTTGCAACCTCGGCGCGTCCGGACGCAGTTGAGAAGCTGTTGCGGAAGTTCTCTCCAGCCGTGTGGACCATCGGCAAGGAATACGGCACGATCGGCTGCAAGGTCGATGTCGGCGGTGCCAGTTGGGTCATCGAGGTCACGACGTACCGCTCTGATGTTTATCCCGGGCACAGCCGGAAGCCACAGGTCGCATTCGGAGACACGCTGGACGCCGATCTGCTGCGCCGCGACTTCACGATCAACGCCATGGCGGTGTCGATTCCCGACAAGAGGTTCGTCGATCCGTACGGGGGGTTGACCGATCTGGCACGCCGGGTGATCCGGACCCCCGCGACGCCGGAAAGCTCCTTCAGTGATGATCCGCTGAGGATGATGCGCGCG
This sequence comes from uncultured Actinomycetota bacterium, assembly GCA_963759635.1. GTDB lineage: Bacteria > Actinomycetota > Actinomycetes > Propionibacteriales > Propionibacteriaceae > Microlunatus. The sequence goes on from CAVXAP010000021.1 coordinate 84,874, forward strand.
GCACGCTTCGCCGCCCAGCTGGGGTTCCGGCCCACCCCCGAGGTGGTCGCCGCAATGAGGGATATGGCGGATCGCATCTCGATCATCTCCGCCGAGCGGATTCGCGACGAGCTCAGCAAGCTGTTGTTGACCGATCGGCCGCGGCCTGGCCTGGACCTGCTGGTCTCGACGGGACTGGCGGCGAAAGTGCTGCCTGAGCTACCAGCTCTGCGGCTGGAACGAGATGAGCATCACCGGCACAAGGATGTCTATCAGCACAGCCTTACCGTGCTGGAACAGGCGATCGAGCTGGAGGATCGGCTGCCGCGGCAGCCGGATCTGATCATGCGACTGGCGGCGCTGTTGCATGACATCGGCAAGCCGGCGACCCGGCGGTTCGAGCCGGGCGGGAAGGTGTCGTTTCACCATCATGATGTCGTCGGTGCCAAGCTCGTGCGAAAGCGGATGGCGGCGCTGCGATTCAGCGGCGAGGAGATCAAGGCCGTCTCCGATCTGGTTGCATTGCATCTGCGCTTCCACGGCTACAGCGGCGGTGAGGGTTCTGACGGCGTCTGGACCGACGCCGCGGTTCGTCGCTATGTCCGTGATGCCGGGGACCAGCTGGCTCGGCTTCACGTGTTGACGCGGGCGGATTGCACGACGCGTGACACAGCCAAAGCCGAACGACTGCGGGCGGCGTACGACGACTTGGAGCGACGGATCGCGGAGCTGGCGGCGCATGAGGAGTTGAAGGCGATCCGGCCCGATCTGAATGGAACCCAGATCATGGAGATCTTGGGCATCTCCGAGGGCCGCGACGTCGGCCGCGCGTACGCGTATCTGCTGGAGCGGCGGATGGACGAGGGTCCGCTCGGCGAGGAACGCGCCCGCGAGGAGCTGCTGGCCTGGTGGGCCAATCAGCAGTCGTGAGCTGAGAAAGCTGGCCAGCGCAGGCGCCTTCATCCGTCCCCACCCTTTGAGCCAGGGTGCGGGGCTTGCCGCGGTCGACCGACCGACATGCGGATCCGTGGCCCGCGAAACCACACTCCGGTTGCTGCCTCCTCGCGCTGAGATAGGGCGTGACAGCGAGTGCTGAAGCGCCGGCGACGGCCTCTCGCGATGTCAGTTCGGCTGTGCCCGAGCATGGCAGACTATTCATCCGTGGTCGCCGTCAGCGCGTAGGACAGAGAAGACGACTTAGGTGAAGGTACGAGAGATCAGAAGCCATGGGCATCGAGAGGGCAGCGTCGCGATGACTGCGACAAGCCGTCCGCGGCAGGCGGAGTTCGAGCCCGTCTACCACCATTACGGACCGCACCGAGCGGGCCTGCCTCCGCTGATTCCTTACTTCCGTGAGCTGTGGCGTCGGCGACCCTTCGCGGCCGAGATGAGCAAGGCCGATATGCGCGGGGCCCACACGTCGACGTTCTTCGGGCAGGCATGGTTGGTACTCAACCCGCTGCTGCTCGCCGCCGTCTACTACATTCTCGTGACGATCATCCGCCGTCATAGCGAGCCGGCCTTCTTCGCCCATCTCACCTTAGGGATCTTCGCATTCCAGCTGGTGGGAACCTCGATCACGAGCGGCGCGAAATCAGTAACGAGCTCGGGCAAGCTGTTGTTGAATACCCCCTTTCCCCGGCTGCTGATTCCGTTGTCGGCGGTACGTACGGCGTTCTTCCGCTTCCTGCCGACCGTGCCGGTCTACTTCGTGTTCCACGCGATCTTTCTGACCCACGTGTGGTCGTTCAAGATGCTGCTGTCTCTGTACTTTCTGGGCACCATGATCGTCTTTGCTATGGGGCTCGCAGCCTTCTTCGCCGCACTCCAGGTCTACTTCCGCGACACCTCAAGCTTTCTGCCATTCTTCGTGCGGATCTGGATGTACCTGTCCCCGATCTTGTGGGCGCCAGAACACGTGGTCGGCCGATTCTCGGGGCCGATCATGACGCTCATCCAGCTCAACCCGCTGTATTCCATGATCGGCGGCTACACCGAACTGTTGCAGAACGACGCGTTCCCAACCCCGTATATGTGGATATCCGCGGCAGTCTGGGCCATTGCGTCCGCAGTGATCGGCTTCCTGTACTTCATCTCGAGGGAGCGTGAGTTTGCTGTCCGTCTTGTCTAACGGCGAGCACCCGCTGGCAGTCAAGGTCAGTGACCTCTCCATTACCTACCGAACGACGTTCGAACGCAAGCCGACGCTGAAGCAGGCCTTGGTCCGTTTTGGCCGCGGGCAGCGCGCCGTGCGGGAAGTGGAGGCGATCAAGGACATCTCCTTCGAGGTGCGTACGGGTACCGCCATGGGCATCATCGGCTCAAACGGCGCCGGTAAGTCCACGCTGATGCGAGCGATGGCAGGCATCCTGCCGCCCACCAGCGGTTCGATCGAGGTTTGGGGTCGGGCCAGCACCCTCTTGGCGCTCGGCGTGGGTTTCAACAGGAACTTGTCGGGGCGGGAGAACATCGTCCTCGGCGGCCTGGCCGCCGGCCTGTCTCGCCGGGAAGTGGAGGAGCGTGCCGACGAGGTCGCCGAATGGACCGAGCTTGGCGACTTCATCGACATGCCGATGCGGACGTACTCCTCGGGCATGTCCGCACGAGTGGAGTTCTCCGTTGCCGTCCACATGAAGCCCGACATCTTGATGATCGATGAGGCGCTGTCCACCGGCGATGCCCACTTCCGAGAGAAGGCGAACGCCAAGATGGCCGAATTGCGTGACAGTGCTCGAGCCATGTTCCTGGTCAGCCACGGACTCGGCAGCATCAAGGAGATGTGCAACGAGGCAATCTGGCTGGACCGCGGCAAGCTGATGATGCGCGGTGAGCCGGCAAAGGTCGTGAACGCCTACATGAAGTTTGTGAAGGTCAAGAGGTCAGCGGCGGCGATGGAAGACCTGTAGTCCCCGGCCGATAGGCCTATGGCCGCAAATTTTGCGGCCGAAACGGACCGATTTCCCGCATCGAACTCCGTTACCATTTCGTGTCGAAGCTAGCTCACATTAATCCGCAACCCGCTTGAACCAACACAGGTTCGGCTGCGTACGACTCTGTGTGGAAGCTGTGGCCCAAATGAGGGCGGGGTTAGCGCCGCTGGTGCGTCGCGGGGGCAGCGCACTAGCACAGACAACGGCGCGAAAGGCGTCGTTACCAGTCGTGCCTATCTCCCGTTTCCGGCGTCGGTTCTCGCTTCCGCCCATTGGACCTAACTCGATTTCTCGGCGGGGAGATATGCGATGTCCACGACCATTGACGTTACGAACACGGCAGTGTACGAGCGTCGGAAATCTCAGATTCGTAGCTGCTGGCGGAGCGCCGACGCGATCTTCGACACTGCCTCTGACGGCATCATGCGCGACCTCGACGGACGGGAGTACATCGACTGCCTGTGGAGCGCAGGTTCGCTGAACAACCGGCACAACGGCCTTCACATGATTGCTGCTGGCAGGTACCACAGGATTCCTGCTGGCCACGATGCGATCGGCATCGCATCCGGCGATGCTCGCCGGGTGGGACAAAGGCCGAGCAGGTCGCCTGACGCCGCGGGTCCGCTCGGGAGGAGTACCGCCGCGCCCATCCATGCGGCGGCTCTCCTCGAATACCTGGTGCGTGACGGTATCAACCCACGGCTACGCAATTACGGACAGCAGCGGACTGCGCTGCTGTAGGGACGGAGACCAAGGTGACTATCATTTCGACGCCCCAGGGCTTCAACGAGGAGGAGCTCTACGTCGATCTTGAGCCGACGTTCGGGCAGTCGCTGTTCCTGAAGTGTGAGGGCTTCAACTTCGCCGGGTCGATCAAGCTGAAGGCCGCAACCGAAATGGTGGCAGCGGCCGAGCGGGACGGAGTCCTGAGGCCGAGGTCGGTCCTGGTCGAGTCCTCATCCGGGAATCTGGGCGTTGCGCTGAGCATGATCGCGGCGAACAAGGGCTACGGGTTCTTGTGCGTCACCGACTCCCGCTGCAACTTGTCGACCAGGCGATTGATACAGGCGTTCGGCAGCCAAGTCCATGTCATCACAGAGCCAGATCGCGTCGGCGGCTTCCTCGGCGCGCGAATCAACTACGTCCGTGCGTTGTGCGCTTCCGACGACCGCTACGTATGGCTGAATCAGTACTCCAATCCGCAGAACTGGAAGGCGCACTACCGCAGTACGGCGCCGGAAATCGACCGCCAGTTCCCGCAACTCGACGTGCTGTTCGTCGGGGCCGGGACCTGCGGGACCCTGATGGGCTGCGCACGCTACTTCCGAGATTCGGACCGCCCGGTCCGGGTCGTCGCAGTGGACAGCGTGGGCTCGGTGACCTTTGGCGGTCCGCCGGGACGCCGGATGATTCCCGGGGTAGGCACGAGCGTCACTCCGCCGATGCTCGACCGGTCTTACGTGGACGACGTCGTACACGTCGAGGAGGCGGACACCATCCGTGCCTGCCATCGACTGGCCGGCACGGGGTTCCTGTTCGGCGGCTCCACGGGCACAGTGGTCAGCGGTGCGATGGGCTGGTTGAGCCTGCATGGCTCGCAAGACCTCACCGCGGTCGCTGTCGCCCCAGACTTCGGCGAGCGCTATCTCGACACCGTCTACCACTCCAACTGGGTGCAGGATCTGTACGGCGAGGACGTGCTCAGTTCCGACGAGCTGATCGCTGCTGCGGAGTCCGCCTGAGATGGTGCAAGAAGCTCTCGATGCGTTGACAGTCGGTCTGGCTGAGTCGCCCACCGGACAGGGCAGCGGCGCTCGCCCGGAGTCGAGCACCGAGAGCATCTTCGCTGAGCTGCTGGCTGATGTCGTGCAGATCGAGCGGGTGTCGGTGGACAGCAACTTCTTCGATGATCTGGGCGCCGACTCGATGGTGATGGCCCAGTTCTGTGCGCGGGTCAGAAAGCGGCCAGACCTGCCATCGGTATCGATCAAGGACATTTACCAACACCCCACGATCAGAAGCCTGGCCACGGCACTCGCGGACGACGCGCCCGCCCCCCTCGAGCGGGTCCTCGCCGACATACTCACGGATGTCGTGCGCGTCGAGCGGGTGTCGGTGGACAGCAACTTCTTCGATGATCTGGGCGCCGACTCGATGGTGATGGCCCAGTTCTGTGCGCGGGTCAGAAAGCGGCCAGACCTGCCATCGGTATCGATCAAGGACATTTACCAACACCCCACTGTCAGAAGCCTGGCCACGGCACTGACGGACGCCACGCCCACAGCTGTCGCAGGGTCGGACCCGGCGTCGATCGAAGCGCCGAAGCCAGCCAGCACTCAGGAATACCTCTTGTGCGGCGCGCTGCAGCTCCTATCGTTCCTTGGATATTCCTACCTCGCCGCTCTGGTTGGCATCCGAGGCTTGGAGTGGATCACTGCCGGTTCCGGCCTTGTCGACATCTACCTGCGGTCAGCACTGCTCGGAGCGGCGGGCTTTCTCGCTATGGCCAGCTTCCCGATCCTGGTCAAGTGGATCTTGATCGGTCGCTGGAAGCCCAAGCAGATCCGCATTTGGAGCCTGGCGTACGTCCGCTTCTGGATCGTCAAGACGCTGGTCCAGTCGAATCCCCTTGTGCTGTTCGTTGGTTCGCCCTTGTACCTGCTGTACCTCAGAGCACTGGGTGCGAAAGTCGGGCGGGGTGTTCTCATTCTCTCCCGGAACGTGCCTATATGCACCGACCTGCTCACCATCGGCGACGGAACCGTCATCCGCAAGGACTGCTTCTTCCTTGGTTACCGAGCCCACGCTGGCCTGATCCAGACCGGGGCGGTCACTCTGGGCAAGGACGTGTTGGTCGGCGAGATGACGGTGATCGACATAGATACCTGGATGGGCGACGGGACCCAACTGGGCCACGCGTCATCCTTACACGCCGGGCAGGTTGTTCCCGATGGCGATCGCTGGCACGGCTCCCCGGCCCAACCGACCGAGGTGGACTACCAGACAGTCGAGCCGGCGTCCTGCGGCACCCTGCGACGTGTCGTCTACGCCGGCGGGCAGTTGCTCACAATGTTGGTTCTGTACCTTCCGCTGGCGATCGGCGGCGTGGAGGTACTGCTGACGGTGCCCCGGGTCCAAGCACTCCTGGGCCCAGCCGCTGTGACCTTCAGCGACCAGGCGTTCTACCTCGACCTCCTGGCCGTCTCCTTTCTATTCTTTTTCGGACCCATCCTCGGCGGACTCGTTGTCATCTTCACCGTCCCTCGTGTGATCAACCTGGCCATCAAACCGGGCAAGGTCTATCCCTTGTACGGCATCCACGACTCGCTCCACCGGACAATCGCACGGCTGTCCAACTCGACGTTCTTGACCGAACTCCTGGGGGACAGCTCCTTCATCGTCCCCTACCTGCGCTGCCTCGGGTACAAACTCTCCCCGGTTGTACAGACCGGGTCGAACTTCGGCTCATCACTCAAGCACGACACCCCGTACCTGAGCTCTGTCGGCACCGGGACTGTAGTCGCCAGCGGGCTGTCGATCATCAACGCCGACTACACCAGCACGTCCTTCCGCATGTCCCGGACATCGATCGGGGCACACAGCTTCCTCGGGAACGACATCGCCTATCCCTCGCAAAGCAGAATGGGCGACAATTGTCTCCTCGCGACGAAGGTCCTAGTCCCGATCGAAGGGGAGATCCGTGAGGGCGTCGGGCTTCTTGGCTCGCCCAGTTTCGAGATCCCGCGCACGGTCGAACGTGACAACAGATTCGCTCACTTGTCGAGCGGAGACGAACTGGGTCGCCGCCTCGCCGCCAAGAACAGGCACAACGCCGTCTCCGTCGGGTTGTTCCTGCTTGCGCGGTGGTTCTATTACTACCTCGTCCTCCTGATCGCCATTTTCGCGTGGGACCTGTACCCCTCCTTTGGCGTTGCTGCGATCGCGCTGACCACAGTTGTCACCCTGCTTTTGAGTGTTGCCTACGGGGTGCTGATCGAACGTGCCTCGAGGGGATTCCGCCCGCTGCCGCCGAAGTACTGCTCGATCTACGAGATCGACTTCTGGCGCACAGAACGCTTTTTCAAGCTGGAAGCGGCAGTGAATGCGATTTTCAACGGCACCCCGTTCAAGGGGACGATCTGGCGGCTGCTGGGTGTCAAGGTCGGTAGAAGACTGTTCGATGACGGCGGCCAGTTGGCCGAAAAGAACCTGGTGACGATCGGTGACGACGTCACCATCAACGCCGGCGTCTGGATCCAGTGCCACTCGCAAGAGGACTACGTCTTCAAGTCCGACAGCATCACCATCGGTTCCGGCTGCACCCTCGGTGTCGGCGCGGAGATTCTCTACAGCGTGATGATCGGCGATGGCGCAGTGCTCGCCCCGGACTCGTTCCTTATGAAGGGTGAGGAAGTTCCACCGCACACCCGGTGGGGGGAAACCCGGCCCGGGAGATGCGGGAAACCGTGCCTCGATTCCAAGCTCGTCGGGACAACAGCGACAACGTCGGTGCCGTTTTGGTCGGCGGCAGGTAGCACCGTGGCAAACCAGGATCGAAGGAGAGACTCGATGGGCATTCCAGTGGAGGCCGGCCGGGAGTTCTGGCGCGGTGTGCTCGTGGCCGGCGGGTTCACCGCGATCCCGCGGTGGACCCACGATCCGGTGTCCGGCATCGCCGAGCACAAGGCGACGATCCCCGACGACGTCGTGGGGGCATTGCGTCACCTGGCAGACGAGCTGGCGGTGCCGTTCAGCTCGGTGCTGCTGGCCGCGCACGCCAAGGTACTTGCCGCGCTGTCGGGTGAGCGCGAGGTCACGACCGGCTACCTTGCTGTGCCGGACGGCCAAGTGTTGCCCTGCAGACTGACGACGGAGCCCCACTCGTGGCGGAGGGTGCTGCTGAACACGCATCGAGTGGAGTCAGAGGTGCTGCTGCACAAGGACTTCCCAGTCGATGATCTGAGGCGCGAGCTGGCACTGACCGCACCATCGTTCGAGACGGTGTTCGATCCGATGGACGACGGCGCGGATCTCGCCAAAGACACCGTGCTGTGGGTGGGGATTTCGCAAGACGGCGACCGGGCCGTGCTGCGGCTGCGGTACCGGACAGACGTGCTCAACGGCGACTACGCGGCCAGGATCGCCGGTTACCACCTCACAGCGCTTGCGCTGATCGCCGCCGATCCGGATGCCGAGCACGGCCGGCAGAGCCTGCTTTCCGCCGAGGAGCTCCACTTCCAGCTCGAAGGGCTCGCCGGACCTTGCCTGGACCTTCCGGACCGTCGCGTGCACGAGCTCTTCGAGCAGCGGGTGGAGGCGCACCCGGACGCCATCGCCGCCCAGCTCGGAGACCAGCAGTGGACCTATCGGGAGCTCAACGCCCGTGCCAACCGGCTCGGGCGAGCCCTGTTGGCTCGAGGGTTGCGCCACGAAGGTGTCGTGGCGGTGGTGACCGAGCGGAACCTGGACTGGATGGCCGCTGTCCTCGCGATCTTCAAGGCCGGTGGCGTATACCTGCCCCTCGAGCCACATTTCCCGGCCGGTCGCATCGCGACGGCCCTATCCCGAGCCGAATGCGGCCTCGTACTGACTGAACGTGGCAGCAACGCCACGCTCGACCAGGCCCTCGACTCGCGGGCCGGAATCCAGAAGCTGTTCATCGACGCGGCCTACGCAGAGGATCATCCCGACGGGAACCTAGGCGTCGACGTCGCGTCCGACCAACTCGCTTACATCCTCTTTACTTCCGGCTCAACCGGAGAGCCCAAGGGCGCAATGTGCGAACACGCGGGCATGCTCAACCACATCTTCGCCAAGCTCGGCGACCTTGAGGTCAGCGAGGGGGAGGTGATCCCCCAGACCGGCCCCCAGTGCTTCGACATCTCGGTTTGGCAACTCGTCGCCGCACTCCTCGTCGGCGGCCGGACCTTGCTGGTCGAGCAGGAGGTGATCTTGGACGTCAAGCGGTTCGTTGACACGATCATCGACGGCCGGGCTGCGGTGCTCCAGGTCGTGCCGTCATACCTCGAAGTCGTCCTGTCCTACCTTGAGCAGCACCCCCGCGAGCTGCCGGACCTGCACACCGTGTCGCCCACCGGCGACTTCGTGAAGAAGGAGCTCGTCCAGCGCTGGTTTGCCGCCCAGCCCGGAATCAAGCTCGTCAACACATACGGGCTGACCGAAACCTCAGACGACGCCGTACACGAGATCATGGACCGGGTGCCGGACCAAGGACGGGTCCCACTCGGTCGCCCCATCAACAACGTGCACGTCTACGTGGTTGACGAGCACCTTTGCCCGGTACCACTGGGCGCCCCCGGCGTGATCGTCTTCTCCGGGGTCTGCGTCGGCCGGGGATACATCAACGACGCCGAGCGCACCCGGCTGGTCTTCATGGCGGATCCGCATCGCGAGGGCCAGCGGCTCTGCCGGAGCGGGGACTACGGTCGATGGCAGCCGGAGGCGAAGCTGGAGTTCCTCGGCCGCCGGGACAACCAGGTCAAGATCCGTGGCTTCCGGATCGAGATCGGCGAGATCGAGAACGCCCTGTTGCGGGTGCCCGGTGTCCGCGACGGAGCCGTGGTAGTCGCAGAAGGGGCCGACCGGACCAAGCGCCTGGTCGCTTTTCCCTCCGGCCCCCGGCCACTCGAGGTCGACATCCTTCGGGACCGATTGGGCGAGACGCTGCCCGAGTACATGGTCCCGTCAGCCTTTTACTGGCGGGAAACACTGCCACTTACCGGCAACGGCAAGATCGACAGGTTGTCCCTGACGACGCTCGTCGGAGAGCTCGATGTCCTCAGGGAGGACTACGACGCGCCACATACGCCGACCGAGGAGCGGCTGGCAGCAGCGTGGGCGAAGGTGCTCGGCATCCCGCAGGAGCAGATCGGCAGGCGTGACCACTTCTTCGACAGGGGTGGCACGTCGCTGTCGGCGGTAAAGCTCGCGATAACCCTCGACCGGGCGGTGTCCCTCAAGGAGGTCACCCGGCATCCGATCCTCGCGGACCTGGCGGGGGTTGTCGACGGCAGGTCCGACGAGCAGTTCGAGCTGCTGCAGGCACTGTCCGAATCGAATGGTGCGCAGACCGGCGCTCTGGTGTGCTTTCCGTACGCCGGCGGCAACGCGGTGAACTTCGAACCAATGGCGAGGGCGCTACGCGGCAGCGGTCTCGCGCTGTACGCCGTCGAGCTGCCCGGTCATGACGTCAGCGCCACGAGTGAGTCGTTCGCGCCGTTAACCCAGGTGGTCGACCGGGTGGTCGCCGAGATCGACCGGCGGGGTCTGACCACAGTGCTGCTGTGGGGACACTCCGCCGGCGCCGCTCTCGCCGTCGAGACGGCCCTGCGGCTGCAGCGAACCAGGACCACCGTGCCGCGGGTGTTCCTCGGCGCACAGCTGCTCGGTGCCGCGGCGGACCGGCGTGCCGCCGCCACCGAGCTCGGTGAACGGAGCAACGCGGAGATCTCCGCGTGGCTGAACGCCGACAGCGGCTACACCGAGCTCGGCGAGCTGGAGGCGGACCGCGCCGAGCATGTCGGTGCCGCGTACCGCCACGACTGTGTGTCGGCGCACCGTTATTTCGCCGAGATCCTGGACAACCCGCCGCCGGAACGACTATCCGCGCCGGTCACCGTTGTGGTCGCAGCCGACGACCCTGCAACGGCGGGGTTCCAGGCCCACCACCGCGACTGGGAGCTGCTGGCCGAACACGTCGAGCTGCACGAGCTCGCTGGCGGCGGTCACTACTTCCCCCGAACTCGTCCGGTCGACACCGGGGAGGCCGTCCTGCGGTCTGCCGGAATGTTGGCTTCTCGATAACCGACCAACTGAACTGAAGGGAGCCGAGATGTCGTCGTCACCGCTGGCGTCACTGCTCGATGTGGAACTGCAGAGTGGCAAGCCGCCGATCCTGCGGGCCGAGGCCACCGGCGACGCGACCGGCTGGGCGGCCGAGCACCGGGACGCGTTGCGCGCCGTCGTGGCTGAACACGGCGCGGTTCTGGTTCGCGGCCTTGGGCTGCGCGACGCCGCCGAGACCACTGCAGTCTTCCGGCGGCTGGCCACCACCCTGATGACTGAGAAAGAGGCCTTCGCTCGCCGGCAGGTCTACGCCGATGGGGTGTACTCCTCCGCGACCTGGCCGGCGAACCAACCGATGTGCATGCACCACGAGCTGAGCTACCGACTCGAGGTTCCCAGCCTGCTGCTTTTTTCCTGCCTCAGCGCCCCCACCCGAGGCGGAGCCACTGCGGTGTCGGATTCGCCGACCGTGCTGGACGCGCTGCCCAAGGACTTGACCGAACGGTTCGAGCGGGACGGCTGGCTGCTCGCCCGCAGCTACAACGACGAGATCGGGGCGACCCTTGAGGAGGCGTTCGGGACCGAGGACCGCGCCGCCATCGAAAGCTACTGCCGGGCCAATGAGATCGAGCTCGCGTGGCAACCTGACGGCGAACTGCGAACCCGGCAGCGGCGCAGCGCGGTGGTGCGGCACCCGGTGACCGGAGAACGCTGCTTCTTCAACCAGATCGCGTTCCTGAACGAGTGGACGATCGCCGCCGAGATCCGGGAGTACCTGGTGGACGTGTACGGTGCCGAGGGCCTGCCGTTCAACACCGGGTTCGGCACCGGCGAGCCGCTCACCGAGGAGACCGTGGAGCTGATCAACTCGGTTTACGAGGGCAAGACCGTAAGGGAGCCATGGCAGGCCGGCGACCTGATGCTGGTCGACAACATCCGCACCGCGCACAGCCGGGAGGCGTACGAGGGACCGCGCGAGATCCTCGTCGGGATGGCCGAGCCGGTACGCCTTTCCGAGGCGTCGCCCATCGAGGAGGTGACGCCCCGATGACCACAACGCTTTCCGATACAACCGCGCGCGAAGGGGTCGAGCGAGCAACGGTGCCACCGTTCGCGGTGATCACCGGTGCCCAGGTGCAGCGCGTGCTGCAGGGGCGGGAAAAGGAGATCGTGGAGCTGGTCGCGGCCACGTACCGGCTGCACGGTGCCGGCGATTCGGTGAACCCGCCGTCTTACTTCCTGCGATTTCCCGGACCGCCCGTCTGCTCGGATCATTGCGCTGCCGGCGTCGATTGGTGGGTCGACCCGGGTCGACGGATTGAAGTGGGTCTCTAGTTTCCCGGCGAACGTGGCGGCTGGCGTCCCGAGGGCCTCGGCTGTGCTGATTCTCAACGACTACGACACCGGGTATCCGTTCGCCTGCCTGGAGGCATCGATTATCAGTGCCACCAGGACGGCCGCGTCGGCGGCGCTGGCCGCCGACCAGCTCAGCCGCGGCCGGGGGCGGCCGAAACGCATCGGGTTCGTCGGGGTTGGCCTGATCGCGCGCTACATCCATACCTTCCTGGTCGGCACCGGTTGGTCGTTCGACGAGATAAGCGTGCACGACCTGTCCGCCGACAGCGCGGCGGGCTTCGACGGGTACCTGGAACAGTCGGGCACAGCCGGCCGCGTCAAGGTGTACGACAACGCCGAGAAGGTGATCCGCTCCAGCGACCTGGTGGTCTTCGCCACTGTCGCCGCTACGCCACATGTCAGGGACCTGTCGTGGTTCGAACACAATCCGTTGGTGCTGCACGTGTCGCTGCGCGACCTGGCGCCAGAGATTCTGCTCGCTTCGACCAACATCGTCGACGACATAGAGCACTGCCTGAAGGCCAACACCTCGCCGCATCTAGCCGAGCAGCTCGCGGGCAACCGGGACTTCCTGCTCGGCACGTTGGACGACGTGATGGCCGGGCGTGTGACGGTGCCGCCGGATCGGCCGTTGGTCTTCTCGCCCTTCGGCCTCGGAGTGCTCGACCTCGCGGTTGGCAAGTACGTCTACGACAAGGTGGTGTCCAGCGGCGACCTGCAGGTCATCGACGACTTCTTCCACGAGCTGCGCCGGTACGGATGAACAGCCGGACCTGGTCCTATCCCACCTGTCCGCCACACGACCAACGGAGGGTGGTGGAGACGTGGGCAGCGTGATCGGCTCGGTCGACCTGATGGGTTGCAAGTGGCTGCAATACGATTATGGCCCGGCGTTGATGGTCAGTGACCAGCCAGGTTCGTTCACCATGTGGCGATACCGAATGCTGTTACCGGTTCCCGACGGTCCGGTGAGGCACCCGGTCCCCGTCGGCGGAACACCGCTGCTGTCCGCGCCCGCTCTCAGACAGACGTTGGGCACGCCGCGCCTGTGGATCAAGGATGAGACGCGTAGCCCATCAGCGTCCAACAAGGACCGTGCCACCGCACTCGTGATCGAAGATGGGCTGCGGCGCGGAGTGGGCACCATCACAACCGCGTCCACCGGCAACGCCGCTGTGTCCACCGCCTTTGGTGCCGCGGCAGCCGGGATACGAGCCGTCATCTTCGTGTCCTCTGACTGCCAACCGGAGAAGCTCGCGCTGATGGCGCAGGCCGGTGCATGGGTCTTCCAGGTCCGCGAAGGCTACGCGGCCGCTGTCGACCTATCCCGGGCCGCCGCCCGCACGTTCGGCTGGCTCGACCGCAACACCGGCGTTAACCCGTTCACCATCGAGGCGAAGAAGACGGTGGCCTTCGAAGTGTGGGAACAGCTCGGCCGGCGGATTCCGGACGTGATGATCGTGCCGGTCGGCGACGGCCCTACCTTGGTGGCTCTCTACAAGGGCTTCGGCGAACTCGTCAGCTGTGGCCTCGCTCCGCGGCGGCCGCGCCTGATCGGGGTGCAGGCTGAAAGCTGCCAGCCGTTGGTGCGGGCCTGGCTCGGTGCTCCAGCCGGGCCTGCGGAGCTCGATCCCTCCGCCACGGTCGCCGACGGCATCGCGGTGGTGCGCCCGGCCATCGGTGATGCGGTGCTGGACGTGATGCGCCGAGGCGGCGGAGGAATGGTGGCTGTCACCGATGACGCACTGTTGCATGCGGTTTCGACGCTGGCCGGCAGAGCGGGTGTTGGCGCCGAGCCCGCCGGCGCAGCCGCTCTGGCGGGACTGGAGACTGCCATCGAATGCGGTCTGGCGGACCGATTGGAAACCATGGTTTTGCTGGTCACCGGCCGGGAGGTCAAGGCGGGCGGTGCGCCCACTGACCCTGACCGGGTGAACCTGGTCGAGAGGCTCGACGAGGTCGAACGGGTGCTAGCGGACGATTGCTAATGGTCCAGCCAGAAGGACTCGGCAGGTCGATGGACGCGATGTCTCCGCCGGACAAAACAGAACGCCGTGCTGACCGCAGCTTCTTGGTCGGCACGGGCCGCGGCCCGCGCCCCCCTAGCCCCGCGATAAAGCCTTGGTCGGCGTCATGCTTGGGATGATCCTCCCGGCTGACGTCGAGAGCGAGGAGTGCTTCGGCGAGACACCCGGTGGGGCCCTCTTCCCGGAGGAGGAGAAGATCATCGCCCAGGCCGTGGACGCACGACGGCGTGAGTACGCGGCCGTGAGGAGCTGTGCGCGAGCATGTCTGGCGCGGCTGGGTTACGCGCGGGTTCCGATCCTGCCTGGCGTCGGCGGCGCACCCACCTGGCCGGCCGGGGTGCGGGGAAGCATGACTCATTGTGCCGGTTACGCGGCGGCCGCTGTCGGTCTGATCCGGCGGATCTCCGCTATCGGCATCGACGCCGAGCCCGACGCACCGCTTCCCGATGGCGTCCTCGACCTTGTCGCGACACCCGCCGAACAGGATCGCCTCGCCATGACTCAGCCGGAGCCTGGCAGCCCGAACTGGGACCGGTTGCTGTTCAGCGCCAAGGAGGCGACCTACAAAGCATGGTTCCCACTGGTCGGCGAGTGGCTCGACCACCAGGAGGCCGAGATCCTCATCAACCCACGAGACCGAACCTTCGCGGCCCTGCTGTTGCGCGATGGTCTGATCGTCGACGGGCGCCAAATCCGCCGCCTCCACGGCCGCTGGACCCGCAAACGAGGGACCCTTATCACCGCCGTAGTGCTGGGCTCGGCGTGACTCGGCCTGCCGTACGACCTTCAGTGTGGAGGTGCTCATGCTGATTTCGACCTTGGGGGCTAACCGCGTCGCCTGTCAGACTCGCCGTCGTGGGGATCTCGCGTTCTGTGGCAGCAGCGCCGCTGGCGACCGGCGACCCGGGCAAGGTCATAATGATCGGCGCCCACCTCGACTCGGTCGAGGACGGCCCGGGTATCGTCGACAACGGCCCCGGTGTGGCGACCCTGCTGGAGATCGCCACGTGCTCAACCACTACATGCGGCCAATCGCCGGCACCCTCGCCCACTTCGCGACATCCACAGCCGAACTGCGCTGAGCTACCCGGCCTCGAGCCTCCACTTGAGGAAGTCCGCCAGGTCACCGGACTCGCCGTCGCGGCCACCCTTGCCGACGATCAGTGGTGGCGGTGTCGCCTTCAGCTTCACACCGGAAAGTCGCTCCCGCAGGCCGCCTGGAACGGTCAACACGTAGTACGAGCCGTCCTCACCGATGGCGAGGCTCTGGTTCTTGCGGAGGTACCAGCCGACCTTGTCCGTCTTTACCGACTGGCCGGTATAGAGCGTCGCCCGCAGCCGACCGGGAGCGATGCCCTTGGCCTTGGCTGTGGCCACGAATTCCTCGATGAGTTTCTGAGCCTGGCGCGATTCGCCGCGCTCCTGCGCTGCCGCGAGCTCGGCCCGACGGGCAGCCTCCTCAGCGCGTGACATATAGAGATCGTAACGGTGACCGCCATCCCGCGGCTGCGCGGCAAGTCACGTAACGATCGATCGCGAACGCCCGGACAGACCGGACCGGCCGCATAGACTGCCGGTGCTCTTCCCCCGATAAAGGAAGCCGATGACCCAGACCACCGTGACGCGCGAGTCGGGACCAGGCGACGAGGCCAGCCCGCCCAAAAAGCGTCGCCTGCTGCCGAAAATCTTGATCGGCGTGGCCGTCCTGCTCGTCGCGGCCATCGGCGCTGGGTTGCTCTACGCCGCGACAATCGACCGCAGCCTGACCAAGAACCTCAACCGA
The DNA here is from genome assembly GCA_963759635.1 of uncultured Actinomycetota bacterium. Lineage (GTDB taxonomy): Bacteria > Actinomycetota > Actinomycetes > Propionibacteriales > Propionibacteriaceae > Microlunatus. The sequence continues at coordinate 100,755 of CAVXAP010000021.1, forward strand.
GGCGTCGAGTTGCCCGCCGACGAATCCTCCATACGTCCCCCCAAGGAGGCGCAGGAGACCGGCACGCTGAACTACGTGTTGCTCGGCTCCGACAGCCGCGATCCTGGCAACGAAGGTAACGGGCGCAGCGACACGATCTTGGTAGTCCATTTGAATGCCAAGCGCAACAAGGCCTACATCATCTCGTTCCCGCGCGACATGTACGTCACTGTCCCCGGCTATGGCAAGAACAAGATCAACGCGGCGTTCGCCTTCGGAGGCGCGCCGCTGGCCGTCCGCACCCTGGAGAATCTGACCGGCGTCCGGATGGATCATGTGGCGCTCATCGATTTCGAAGGTTTCATAAGGCTCACGGAGGACCTTGACGGTGTGACGGTCACCAACAAGAACGCCTTCAGCTCACACGGATTCGACTATCCCAAAGGCAAGATCGCGATCGCAGGTGAGGAAGCACTTTGGTTCGTCCGGGAGCGCAAGTTGCTGCCTGGAGGCGATCTTGATCGGGCAGAGAACCAGCGCAACGTGATCAAGGCGATCGTGCAGAAGGGCCTGAGCGCACAGGTGATCTCCGATCCGGCGACATTCATCAGCTTCATCGGCAATGTGGCGAAGCACCTTACGGTCGACAATGATCTCAGCGACGCCGAGATCAGGCGCACCGCGCTTTCGCTACGACTGACCGGCAAGGACATCGAGCTGCTGCAGGCGCCCATCTCCGGTTTTGACACGACGCGCGACGGGCAGAGCATTGACGTTGTGGACACGGCCAAGATGGCCGAGCTGTCCAGTGCAATGAAGAAGGACAAGCTCTCGGAGTATGTGAAGAAGTACCCGCAAGGTTGAGGATGGAGTTCGCCAGCAAATCGCGCGAGCAAAGCGGGCGCCAGCCCCAGCGGCGAGCTGTGTTTCGGAGCCTGCAGCAGTTGTGGCGGCACCGATATTTCCGGCGGCTGCTGGCACTTCGCGTCGCCATCCAATCCTGTGACGGAGTGCTTCAGGTCGCGCTCGCCGCGTACGTGCTCTTCTCGCCCGAGCGGCAGCCGGATGCGGCGTCGATCGCGGTCGTGTTGGCGATCACCCTGCTTCCGTTCTCGATCCTGGGACCGTTCGCCGCAATCGTGATCGACCGGGTGTCCCGTCGGCAGGTGCTTCTGGTTGGCAACCTGCTACGGGCAGCGGTGACCCTGGGCCTCGCATTCCTGGTCGCAACAGGGTTGCGGACCACCGGGGCGCAGACCCTCATCTACGGCGGCCTGCTTGTTGCCATGAGTCTCAGCCGGTTCCTGTTGGCCGCGCTGTCCGCCTCACTTCCCCATACCATCGATCCGAGCGAGTACCTGGTCGCCAACTCGGTGGTACCGACCGTGGGTCCGGCCGGGCTGCTGATCGGCGTCGCGGTGGCGACGCCCTTGCGCCTGATCTTGGGCCACGTGATGCCGGACTACGAGGCCAATGCGATCTTGTTTCTGGTCGCCGCGGCCGGATTTGTACTGAGCGCCGGCCTGGCGCTGCTGATCCCGCGGCGGCAGCTCGGCCCGGACGGCACAGCGACCACGAGAGCACGCGACGTCGTCAGCGGCCTGGTTGAGGCGCTTGCGCACCTGCGGAGGCGGCGCGCTGCTGGCATCGGGCTGCTGACGATCGCGGCACACCGGCTCGTCCACGGCATTGTCACCGTGGCGACGATCTTGGTGTTTCGCAATTACTTTCACAGTCCTGACCAGATCGACCCTGCCATCGCCGACCTCGGCTTGGTCGTGGTGATCACCGGGGCCGGCTTCGTCTTCGCCTCCGTGGTGACTCCGCCGATGAGCGCTCGTCTGGGGCTGCGGAGTTCGATGATCATCTGCCTGCTGGCATCGGCGGTCTTTCAGGTGTTGCCCGGTGCGATCTACGCCCGCGTGCCGTTGATGGTGGCAGCATTCTTGCTGGGCCTGACCGCGCAGATCCTCAAGATCTGCGTCGACACCCTGGTTCAGGCGCATGTGGCCGATGAGTTCAAGGGCCGGGTATTCGTGATCTACGACATGATCTTCAATGTGGCGCTCGTGGTTGCCGCCGTGATCGCTGCGGTGATCCTGCCCGCCAACGGCAAGTCGGTGATCATTCTGATCATCATGGCGATCGGCTACCTGCTGGTTGCGCTGGGGTTCGCGCTGGCCAGCCGCGGCCTCAGCATGGACGAAGGTACCGAGTCGTTACAAGCTGTGGCTCAGAACTAGGGACTCTCCCTAGCGGGACTTCGACAACACCAACCGCTAGCGCATCGCGAAAACGTTCGGGTCGGCGCCGAGACGCTGGCCGGTCCGAACCTTGGAGATCTCGGCCATCTCGACGTCATCGAGTTCGAAATCAAACAGGTCGATGTTCTCCCGCATCCGATCGGGATGCACGGACTTGGGGATGACGACGCAGCCCAGCTGCACATGCCAGCGCAGCACGACCTGGGCCGGCGTACGGTCCTTGCGTTGCGCCACCTCGAGGATGTGAGGGTTCTCCAACAGGCCCTTGCCTTGACCCAGCGGACCCCACGACTCGGTGAGGATCCCATGCTCCTGATGGAATTCGCGAAGCTCCTCCTGCGGGAACTCGGGGTGCAGCTCGACCTGGTTGACCGCCGGTGTCACATCCGTCTCCGCAAGGAGTCGTTCGAGGTGCGCGATCTCGAAGTTGGACACGCCGATCGAGCGCACCCGCCCGTCGGCCAGCAGCTTCTCGAACGCCCGCCAGGTTTCGACGTACTGGTCGAACATCGGCAGCGGCCAGTGGATGAGGAACAGGTCGAGCACGTCGAGGCCTAACTTCTCCATGCTGCCGTCGAAAGCGGCAAGCGTCTTGTCGTAGCCGTGCTCGCTATTGGTCAGCTTCGTGGTGATGAACAATTCCTCCCGAGGAACCTCGCTCTCGGCGATCGCGGCACCGACACCTTCCTCGTTTCGGTAGCCCTGCGCGGTGTCGATCAGCCGATACTCGGCTTTGAGTGCTTCGGCAACGGCTTGCTTGGTTTCCTCCGGCGGGACGAGGAACACCCCGAAGCCGAGCTGCGGGATCCGCAAGCCGTTGTTCATCGTCAACGAGGTAATTGCTGACATGTCACTCCTCTATTCCACGTCTTTGGGCTTGGTCTGAGCGGCGTGCCGAGCGGCTTTGACCTGCTCGGGTAGCACTCGTGCCGCCGTGGCCTGGAGCAGATTCTTCACCGATCCGGCCACCACCTTCTCATCGCCCGCCATCACTGCCTTGAAGGCGTCGCGTGCCACCTCGACGGGGTCGTCCTTGTCAGCCTCGTTCACCGGCGTGTTCTGCATGCCCGCTCGGTCGAAGAAGTCGGTGTCGGTCGGTCCGGGAAGCAACGCGGTGACGGTGACCCCGGTGTCCTTGAGCTCGTACCGGATCGCCTCCGCGAAGGACAACAGGTAGGCCTTCGAAGCCGCATACGTCGCGTAGTAGGGCCCCGGCATAGTTGCGGCGATCGATGATGTGATCAACACCCGGCCCTCGCCGCGGGCGGCCATGGCTGGCAGCAGGCGCTTCGACAGATGGACCACCGACCCGATGTTCAATTGGATCAGCGCAAGATCGCGTTCCAGGGCCGTGTCCAGAAACGGGCCCGCGACGGCTGTACCGGCGTTCAAGGCCAGTACGTCCACGGGCTGGAACTCTGCTGTATCGCTGCGGCGACGCCTTCATTGCCGTCGAACGTCGACAGGTCTGCCTGAAGCGCGGTGACTGCCCCGCCGCCGGCCCGCAGCCGCTCCGCCGCTTCGTCGACGCCATGATCGGCGACCACGAGGACTTGGAAATTCTCCTCAGCGCAGACCTTCGCGAACTCATAGCCGATGCCGCTGGACGCTCCGGTAATCACAGCGAACATCCGGTCCTCGTCGGTGTTCATGGCGCCTCCTGATGTAAGCGGTTGCCATCGTGGAGGGTTCCCGCTGGCCAGGACCTCAAACACTCATCGCGCGACACACCGTGAGCCGACCGCGCTGCGCAGGTAGGCATTGTCGTACTGACAACACCGGGGCCGGGATGGGCGACACCAGCGGCGTTTCGACCAACACAGTGGACAACACACGCTGGGCAAAGTCGTCCCTATGGCGAGCGCATCTGGCAGGCGGCGGGAATTCAGCATTGTCGAGGCGCTCGATCGAGAGTGGTGCGAGCTCGTCCGCGACCACCGGGAAATAGCGGCCCGCTGGGCTGATCAACACGACGCCTTGGCTCCCTGCCGCACGCTCGATGATGTCTTATCCGCCGCCAGGCTGAACTCCGATCCCGTTCTCGCCGCGCTGTTGGCCGAGGTCTCCATTGGCGACCAGGTCGCGGGCCGCGTGGTGCTGCAGGCGCTCATCGGCCGGATGGTGCGAATGGCTCAGCGTGATCCACGCTCGAGCGTTGACGACTATCTTGCGTTGCTCTGGTGCGTGATCAACAACTATCCACTGCAGCGACGCCCGGTGCGGATTGCTGCGAACCTCTCACTCGACACACTGAAAGCAGTCTCACGAGAGCACCGGTGGCTGGGATTTGGGGATGTCTCGCTGTGGCCGTCAAGTGAATCGCTCGAGGCGCTGCTGTCACCCGCCGGTCCTGACGGGACTCCTGACGACTCGCCGCTGCCGGTCGACGTCGAAGCAGATGAGGCACTCGAGGCCGGCAGGCAACTGCGGCTGATCGACGATTCGACCATCGCGCTGCTGCGAAGTGTCTATGTCGACGGCATGACCAGCACCCAGTCTGCTCGTCGGTTCGATACCAGTGCAGGCATGATCCGTGTCCGGTGCAGCAAGGCGGTGCGGCGGCTCGCGGCACATGCAGTCGAACTCGCCGATGCCGCAGCCTGAACTGCGGAGTGCCGCCCGGCGTTCCCCGCCGGAACGTTTCCTTGTGCAGCGATCAGCGGATGGCAGACGAGCTTGCAGCTCATCACCACGGATTTCGCGCACGATAATTGTCAGTGCTGATTTGTACGTTCTTCCTTATCTGGTTGGGTTTCGGGGAAGGACAAGCATGTTGATCGCGAATGATCACGACGGGCCGGGGGTCGTTCCGGGTCGCTACGCGGGTGAGGCGATCCAGTTGCATGACGGCCGACATCGCAGTCGATAGCTCGTCGTACAAGCCTGTCAGCGCGTCCCAGCGCCGGTGGGTGTCTCCGGCTTGGAGCGGAAAGCACCGTCAGCGTCGCCAGCGCGAGCGCCAAGCCGAGGGAGACCTTGGCGATCTTCCCGAAGCTGTTCGCTGGCGTGAAGTAGACCGTCTGCGGCTGGTAGAGCGAGTCGTCGACCTTGCCGGTGTCGAAAAAGGTGTTGATCAACCGGCTGCTAGCTTCTGGCTGCACGGCGAAGAAGCTGCCTGTATGCCCGACCCCGGGGCAGCACGACCTCCTTCCCGTGCCAGCCTCGCAGCGGTATCGGTGGTGAACTCACGGCGCGCCTTCGCCGCGGAGCGCTTGCGTGCCGTCGGGCACGACGTGCTCGTGCCCGACCTGTTCAAGGGCCGGGTCTTCGACGACTATGACCCACCTATTGTGTGTTCCAACGAGCTCGTGTGCAGCCGCTATTCGAGCGCAGTCTCGCTGCCGTCGCCGCTCTGCCGGACGGCTTCGGCGTCGCAAGTTCTCCCAAGGATTCAGCGTCGTCGTAAACAGCGCCACGCGGCGCGCGGTCTCAGGTGTCATGCAGCTAGCGGGTCTGAACGGGGGTCGAGTGGTTCGTCTCCGGCGGTGTGGCCGGCCGCTGTCGACTCGCAGTGCCAACAGATCCTGGGCTACCGGTTCCGGATGGACAAGGTCACCCAGGCCCTTCACGGCTGGTTCCACGAGCTCCGTCCGCCGACGTCGGCTGCTGACGATCGGTAGGCAGGGATTGGCGAACAGGAGTTTCGGGCTACCTCCGCAAGGCGCTCAGTATGGTGCGAACCATCGTTGGGCGGTGGAAGCCGACCGGCCGCCGGAGGATACGCGCTCGGGAGTGCTGGATGTCATCGAGCTGCCGTTCCTGAAGGACGAGCAGCGAACGGGCCGCGACCAACTGGCCTGGATCGCACACTTCCAGCACCGCTCGTGCTTCCTTCAGCGCGGTACGGGCGCGGGCGCACATATCCTGCAACAGAGCGCGCACGTTAGTGGTGTCCCGGCTCTGTTCGAGGTCGTAGCGGGTCACCCCGTGCAGGGTGAGGGCGTCGGCGGGCAGACACAGGCGTCCATCCGCCAGATCCGCTCGCAGATCGTTGAGGAAATCCAAGCGCTGCGCGAACTCTGCGTATGCCCGCCAGGTCCGGGCCACTTCTTCGCTCGGGCTGCCCTGGTACTGGAGACCTGCCGAGCAAATCAGCAGCGGCCAGGTGTAGCGGTCCACGTACTGACCGAACTCTGCCTCGCTCGCGAACCCAGTGAAGTCAGGTTCCAGCTCAGCGGCGTCCAGCAAGCGCAGCATCCACGACGGGCACAGCCCCCGTATCCTCACCGAGTTCATGTATGCGCGAAGGATCGGATAGGGACACGAATCGTCGGACACCCCGCGCCGCGCCTGGGCCAGCCAGTCCGCGCGCCGGGCTTGAGCGAGCACACTGTTGCCCCCGTCGGCTAGGTCATCGGTGCGGTTGGCGAATGCGAGCCCGGCCAGCAGGTGCGGCTGCATGGCCGGCGGGGCCAGGAGGCGGGCGCCGATGTAGGGTCCGGTGTCACGGTCGCGGATGAACTGGGCGCACCGAGTGTAGTCAAGGCGCTGCAGCTCGCCGCCGATGCCGGCCGCGTCGAGGGCGGTACGCCAGGTGACGAGCATCGTCACCGCGTGGCCACTTTTCCGAAGCGGCGGGAACGGTGGCGGTAGACGTTGATGGCGTCCTGGAATGTCTTCGGTGTCATGTCCGGCCACAGATCGGGAAGGAACACCAACTCGGCGTAGGCCATCTGCCACAGCAGAAACCCCGACAGGCGCATCTCCCCGGAGGTGCGGATCAGTAGATCCACCGGGGGCATGTCGGGGTAGGGCAGGTGCGCCGCCAGGGTCCGCTCGGTGATCTGATCGGCCGGAACACCGGCGGCGACGATCGAGCGGACGGCCCGCGCTATGTCGCTGTGCCCGCCGTGGTTCAGGCCCACGGTGACCGTCATGCCCGTGTTCGGGGCCGTCACCGCGGCGGAGCGGGCCATCGCGGAAAGCAAGGACCGCGGCATCCGCTTGTGCGGCTGCCCCAGGTAGCGGATACGCATGCCTCGGCGGTGCCAGTTTTCGAGGTTGACGTCGATGAACCTCTCGATCGCACGCATGATGACGGCGATCTCCGGTGCCGGCCGCGCCCAGTTCTCGGTGGAGAACACGTACATGGATAACCATTCAAGCCCCATGTCGTCGGCCGCCTCGACGATCCGCCGGGCGGCATCGGCCCCGTGGCTGTGACCGGCAGAGCGGACCATCCCGCGTGCCTGGGCCCATCGGCCGTTGCCGTCCAGGATGCACGCCACATGGGATGGATTCACAGTCTCCTCCCGTTGCCTGCTGGCCGGCGAGATTCATCGGCTGCTTCAGACCGGTCGGATGCAGGCCAGGCAGCAGCCGGTCGTGAAGCGGTGCGAGTGTACCGCGAGGACGAGGCGAGCCCGACGACAATGCCAGCCAGGGTCCGCGCCGCCACAGCCTCTCCAGGAAGATCACCGCGGCGAGCGCCTCCATCGCCGCGATGTTCATCACAGAGGTCATGGACCTTGTGATGCGCAATCCGGTACCTGGCAACGACCTACACCATCCGGTCGGCCCGCTTGGCGCCCGCCGATTGGCAGCCGATAGCGGGTGCCCACGTAATCGCCATCGGCGCCACGGACGGCAGCAACATTGTAGCCACGCAGAGCAGTACGACCAGCATCAGCGCCAGGCCAACGGCAAGCGCCCCGGCCGCCAAGCCGGGGCGGCTCGGCCAGCACCAGCCGACGCCCTACCGGAACCGCCGACCGACGCCCGTCCCGGGATAATCGGCTCGGGCCCGGACCCGGTCTCATCGCGGCCGTCGGCGCCGCGGTCACAGCCGCCTTGGCAAGGCGGTGTCGGCGCATTCGTAAGGCCAGCCTCCCGGGCCCTAACGATCGCTTCCGGGTGCTCGACGACATGCAGCGTCGTGAAGATGTTGGGGGCATGGTTGCCGACGTTGGGACTCAGCGAAAGCACCCGCAGCGACATCAGCATGCTGCATCCGGAGGTCACCTGAAGCGTTGCAGCGCGCCAATGAGTTATCGCAGAAGAACGGGGTGGACCTGCTTCTGTCGATCTTGAAGCCGCCTGCCTAGCTCGGTGCCAGCACAATGATCACCAGTGGAGCGATGCCGAAATCCGGGATGCACCTGGAACCGGCGTATACGGCCCAAAGCGGGCGTGGAGCACAGGAGCTACGGCGCCCAGCTAGGCGCTGGATTCTGTATTTGATCTTGTCGCCCTTGCCGCCCGCCGCGAAGACTCTCCTGGGCAGCCAACGGCCAGAGAGGTAGGTATCAATATAGGTTGGCCGCGCCGGCGGGCATTCACGAGTTCCCGGTGCTCGACCAGCTCTGGCTCACCAGGCTCGGCGACAGAATGGATTGATGGCGGCAGTGCTCCGCATCGTCGCACGCCATCCCGTGTTGGTGTTCATGGTGATCGGGCTGGCGGCTGGCTTCCTGACCGCGGCGACTCGGCCGATTGCGGAGGCCGATGTCTTGCCGTTCGACTTGCCGCTGCACGGATTCTTGGGAGGGCTGCTCGGGGTCGGTCTCGGCGCCTTCCTGGTTACCGGAGCGCTTGCGGGACGCGACGGCGTTGTTGATCTTGCTCGGCGTAGTGTGCGCTTGCGCGTCCCAATCCGTTGGTATCTGGTCGCATTGTTCACCGTTCCGGTGGGAGCAACGCGCATCTCGCTCGCCATCTATGGCCCACGCGCCATGGCGTCACCCGCCGGTGGCTGGCCGCGAGCGCTTGCCGAGGTCGCCGCCGTCTTCTTGCTCCAGCTCGTGCTCTTCCAGCTTGCCGAAGAGATCGGATTCACCGGGTTCCTCCAGCACCATTGGCAGGACCGCTATCACCCGATGAAGCTCACCGTGTACGTCGCGCTGCTGTGGGCGGTGTGGCACCTGCCAGACCACTTCGCCGAGGAAGGCTGGGATCTCGAGTTGCGCCTGAGGTTCCGAGCGGTCTGGGCGTGGTTGTGCGGACTCTTCCGGCCCGCAGCGTCACTTCCTGCCACCGCCAGCCCGCGGAGTCGGGTGTCGTTCATGATCACATTCGGCTTCGCCAGCACTAGATAGTCGCGATCGCCTGAATGGGCGTCCGCATCGGCTCCCGGTACGTGAAGCACGCGGGCACGACCCTGGCAAGCGAGATTATTGGGCGGCTCGCATGGTAGCAGTGAGCTCGAACGCGGATGTGCGAACTCGTTCCAGCGGACTGCGTACGGTTTGTTCGCTGCGCGCTAGCGTTCGGGCGTGGATTCCTCCGAAGCTGAGCCAATGCCTGCCACGGCAGCCCACGGTGTTGAGGTGGTGCCATTCAACGAGTCGCGTTGGCCTCCCGCGGCTGCAGTGTTGATGTTCATGATCCTCAACATCGCCATGCGGATCTGGTTGCCCAGGGAGCCGGTCATTGGCGTTCCATGGCTGCTTCCGACACTTGAAGCCGCAATGCTCGGGGTTCTGGTGTTCGGCAACCCGGCCGACTTGGCCAGGCACCGACGCTGGCTGCACCCCACCGCTGTCACGCTGGTAAGCCTGATGGTTGCTGCGGCACTCTGGGCGACGGTGCGCCTGATCGACGACCTCATCCACGGATCGGCGGTGACCAACGACCCCGCACGCCTGCTCGCGGCCGGTGCCCTGGTGTGGCTCGGCAACAACCTGTCCTTCTCACTGCTGTATTGGCTGATCGACAGCGGCGGCCCGAGCACGCGTTCCCGGCAGCCGTTGCCGGCCGACTTCGCGTTCACCCAGCACATGAGCCCCGAGCTCGCGCCGCATGGCTGGCGGCCGGTGTTCCTCGATTATCTACACCTGGGTTTCACGAACGCGACCGCATTCAGCCCAACCGACGTGATGCCACTGACCCAGCGCGCCAAGTACACAATGCTCGTCCAATCGACGATTGCCCTCGCGTTATTCGGCCTCATCGTGGCCCGAGCCGTCAACGCCTTCACCTAACGGCGAGGTCGGTGGGTGTTGAGTGTGGAGGATTGGGCTGAGATCCGCCGGCTGCATCGGACGGAACGGATGTTCGGCGAGTTGATCAGGAGGTGCCCGGCCAGCAGCCGCCCGTTGGTCTACGACCGAGGCAGGATGATCAGGAAGACGAGGGTGTAGACAAGCAGGCAGACCGCCAGTGCATTCGCACTGATCCGGACGGGCCGTTGTCTGAAGCGCTGACCGGCCGCAATCAGGAATAGGACGAGAGCGAACAACACCGTTAGACGTACGTACTTCACGGCCGTTTCGCCTGCGTCCGTTCCCTCCGTGAACAGTTCTGCGGCCTCTGTGTTGAGTTGTTCGGCCTTCTCCAACTCTGGATTCTTGTATCCGGGCATATAGGCCGGCCCAGGTGGCGCAGATGGATTGTTGAGCGGGTCGATCTTCAGCCACTCATCGAAGGCTTGTCGGTACTCGGGGGTGAAGCGGCGGACAAACACCATCTCCAGGTCAGTGTTCCGCGCGGCTCGGGCCTCTAACCAGCTGCTGAGCATTGCAGAGTCCGCGCCCAGTTGTTGTCCGCCAAGGGTGGAGGCAGCACTGGCCGCGAAACGCTGCGCCGTTGCCTGCCCATACAAGACTCCCCGGCGGTCATCCCACTCCGATGACTGGAAGCCGCTCCACGCGGTCGCTATCGCGGCTAGCGCGAGGACAAGCACCTCGATGACCTCAACAACTTCTTCCCAGCGGTGTTTGCGGCGCTCAGCATCCTCTTTCTCGGTCAGCTTATGAGCGACCTCGACGTTCAAACCCTCCGGCACGTCCGCCTCCTGCTCCTACGTTGATCCCCGACCGGGACCAGCGGACAGAGCCTGGCCCGCCAAATGCCTCACGCTCGTCTCGAGATCATTCCAGGTGCCGGGCCACGTGCGTCGCTCGACCGGCTCAACGCCGCGATCCTGGGTGTTCCGATCTCGGCCGTCGCCTATGGCTTTCTGGCATTGGTCGCAGCGATCCAGAAGTTTCTGTTCACCGAACTGCCGAATCAGGTCTTCGGGCGGGCCGCACCGGCGTGGTGGCCGCTGCCCTGGTTGGTGTTGTGCGGACTGTTGACTGCGGTGACGATCCGGTACCTGCCGGGCAATGCGGGTCACTCACCCGCATTTGGCTTCAAGTCCGGCGGTGGTCCGGCCTCCGGGCGCGAACTTCCGGGCATCGTCCTGGCCGCGTTGACCACACTCAGCCTCGGCGCTGTGCTCGGGCCCGAGGCACCGCTGATCGCGATCGGTGGCGGGCTTGGGGCGCTTGCCGTACGTCTTGCGAACAAGGATGCGCCACCGATGGCGCTGACGATCATGGCGTGGGCCGGCAGCTTTGCGGCGATCAGCACATTGCTCGGCTCTCCTGTGCTTGGCGCGTTCTTGATCATGGAGGTCGCGGGGATCGGCGGTGTGACGCTGAGCCTGATTACCCTGCCGGGCCTGCTTGCCTCGGGCATCGGTGCGCTGGTCTTTGTTGGTCTGGACAGCTGGACCGGGCTCGGGACCTTTTCGCTGGCGCTGCCGTCGGTACCGCCGGCCGTGCCGCCGACGTTGGCCACCATGGCCTGGGCGTTGGTCATGGGCGCGGTGGGCGCCCTCTTGGGTGGTTGATCCGAGCTCTCGCATTGCGGCTACGTCCAATCGTGCACCTGAATCGGGTGTTGGTTACCGCAGCGCTCGGTCTACTGATCGGTCTGACCGCTATGGCGTACCAGCTTCTCTCAGGCCGGAGTTTCACTCAGGTGCTGTTCTCCGGACAGGACGCACTACCCGAACTGGTCGAACACGCCGCCGACTACTCGCTGGCCGTGCTGGTCCTGCTCATCGTCTGCAAGGCATTGGCCTATGGGCTCTCGCGGAGCGCGTTTCGTGGGGGCCCGGTCTTCCCTTCGATGTTCATCGGAGCGGCGATCGGTGTTGCTGCGAGTGCCTTGCCCGGCATGAATCTGGCGGCCGGGATCGGCATGGGTATCGGGGCCATGTGCACCGCCATGCTGCGGCTGCCGTTGACCTCGACGCTGCTCGCCGTGGTACTGATGGGGATCGACGGTGTGTTGGTAACACCGCAGGTCGTCGTCGCAGTTGCGGTGGCTTTTGTTATCACCAACGTGCTCCCGGTTCCTGGTCCGAAGGAGCCAGAACCCCGTGCCCCGTAACCTGTGCCCGGCAGCGACAAGATCAGCTGTGCTGGATTGCCCACGATCCTTGAGCCAGCGATCTCAGGATCTCGCGCGGACATGAGGGGTCGGCATCGCGGATGCCTCGCAAGCAAGCTGCCGCCCGCCCCGGTGCAGGCTGGTTGTGCAGCTTTTGGCCGGTGAGACCAGGACCGCCCGCTGGAGAGGCTCCGGGTTCAAAAACGCGAACTCGCAGATGACGGGGCTCCCATCGAGTTGCCGACCAGAGTCGCCGACTCGACCAAGACACTCATCGAGGAACCTGACCGCCCGCGTGGGCGACGTCCGACACATAGAGGGAGTCGACAGCGCTTCCGCTACGCCCGAACCCACGGTCGGTCCGAGCAAGGGTATGGAACTCGCCGCCGATGCGTTCGAGCACTACGAGGTCCTCCGGACAGGCTGAGAGCCGCAGCTCACCAAGCTGCGCCTTCGGACAGCGCCGAAAACGATCAAGCGCCGCTTTCAGGCACGCGTGACCCCGGTTGCCGGGTCGGGCCCCTCGTCTGCCCCTTCCTCCGGAAGTAGGCCCTTCTGGTCGAGCGTGTACAACAAGACGAAGGCCGGCACGATGAAGAGCACCGCGAGGACGGTCGCGACGAGTACTGCCATGATCGTTCCGGCCGGCGCCGCACCCTGCGATACCGTCAAGGATTCCGGAAGGAGGTAGTCCCACTGCGCTACTCCCCACGCGACGACGAGGGCTCCCGCCGCAATTACCGCCGCCAACCGGCCGCCTCGACGTGGCTGGCCACGAAGCAATAGCAGCGCACCGAGCCCGGCTAGTGAGGAGACCACGACCAGGGGGAGGGCGCGCGAGGTGAGGCCGTCGAAGAGGTAGCTGGCATCGCTGCGCACCACGAACAGGCCGCCAAAGGCTACGACTCCGGCCACAACGCCCGCTGCCACGGCCCGGACACGGAAGTACGCCACCATCGCGTCGTCGGCGAGCCGCCGGGCGTCCCAGGTGAGAAAGACCGCAGCGGCGTACGCCGCTGCAGACACGGCGAGCAGGCCGGCAACGATCGAGGTTGGGTTGATCCAGCTGTGCACGGGATCGCCGGCCTGACCGCCAGCAGGCACTCGCCCGGAGGCGATCCCCCCGGCGACAGTGCCGAAGCAGTAGGGCACCAGGACTGACGAGACGGCGAAGATGGCTCCGAAGTGGCGCTGGAGACGGGTTCGAAACACCGCTTTGCGGAAAGCGAAACTCGCGCCGCGCAGCACGATGCCGAGAGCGGCGATCGTGAGGGGCACGAACATTGTCAAGGTGATCGACGCGTACGCCTCCGGAAAGCATGTCCACAAGACGACGAAGATGAAGATCAACCACACATGGTTGGCTTCCCACACCGGGCCGATCGAGTGGTCGATGACTTCCCGCGGCCGCTCCCCGTGCTTGGCGCCGCCCGCAGTGAGGTCCCAGAAGCCGGCACCGAAATCTGCTCCCCCGAAAATCGCGTAAAACGTGACGGCGGCGAACAAGATGATCGCAGCAGCGGTGCTCATCCGGCACGCACCTGAGGCCTATCGGCAGTCTCGCGCGGCCCGTACGGGACGTCGGTCTCCTCGAAGCGGGGCTCCCTCCGGGCGCGGCGGCCCATCCCGCGCAACACGAGGATCGTGGTGATGCCCAATCCCACGTAGAGGAGCGCAACGACGATGAAGGTGAACCAGACACCGGTATTGGTTGTGGCGGCGTCTTCGACCTTCATTTTGTTGTAAACGATCCACGGCTGGCGACCGACCTCGGTCACTGTCCAACCCGCCTCTAAGGTGACCACGGCGAGGAAGCCGGCAACAACCGCGCACCGGAGGAACCATCGGCTTTGCGGCACGTCTCGTCGGAAAATCCACGACGCCCAGTACCAGAGTGTGAACAAGAACAGCAACGTGCCCAGGCCAACCATAATGTCCCACGCCAGATGGACGACGTTCACCTCCCGGATCGTCGGCCGCTGATCCGCAGGAACGGTGTCGAAACCTTGCACCACGGTAGACCTGCCGGTGCTCGGGTCCGATAACCACGACGCCAGCCCAGGGATAGGGATCCCACCGGTCACTTCTCCTGAGGAGTTGAGATGGCCGAGCAGGGTCTCGGGCACATCACTGCTGGTCTGCGGCACCATCTCGATGGCTGCGAACTTGACCGGCTGGTTGTTGTAGACCCAACGAGCCAGGCTGTCGCCCACCCCCATCTGGACCGGTGTGGCGACGGCTGCGACCGTGAAGGCGATGATGAAGCCGAGCCTGTGGTAGCGGTCCCGTCGCCCGCGCAGCATGCCGGTGGCGTACACCGAGGCGATCAAGAAGCCGCCCACCAGATAGGCCGCTATGATCATGTGTGCAGCCATCAGCGGCATCGCATCGTTGAAGATCACCGCGACCGGGTCAACGTCGACGATCATGCCGGCGGAGTCGAGGGTCACGCCCTGAGGAGAGTTCATCCACGCGTTTGCGGCAACCACCGAGGCGCTGCCGAAGATGCCGGCGACAGGGATCGGAACACCAGTCCAGAAATGCGGCCACGGCTTGAGCCGGCGCCAGCCGAAGATATAGATCGAGATGAAGATGGCCTCTGTGAAGAAGAACAGGCCCTCGAACGCGAACGGTACGCCGAATGCCTCTCCCCACTTCCCCATGAATTGAGGCCAGAGGAGGCCGAACTCGAAGGAGAGAACCGTCCCCGTCACCGCGCCCACCGCGAACGTCACCGCCATGTACTTGGACCAGCGTTGGGCGAGTCGCAGCGCGTCGCGGTCGCCGTGCCTGATCGCCCGGTAGTTGGCGATCAGCGTCATCGCCGCCCACGAGACTCCGAGCGGCACCAAGATGATGTGAAATGCGAGCGTGAAAGCCATCTGCGCCCGCGCCCACGGAACCGGGTCCACCTCCATCGGAACGCGAGAAGCAACAGGCCACCGAACGCCTGCCTCATGGCGATGAACACTGCTCGGCCTCAGCGGAGGCGTTCGGTGAGGTGATCGCCGATCCGAAGGGCGTTCGCGATTGCGGTCAGGGACGGGTTTACGGCTCCGATGCTGGGGAAGAAGCTGGTGTCCACGACGTAGAGGTTGTCCACGTCGTGCGCTTTGCAGTTGACGTCGAGTGCGCTGGCGGCGGGATCGGTGCCGAAGCGGACGGTACCTGCCTGGTGTGCTGTGGCGCCGATCGGCATGCTCTTGTGCAGGTAGAGGCTCCGGTCCAGCATGTGGTGCTCGTGCATGCCCAGGTGGCTGAGCATTCCGTCGAGTTTGTGCCGCAGTCGCTTGACACCCTCGACGTTGTTCTTCTCGTCGATGCTGAGGTGGATCGCCCCTTCTGCGTCGACCGTGACACGGTTGTCGGCCTGCGGCAGGTCCTCGCCACAGAGCCAGATGTCGACTGCGTGGTGCGCTAGGACCTCGAAAGGGAGGTCCGGAGAGATCTTGCCGGCCCATCGCGGCGCTTGTGCGCGGATCTCCTCATCGTCAGACTTGCCGAGCATCTGGATTCCGCCGAGCGGGTAGTCCCAGTCGTCGGATCCCAGATACCAGTCGTTCATCGCCAGCGTCTTCTGGAACTGCGTGGGGTTGGGCTCCTTGGAGACGGTCATCAGGGCGTCGTTGTTGTGCCGCATGTAGTGCCGGCCGACCACTCCGGAGCTGTTGGCCAGCCCGTCGGGGTGGCGGTCGCCGCGAGACCTCAGTAGCAGGGCGGCCGAGTTCACCGCGCCACAGGCGACGACAACGATGTCGCCGGTGAAGGTGGTAGTGGATCCGTCCTCCAGAAGTGTGACGACCCCGGTGACGCTACGTCCGGTAGCGTCGGTCTCCAGGCGCTGCACATTCGCGCCGGTGACCAAGGTGACGTTGTCTCTGGACAGCACCGGATCCACACAAATGACCTGTGCGTCCGACTTGCCGTTCAGCACGCACGGGAAGCCATCGACCCGGTCGCAGCGGATGCAGACACTTGAGCGTGCCGCCTGGCCCGACTCGACCTCCACGAGGTTGACTCCAATGGGCAGGTGGAAGGGGTGCAGACCAAGCTTCTCCAGGTCGTCGCTGAGCTGTTGGATGCGGGGCTCGTGCGCGACCGGCGGGTAGGCGTACTGCTTGCTGGCCGGGCCCTCCGTCGGGTCCTCTCCATGTTGGCCGTGGACCAGGTAAAGCTGCTCTGCTTGGGTGTAGTAGGGCTCCAGGTCGTCGTATGAGATCGGCCAGGCTGGCGAGATCCCGCCATGGTGGCGAAGTTCGCCGAAGTCCTCCGGGCGAAGGCGGAACAGTGCCGCGCCGTAGAACTTGGTGTTCCCGCCGACGTAGTAGTTGACCTCGGGTTGGAACTCGTTGCCGTGCCGGTCGTACCAGACCTCTTGCGCGAGGTACTTCCCACGTACGAACACCGCCTCGGTCTGCCAGTTGTCCCGCTCCCGCGGCAGGAACGGCCCTCGCTCCAGCCAGAGCACTTTTGCGCCGTTCGTGGCGAGCCGGTGCCCGAGCGTCCCGCCCCCGGCTCCCGTTCCGATGATGACAACGTCGTAGTGCTGGTCGTCTGCCATGCCGGATCCCTCCTGCTGGTTACTTGGGTCTCCCGCCAGGGCCGCTAGAGACGACAATGCCCCGCCTGGCTGACTACGTCATCACCCGGCGGGTGATCGCAGCGTGCAGACTCACCGTACGGGGTGACGACTGAAGCGGTGGTTATGCGGAATTCTGAAGGTCCAGAAGGCCGGTGAGGACCGGGTCGATCACGCCAAGGAGATAACAATGGCAACGACGATCGAGAGCCAGACCGCGCCTGTACGCGGCCAGCCCAACAGCGCGGATCAGCGCGTCGCCGACATCTTCGTCATCTTCGGGATTACCGGCGACCTGGCAAAAGTGATGACGTTCAGATCGCTGTATCGGCTCGAGCGGCGCGGACTCTTGCAGTGCCCGATCATCGGAGTAGCCGTCAACGACTGGACACTCGACCAGTTGGTGCAGCGCGCCCGCGAGTCGATCGAAGGCTACGGGGGAGTCGATCGATCCCATCATCTTCGACCGTTTCACTGCACGACTGTCGTACGTGCAGGGCGACTTCGGCGACGCAGGAACCTACAAGCGCGTCGCAGAGGCGATCAAGGGCGCCGACACTCCCGTGTTCTACCTCGAGATCCCACCCTTCCTTTTCGGTACGGTCGTCAAGGGCCTGGCCGAGGCTGACCTGACAACGACGGGGCGGGTCGTGGTGGAGAAGCCGTTCGGAAACGACCGAGCCTCCGCCCACGCCCTAGCTGATGAACTGCACCAGTACATCGACGAGTCCCAGCTGTACCGGATCGACCACTACCTGGGAAAGATGGGTCTGGAGGAGATCCTCTACCTGCGGTTCGCCAACTCGATGTTCGAGCCGGTCTGGAACCGCCACTACATCGAATGCGTGCAGATCACCATGGCGGAGGACTTCGGCGTCGAGGACCGAGGCCACTTCTACGATCCCGTCGGCGCGCTGCGCGACGTGGTGGTCAACCACCTCATGCAGGTCGTCTCCGCCGCCGCCATGGAAATACCCGCTGGACGTGACCCACGAACGATCAAGGACTCCCAGGTCGCGCTGTTCCGCGCGGTCGCCGAGGCTGATCCTGCCTACTACATCCGTGGCCAGTATGAGGGCTATCTAGGTATCCCGGGCGTCGCCGCCGACTCTGCCACAGAGACCTACGCCGCGCTGCGGCTCGACATCGACAACTGGCGCTGGTCAGGGGTTCCGTTCTTCATCCGCACTGGCAAGCGGCTCCCGGTCACCCAGACAGAGCTCCGCGTTGTCTTTAAGCAGCCGCCGGGGCTGGGCTTCGGCTTGGTCGGCGATCGACGACCGGAGCCGGGCCAGCTTGTCGTCAGACTCGATCCATCGACTGGGATCAGACTCAGGGTCGAGGCCCGGCGCAGGGACTCGCGCATCCCCGAGACCATCCACCTCGACATGGAGTTCGCGGAGGAGGGCGGCGAAGGGCCAACGCCGTACGAGGTGTTGCTCCACGCCGCGATAGTGGGCCAGAGTACGCGGTTTACCCGCCAGGACGGGGTCGAGGAGACGTGGCGAATCATGCAGCCGCTGCTGGACGCGCCGCCCCCGGTACACCGCTACGCTCCCGGGTCGTGGGGTCCGTCGGCCGCGGATGAGCTGACGGCACAGTCGGGCGGTTGGCACCCGCCGTGGGTGGCGTGATGAGCGCGAAGGCACCGCGGGAGGAGAAAGTGCAGAGCGCTGCCGCTCCCTCTCCGTTCCCGCCGATTGCAGACTATGCGTTCCTGTCGAACTGCCACACCGGTGCCCTGATCGCGCCCGACGGAGCGGTCGACTGGCTGTGCGTCCCGCGCTTCGACGCGCCCAGCGTGTTCGGCTCCCTGCTCGACCGCGAGGCGGGCTACTTCAGGCTCGGGCCGTTCGGGATCAACCACCCCACTGCGCGCGTCTACGAGCCCGGAACGAACGTCCTCTCCACGACATGGAAAACGCCGAGGGGCTGGCTCCTAGTCCGCGACGCCCTAACGATGGGTCCGCGGCAAGGCGAGGACGAGATCACCCCGCACACCCGGCCCCCGGCCGACGATGACGGTGATCACACGCTGGTTCGTACCGTTCGCTGCCTTGAAGGCAAAGTCGAGATCGAGCTGATCTGTGAGCCGGCGTTCGACTACGGCCAGTCGCCGGCCGAGTGGACACAGGTCGAGGGCAGTCGGCATTCAGCCGACGCGAGCGGCGCGGGCCAGACGATCAGGCTACGGACCGATCTCTCGCTCGGCGTCGAGGGCAACCGGGTCCGCGCCCGCCACGTTCTCTCGGCCGGTGACGAGTGCTACTGCGCATTGTCGTGGGCCGAGGGTCTGGCCGCACCGGCGGACGTAGCGGAGGCCAGCCGCCGCATCGACGCCACCGCGCAGTTCTGGCGCAACTGGCTGGGACGGGCGCGAATGCCTGACCACCGCTGGCGCGATCCGCTGCAGCGCTCGGCGCTGGCCATCAAAGGCCTTACCTACCTGCCGACCGGAGCCACCGTCGCCGCACTTACCACCTCGCTGCCAGAGACCCCCGGCGGCGCGCGCAACTGGGACTACCGCTACACATGGATGCGCGACACCACCTTCACCCTGCAGGCCCTGCACTTCCTCAACCTGGACTGGGAGGCCGACGAATTCATGCAGTTCGTCGCCGACCTCGAGCCAAACCAAGACGGCGCGCTGCAGATCATGTACGGCATCGACGGACGGCGGGACCTGACCGAGTCCACCCGAGACGATCTGTCTGGCTATGCGGGTGCGCGACCGGTGCGGGTCGGCAACGGAGCGTTCGACCAGCGCCAGAACGATGTGTTCGGCGCTGTGCTGGATTCGATCTTGCTGCACGTGCGACGCGCCGACCGGCTGCCGCGGCGGCTATGGCCGATCGTCAAGTCGCAGGCCCAGTGCGCTACCGCGGTGTGGCGGGAGCCCGACCAGGGAATTTGGGAAGCCCGGGGCAAGCCCCAGCACTATGTGTCTTCTAAGCTGATGGGCTGGGTCGCACTGGACCGGGCGTCGAAAGTGGCCGAAATCCGCGGCGACAGCGATCTCGTGGCGACCTGGCAGGCCACCGCCGCTGAAATCAAGGACGACATCCTCGCCCATGGCGTCGACAAGCGGGGCGTCCTACGTCAGCATTACGACACGGATGCGTTGGATGCCTCCACACTGCTGGCGGCCATCTTCGGATTCCTGCCCCGTGACGACAAGCGGCTCCGTGCCAGCGTGCTCGCCATCGCCGACGAGCTGACAGAACACGGGTTTGTGCTGCGCTACCGAACCGGCGAGACCGACGACGGCATGTCCGGCAAGGAAGGCACCTTCCTCATCTGCTCGTTCTGGCTCGTGTCCGCGCTGGCGATCATCGGCGAGGAGCAGCGTGCCCGTGACCTGATGGAGCGCTTGCTACGGGTCGCCTCGCCACTCGGGCTCTTCGCCGAGGAGTTCGACGTCGACACCGGTCGGCACCTTGGCAACTTTCCGCAGGCTTTCTCCCACCTCGCGCTGATCGAAGCCGCGTCGCGGATCATCGTGAGCGAACGGCTGGCGGAGATCTCGTGACCGGCCGGCTCGATGTGATGTCGCTGTGAACGGGAAAACGCGGGCGCTCGAAGGTTGGGCTAAGTGATCGGCGGCCTGATCATGGCGGCCGGGGGCGTCATCGAGCTGGTCTTCGGAATCGAAGCCGAGGGTCAGTCCCTGGAGACGATGACCAAGCCGCTGACCGCGGTGCCCGCTGAGAGATCGGAGGAGGACGTTTCGGATGAGTGAACGGGTGGTGGTTCTTGGTGGCGGGCTCGCTGGCGTGGCCTGTGCGCTCGAGCTGGGTGATGCCGGTGTGGAGGTAACACTGGTTGACCGCAATGACTATCACCAGTTCCAGCCGTTGCTGTATCAGGTGGCCAGCTCCCAGCTGCCCGCCGAGGACATCGCCCGGCCCCACCGGACCATCTTCGCCGAGCACCCCTTGGTCGAGGTGGTGACCGCACAGGTGACTGCCGCGGACATGTCCACACGCAGTCTGACGCTCGCCGACGGGAGGACCTTGCAGGGGTCGCACCTGGTGATGGCGGCTGGGGCACGGCCGAACTTCTTCGGAGTGCCCGGCGCCGCGGAGCACGCTTTTCCGCTGTATTCGGTGGCCGACGCCGAACGCCTGCGGCTGCATCTTCAAAGGCACCTGCAGGCGGCGGTCGAGGATGCGCTGTCCCGCGAGCCCGGTGCGATCGATGTAGTCGTCGTGGGGGGCGGCCCGACCGGGGTCGAGACCACCGGAGCGTTGGCCGAGCTGATGCTGGCGCTGCACAAGTCCGGGGGGTTGGCGGTGCCGGGCCAGATCACCCTGGTCGACCGGGGCGACGCCCTGCTGGGGCAGTTCTCCGACAAGGCCCACGGGTACGCGCTGGAGAAGCTGACCGAGGCCGGCGCGGAGGTCCGGCTGGGGGTCGGCGTCACCGAGGTCCACCCCGACGGCGTTCAGTTCGACGACGGCAGCGCCATCTCGACTCGGACGGTGGTTTGGGGAGGTGGAGAGTCGGGGTCTGCGGTCGCGCAGGCCGCCGGACCGTCCCCGGGTCGCGGTGGTCGCCTCGACGTTCGCCCGGACCTCACTGTGGCCGGCTACCCGGGCACCTACGCCGTGGGAGACGTCGCAAACATTCCATACGGGGACGACGCGGCAGCGCTGCCCCAGCTGGGCTCGGTAGCCCAGCAGTCGGGGAAGTGGGCCGCGCAGAACATTCTCCGTGAGCTGCACGGAAAGCCCACCGAACCCTTCGTCTACAAGGACAAGGGCATTATGGCGATGATCGGCCGCAACGCGGCCGTGGCCGAGGTCGGCAAACATCACCATCAGGTGGAGGGCCCGGTTGCGTTCGCCGCCTGGCTCGGCGTACACGCAATGCTGCTCAGCGGCGTGCACAGCAAGACTGACGCATTCCTCACCTGGGCCTGGGACTACTTCGACCGCGACCACGCGGCCACCATCGAGGCAACGGCAGCGACGCCGGAACGGCTTGCCTGGGCCGACCACGGCGAGGACATGCCGCACATCGTGCTGGACCGGCCCGCCGCCACAAGCACCAGCACTGAAACCGCTTGAGGCCGCCGGAACCCAAGACATGGCGTCGAGAGCCGAGAACCGGGTCGTCCTCAGTGCTGTACGGATGGACTGCCGTGGCCGCCGCCGCCATGGCTCACTGTCAATCCCGGTCACAAGACGTCAAGTCTCTCCACGGGCGCTGCACACTTGGCCCGCGGGCCACGGACAGCCGGCAGATTCGGCAGGCTAGGCCCATGAACGTCGAACAGTCGCCGCGCTATAGACCACCATCGGGTGACCAGTTCGCGATCGCGTACGCCGACGCGCAGGTGCAGATCAGCCAGGTGGGCGCCACCATGCGTACCTTCACCATCGGCGGGCGGAATGTGATCGACGGTTTCGCAATCGATGAGCGTGCGCCGGACGGACGCGGACAGGTGCTCGCGCCGTGGCCCAATCGGCTCACCGACGGTCGTTACCGCTATGGGGATCGGGACTGTCAGGCGCCACTCAACGAAGTCAGCCGGCACGGCGCAATCCATGGGCTGGTGCGCTGGCTGGACTGGTCCCTGGTTGCGCGCGATTCAACGTCGGTCACGCTCTCATGCGCTGTGCGGCCCCAACCCGGATACGAGTGGCAACTCGACCTCCAGATCACTTATGCCCTGAGTCAGGCCGGCCTTGTCGTGACGTGCCAGGCGGTCAACGTCGACAAGGAACCGGCCCCGTTCGGTGTCGGGTTCCATCCCTACCTCACCCTTGGCACGGCTGTCGACGGACTGACCCTGACCGTGCCGGCCACTACCTGCCTCGATCCAACCAGCCCGGCTGGCGGGCCGGTCATGGCCCAGGTCACGACGGCCCAGGACTTTACCCGCCCCCGTCGGATCGGGTCGACCCGACTCGACACCGCGTTCGGCGGCCTGGTGCGTGGCGGCGACGGTCGTGCTGTCGCCCGACTGCACGACCCGGACAGTGGCCGGTCCCTCCACCTGTGGGTCGATGAGTCCTACCGCTACCTGATGGTCTATACCGCAGACCAAGTGTCGCGGCTTGAGCGACGCCGAGCCGCCGTGGCGATCGAACCAATGACCTGCCCGCCGGACGCATTCCGCACGGGCGCCGACCTCATCGAGCTGGAGCCCGGAGAGTCCTGGCAGGGAACGTGGGGCCTGGCAAGCGATCCGTCCTGAACCACCGCGTGCGGCGCACGTCAAAAGCGGTATCGGCAGCGGGATCCGTCACTGCGCTTCGCCGTCAGCGCTCGGGAACTCGGATCGTCCGCGCTGGTGTCGCAGGATCCAGGCCGTCGTTAGCAGGGTGTTAGCGGCAGAGGACTCAGTTGACCAACGCGGAGACCCCGAAGGCTATCGCCAGAAACAGCAGCATCCGCCCGAGGAGGACGGCGACGCCAAACGAGATGACCGACATCCGGGTCGCGGGTACGGCAAGGGTCACCGCGTACAGCGGCGGAATATAGAGGCAGGCGGAGAGGAAGACGATCAACACTCCCCACCAACGTTTACCCAACAACCCCACCATACGGTCCGACCAGGCTCGCAGCCTTGTCCGAAAGCGACCGGCCGGCTTGCGGGGCGCTCGCGTAGCCGCCGCACCAGACGGGAATCGCCGCCCCGGCGCAGGGCGAGCACAATGCCGACCTTGCCGATGGTCTGTCCAATGGCACAGCCGACCGCCGTCGTGACCTCCGCGGTGAACCCGCCGACCTGTGACGCCACGATGTAGATCTCGCTGTTGAAGATCGGTACCACCGAGGACAAGACGCCGTACGCGACCGACACGACGAACTCGATCAGCGGACGCCAATTCACGCCGACACCTAAAGTACGCCCCCGTCGACTGGCGCTGAGACTTGTGATGGTCCGCGCCTCAAAGGCATTGGGGCTGCAATCCGGCCGTGATGAGCGCTGCCGTACACGGATGCTCCACCAATGCACGCCGTGATATCCGTTCCTCGAATGGAAGCCTCGTCAGTTGATCTGCGGCCCTATTCACAGCTGCATCCACTCCCTGTTCGAGAGATCTTCCTAGCGTCAAGTCAGAGCCGGGGCAAGTCCAACCATGACAGCGGTGCTGCGGTGCTGCAAGGTGTCGCGGATGGCATCACTTTCACGGAGATAAAGGGAGGTGCCTGTCCGGGCGTTCCGGGGACATACACCATCACCGTGGAAGCAACCGGTCTTAGATTCACCTTGGTTCACGATGACTGCTCGCCAAGAACCGCCGACTGGCCGTCTGGGCCTTGGACTAAGAAGAAGTGATCGATGATCACCCCTTCCGCCCCGACTCGGGTCGCGGAGTCCTCTACCACAGCCCGAGAATCGACCCGGGCGTCCGTTACCCGCCATACTCCGAACACCGCGAGGAACGAGCCCTCGAATCGAAGCTGCCATAGCGGAGCAAGGCGCGACGTGGGATGTCAGCCGGCGTGCCCGCGTGACACGGCTGCGCGTGCTGTGGGCGCTCGCGCTGACCGCCGCGGCCACCCGCATCGTCTGGTTGAATGCCCCCCCGGGGCTCATGGCGGGGAGATTCGGGCTGGACTGGCGTGTCGCAGAGACCATGAGCAGGGGACTGTTCGTTGAGTACCCGGCCGGGCTTGAGGTGACGGGCAGTTTCTGCGAGGCGATTCAATCTGTGTTCAATGCCCTGGCGGTTGCCATGGGTGGCTTCAGTCCTTCGACCTGGACTCCTGTCCATGGCTGGGCCGCTTCTGGCGGCACCTACTCGATTTGCGTACACGGTGACCGCTTCGTGGTCGTTGAGACTGACAAGGTCGGGAGCCTTGACGAGCTGCGCCAACTGTTGCAGGTCGGGGAGCCTAGTTGCTGCCTGTACCGGACCTAGACATCCATGCCATCAGCCGCGGGGATCCAGGGCCTCGCCGGACCTTCGGCGACCTTGCCTTCCATATTCGTCATTCCGGATGCGGCCCTGCCACGTCCGGTGAAGGGGTTTC
This sequence comes from uncultured Actinomycetota bacterium, assembly GCA_963759635.1. Lineage (GTDB taxonomy): Bacteria > Actinomycetota > Actinomycetes > Propionibacteriales > Propionibacteriaceae > Microlunatus. Next base: position 125,664 of record CAVXAP010000021.1, read on the forward strand.
TGCTGGTCCTGGGCCTGGCCTTATGCTGTGTCGCGGTGGAAGGCGGTGGCCCGATCGTGCGCTCATCTGGAAACCTGCCGGGGGTGGAGGCGATATGCCGAGCCGGGGCTCTTCGAAGCGCCCATGTAGCTGACCGAGATGGTTCAGTGTGTTGTTGGTGGCCGTGGCGGGGTGGGAGTTCAGCTCCGCTGGCGTCCGCGTCGTGAGCATGTCATCTGTGCCGGCCGCGGCACCGCCGGTCACCCAGAAGCGGGAATTCTGGGTCCTGATGGGTTACGCGGTGGCCCTGGGGGTGTTCGGCGCGGTCGCCGGCCTGGTGTTCATCGGAGTGATCACGTTCGGGGGCAAGTGGTACAACGATTCCAATCCGGGCTGGTTCGGCGGGCATTGGTGGTGGGTGGCGGTCGCCGCGGCGGCCGGTGCCGTGGTCGGGCTGCTGCGCCGTCTGACCCGCCTGCCCCAGGAGGTTCCTGGCCTGTTCGCCGACCTGCAAACCGAGCACGTCGACCCGGGACTGGTGCCGGGGATCGTGGCCGTGTCGACGGTGTCGCTGATCGGTGGCGCCAGCCTCGGCCCGGAAAAGGCGCTGGGCGCCATGGGCGGGGGGGCGGGCAGCTGGCTGGCTCAGCGAAGGGCGCTCGGCAAAGAGGACTCCCAGGTGAACACCCTGGCCGGCTTCGCCGGCGCCTACGGCGGGCTGTTCTCCAGCACGGTGATCGTGGTGCTGCTGATCCTGGAGGTCGCCCGCCCGGGCGGGCAGCGGTTCGCCAAGGCTCTCGCCGCGGAGATCGTGGCATCGAGCGTCTCGTTCGGCATCTACTTCGCCATCGCCGGCGCCGTGTTCCTGGACGACTACCAGGTACCGTCCTACAAGTTCGAGGTCTGGCAGCTGCTCGCCGGGGTTCCCCTGGGCCTGTTCGCGGCCCTGGTGGTGACGCTGCTGGCTGGGTTCATGATGGGAGCGGCGCGGCTGTTCGGCCGGCTCAAGGCCCCGGCCATCGCGAAATCAACGCTGGGCGGCGTGGTATTCGGGATCGTCGGCGTGGCACTGCCGCTGACGATGTTCTCCGGCAGCGATCAGCTCAAGACCGTACTCAAAGACGCGGGGACGCTCGGCCTGGGCCTGCTCGCCGCCATCTTGATCGCCAAGATGGTCACCTTCGCCGTCAGCCAGGCCAGCGGCTTCGTCGGCGGGCCGATCTTCCCCTCGCTGTTCATCGGCGGAACCGCCGGGGTCCTCGTCCACCAGGTCATCCCCGGCGTGCCATTGGGACTGGCGTTCACCTGCCTGCTCGCCGCCGTCCCCGGGGCGCTCGCGCCCGCGCCGTTCTCCATGGTGCTGATGGCCGCGTTCTTGACCCAGGTCGGGGCGCTGCAGACCGCCCCCATCCTGATCGCCGTCGTCACCGCCTTCCTCACCGTGGAGGCCGTCAAGTACTTTCTCGCCAGCCGCAGCGCAGGCCCGCAAAGCCGCGGCGAAACCAGCAGCTCCGGCTTAAGGGTGATCGAGATCCGGGGCCATATGGCTGTTTCGGGCTTCTCTGCCAGCGCCTTGATCTGCGCGCATTGGCACACCCAATGAACCGACCGGGCGCAGTCGCCGACTACGAACGCGCCACCACCAGATCCTTGACGGCCTCGCTACCACACGACCATCGCCAGCCTCGAGGTAGTACGTCGCGAACAGCAGGGTGCGGCCCCTGGCGAAGACTTCGCGCTCCTCACTGGAGCAGCGCCTGCTCGTGACGCAGCTGCCAGGACGGCCGACCGGGATCCCAACGGCAACTGCCAGATAGCGTGAGCGTGCCCCCAGTGAACGAGCGTGCCTCGTGCTCAGCGAACTGGCGGTTGTTCTGCGCGCAGTTTCGGGACAATCACGCAGCGCCCAATGAGGTGACGGCAGAGACAATACGGCGGCACCAGGAGCACCAGGAGCACGGTTGCGTCCGCGGCATGGCATATCTTGGAAGGGTCCGTCTGGCCGCGGTGGCCGTATCAAATGGTCGGTTAAGTCCAGCCACTCCGTTAGCGATCAAGTGTTGTCGGCGGTCAGGAGGTATCTGCAATGCCGGCGAACAGGTCTGCGGCGCACCGGCTGGGGATGGGTACGCACCCGGCCACCCGGTTGGTCAGCGTGAGTGGTGCCAGGGACCTGGCCACGCCGCGAGATGTCGAGCGGCAGGCCGAGGCGGGGGGGTTTCTTTTGGCTTGACCTGGAGAGCCTGGACCGCGAGCTGTTGGGGCAGTTCGGTTCGCAGCCTGCGCCTCGGCGCCTCGGCGATCTCAAGGTGACGCTATCCGAGATCTTCCTTATGCCCGACGACACCGGCGAACTGATCGGCGGGATCTACAACACGATCGAGCTCAAGCACCAGAGGCTACGTGGCCGGGGGCGCCTCCCTGGGGGCCTTCTGCGCAGCCCTAGCCGTACTCGACGTCGAGCGGTCGAGCTCCGGACGCCAACCAAGAACGTGTACGGGCCAGCATCCAGCGGCCGGGACCGGAAGTCGCCGACCTGCTCATCCAGCTCCCCGGCCATCACGCTCACCGGAGACTTCGACAACCGGGTCATGCCCAGCTGCTCGACCAGTCTCTCCATCCGCCGGTCGAGACCCCGAGCAGGTAGCTCGTCGCCACGACCGAGACCCCGAGCAGGTAGCTCGTCGCCACGACCGAGACCCCGAGCAGGTAGCTCGTCGCACGACCGAGACCAGAGCCCCCTCCGCGCGCCTGCGGCGCTCCAGCAGCCAGTCCGGGAAGTAGGAGCCCTCTCGCAGCTTGGGGATCGCCACCTGCACGGTGCCGGCACGGGTGTCGAAGCCCCTGCTTCGGTAGCCCTTGCGTTAGTTGGTCCGGGCGGCACTGCGGCGCCCCGTACTGGGGCGCCGCACACAGCGTCGGCCTCGGCCGACATCAACGCCTGAATGAACGAGCTGAGCATCGAACGCAGCGGATCCGGCTCGGCCCGCTTCTGGTGCTCAGCTGCGAAAGCGGAAAGGTCAAGACTGTGGGGGTTGACGGTCATCGTGGTGGTCTCCCTTCAAAAGAGCTTGGCGGTTCTGTGAAGGATCACGCGGTGACCGTCCTCTACGTCCTCACGACACGCTCAGCAGCCACAAGGTCCTACACCACACCCGTGGACTTCTCTCCATCGTCTCGTACGGTCTGAGCTTGTCTGCGGGACCCGAGACCAGCCCATTTCTAGACGCACGCAGTCTCATCAGTCCGAACTGTGTCATGGCGTACTGCTACGAAAGCGGCTACGTCCAATCGCTCGCCGGGCTTTGCTGGTTCCTAACTGTTGGCGGCCACTGGGATCTGTCCGCTGACGGCCATCAGTCGAGTCCGTGGCGGTCGGCGGAGGGTGAGCGGTCGCCGGGCGCCGCCGCGTTGCGAGGTCGGTGCCGATCGCCGATTCGGAGCGGGTGCCTGCTGGCTGGTTCGTTGTGGCGTGGGCGGCCCGATCCACCAGTTCGGTGCGTCGCCAGCCTTGCCAGCTGACCGACCATACTTGGCTTTGGCCATGCACCCGCAGCGCCAGCCAGCCTCGATGTGATCGGCGGCGGTAGCGTCGCGTCGGGCGTTGCCCGTTGGGTTGGCGCCGCGTGGCGAGCAGAATGACGGGCCAGCGGTTAGGCACAGGGACACTCCTCAGGCGCCGGCGTCACTGTCGGCGCCCGGCCGCTGGGACAGCCACTCCGCATAGGACTTGGATTCATCTGGGCCGGGTTCCACACCACCGGGCAGGGCTTGGGCGAACACGAGCGCGGCGGTGGCCGTGAGACCGGTGCGGAGCAGATCGGCGGGGCCGGTCGCCTCGAATCCCAGCGTCCACCAGTCCTGGCCACCGGTGTAGATCTCGGTGAGTTCCACTTCGCACCGTGGCTCCTGGCCCTGCCCTGGGGCGCCCGCCACGATCTGCCCGCTGGCCAGTGAGAACCGGCTGATGCGCCGCCTTTTGCGTACCGGCCTCCAACCGGCCGGGTCGCCGCTGCCGGGGCTGGACGGGCTAAAGGGAAAGGACCACTTCTGCCAGGACTCCATACGTCCGCGGGCGCGGCCCGCCACCTCGAGGATTCCCGGGCTGCCGCGGTAGGCCTTCACCTCCAGTGCCCCGCCCCCGCGGATCTTTACCGACAGCCGGGGCAACAACGGCGGATGGAGGAGGTAGGTGTCCTCGCGTGCGTCCGTTCCGGCCGGGAACCGCCCGAACCATCGGGCCACCGCAGTCTCCAGCTGGCCTGGGAAGATCCAGCGCACCTCAAGGCTGTGGATTCCCTCGGTGATCGGGCTCTGAGGCTGCTCAGCCGTCATCGTCAGATGCTCCTGACGCTGGCCGCCGGCCGGCTCCGGGCCCTGCCGCCGCATGCCTGCGCCTCCCCAGGCCAGCCGGGTGCTGCGCATGCAGCACTCGCCCGCGCTCACATCCCCGAACATCAGCTGCAGGAACAGTGCGGCACAGATAGCTCCGCCGAACTGGATCACCCAGTACGGCACCGCCATTTAGGGGAAACACCCCTCGGCTGGCAAAGCCGAGGGTCACAGCGTGTTGATGTGGAGTCTCGACAGTGGGCGCCAGGCGTAGATCATGGCCATGGCCACTGCCCCGGCCCGATCACCGCCGCGGTCCGGCTGAGCCGGCCACCGCCCGCGTAATGATTGATCACGCCCGATCCGGCCGCCACCGTCGCCAGTACGAACGTGCCCAAGAATTCAATGATCATCCGGATCCTCAACGGCCGCTGCCGCAGGGTGTCTTCCTCGATCCGGATGAGGTAGCGGTGCCCAAGCGACGCCGCGTGCTCAGCCTCGGGATCGACGGCGAGGTCTGCCATGGCGCAGCCCTTTCATTCTCGGCTTTCCGGACTGGACCGGCCGGGTCCGGTGTCAGATTTCGGTGGTCGCCTCGGCTCTTCCGTCCTTGACGGCGGCCTGGAGCGCGGCGTAGTCGCGTTCGTTCTGGTCGGCGTAGGTTTCGGCGAAGTCGGCGATCGCCTGGTCGAAGGTGTCTGCGTCACCGAGGTAGGCGGCCAGGGCGACGCGGTCGCCGGAGCGGGCGTGGGCGCGGGCCAGGGCCCATCCGCACACCTGGGCGTAGACCCTCATGCCCGGGGGGCGCGCCTGCTCGATCGGCGCGGACCATTTCCAGTCCTTCAACTGGCGCACGTAAAAGTCGCGGTCCACCCCGTCCGGGCCTGGCACGCGGGTCCAGCCGAGGAAGATGTCGCTTTCGGCCTGCATCAGGTGCTGCCCGGCGACAACGCGCTCGCCCTGGTTGGTGTATTGGCTGCGTCCGCAGTAGTCCGCCAGGACCGACGGCTGGGCCTCCTTGGCCTGCAGGAACAACGGTTCGACGCCGTCTCCGCTGTCCATCAGCAAGATCCGGGCGCGGGTGCCGACACTGCCCACCCCGACAACCTTGCGGGCCGCCTGGACCAGCGTGAACTGGTCGAGCATGTGCCGGCGGTCAGACTGCAGGGTCCGCCGGTACCTGCCCAGCACCGCGCGGACCTGCTCATACAGCGCACTGGCCTGCACATCGGCGAACAACTCCTCGAGAGGGACGATCATCGGCGGGTCGCTGATGATCCGCCGCCGCCCCTCAACCACGGTGGTCAGCTTGGACAGCGCCTGCGTGCTGTCGCGGGTGTGGGCCTTGGCTAGCATCTTCTCCGCTTCCGTGAACCCTTTCGCCTTCATCTGGGACCGGAACTGCCCGATGGCCTGCTCGATGTCCAGATGCGCGTACCACACGTCCAGGAACGGCTGCTCCGCGAACCCGCGCATCGCCGTCCGGTAGCCCTCCGCCGCCGCTAGGACGATCTTGCGGCGCGCCTTGCGTCGGAACCCGTTGTCCCGTCCCGCCACCGCCAGGCTCGCCGCCAGCCGCTTGACATCCCACTCGAACGGGCCCGGCAGCGTCTCGTCGAAGTCGTTGACGTCAAAGACCAGCTCCCGCTCCGGTGAGGCGAACGCGCCGAAATTGGACAGGTGCGCATCTCCGCACAACTGCACCCGCAGCCCCGAAGTGGGCGTGGTGGCCAGATCCGCGGCCATCGGCAGCGCCGCCCCCCGGTAGAACGTGAACGGCGACACCAGCATCCGCCCGTGCCGGATCGGCACCAGTTCCGGCACCCGCGACTTGGACTGCTCCAGCAGCAGCCCCACCGGATCCCGCGACCCGGTCGGCTGGAACTCCGCATGCGACTCCAGCGGAGTCACCATTCGGGCATCCTCCCCCCGGGCCACCCGGTCCGCGCGACTCAGCTGCTTGACCGTCCCGGCCCGCCCTGAACCTCTACCGGACGCCCGCCCGGCAGGGCTCGCCAACCCGCCACCCTCAGTCTTTACAGTCATAACCACTCCTTCCACCTACGCAAACGAGAAGTGCCCAGCGAGATCCAGCGAATCGTGGGGGTTCTTGGACTAACCGGGGCACCGGGCACACTGCGCGCCCTGGAAGGACTCGCGGCAGCGGGCCGACTGGTGCCGCAGAAGCACGATCCAGCAATGCCCCGGGCTGCCCACCGATCATCACACCTGCCTCCTTCGCGACAGCGCAGGGCTGGGCACTTCTTCCGGAGCTGCCCGCGCGTGGTCCGTCCGCCAAGGTTCGGTGGCGTGCGTGACGGCGGCTGAATCACTCGCGCAGGCGCAGCACCGCTCCCTGGATCACACCCCTACCCTGACACCGAGAGGGGCAGCGCGCATCACCCAAAGGGGATGAAGAGAGGCCGAGCACAAGCGCCTCGTCACAGGCCAAGAACTCGGACCTCGGCGCTGAGCACTTCAACCGCATGCACCGGCACCACGCCACGCTCGGCCTCCGGTGCGTCACCCGGAATCGGATTGGACAGGTCTTGGCCGAGTACCCCTCGAACGAGGCCACCTCCCCGGCCCGGACCGATGCCCCAACGGACTGTCGGACGAGTGGTTCTCGAACTTCACGCCCAGGACGTGGTTGAAGCTGTGCGCTCCATCCCTGCCAGGCACGATCAACCTCCACTCCACTTCGCGAAGCCATCATGTCGTCACCCTGCACGTCTCAGGTCTTCTCCGGGTGCTCGACCTCGGTGAGCAGATCGCCCTGTGCTGCAGCCGAGCCGGAGCGCCCACCGCCTGCTCCTCGCAGCACCCATGCCGCTCCCACTGCCAGCAGCACTCCTGCCAGCGGGCCCGCGACATAAACCCAGTAGCTGGTGAAGTCGGTTCCGACGAGGTCGGGCCCAAACGTACGCGCAGGGTTCATCGATGCACCGGAGATGGGGCTGCCCCACAGACCTGCAAGCGCGATGTAGGCGCCCACTCCGAGCGCACCGAACAGGCCCACGTTCTGGGCGCCGGACGCGGTACCGAGGATGACGCTGACGAGCCCGAGCGTGAGCACGGCTTCCATCAGGAACGCATCGCCGGCGGAGTACCCTGCTGCGGGGTAGTTCGACCCATACGTCGCCGATACACCAACCACCGCGCGCAGGAACAGTGCAGCGAGCGTGGCACCGATGAGCTGCACGACGATGTATCCGGGCACTCGACGCCATGGGAAGTCGCCACGAAGCGAGAATGCGATGCTGACCGCGGGATTCAGGTGTGCACCGGACACCTTGCCCATGAACAGGATGATCGCCATTACCATCAGTCCTGGTGCGACGACTGCAGCAGTACGGCTGATCGTGTTGGGGAACGCCTGCCCCATCATCCCGCCGCCGGCTGCGACGAGGACAAGGAAGAAGGTTCCGAGCAGCTCCGAGAAGAGCCGGCGCCACTCCTGGCTCGGGTCCTTGAAATCCTCCAGTGATGCAGTGACCTCGCGGTCGATGTACGCCAACACTCGGGACTCATCCGCCGACGACTGCTGCTCCATTGAATCTCTTCTTCCTGTCGGTCTGAACCTTCGTTGCGCCTGTTCGAGAAGTGGGCGGGGCATAGGTCACGTTCGCAGGAGTGGTGTTTGATCCGGCTCTGCGTGATCTTGATTCGGACTCTATCCGCTAGTGGCGGTGATGGTTACCTCCTCGGTGTCGGTCGGCGTCCGAGTGAGGTCTTGGAGCCGGCTCTTGGTCAAGATTTCGAGGCCGAGGTAGGCGTTGCTCGGTCCACTCGTCGTGCTGCTCAACCGGACGTGCCGTTCCGGGGCATCCGGCTCTCCACGAGGCTCAGCTGGACCCTGTCGCCGACCCCGAGCTCCTGCAGTTGGGGATAATGCGTCAGGATCGACGCCTCGAGCAGGACCGCGTCCAGTACCAGGATGGCGCCGCGTTCGGAGGAGAGGCCGTACGCCGCGCAGGCGAGGGCGAGCCCGAAGTTGCCGAGTACGAGGACGACACGATGGGCTTGGGTAGCGGTCATCCAGACGACCGAGGGCAGGGCCCAAGGCCCCGGTGAGCATCAGGACGCCCATTGACCACGCCCGAGTAGGACGCGCTTCGGGTAACCGCTGTGACATACGCGGCGACCAGGATCGGGAGCACGGCGTCCTGCGCCGCCCCGACCGCGAGCCACGACGACATCCACGCCTGGACGCGCGGGCCACGCGCGATCCGTTCAAATCCTCACCTTCGGGTCGTTCGACCGACCTCGAAATTGCACAGAACGGGCGTCCTTCAGCCGCCTGGGCTACATCTTGCGTTAGTTGACGATAGCCGAACCGTTCGCACCATCCAGCTGTGGGAAGGCGTGCAGATATACAGGTTCCGATCATCGACGTCGAGGACGCGCTGCGGGAGGCCTGCAAACCGTGGCAGGTGCAGACGATCGTCGGGACCCGTTCCAGGGGGCGAGGTCGTTGCATATGTTCGCCGACGAGCGCCTACCACTGGAGGAGTTCCCGCAGTCCCTGGCCAGGATGACGCGGCGACCCGGAGATTCGGGGAAGCCGTACTCAACAAGGCCTTGACCCATTCCGCTGACCCGGACCTTCATCCGCCTCCTTCCTGATCGAAGTAATCCCCGGACTGGGATTGCTGCGCGAGAATCAACTCTGGCTGAGCGGCGCCTGACCACTCATGGAACCCGACAGATCGAGGTGGAAACGTGAGCGAGAAGGTCGTGAGCGAGCGAGGGATCGGCGGGGCTACTTTCGCCGCCGTCTTGATGATCATCGGTGGACTCTTCGGTTTTTTCGAAGGCCTATCTCTGATAGTCGGAGGCACTTTACTACGTCCAACCAGCCAACTACTGGATCAGTACGGGCCCGGCCACGTGGGGCTGGTGGCACCTGATCGTGAGTCTTATTGTCCTGGCGGCTGGCTTTGGAGTCATCTCTGGGGCGGCCTGGGCCCGCTGGCTCGGCATCATCTTCGTGAGCATCCAGGCCCTCACCAATTTCCTGTTTATCCCGGCTCAGCCGTTTTGGGCGATCACTCTCATCCTGATCGACTTGTGGATCATTCACTCCCTGTTCGTTCACCGACGTGAGCCTGTCTAAACCATCGAGGATCGCGTACGCGTTACCATCGTGCTCTTGGTCTTGGTGATGAGCACTTGACCTTCCGTGAGTCATGTCAACGCGTCGTTGCGTGCATCCACTGCGGAGGCGTGGCCGAGCACACTGCTGCACGGATTTCACGTAGGCGCCGGCAGCCACGGCCAAGCTCGCAGGCTGTATGGCATTCGGGTACGGCAGGCGGTCCGCGACAGCAAAGCAGCTAGGCGTCCTCGCGTGGTGGTCGCCCTTCATTCGGATCATTGCCGACGTCGCCCTGACCTCGGATATCCCCGTGAATGAGCATGGACCAGATGGCCACCAGGGCATGCCTCATCGTGGAGCCCTTGATGATCGACTTGACTGCCGCTCCGGCGACCCAGAACCCGAGCAGCCCGATGATGGTCTGCACGACGAGGATGGTGGTCGTGACAGCAGCAACTGATGGAGGGTTACTGAGCCCGCTGAGGGAATGCGCGATGGGCTCCGCCAACAGCCAGAACGGCACGATCCACAAGAGGATGAGAAACACGCCCACCCGCAGACGCAACGGCGACGGGCCAGCCGATTTCGTGTCCTCGGTCATGGACGATCCATCGCTCATGTAGATTCCCGACTCCATTAAGTGGGTCCTGGGCTCGTGCTCTCGCACTCCACGGTGCTGCAGCTACCCGGTTACCAAGAGCATACGGCCACCTGCGGCTGATCACGGCTTGCCGCAACGTAGCGAACCTGGCCCCGGGACATGGCTCCGGACATGGCCTTGCAGATGCACGTACGTCTGGTCACCGTGGTTCTGGTGATCACCGCATTATCGCGTACGCCTTGCGTCCAGCTTGGTCGTGTGTGGCGTACGTCGTGGCCTGCGTAGCCAGCTCGGCAACCTGTCACCGTGATGTCGTCCTCAAGCGTCCTCGTGTCACGCCCCGCGGCATGGCATCACGACGTGGTGAGCGCTGAAGGCGCCCTGGTGGCGTCCCTCCTTGCTGGCCGGCAAACGTGGACTGGCGTAGTGAGACGGTTTAGTCATGCCAAGAGTCACCGCGAAAGATCCAATCTTCGCGACAAGCATCGCGCGTACAGCTTGGCGACGGCAGGATCAGTCCGATCAGCGTTGCCGGTGTAACGCCAAAGTCGATCACCGACGGGTTGCGCAGCCCTGCATCACGTAGCGATCCTTCCAGCCCATCGCCGTAGCCTTCGCCTTGGTGAGTGGGAACGGGCCGGCCTTTCCGTAGCGTGTGGTTCACATTGTTTTTAACATCAACTGACTTTGCGCCGCTCATAACGATCTTGCCGTTGCCGCTGATGCGATAGACGAGGTAGGTCCCTGTGGGGTCGAGCTTGGCTTGCACGTTTTGCGTGATGCCGAACTTCGGCATGATCTTGAATGCTCGGCGGACGGGTGGACCAGTTTGTAGGTACCGGCCTTCCACTGGAATCGAACCAGATCAGTTTTCTTAGGTGCTGCCGGAGCAGTGAGCCCAGCTGATCCACAGCAGGAGCGCATTCCCCTTGCGCTGGAGGCCGAGCACGTCACCGTGGCCCGCATCGGTGAGCGTCATCGACGAGATGAAGTGGCGCACACCTTGATCATCAGCGGGTCCGAACCTGTTGATCCTGACCGTTGCCCGACCGTTTGAGGTGCGGATGTTCTGAGTCATGAAGATCTCGTCTTTGAGTGGGTCCCAAGCGAAATCTTGCATCCAGTTATTGGTGCCCGGTGCCAGTGTGAACTCAGGGTCCCGGCATGATCTTGGCCTCCGCTTCCGGGTAGTGAGCGCAGCGCAGGCAGTTCCTTGATCGACAGTCAGGTACGACTTACTCGTGATCTTGCTGTCATCTTCACGGCGTACGAAAGCGCCAGCTAATCGTCGCCGTCTGCGTGATCTAGGTGCATGCCGTTGAGTGCATCGTCGATCGCTCCCTAAGCCCACGTTGCCCCATTGCATTACCCACGGTAGGTATGCGGGGGTAGCTCGCCAGACATGTCGGATATCTCGGCCTCAATTTCTGCCAAGCTCAGCTGTAGGTCGATCCAGATGTTTCCAGTCATGCCGGTCCGCCACCATCGCAGAGCACGGTGAGCCGGCGTGTCCGCGCTGCCATTGTTAGCTGAAAATCCAGCCCAGCAGGCCGAATGCGCCGAGGAAGATCACAATCGCGGTGATGATGGCCAGCACCAGGAGAGCGACGAGGAGGGTGCCGCATCCGCTGCGGCGTTGCTGGACGAATACCTGTGTCGGCGGCTGCTGCGGCGGTGGTTGAGTCAAATCGGGGCATTTTCTCTGCGGTGGGTGCAACCGACGTTAGTGGGTCGTCCGCACCTCTTCGGGGCCAAGCCGCACGTCGCCAAGAGCCCTGCAGATTGCGGCGGACGCTCGATTCCCATTCCAGGCGAAGGCCGGGGCCTTTCTCGCGTGGGGCTGTGGATCCCGGTCTGCGCCGGACCCGGGCGAGCCCCACTCTCGGTGCGATCGCGGAGCGGTTGATCTTGGGTCGCGTCGTCGACACTGATGAGACCACCACCTCGACGACCTACTCGAACCTCGCTACCAATGATCCGGCGGCATTTCACCGGAACGCCTATCGGAAGGTCCAGCCCCCGCTCCTCGACGAAATCGACCAGGCCGATGCAGCGAACGCCGATGGCATCGCAGACGTCGGGAATCCTGGGCAGCTCGATACTCCTGCGCGTCTTCTCAGTGACGACGACACCTCCACGGGCACAGCAAGCGCGACCACGAACGGATCGGCACCGCTGCGCCTGAGCACTGCGCGATGGTCGGCTGTACCTCGCCCGCGACTCCCACGCTCGGACAGGATCATCCGGGACGCCGATCTTTCGGGTTGCGACGTCCGTTAGGTCGATCGACTGTCGTGCCCAGCGCAGCACCGAGGGCTGTACGTCAGCAGGGATCGACTGAGTCATGTTGGCAGGCTAGCGGCCTCACACGCGATCTCTCGCGAACGCCTCCTGACCAGGCCGCATGAAGCCGCACCAAACCACATACAAACCAGCCGCGAGCAGTGACGCTCAAACCGATATGGAGGGATCACAACCGCCCTTGCCTTGATTCGGGGGCGATTACGCTGCCGCGATCGTGATCACAGATCCCAGTGTGTATCCGGTTGCCGCGAGTGATCACAGCGGCGTGGTGCCAGGTCAGAGACCACGGGGAGCGGTCCTCGCTGCTATCGGGGTACGGCAGGAGACTGGGGCCCGCGTTCGAACCGAGCGGGAGGGTGCTGCCGAGGTCGACTGCCAACCCCAGGTGTGGCGTGCGACTGTGGAGCCTGTACCTGACCTCCCGGTCCCTGGACCCGAGCGGGACGGGCGGGCACGATGGGTGACACGGTGGAAGCCGGCTCTGACCGCGTTCGCGGTCACACCTTCGAAAGCCGCGTCCCGCCCGATGAACACGACCCGACCAAACCAGATCAACCGTCTTCCAATCGGCCCCGCTAGCTCGGTCTTTCATGAGGGCTGCGAATCTCGATGGTTGTTGATCTTGGGGCCAAGGAGGCTGAGTGCATGAGTGCCACGAAGAAGGACTTGACACGGGCCCAGCGTCAGCGGGGGATCACCCTCGGGCTGCTGCGCGCATTGGGGGTCAGCGTGGGCCTGATCGCCCTGTACTATCTCGCACCTTTGGATCAGCTGACGGGAGTATCGCTATTGCTGTCCTTGATCATTGGGCTGCTCGTTTTGGCTGCCATGACCGCCTACCAGGTGTGGGCGATCCTGCGTGCCGCCCACCCCGGGGTCCGTGCCGTCGAGGCCCTCGCCACGACCGTCCTGCTCTTCCTCCTGCTGTTCGCGGCCACCTACTTCTTGATGTCGCACACCAGCAGCAGCAACTTCAACGTGCACGCATTGACCCGGACCGACTCGATCTACTTCACCGTGACTGTCTTTGCCACGGTCGGCTTCGGGGACATTTCCCCGGCCAGCCAAGTGGCTCGCCTAGTCGTCACGGCCCAGATGATCTTCAACCTGATCGTCCTCGGTCTGGGCGTTCGTCTTATTGTCGGAGCGGTCCAGCAGGCACGCCAAGACAACCCGGACGGCAGAAACCGGAAATTAGCTCCCTGACCGCGCATCTGCGTGATGCGGTGTTGATGCCAATTGGGATGGCGGGCATCGCAGGCTCTCTGCAATATCCAATTGCCCTGGTCCTCTCAGGCCTCGCCCTGGTCCAGTTTCGGGTTTGCCGGGGCGGAGCTGCTGATGGCGCCAAGCGATGCACTCTCTCTGGCGGGCCCGGTGTGAGGGGATCCGGATAGGGACCGCCGCACTCGGCCCGCCGTACCATCCCGAGCAGTCTGGGTCAGTCACAGCTGCTCTGCTCTGATCTCGGCCAGCCGTACGACAGCACCGACCTTGAATGGCCGAGGGCGTCAGTGTGCGGGTACGCCGGCGCTTGGCGATGGGCAGAGAGGTGGTCAGCCCTGCTGCCGCCGGATCTTGGTGAGTCGTGCTTGCGCTTCGGCCAGGACACGTACAACACCGGCCGCTACGCTCGCGAGCCCTCCCGGGTCGGTGTTGGTGACGCTCGGCGCGGCCGGCCAGATGATCAGTACAGCTGGCGGGCTGCCGGCGGGGTTGATCAGCTCGACTCGGGGTGTGTCGCCGCTTGGGGTGATCTGGCCTGCGGCCAATTCGATGCGCGATGATGTGGACACGGCCGGGTCCTTCCGGTCGAGGCCTCGGCGAGCGGTGCGAACGCGAACCGAGGCCGCCTATTGGACGGGAAGCCCGGTCCTGAAGTCACTGCTTGGGTACGTATAAGGCAGTGTTTGCAATTTGATCTTGTTGTGTCAGTGGCATCGCACTGCCGTGCACGAAGGCGGCATCACGATCATCCGAGATTCCGATGGTTGGGTGTTCAGCAAACCGGATGGGCAGCCTGCGAGTCCTGGGTTAGTGATGACAACCTGACTCGGCATCTCGACTTCGCGCTACGCCGCAGAAATACCCAGGCCCAGCATGATCGGCTGGACGGGGTGGACAGTTTCCAGCATCCCGACGCCCGGATCATCCGTCCCCGTTGGGCCGGTGAGGTCTTCGACCTGCATGCCTGCGTGCAAGCCCGTTCACCATCAAACTCCCCGAGGACTCGGAGCAAGATCAGCAAGCGGCATAGCCAAGTCAGCGGTCGTCATTCAGCAAGGGACAACACATCGGTCACCCGGACAATACCACTGGCGGGTCGGACAACACCTCTGACAACACCTGATTGGCAGATTGAGCCACGACGGAATACGTCGGAGGCAGGCACATGGATAACTCGACCGACCCGAGGTTTGCGGTGCATGGTGCCGTCAGCTCCACTGGGTCCGATCCCGCTCGGCTTTGCTGTGCATTGACCCGCCTCTCGCAGGCGCTCGCAACATGTGTCCCACGGACTGAAATGCGGATCGACTATTTGCGAGGTGTCTGCGATTGTCGAGCCTTTCGGACTGAGGAGATCGGGTGGCGCTCAGGAGATGGGGCTTCGTGAGTGTCGGAGCCGTAGTCGCCTGCTGCGCGCTCGCCGTCGCATGTACCCCGGAGCAGTCAGCCAGCGCACCGTCACCCAAGCCGGCTTCCACAAAGCCCACCGAATCCCAGATCGAGCGCCAAATGAGACTCGACTATGAGGCTGCCGAGAAGGCCTATCGGGCCAACATGGCAGAGCAGGATCGCCAGTCACAACTTGGCATTGCAGAGAAGACGCACGCGCTCACCTCGACGGCCACAGGGAACTATCTGCGATTTGTGCTCCAAGTTCTGCGTGACATTCGCGGCTCGGACTGGCGCGCCACGGGAACCACAACTATCCGTGGCGTTGTGCCAAATGGATGGCAGGAGAATCAACTTCAATTGAAGGTCTGTGAAGATAGCTCAGGCGTCAAGTTTACAAATGAGAAGGGCCGAGACGTCACTCCAAAGAGCGTCCTTCGAACGTATGTTCAAGATCTGACCGTGAGTCGCGTTGAAGGTCGCTGGAAGGTATCGGAGGTCGAGTCGCGAGCAGTCAAGACGTATGAAGGAGTCTCGTGCGCCGCGTGATAGCTCTAAAAGTCACGTTGGCCATTTGCGCAATCGGCTTACTACTGCCCGGGTCTGCCGTGGCTGACAACATAACAAAGCGTTGTGGCAAAACCGGCAGATGCTACGTAATCGCAAAGAGGGATCGTATCCCTCCGAGCGCTGAAAAGAGGGCAAGCGCAAGGGCTTCGAAGCCCGAGCGTCATGACGCAGCGAATGATCGCCGACTACGCGAGGCGAGCAAGAAGCTTTCCGTGGCCTTCGCCGTGTACGACCGCCAGCTCGCCACGTACAACCGGTGCATACTGATTTTCGATCCCAGTGTGAACAAGGCTGGCTGCGGGACTCCACCGACCCTGCCAACAATTCCGCAATTCAGTTCCGCTAGTTTCTCCGCCCGTGGAAACCAGCCGATTAGGATCGCCCCGGGCCAGGCAGCGGCAGTCGCAGTCGCTCGCCTTCAACTGCCGACGATCGCCCCTGGCATCGGCCCATCTCCCGACCTCAACCCATGGGACATGGCTGCGGTCGGATATCCACTGTGGCTCTGGGCCGACGGCCCCACCCATGTCGGTCCAATCTCCGACTCGGTCGCCGGTCTATCCGTGTCGCTCGATGCCAAGGTGAGCAGCCTGACCTTCCGAATGGGTGACGGTCACACGATCACTTGCCCGGGAACTGGCCACCCGTGGACAACAGCCGTGAAGCCCGGCACCAAGTCTCCCGACTGCGGCTACTCCTACGCCGAACCCTCGCTGCCGGATCACGCCTACACGGTGGCCGCCATCGCCAACTGGGCTGTGACCTGGACCAGCAACGGCCAATCGGGCGTGATCAACGTTCCCGTCGTTGACACCACCCAGCTCCCGGTCGGAGAGCTCCAGGTGCTCGTTCGGTGATCATTCCAGACCAGCCGCGGGCAACTGCCGCTCGCGGTCGCGCCATCCCCCTAGGGCTTCATGATCACGAAGCCTGCCCTCCGAAAGGAAATCCATGAAGGTTCAGCGCTACGCCGCCGTCATGGTGGGACTGCTCGTCCTGCTCAAAGATCCGCAGTCACGCAACGAGCGCGGCCTCAGCCAATCGGCCGAGAACGCGATCTTGCTCGCTGGGGCCGTTACGGTGGCCGGGATCGTGATCACCTTGATCACGGTCTACGTCCGCGCCAAGCTTCCCAAGCTCTGACCTGTGCAGATCATGGCCCGCGACGAGCGCGGCCTCAGCGAAAGCGTGCAGTGGGCGGTCCTCTGGCCCCTCCTGATGCTCGTCACCCTCGGGATCATCCAGGCCGGCATCTTCTTGCACGGTCGCAACGTCGCACAGCGAGCAGCGACGGCGGCAGTCGACGCTGCCCGCGGCAGCTACGGCACCGCAGCCGACGCAGAGCAACTCGGCGCGACGATCGCCGGTTCCGGAGGTTTGAGGAACATTTCGGTACGCGTCCAGCGAACCGCAACGACGGTCCGCGCCGACGTCTCGGCGTACCCGCCGATGATCTTCGACCTCGAACTCGGCCGAATCAACGAAACAGCCGCGGCGCCGCTCGAGCGGGTTACTCAGCCATGATCATCAGCGTGCGCCGAAACACGTCCGGAGATCAGCGTGGAGCCGCCGCCGTTGAGCTGGCCTTGCTCGTACCAGCTCTGGTGCTCGTTCTCGGCCTGCTGGTAGCCGGTGGGCGCCTCTGGTTCGCGCGTACCACAGTCAACGAAGCCGCTCAGTCCGCCGCCCGCGCCGCATCCCTGGCCCGAACGGCGGCCGATGCCACCACTGCGGGCCGAGACGCCGGATCGCAATCGCTGGCCACAGCGGGACTTCGCTGCAGTTCAACCTCGGTCTCGATTAGCACGGCAGCCTTCGCCGCACCAGTCGGGACGCCGTCGACCATCACCTCGACGATCTTGTGCATCGTCGACTTCTCCGACGTCTTCCTTCCTGGCTGGCCCGGCTCGGTCGAGCTTGCCGGTCGCGGATCCGCAGCTCTCGACACCTACCGCATCCGGTGATCATGAGAGGATTGATCATGAAAGTCACCGCCGCCCGGGACCAGCGGGGGCAGTCGCTTAGTCTTTTCGTGTTGGTGATCATGAGCGCGTTGATCATTACGACTGGGCTGGTGATCGACGGTGGCCAGAAGGTCACGGCCACTAGCCGTGCCGAGTCCGCGGCCGCGGGAGCCAGCCGTGCCGCCGGTAACGCGGCTGCCACCCAACAGCTAGGCGGTGCGGATGCGGCAGGTGCCGCCCTGCTTGCTGCGAAGAGCTACCTAGCCGGCCAGCCGGGCGTCGATGGCACCGTCTCCATCTCCAACGGCGTTGTCAACGTCACGACCAGCGCCCATGAGCCAACGATCTTTCTCTCCGTCATTGGCATTGGCTCAGTCAGCGCACGAGGCTCAGCTCGGGCCAACATCGTGCCCACGGGAGATGCCCGATGACCATGCAATTCCTCCAATGTTCAGGGACCAAGCCATGACTATCGACATCGAGTCGCGCACAACAACATCGCCCAGGAAGCGAAAACGGAAAGCTGCCTCCGCCGCGGAACCACCTGTGACGCCGCACCCACCTCGGATGCCGGGCCGGCGTAATCCGAAGTGGATTGCGCTTGGCATCGTTGCGCTCTGCCTCGGCGGCCTGCTGTCGTACATGATCTATTCGCGGGTCGCGAGCGAGACCGCTGTCATCGCGGCTGCTCACACCGTCTACCGGGGCGAGACGATCGAGCAGGGCGACCTGACAACGATCACGCTACGCGGCGGCTCGCTGCCGCAGACTGTTCCTGCCACGAGGCTTGCCGATCTTGTGGGCAAGCGAGCTGCGTACGACCTCATTGAAGGATCGGTGATTCCTTCCAGCGCAGTCGTTGAGGAGGCCACTCCGGCTGAGGGGCGGGCGATCGTGGGACTAAAGCTCGCGCCGGGGCGGGCGCCAGTTAATCTGCTACTGCCATCCTCCGTCGTCCGCCTGATCGCGTTGCCGGCTGCGGCCGACGACTCCACCACGGACAAGCTCACGGGCAGCATGTTCGTCGGCAGGGTGATCGACCAATCGCCGGCGGCCGACGGCACCTCAATCCTGGTCAACGTTGACGTCGAGGCACGCGCTGCGCCGACCATCGCCATGTTGGCCGCCCAAGACCGAATCGCCATCGTGCGTGACGCGGGCAGGTGATCACCGCATGGCGATACTGCTGCTGACGTCGACAGGCGGATCACCGGGCGCCACCACCTTGGCCGTTGGCCTGGCCCTCACCTGGCCGCGCCCGATCTTGCTCGCAGATTGCGATCCAGGAGCGCATCAGGCCATCCTCGCCGGCTACCTGGCAGGCCGCTCGGTCGGAGGCAAAGGCCTGCTCCGCGTGGCCGAGGCACATCGTGACCGTCGCCCACTTCGGGAAGTGGTTCTCGATCAAACGCTGCCCTTGTCGGCCCAGGACGATAATCGTCGGCTTTTCCTGCCAGGTTTCACGAAGCCGGGCAGTGCAATGCATTTCGGTGGAGTCTGGGAGGACCTGGCCGAGGCCTTCGACCGGCTCGGCGAGGTTGATATCGACGTGATCATCGACTGCGGTCGACTCGGATCGTACGGCCTGCCTGCGGCACTGCTGGAGCGCAGTTCGCTGACTGCCGTCGTGGTCGCCTCGACTCTGCGATCGATCATGAGTGCCCGCGTCCACCTGACAACGCTGCGTGATCATCCTCAGCTCAGTTCCACAGTCCGCAGACACCTGGGTCTGATCGTCGTAGGCGAAGGGCAGCCGTACCGACGGAGTGAGATCACCAAAGCCCTGGAGGTGCCGGTGATCACCACCATCGCAGACGACCGTCAGACTGCTGCTCACCTCTCCGATGGACGTCCGCGACATCGCCGATTCGACACCTCGCCGCTGATACGCAGCATTCGCGATGCCTCCCTACAGCTGTCCAGCACGCTGCAGCGGTCGGCCGAGTTGGTTGGCGGCTGATCATGAGGGAACAGAACTCCATCGAAGAGCCTGCCGCGCTGACAGATGTTCCGATGCTTGCCGAGTACGACCGAGAGTTGACTCAGTCTGTCGCCAAGTCCGAGCCGCGCATGACGGCGCAGCAACCTCAGTCGTTCGGGATCTACAGTTCCGATGAGCTGCGGTCCAGTGGCGTCGAGTTTTCTCGCGGTGATCTTGAGTGGCCGCAGGTTGTCGATCTTCGCAGACGCGCATCGGAGATCATCACTGACGAGACCGAGGAACACGCCAAGTCGAACGGTCGCCCCCTCGGCAGCGATGACCGGCTACTGCTGGGCCGCGCCATCATTCGACGCGTCGTCAGCGATCATGTCCGTTCCCTGCATCGAAGCGGCGCTGAACTCTGGTCACCGGCTCAGGAGGAGCGGTACGTCACCGCGGTCGAGAATGCGGTCTTCGGTTACGGCAGGCTGCAACCGCTGCTCGAAATGCCCAACGTGGAGAACATCGAGATCCACGGTTGGAACTCAGTGGTCGTGCAGTACGGTGACGGGCGTCGCGAGCAGATGCCACCAGTCGCCGACAGCGACGCGGAGCTGGTCGAGGCGATCCGCTTTCTAGGCCAGAACAGCGAGCCCTCTCGTCCGTTCGACAACACCCATCCCACGATGACCTTGGCTCTCGGCGAGCGATTCCGCTTGCACGCCATGGCATTTGGATTGTCGTACCGACCGAGCATCGTGATCCGTCAGCACACCCTCACCGACGTGTCCTTGGCCGATCTTGCCGACGGTGGACTGATGCCGTACGAGGTGGCGCAGTTCCTGGACGCGGCGATCTTGGCGCGCAAGTCGATGGTGATCTCTGGTGATCAAGGTGCGGGAAAGACCACGCTGCTGCGTGCGTTGATCAACTCCATTCCGCTCAACGAGCGTTTCGGCACTCTGGAAACCGACTACGAGCTGATGACCCATCTACAGCACGGTCGGGAGAACATCCTCGCGCTCCAAGCCCGCGTCGGCCACGGTGAGACCTCCGGCGGCCGCCGCGTGGGCGACTTCACCATCTCCGAGCTGGTGCCAGAAGCGCTGCGCCAGAACCTCTCACGATTGGTGGTCGGTGAAGTCCGAGGCAGCGAGGCTTCCGCGATGTTCGAGGCTATGCAGGCCGGCACCGGCACATTGAGCACCACGCATTCGCACTCAGCGGAGTCCACCATGGACCGCCTGGCCTCCCGGGTTGCGCAGGGCGGAGTGCTCTCAGTTGCGGAGGCATACCGGCAGATCGCCCACAACATCCACCTCTTCATCTATGTGAAGTTGCTGGACGAGACCTGGAAGGGCGGCATCCGCCGTCGGTACGTATCGGAGATCCGGCAGGTCACGCGTGCGATCGAACACGGACGTCCGGTTACCCATCTCACCTACCACGCGACTGGCACCGGCAGCCAAACGGCGGGGTACTTCCCCGACGCCGACTTCGAGGCCGAGCTGCTCGGCTTCCGCCGCGATCTTCCCCGCTCGACCCGACACCGGATCCCAGCTAGTCGCCATCCATGAGCGGCATTTTGGCAATCACAGCTGGCTTGTTGATCATGGCTGGGCTACTGGGAATCGTGTCTGGCATGCGACGGCAGACTCGTCGCGGATCGAGCCGACGCAGCGAATCGGCTGGCGAGCTCTGGGCCCGCATCACTCGACGTCCCCCAGGTCGACGCGGGCGGCGGCGTGACGTGATCTTGCTGTCGAGTGTCATCACTGGTTTCGGCGCAGCCGCACTTACCGGATGGCTGATCTTGATCGTGGTACTGCCAGGGCTGGCGATCGGCTTACCCTATCTGTTGATCCTTCCGAAGCCACGCGACGTCGAACTGCTTGAGGCGCTGGATCGCTGGGTGCGCTCGCTAGCTGCGACCCTGTCCACCGGCAAGTCGATCACCGATGCGATCCGGATATCACGGCGTACGGCTCCGCCGCTGATCGCCGACGAAATCAGCTTGCTCGTCACCAGGCTGAACAACCGCTGGGAAACCCGCGATGCCCTGATGCGATTCGCGGACGCGGTCGACTCGGCTGACGCAGACGCCGTGATTGCCGCCTTGATCTTGGCGTCTAGTCGCGGCGCGAATGGAGCGTCGGTCACCTTGAATACTCTCGCCGATTCGATCCAGGCGCAGCTCAAGGGCCGCCGTGCCATCGAGGTGGAGCGATCCAAGCCGTACGTCGTGGTCCGCCAGGTGACGGTGATCTCACTGTCGACGCTGGTGCTGGTGTTCCTGCTCTCGCCGGACTTCTTCGCGCCGTACCGGACGCCCCTGGGTCAGGCCTTACTGTCGCTGCTGTTGATCATGTATCTTGCCTCCCTGATCTTGATGCGGCGCAAAGCACATCAGCCCGAGCGACCGCGCATCCTGCTTGGCGAGCACCGATGACTGTCACGTTGGTGCTGCTCTCCGGCATCTTGTTGGCCGCGGGGATGTGCTGCCTCGTGGTCGCCTTCACCCGTTCCACGCCACGGCTAGAGGCTGCCTTGGATCGGATCAGCGCCGACGCCACGAACCACGTGCCCTCGCACGACATCGGTCTCGTCAGCAGTCGCTCGGAGCGCCTGGGCGCTGTCATCTATCGTCTGGTGCCCATTCCCCTGACCAATGGACAGCGTCGCGCGTTGCGGCTGCAGGACAAACCGATCGCCGAGTTCTATGCCGACAAGGCCGTAATGGCGATCCTCGGGGCAGTGCTGCCGGGCCTCGCTGGTGGTGCGTTCGCCTACTTCACCGGTCACCTCAGCCCAGTCCCCGCGGTCGCCGTCGTGACTGGTGGCGTGATCGGTTTCTTCGTCCCCGATCTGCTGCTGCGTCGAGCCTCCGCCAGTGCCTGGACCGGAGTCGCCGAAGCCCTACTCGTGTACATCGACCTTGTGACCTTGGAGCGGCTGACGAACGCCTCGGCCACCCAGGCACTGCACAACGCTGCCGGCCTAAGCGATGTACCGCTCTTCGTCCACATCCGGACTGCGCTCGAACGCGCTCGGCTCGAACAGCAGTCCCCGTACGCCGAACTCCGCCGGCTCTCCGAGCAGCTCAAGCTCCCCGAACTGGCAGACGTCGCTGATGTGATGCAGCTCGACGAGACCGGAGCCGCGCTTTCCGGCACTCTGCGCGCCCGGGTTCGCGAGCTGCGCGACGCCCATCTGACCCGCGAGCAGATCAAAGCAAGTGCCGCGGCCGAGGGCATGACGATCTATATGACATTGCCGGCGCTGATCTTCGGCCTCATCTTCTTGGTCGCCGCGATGCTCCGGATCCTGGTCGACTGATGTCGGTGCAGCCCATGCGGCGGACCGATGTGCCGCAACTGACAACACCTCCGGCGAGCGGACAACACCTGGCCGTTCCCATCGCCGCTCAATCCCGGAAAAGTAGGTGCGGAGCGGCTCAAAAAGTTAGCCGCGAGCGTCGGAAAGTCGCGCACCGCTGTGCTGAGGAGGAGCGAGCGGAGGCGTTCTTCCTTCGCGAGCGACGACGAAGTAGGCGGATTCCATGCGCGACTGCGCGAGCGGCTCAAAAAGTTAGCCGCGAGCGTCGGAAAGTCGCGCACCGCTGTGCTGAGGAGGAGCGAGCGGAGGCGTTCTTCCTTCGCGAGCGACGACGAAGTAGGCGGATTCCATGCGCGACTGCGCGAGCGGCTCAAAAAGTTGGCCGCGAGCGTCGGAAAGTCGCGCACCGGTGTGCTGAGGAGGAGCGAGCGGAGGCGTTCTTCCTTCGCGAGCGACGACGAAGTAGGCGGATTCCATGCGCGACTGCGCGAGCGGCAAAAAGGGCGAAGGGGACTGGCATGGCTGAGCGGGTGGTTCGTTGATGGCCCGGTTGATTCGCGGCCTGGGGTCACTTGCGGTCTTGCTACTCGGTACTGCCGGCGCTCCCGTCGCTCTGGCCCTCCTCGGCGGCAATCCACTGCCGGAGGCGCTGACATGGAGCGCCGCGCGTCATGCACTGTTCACACGGGCCGACGGCACAATCCTCGTTGGACTGATCACGATCGTCGGGTGGCTGGCTTGGCTGGTCTTCACGCTCTCGGTGATCAGCGAGCTCGTGGCAGTTATGTCGCGGCAACGCATTCGGTTCCGCCTCCCGGGCCTCGACGCGCCACAGCGGTACGCAGCCGGACTCTTGATCTCAGTGATCACGATGATTTCGGTGCCGCACGCCGTCCAGGCCGATCCCCACTCAGATCGCCAGGTTGCAGCCGCACCTCGAGCGCCGGAGCCACCGGCATTGATCATCGAGCCGGTCGAGCGTGTTACGCACACTCCGGCTCCGGCGGCACCCCGGGCGGAGCGGGTCGACGACATGCGCCGCCACGTGGTGGAGGCAGGTGATGATCTCTGGAGCCTGGCCGAGCGGTACTACGGAAATGGCCGAGAGTGGCGCAAGATCGCAGCGGCGAACCCCAAGGTGCTGACTGGGGGTCCCGATCGGCTCCAAGTTGGCTGGCGTCTCAAGATTCCTGATCTGGATGAGGGCGTCGCTTCCGGGGGCGATCGCGTCGTCACCGTACGCCGCGGCGACACGCTCTCCTCGATTGCCGAGCGCGAACTCGGTGCAGCGGCTCGCTGGACCGACATCTTCCACGCCAACAGAGCCCAGCTGAGCGACCCTGACGAGCTCCCCGTCGGGATGCGCCTGCTTGTGCCGCAGCTGAAAAAGTCCGCGGGCAAGGCCAGGCCCAAGGCTCATGATCAACACCGCCCGACGGAGGCCACACCCTCGGAGCGTCAGCGACCTACATCACCATCCGAGCCATCGTCACCGGCGAGTCAGCCGGCCGGAAGTCCAACACGTCAGCCGGATGAGAGCTCTCCGACTGCGGCCACCCGCACCACGCCGGCGGTTGACATTGCTGCGGTATCGCTGGTTGGGGTCGGCGGCGTGCTGGCGGCCGGGATGATCGCCGGACTGGCTTGGCGCCGGCGCATCCAGCTCCAAACCAGACCGCCCGGTCGACGCATTGTGCATCCACCACCGCAGACTCGCACTGTCGAGGTCGCTCTCGGGCGCCGCCAGCAGCCGTTGAGCCTGCGGACCCTCGACCGCGCGATGCGTGCAATCGCCGCGCATTGCAGGGAATCCGATATCCCACCACCGCCACTCCAGCTGGCCTTCCTCGGTGAGAACGAGATCGAGCTCCGCATGGGAGAGGCTTGCGCGACCGCACCAGTGGGTTTCACCGTGCGGGGGCGCTCCTGGTTCGTGACTCAAGCCGATGTCGGATACCTCAAGTCCGTGCCCGGATTGAGCGAGGCTGCGCGTCCGTGGCCGGCTCTGGTGACGCTCGGACGTGATGAAGACGGGCGGCTGGTGCTTGGCGATCTGGAGTCGTTCGGCCTGTTGGAGCTGCAGCCCGACTCCGGATCCGCGACAGCCGAGCTCCTGGCGGCTATGGCCGTCGAACTCTCCTTCTCCCCCTGGGCCGACGAGATGATCTTGACACTGGTGGGCGGTGGCGAGCGGCTGCCAGAAGTGCTCGGCAAGCACAATGTCTATCGCACTGATGACTGTGATGCGTTGCTCGACCGGCTTGAGCAGCGCGCTGCGGTGCAACGTGATCATCGTCGATATCCGGTGCTGAGTCAGCACCGAATTGACCCGGATTTCGCCGATCCGTGGGCTCCGGAGATCGTCTTGGTGGAACAGCCTTTGAGTGCTGCACAGAGCGCGCGACTGAAGGCCCTTGTGGAGGCCGAGCCTAAAGTGACCCTGGCCGCGGTCGTGGTCGGATCGGTTCCAGGTGCTGCGTGGTCGCTGCGTGGTGATGATTCCTCCGCTGAGCGGAGGGTCGTGTTGCAGCCGGCCGACCTCTTATTGTCCCCACAGTGGTTGGAGCCGCCGGAGTTGACCGCAGTGGTTGATCTCATCGAGGCCACCGGCAGCGACGACACAACTCCCGCACCGTGGTGGAGCGACATCGCGGTACAGCCGGACCCGCCGCCCGACAACGTCACCTATCTGGACAGCCGATCGACGACGTGGGGCACAGCAAACACAGCAGAAAGGGCCTTGATCATGGAGGCAGCGATGGACCCGGGCCGGGCGGTCCACCATCCCACCCTCCAGATGCTCGGTCCCATCGAGTTGCTCGGTGCCGCTGGCACCGAGCCCGCGCGCGCCGCCAAGCAGTGCCTGGAGTACTGCGCCTGGCTTCTGGAGAATCCCGGAAGCACCGCACAGGCCATGGTTGGCGCGTTGGTCGTGGCCGAGGGCACACGCCGTTCCAACATGAGCAGGCTACGCAGCTGGCTCGGTGCAAGCGCTGACGGAGAGGCGTACCTGCCAGACGCCTACACCGGGCGGATCACGCTGCATCCTGCTGTCAGTTCCGACTGGCAGCGGCTGCAGATCCTCACCGGGACCGGAGTCAATCGCGCCAGCGACGACAGCCTGGGGGCCGCCTTGGAGATGGTCCGTGGTGCTCCACTCGCGGACGCGGCGCCCGGCCAATGGCACTGGGCCGAGGAGTTGCGGACCGACATGATCTCCTGCGTACGCGACATAGGGCTCGAGCTGGCTGACCGGGCTTTGCTCGCCGGGGATGTGGAGCGGGCTCGTTGGGCCGCGGCGCGGGCGCTGCTTGCCGCGCCCGGCGACGAGCTCTTACTGGCCGCTCGGGTGCGTACCGAGCACGCTGCTGGGAATGTGGCCGAGACAGAGCGGCTCGCCCTCCAGCTGGCGGCGCAAGCTCGTACGCTCGGCGTCGATCTCGATCCAGATACAGTCTCGTTGCTGCAACGGGTCATGGAAGGCCAGGTGCGCGCTCGGCTGGCGTGAAGCTTCGGCGCCGCCCGCACTGAGTGATAGCCTCACGCCGCAATGCAGATCCAGCCACCATCGGGATTTTCCGCCAGCCTTGAGCTGGACGGTCTACCAGTGCTGGTCTGCGGCGGCGGACCGGCAGCACTGTCGGCCATCCGGCAACTGCTGGACGCAGGCGCCGTGCTGAGCGTCGTAGCACCCGAGGTCGGGGCGACCGTTGCCGACCTGGCGGCACGCGGACTGCTGATCATGCGCCGCCGCCCGCCGGCACCGGACGACTTCCTGGGCGCGGCACTGGTAGTGCCGGCCACCGGCCGGCCGGAGCGTGATCAGATGATCGCCGCGGCTGCTCGTGAGCATGGTGTGCCGGCCGTGTCCCCTTCTCCAGCAACGATCGAGCAGTCTACAGGCGCCGGAACTGTGATCTTGGTCGGCGGCGGCCCCGGAGACCCTGGTTTGCTGACCGTCGCCGGACTGGAGGCCATCAAAGAGGCGGACGTGATCGTTTGTGATCGGCTGGCGCCTCTCTCTGCCTTGCAGTACGCGAGGCCTGAGGCAGTGATCGTCGAAGTCGCCAAGATCCCACGGGGCACTTCGACCTCCCAAGCGCGGATCAACGAGATCCTTGTCGAGCACGCCTCCGCCGGCAGGACGGTCGTACGCCTCAAGGGTGGTGACCCCTTCGTCTTCGGCCGCGGCGGTGAGGAGTGGCAGGCCTGCGCGGCCGCGGGCATCTTGGTCACGGTGATCCCGGGCGTCACATCGGCAATCGCGGGACCTGGGCTGGCGGGTGTGCCGCTGACGCACCGCGAGCTCACCCAGGGCTTCACCGTAATCTCCGGCCACGCCCCGCCCGGCGATCCCGGATCCACCCTCAACTGGCAGGCACTGGCAACCGCCAACACCACCTTGGTGATCATGATGGGCGTCGCCACGCTGCCCGCCATTGCCGCCGAGTTGATCAAGCACGGGCTCGCTGCCGACACGCCGGCCATGACGGTCGCCGACGCCGCAATGCCAAGCCAGCAATCCGTACGCGGCCCCCTGGCCGACATCGCCGCACTCACCCAGGAGGCGGACATCAGACCGCCCGCGATCACCGTCATCGGTGCGGTGGCTGGCTTCAGTCCGACCCCACCAGCACGTGAATCAGCAGAGCTGCCGACCAGCTGAAGCTGCGGGTGCCATGCCCTCTGCCAGTCAGCGGATGGAAATACTCGCGGAAACCGGACTTCGCGACCAGCCCCACAAGATCATCATCCAGTCGACGTGCCAGCTCGTGATGTCCGTGCACCTCAAGTCCACGCGCCACCAGCCATGTGGTGTTGAGCCACGTCGGACCCCGCCAATACCGCCGCGGCTCGTGGCGTACATCGGTCAGGTCGAAGCTCGCCACACCGTGTACCCCAGGCGCACCAAGCCGGAACGCCTCGCCGGTCGCTGTCTCGACGAGCGCTGCCGTTACCTCCGACGGCAGACCCGGGAGCACGAGCGGGATGAGCCCGGCCACCGTCCGCTCGGACAGCAGTCTGCCTGACCGATCATCCCTGGCGAGAAAGAGCCCGCGCTCCGCGCTCCATAACTGGTTCACCATCGCGGCAGTGATCCGCGCGGCCTCAGCCACATGGTCCCTGGCGTCGCGGCCGACCCGAGGCGCGATCTCAGCAAGGGCGAGTTCCGACCAAGCCCACAATGCGTTGAAGGCCGGATCGACGACGCGAAACTCGGCCTCGGCACGGAACCAGTCGTCGTCGTAACCGTGGTCCCGATACCTCAACATCAGCCGGATGTAACGCGCGTAATCCTCATCCGTCGGCCGCTCTCCGACGCCGGCGTGGACCACATCCCGGCGCGTGTAGGTCTCAAAGAGTGCGAGATCGGCCGGCACGGCCGCCATCGGGCGATCCCAGGTCGGTGAATTATCGAGGCCGGTCTCCCACGGATGGACCAGCGCAGCCAAGCCGCCCTCGACCGTACGCCGCCGCCGGATGTAGGCATTCTGATCCACGAGACGCGGATAGGCCCGCTCGGCAAAGCGCAGCCCACGATCGCCCAGCCGCGGCACGGTCGAGGCGACAGCGATAGCGTGCAGCGGCGGCTGGATGATTCCTGAGGTATCGATGGGTGGGTGGCCGTCGATTGCCGACGACCGCCACACCGATGGCCCCGGAAAATAGGCGTCATCGGGCACTGCGGGATTGAAGGCGATGTGCGGAATGCGGCCGTCAGCCCACTGCGCGCCGAACAGACTGAGCAGCTCGCTGGCCGCGCGCGCCGGCGAAATGTGCTGCAGGCCCAGCGCGATGAAGGCCGAATCCCAGCTCCACTGATGGGGGTACAGACTCCGCGACGGTACGGTCGCGTGGCTGCGCCAGTTCTGGAGAAGCACGCGGACGGCCGCGCGTAGCAGCCGATCGTGCTCGCTCGGCGCCTCTGTCTTCGGCTCGGTAGTTAGGACCACGCGGCCTGCCTGATCCGACGGACCGCGACAGGCAGTACCTCGTCGACCTCGCCGGACAGTCGGCACTCGAAGGCCAGCTCCTTGTCATAGCCGATTGCCCACAGCGCATCCAGGGTCGTGGACCAATCGATGTGACCCGCCCCCGGCTCGAGCCGGTTGCTGTCGCTCAGCTGGACATGCTGGATCCAGGACCCGGCGTCGATCAGCGCCTTCGGTGGATCGGCTTCTTCGATGTTCATGTGGTAGGTGTCGGCTGCGATCCCCAGATGCCCGGATCCGATTTGTTCACAGAGCCTCTGCGCGTCGCCGAGCGTGTTGATCATGTGGTTCTCGTAGCGGTTCAGCGGCTCGAGCGCGATGATCACGTCCTCCGCTTCCGCATGTGCCGCCAGCTGTCCGAAGGCGTCGAGCAAGATTTCGGCATCCTCCGCCTCCGACCGGGGCGGGTCGAACGGTGGCAGCCGCCTGCTGAACATCCCGTACGAGGCCGGCGTCATCGCCAGCCGGCCACCGATCTCAGCCATCACGGAAAGCTGTGATTTCATCTGCTGCAGCGCATCCGCACGTTTGTCGGGGTCGAAGTCGCCCACAAAGTGGCGCATCTCCACGCAGACGGTGGGCATCTCAACCCCGGCCGCCGCGGCGGCTTTCAACTCTGGCAGCCGCGCGGCGAAGCGACCCTCGCCGGCGCCGCGCAGCTCGATGGCGTCGAACCCCAGGCGGCGCGCATGGCCCCATTTGTCGATCATGGTCTGGCCTCGGAGGTACTGCTCCTGCACCGCCAGCCGGACCATATGCCTCACGTCGGCGCTCCACCAGGAGTGTCGGCGAGGTCCTCCCTGAAGTCCAAGATCACCTGCAGCATGTCGGCAGGTGCTTTGTCGAGCACCTCATACGCCTCGGCCGCTCGCCGTGCCGGAATCACATGCGTGACCAGGGGCTTTGGATCGAGGCGACCGTCTGCGCACAGCCGCATCACCGTCCGATGCAGGCGCTCTCGGCTCCAGCGCGGCTGGAGCGCCTTTAGCGGCGCTCCGATCTGCGAGGCCACGAGGGTCACTCTGTTGTGGTGGAACTCCTCTCCGAGCGACAGTGCTGTTGCCGGGCCCTGGTAGAAGCCAGCCGCGACCACGGTGCCATCGACACCGGCACAGCGGATCGCGGCATTCAGCGCGGGGTACGCGCCGGTCAACTCCAGCACCCGGTCCACACCGCCCCCGCCGGTCAGCTCCCGCAACTCGGCCGCAATGTCGCCTCCGGTCGACAGCAGCGGGATGGCGCCGAACCTGCGGGCCAGATCCAGCCGGAAGGGCACCGTGTCGACGGCGAAGACCTCTACGCCCTGGCCCACGAGCAGCTGGGTGGCGAGCAAGCCGATCACACCCTGCCCGAAGATCACCACCGACTCCCCGATGCAGGCACCGGAGGCGAGCACCGCATTGAGCGCCACTGCGCCCACGCGGTCGAAGGTGCCAACCAGCGGGTCGACCTTCGGAGGTAGCCGGTGCCCTGCGAGCCGCTCGGCCGGCAGCACAGCGTACGAGCGATGGCACCACATCCCCCAGACCACGTCACCGACCTGAGGCGCAGAAACCCCCTCGCCCACGGCCACCACCGTGCCGACCTCGGAGTAACCCCAGGCGTCCATCGGGTAGTGGAAGGTTGATTCACCGGGGACGAAGAGCGCGTACTCCGGATCCCAGCGCTTCTCCAAATAGGGGTTGGTGCCGCGGTAGCTGGCCAACTCGGTGCCGGCGGAGATGCCCGAGTAGAGCGTGCGCACCGCCGCCTCCGAGCGCCCAGGCGGTGAAGTCACCTCGTCGCGGATACTCACGGCCCGAGGCGCCGTGAGCTGGACCGCGTATCCCATCAACGGGCTCCTTGGGCAATGACTGTCGTACGGCGCGCCAGCTCAGAGATCAGGAAGTTGTCATAGCCGAAGATCACCGACCTGGTTCGATCTTGAAGCGGCTCGATGAAGTGGGGTGGCAGCTTTGCTGCCCCCAGCACGGTGCCGACCACGGAGCCAGCCGTTGCGGCGTTCGAGTCGGTGTCCCATCCTCCTTGCACGGTGAGGCCGACCGTGGCGGAGAAATCCCCGCCTCCCCACAGCAAGCCGGCACTGATCAGACAAGCGTTGTTGATCGAGTGCACCCAGCCGTAGTGACCGAAGCGCGCCCGGATTTCCTCGACTGCCGCCTCCCAGGTGCACCCCGTTTGATAGAGCTCATCAACGCCGCTCAGGGCAGCCGCCAGCCGGGAGCGAGCGGGAACAAAATCCAGCGACTGCTGAACTGCCTCCTGGACAGTAGCCACCACGCAGGCGCATGAGACGAGCGCGGCCGTCCACATGGCTGCATAAATCCCGTTGCATCGGTGTGAGAGTGACGCGTCGGAGTAGACGAGCTGCGCGGCGGTCCCGGGCCGGCCAAAATGGACCCAGCCGAATACGTCGGCGCGGATCAGCGCGCCGATCCACTCCCGATACGGGTTGCGTGTCTCGCCCGCCGCCTCAATAGGCACGCTGTGCAGCAGATTGACCAGGACTGCCCGTTCAGCCGTGAACACCCGCAAATAAGGAAGAAAAGACAGCCAGGCGTTCGCGACCAGGCTCGGGGTGAGCTGAAAGCCATAGCGTTCCAGCAGCCACACGCCCAAGATCGAATAGTCGATGTCGTCGTCACGAGCCGAACCCTGGACCCGGCCACGAGTTGTCTCGGGCCAGCTTTCTCGCAGCCGGAAACCATCCGGCATGGGATCAAGCGCAGGGATGTAGTCCCGCAGCGGATAAGCGTCCGCAAGCTCCAGGTACGTGCGGATGCGAGCCGGAGTCCAGAAGTCGCCGTCCTCAACGGGCTTGCCCAAATTGCAGCCGGCGATCCGACCGAGCCAGCCACCGAGGATCCGGTCGGCCAGGTCCCGAGGGGACGGTTGACGCGAAGCAGTCAGATCCCGGCGCACAGCCGGCATGGCGTCGAGGATGTCGTCGAGAGAGTCCGGCTCCTCGTAGGCCCAATCGGATCGGCGCTGCGTTGTGATCAGCTGCAGATACAGCGCCTCCAGCCTGTCAAGATCATCGGCACGCGTCGCGGCAAGATCAGCTTCGATCCCGGAGATGTCGTAGCCGCTCTCGATGCGTTGCCGCAATTCGTCGTGGACAAGATCGGAAACGCTGAGCGGGTCGAACACGCTATCCCTTTTCGGCCCCGGCAGTAAGGCCGCCGGTGAGCAGCCGCTCGGTGGCAAAGAAGATGATGATGATCGGCAGGGTGAGGACAACAGAGCCCGCCATCAGGATGGTGGTCGGGATCTCGACGCTGCCGGAGAGTTGGGACAGACCGAGCGAGACGGTCCAGCGCTCTCGCCGATCGACGAGGAACAGCAGCGCGAACAAGAACTCGTTCCAGGCGATCATGAACACGAACAAGCCGGTGGACATGATCGACGGTAGGGCCAGCTTCAAACTGATCTGACGGAGCACGCCCATCCGGCTTAGACCATCCACCAGACCGGCCTCCTCGATGGCCTCTGGCACTGTCTCGAAGTAGTTACGCAGCATGTAGATCGCCACCGGCACGGTTTGTGCGGTGTACACGATGATCAGTCCGACAAGGGAGCCGCGTAGTCCGACTCGGGTGAACCCGACGAACAGCGGGATGGCCATCAGGATCGCCGGGAAGAGATAGGCGGCCAGGAAGACGCCACTGATGTAGCGCCGGCCGATGAACGGCAACCGGGCGATGGCGTACGCACCCGGGATCCCGATGAGCAGCGCCAACAACACTGACGAGAAGGCGACGAGTGCACTGTTGGCCATGAAGCGGCCGAAGCCCTGTCCTCCGGAAGCCGTTGAGGACAACACATTGACGTAGGTCTGCAGCGTGAACTCAGACGGCTTGACGATCATGGACGCGGGATTCTCCAGCAATGATTCGATCGGCTTCACTGACAGCAGCAGCATGTAGTAGAACGGCACGAGCACTGCGATCAGGAACGCAATGATCACCACCCAGCGACCGATCCTGAAAACCCGGCTCTGCACCCGGTGCCGGGTGCCATGAGCCATCCGGCGTGGCTCCGGTGCAGCAGCGACCTGACTCGGCGGAGTGACAATGTCGGTGGTCATACCCGCTCTCCTCTCCTGCGCAGGATCAGCAGATAGAAGCCGAGCATGACGATCAGCACCAAAGCCATGATCACCGACTGTGCGGCTGCCGCGCCCACATTGCGCTGCACCGTCAAGTAGTTGTAGATCTGCACGCTCGCCACACCGGTGCCTGCGGCACCGCCGGTCAGCAGGAAGATGTCGTCGAACTCGTTGAAGGTCCAGATGGTACGCAGCACGGCGAGTAGGCCGATGATCGGCATGAGTTGCGGTAGCACGATGAACCGGAATGATTGCCAGGGCGTGGCTCCGTCGACCAGCGCGGCCTCTTCGGGCTCGTCAGACATGGCCGCCAGCCGCGCCATCAGAAACAGGAACGCGAAGGGGAAGTAGCGCCATCCTTCGAACACGATGGTTGTCAGCAGCGCCGTGGGTATCGGAATCTCCAGCCCGAAGAGATTCCACGTTCCGACTGCCTGAGAAAGGAAGGGAATCGGCTCATCCCACCCGAGGACCTTCTGACCTATCACATTGACAATCCCGAACTGCGGGTTGAGCATCGTGCGCCAGATGAAGGTCACCGCCACCACTGGCGCTACGTAGGGCAGCAGATACGCGGCGCGGACAAAGGTCCGGCCGCGGAACGGCTGACGGAGGGCCATGGCGGCAAGCACGCCGAGGAAAATGACCAGAATCACCGAGCCGAAGGTGTAGACGAAGGTGATCAACAGGCTCGTCCAGAAGGTGCTCGAGGTCAGCACTCTCTCGTAGTTGACCAGCGTGAGCGGCTCGAAGAAGTCGGCCCGGCCAATCTGGATCAGACGCATCCGCTGAAAGGAGAGCAAGATCGACCACAGCAGCGGGAAGATCACGATCAGCAACACAACGACGAGCGTCGGCGACATCAGCGTCAGACCGAGGCGTGCGTCCCGCTGGGTGAGCGTTACGCGCTTCCTGTTCGTGTCCGGCTTGGTTGGGGGTTTTTGTTTTTCGGTTACCGCTGTGGACACGGTGCTCCTCGATGTTCGTACGCCCGGCGCGCCGGGCTAGCAGCTGAAGGTGAAATTGCGTGGACCCGGGTCGGGGGTCCCGGGTCCACGAATCGGCTGCGGCGACTAGCCGCCGAGATCCTTCTGGATCTGTTCCGCGCCTTTCTGTGCTTCGTTCGCGGCGTCGGCGGCGCTCGCGCCGGAGTTGAGCATCTTGGCTAAAGCCTGGGGAACCACGTACTGTCCGGCGACGGCGGCTGCCAACTCGCCCTGCCCTTGCGGGATGCCCCACCGATCGAAGTTTGCCGGAACTTGAGGCGATCGTGGTGAGGACCTCGGCTGGGTAGATATCTGTCAGCGGTTCCTTCTTGTCGACGCCGGCGCTGAGCTTGATCCAGCCATCGATATATTCCTTCGGATTGGACGAGGTGCCGGACCGAGCGGGGATCTTCCCTTCAGGAGCGATCGCCAGCCAGTCCATGTAGCCGTCACTCATCATGTACTTGACGAGATCCTTCGTCTTCGGGTTGGCGTCCTTCAGGATGTTCCACGACACGACCTCACCCCAGGCCACCGGGTTGGGAGAGCTCGGGCCTTGCAACTCAGTGAGGATGCCGGTGTTCTTGGCAAGCCACTGTGGGTCGCTCTTGCACTGCGGGCAGGTGGGCAGCGCATCCTTGCGGAGGCCTGCGAGCTCGTCGAGCAAGAAGGAGGACCAGATCACCATGGCAGCATTTCCGGCAAAGTAGGTGGCCCTGGTGGTGTCGGCGTCCTGGTTGCCAGGCACCGATGTCTTCTTGATCAAGTTGGCGTAGAAGTTGAACGTCTCCTGGCACTGCGGGCTGTTCAGCGTGATCTTGCCGCCACTGTCGACCAGCTGGCACCCGTTGGCGACCGCCATGTACTCAAAGGTCTGCTGGGTAAAGGAGTCCGCGGGTGCGGTTGCGGCAACGATGCCGGCTGTCTTGCCCTTCTTCAGCTTCTCGGCCGCATTCTGGATGTCGGCGTAGGTCTTCGGCTCTGGCAAGCCAGCGGCCTGGAAAAGGTCCTTCCGGTAGAAGAGCAGATTGGCGAAGCCATCACTCGGCACGGCGATCTGCTCGCCATCGGCGCTGGTCAACTCAAGGGTGCGTTTGAAGAACGTGTCAGCACCCAGTCCGTCAACGACCTCCTTCGCGGCCTCGGGATCGACCAAGTCATCGGTACGCAGCTGGTTCATGCCGTTGAGGGAGAGAGCGGCAATGGCATCGGGCAGATCATTTGCCGCTGCCGCAGATGTCAGCACGGTGGTCAGCTGATCCTCGGCTATCGCAACCAGCTTGACCGTGGCGCCGTTCTTCTGAGCCCAGCCGTCCAAGATCTTTTGCTGGGACGCCACCCGATCGGCTATGTCTTCGGTGGTCCAGACGGTGATGGTGTTGTCGCCTTGTGAGCCACCGCCGCCGGAGCCGCCGCCCGAGTCACCTCCGCCTCCCCCACAGCCGGCCGCGGCCAGCATGGCGGTGATCGCAACTCCTGCCAGGAAACGTGATCTGCGCAATTCAGGGCCTCCTTCACTGAACGGACTGGTCTTCTGGGAGCGCTACTGGGGACCTGGCGGCTACCTGAACCGCACTTTCGCTCATCAAATCGCCAATAAGAATCGATGACAAGACTTAAATGAGAATTTGAACGACAAAATTCGATAACAGTCGTACGCTGTCCACAGGCTGACCGAGAGAAAGAGGGGTTGGGTTGCCGTCAGGGCCCAACAGTGCCGGTGAGCTCCTGCAGCTGTTCCGGACTGGCGATGTTGTCACCCGTAGCGAGCTGCAACGCGTGACCGGCTTGGCCCGCTCCACGGTCAGCTACAAGATCGACGCACTGCTCGCGGCCGGCTACCTGGTCGAGGACGGCAGCATCGTGGACGGTCGCGGCCGGCCGTCGTCACGGCTCCGGATCAATGATCAAATGACCACCATCCTCGTGGCTGACCTCGGCGCGACGCATGGCCGTCTGGCAGTTGGCACTCCAGCCGGTGACGTCCTCGTCGAGTCGGTCATCGAGAGCAGCATCGGCAAGGGACCGGATGCCGTGCTAGCCATGGTAACGCGCAGGCTCGACCAGCTGCTGAAGCGGTCTCGGCGTACGCGATCCAGCCTGCGCGGTACCGCAATCGGCGTGCCGGGTCCGGTCAACTTGCAAACCGGCCGGATCGCCCGCTCGATCAGCATGCCCGGTTGGGACAACTACCCAGTTCAAGATCATCTAGTCGACCATTTCGGAGTGCCGGCGGTTGTGGACAACGACGCCAACCTGATGGGTCTTGGCGAGCAGCGACGGATCTATCCGAACGCCCATCAAGTGCTGTTCATCAAGGTGGGCACCGGCATCGGGGCATCGGTGGTCATCGACGGCGAGCTACTCCGGGGTTCAGATTCAGCCGAGGGCGACATTGGGCACGCCAAGATCACCGGAGTCGAGGAGACGTGCAGCAGTTGTGGTGCTCGTGGGTGTCTCGCCGCAATCGCCAGCGGGCGTGCGATGGTTCGCGATCTGCGACGTCTCGGCCACGAGGCGTCCACTATGCGTGATGTTGTTCAGCTCGTACGCGCGGGGGACCCCGATGCCGTCCGCATCGTCACCGCTGCCGGTCGCGCCTTGGGTGATGTCTTGTCAACGGCCGTCAGCCTGCTGAATCCCGACGTTGTCGTGATCGGCGGGGACATCGCACACGCGCACGAGCGGTTCCTGCTCGGCGTACGCGAGACGCTGCTGGCCCGCAGCCAGCCGCTGGCCACCGCCCGGCTGACTATCGTGCCAAGCGCGCTCGGCGACCGAGCCGGCATCATCGGAGCCGCGGCCATGGTGGCCGATGTGATCTTCGGCAGTGCTGCGGTCGACGCCGAGATCACGTGAGCCGCACCTTAGACGTTCCCGACGCTCGCAGTTCCATCTTTGAGCCTGCTCGCGCAATCGCGCGTGAAATTCCGCCTACTTCGTCGTCGCTCGCAGAGGAAGAACGCCTCCGCTCGTTCCTCCTCAGCACGGCGGCGTGCGATTTCCCGACGCTCGCAGCTCCATCTTTGAGCTGCTCGCGCAATCGCGCGTGAAATCCGCCTACTTCGTCGTCGCTCGCAGAGGAAGAACGCCTCCGCTCGCTCCTCCTCAGCACGGCGGCGCGCGATTTCCCGACGCTCGCAGCTCTTGCATTCGCCAGATGTGGTCACTTCGCGAGATCAACACCCGACCCAGCGGGGCTATGTCGATGCGGAAGATCACCTCAGGTTGGCCGCCAAGCGCATGGACTGCCGCGGCTCGTGCAACCAGCGGAGTTACAACGACGACGCTTCGACCTGCTGGCCACGGATGATCATCAAGTACCCGTCCCACTCGATTGATCAACTGCGCCAGACTTTCCCCTCCGTGCGGTGCGGCCTGCGGGTCGTGCAGCCAGGTGTCCAGTGCACTACTGTCCTCGAACGCAACGTCGACCAGCGTTCGCCCTGTCCATGTCCCGAAGTCGCATTCGCGCAGCTCCGCTAGCGGTTCGGCCTGTCCGCCAAGACGTAGCGCCGTGGCCTGGCAGGCCCTCTCGGGCCCCCTAAGCCAGGAAGCGACCCGCCCGTTCAGTCGCCGGACCTCTCCGGCATCAGGCTCTCTGGTATCCCCGAACACCAATGCGACCGCTGGTGCCGTCGCGGCATGAGCGACGATGAGTATCCGCTGAGCCATCACGCGTTGTCAGGTCGGTTGTTGCTGCTCGGCACCATCTGCCATGCGATAGTGAGGCCGACCAACCGCGAGACGAACAGCGCGACATAGCCGAGGCCAGCGAGCTGCTCAATCATCACGACTGCGCGGGCTTGCCCTGTGATCGGAACGACATCCGACAGACCCGTGCTCGACAGATTGGTAAAGCTGAGGAACAACAGCTCCATCCAGGTGCGTGGTTGATCGGGATCAACGGCTGCTATGAAGCACCCAGGCTGAACGATCTGCATGAGCTCGAAGACATAGGCGAATCCCCAGGCGACGAGCGTGAATGTGGCACCGACGGCGTACAGCTCATCAGTGGTTACGGTGCGATCCGACAGCATGTAGACCATCAGGCTGCCCGCCGCCCAGAAGTAGAAGAGTGCGTGCAACACCGACGACGCCGCATCCATGGCGGGGACGGGGTAGATCTCGTCGGCGATCGACAGCCCCGATGCTGCGACGGCCAGGGTCACCGCAATCCAGGTTGGTCCCGGTGATTCACGGGTCGCCCAGATCGCCAGCGCCAGCACGAGTGCCCCGAAGACCTCGAAGAGGAGAGCTCCGATGCCACCCTGCTCCATGAAGGGGTAGACCAGTACGCCGAGCAACTGAACGACGAGCAAGATCGCGGACGGGTGGCTGGCGATCCTTCCCGCCATTCCACCAGTGGGCGCCGCTCTCACTGGCACACCTCGCCGATGGGGCCGGAGCTCCCGTCGCTGCTCATGCGCGCACCATACCCACGGAGACGGACTTGTCGGCGCCTTAGAGGGCTATAGCACGCTGAAACGCTGACAAGTCGGGCGCGTGACGATACAGTGCAGAGGTTCGCGGAGGACCCTGGAAGTTCGGTGAGAATCCGGCACGGTCGCGCCACTGTGTGAGCTGGACCAACTGCACTGCCATGCTCGAGTCAGACCCTTTCTCCGACGAGCTCCGTCAACGCGGGTCGCAGGAACCCGGAGGAGGAACAGATGTCAGAGGTCACTCAGACCGAGCGCGTCGCGATTGCGACTCCGCCCTTTTCTCTCGTACAGGTGCTGCCCTGGCTGATCTTCGCGGGGATGCTGGCGCTGGTCGCCCTGTACTTCATTTCCGCTGAGCAGGGCGTGGCGTCCCTGTTCTCGGGCACCGCAGTCCACGAGTGGGTCCACGATGGGCGCCACCTGCTCGGCTTTCCCTGCCACTGAGCCCGGACGTTGACCTCCACACGCGACTTCCTGGTTAGAGGTCTGTTCGCAGGCCTATTCGCCGGGCTCGTTGCCTTCGGCGTGGCGTACGTGGTTGGCGAGCCTTCGGTCAATGCCGCCATCGCGATCGAGGAATCTGCCGGATCGGGCCATGATCACGCCGACGAGCCCACAGCGAGCGACGGCTCAGCTGCCGCAGAGGTGCCGCGCTCACTCCAGTCGACCGCGGGCCTGTTGACCGGGACGACGGTCGCGGGTGTCACGCTCGGCGGGCTCGTCGGAGTGCTCAGTGCGCTCGCCCTCGGCCGCCTTGGTCGCCTGGGCGTCCGAGGTGTCAGCCTGTCCGTTGCGGCGATCGGCTTCGTCAGCGTGAGCCTGTTGCCTTTCTTGGCCTATCCGCCCAACCCGCCCGCGGTGGGCGACCCCGAGACCATCGGCACGCGGACCGCGCTTTACTTAATCATGCTCGCGATCTCGATCATCGCGGCCGTGACGGCCACCCTGGTTGGGCGCAGGCTCGCACGTCATTGGGATCCCTGGTACGCCTCCTTGAGTGCCATCGCTGGCTACCTGCTGGTGACCCTCACCGCAGTGGCGCTGCTGCCGAGTTACTCGGAAGTGCCGGCCGACTTCCCCGCCACAGTCCTCTACGAGTTCCGCGCTGCGAGTCTGATCATCCAGCTGACGCTCTGGGCCACGCTCGGCCTCGCCCTCGGCGAACTGCTTCACCGCCTGCAACGTCGCACTGATCTCAGGATCGCTGAACCCGACTACGCGAGGCAGTCTCTAACGTGATCAATCCACCGTCACCCGGCGTGTACGCCGAAGCCCGCCGCCGTCTGGACGCATTGGCCAAGCCTGTCGGTGCATTGGGCAGGCTTGAGGATTTGGCCGCTTGGGTGGCGGCTTGTCAGGCGACCTGCCCACCACGCCCCTTGGACCGGGTGCGCGCGGTGATCTTGGCTGGTGATCATGGTGTCTCCGCCGACGGCGTCTCCGCCTATCCGCCGGAGGTCACGGCTGTGATGGTGCGGGCCTTCGTCGCGGGCGTCGCCGGCGCAAACATCCTTGCTCGCCAACATGGCGTGGCATTGCGGGTACTCGAACTCGGTGTCGATGATGATCTCGAAGATGTGCCGGCGGAGGTTTCGGCGTACCACATCGGTTCCTCCCGCCCTATCGACCAGGCCGACGCTCTGACAGCGGACGACTGCCGGGAGGCGCTGCGCGCCGGCGAGGCAATCGCCGATGTAGAAATCGCGGCCGGCGCCGATTTGTTGATCATCGGCGATATGGGGATCGGCAACACGACACCGGCAGCGGCCCTGGTGGGCGCTACCTTCGGGCTGCGGGCCGAGGAAGTCGTAGGCCGGGGGAGCGGTGTGGACGACGATCGGTTGCGACACAAGACTCAGGTGATCGCTACGGCGCTGGATCGGGTCGGCGAGCGGGCTGAGGATCCGTTCCAGCGGCTGGCGGCGCTGGGATCGGCCGATATCGCCGCGGGCGTCGGCTTCCTGTGTGCTGCGGCGCGCGGCGGCGTACCGGTGCTCCTCGATGGGATCGTCTCGGTCGCCGAAGCAGCCGTGGCCGAAGATCTCGAGCCTGGTGTGGTGGCGTGGTGCGCTGCCGGCCACCGCTCCACGGAAC
Source organism: uncultured Actinomycetota bacterium (assembly GCA_963759635.1). Taxonomy (GTDB): domain Bacteria; phylum Actinomycetota; class Actinomycetes; order Propionibacteriales; family Propionibacteriaceae; genus Microlunatus. The sequence goes on from CAVXAP010000021.1 coordinate 166,011, forward strand.
CGGCCCAGCAAGTGGCGCTCGACAAGCTGGGCCTGGAACCAGTTCTTGATCTTGGTCTGCGACTCGGCGAAGGCACCGGAGCGCTCACGGCGCTTCCGCTGCTGCGGTCGGCCGTCCTCGTGCTACGCGACATGGCCGTCCTCGCCGATCTCAGCTCTGCCAGCTGAGCCGATGATGCTCGACGCGCTGCGGCTCTCAGTCGGGACGCTGACCATCGTGCCGTCCGGCGCCATCGTTGAGATCGACCGCCACACTGCCGCCCGAGCCATGATGATCGCCCCGCTTGCCGTACTCCCACTCGCTGCGGCCGTCGCATTGGTGGGCTGGCTCGGCCGAACCGCTGGGCTGCCTCCTTTGGCGGTCGGGCTGCTGGTGGTCGGCGGTCTGGCCCTCGGTAGCCGCGCGCTGCATCTGGACGGCCTCGCCGACACTGTCGACGGCCTCGGCTCCGGATGGAGCGCGGAGCGTTCCCTGATGGTCATGCGACGCGGCGACGTCGGACCGATGGGCGTGGTGGCACTGATCGTTGTGCTGGCCCTGCAGGCCGCCTCGATCGGGCAGCTGATCCAGGGTGCGACCGGCGCACTGCTGGTCGGCGTGGTGGTTTGCTGCTCCCGGGCTGCGCTGTGTCTGACCTGCCTACGCGGCGTTCCGGCTGCCCGAGAGGACGGGCTTGGAGTCGCGGTCGCAGGCTCGGTGCCGCGGTCGGCTGCCGCAGGCTGCTGGCTCGGCGTGCTGCTGATCATGAGCGTTACCGCTTGGCTGGTCGGGCATCGCCCGGCCAGCGGAGTACTGGCCACGGTAGCGGCCGCTCTCATGGTTGCGGTTCTGGTCTATCGCTGCATACGCCGGCTGGGTGGCGTCAGCGGCGACGTGATGGGCGCCGCGATCGAAATCGCGTTCACCGTCATGATCACTGCAATGATCATATGAACTCACAAGCGCAGGGCTCGCCCCGCAACGACCATGATCACCTCGTCGCTGGCTGCGGCCATCTCCTGGTTGACCTGCCCCAGCAGCTCGGTGAACACCCGGCCCGACCGATACGGCGATACCAGTCCCCAGCCGACCTCATTGGTCACGACAACCGCCAGACCGGTACGGGCCTGCCACGCTTTGACCATATCGTCCAGCTGATCATGAAAGTCGCCTTGCCAGGTGGGCAGCGGTTCTTCCCAGGTGCCGAGACGATCGATGATGGCAGTCAGCCAGGTTCCCAGACAATCGATCAGGATCGCTCCCGATACGCTGCGCAGCGCCCCGGCCACGTCGGTCGTCTCAACTGTGCTCCAGTGCGCCGGCCGGCGCACTCGATGATCGGCGATTCGTGCTGCCCACTCGGCATCGGCGGCAGGATCAGGCACCGGTCCGGACGCGACGTAGGTAACCTCGTCAAGATCGGCCAGCAAGCTCTCGGCGTAACCCGATTTGCCGGAGCGTACGCCTCCGGTGATCAGAATGCGGCGATCCGGACTCTCAAGGTCAGGATCGATCAATGGGGCCATCGCCCATGACTCTACCGGGGCGTTGGCCATCGGCGGTGGGGCTCGCGGCTGGATACCTGGCCGACCGGGTCTTCGGCGACCCACGTCGTGGCCATCCTGTCGCCGGCTTCGGCGCAGCCGCATCCTGGCTCGAGGCCCGGTGCTACGCCGATCGGCAGACTGCTGGTTTGCTGCATACCAGCGCACTGGTCGGAACCGCGATCGGCTTAGGCGCAGCGCTCGAGCGGCTGATCTCACATCACTCGTGGGCCACCGTCCTGACGACCGCAGCGGCCACCTGGGCTGTCCTCGGCGGCCGTTCACTGAGTCGGGAGGCCGCCATAGTTGCCGAACAGCTGGATGGTGGCAAGCTGATCGCTGCCAGAGACCAGGTGCGCCATCTGGTGGGCCGAGATACTGCCGATCTTTCACCGGAGGAGGTGGCGAGAGCGACCGTGGAGTCGGTTGCGGAGAACGCCTCGGACGCGATCGTCGCTCCACTGCTGTGGGGAGCAGCCGCGGGTCTGCCCGGACTACTCGGATATCGGGCCGTCAACACGTTGGATGCCATGATCGGGCACCGCTCGCCCCGCTACCTGCGGTTCGGCTGGGCGGCCGCGCGGCTCGACGATCTGGCCAACTGGGTGCCGGCCCGACTGGCCGCACTGGCGGCAGCAGCATGGGCCCCGCTGGTCGGAGGCACCGCAAGAAGTGCGCTGGTCGTCGTACGCCGCGACGCCGGTCGCCATCCCAGCCCGAACGCTGGCGTTGTCGAGGCGGCGTTTGCCGGCGCGCTCGACGTCCGGCTTGGCGGACGGAACGCCTACCGCGGGGCTGTTGAACATCGCGGCATCCTGGGCACCGGCCGGCCGGTCGCCGTTGCCGACATCGCCCGCGCCAGCCGCCTTGCGGCGGTGGTGTCCCTGAGCGCATTGGCCGTGGCGGTCCTGGTTCGCGGGCTGCGACCATGACGATCCTGATCCTGGGCGGTACCGCCGAGGCCCGAGAGCTGGCCGCGGCCCTGGTCGCGGACGGCCTTGATGTGATCTCTTCCCTCGCTGGACGGGTCAACAGCCCGAGCCTGCCTGCGGGACGCATCCGGATCGGCGGCTTCGGCGGTGTCGATGGTCTGGCCGAGTACTTGCGACGCCAGCAGGTCTCCGCGGTGGTTGACGGCACCCACCCGTTTGCAGCGACGATCAGCGCCAACGCGCTGCAGGCGGCGAATCGCACCAGCACGCCGCTGGTCCGGCTGGAGCGTTCCGGCTGGGGCGGACACCCGCGCTCTGGCTCCTGGACCTGGGTGGCCGATGGCGCCGCCGCACGAGCCGCCGCCGAGGTTGGCTGCCGCCCGTTCCTCACGATAGGACGGCAGTCGCTGCCAGATTTTCGAGCCTGGGCCGATCGGGAGGTGGTGGTCCGGCTGGTCGATCCACCCACTGCGCCACTGCCGCAACGCTGGATCCTGATCATGTCGCGTGGGCCCTACAGCTATGCAGGCGAGCGTCAGATCCTCACGACGCATGGCATCGACATGCTCATCACCAAGGACTCGGGCGGGACGCACACCGTGGCCAAACTCGATGCCGCCGGCGATCTCGGCATCCCGGTGGTGATCATTGCCCGGCCGAAACGAGAAGAAGTGGATCATCTGGATACGGTCGCCGAGGCCGTCGCCTGGTGTCGCTGCAGAGCGTATTGCGACGGTTCCGCGTCGCGCGGATCGCGCTTGTGACCCGCCGCCGTCGTCCTCGCTCGGAGACGAAGAGCGCGTCTCCTCGCTCGTCCTCCGATCAGCGGGGCGCGATCCGATGATTTGGGTTTCGTGGGACGATCGGTCCCATGAGGTTCATTGTGAGGCTGGTGGTGAACGCCGCAGCTCTGGCAATCGCGACGTGGATCTTGAGCGGCATCACCCTGACCGGCTCGAGCACCGTTAGCAAGATCATCACTTTGCTGATCGTGGCGTTGATCTTCGGAGTGCTGAACGCGATCATCAAGCCGCTCTTCGCTCTCTTCACCGCACCACTCATATTGCTGACCTTGGGTCTGTTCCTGATCGTGATCAATGCCTGCATGCTGCTGCTCACCTCGTGGCTGGCCGGCTTGTTCGATCTCGGCTGGGAGGTCGACGGATTCTGGACGGCGGTGCTGGGCGCCATCATCATCTCGGTCGTGAGCTTTATTCTGAACGTCTTCCTGCCCGACCCGGACGACAAGAGACGTGGCTGAGCGGTCGTATTCTCGTCCCGTGCGCGTCGTCTTCGTCTGCCTGGGAAACATCTGCCGTTCGCCCATAGCGGAGCGGGTGGCGGAGCGAGCTGCTGCTGAGGCAGGCATGAGGGGGGTCGAGTTCTCCAGCGCCGGCACGATCTCTGAGGAGTTCGACGATCCGATGGACCGTCGCGCGGCGGCGGTGCTCAGAGAGCACGGATACCGATACGCGGACCATAGGGCGCGCAGGATAACTGCGGCCCAGATCGAGTCAGCCGATCTCGTGGTCGCGATGGAGGACAGTCATGTGCGCAGCGTCTTGGCGCTGGCGTCCGATCCGAGCAAGGTGAGCCTGCTGACCGACTTCGATCCGGCGGCTGAACCCGGCTCTGGCGTGCCGGACCCCTGGTTTGGGTCGCATGCCGGCTTCTACGACACCCTCAGCGCAATCGAATCCGCCATGCCCGGCCTGCTTGACCGCGTACGCGAGCTCCAGAGAGCTGAGCTGCCGGAATCCCGCTGACCAATTTGGTCGGGTTTCGCAATTATCGCCTCTCTGTCCGATTTGCGCGAACGATGTCAAAACCTCTGACAACTGGGTATTGATAAGTCGACAAGTCGAGAGAGAGGGTTCCCATCTCGGGCCTCTCACCGGTTTTTCATCGGCTCGCTGCAAGGCTCGCCAGAAGGGAACTCGGGGAGGAACTTTCATGAAACCGCTACACGCGTGGCCGCTGATCCTTGCGGCCACGCTGGCCTTCGCAGGCTGCACAAGCAGCGCGGATGCGCCTTCACCGGCCAATCCGCCAAGCCCAGTCGGGCTTGAATCACGACCAGAATCCGGGCAGCCGACAGGGTCGTCGATGCCATTGGGAGCGGATCCGGTCAACCTTGACCCGGCCGATTTCAGCGCGAACATCACCAACCCCTACTGGCCGATGAAGCCAGGCACGCGTTGGATCTACCGCAGCGTGGAAGCGGACGGTGTCAAACAGGACATCGCCATCGTCGCCACTACAACGACCAAGAAGCTGGCCAACGGCATTACAGCACGGGTAGTGCGTGATACGGCCCGGGAGAAGGGCCAGATCGTCGAGGACACGCTCGACTGGTACGCCCAAGACTCGGAGGGCAATGTCTGGTACATGGGCGAGCAGACCGCCGAGTTCGAGAACGGCAAGGTCGTCAGCCGAGCCGGCTCCTGGGAGGCGGGCAAGGATGGCGCGATGCCAGGCATCATGCTGCCTGCTCAGCCGCAGGATGGCCAGAAGTACCGCCAGGAGTACAAGAAGGGTGAGGCCGAAGACAACGGCGAGGTACTCGCAACAGACCATCAGGTTGAGGTGAAGGCCGGCCGCTACGAGGCGGCGCTCGTGACCATGGATACGAGCACCATCGAGCCGGACGTGGTGGAGTACAAGTTCTACGCTCCCGGCGTAGGGCCGGTGCTAGCACTGGACACTTCCGGTGGCACGGCGCGCGAAGGGCTGGTCAAGGTCGGCAAGGCTGGTGCGAAGGATGGCACCGGGCCGATCGGCAAGCCCAATCCGTGATCGGGTCGGGACCTGCACCTATGGTTCGCGGCCGATCATCGTGAAATCCTGATGATGTGCGGGTCCTGATCGTCGAGGACGAGCCCAAGCTCGCGAGCCTGTTGCGGAAGGGTCTGTCCGCACAGGGGCTGGCTGCCGACATCGCGCGTGACGCCGACGAGGCAATGTGGATGGCCACCGCCACCGCGTACGACGTGATCACCTTGGACGTGATGCTGCCAGGGACCGACGGATTCACGCTCTGCCGGGACTTTCGCCGCCACGAGGTCACCACGCCGGTACTGATGATCACCGCGCTCGATACGATCCATGATCGGGTCACCGGGCTGGACAGCGGCGCTGACGACTACCTCGCCAAGCCGTTCTCCTTTGAGGAGCTGCTCGCTCGGCTCCGGGCCTTGGCGCGTCGGCCGCACGAGCTGCGGATGCCGGTGCTGGTAGTCGGCGAGCTTCGGCTGGATCCGGCCGCGCGTACCGCGCACCACGGGCAAACTCCGATCGAGTTGACGCGAAAGGAGTTCGCCCTGCTAGAGGCGTTGATGCGACGGCCGGGTGAGGCAGTATCCCGCTTCGACCTGTTGGAATGTGCCTGGGACGACAGCTATGACAATCGGTCCAACATCGTGGACGTCTATATCGGATACCTGCGGCAGAAGGTCGATCGGCCCTTCGGCACCGAGAGCATCGAAACCGTACGCGGCTTCGGCTACCGGCTGCGCACGGAGGAGCCCAGATGAGCCGCCTGCCCATCCGCTGGAGGCTCACCCTGGCGTTTGCGCTCGCATTGACAGCGGTGCTCACTGCTGCCGGCGTTTTCCTCTATGCCCAACTCAGGGCTGACGTGGATGTCACCATCGAACGCGACCTCCGCATGCGTGCCGATCAGCTCAGCGGGCTACTGATCCGCTCGCCCATTTCCGAGTTGACCACGACACACGCCGAGGATCTTGAGCCCGACGAGACGATTGCCCAGATCCTCACCCCAGCGGGCCAGGTGGTAGCAGCCAGCTCGTTCGCCGACGTCCGTCTGCTGACACCCGAGCAGCTGCAGATCGCAGGGAATAGGGAGCTGTTCGTCGACCGGCCGGGCGACACGAAGCTCGACGAGTCGCTCAGGGTTTTCGCCTCGCCCGTCCATGCTCGGGGCGAAACCTACATCGTAGTGGTCACCGACTCCTTGGACGAGCGCGCCCAGACGCTGGCCTCGACCTTAGGCGTGGAAATAGTCGGACTTGGTGCCGCTCTGGTGGCCTCCTGTGGTGTCGGTTACTGGGTTGCCGGGCTCGCTCTGCGTCCAGTTGAGGCCTTGAGGCAGCGGGCGGCGGCGATCAGTGGGGATGATCTTGCCGATGGCACGCGGGAGCCGCTGCCGGTGTCACCGGTTGCTGACGAGATCGGGCGCCTCGGCCGCACCCTCAACGACATGCTCGACCGCATCGGGCGAGCCCAGGCCGCCCAGCGGGAAGCGTTGGAGCAGCAGCGACAGTTCCTGGCCGACGCCAGCCACCAGCTGCGTACGCCCCTGGCGATCATCAAGGCCGAGGTCGAGCTCGCTCAGTCCGGCACCACCAAGGGTGATGATCTTCACGCGACCATGACCTCGATCGGCGAAGAGACCGACCGGCTCAGCGGGCTGACCGACGAGCTGCTGCTGCTCGCGGCTGCAGACGAACAACGATTGACCCTCAACCGCGAGTCGGTGAAGGTGCGTGGTCTCCTCACTGACGTGGCTGAACGCGGGCGCGGTCGAGCCCAGCTGGAAGGGCGGACGATCATGGTTCAGTCAGACGACAGCATGATCACGGCGGACCGGGAGCGTCTGGAGTATGCCTTGGGCAACCTGCTGGATAATGCGCTGACGCATGGCGCGGGGAATGTGGAGCTGGTCGGTCAGCGCAGCGGAGGGTGCTGTGGAGATACGGGTTCGTGATCATGGCGCCGGCTTCGCCGACAGCTATCTGACCCATCCGTTCGTGCGCTTCGCGCCGACGGCCAGCACCGGGCGCGGCACTGGTCTGGGGCTGGCAATTGTGCAGGCGATCGCGGAGGCCCACGGCGGCGCCGTCAGCCTCGGCAACGATGATGGTGCCGCCGTCACCTTGTCCCTCCCGACCGACCCTGCACGACCGGTTGCCGCACCTGATAGCGGCCCGAGCGCGCCAGCAACGGCCACTGATCAAGAACGGCAGTGGTCTTCGCGTTGAAGCCTCGACCGTCCCGGTATCTGATCAGGATGGTCACCGAACCGCTGCGCAGGTAGTCCAGCGCGAACCGCTGGAATGCTTGATTTCGGTTGCGGGACACTTTCAGTCCGGCGGCGGCAGCCATGTCATGGGAGTTGCCGCCGAGATCGGCAATGAACTGGCAGCCGCGACTCAGGTTGCGGCTCAATGAATCGGTCTGCACGAGGGCGATCGGGTCGTCCGAGGTGACACAGCCAGGGGTGGTGGCCGTGAACGCACGGAAGTGGTGGGGGAATGGGCGATTGAAGGTGACCGTTGCCCAACCGCTCGCGTAGACGAGCAGTGCGGCGGCGGCGACCACGCCGACTGCGATCCGTGCGGGTCCGGCCCGGATCAGTGCCGTCAAGCGGCCGATTGCCGCGCCTCCTGTGAGGACGATGGGAGCTGCGGTGAAGCCTGCGAAGTGGGAGAACCAGGTTGGTGTGACGAGCAGGAACGCCCCGTGCCCGAGCATCAGAAGCACGGCGAGCCGAGCCTCGCGGTAGCCCCAAGCAAGGGCGGCACAACTGAGCAGCGCAACCACCGCAACCACAGTCAGCGGCATATGCGGACGGTCGATGATGCGTAGCCCGGCGATGTAATCGAGCCGTCCGAGCATCGTGACGTCGTTGCCGCCGCGGCGGAAGATCTGGTCGCGCACGATCTGGTTCCACATTGCCGTCGGCGCCGCCACGAAGAACGGCAAACAGATCACGGTGGCACTGACTGCGCTCCCGATCAAGACTCTGAGTGCGGCACCGTACCGGCGTAGCAGCAGCAACCAGCCAAGCACGATCAGGACGGTGACGACTCCCCAGACTTTGATCGTGATCGTCAGCCCCAGCAGCGCCCCGGCCGTGAAGGCCCGGCTGCGAGGCAACGAGTTGTCGTGGACGAGAGGCTGCAACAGCAGCATGGCGACAAGGAGGGCCGTTGTGGCCGGGCTCTCCAAGAGCGTCGACTTCTCGGAGTAGACAGCTGGGTAGAACACCGCATAGCCCAGCCCACCGAACACGGCCGCCACCATGCCGATAGGCCTGAGAATTCTCCAGATCAGTACAGCGTTCACGGCTCCCAGCACCATCCACGCCAGCCGTGCGACCGCGAAACCGTACGAGTCGCCGATCACTTGCGCGAGGAGGGCGAACGGGGCCAGCAGCAGCGGCATTGCCGGCGGATGGAGCAGCAGGAAATCCTGGTAGGGAAGCAGGCCATGGACCAAACCAGTGGCTGCGGCGTAGTACACCCCGTCGTCGTAGTTGCCGATGCCGAAGAGCCCGCCGCCGCGCAGCACGGGAACCAGCCGGACGAGAAAGGCGATCGCAGCTATGGCGATCGCCCAAAGCCAGAACCGGCTAGCCGGTCGGTCAAGAGCAACAGCTTGGGCCCGGGGGATGGCCACGGAACCAGCATTCCCGACTATCGCTGTGATGAAACTGAGCAACACGCTCTGGCGCCACAGATACTCTTCGCGAATGGTGATTGAGGCGATCCGCCCGCCGTCGGTCGGGACACCTGGCTCTGAGTCGTCTCATCGCGGCGAGAGCCGCTGGGGCATCCGGAAACGCTCCGTGCTGAGTGCCGTCGTCGTGGTCACCTTTGCCTTGTTGGTCGGTGGAGCGTTCCTGATGCTCGTGTTGCAGTTCTCGCTGATCTCCGCCGCGAGGGGCAATCTAGCCGTACGTGCCAGCGACGTTGCCGAACTCCTGAAGGAAGAGGGGATTCCGGAAACTCAATCGACCCTCGTCGAGGACCGCCGCAGCAGTGAGCAAGTGCAGATCCTCGACGCCGGGGATCAGGTGATTGCCTGGAGCAGTCGCCGGCTACGCACCAATCCAATCTCAGAGCTGAGGCCGGCGCCCGGCCGGACGGCGAGGGAGGAGCTGCCTCCCGTGCCGGCGCTCGGCGACGACGAGGTACTGGTCAGTGCCCGCGGTGTCGAAGTGCATGACCAGGCATACGTCGTGCTCGTTGCCGCGCCGCTTGAGGTTCAAACGGACACGCTGGGTACGGTGGGGTTGCTTCTGCTGGGAGCGGCGCCGCTGCTCGTCGCGCTCGTTGCCGGGGCGGTCTGGGTACTGGTCGGCCGGTCTCTGCAAACCGTCGAGCGGATCCGTCGACAAGTGGCGGAGATCGACGGGCGCCGGCTGCACGAGCGGGTGGAGGTGCCACCGACGGGTGACGAAATCGCAGCACTGGCCACCACCATGAACCAGATGCTCGATAGGCTCGAACACTCCGACAACTCGCACCGGGCGTTCTTCTCCGACGCAAGCCATGAGCTTCGCAGCCCGTTGTCGACACTGGTGACGACCGCTGAAGTTGCGAGTCTGGATGCCACCGGGAAGACCTGGCTCGACATGCAGCAGACCGTGCTCGGCGAGTCGAGTCGGATGCAGTCCTTGGTGGAGGACCTGCTCACACTGGCGAAGGTCGATGCCGATCAGCTGCAGCTTGATGTCCAGGACGTGGATCTCGAAGACGTGCTGGACGCTGAGATCCGTCGGCTGCGTACGGTGTCTGATCACCAGATCACCGCGGAGCTCCGGCCAGCGCGGGTCCGCGGTGACGAGCGCCGGCTCGCGCAAGTGTTTCGGAACCTTCTCGACAACGCAGCGCGACACGCGGATTCGACGATCATCATCCGGATGGAGCAGCGCCCCGGCGAAGTGGTGGTCACTGTTGACAACGATGGAGAGATCATCAGTCCACAAGATCGCGCTCGAGTGTTCGAGCGGTTCGCCCGACTCGACGCCAGCCGATCATCGGACGGAGGCGGCAGCGGGCTCGGCCTGGCGATCACTCGAGAGATCATGATCGCGCACGGGGGCAGTGTCGTCGCGACCGAGTCCGACGGCTGGTGCCGGTTTCACGTCGTCCTGCCGACATTTGCTGATCTTCAGGGCGTTGCGTCGGCATCCAGCCGGTAGCCCATACCGCGGATCGTATGCAGCGTCTGAAGGCCGTACGGTGCGTCGATTTTCTTGCGTAGATAGCCGATATAGACCTCGACGACGTTCTCGCTGCCCTCGTACGCCGGGTCCCAGACGTTGTTCAAGATGTCAAACTTGCCCACGACGCTGCCTGCGTTCCGCATCAGGTAGCTGAGCAGGCTGAACTCGCGCGCAGTGAGCTTGATCGGCTCGCCGTTGCGTGTGACCGTCCGTCGGGCCGGATCCAGGACGAGGGAGCCGACGGTGAGTTTGTTGGGTCGTTCCGGCGCCCCGCGGCGCATCAGGGCCCGGAGTCGCGCCACCAGCACCCTGAAGCTGAACGGCTTGGTGAGGTAGTCGTCGGCGCCAAGATCGAGGGCGTCGGTTTGGTCGTACTCGCCATCCTTCGCGGTGAGCATGATCACCGGAGTCCAGATCTCCCGTTCACGGATCTGCTCGAGGACCTGGTAGCCGTTCAGGCCCGGGAGCATGATGTCGAGAATCGCCACGTCGTAGCTGAACTCAGTTGCCGCCCACAGACCGCTGACTCCGTCGTGCACGACATCGACGACAAAGCCCTCGCCGGCCAGCCCGCGGCGCATGGACTCCGCCAAGCCCTTCTCGTCCTCGACGATCAATACCCGCATGAGGGGACCAATTTTCGCAGCTGCTCGCGCATCGCGCTTGGAATCCGCCGCTGCCGTCGTCGTCGCTCGCAGAGGAAAAGGAGGCCTCTGCTCCCTCCTTGTGCATTGCTCGCTCCGCTCGCTGAGGCTGGCGCTCTTGAGCCGCTGCCTTCCTTACTCGCTCGCAGCCGAAAGACGTGGCTGCTCGCTCGATCGTCCAGGACAGCGGCGCGCCAGCCTGGCTCCGTGCGGCGGCGCAGTTTCGGACCCTCGCAGCTGGACTCTGAGTCGCTCAGGCATCGCATTCGGCCTCTCAGTTTCAGCACAGCTCGCATCGAGCAGAGTTGCGAGGGTCATGGCAACGAAGAGGAGCAGCACTCTGCTCGAACCGATCGATCCGGCCCGACGGCTCGACATAGCGCCACGTCACCGGCTGCTCTGGATGGCGACGGGCGCCGCCGGGCTGGTTGGCTTCGTCGTTCTCGCGCTCCTGCTGGCATTGGGCGCCGATCTCGCACAGTTCGACCAGCCGGTCCAGATCGCGGTGATCCGAGTGCGAGGCCCGTACCTCACCCTGTTCGCAAGCGCTGTGACACGGCTTGGATCGGCGCAGGTGGTGATCTGGGTCGGCATTGCCGGAGCGCTTCTGCTGGGGCTACGAACGCGCCGGGTGCTGATGCCTATTGCGCTTCTTGGAGCCTTGGCGGCAACTGCCAGCCTGGTGACCGTCATGAAATTCACGCTGAACCGGCCTCGGCCGCCCGTCGATGTGGTGCTCGGCTTTCCGTTCATGGACGCCGCGTTTCCGTCAGGCCACACCACCGATGGTTCGGTGCTCGTTGTGCTGACGGCGTCGATGCTTGCACTGACCTACCGGAAGCAGCTCGTACGCCGGGTTCTCGTGATCATCGGATGTTGGCTGGCGCTGTTGATCGGCTGGAGTCGCGTTTATCTTGGCGATCATTGGCCGACAGATGTGCTGGCCGGCTGGCTGCTGGCCGCGACCATGGTGTCAGTAGTGATGACCTTGGTGAATCAGGCGTTGGTACCGTACCGGGGCGGCGGGATGCCTGATGTCCCAGCCGCGGATGCCACGCGGCTGACTCTGGAACCGACGAGCAGGTAGCTCTGTGGACCGGCCAGCTGGCGCGGCCGGTCAACCGGAGATCGCGGTGCGCACCTGGCCTTCGCCTCGCATCTACTGCCTGATGGCGGGGCCTCCAGGCTGTTCCATCCGGGCATCATCGCATCCGCGGGCCGTGCGACTTTGCGTGGAATGCCCGAGGCGGTGCCGCGGCCGGCCGCGCTGAACGCGCGACCGCGACCCGCACAGCATAGGCCGACCCTGGCACGCCCAGCGTCTGGCACGCTGGGTGCATGCACATCCTGGTGGTCGACGATGATCAAGCTGTACGCGACTCACTGAAGCGGTCTCTGGAGTACAACGGCTACGAGGTGAGTGCGGCCGAGAACGGAGTCCAGGCGCTAGCGCGGCTGGCCGCCATCCGGCCGGATGCGGTGATCATGGACGTGATGATGCCCCGGCTTGATGGCCTGGAGGCGACCCGGATGCTGCGAGCTGCCGGTAATGATGTGCCGATTCTGGTGCTCACTGCGCGCGATGCGGTCGGTGACCGGGTGGACGGTCTCGACGCGGGCGGCGACGACTACATGGCCAAGCCGTTTTCGCTTGACGAGCTGCTTGCGCGGCTCCGTGCCCTGGTCCGCCGCGCCGGTACTTTGGCCGAATCCACCGACCCGTCGACGCAGAACCTTTCCTTCAGCGACCTCGTCCTGAACACCCAGACTCGCGAGGTGCTGCGCGGCACCCGACCGATCAACCTGACCCGCACCGAGTTCGCGCTGCTCGAAGCCTTCATGCGCCATCCGCGACGGGTGCTGGAGCGTAGCTGGCTGCTCAACGAGGTCTGGGGCTTCGACTTCCCGACCACGGCCAATTCCTTGGAGGTCTACATCGGCTACCTGCGCCGCAAGACCGAGGCTGCTGAGGAGTCCCGGCTGATCCACACCGTACGCGGGGTGGGCTACGTGCTGCGCGAGACACCACCATGATCAACCCGCGGCGGACGTCGGAGAGTGTGCGATGGTTCGGCGACTGAGGGCCTGGCTTCGAGCTTTCCCGCTGCAGCGCCGTGTCGCGTACCTGACGACGGTCGCGGTGGCACTGGCCGTCGCGGTAACAGGCGTGGCCGGCTACGTGACGGTGCGGATTTCGCTGTACCGGGCACTGGACGCGGAGATGGTCGAGACGGCCACCTCGCTAGCGGTGGTGCCGGTTGCCCAGGACATTCGAACCCTCGGCGGTCTCACCGAGCGCGCCTTGCGCGCCGGCAATGTCAGCGTCGCCGCCATCCGGACCGATGGCGCGATCTTCAACGTGCCCGATGAGCGCGATCATCTGGTCCTAGGCGCCGAAGAGCTGGCGGTCGCTCGGTTGCAGAGCGGCTACTCGGCGCGATCCGGTGCCACGACGGGCGGTGAGGCGTACCGGATCGTCGCGGTGCCGATCCCCGATCTCGGGAACTACGCCCTGGTTCTCGGCAGGCCACTGCAGCCGACCAATGACATCCTCAGCTCCCTGTGGTTGGTCTTGATCATCTTCGGAGTGGGGGGCGTGATCATTGCCGCAGTGGTTGGCGCGTATGTGGCCCGCTCCAGTCTGCGACCGGTGCGCGAACTCTCCGCAGCCGTGGAACACGTCAGCGTCACCAAGGAACTGGCGCCGATCACGATCAAGGCATCGGGCGACATCGCGGTGCTGGCGGAGTCGTTCAACCAGATGCTTCGCTCGCTGGCCTCGTCCCGGCAACGGCAGGCGCGGCTGATCGCTGACGCCGGTCATGAGCTGCGTACGCCGCTCACCAGCCTGCGCACCAACATCGAGCTTCTTGCGGCCGATGCCTCGAGCGGCATGTTGAAGCAGCAGGATCGGATCGACATCCTGGCTGACGTCAAGGCCCAGCTCGTGGAATTCACAGCTCTGATCGGCGACCTAGTAGAGCTCGCGCGCGACGAAACCGCCTCCTCACCAGAGCCGCTGGACTTCCGGAATGTGGTGAACGCAGCGTTGGATCGGATTCGGCTGCGGGGGCCTGGGCTGCTGTTCGACGTCGAGCTCAATCCGTTCTATGTCGTCGGCGACTCCGACATGCTGGAGCGCGCCATCACCAATCTGTTGGACAACGCGGTGAAGTGGAGCCCGCCGGGCGGCACTATCCGGGTGCAGCTCGAGGGTGATCGGCTGCGAGTCGCCGACCAGGGTCCCGGCATTGCCGAGCGCGACATGCCGTTCATCTTCGATCGCTTCTACCGCGGCGACACCGCACGGCAGACCCCTGGGACAGGGCTGGGTCTTTCGATCGTCGCCCAAACGATCAGCCAGCATGGAGGTTGGGTACGCGCCGGCCGGTCAGCCCAGGGCGGGGCGGAGTTCACCATTCAGCTGCCGGGGGCTACCAGCCTCGAGGAGCTCACAGGGCTGGCGCAACCCGGCGGGTCGGCTCAAGCATCCCCCACTCCCTCGCCTTCGGCCACACCCATCGGCCCGCATCCCAGCCCACCCCTTGCGGAAACCGGTCGCAAACGACAGGGCATCGGCTCTTAGGTTTGTTGTCTCTGACCACTTTCGGGCGCCGATGACTGTCGGCAGTCGGCGCAGAGGCCCAGCAGTGCGGCGTGATGCGGCTCGACCTGAAAGCCGACCTCGCGGTCGACCCGACTGATCAACGAATCAAGAACGTCGACCGGGATGTCGATCACGGCCTGGCAGTTGGTGCACTGCAGATGGGCGTGCGGAGCCGAGGCGGCCTCGTCGGTCGGCGCGGGTAGAGCGAGGTGGTAAACCGTGGCTGAACCGCCCACGTGTGTGTGGGTGACGAGCCCCAGCTCGCCGAGTGTCGACAAGGCGCGATAGACGGTCGCACGGTGAACCCCGGGAGCCGATGCCTCGGCGCGCGCCACGATCTCGTCGGCGACCAGGTGCTCATCAGTGCTATCGAGAACCTCGATGACCGCCTGGCGAGCTCTGGTCACGCGCTCGCGCTTGTTGCGGAGCAGCCCCAGTGCAGCCTCGACTCGAGGCGGAGACGCCGATCCTCCCGATCTCATTCCGGGATGCACCTGCTGATTCTCCGCTAATCCGTGGCCGCGATCCACATGCGACACTATCGCATCTGGATGGCACATGCGATAACGTCGCATCTGGAACGAGCGCAGCGAAACTGGTATTAGGGGAGTGGCCTCTTGTCAGCACCAGATATCACGGCTGTCCGGAACCTGCCTGCGCGGCTTCGCGGCAAGCTCAGCCGTCAGGAGTGGCGCGCGATCGTCGGCATGACGGGCTGCATCCTGCTGCTCCACGCAGTCGGCTGGGGTGTGCTCGTCGGAATCGTGGCGCCGCAGCACTATCAGGTCAGCTCGACCGAGGTATTGGGTGTTGGGTTGGGCCTCACCGCGTACACCCTCGGCATGCGGCACGCATTCGACGCCGACCACATTGCCGCGATCGACAACACCACCCGGAAGCTCATGGCTGAGGGCAAGCGCCCGGTGTCGGTCGGCTTCTGGTTCTCACTCGGACACTCGACAATCGTTTTCGCGTTGGTCGCCTTGCTGGCTTTCGGGGTACGCGCCTTGGCAGGGCAGCTGGAGAACGACTCATCGCTGCTGCAGCAGATCACTGGGGTGGTCGGCACCGCGGTATCCGGCACATTTCTGTACATGATCGGCATCATCAACCTGGTGGTGCTGGTCGGCATCGTCAAGGTGTTCCGGCGGATGCGCCACGGCGCGTACGACGAAAGGGCACTCGAAGATCAACTGAATAGCCGCGGCTTCATGAACAAGATCTTGTCCGGTGCCACCAGGCCGGTAACCAGACCATGGCAGATGTACCCAATCGGGGTGCTCTTCGGGTTGGGCTTCGATACGGCGACCGAGGTCGGGCTACTGGTGCTTGCCGGCGGTGCAGCTGCGTTGGCACTTCCGTGGTACGCGATCATGACGCTTCCGATCTTGTTTGCCGCGGGGATGAGCCTGCTGGACACCATCGACGGCTGCTTCATGAATTTCGCGTACGGCTGGGCCTTTTCCAAGCCCGTTCGCAAGCTCTACTACAACATCACGATCACCGGGCTCTCCGTGGCAGTGGCGCTTGATCATCGGGAGCATCGAGCTGATCTCGATCGTGACGCAGCAGGCTGGCATCACCAGCGGGCCACTGGCGGCAATCGCGAACGTCAACCTGGACATGGTCGGTTACGCAATCGTTGCGCTGTTCGTGCTCGCGTGGGTGATCGCCGCCACCGTATGGAAGTACGGCCGCATTGAGGAAAAGTGGGCCCGGTTTTGATTGCACTCTGACAGGCAGGCCGCCAGATTTGCCTCCTTCGTCGCTCGCGAACAGGCGTCACTCTTCTACGCAGTCCAGCCGCGCGCTCCTGCAGTCGGCGAAGCCGTTTGCCTGTCATAGTGCCGTAGGGTCGCAGCCATGAAGAAGCTCATCAACGACCCGCAGGATGTGGTCGCGGAGGCGCTGCTCGGCATCGAGGCTGCCCGTCCCGAGGTGCGCGTCGATCACGTCAATCGCATCGTCTATCGACGCGACGCGCCGAAGGCGGGCAAGGTCGGTTTGGTGTCCGGCGGCGGTTCTGGCCACGAACCGTTGCATGGCGGGTACGTGGGGCTGGGCATGCTTGATGCGGCGTGTGCCGGGCAGATCTTCACGTCTCCGACGCCTGATCAGATGCTCGAGGCGACCAAAGGCGTCGACGCGGGCAATGGCGTGCTGCACATCGTCAAGAACTACACCGGCGACGTCATGAACTTCGAGATGGCGGCCGAGCTAGCAGCGGCGGAAACCGGCATTGCCGTCGAGACTGTCGTCGTCAATGACGATGTCGCCGTCCAGGACTCGCTCTATACGGCGGGGCGGCGCGGGGTCGGGGTCACCGTGCTGCTGGAGAAGCTGGTTGGTGCGGCTGCCGAGGAAGGGCGACGCTCTATCGGACCTCGTAGCGCTGGCGCGAGCGATCAACGATGCCGGCCGCTCGATGGGCATGGCCCTGACCAGCTGCACCGTGCCGGCCGCCGGGAAGCCAACCTTCCAGCTCGGCGA
The DNA here is from genome assembly GCA_963759635.1 of uncultured Actinomycetota bacterium. Classification (GTDB taxonomy): domain Bacteria; phylum Actinomycetota; class Actinomycetes; order Propionibacteriales; family Propionibacteriaceae; genus Microlunatus. Next base: position 183,179 of record CAVXAP010000021.1, read on the forward strand.
GGACGAGATGGAGCTCGGCATTGGCATTCATGGCGAGCCCGGTCGGCGTCGGGTCCAGTTGGCGAGTGCACGCGAGATCGCCGAGCAGTTGCTGGAGCCGATCATTGCCGATCTGGACTTCACCTCCGGCCCGGTGATCGTGATGCTGAACGGGATGGGCGGTACGCCGCTGATCGAGCTGTATCTGATGTACGGCGAAGTCGCCAAGATCATCGAGAAGGCGGGGATCACGATGGCTCGCAATCTCGTCGGAAACTACATCACCTCGCTGGAGATGGCAGGCTGCTCGGTCACCCTGCTCCGTGCGGACGAGGAGTTGATCAGATTGTGGGATGCCCCGGTGAACACGGCTGGCCTTCGGTGGGGAATATAGGACCGTGTCAGCATGCCGTGATCACCCTCGACCAGCTGACCGGCTGGCTGCGCCGCTTTCACGAGCTGGTGATCAAGAACCAAGCTGAGCTGACCGAGCTGGACTCCGCGATCGGCGATGCCGATCATGGCATCAACATGGCTCGGGGCATGACAGCAGTGATCGACAAGCTTGACGGAGAGCAGCCGGCACGTCGCCAACGACCTGTTCAAGACGGTTGCCATGACGCTGGTGACGTCCGTCGGCGGGGCCAGCGGGCCCTTGTACGGAACCTTCTTCCTGCGCTTCGCCGGCGCGGCCGGACCGGCGATCGAACTTGACGCCGAAGCTTTGCATACGGCATTGCGCGCTGGGCTCACCGGCGTCGTGGAGCGCGGCAAGGCTGAGCCTGGTGACAAGACCATGGTCGACGCGCTCTCGCCGGCGCTCGACGCCATGGAAGCGGTGATCAAGAAGGGTGGTGATCTTGTTGCCGCAGTGACGGCCGCGCGTGATGCCGCGGCAGCTGGCCGGGACGCGACCGTGCCGATGGTGGCCCGCAAGGGACGAGCGAGCTACTTGGGTGAGCGCAGCGCTGGGCATATGGATCCCGGTGCTGCCTCCATGTCGCTGCTCTTCGACGCACTTGCCGCTGAGTTCGCGGGTTGAGCTCGATGGTGGGGATCGTTGTTGTCTCCCACAGCCCGGACCTGGCCCGTGCGGCCGTGAACCTGGCGCTGCAGATGGTGCACGGTCCAGCTCCGCGCATCGAGATCGCGGCAGGCACATCAGATGATCGTCTCGGCACCGACGCGGCACGCCGTAGCGGAGGCCGTCGTCGCGGCTGATGATGGCGAAGGCGTCGTCGTGATCATGGATCTCGGTTCGGCCGTGTTGAGTGCCGAACTCGCTCTCGAGCTCTTGCCGGAGCCCGGCATCCAGACCCGGCTGGTTCCAGCTGCGTTTGTCGAAGGCATCTTTGCTGCCGTCATCTCAGCGGCTGGAGGTGCTCAACTCGACGCTGTCGCTCGGGATGCCGAGGAGGCACTCCATGCCAAGGCCGCTCAGCTGGGCCAGACCCAGCCACCGACGGCTGCCGACGACTCGATCACCTCCCCGGCGGCAGTCGTTGCGAAGGCCACCATCGTCAACCCCGACGGCATTCACGCGCGACCCGCGGCGCTCATCGTCGAGGCGCTTGCTTCCTTGGATGCGCGGGTCACGATCTCCACCGATCGCTCGGCACCGATCTCGGCGCGCAGCCCGACCGCCTTGATGTCACTGGGTACCCGGGCGGGTGATGTGCTCCGGATCGAAGCCGACGGCGCCGACGCTGCTAGCCGCGGTTGATCGCATCGTTGCGTTGGTACGCGATGGTTTCGGAGAACTCGCGGGCCGCGACAGGCTCGGCTCGGAAGCCCCGGGCGCGACCAGCTCAGCCCGTCCGATAGGAGTCAGCCCAGGGCGGGTGGTCGGCCCGGCGCTGCGGATGCCCGATCCGATCACCGAGCCTGATCCGACGGTCCGCATCCCAGAAGCTGAACGGCCGGCCGCCATCGAACGGCTCGCCAGCGCGGCCGCCGAGATAGCCGCAGCAGCTGCGCAGTCGGAGTCCCGCAGCAGGGGCCGTGGGCCAGCTGCTGGAGGCAACTGCCGCAATGGCCACCGATCCTGATCTGATTGCGGACGCAAGCAGGCGTATCTGGGACCGCGGCCTGACACCAGAGCGTGCTGCATGGGAGGCGATCGGGACGGTCGCCGACTCCCTCCGCGCAGCAGGACCCCGTCAGGCAGAACGGGTTTCCGACCTCTACGACATCCGCAACCGCATGGTCTGCTCGCTCACCGGTCGCGCGGCCCCTGGCGTACCCGACCCGGGGCATCCCTTCGTCCTGCTCGCAGTTGATCTTGCGCCCGCGGACTCTGCTGGACTCGATGCAACCCGCTGCCTGGCCATCGTCACCGAGGAGGGCGGGCCTACTTCGCATACCGCGATCATCGCCCGATCGCTCGGCATTCCGGCCGTCGTTGGGGTACGCGGTGCGACCGCAATCCCCGATGGGACGCTGCTGCTGGTCGACGGCAGCACCGGCGAAGTGATCAAGGAACCAACGGTTGATCAACAGGCGGCAACAACTACTGTGAGCCGGCCGCACCGAGAAGCGTTGATCGGACCCGTCAGCACCGCCGACGGCCACCGCATCGCTGTGCTTGCGAACATCGGATCCGCTCACGACATACCAGCGGCCCTCGAGTGCGGGGCCGAGGGAGTGGGGCTGTACCGCACCGAGCTCTGCTTCCTGGGCAGAACCGAGGCGCCGTCTGTCGGTGAGCAGGTCAGTGCCTACCGCGCGGTGTTCTCAAAGTTCGGCGGCCGTCGGGTGGTGGTGCGCACGCTGGACGCGGGGTCCGACAAACCGATGCCGTTCCTGGGGCACGCCGAGGAGCCCAACCCTGCCTTGGGTGTACGCGGATTCCGAACAGTCGCGTACCACCCCGAGGTGCTTCATGATCAACTGAAGGCGATCAACGGCGGCAGCCACGGCCGAATCCGCCGAGGTCTGGGTCATGGCGCCCATGGTCACCACCGTCGACGAAGTCCGGAGCTTTGCGCAGGTTGCGCATGATGCCGGTTTGCCGATGATCGGCGTCATGATCGAGACCCCGGCCGCTGCCCTCCAGGCCGAGCTGATCTTGGCCGAGGTCGACTTCGTCAGCATCGGTACCAACGACCTCGCCCAGTACACCCTTGCCGCAGATCGACAGTCCGCGACTCTTGCCCCGCTCAATGATCCGTGGCAGCCGGCACTGCTGCGGATGATCGAGATGGTCGGCACAGCAGCAGGTACGAGCGGCAAGCCGGTCGGAGTATGCGGTGAAGCCGCAGCTGATCCGCTGCTTGCACTAGTCCTTGCAGGCCTCGGCGTTTCGAGCCTCTCGATGGCACCCAGAGCACTTGCCGAAGTTGGCCGCAGCCTCGCCCGAGTGACTCTCGACGTCTGCCGACGGGCGGCGCGGGCGGCCTGTGACTCAGACTCGCCCGCGTCTGCCCGAGAGGCTGTTCGCGGGATTCTCACGAACTAGTGTCGTGGAAACCCAAGTTCCTTTGCGCTTGGCGTCGTTCAGGTGCGTGGATCGCAAGGCCGACGAGGGAGGGATACCGGGTCGTATGTCGACCGCGGAGAACGCCGCGAGGTGCGTGCCTGGGCGGCGCGAAGCGTAAAGAGATTTCGGTTCCACGGCACTAGGCGGACTTGGAAGCGCCTGGAGAAGCACTGGTCGATCTGACTGCGCTGGCGAGCTAGCCGGTTACCTCGGCAACAGTGATCACATTGCCTTCGGTGTCGGCAATCTGTGCGACCCGGATCCGCTCCTGAGGTCTCGCACGCGGTGGGCTGGTGATCCGCCCGCCCACCTTGGTCGCTCGTTGCAGCGCCGCGTCGAGGTCTTTCACCTCGAAACCGAGTCCGGTGTGGGTTTCGTTGCCGCTGCCTCCGGGGTGCAGCGCGATGGTGGTGCTGGCGACAATGAACTCACTCCAGTGCGATGAGCTGATCAGAACAGTCACGGCGAACGCCTCGGTGTAGAACTGCAGCGCGCGCGTCATATCGGCGACCATGAGCATGACGTAAGTCTTTTCAACCGGAGTGGCTGTCATGTCTGGACACTCCTAGCTCGTGTGGGACCAGTGGCAAACAGGCTCGTCGACGAGCAGCCACCCTGGAAACTTCACCTTAGCTGCAGCCTGCTCGACCGGGCCACGCTCGAGTTGCGGATCGCAGGCTCCTCCGGGGTGAGGTTCCAGGAAATCTCGCGCTGCTGGTCAACAAGAAGGTCACTGCAGGGCGGGCTCGATCACCCGATCGGTGTCAGCGCTCTCGACGCCCGCGTTCGCCGACTAAGAAGTCGCCCCAACGCCACCGGCGGTTTGTTACGTTCGGGAGTGACCTAGAAGCGCTCTAGGTCACGAACAGACGGGGGTGTTCGTGCCAGTCGCCCTGTTGCGGAGACTGTTCCGCACGGCCGTGCCGATCCAGGTGCCGCGCGCACCGCGACGCGCGGCCAGCCGGCTCCTGGTGACCGATGCGGCGTGGCGTGACGACACCCTGGTGCTGCACGGCCGGTTGTCCGGGCCCAAGCAGCGGCTGGTGCTCCGGCACAGCACGAACGGCCGTGAGCAGGTGTTCCCGGTGGACGTCAGCGGCGACGCTTTTGAGGTCCTGCTCCCCGTAACGGCGCTACCGTCGTTCGGTGCGACGCTCCCTTTGCGCAATGGCGACTGGTCGCTGCGCGGCTGCCGCTGGACCGGGCAGGACCTACCGGAGCCACGCGCTGAGGGCCTACACGAGTTCGCGCTCCGCACGGACCGCGGGAACCGCCTGACACTTCGAGTCCGGAAGAACTTTTTCCCGGAGAAACGGGGCCTCGCCGCCCAGGCTGCGCTCCAGGGCGGCTTCTATGAGCAGCTGCGCGCGGGGCCCGTCCGGGAGAACATGATCGTTTTCGACTCGATGGGTGGCAAGCACTACTCATGCAACCCGCGCGCGATCTTCGAAGAGATGCGGCGCCGCGAACCGAACCTTGAGTTTGTTTGGCTCTCGGCGGACGGCCAGTTCCCGTCTCCGGAGGGCGCCCGTGTTGTCCTCAAGAATTCCCGCGAGCACTATGAGGCGGCGGCCCGCGCGCGCGTGGTTGTGGCGAACCTGACGCTGCCCTGGTACCGCAAGCGCGACGGCCAGACTTACATCCAGACGTGGCACGGCACCCCGCTGAAGACCCTCGGCTTCGACTCCACGACGCTGGCGGAGCACCGCAGCCGGGCTTTCGAGAAAATCACCGTTGACGTCATGCAGTGGGACGTGTTGATCTCGCCGAACCCATACACCACGCAGATCATGCGCCGTGCCTACCGGTTTGAGGGTGAGGTCCTCGAGAGTGGCTACCCGCGAAACGACCTCCTCAAGTCATCGGACGCCGCACAACGCGCCGCCGCAGTGCGCGCGAGCCTCGGGATCGCACCGGACAGACGAGTCGTGCTCTACGCGCCGACCTGGCGGGATGACTTGATCATCGGCGGCCGACCCAGCCGTGTGTACGAGCTGGCGCTTGACGTGAAGAGGGCTCGGGCCGCCCTCGCCCGCGACCATGTGCTGCTGCTCCGGGCCCACCACCACATGGCGACGAATCGGGCGTGGCGGGGCGGTGACGGGTTCCTCGTGGACGTCTCTGACTACCCAGACATTGCCGATCTGTACCTGGCCGCCGATGTGCTGGTTACCGACTACTCCTCGGCGATGTTCGACTTCGCCGTTACCGGCAAGCCGATCGTGTTCTTCGCCTACGACCTGGAGCGCTACCGCGACGAGGTCCGTGGCTTCTATTTCGACCTGGAGGCCCAGGCGCCGGGCCCGGTGCTGCGCACTTCCGACGAGGTCGTGGCCGCATTGCGAGCCGGAGCCCACGGCGCGTACGCGGATGCCTACGCCGCGTTCGTCAGGACCTACTGCCCCTACGACGACGGCTTCGCCTCGGCCAGGGTCATCCAACGGATTCTCGGAATCGCCCCCGAGCTGAGGCTACGTACGCCGGGCTGAGCGGGAATCACTGGCCGTATGCCGTTTCTTCTGGGCGATTCTGAGAATTCAGCTCCAGGTCGCCCCTCGATCGCGTTTAAAGCGGCCGCAGTTGAAGAGGCAGAGCACTACTGGGTAGCACCGTTATCGCCGCATGCAAGGGCACCGAATTCAGCGGAGTCTCCAGCACGAATGCCTGGAGGACAGCGGCGATCACGATCGGAATCTCCAGCATCGCGATCTGCATGCCGATGCATGCACGCGGCCCCGCGCCGAAGGGCATCCACGCGTACCTGTGGCCGCCAGGGAACTGTCCCGCCGGAACATCGAAGCGTCGCGGATCGAAGATTTCAGGCTCATGCCACACGGCACGTGAATGGTGGATGCCCCAGATCGATACCTCGAGCCAGGATCCCGCGGGAATGTGGTAGCCAGCGAGGATCTCATCGTTAAGCGTGCTGCGGTTCATGCCGTGTGCGGCCGGATAGAGCCTCAATGATTCACGCAGAAAGTGGTCGGTCCACTTCAGTTTGGGGACATCATCAGCCAACGCCATCCGTCCATGCAGCCGTTCGATGATCTCCTCGCGCAGTGTCGTTTGCCACTGCGGCGCCAGCGCGAGCTGGAGAAGTGTGCAGGCAAGGGTCACCGATGTTGTCTCGCGACCTGCAATGAGGAAGAGGAGCACCTGGTTGGCTACTTCGGTGTCAGTAAGCCGATCAGAGGTGTTCTCAGCGTCCCGGGCAGCCAGTAATAAGTCGAGCATGTCCATGGTGGGTCGCTTCAGGTGTTCCGATTGTCGCTCGGCAATGATCTCGTCAACAATGCGGCGGACCTGCGCCAGCTCGTAGCTCAGCTGCCGGTTGTGGGATGTCGGCAGCCATCGCGGCATCGGGTGCGGGCTCACAGCGCGACGAAGAAGTTCTTCGTTGACCAGGCTGAAGCGAGTGAGTTCGGGGAGGGCACGGCTCACGTCGGCTCCAAAGAGGATGCGGCCAATCACCTGCGACGTAATCCCCACCATCTCGGGGTAGAGGTCGACGCTGCGACCCTCTGCTGCGGCAGCTTGCCAGCGCTCAACAAGCCGTTCCGCCTCCTCGATCATGATGTGGACGTAGTCGCCCGCGATACGGCGCCGCGTGAAGATCGGCGCCAGAAACCGACGCTGTCGGTGCCAGCTCTCGTCTTCGCTTGTGAGCATGTTTTCGCCCAGCGCCTGGCGCAACTCTCTGTAACCAGGTCCATTCTTGCGGAAGCGGTCCGGCTGACTGAGGATCTCGGCCGCCAGCTCGGGCGACGTCACGCTGTAGACGATGACCCGCCACCCTGGCGGCCCCGCGGCAATGCGGGCAAGGTCGCCAATCTCCCGGGCCGCGCGTGAGATCGTTCCGAGATAGTCGCGACGCAGCTCACGCATCGATCCGAGTACGGGCGCACTGCTCAGCCGCGGGACGCGTTGCGCGCCGACGGCGGTTCTCACATCTATGAGGCTAGACCGCGACATGATCGAAGTCGACAGTCTGTGGTACCCGTCGGATCGTGCGACAGTGGCGGCGCGGAGATTCTGCGCTGGCACGTGGCTGATGCCACGATCCTTCGTGTCTGGGAGGTTGACGCCGCGGCCGCGCTTCAGGGTCTGATTCCGAAGTTCGATCCGGCTGCTGTCCGTCGTGCGGCATGGTTGACACCCAATGTTGTTGACGAGACGGGTCGTCTCAAGGGCCTGGTGCAGGCGTTCTTGATCATGATCGCGGGCCAGACGATCATCATTGATCCTGGTGTCGGCAATGGGAAGAGGCGCACCTCCGTCCCGGGCTGGGACAACATGCACACGGATTTCCTCGACCGGCTGCGGAGCACCAATGTGGAACCCGAGGAGATCGATTTCGTCGTCAACACGCACCTGCATTTTGACCATGCCGGGTGGCTCACCCGGCTGGTTGATGGGGCTTGGCGGCCCACTTTTCCCGCCGCTCAATACGTGATGTCGGCCGAGGGGTTTCGCTAGTGGCAATCAATACCTGAGCACGAGATTGCCGATCAACATGCGGGCTTCTCCGATTCTGTGCTGCCGGTGTATGAGGCCGGGCTTGTGGACCTGGTTTCCGATGATCATGTGGTCACCAACGGCGTCCGGCTGGTGCCCTCGCCCGGCCATACAACGCATCACGTCAGCGTGATGATCGAGTCACGCGGACAGTCCGCGCTGATTGCCGGTGACGTGATGCACCATCCCTGCCGGATCGCGTATCCAGATTGGTGCGCATCGGACTTCGATGCCAGACAAGCCCGGGCTTCCAGGGCGCACCTCATCGAGCGGTTCGCCGATTCGGACACGCTGATCATCGGCACGCACTTCACTGATCCGGTCGCGGGACGCATCCGACGAGAAGGTGCGACGTTCCGGCTCATGACTGCGGAGGAGTAGTTCGCGGTGCTGGCTCGAGGGCATCTCCCGCTGCCGCCCGTTAGCTGATGGGGCCACTCAGCTGATGGGGACAGAGATGCCGATCCCACCGCGGGTGTCGGCGCCATAGCGGGCGATCTCCTGGTCGAGGTCGAGCCGACGGATCTGCTTGCGGGCCTGCCGGGCAGCGTCATCCAGCCGATCGGCCGGAACGATCCAGGCAATCTCGAACTCCAGACCGTCGGGGTCCTTGCCGTAGAGGCTCTTCGTCGTGCCGTGGTCCGACGAGCCGGCGAGGGCGCCGTTCTGGGCAAGGGATGTTGCCAGCTGCCTCATCTCCGCCAGCGTGTCGATCTCCCACGCCAGGTGGTAGAGCCCGACCGTGGTGCGTCCCGCGCCGGACGGCCCGGCGCTGGCTCCAATCTCGAAGAGCCCCAAGTCGTGGTCATTGGTCGAGCCAGGCGCTTGCAGGAAAGCCGCGCCGGCGAATCCCTCGGGCGTCATATCGATCCGCCTGAAACCCAGTACGTCGGTGTAGAAGGCCACGCTGCGCTCAATATCGCGGACGTAGAGCACTGCGTGGTTCAAACGTGTGATGCCCATGAATTCTTCCTCATTTCGGTGTGTTCGAAAGAACCGGAACGCCGCCGCATTTATTTCTCCACAAGAATTGCGCACTCCCGATGTGGACGGCATGCGGCAGTGCGGCACTCTAGGATGGCCGGCACAACGCTGGCATATTCCGACAGTGTGGGGGAGTGTCAGATGGCGGAGACAGTAACGCTGGGCCGCACTGAGGTACGGGTACCGCGACTCGGGTTAGGCGTCATGATCTGGGGCGAGGCGAGCGGTGCGCAGCGGTTCATGCCGGCCAAGAGCGCGTACGGCGGGACGACCGCCGCTGACGAGCAGGCCGCCTTTGACGCCAGTCTGGCGGCGGAGATCAACTTCTTTGATACGGCGGCTATGTACAGCGCCGGTGGGTCGGAGCGCCGGCTGGGCGAGCTGGCCGAGGGTAAGGACGTGGTGATCGCCACGAAGTTCCCACCCACCCCACTGGGACGGACGCGAGACCTGCCGGCCGCATTGGAGTCAAGCCTGGGCAATCTGCTGCGCAGCTCAATCGACCTCTATCAACATCACTTTCCGTCACGTCGCGTGGACATCCCGGCGCTCATGGAGTTGATGGCCGATGCTGTCGAGGCGGGCAAGATCAAAGCAGTCGGTGTCAGCAACTACTCCGCCGCCCAGATGCGGACGGCGTACGAGGTACTGGCCCGGCGCGATGTTCCCCTCGCAGCCAATCAGGTCCAGTACTCCCTGCTGCATCGGCAGCCCGAGACCGACGGTGTGCTGGACACCTGCCGTGAGCTGGGCATCACCTTGATCGCCTACCAGCCGCTTGCCAGCGGCGCCCTCACTGGGAAGTATCTCGAAGGCAGACGGCCCGTCGGCATCCGCCGCTTTCGGGAACCGTTCCGCGGGTCGAAGTTCCACGCGCTGCGGCCGGTTGTGACACTGCTGCGGCTGATCGGTGATCGTTACGGCAAGACGCCGGGTCAGGTCGCACTGCGCTGGCTCCTCGAGCAGGAGAACGTCGTACCGATTCCAGGAGCGAAGAATGCGGATCAAGTTAGGCACAATGCCGGGGCCTTATCGTTCACGTTGACACCGGACGAGGTCACATACCTCAACGAGGCGACCAAGGCGTGGCGCGAGTAGGCAGGTAGAAGGCGTTCCCGCTGCAACGTTCTCAGTCGGCTCGAATGCTGAGTGAGTCGACTCGGACCGGCTCAACCTAAGGCTTCACGAGCCGTCACGATGCGAGGCGCAGCACGGCGCAGACGATGGCGGCGATGAGCATCGCCAGAACAGCGGGCAAGCGGAACCACAGCGCGACGGCGCCCACGCCAACCCCGGCGGCCCGGGCATCGATGATCAACTCTTGGCCCTGGGTGAAAGTGCCCGTCACGACGAGGGCGCTGATCAGCGCTGGTGCAACCAGAGCGATGATCCTGGTGAGTGGTGCGGGCGGTTGCCGTCCCCCGGCCAGCACCGGGCCGATCGTCTTCATCAGCACCGTACCGACAGCCAACACGGCAATGAGTAGCCATGTCCTCATGCGTCAACTCCTGCGCCGCCCTGGGTCACTGACTGGGGTGGCGTGCGAAGCCCAATCAGGGAGGCTGCTGCTGCGACCAGCACGGGCACGCCTGGCGGGGCAATGGGTGTCAGGGCGAGCGTGATGGCTGCGGCCAAGACCGCGACGATGATCGGCCGAACGTTGCGCGACGATACGTGCCCGCGACCGCCACTTGCCCGATCGGCTTGTCGACGCCCTCGATGTCCGCCGGCCTGGATGTGCTGAGGGAACAGATCGGGTAGCAACAGACTGAGATAGAACACCGGAAACAAGACATCGAGCCCCCAGCGGGCGGGATCACCGATCGCGGTAGCGCCCGCGACCCCGACAACAGTGCCGCCGACCCAAGTCACGTACTGCACCGGAGCGGCCCACGCCACAGCGCTGATATCGAACCGGCCACCGCCGCGATGGCCTATGACGAACGACGCGTCGGCCAGCAACGCCCCTCTGAGCAGACGCCGCAGCGGTCCGCCTGTCATCGAGGGAGCGATCGCAAACCCCATCGGCAAAAAACGGGTGTTGGCTAGCAGCCCTGCGCTAGCCGCCAACGCAGTCCCACCTCCAGAAGTCAAGATGCTGAGGCCGGCGAACTGAGCAGTACCCGACCAGACGACAGCCGACATCAGAACCGTGGGAATCGCACCGAGCAGCGGACCGGCCAGCAGGCCGAAGCTCATCCCAACCGCCGCGATGGGCAGCGCGAGCGGCATGGAGGCACGCAGGCCCTCGGGCCAAGCTTGAGGGGTCCACCACTTGGCTGACAACCGTCACGACCTGCCGCGTGTCGCGTACGGCGTGTGCGTCGGCAGGCTCATCCGTGGTGCGCGACGCGGTCTGCGCTTGCCGACCATCGACAGCAACATCTGCACTCGGAAGCGGTGTCCACGGTAGGGCTCGAGGATTTCCAGGCACGCGTCGTCGTCAAGCTCCTCACCGGTCAAGGTGTAGGTGATGTCCCTGCCTACGTGATAGTCGCCGATACTCCACGCGTCCGGATCACCGTGCGCGCGTTGCCGCACCTCAGCTGACGTCCACGGCCCGACACCGGGAAAGCTGCGCAACGCCCGATCAGCCTGTTCGTACGAGCCAATCAGCGTCCGCTCCAAAGCGGTGGCCCGGCTGGCCGTGCGCACCAGCGTGCGGCTCCGCCGCTGCTCGACCCCGGCCGCAAGGAACCGCCAACTGGGCACCCGGGACCACACCTCGGGCGTCGGCGGCAGATAGATCCCGTATGCCGCCGTGCCCGGCTCTCGGGCCGGCCCCGGCGCTGGCTCCCCGAACTCGCGAACCAGCAGCCGCCATGACCGAAAAGCCTCTTTGCCTGTGACCACCTGCTCAAGACAGGCCGGGGCTAGCGCCTCGAAGACCGCCTCGGTCCGCCCGACCCGGTAATGGCCATAACGCTGCCCTGCCTCGACCAGCGGAACGTGTTCGGGACGGGGCCGGAAGCCCTCCGGATCATCGGCTGCCCCCAATAATCGCGGCAATTGATCAAGGCTCCACTCGGCGCCCTCACCCCACGCCCGGGCGGACACCTGAGTACCAGTCGCAATGATCTTGATCAAGGCCGGCCCTGCGGGCGTACGCGTGGCGCGCAGGTGGATGTCGCCGACTCGACGATGGGTCGGGTCGCCAGGGCCGCGACGCAGCTGAGCGAAGATCGGCCACATCATAACGGGCCGTTCGAGCCGGATGTGGCGCGTCAGGCTGTTCATCGAATCTCCGGACGGTTGATCAGGAAGACGCCGTCGGGACGGCGCTGGAACCCATTGCGCAGCAGCACCGCTTGCGAGGCGACATTGTCAGCATCGGTCTCGGCAACGACACTATCCGCACCGTCCTGCCACGCTTGCTGCACGATCAACGCGCAGGCCCGGCTCGCGACACCGCGCCCACGCCAGGCGGGCACCACGCTGTAGCCGATCTCGACCGCCAGTTCCGGGCCCGGCGGTCCGTGGAATCCGATATCGCCTACGACTACACCATCCACGATCATCTGATGGATCCACCAAGCGGGCGACTCGTTGACCCCGCCCAGCATCGCCCGATGGCTAGCGAACAACATCGCGATCGCATCGATGCAGTCGGGCAGCGGATACTCCGGATGCCAGGGTGACCGCTTCTCTCCGACAGACTCAGCGCCCAGCCTCGCAGCACCCAGCCGCCCGACGAGCATCAGTCGAGCTACCTCAACCGGCAACGGCTCCAGCCGCAACACGTAAGAGGCTTGAGCGCTCGGCTCTGGATGGCTCAGTCTTCGCTGGCTTGCGGCCATGGGTTCTTCCGACAGGCCCCGAGTCCCTTGGTCTGCTGCATCATCACCGGCGCCAGCCTCCCTGGGCCCGGGCAGTCCACGTGGTGCTTGCCCAAGGCGTGTCCGAACTCGTGGTTGACCAGATAGCGCCGGTAGTTGCTCAGATCAGAGCGGTACGAGTCGACGCCGAGCAGCCAGCGCTTGGCGTTCAGCACGACCCGAGTGCCGTTCTGGCAGGACACTTCCCCTCGGGTCAGGTACGGTGCGCACAACCGGTCGGTGGTCTTGGGCGTCACGATGTAGGCGTGCAAGCTGGCCGACTCGCCAACCGGCGCGAGCTCGAACCGCCAGCGACGGGTTCCGCGCCAACTACGCCTATCGTCCAGGACCCGCTGGATGAGTACGGCGGCCTTATCGGGATCGACGGACAGCCCGTCTTCAACGCGTACGTCGTAGCGGATCAAAGTGCCGTACGGCGACGTCGATCTCACAGTCTTCTCGGCCGCCTGGTATGTCCCAGGCCCACTGTCGGGCACCTCTACCTGCTGATTGCTCTTGGCTTTGCGCTTGGCCTGCAACTTGACCGAAGCCAGGCTGGTGCGGGCGGGCGTCGAGGGCTCGATGGTTGCACTTGGGGACGGGGCAATGGGTGCGGCGGCGCTCGGTGAAGCGACCGCAATTCCCGTAGACGGGCCGGTGAACTGAGCGACGAGGCTGCTGTCGGTCAGCACAGTGGGCAACGCTCGCAAGCAGAGCCCGACAAGGCCGAGAGCGACGATTCCAGCGATCAGGCCGGCCGCACTCCGGCGGTGCCGCGCCGCCCGACCAATTTCCGCAGAGGGATCGGCCCGGATCAACCCGGGATGATGTGGGTTAGATTGTGGGCTGGGTTTGCTCCTGGATGCCTGGCGAGCCACTGCGCGGTGCGGCCCGATGCCGTCCCGACTCGCCCCAGGTAGCCGACTCACGGGGACTAAGACTAGGCGGCATCGTGGCTCACTCGCACTCGAACTCAAATCGTCTTTCAGATATCGGTCCGCAACCGTTGGTGAATCCCGACGAGCTGCGCCGCCACCAACGCGCACTGCGCATCCTCATCGTGGTTCTCATCCCGCTGGCGATTTGGACCTTGGTCGGGTTGATTGCCTTCTGGCCGGGTGACATCTCACGCCATGTGAACTCCGACGTGGCCGGATACAGCGTTCCTGGCGTCGCCTATCCGACGGCGCGGATTACCGACATCAAGGAGATCTCGTGCGAGGGCCTCTCGGGATCCACGCCTGGGGTGACGAACGCCCGCTGTGCTGACGTGACAGCTCAGCTGCTGGAGGGCGAGGACAAAGGCAAAGTCGTGACAGTGCCGATAACGGCAGCGATCTACTCGTCGGGGGCGAAGGCTGGCCAGGTCATCAAGTTGGTACGTGTGCCGCCGTCTGGCGACCAGCCGGCTCAGTACCAGTTCTCTGACTTTGAGCGGGGTACGCCGCTGCTGGTCATGGCGTTGATTTTCGCGGTGGTCGTGATCGTGGTCGCCCGCTGGCGTGGCTTCGCCGCGCTGGTCGGACTCGGCTTCGCCGGCTTCATCATGGTCACGTTCATGTTCCCGGCGCTGATTGCAGGGTCTAACCCGATCATGGTTGGGCTCATTGGGTCCGCGGCGATCATGTTCGTCGCGTTGTACGCCGCCCACGGCTTCAGCGCCCGCACCACGACCGCTCTGGTAGGAACCCTCTTCGGACTGATCCTGATAGCCGTACTCGGCTATGCCGCGACCAAGTGGTCCCATCTCACCGGCGTCGCCTCTGAGGACGATTACGTTTTGGCGGCCGCGGCGCCCGATCTGAAGCTCACGTCCGTGGTGATCTGCGGAATCATCGTCGCGGGTCTGGGCATTCTCAATGACGTGACGATCACCCAGGCCTCCGCGGTGTGGGAGCTCGCGGATCAGGGCGCGACCAACAAGCATCTGTTCTCCCGCGCGATGCGGATCGGCCGGGATCACATTGCCTCGACTGTCTACACCATCGCCTTCGCGACGGCTGGCGCGTCGCTCGGCGTGTTCTTGCTGATCAAGATCAATAACCGACCACTGCTCGATGTGTTGCTGACGGAGCGGTTCGCGGCCGAAGTGCTGAGCATTCTGGTGGGCTCGATCGGGCTCGTCTTGGCTGTACCGCTGACCACTGCTGTGGGGGTGGCCGTGGTGCGTGCCAGCGGAAGCGGTCGCCCGATGATGCAACAGACTGGGGCGGCTCGGACAGGCCCTTCCGCCCGTAAGCAACGGCCGGCCGCCGCCGAGGAACAGGTGCTTCCGACGCAGCCGGAACGCCGCCCAGACGCGACACCGGAACCGCAGGAGGTGACGACCAAACTACCGCGGGCCAGTCGCTCGCCCCTGCCTCCCGCATCGAACGGCGGCGAGCCGGCCCCTTCCGAGAGCCCCGTCAAACGCCGCCTACGCCGTCATGTTGACGATGATTTCGGCGACTTCACCTACCTCCACGAGCCCAACGAGAGTGAGCCGAAAGCATCGGAATCTCGCCGCCGACGCGGGCTGTAGTTCTTTGTGAGCATCCAGTCCAGTCGCGCGGGGGCCGTGATCCGCGTTTCCCGGTAGCACTCGACGCTGCCTTTGCATAGTGTTCTGGCGGTCTGCTCAGGTTGCAACCTATGCAGACCGCAGGCAACCTACGTGCACGTAGGCTTCGACCCCCGGCAGCAGGAGACAGTTGGCGGCCTTGAAGTCAAGTTGACTTTAAGTTGAACAATGGGACCATGCCTCATGCGCTGATTACTGGTGCCTCGCTCGGGCTGGGGCGCGCCCTGGCCTTTGAGCTGGCTCGCCGTGGCTGGAATCTCACCATCGACGCACGCCACGCGGAGCAGCTTGCGAGCACGTCCTGGGCCCTGTCGGAACTCACAACGGTGCGCGCCATTCCGGGCGATGTTGCCGACCCGGCCCATCGTGAGCAGCTGGTAGCAGCGGTAGTCGCAGAGGGCAGGCTGGATCTGTTGATCAACAACGCAAGTGATCTTGGCGGATCGCCGCTGCCGCAGTTGCGTGATCTTGAGCCTGAGGCGTATGACCAGTTGCTGCGTACCAATGTCATCGCTCCGCAGCAACTGATCCGTTCCTTGCTCCCCTTGCTGCATCCCCAGTCAGTGATCATCAACATCTCCTCCGACGCCGGCGTCGAGCACTATGAGACATGGGGCGGTTACGGGTCCAGCAAGGCGGCGCTTGATCACCAGACGCTCACCTGGGCCGCAGAAGAGCCGAACTTCAGGTGGTACAGCCTCGACCCCGGTGACATGCGCACGGCGATGCAGCAGGCGGCGTTTCCGGGCGAGGACATCAGCGATCGACCCGAGCCAGAGGCGGTGGCCCCGGTCGTCGTGGCGTTGATTGGCTCTCATCTGCCCAGTGGTCGCTACCGAGCTGCCGAGCTGATCGCAACTCTCGCCGCGCGGGCACACTCGCAATGAGCACGATGCTGGCAGCCCGGCCCTACACTCACTTCCCGTCACCCGAGGACCACACGGCAACCGAGCCACCCGAGCTGCGGGGTTTGCGCCGTGACGGCGTACGGCTCATGGTGGCAACTCCGGCTGGCATCCGGCATACCTTCTTCTACCGACTCGGTGACCAGCTGAGCGCCGGCGACGTGCTCGTGGTCAACACCTCTGCCACCGTTCCCGGCCAGCTTGACGGCAGTCGCGAGGGCTCGCCCGTCGTCGTGCACGTAGCCAATCGGCTCGGCGATGGTACTCGGGTGGTCGAGTTGCGTACGGCGCCCGACGCGTCGGCTCCGGTTCTCGACGGCCAGGCCGGCGAGCACATAGTCCTCCCAGCCGGCGGCCTACTGGAGCTCATCGCGCCTTATCCCCAACCCAATTCTTCGCCGACCGGAGTCGGCAATCGGCTCTGGCGCGGGCAGGTCATCCTCGAGCGGGGCCTCTCCGACTACCTGCGGGAGCACGCGCGCCCGATCAGCTACGGCTACCTCAACGGTTCATTCCCCATCTCGGCATACCAGACGATCTTCGCACTCTGCCCCGGCAGCGCGGAGATGCCGAGCGCGGCCCGGCCGTTCAGTGCCGATCTGGTCGCCCGGCTGGTGGCCCGGGGGGTGATCTTCGCGCCCGTCACGTTGCACACCGGCTTGTCCTCCCAAGATGCGGTCGAAGCTCCGCAGCCTGAATGGTTCGAGGTCAGTGAGACGACCGCCCATCTGGTCAACTCCAGCCTGGCGGGCGGCGGCCGGGTGATCGCGGTAGGCACGACTGCCACCCGTGCCATCGAGTCAGCAGCCCGGCCGGACGGGATTGTGACAGCTGCCTCGGGATGGACCGATCTGGTGATCTCTCCGGAGCGACCGGTACGCGTCGTCGACGGGCTGATCACCGGATGGCACAATCCCGACGCCTCGCACCTGCTGCTGGTCGAGGCCGTGGCCGGCCCGGAGCTGACCCAGCGCGCGTACGACGCGGCCGTTGCCGAGCACTACCTCTGGCACGAATTCGGTGACTCCTGCCTATTTTTCTGAGGCTGCTCGCGCATCGCGCTCGGGATCCGCCTAGGTCGTCGTCGCTCGCAGAGGAAAGAACGCCTCCGCTCCCTCCGTTCACATTGCTCGCTCCGCTCGCTGAGGCTGGCGCTTGTTTAGCCGCTACCTTCCTCACTCGCTCGCAGACCAAAGACGTGTCTGCTCCCTCGCTCGTCCAGAACAGCGGCGCGCCAGCCTGGCTCACCACGGCGGCGCCCGATTCCTGACGCTCGCAGCCTGCATTCTCCCGTAGGGAGACTTAACGCTCAGGCAACGAAGGTGTGAGTAGGCTCCGCCTTATGGCGGACGTGCTCTCCAACTACCGGACAGGTGATGCGTTCGACGAGATGATGGACGCGGAGGGCAGCGTCCGGCCGTCGTACAAGGCCGTTTACTCCACCCTCAGCCGATCAACCCCGGACGATCTCCGTGTGATCGCGGAGTTACTTGCCAACAACTACACCCAAGCCGGCGTGACCTTCGATGTCGGTGGCATAGAACGGCCCTTCCCGCTCGATCTGGTACCTCGGGTCATTGCGTCACCAGAGTGGGAGATCATCGAGGCAGGCGTCGCCCAGCGGGTGCGAGCGCTCGAGGCGTTTCTCGCCGATATCTATTCCGATGCGCGAGTGATCTCCGAGGGGGTCATTCCCAGTCAGCTGGTCACTTCCTCGACCCATTTCCATCGAGCGGTCTGGGGCATCAAGCCTCCCAACGGGGTACGTATCCACGTCGCTGGCGTCGACCTGATTCGGAACCCGGAAGGCGACGTACGCGTGCTCGAGGACAATGTCCGCGTGCCGAGCGGAGTTTCCTACGTGATGACCAACCGCAACGCGATGATCACTGCGATGCCCGAGGCCTTCGACAACCAGCGCATTCGACCCGTGGCGGGTTATCCCACCCGCCTGCTCACGGCCCTGCGCAAGGCGGCGCCACCCGGTGTCGATGAGCCCACCGTCGTGGTACTTACTCCAGGCGTATACAACTCCGCGTACTTCGAGCACACTCTGCTGGCGCGCACCATGGGCGTCGAGCTGGTCGAGGGTCGTGATCTTGAGTGCCGCCGGGGCAAGGTCTTCATGCGCACCACCGCCGGACTGCAGCGGGTCGATGTGATCTACCGCCGGGTCGACGACGAATTCCTCGATCCGGTGCACTTCCGCAGCGACTCCATGCTCGGCGTGCCCGGATTGGTGAACGCGGTACGGACCGGCGGTGTGGCGCTGGCCAACGCCATCGGTAATGGTGTGGCAGACGACAAGTTGATCTACACCTACGTGCCGGATCTGATCAAGTACTACTTACGAGAAGATCCGATCATCCCCAATGTCGATACCTGGCGCCTCGAAGAGGAAGAAGCCCGCCAGGAGGTGCTGGACCGTCTCGAGGAGCTGGTCGTCAAGCCGGTCGACGGCTCTGGCGGGAAGGGCATTGTGATCGGGCCGCGTGCCACCAAGAGCGAGTTGGACGCCCTGCGACGTCGGGTGACCGAGGACCCTCGCGGCTGGATTGCACAGCCGGTCGTTCAGCTTTCGACCGTGCCTACGCTGATCGAGGACTGCCTGCAGCCGCGCCACGTCGATCTTCGCCCGTTCGCGGTCAACAATGGCGAAGACGTGTGGGTGCTTCCCGGGGGACTCACCCGCGTCGCGCTGCCCGAGGGAGAGCTGGTTGTCAACAGCAGCCAGGGCGGCGGCAGCAAGGACACTTGGGTCCTCAGTCCACCTCCGCACCGATCGCCTTCAAGTCGGAACTCGACCGAGCACAAGGATGAGGATGTCGATCATGCCATGTCGCCGTCGCCAGTGCCGCTCACCGTGGCCAAGATCCTAGTTGGCGTGAAGCCTGAATTCCCTGAAAAACAGCGGCAGCAACAAGATCAGCAACAGCAGGGTCCGCAACGGGGTTGGAGATGCTGAGCCGCATCGCCGAGTCCATGTTCTGGATCGGCCGATACGTTGAGCGCGCCGAGGACACGGCGCGACTGCTGCAGACCCACCTGAGGATGCTCGTCGAGGACACCACGGCCGCCGAGGTCGATGCCTGTCGAAACCTCTTGGCGCTGATGAGTGTTGATGATGTCGAAGATCCGACGTTGACCGACCTGCTGCGGGTGCTCGGATATGACCCATCCGAGCCAACATCGATCTACTTCGCTTACGCCGCGGCGCGGGACAATGCGCGCCGGGCCCGCGAGGTGATCCCGCTCGACCTCTGGGAGTGCGTGAATACGACCTGGCACCAACTTCCGACTACACCGTTCGGGGCCAGCGGTGCCCATGTGTTCCTGAACTGGGTACGCGAGCGCAGCGCCATGTTCGCGGGAATCTCTCGCAGCATTATGGTCCGCGACGACGGCTGGGAGTTCATGTCCATGGGGCGATCGTTGGAACAAGTCGACATGACCTCGCGACTGGTCGCATCGGCTTCGCTGGCCCACGGCAGTATCCAGTGGCCGTCTGTGCTCCGCGGCTGCGGCGGCCACGACGCCTTCTTGAGGACCTATCGCGGTCTGTACACCGACCGCGAGGCCGCCGAGTTCTTGATTGTCGATGCCCGTTTCCCGCGTTCGATCATGCACGGGCTCATAGCAGCTGCGGACAGTTTGGAGAACGTCGCTCAGAACAACATGCTGACCGCACGCCACGCCCACACTGCGATCCGCTCGCTCGGTCAGCTCAGAGCTCGCTTGGAGTATGCCGATCTGGACGATCTGCTCGACAACCTCAACTATGAGATGTCAGCCGTGCAGGATGTCGTGGCGCAGGTGACCATCACCGTCGCGACCAGCTATTTCGCCGCCGCTGACCCGACCGCCTGGATCACCGAAGGGACGCGCTGACATGCGGTTGAGCATTGATCATCAGACCGGGTTTCGGTATGCGACACGGGTCAAGTCCTCCTACAACGAGGCGCGGATGACGCCCGTGGAGACCGACCACCAGACGGTGTGGAGTAGCCGGATCACCATCGAACCTGCAGCATGGAGCTTCAACTACACCGACTACTGGGGCACCCTTGCTACCACCTTCGAGGTGCACGAGCCGCACCATCGACTGAGCGTGCACGCACAAAGCGTCGTCGAAACCCATGGCGATGATCTTGCCTGGGACGTCGACCGGCGGGTCGCGCCCAATGATCTTGGCTGGCCGGCGCTGCAGGATCGCGCCGTGGTGGACAAGATGGCCGAGTTCCTGACGGTCAACGAGCGCACTCAGCCCCCTGAGGAACTGCCCGACCTGGCAGCAGCGACGACCGGGCAGCCGCCTCGATTGGCAGCCTTGGACGTGTGTGTCCTCATTCATGATCGACTGAGCTACGAGCGCGGCTCGACGAAGGTGACGAGCACGGCCAGGGAGGTCTGGGAGCTGGGTCGCGGGGTCTGCCAGGACTACAGCCACCTCGCACTAGGAGCCCTGCGTTCGATGGGCCTTCCCGCGCGCTACGTGTCCGGTTACCTGCATCCGGGCAACGGTGAACCGAATACGACCGTGGACGGTGAAAGCCACTCCTGGGTCGAGTGGTGGTGCGGCAGCTGGGTGGCGTTCGACCCCACCTTGTGCCGGCGGCTGACCGACGGGTACGTCCGCGTCGGCCACGGCCGCGACTATAGCGATGTCGCCCCGTTGCGCGGCACGTACTCCGGTGGCCGTTCGGAGATGTTCGTTACCGTGGAGATGACTGAGCTCGGCTAGGCCGGCCCCGTACGTCTGGGCTGCTGATGTGTGGGCCGATATCTTGTCGGCATGAGCAACTACGGGCAGCAGCCGCCTTACGGGCAGAATCCGGCCAATCCGTACGGGCAGCAGCAGCCCGGGCAGTACGGTCAGCCGCAGCAGCCGTATGGGCAGCCGTCCGCCGGACGTCAGCCTCAGCCGCCGTATCCAGGCCAACAAGGGCCGTACCCGCAGCAACAGGGGCAATACCCACCACCGCAGCAGCCGGTCGGCCGTACGGGCAGCAACCGACGCAATGGACCCCCCAACCACCCGCCACGAGGCAGCCGGCTGTCGTACAGCGCGCGCTGCCGGTCGTGACCATGGAGACGGTTCCGGGTCGCGAGATCTCATCGGTGGTCGGCGACGTGGTCGGTGTCGTTGCGCGTACCCGTGAGCTGCGGCCAGACCTTCGCGGCGTACACCCTCTGGACGGCTATGTCGTCATGCTGACCGACTCGCGTCAAGACGCGGTGGCGCGCATGGTTGAGATGGCGCAGGCCGCTGGGGCGGATGCGGTTGTGGGTCTCAGGTTTGACTGCAGCGAAATCACCCAGTCGCTCAGCGAGGTCGCCGCGTACGGCACGGCAGTGATCCTGGTGCCGGAGCAGGACGATGCGACCGACGCCGGCGCAGGCGAGCAGGGCAGCACAGCTTCCGAGAGCAGTGAGCGGCCACTGGGCGACGAGGACACCATACGGAGCAGGCCGCCGAGCTCGTGGCCGTCGAACGAACCGGGGCAGCAATCAGCTGGCTCGGCCGGTGATCAACGGTAGGAACGGAGCCCATGACCGATCGCGACAAACCTGATCAAGATCAGGCGCCCGAGGACGAGACCAAACGCAAGTTCCGTGAAGCTCTGGCCGCGAAGCAGGGTCGCAAGGGCGAAGACCACATTGACAACGGTCCGCAGCACGCGCACGGGCATGGTCCGGCTGAGAAGAAGCGCACCTTCCGGCGCAAGACCGGCTAGTCGTTGTGCCTGGGCCTAGGCTGTTGTGGCCTGAGCTTGTCGAAGTGCACCAGCCGGCTCATTGACGAGCCTCACCCGGACGCCCTCCTGACTTACGTCGAATCGGACCTCCGAAAGGTCAGCGACGATGGCATCGGCGTCGAGTGCCTCGCGGGGTGTGGTCGTCACCACGGCCAGCGTGAAGCAGCCCGCGGCCTGAGCTGCCTCTAGGCCCTTCGGAGCGTCCTCGACCACGAGGCAGCGCCGCGGATCGGCGCCTAGCCGGCGGGCCGCCTCGAGGAACGGCTCGGGGTGCGGCTTGCCGTGCACCACGTCATCGACCGTCACAAGTACCGAGGGCGGCACGAGTTGCGCAGCCGCGATCCGAGCTTCGGCCAGCGGCACGGTGCACGATGTGGCGATAGCGTTCTTGGCACCTGCGAGTGACGCCAGCGCCTCGACCGCGCCGGGGAGGACCACAACGTCGTGAAGGTTGGCCATTTCCAGTTCCGTGATGCGCCGCATGGCGGCCTCCTGCAGGTGCTCAGGCATCACAGCGCGTACCACCGAGGCCGAGGGCACGCCATGGTGCATGAGCAAGTCCATTGGGGCAAGCCCATATTCGCTTTCCCAGGCGGACCAGGCCCGGATGACGGCCGGGGTCGAATCGATGAGCGTTCCATCCAAGTCGAAGATGACCGCCTCGAAGACCTCATCGGCCAGTTGGCCCAAATCCACCGTCTACTCCTCACATAATCGCAAATACGATGTCCATTGCACTCTGAGTGCATAGTCTGGCCAACCGTGCGCCGCCTCCGGATAATCCAGCCGATGGCGGATCCGCTCTATCTTCGCAGAATTCGCTTGTTGAGTGAGCGCTCACTCACTAGGCTGGCCCGGTGACCCGTGCTGCGCCGCTGCCCCTCGATGAGCGCCGAGCCGCGCTCATCGCGGCCACGGAGCCATTGCTGGAACGATTCGGCCGCGAGGTGAGTACCAGGCAGATCGCCGAAGCGGCGGGCATCGCGGAGGGCACCATCTTCCGTGCCTTTGCTACCAAGGAGGCGCTGATCGATGCCGTCATCAAGGATTCCTTCGACATCCACCGGACCTGCGACGAGCTCGCCGCAGATCGATCGGGACATGGGCCTTGAGGAGCGGCTGACGGCAGCGGTTGCCATGCCTACAGGAGCGGCTGCGACGAGTCTTTGCCCTGTTCGGATCACTGCGGCTCCGTCGGGAGGCATCGGACCACGACAGCTTCCGAATCAAACAGCAGGCCGACAATGAGCTGATCAACAGTGCGATCGCCTCGCTGATCCAGCCAGACCAAGATCAGCTCCGGCTGGACGTCATGGAGGCGGCCAGCGCTTTGCGTACGATCACCTTTTCGATCACCCATCCCATCCTCGGCGACTCGCGCCTCGCCGAACCACAGCAGATCGTTGATCTTGTCCTGCACGGCATCTGCCGGGGGACGTCACCAGACAGAGAACGGACATCATGCTGATCCGCTTGCTCCGGGCGTATCTGGCCCGCTACCAGCGCCCTATCGCCGGCCTGCTGGTCTTGTCGCTCGCCGGCACCATGGCTGCGCTGCTGCTGCCCAGCCTGAACGCGGCGATCATCGACGAGGGCGTTGCCAAGGGTGACACCGGCTACATCTGGCGTACGGGCGGCATGATGCTGGCGGTCACGTTGGTCCAAGTCGGCTGCTCGATCTGGGCCACCTATCTGGGCGCGAAGGTGGCCATGAGCTTCGGGCGCGACGTACGCGCGTGCGATCTTCGAGCGCGTGCTCTCCTTTTCCTCCCGAGAGCTCAACCACTTCGGGGCGCCGTCGCTGATCATCCGCAATACCAACGATGTTCAGCAGGTGCAGATGCTGGTGCTGCTGAGCGGCACCATGTTCGTCGCAGCGCCGATCACCATGATCGGCGGCATCATCATGGCGCTGCGTACCGACGTCGGCCTTTCCTGGCTGGTCGCAGTCGCTATGCCGGTGCTCGCGTTCTCGATCTTCCTGGTGATCCGCAAGATGGGCCCGTTGTTCCGGCTGATGCAGACGCGAATTGACACAGTCAACCGGATTCTGCGGGAACAGATCACGGGCATCCGAGTGGTTCGTGCGTTCGTCCGCGAACCGTACGAGACAGCGCGGTTCGCGCGGGCCAACACCGAGCTCACCGATACCGCCACCTCGGTGGGACGCTATGTGGCGTCGATCTTCCCGATCGTGATGTTCATCCTGAACGTCTTCAGCGTCGCGGTGCTGTGGTTTGGAGCGCGGCGCATCGACGCGGGCGAGATGCAGATCGGAGCGTTGACGGCCTTTCTGACGTACCTGATCCAGATCTTGATGTCGGTCATGATGGCGACCTTCCTGCTGATCATCGCTCCGCGCGCCGCAGTCTGCGCCGAGCGGATCGAGGAGGTGTTGAGCACTGAGTCCTCGGTGGTGCCACCAGAGCATCCGGTCAAGGAGTTGCCGGCCGCCGGCGTCGTCGCGTTCCAGGACACAGAGTTCACCTATCCGGGAGCCGGGTCACCCGTGCTGCGGAACATCAGCTTGACCGCTCAGCCCGGGCAGACAACGGCGATCATCGGCTCGACCGGCGCCGGAAAGTCCACCCTGGTCTCGCTGATACCCCGACTGTTCGACGCCACCGGCGGGTCAGTCAAGGTGGACGGAGTCGAAGTACGCGACTGCGATCCTGAGCTGCTCTGGAGCCGGATCGGCCTGGTACCGCAGAAGGCCCTGCTCTTCTCGGGCACCGTCGCCAGCAACCTTCGATACGGCAAGCCGGATGCCACTGATGAAGAGCTTTGGCGGGCTCTGCGGGTGGCTCAGGCTGAGGACTTCGTACGCGAAATGCCCGGACAGCTGGAAGCGCCCATTTCTCAGGGCGGTACCAATGTCTCGGGCGGCCAGCGACAGCGCCTCTCGATCGCGCGAGTGCTGGTGAAGCGACCTGAGATCTACGTCTTCGATGACTCCTTCTCGGCCCTTGACGTTGCCACGGACGCGCGGCTGCGGGCGGCGTTGGAAGATGAGACGGCCGACGCTGCGGTGATCATCGTTGGACAGCGGGTGGCAACCATCGCCGACGCGGACAAGATCGTTGTGCTGGAGCACGGCGAAATCGTCGGCAGCGGTACACACGAGGAGCTCCTTGCCCACTGTCCGACCTACGCAGAGATCGTCGATTCCCAGCTCAGTGCTGAGGAGGCCGCCGCATGAGCGGCAACGGCCAGGATCGAATCCGCCCTGAACCGGGGCCTATGCGCCCTCAGCCTGTCGAAGGGCGTAGCCCGGGGCTTCGACAAGCTCAGCTCGCACCTCAGGCAATGGCCAGTCAGCAGCGCCCAAGGCGCCGGAACGCCCGAAGTATGGCCCGTCGGGCGGCGGGCGCATGTGGGGGCAGGCGCGGCCCGTCGAGAAGTCCCTGAACTTCCTACCTTCCCTCAAGCGGCTGCTCGGGCACCTGGCCCCAGAACGGATGATCTTGATCTTGGTGCTGCTGCTCGCGGTCGTCGGCATTGTGATGAACGTCCTGGGGCCCAAGATCCTGGGTATGGCCACAGACGTGATCTTCACCGGCGTACTCGGCAAGAACCTGCCGAGCGGCGCGACCAAGGAACAGGTGGTATCCGCGCTGCGCGCCCAAGGCAACAACACCTTCGCCGACATGGTGGAACGGCTGAACATCGTCCCCGGGCAGGGCATCGACTTCACGCTCCTGGCGGAGTTGCTCTTGGTGGCGCTCGGTCTGTATCTGGTGGCGTCGTTGTTCCTGTGGTTGCAGGGCTATCTGCTGAACGGCGCCGTGCAGCGCTCCATCTACACCCTGCGTAGCCAGGTCGAGGAGAAGATCAACAGGCTGCCACTCAGCTATTTCGACAAGCAGACCCGCGGCGAACTCCTAAGCCGGGTGACCAACGACATCGACAACATCTCGCAAGCGCTGCAGCAAACGCTGAGCCAGTTGCTCACCTCGCTGCTCACCGTTATTGGTGTCACCGTGATGATGTTCGTCATTTCGCCAGTGCTGGCGCTGATCGCCCTCGTCACGATCCCGGTGGCGATTCTCGTAACAGCGTTGATCGGCAGGCGCTCACAAAAGCTCTTCATCGAGCAATGGAAGTCGACCGGTGAGCTGAATGGCCACATCGAGGAGGCGTTCACCGGGCATTCACTGGTCAAGGTGTTCGGCCGTCAGCGTGAGGTCGAGGCGGTGTTCGCGGAGCGGAACCATACGTTGTACAGCGCGAGCTTCGGCGCCCAGTTCATTTCCGGTTTGATCATGCCGACGATGTTCTTCATCGGAAACCTGAACTATGTGGCAATCGCCGTGGTCGGAGGGCTTCGGGTGGCGAGCGGCACGATGAACCTCGGCGATGTGCAGGCGTTCATCCAATACACCCGGATGTTCACTCAACCGCTGACCCAGCTGGCCTCGATGGCCAACGTGCTGCAATCTGGCGTCGCCTCGGCCGAACGGGTCTTCGAGGTGCTCGATGAATTCGAGCAGGTGCCGGAGGAGGCTAGCTCGCTCAACCCGACTTGTGGGCGGGTGGCGTTCGAACACATCTCGTTCTCCTACGATGCCAACACCGCCAAGGGGGACGACCCTCTTGAACCCCAGAAAAAGACCAAAAAGCCGCTGATCACCGACCTTTCTCTGGTGGCCGAGCCGGGGAGCACTGTGGCTATCGTTGGCCCGACAGGGGCCGGCAAGACCACGCTGGTCAACCTGATCATGAGGTTCTATGAGCTGGACCGCGGCCGCATCACCCTGGACGGGGTGGACATTGCCACAGTGCCGCGGTCAGCGTTGCGCGCCAATATCGGCATGGTGCTGCAGGACACGTGGCTGTTCCACGGCACGATCCGAGACAACATTGCCTACGGTCGCCCGACGGCCACCGAAGAGGAGATTCATGCGGCGGCCGAGGCAACCTATGTCGATCGCTTCGTGCACGCATTGCCGGACGGCTATGACACGGTGCTCGATGAGGAAGCGAGCAATATCAGCGCGGGCGAGAAGCAGTTGATCACGATTGCTCGAGCGTTCCTGGCTGACCCTGCGCTGCTGATCTTGGATGAGGCGACCAGCTCGGTCGACACCCGCACCGAGGTGCTCGTGCAGCGGGCCATGGCCGCGCTCCGGACGGATCGGACCAGCTTCGTCATCGCCCACCGGCTCTCCACCATTCGCGACGCTGACGTCATCTTGGTGATGGAGGACGGGCAGATCGTCGAGCAAGGCACCCACCACGAGCTCCTCGAGGCCCGCGGTCACTACTTCGATCTTTACAACTCGCAGTTCACCGCGGCCATCGAGGAGGTAGAAGAGTTACGACCCGGGATCCCGGTTGGGGCCGGACCAGCTCGTGGCCCGAGACCGTTCTGAATTACTCCCGCAGAGCATCGCAGCTGTCAGCATCTTGATCGCTTCACGCACCATTGCGATGACCTTCTCAGGATGGTCTTCAATCATGGTCCAAGTGAACCGGAGCACGCACCAACCGCTCAGGACCAGGAGGTTCTGCCGCCGTCGGTCGCTCTCGAAGACCTCTGCTCCGGTGTGGTACAGCCGCCCGTCGATCTCAATCACGAGCTTGAGTTTTCGAAAGATCACATCGACATAGAACGTGGAGTCATCGAGGACCACCGGCCGGTTCGCTCGCCATCCAGTGATGCCGGCATTGCGCAGCAAGCGATGGAATGAGCGCTCAGCCTCCGACCAAGGCTCGGCCCGGGAATCGAGCAACAACTGGCGCTTGGTTCGATTGCCCTTCCGTCCGCCCGTGAGCTCCAGGGCACGATACAGCCGCCCAAGCGTTGTGACCCGAGCTCTCAGAGCCTGATCGATCGCATCGCCACCCATTGCCCCGCACAGATCCAATGCCGTCATCGCCGGCGACGTGTAGCGAATCCCGGAGCGATTGACGACAAGTTCGGCCGGGATCTGCTGCCGGGTGAATTTGTAGCCCGGTTGGGTCCGGCGCTGATGCTTCACGCTGCACAAGATGTGTGTAACGCGAATCTCCGGCCAGAAGGACACCCAGGCAGCGGCCGAACCAAGGAGCACCACGTCCGGATCCCAGCGCATGACCGCCCGAATCCGCGTCCTGATCGAGTCGCACGCTCCCGGCTCGGCGTATACGCCTGGTAAGACCGGGCGGAGCTTGCCATTGCGGACCAGCCGTTCGATCGTGCCTACGAGTTTGGGATGGTCACGACGAGCGATGACACCCTCCGTGGCCAGAACCTGCTGAATGTCTTCTCGAAAAGCCTTCACACTTAGTGAAGGCCTCAAAAAGGGTCCCGATGTTAACGCGAGCACGAAGTTTGCTGGAAACTTCACTCCAGATGAGGTTGCGAGCCAGATTTGCGCCTAAACCGAGCATCTAGGGTGAAGTTTCCAGCGCCTCAACTCCGTGACTCTGCCGGAAACACCGGAAGGTCAAGTTCATGCGCGGCCCGACCGGCCGCGATGTCTTCGGAACCGCATGCGCGAAGTCTCTTTGCGACTCATCCCGCATGACCAGCAGGTCACCGTGGCCGAGATCCCAGCTCCATCGCTCTCGGGTCATCCGATGCCGCAGCACGAAACGCCGCCGATCTCCGAGGCTGATCGACGCGATGGTCGGTCGCGGGCCCAGCTCGGGTTCGTCATCGCTGTGATAGCCCATTGAGTCAGTGCCATCCCGATAGAGGTTGGCTAGGCAGGAATTGAAGCTAACACCTAACTCGTTCCGAAGCCGCTCTCGCAGCTCTGCGAGGGGCTCCGGCCACGGGGCTGGTTCGTTCACGATCCCGGAGTAGCGGTAGGCAGTGTCTGCCATCCATGCGGTCAGTCGCGGGGTAGGCACGCTGCGACCGTAGAGCGTGATGGTGTGTTGTTCCCACGCGATGTCACCGCGAAGCACTCCGAAGAGCTGGTCCGCATCATTGACCCAGCCGGGGTAGTAATCGACGCACTTCGGCCCTCCAGCCATGATCAATAGCCTGCCGTGACTAATGCGTAAGCACCAGTTCGTTGTCCGACGGCTGGCGTGAGCGCAGGATGGTGAGGTGCATAGCCGGGACGAGCGGGAATCGGCACGCGTCACCCGATGGTGGGCGCGGCTCGCAGGAGCCGTGGCCGGCCTGGCTGGTCTTGGCATTGCCGGGCTCGTTGCGTGGATAGTCGCGGCGGCCGGGTCTCCGGTCCCCGCCGTAGGTGAACTGATCATCAATCTGCTGCCCGCTTCGCTGGTCAACTTCGGCAAGGAGACCCTCGGCCTCGCCGACAAACCAGTCCTGCTCGTCATCATTGTGGTCGGAGTCTTGATCATCTGCGCGATCGCCGGCGAGCTCGAGCTGCGGCGCCGCTTTGCCGGCGCAGCGCTGTTCGCGGTGGTGGCGGTGCTCGGCCTCATCGGAGTCGGTGCACAGTCCGACGTCACGTTCACCGCATTCGTGCCAACGATCATAGGCCTGCTGCTGGGCTACATGATCTTGAGCACGCTCATCGGCAAGCTGCAAAGGTGGGGTGCGTCAGGTGCCGCCGCCGAGAATGGTGAGGCGCAATCTGCCGCGCGGCGTAACTTTCTGGGCTGGACGATCGTGGTTGGAGCTGCGGCGGCGGTCGCAGCGATCACCGGCCAGCTGCTCGCCGGCGCGTCCTCAGCTGTCAACACGGCACGCGAGAAGCTGAGGCTGCCGACTCCGGTGAAACCTACGCCCGGGCCGCCGCCTGGTGCCGACCTCCACATCGAGGGCCTGACCCCATACGTGACGTCGAACGTCGACTTCTACCGCATCGACACCGCACTCCAGGTGCCCGTGATCGATCCCCCATCTTGGAGCCTCCGGATCACTGGGATGGTGCAGAACCCCATCCAGATCAACTACGCCGAACTGAGTGCCAAGCCGCTGGTGGAACACCTGACCACACTGACCTGCGTCTCCAACGAGGTCGGCGGCGATCTGGCCGGCAACGCGCTGTGGCTGGGATACCCCATACGCGAGCTGCTGGCCGAGGCGAAGCCACTGGCGGGCGCCGACATGGTGCTCTCGAAGAGCCATGACGGTTGGACTGCGAGTACGCCGCTGTCGGCTCTTACCGACCCAAACCGTGAGGCCATGCTGGCGATCGGCATGAACGGCGAGCCCTTGCCCGTCGAGCACGGATTTCCCGTGCGCATGGTTGTCCCGGGCCTGTACGGCTACGTGTCCGCGACGAAGTGGGTGACCTCTCTGAGGGTCACGACCTACGCCAAAGAGCAGGCCTACTGGACGCCACTCGGCTGGTCGCCGCGGGGGCCGATCAAGCTGGCCTCGCGGATCGATGTGCCACGCAAGTCGACCGTCGATCCAGGGCCGGTCGTGGTCGCGGGAGTCGCCTGGGCCCAGCACACGGGAATATCGGCTGTCGAAGTCCAGGTCGACCAAGGTCCCTGGCAGCCGGCCCAACTCGCAGAGACCAGTGGTCCTGACACCTGGCGGCAATGGAAGTACGACTGGTCGGCCATCTCGGGCACGCACACACTCACGGTTCGAGCCACCGATGCGAAAGGGACGCTTCAGACGTCACAGGTTGCACCATCAATGCCGGACGGCGCCACTGGCTACCACTCGATCAAGGTCAAAGTCCGCTAACTCCACTGCAGCTGCCAGCGTCGGAAATCGCGCGCCGCCCGTGCTGGGCCAGGCTGGCCGGAGGCGTTTCCCTCCGCGAGCGACGACGAAGTAGGAACCGACTTGTATGGACCCACATCCCGTGGATCCATACAAGTCGGCGGATTCAGTGCGCGATGCGCGAGCAGCGCTCAAATGGGTGCACTAGGTTCGTGATGTGCGCATCGCGGTAGCCCGGGAAACGGCTCCCGGCGAGGCTCGCGTTGCGCTGGTTCCCGACCTTGTGGGCAAGCTACGTGCTGTTGGTTACGAGGTTGCGGTGCGGGCAGGAGCGGGCGCCGGAGCCTTCCTGACCGACGCCGCGTACGAGGCGGCTGGCGCCAAGGTCACCGAGCACCCCTTCGATGAAGCGGACTTGGTACTCAGCGTGCAACCGCTCGAGGCCGAATGCTTGGCTCCTCTGCCCTCTGGAGCTGCCACAATCTCATTCTTTCCGCTGGCTGGGCGCCCAGGAGACATCGCCTTTCGCCGCGATCGGAAGATCACAACCTTTGGGATGGAGTACGTCCCACGGATCTCCCGCGCCCAGTCGATGGATGCTCTGAGCTCCCAAGCCATGGTGGTTGGCTATCGGGGAGCAGTTGTGGCTGCCGAGATGCTCGGCCAGTTCTTCCCGCTGAGCATGACTGCCGCTGGTACGGTCCCGCCGGCCCAGGTCGTTGTGCTCGGTGCTGGCGTCGCGGGACTCCAGGCGATCGCGACCTGCCGGCGCTTGGGCGCAGTGGTCAAGGGCTATGACGTACGTGCGGCGGCCGCAGAAGAGATTCGATCAATGGGCGCGCAGGCGATCGAGCTGCCGCTGCCGACACTCGAGGGCGCAGGTGGTTACGCCCGGGAGATGACCGAGGATCGCGCCCAACGGCAACGCGAGCTGCTCGCCGGCTACGTTGCTGCCGCTGATGCCTTGATCACGACGGCAGCCGTGCCGGGACGACGAGCACCGCTCCTGGTGACCACCGAGATGATCCTGCAGATGGCGCCAGGGTCGGTTGTGGTCGACCTTGCGGCCGAGTCCGGGGGTAACGTCGAGGGCGTGGTGGCTGGCAGCGTGGTACGGGTGGGCCCGGTGCAGCTGTGGGGTGGTGCGAGCGTACCCAGCCAGATGCCCGCGCCGGCCAGTCGGCTCTACGCCCAGAACCTGCTGAATGTGATCATGCTAATGACCCGCGACGGCCGTTTTGCGCCCGATTTTGACGACGAGATCGTCTCCGCCATGTGCATTACTCACGATGGTCAGGTGTTTGACGGAACTAAATCTGGAGCAAGCGGAGCGAGCAATTGAGTATCGGATCGCGCGCCGCCGTGCTGAGGAGGAGCGAGCGGACATGTCTTTGGTCTGCGAGGGACGACGAAGTAGGCGGGTTCAGAGCGCGATCCGCAGCGAGCGGAGCGAGCAATTGAGTATCGGATCGCGCGCCGTCGTGCTGAGGAGGAGCGAGCGGACATGTCTTTGGTCTGCGAGGGACGACGAAGTAGGCGGGTTCAGAGCGCGATCCGCAGCGAGCGGAGCGAGCAATTGAGTACTGAACCAATCATTTGGCTGACGATCTTCGTGCTGGCCGTCTTCGTCGGCGTGGAGGTGATCTCCAAGGTCTCCTCCACCCTGCATACCCCCCTGATGTCAGGGGCCAACGCGATCCACGGCGTGATCTTGATCGGCGCGATCCTGGTGGCCGGTACAGCCCAGTCGACACCCATTCTGGTGTTGGGCCTGGTTGCCGTGATCTTGGCATCGATCAACATGGTCGGCGGGTTCGTCGTGACCGACCGAATGTTGATCATGTTCTCGCGTCCTCGCCGGGCGCTGGAAAAGCAAGTACGCCGAGAGCTCGACCAGTGACACCAGCCTGGGCCCAGCTCGGCTACCTCGCGGCCGCAGTCTGCTTCATCGTCGCACTCAAGGGGTTGTCCTCACCAAAAACCGCCCGGCGCGGCAACCTGATCGGCGCGGCCGGCGCACTCCTGGCGTGCGTGATCGTCTTCCTTGTTTCCGATCTCAACCATCTGCTCCCGATCTTGGCGGCCATTGCAGCTGGCACCGCAATCGGCGTTCTCGGCGCCTACCGCGTCCAGATGACTCAGATGCCGCAACTGGTCGCGTTGTTCAACGGTGTCGGCGGTGGCGCCGCGGCCATTGTGGCGATCGTCGAGCTGACTAACCTCGGCGCGGGCACAGCGGCGGTCTTCGACTTGATCGCAACGGCCTTCGCGATCGTGGTCGGCTCGGTCAGTTTCGCCGGCTCCGTGGTCACGTTCCTCAAGCTGCAGGAGCTGATGACCACGCGACCAGTGGTCTTCCGCGGATACCCGATCGTGTACGGGCTGGGATTGCTGGCCGCGGTCGGCCTCAGCGTCGGCCTGGTCCTCGCGCCGAGCATGCTGTTCGCGCTGCTTCTGGCGGCCGTCGGCGCCGCACTGGGCGTGCTGCTCGTGCTGCCCGTTGGTGGTGCCGACGTACCGATCGTGATCTCTCTACTGAACGCATTCACCGGGTTGACCGTCGCCGCCAGCGGCTACCTGCTCGAGAACATCCTGCTGCTGGTCGCTGGCACTCTTGTTGGCTCCGCCGGCACCTTGCTCACCCGCCTGATGGCCAACGCTATGGGCCGGTCGTTGATCAACATTCTCTTCGGTGCGCTCAAGGGCGGGTCAACCCTCGGCGCAACCACAGTCAGTGATCGGCCGGTGAAGTCGGCCGGACCTGCCGATGTGGCGATCCTGCTCGCGTACGCGCAGCGCGTGATCATCGTCCCCGGCTACGGGCTCGCGGTCGCGCAGGCTCAGCACACGCTGCGTCAACTAGTCGATCTGTTGATCGAACGCGGCGTACAAGTCGATTACGCCATCCACCCGGTCGCTGGCCGGATGCCGGGTCACATGAACGTGCTCCTCGCCGAAGCCCAGGTGCCGTACGAGCAGCTCAAGGAGATGGACGAGATCGATCCTGAGTTCAAGCAGGCGGATGTGGCTCTTGTGGTCGGTGCAAACGATGTCGTCAACCCCGCCGCCGAGACCACGCCCGGCGCTCCGATCTACGGCATGCCGATTCTGCACGCCAACCGGGCGCACCAAGTCGTCTTCATGAAGCGCTCGATGCGCCCCGGCTTCGCCGGCATTGAGAACGAGCTCCTGTACGAGCCGACAACCACGCTGCTCTTCGGTGACGCCAAGGACTCAATGGGCAAGCTGCTCGCCGAGCTCAAGGCCCTCACTGTCTAACGCCGCAAGTAAGTAGTCCCTACGGTGTCGGAAACCTACGTTCACCTAGGTTCCTCACGCTCTACACAGGTTGCAACCCGTGCAGACCGCACCCAAGGTACGTACACGTAGGTATCCGACAGTGTGAGAGAGATTTCGTTACGACCCCAGGAATTCGTGGAAGGATGGACCGCCGATCTTCGCGTCCGGGCCGGGAAGGTTGGCTCCCGCCTCGTAGCCTCGGAGGGTCCCACCTATGGCCGGGAGCGTGATCAGTCGCGGCGCCGGCTTCCCTTCCTTGGCGCGGATCAGCGCTACCGCCTCGGCGAGACTGACACGCTCAGGTCCTGCTCGATCGAGGGCTCGCTCATAGCCCGCGCGTGCCGGCCCGAGTGCAATGTCTGCAAGCTCAGCAGCGATCCAACGGTGGTCGCAGGCCTGGAATGACATACCTCTGGGTACGAACGCCAGCGGACCGCGCGTCACGGTGCGTGCAACCGCCGCGATCAAGGTGTGAAACTGCGTCGCTCGCACCACCGTCACAGGCAGCTTGCTGCGTTCGAGCACCAGTTCGCAGGCATATTTCGCGCGGTAGAACCGCAGAGGGATTCGGTCGCAGCCCACGATCGAGATGTAGACCACATGTGGCGGTACGGGTCGATTCGCCAAGATCTTGATCATGCGGCGGGTGCCGTCCAGGTCGACTCGGCGATAGCGCAGCCGATGGCTCGCGGCATGAACTACGCAGTCGGCGCCGTGTAGCACCTCCTCGAGGCCCGTCCCGGTAGCAAGATCAACACCGGTACGCCGGCTTGCTGAGGTCACCATGGCACCGCGAGCCTCCAGCCTGCGCACTACTTCTGTGCCAAGCTCGCCTTTGCCTCCCGTCACCACAATCCTCATCCGGTGAGAATAGTGGTCCGGACGCTGCGCCCATTGGCAAGGAGGACACCATGGCGGTCGCCAGTCGAGGAGCGGCGCTGAGCGCGTTTCGAGAGTTGATCGGCCGCGATCCGGTCGAGGCCAGGACGATCTTGCGCCGGCCTTATCTCCCCAGCGGTCTGGAACCGTCGGGCGATCCGGTTCGCATGGGTCCCTCGACGCTGATCGGCGGGTACGGCAATGAGGCGCGCTACACGCTTGCCGCCGCGGACCCGGAGACCATGCGCGCGATCGCTGACCGACCATCGGAAGTACTGTCTGGCCGTCCGTCGATCACCAGTGACACCGTCGCGGCGTACGCCAAGGCCAGCCTGGATCTCACCATGGAGGGCGGTACCACATCAGGCGTGGTCTACCCACTCGCCGTGTGTGAGCTGGCCACTGACTTCCGGTTCCGCAATGTCGGCGGCGCGTCGGCCGGCGCGATTGCCGCCGCACTCACCGCAGCGGCCGAGCTTGGTCGCAGCAGCCAGCTGCTGGCCTCTGGCGGCTTGGACCAGCACGTTGCCGAGCACCAAGACCCCTCGGCCGCGACGAGGAGCGACCACGTACGCCGCGGCTTCACCGGCCTAACCGACATCATCGGCTGGCTCACCCAGGCCCGGCCTGGCGATTCGGAGACCGACGAATTCCGGCTGGCCCAGCTCTTCCGACCCGGCCTGGCCACCGCTGCCATCTTCCGGGTGGCAGTCGCGGTCATGCGTGGTCAGAGCTGGCCGCTGCCGCTCCTCGCTCTCTTTGCATTTGGATGGGTCCCTCGCCTGTTCACGCTGGCCTTGATCGGCGGTGCGGTGGTGCTCACCGGCTACATGGAATGGCGGTTCACCGGAGCGCCCCGTACGGTCCTGGACATGATCGGGCTCGGTGTGCTCGGGGATCTGGCGTTCGTCGCCACTCTCGTCGGTATGGCACTTGTTTTTCAGGGAATCCGATCCGGGCTTCGCAAGCCCTCAACCGAAGATGGCGAAACGCCGGGATGGTTAGCGGAGCTGCGCCTTTACACCAGCGCATACTCCACACCGCGCTCCATGACTGTCCGGCAATTGACCATCGGCGTTGCCATGATCATTCCCGTGGTCCTGGTCGGGATCTTCCGGCCGGCGCTTTATGCCAGTGCGGTCCTCGTCGGTTTGGCCGCGAGCACCGTCATCGCCCTCGGGCTGTCGAGCTCGATCCTGGCCTACGTCGGCCGGCTCCGGTCGCGCGCATTTGGCTTCGTGCCCGGCACCACACCCCAACGGCAGCGCAACCTTCTGGATGTCATGGCCGGCGTGCCAAAGCCGACGGTTGAGAAGTCCTTGGTGCCCTGGCTGAGCGACTGCCTCAACGCGCTGGCCGGCCTGCCCGATGATCAGGTGATGCGGTTCGGGCACTTGTGGTCCGGCTTGGACTATCACGAGCGGCGCCTCGCCCCGACTTCCGACGATCTGACTGAGTGGAGACGAATGTCGCAGCAGCCCGATCGTCGGCTGGTCAACTTGGAATTGATGACCACTGATCTCACGCGACAGCGGCCCTTCCGTTTCCCGCTGGAGGTCAACGCGGAGGACGACCCCGAGCAGCTGTGGATCTGCGTTGATCAACTTCGTGACGGTGAGTCGCAGGTGTTCCCCGAGTCGGTCTTGAACGCGCTCTCAGAAACCGAGAGCCGGGAGGTCCATGATCGTCACGGAATCGTTCGCAAGCTGAACAAGCTGCCCCAGCCATGGGACCTTCCGGTGATCTTCGCCGTACGGATCAGCATGTCGTTGCCCGCCCTCTTCCAGGCCGTGCGACTGTACCGGATCCGCCGTCCTTCGCCGATCCAGGACGACTTCGGCCGTACGCTGATCGATCATGGGCAGGCGCTGACTCTACTCAGCCCTCTGGATACCGCGCAGGAGCTGTGGTTCTCTGACGGCGGCATTACCTCCAACTTCCCGGTGCACTTCTTCGACAACGCCCTGCCGCGCTGGCCGACGGTGTCGCTCAACCTCGGCGTTCATCCCCGTGAGGCTCCTCACCAAGACATCTGGCTGCCGCAGGATTGGGACGATCTCAACATTCCCATCAAGGCGCTCGGCGGCTCGGGCGTAGGGTTCGGCAAAGCGATCTTCAACACCGCGATGTCGTGGCGGGACAGCTTGCAATCGGCGCTGCCCGGCTATCGCAACCGGATTGCCCAGGTTCGGACGAGTGCCGGCGAGGGCGGGGCGAATCTGTTCATGCCGCGGGAGATCATCGCGTCCATGGCCCTAAGGGGTGCGTTGGCCGGCGCGCGGCTGCGTACCCGATTCAGGGACGAGGGCCAGTGGAACCGGTTCCGGTGGCTGCGGCTACGCACCGCCATGAGCAACATGGAGAACCTGCGGACCAGCACTCAGGAGCGACGCGGGTTTTACCAGGACGCATTCTCCGGTGAAGCCTGGCTCGACACCCAGGCCGCTGACTTCTCCGACAAGCCGGCCAACACGACGATCTCCTGGTATGAGCCCGCCGTTGGGTTCTGGCCCAAGGCCGCCCGGCTGCTGAACACCTTCGCTGACGCATACCGGCCCGCCGAGGACGAGCACAACGTGATGACGTTCAATACGCCGATGCCGCAGCCCGTCATACGCCAGGTCCCTCGCGAATAGCCGACGTCGGCGTGCGGCTAGGGTGCTGAACAAGCGCCCCAACTGGTGCGTTTGGTAGCGCGACTCTGCTACCTGGTCACGGAGCACGGAGGCTCGTATGTCCGAATCCCCGGCCGGTCAGGTCAATCGAATTCCCGAAAGAATGCAGGCCGTCATTTGTCACGGACCTGAGAACTACCAGCTGGAGGAAGTCCCAGTCCCGGCGCCCGGACCGCGTGAGGCCTTGATCAAGGTCGAGGCGACCGGCATCTGCGCCAGCGACCTGAAGTGCTACCACGGTGCGGCGAAGTTCTGGGGTGACGAGAACCGTCCAGCCTGGGCCGAAACTGAAGTCATTCCTGGCCACGAGTTTGTCGGAAGAGTTGTTCAGCTTGATGACGAGGCTGCAAATCGCTGGGGAATTGCTGTCGGCGACCGCGTTGTAGCCGAACAGATCGTGCCGTGCTGGAAATGTCGCTACTGCGTAAACGGCGAGTATTGGATGTGCGCCCCGCATGACATGTTCGGCTTCAAGCGCCGTACGCCGGGCGGCATGGCGGAGTACATGGTCTACAACAAAGACGCCCTGGTCTACAAGATCTCATCGGACCTTCCACCCGCACACGCCGCCTTTACCGAGCCGCTTTCCTGCGCGCTGCACGCCGTGGAGCGGGCGGATATCAAGTTCGAGGATGTCGTTGTCGTCGCCGGCTGCGGACCCATCGGACTGGGCATGATCGCCGGCTCGAAGTCCAAGAACCCTAAGTCGGTCGTTGCCCTCGACATGGCCCAGGACAAGCTGGATATCGCCAAGGAGTGCGGCGCCGATGTGATCATCAACATCGGGTCGGAGGACGCTGTCACGAAGGTCAAGGACATGACAGAGGGCTATGGGGCCGACGTCTACCTCGAGGGGACTGGGCACCCATCAGCCGTCGGACAGGGCCTGAATCTGCTCCGCAAGCTTGGCACGTACGTGGAGTACAGCGTCTTCGGAAGCGACGTAAGCGTCGACTGGTCGATCATCAGCGACGACAAGGAGCTGGACGTACGCGGCGCTCACCTGGGCCCGGACTGCTGGCCCGCCGCCATCCGGATGATCGAGTCCGGGCGGCTGCCGATGGACAGAATCTGCACCCATCAGCTGCCCCTAGCCGACTTCCAGAAGGGCCTGGACATGGTCGCCAGCGGCAAGGGATCGATCAAGGTCTCGCTGATCCCATGATCACCAAGGGGTGTTCCAGAGCCGCCGTTGACTGCGTGTTGATCATCAAGTAGAACGCTGACAAGGTGAACAACTTCACCACAGGTTAGATCCGTGGCATTTCCTGGTCCGGTCGAAGGAGATCGAAGGCTCAGGGATGTCGCTCGGCCTGGGATCGCTCAGGCCACTTCCCATCTTGCCGACACGTTTCCTGGAGGCTCCCCATGACGCACATCTACGACGACCCTGCAGAGTTCAAGAGCGACGTGATCAAGGGCTTCGCCGCGGCGTATCCGCAGTACGTGCAGCGTGTCGTAGGTGCCTCGGGCTTTGTCCGGGCGGGCGGTCCGCTGGAGGGCAAGGTCAGCCTGGTCATTGGCGGCGGTTCGGGCCACTACCCGTCCTACAACGGTGTGGTGGGGACCGGTTTTGCTGACGGTGCCGTGCTCGGTGGTGTGTTCGCGTCGCCGTCCGCGGAGCAGGTCTATCGGGTGGCCAAGGCGGCTGATGGAGGCGCCGGAGTGGTGCTCGGGTTCGGCAATTACGCCGGGGATCGGCTGAACTTCGGGGTTGCCGCAGAGCGCCTGATGAATGAAGGAATCGACACCCGGATCGTGTACGTGACCGACGACGTCGCCTCGGCCAGCCGGGAGGAGCAGCAGAAGCGGCGCGGTATCGCGGGCACGTTCACGGTCTACAAGATGGCGGCGGCCGCGGCGGAGGACGGTTCGAACCTCGATGGGGTCGAGCGCGTGATGCGCGCGGCCAATGCTGCGACGTACTCGTTCGGCGTCGCTTTCCACGGTTGCACGCTGCCGGGTGCAGACAAGCCGCTGTTTATCGTCGACGAGGGGCACATGGATTTCGGGCTTGGCATCCACGGCGAGCCCGGAATCACCTCGGCTTCTTGGATGCCGGCCAAGGATCTGGCTGCGAAGCTTGTCGAGGCGGTGCTCGCCGAGCGTCCGGAAGGAGCGAGCGGCCGGGCTGCGGTACTCCTCAACGGGCTTGGCGCCACCAAGTACGAGGAACTGTTTGTGCTGTACGGCCACGTCAACGAACTCCTCGTTGCAGCGGATGTCGTGCAGGTGTCCCCTGAGGTGGGCGAATTGGTGACCAGCCTCGATATGGCCGGTTGCTCGCTGT
Organism: uncultured Actinomycetota bacterium; assembly: GCA_963759635.1. Taxonomy (GTDB): domain Bacteria; phylum Actinomycetota; class Actinomycetes; order Propionibacteriales; family Propionibacteriaceae; genus Microlunatus. The sequence continues at coordinate 222,902 of CAVXAP010000021.1, forward strand.
CGGTCACCTGGCTCGACGAGGAGCTGGAAGGCTATTGGGTGGCGCCTGCGGACACCCCAGCTTTCCGGCGCGGCACCGCAGTGGCAAGCGAACGGTTCACCACGCGGCGTGCCGGCGTGGCGCATGTCGCTGAGAAGGTGGTCGCAGAGGCTAGTGAGGAATCGATCGCGGCGGCCGCAATTGCCCGCAAGGCAGTTGATGCGATTTACGCAGTGGTGGAGGAGAACAAGGAGTACCTGGGTCGCATCGATGCGATAGCCGGTGACGGTGATCACGGAATCGGTATGTCTCGCGGCTCGAAGGCGGCCGCTGAGGCTGCGAACGAGACCGAAGGTGGGGTCGAGACGGTGCTGAGCGCTGCGGGGCACGCCTTTGGCGACAAGGCCGGTGGCACCAGCGGCATCTTGTGGGGGTTGCTCCTGGAGGGGGTCGGGAAAGGACTCGGCAACACCGAGGCGGTGACGCCGAAGCGGTTGGCTGATGCCGTTCAGGGTTCGGCTCGGGACCTGCAGGGATTCAGCAAGGCTGAGCTCGGCGACAAGACCATGCTGGACGCCTTGTTCCCCTTCGTCGATACGCTGGTCGAGGAGGTTGATGCCGGGGGCTCGATCTCCGAAGCGTGGAACTCGGCCGCGGATGCCTGTCGGGCGGCTGCAGAGGCGACCGCATCGCTTGTTCCCAAGATCGGGCGGGCGCGGCCGCTGGCAGAGCGCAGTGTTGGCACCGCCTGATCCGGGTGCGGTCTCGCTCGGTCTGATCGTGACCGCAATCGGTGATGTGCTCGGCAATGCGGAGGCTGCCGCTGCCGATGCAACACAGTCCACGGACAAGGAAGGACAGAACCTATGAGCGGTCCCATTCGGCTGCTGGTCGGAAGTGACAGCGCCGGCTTCGACTACAAGGACCACATCCTCGCCGATATGCAGGCCGATGATCGGGTCGAGGTCGTTGATCTTGGCGTGTTCAAGGAAGATCTCGAGGGGTCCTCGTATCCGTCGGTGGCGATCGAGGCGGGAAAGAGGATCTCCGCTGGTGAAGCTGACCGCGCAATCTTGGTGTGCGGCACGGGAATCGGAGTCGCCATCGCAGCCAACAAGGTGCCTGGCATCCGTGCGACGGTCGCCCACGACTCCTTCAGCATCGAACGATCAATCCTGTCCAACGACTGTCAGGTCCTCACCCTGGGCCAACGCGTGATCGGCCTTCAACTTGCTCGCCGGCTGGCCCGGGAATGGCTCGACTACGTCTTCGACCCGAGCACCCCGTCCGGGGCAAAGGTCGCTGAGATCAGCGACTACGAGGACTCCATTACCGGCTAAGCACATCGGACTGCGTCCGAGGGGTAGAGCATGGGAGTCTCTGCACTCCTGCGCTTCTTGGTTCCGTCCAACCAAGCCCGACTTCGTCGGGCGGTTGACATCGGACTGCGTCCGAAGACGGGGAAGTCGCTGCGCTCCTGGGTTCTTTGGTTCCGTCCAACCAAGCCCGACTTCGTCGGGCGGTTGACATCGGACTGCGTCCGAACGGGGAAGTCGCTGCGCTCCTGGGTTCTGTGGTTCCGTCCAACCAAGCCCGACTTCGTCGGGCGGTTGACATCGGACTGCGTCCGAAGACGGGGAAGTCGCTGCGCTCCTGGGTTCTGTGGTTCCGTCCAACCAAGCCCGACTTCGTCGGGCGGTTGACATCGGACTGCGTCCGAAGACGGGGAAGTCGCTGCGCTCCTGGGTTCTTTGGTTCCGTCCAACCAAGCCCGACTTCGTCGGGCGGTTGGACGGCGTACGGCAGAATCTCAGGGTGATCGAGTATCGGACGCCGACCGAAATCGAGCAGATGAGACCGGCCGGCCGGTTCGTCGCCGAGGTGTTGAACACTCTCATCGGTCGAGCCGAGGTCGGGGTGAACCTTCTGGAGCTCGACGAGTTGGCGCACCAGATGATCCGGGATCGCGGCGCCGAATCGTGCTACATCGACTATCACCCGTCGTTCGGGGCCAGCCCGTTCGGCAAGGTGCTGTGTACGTCGGTCAATGATGCGGTGTTGCACGGGCTGCCGCACGACTATGAGCTTGTCGACGGCGACCTGATCAGCCTCGACTTCGCGGCATCGGTTGACGGCTGGGTGTCAGACTCAGCGATCAGCGTGATCGTCGGCTCGCCCCGGGAACAAGATCAGCATTTGATCGCTACCGCCGAGGCGGCACTTGCCGCCGGCATCGATGCGGCGAAGTCCGGGAACAAGATCGGTGACATTTCGTTTGCCATCGCACGGGTGGGATCGCAGGCGGGCTACAAGATCAACACCGAGTTCGGCGGGCATGGCGTGGGCCGTACCATGCATGGCGACCCTCACGTACCGAACAACGGTCGGCGGGGCCGCGGGCTACCGCTCCGACCCGGCCTGGTGATCGCGATCGAGCCGTGGTTCCTACAAGGCACCGACAAGATCTACACCGATGCCGACGGATGGACCTTGCGGAGCCGGGACGGCTCACGAGGCGCACACGCCGAGCACACAGTTGCCATTACCAATGACGGCCCGCTCGTCCTGACTGCCCGCTAGCGCGGATCAAACCAACGCTCGAGACTTGGCTCGCGGCCACCTGCCACGAACGCGACGAGAGCAACCGCAGCGAGCTTCGCCACAGTTCGCGCCCCCGCCGCGCCCATGGGTCTCTCCTTCGACAGCGTTGACGGTGATCGGCCCGGGACGCGGGGATCTGGGTCTGCCCGCGCCCAACTGGTACCACCAGTCTCAGCAGTCTCACCCTAATCGACGGCAGCGCTCCGGGTACAGCTTGTTTTCCCAATAGATGCTTGAGTGTTATCGCGTCTGCGCCAAAGAGTTTCCGGGGCAACCACCTCGTGACCGGCTCGTGACCGGTCGTCAGCGCCGGGACTTGGTGGCCTCTTGCAGCTTGCGAAGGCCGTCCTTGATCTTCTGCTGGTTCTCCGGCTTGGACAGTTCTCGCTGAGCGACCTGAATCAGCTTGGCTGCGACCGCGGTCTTGAGGAGGCCCTTGATGAGGCTCATGAATTCTCCAGGTGAAACGGTGGGGACACTGTCAGAGTGCAATTGGACACAGTGCACTCGACGATAGTCACCATCTCCAACCGTCGAAACCGCGTTTGCCGGATCAACAGCACCGGCGACACGTCGAGCGTTGTCTAACGAAATCTAGGGCTCGCGCTATACAGGCTGATACGTTCCGAGACGTGGACCCGGTGCGGAACCCGTACGCCCCTGGAGCCGGCCAGCGCCCACCGGAGCTTGCCGGCCGCGACGCTGAGCTCACGGCCTTCGACGTCGCCTTGGAGCGCGTGGAGCGGGGCCGACCCGAGCGCAGCTTGGTGCTCACTGGCCTGCGCGGGGTAGGGAAAACGGTCCTGCTCAACGCGCTGCGTTCCAAGGCGCTCGACCGGGGATGGGGCACCGGAAAGGTGGAGGCCCGCCCCGACACGAGCCTCCGCCGGCCGCTCACTGGAGCGCTGCACGCAGCCGTACGCGAGTTGTCAGTGCGACACCGTGCGCCGGACCGAGTGCGTGAGGTTCTGGCCACGCTGAAGGCGTTCGGGCTGCGCACCAACCCGCGCGGCGGGAAACTCATCGAGCGCTGGACGCCCGCGATCGACGGACCGCCGAGCACCGGCCGCGCCGACTCCGGTGACATGGAGATTGACCTGCTGGAGTTACTGAACGATGTCGCCTGCCTTGCCGCGGACGTCGGCGTTGGCGTGGCCGTGTTCATCGACGAGATGCAAGATCTGACACCCGAGGATGTCTCAGCGCTCTGCGCGAGTTGCCATGAGTTGTCCCAGACAGGCGCGCCGCTGATGGTTGTTGGCGCCGGCCTGCCGCATCTGCCCAGCGTGCTGTCAGCGTCCAAGTCGTACTCGGAGCGGCTGTTCCGATACATCCGAATTGACCGCCTGGACTCCGACGGTGTCGAGAGGGCGCTGCTGGCGCCTGCCGAACGCGAGGGTGCCACCTGGTCAGCCGACGCGCTCGCGGCAATGGGAGCGACCTCGGGCGGATACCCATACTTCGTGCAGGCGTACGGCAAAGCGGCCTGGGATCATGCGCCCGACTCACCGATTACCTCAGCCGACGTCGCAGTGGCCGCACCTGAGGCTGAGGCTGAGCTAGCCGTGGGATTCTTTGGCTCCCGATACGAGCGTGCGACGCCTGCCGAGCGGGATTACTTACGCGCGATGGCCGGCCTGACAACCGAACTCGTCCCGGACGCGGCGGTCTCCACAACCGACGTTGCCGATGTACTGGGCCGCAAGCCGTCCTCGCTTTCGCCCGCCCGGGATGCTCTGCTGAAGAAGGGTCTCGTGTATTCCGCCGAGCGCGGGACGTTGGCCTTCACCGTGCCGCACTTTGCCCGCTGGCTACGGACGCACCCACCGACCTGACTGGGAACCGCTCCCGGATTGCCCGGTGGACTGCGTCTGGCTCCGGATCCGCTTCGGTGATCGCCTCCTCGACCATGCCAAGGGCAGCCTCAGTGCCGGCGCCGAGGACATGCTTGTTCGGGGCTGTCGCCAGCATGTCTCGGGCGAGCATCAGCTCGATCGCCAGCAGGTCCTCGAGCATGCCGAGTGCGGTGTCGGTCTTGCGGACGCTCAGCGGAGCGGCGGTGTGGTGGTCCTCGACGCCGAGGTCCAGCGGGGGTGTGTCCAGTGTTGCTGGCGCGGCAAGTTGCTTGAGCTCTGGGAAGAGCGCAGCGGCCGGGTATCGCAGATGCAGCCCGTACAGTGTTGCCCTCGCCGGGCTGGTTATCTGCTGCATGCACCCGTCCCAAAGATGGGACATCCGCCGCTCGCTGAGCTGGCCAACCTGGGCGAGCGCAATCCGTAATGCATCACATGCTATGGCGAGAACCATCGGGTGGAAGTTGCCGTTGCTGATCAGCATCTGGTCCGGCACGGAAGCCAGCGGGTTGTCCTCGGCGGCGTTCAGCTCGGCCGTCACGGCAGCCCGGGCGGCTGTGACGTACTCGCGCAGGGCCCCGTGGACCTGAGGTACGACCCGGAACGACAGGGCGTCCTGCACGGATCGGGCGGCGCCGGGCTGGAGCAGCTCGCTTCCTTCCAGTAAGGCACGCAGGTGCTCGGTGGCCACCGCCTGCCCTGGGATCGGCTTGGCGCGCGCGACGGCAGGATGCAGGATCGAGGGGTTGGCCGCGGTCGCCTCCATCGAGAGCGCCGCTGCGATGTCTGCGGCGTCCGCCACCCGCTCGGCCCGGGCGATGACGAGCGCCGCATGGCCGACCGACACCCCATTGGCGGAAATCAACGCCAACCCGTCCTTGCCGCTGAGCACCAGGGGCGTGATCCCGGCTCGTCGCATGGCTTCTCCGCCGGAAAGCAGCTCGCGCTGGTACTCGGCCCGCCCCAACCCGACGGCCACCTGCGCCATCCCTGCCATCGGCTCGATGTCTGCCGCCCCGACCGACCCGATCGCCGGGACGACCGGATGGACTCCGGCGTTCAGCATTGCCGCCAGCACGTCGGCGACCGCAGGGGAGGCACCGGATCCACCGCGGGCGATCCCGTTGAGGCGAACGGCCAAAGCAGCGCGAACCTGCTGGGTGGGCAGCGGTGGCCCGATACCGCCGCTGTGTGACTTGACGAGGAACAGCTGCTCGCTGCGGATCTCCTCTTCGGTCAGCAGGGTGTCTTTGCCGTGGCCGACCTGCGTAGTCAGGCCATACACGGCGTCATTGCGGGCAAGGGCAAGATCCACGACAGCCCGGCTGGCCGCGATCACAGCCCTCGTGCTGTCCGCGAGGTGCACCCTCGCGCCGTCGACAATGGCGAGCAGGTCTTCCAGGGCAAGTGGTTCCTCCGTGATCGTGACGACGGTCATCAGACTGCTCCGGGTTGCAGGCGGCGTGCGGGGCTATGTGGTTCTAACTCCATCAGACATACTGACGTCCCAAGAAATTGGCCTGGGTTGAGGAAGGTGCCCGTGCTCGAAGCGGAGCTGATGGAACTGGACCACTGGGCCAAGGATGAGCTCCTCGCGTATCAGGCGACACGGGTACGCGCGCTGCTGACGCATGCGGTGAACCGGTGTCCCCCTACTTCCGCGAGGTGCTGGGGTGCATGTCCCCGAACGGCTGCGCCAGGCGGTGATCGCCGCCGTCACGTCGACTGGTGCCGTGGCGCCTGCGGTCGATGTGCAGCCAGTCCCTGCCGTGCGACGCGAGCCGGGCGGGAAACTGCGCCTGGTCCGATCGGCCTGATGCAGGCCCATCACGAGCCGAGAGCGTGATCAATTTCGAGCAGCGGAGTCCGGGCCCGCTGCGTCGTATCGTCCAAAGGGCTGCCGAGATCATCCCCATGTCGTGGATACGGCCGCAGGCACTGGTCCGCATCGACCGCGAAGTGTTTCGCCTCAGCCGTGGGCGGACCACCTTATCTGCTTGGATTTCCGGCCTTCCCGTCATCATGTTGACGACGACCGGCGCGCGTACTGGTCAGGCACGCACCCTGCCTGTACTGGCGTTGCCGGAAGATGATCATCTGGTCCTGATCGCATCCAACTTCGGTCTGCCGTCCAACCCCGGCTGGTACTACAACCTTCGCGCACAGCCGTACGTGATGATCACCTGGAAGGGATCCTCGGTCGAGATGCGAGCCCGCGAGCTGAGCGGCGCGGAGCGGAAGCAGTATGTCGACCTCGGCCTCAAGGCCTATCCGTTCTGGGAGCAGTACCACCGCCGCGCGGCGCCTCGCCAAGTCCCGGTGATCATGCTCGAGCCGAGGTTCCCTGTCGCGGGTTAAGTCTCTACTCCACTTAGCTTCACTAACCTGGACGCGGCATCAACTGCCGATGACGCCATATCCACGTAAGTAGCGCGAAGTGGTGGCTGCTCAGTCAGGCCTGTTGCTCAACGACTTTCTTGAGGCCGTCGAGCATCATTTGCCAGTTGGCTCCGGAGTGCTCGGCCTCCTCGGCACTGCTGCTGTTGTCCTGGGTTAGCCGTACGGAGGTGCCACCGTTGGCCGGCTGCAAGTCGTAACGCACACGGTGGTAGTTCTCGGGCCGATCCTCCTGGCCAGTGAGCGGGCTGAAATGGGTGACTTCGAGCCGCCGACCGGGCTCGACCGAGATGATCTCCCCTTTGTCCTCGTACGCGCGGCCCTCGAACTCACCTTTCCAGGTGATCGGGCTGCCGGGCTTCCAATCGGTCTTCACCTCTGAGCCAAACATGTATTTCTTGATGATCTCGGGGTCGGTTAGCGCGCGCCATACCTTCTCGGGTGGAGCATCGATCTCGCACTGCGCGGTCGCAACGTGCCCTGACATGACAGTCCTCCTTCGTGCCTCAAAGATGCGGCTCTTCATTCAGGTCCGTTTGCTGACATACCCGCCGACGGCCAGCGGTAACCTTTGACCGCGCCGGGTCTGCTCGCGTAAGAAACTGTTGGCAGACTGCAGCCCGACGGTGCGGAACCTGTCATCTGGCCACAGTTGCTGCATTGCACGGCGAGTTAGCTGGAAGGAGATCCATGACCTATACCGTCGGTTACTTGATCGGCAGCCTCTCGGCTGTCTCGATCAACCGAATTCTCGCCCGCGCACTGATCCGGCTCGCGCCTCCTGAATGGAACATGGTCGAGATCCCGATCAAGGACCTGCCGCTCTATAACCGGGACCTTGACGGCGACTACCCACCCGAGGCTCGCGCCCTCAAGGACGCGATCGCGAATGTGGACTCGGTGCTGTTTGTCACCCCGGAGTACAACCGCGACATCCCGGGGAGTCTCAAGAACGCCATCGACTGGGCGAGCCGCCCCTGGGGACAGAACTCGTTCGCCCGCAAGCCGTCGGCGGTTATCGGCGCCTCGCCCGGCAAGATCGGGACTGCCGTCGCCCAGCAGAACCTGCGCAGCATACTCAGCTTCTGCAACTCGCCCCAGATGAATGCTCCAGAGGCGTACATCCAGTTCACCCCCGGACTGATCAATGAAGACGGTGAGGTCACCGACGAGACCACGGAGCAGTTCCTCCGAGACTTCATGGAGCAGTTCGAGCAGTTCATGGAGCGGGTCTTCATGGTGCTTCCGCGCGCACCCCGTACCGGCTGAGTCTCACGAGCCCGCAGAACTTGTCTCTGCCTCAGTCAGGCGTGTCCACCGGTGGTGACAGTCCCGATCGTGAGCCGGGCCTGCCCCTCAAGGATCTCACCGATTCGCTCAACCTGGGCATCCAGCGCTCGCCGCTGATGACCGGTTAGCCGGGTGAGCGGCTCGACGGTTACATCGATCTTCCGGCCAGAACGACGCTGATGCCATACGCCAGCGACCACGCCATCAATGAGCAGAACCGGATAATTGCCGGCCTGGCCGGATGGGGCGAGAGCACGGGCGGCCGCCTTTCCCGGGAAGAGCCGCTCCCGCGGGTGGCTTCCGACGACGTACGCGTCGAAGTAGGGCAGCAGCATGACGCTGTTTCTCGCTTCCTCCTCAGCAGGCACCTGTGTGTCCCTGCCCGCCGCCCACGCCGATGCGCCACCGAAGTTGATCTTGGTCAGTTTCCGCGAGTGTCGCTCGAACTGCTCGCTGGCCCAACCGGGCGGGGCACCAATCCACTGTGCGAACTGCTTCGGTGTGGCTGGCCCGTACGCATACAAGTAGCGCGCCATCACCTTGCCAATGGCCTCCTCTACCGGTGCGGGATCAAACCCAGGCAGCCAGCGGCGCGGGTTGGTGTAGGTCACGCGGCGGCCCCGGTTCGGGCCGAAGCACAGCACGCCACGGTGGGCAGCCGTGCCGACCGCTTGCCGCCATCGCGGCCACAGGTCCTGGAAAGCGGGCATCACTCGATCGCCTGCCCACGCTCCGACGAGATCCACGACCGCCCGATCCAGCTCATCGATCGTCAGTTCGGCATTCTCCAGCGCGCGACCGATGGCATCGACGATCTCCTCGGCCTCGGCCGGCGTTAGCCGTACGCCGTCGGGAAATGGGGACTGCGCCGGGATGGCGGACAGCGCCGCCGTCCAGGTCGACAGATCCTCGGTGCAAAGCAGGTGCACAGTGCCTCGCGGGCCGTAGGTCTTGGTCAGCCTGTGGTCATCCCACAAGGCGTGCTGGATCGTGGTCCGGGTGGCCTCCTGAATGCGCAGCGCGAGCGACAACTCGGCCGCGGACAGCACTTGGGCATGAGCTCCACAGATGACCGCGGCTATCTCAGCGGGATCGGTTCCTTTGACTGCTGGCCGCAGCAGCGCGTGCCGTTGCAAGCGTCGGACGTTCGCGGCGAACCACGACAGCTCATCCGTCATGTGCCGAAGAATCGGGCGAGCACAGCAGCCATGACCTTTGGATCACCACGTGTCCCCTGGCCATTGATGGCTTCGCGCACCCGGGCCGGGAGGCGCGCTGCAACCGCGTCCGCAGCAGCCTGCTCGAAGTAGTCGTTGCTGCCGCCGGTGGCCACCAGGGTCGGCTGCCTGATCGTCGCCAAGCGATCGGTGGGTGGCGGCACGTACAGGTCGTATGGCCCCTCGTATGCCGCCACCCACTGCCGATCAAGATCACAGCTGGCCCACTGCCGTCGCGCTGATACGCGATCGAGGTGCCACCGGCAGAGGTCACGCAGGCCATCGGGGCGCCTCCATTTCTAGAACTGCATGTCGGTGAAACGGGAGTAGTGCCCTTGGAATGCGACAGTGATCATCTTCGTCGGACCGTTGCGATGCTTGGCCACGTCGAAGTCGGCCTCGCCGGCCCGCTCGGAGTCCCTGTCGTAAAGATCTGGCCGGTTGAGCAAGATCACCACGTCAGAGTCCTGCTCGAGGCTCCCGCTCTCGCGAAGATCGGAGAGCATCGGTCTCTTGTCCGTCCGCTGCTCCGGCCCGCGATTGAGCTGGGAGAGTGCGACGACCGGCACGTCGAGCTCCTTCGCCAGCAGCTTGAGTTGCCGGGAGAATTCGGAGACCTCGAGTTGGCGAGATTCCACCTTCTTGCCCGAGGTCATCAGCTGGATGTAATCAATGATGACCAGCTTGAGGTCATGCCGCTGCTTGAGCCGGCGCGCCTTCGCTCGAATTTCCATCATCGTCAGGTTCGGCGAGTCGTCGATGAACATCGGCGCCTCGGAAACCTGACCCATCTTCGCAGACACCCGATTCCAGTCCTGATCACTCATCCGGCCGCCGCGAATGTGCGACAGCGGGATGCTCGCCTCGGCAGACAGCAGGCGCATGGTGATCTCGATCTGGCTCATCTCGAGGCTGAAGATCACTGACGTGAGGCCGTTCTTGATTGATGCAGAGCGCGCAAAATCTAGCGCCAGGGTCGACTTCCCAACGGCAGGCCGCGCTGCAATGATGATCATCTGCCCCGGATGTAGGCCGTTGGTCAGCTCGTCGAGGTCGGCGAACCCGGTGGGCACACCTGAAAGCCCCGCCCCTCGAGACTCGATGGCCTCCATCTCGTCGAGGGTGGGTTGCATCAGCTCGGACAGCGGTTTGTAGTCCTCGGCCGCGCGCCGCTCGGTGACGGAGTAGACCTCGGCTTGAGCTCTGTCGACGATGTCGTCGACGTCGCCCTCGGCGGCATACGATAACTGTCCGATCCGTACCGAGGCCTCGACGAGCCGGCGGAGGATCGCCTTCTCGTGCACGATCTGTGCGTAGTAGCCCGCGTTGGCCGCGACCGGAACGCTCGCCAGCAACGTGTGCAGGTACGGCGCGCCGCCGATTCGCAGGAGCTCGCCGCGCTTGCCGAGCTCGTCGGCTACCGTGATGGCGTCAGCCGGCTCGCCGCGTCCGTAGAGGTCGGTGACAGCGTTGTAGACCTGTTCATGCGACGGCCGATAGAAGTCGGCGCCACGCAGCACCTCGACGACGTCGGCGATTGCATCCTTGCTCATCAGCATGGCGCCGAGCACGCACTGCTCGGCCTCCATGTCCTGAGGCGGCGTACGGTTGGACAGTCGAGGCGCCTCGTCGCTGTAGGGCGGCATCACCTCGGCAACACTCACCCTTACTCCTTACAAATCCGCTGGACGCTGCCCCCGAGCCCGTCGGACACCCACCCCAGCACCAATCGAATACGTGTTCGGAACAGTAGTGATATGCACTGACACGTACGCTCGCGTGACGCCGGGACAGGTCAACTGCGGGAAACCGTACGCTGCCAGCGCTGGCCTGAACAGCCTGTTATCCACAGGGGCTGTGGACAACAAATCTTGCGCTGTGGGAGACACGCGGCGAGCCTGTGCAGACCTTGGGTACCAGCCTGGGGACCATGTTGAGCCAACGGTCGTCAATGCCGGATTGACCAGGGGAAATGCCCCGATTTATGGGGTGGATGGAAGTTCTTTTTCACACATCTCACCACTCGGATGCATTTGCCCATCCCTTGGGTGATTTTCCCGGCCGGAACGTATTACCCACAGGTTCATCCGCAACCTGTTGAAAACAGATTGCAACAATTCGGATGACTTTGATCACACATCAACACATAAGCTCGCTGCGAGCGTCGGACTCGCGCGCCGCCGTACGGAGGAGGAGCAGGCGGAGGCGTTCTTCCTCTGCGAGCGACGACGACGGCGGCGGCTTCAAAGCGCGATGCGCGAGCAGTCTGAAAAAATGGGACATGATCGACTTGACGCGTAGATATACCCTAAGGGGGTACCTGAGAGACCAAGGAAGGATCGATGCCTGATCACACCAGCCACCACGGCTACATTGCCAACAAGGACGACTACCTCAAACGATTGCGCCGCATCGAGGGGCAAGCCCGTGGTCTCCAAAAGATGATCGAGGAGGAGCAGTACTGCATCGATATCCTGACCCAGGTGTCCGCGATGACGCGCGCGCTGCAGTCGGTCGCACTCGGCCTTCTCGAGGAACACCTTAGCCACTGTGTAGTCCGGGCCGCGGCCGAAGGAGGACCCGAGGCTGAAAGCAAGATCGAAGAAGCCTCCAGCGCTATCGCACGCCTCGTTCGTTCCTAGTTCGTCGCTCTCCTACCCAGCAGAGGAAACGCCTATGTCTGTCACCACCGAGTACCACATCTCGGGAATGCACTGCCACCACTGCGTCAGTTCGGTCACCGAGGAGGTCTCCTCTGTCAGCGGAGTGACCGATGTCAAGGTCGATCTCAACAGTGGTCAGCTGATCGTGGTCAGCGACGCCGTGATCCCATTCGAGAGCATCGAGGCCGCGGTGGACGAGGCAGGCTACAGCGTCGCGGCAGCCTAGCGCCACGCCCGCAGAACGATCACGCTGATCATGAACCCACCCGCCAAGCTGGTCGCCTTCTTGACCCTGCTGGCGGCTGTCTTCGGCATCTCGTACGGGCTGGGCACCCAGTCGCAGGCGCTGCTGGCGCCACCGCCGACGCACAACTCCGACATGGTCCCACCAGCCAGCACGGTAGAGGGATATGCGCTGCGCGCTGCGGAGCCTACCCAGCAGCCTGGCAAGGATGTTGTGGTCGAGTTTGCCGTGACTGCGCCGGGCGATCAGGTGATTTCGGAGCTCGATGAGGATGCCGGCGAGCACATGCATCTGATCGCGTTCCGGCGTGACCTCACTGGATACCAGCACATCACCCCGCAGCAAGGCGAAGGCACGTCCTGGTGGGGAATTCTCAACCTGACGTCAGGCCCATGGCACGTGATCATCCATTTTCAGTCGAAGGCGCTCGGTCGAGAGATCGCTCTTGCCACCGACTTCACGGTCAGCGGTAAGTATCGCGCTGAGCCGCTCCCGCCGCCTGCTGATCAGGTCCAGATCAAGGGCTTGACAGCGACGCGCACCGGCGAGCTCAACACCAGCGCAGGCAGCAGCATCGCGATCACCGTGACCGATCGGGGCCAGCCCGTCACCGATCTGCAGCCTGCGCACGGCGAGATGGGCCATGGTGTGCTGATCAGACCGGCCGATCTCGGCTATCTGCATATGCACGAGAACTCAACCGGCAGTGGCCCACAGCTGGACTTCCTCGGCGCGGTGCCCGATCGCGGCAGTTACCGGCTGTTCGTCGAGTTCTACCGGAACAACAAGCTCTATTTGGTTCCCTTCACCGTGGAGGTGACCCGATGACGCAACTGGATGTCGCAGTCCAGACGATCGAGCTCGACGTTCAGGGCATGACGTGTGCGTCCTGCGCTACGCGGATTGAGAAGAAGCTCAACCGGCTCGAGGGTGTCAATGCGACCGTCAACTATGCGACGGAGAAGGCCACGGTTCACGCCGGAAAGGGCACCACGGCACAGACCTTGATCGAGACGATCGAGAAGACCGGCTATCACGCGACGCTGCCCACCGAGAGCCCGCGTGACCCAGACCTGGAATTGCGTCAACTACGTCGTCGGTTGATCATCTGCGCGGTGCTGAGCCTGCCGGTGATTCTGATCGCGATGGTTCCGGCCTGGCAATTTCCCTGGTGGCAATGGGTGTCGTTCGCTCTGGCCTGTGTGGTGGTCATCTGGGGCGCCTGGCCGTTCCACCGCGCTACCTTGCTCAATCTGCAGCACGGCAACGCGACGATGGACACGTTGATCTCGATCGGCACGCTGGCCGCGTTCGGCTGGTCGGCGTACGCGCTGCTGTTCGGGGCGGCAGGCGAAATCGGCTTCACGCATCCGTTCGAGTTTCGACTGACTAGGCATGCTCCGACAGACAACCTCTACCTCGAGGCCGCGGTCGGAATCACCACGTTCATCCTCCTCGGGCGCTACCTGGAGGCACAGGCAAAGCGCCGAACCGGAGCCGCTGTGCGGGCACTGCTGGAGCTGGCACCGTCGGAGGTGACGCTGCTCACGGCGAATGGCGAGACGGTCGTCGACATTTCCCAGCTCCACGTGGGCGACCGGTTCGTGGTGCGCCCGGGCGAGCGGGTGGCAACGGATGGGGTGATCATCTCTGGACATAGTGCTCTGGACGCCTCGACCGTGACGGGGGAGTCAGTACCCGTCGAGGTCGGACCAGGAGATGCCGTGGTCGGAGCCACAGTCAACACCCACGGCAGGATGGTAGTCGAGGCCACCCGAGTAGGCGCTGACACCCAACTCGGGCAGATCGTCCGGATGGTCGAGGCAGCGCAGAGCGGCAAGGCTGCGGTGCAACGGCTGGCCGACCGGGTCTCCGCGGTGTTCGTGCCGATCGTCATCGCGCTCGCGGTGGCCACTCTCGGTTTCTGGCTAGGGCAGGGGGCGGGCCTGTCATTCGCGTTCACCTCTGCGGTGGCGGTGTTGATTATCGCCTGCCCGTGCGCGCTCGGCTTGGCCACGCCGACCGCATTGCTGGTTGGCACTGGGCGGGGCGCCCAGCTGGGCATCCTGATCAGGGGCCCTGAGGTGCTGGAGTCGGCTCGGCACATCGACACCATCGTTTTGGACAAGACCGGGACCATCACCGAAGGCCGGATGGCTGTGGTCTCCGTCACCGTAGGCGCAGGGGCCACTACAGCGGAGGTGATCAAGGCAGCCGGCTCAGCCGAGTCCGGCTCGGAGCACCCGATCGCCAAGGCCATCGCAGAGCACGGGCGCACCCATGGCTCCCTGGACACCGTCAGCAAGCTCCGCAACCGCCCGGGCCTCGGCGTCGTCGCCGAGGTGTCAGCGCCGGTGGCTGCTGGAGCGACCACCGACGCTGACAAGTCGGTGGTTGTGGGACAACTAGAGCTGCTGGAGGAGGAAGGGCTGGACGTTGCCGGCGAGCTGAAGGACGCGTACGCGGCCGAGCAGGCCCAGGGACGTACCGCCGTACTGGTCGGTTGGGGTGGCGCAGCGCGTGGCGTGGTCGCGGTCGCGGACACGGTCAAGCCGACGTCCTCGGAAGCTGTGCACGACTTGCGATGGCTCGACCTGCGCCCGGTGCTGCTCACTGGTGATCATGAAGCCGCGGCTCGGACGGTAGCGGCCGAGGTCGGCATCGAGGATGTGATCGCCGACGTACTGCCGCAACAGAAAGTTGCCGAAGTGGTCCGGCTGCAGGAGGAGGGGCATCGGGTAGCCATGGTCGGTGACGGAGTCAACGACGCGGCAGCGCTGGCTCAGTCTGATCTTGGCATCGCGCTCGGCACCGGAACGGATGCAGCGATTCATGCCAGCGACTTGACGCTGATCAGTGGAGACCTTCGGGTAGCTGCTGACGCCGTCCGGCTCTCCCGCGCGACGCTGCGAACCATCCATGGCAACCTCTGGTGGGCGTTCGCCTACAACGTCGTGGCATTGCCACTGGCTGCGGCCGGTCTCCTGAACCCCATGATCGCCGCGGCAGCAATGGCTCTCAGCTCGGTCTTCGTGGTAACCAACAGCATGCGCCTACTCAGGTTTCGCTAGGTTTGCGCACGGCATAGCGCAGCATCACGAAATCCGCCCCGTACTCGGCGGCCTCGAGGAGCTGCAACGGTGGTGTCACGATCCTCCGCGGCAGCAACGGGGCGCCCGAACCAAGGAAGACCGATGCGATACCGATGATCACCTCATCCAGTAGGCCTTGATCATGGAACTGCCCGACCAGATCGCCGCCACCCGCCAGCCAGACGTTCCGGCCCCCCGCGGCCCGCACCATCTCTTCATGAACTGGCGCGACATCGCCTGAGACGAACCGGATGTCTGGGCCCTTCACACGAGGCAGCTCTCGACTGCTGAACACCCAGGTCGGGATTGCGTACTCCCACTTGCTCGGATCGGTGAGAAAGCCGGTGTGTTCGGCAATCCACTCGTACGTCGTGGAGCCCATTGCCATCGCCCCGACCTCGGCCATGAACCGCGGAAACTCATCCTCCATCCCACTGGGGTCGCTGAACTGGAAGAGCCAGCTCAGCGAGTTGTCCGAGTCGGCGATGAAGCCGTCGATGCTGCTGGCTGTGTAGTACTGCGTTGACATGTGGCTGTACTTTCTGTGCTGCTCGCGCATCGCGCTGTGTTTGATTGCTCGCTGCCGCTCGATTTCCCAGGCTCGCAGACTAGCCTCGCATCGGCATCTGACACTCAGGCGTGGTGGGCGGCCTCATGCTCTTGGTGGCCAACTGGCTCGAGCTGAAACGTGCAGTGTGAGACGTCGAAGTGCCCACCAAGGCATTCGCCCAGCCGATCCAGCACCTCGCCGGAGCGGCCCTCGCTGATGCACGCGTTGTCCACGATGACGTGCGCGGACAGGACGGGTACGCCGCTGGTGATCGTCCAGGCATGCAGGTCGTGGACGTCGACCACCCCGCGTACCCGCTTGATGTGCTCACGCACTTCGGAAAGGTTGACGCCGTGAGGTGTGGCTTCCAGGAGTACGTCCACGACCTCACGCAACAGCGACCAGGCGCGCGGGATGATCACCACCACGATGAGGAGCGAAGCGATCGCGTCGAAGGGAGTCCAGCCCGTGATCAAGATCAGCACGGCGGCAGCAACGACAGCCAATGAGCCGATAAGGTCGCCCAGCACCTCGAGATAGGCGCCGCGCATATTCAGGCTCTTGGCTTGAGTGGGGCGGAGCACCAGCAGTCCCGCCAGGTTGGCCAGCACCCCGACGCCAGCCACGATGAGCATCAGACGGCCGTCGATCTCGACGGGGTTGCGCAGCCGGTCGACGGCCTTGATCAGCACCCAAACGGCAACCCCGACCAGCAGCAGGGCATTGCCCAGCGCCGCCAGCACCTCGGCGCGTTGCAGTCCGAAAGTACGTCTCGCCGTGGCGGCCCGCGTCGCGAGGGAGGCGGCGATGAGCGCCAAGATCAGCCCGGTGGAGTCGGTCAGCATATGGCCGGCGTCGGCCAGCAGGGCGAGCGAGCCTGCAACTAGTCCGCCGATCACCTCCGCGATCAGCACTACGCAGGTGATCACGAGTACCGCGACTAGCCGCTTTCGGTGCGCGCCGGTGGCGGTCACTTCGTGGCTGTGTTCACCGCTCATCGACCCACCTCCCTTCATTGTCTCGCGTTCGCACCTGCTCGCACCCGATCGCGCCCGCTCGCGTCGTGAGGACGGTGTCTTCCTCCCTCGCTCGCACGACGGAAAAGCGTTGTCGTGCTCGCTCGCACGACGGAAAGCGTTGTCGTGCTCGTTCGGTCGTCCAGACAGCGCCAGGCGCGATCTACCCGACGCTCGCAGGAGCCACACCGACTTGTCAGACTCTCAGCACGCTATAGCCTGCTCAGAGTCTGACAAGTCGGCGCAAGGCCGCGATGAACTGATCAGTGGTTTGAGGGTCGCGTACGGCGATGCGGATCCAGTCGGGCCCCAGGCCGGGAAAGGTCTCGCCGCGGCGTACGGCGAAACCGTGCTCGCGCAAGGCGAGGCGGACCCAGCCAGGTTCCCGATCAGCGCGTACGCCGCACGTGTCGACCAGAACGAAGGGAGCCTGGGGTTGGCCCGCAACCTCGAGGCCTATCCCGGCCAATTGCTCGATGAGGTAGGCCCGGCGATGGGCGGTCTCCTTGGCTGCCTCGGCAGCGAAGCCCTGGCTGTCCGGTGCCAAGCAGGCGACCATCGCCGCCAGCGCCGGCGTGGATACCGACCATGGCGGTTGCTGCCGCTGCATCGCTGCGATCAGATTCGGATCGCCGATCGCATAACCGGCGCGTAGCCCGGCAAGCCCAAAGGTCTTGGTCAGCGAGCGAAGCACTACCAAGCCCGCCAAGTCATCGCCGATCATGCTTTCTGTCTCTCCTGGCACGGCGTCCATGAAGGCTTCGTCCACAACGACGACGCGTCCCGTCCGACGTATGGAGTTGATCAACCACGCTGGATGGAGCACGCTGGTCGGGTTGGTCGGATTGCCGATCAAGATCAAGTCCGGCTCCAGAGGTATCTGGCCAGGATCGAGCCTGAAACCGGCAGCGGGCGACAGGATCAGCCGCTCCGGCCGTCGGCCGGCCGCAATGAGCGCCGCCTCAGGTTCGGTGAATTGGGGATGGATGATCAGCGGCTGTCTTGGACGCAGGGCGCGAGCAAGCAGAGTGAAGGCCTCGGCGCCGCCTGCCGTCGGCAACGCCTGATCAGCGGTGACGCCGTGCGCCGCAGCGATGGCCTTGGTTGCTGCATCGGTGTTGGGGTAGGCAGCGAGGTGCTGCGTCGTACTGCTGATGATCGACGAGAGCCAGTCCGGAGGAGCAGACACGCGGACATTGACGGCAAGGTCGACCAGCCCTTCGGCAGCGTCCCGGTCTCCGTGGTAGTGAAGATCATGAAATAGCTGCTGCCCTTCGACAAGCTCATGGCGCCTGATCTCGGGCTGAGGGCGCATCGTGGGCCCAGGTCGTGTTGTCCCTGCGTGATCATGGACAGCGTTGGCGAACCGCTGTGCCAGATCGGGATATCCGGCCCAATGTACGTGCAGGTAGCTCGCGTGCACAGTCTTCCGGCCGACCCTCGCAGGGTCGGCTGAGAAACCGGTCGGCTCACCATCCACCAGCCAGGCAGCGGCCGCGCCATGTCGCGGCTGGATCGTGGTGCGGTGGAATTCGTGGCCAGTCACCCGAGCCCCGACGCTTGCCACGAGCTGATCATGATCGGCGATCATGGTCCGGTAACGCAGCATCAATCGCTCGGTCATGATGGCATCCGCTTCGATCGCTCCGACCATGGGCAGTCCGTCCACGCTCTGGCACAGATAGAGCAGCCCGGCGCACTCGGCGACTGTTGGCAGGCCGGCCTCAACCGCGGCTCGGATGTCGCGTCGCAGCGCCTCGTTCGCTGTCAGATCGGCTGCATGCACCTCGGGAAACCCACCGCCCAGGTAGAGCCCAGCTGTCCCAGCAGGAAGCTGTTCATCTGACATGGGGTCGAAGACCACCGGGTCACATCCGGCAGCGCGTAGCAACTCGTCGATCTCGGCGTAGCGGAACGTAAAGGCGCGTCCAGCCGCGATCGCCACCACGGGACGCGCATCCGACGGTGGCCATACGTGTTCGGCGGGGGCCCAGGGCTCTGCCTGGAGTGTCGGCGCCGACTGGGCGACGGAGATGATCGAGCTGAGTGACACATGATCACTGATCCGCCGCGCCAACATTGCCACCGCGGCAGCCGCCTCCTGACGCTCCGCAGCCGGCACTAGGCCGAGGTGCCGCGAAGGAATCTCAATGCCCGCATCGCGCGGCAACACGCCGAGCACCTCAAGGCCAGTCGCCTGGATCGACTCGACGATTTCGCGCGCATGTCGCTCCGATCCGGCCTTGTTGATGATCACTCCGCTCAACCGGAGGTGCGGGTCGAATGTGTTGAGCCCGTGCGCGATGGCCGCTGCGGTACGTGAGGTGTGGGAGATGTCGATCACCATGATCACCGGAGCCCGTACCAGGTCGGCCACATGGGCTGTAGAAGAAAACCCCTGAGTGCCGATCTGCCCATCGAAAAGCCCCATGACGCCCTCGATGATCGCGATGTCGGCGCGTTCTGGTGTCCGTGCGCCGTGCAGCAACAGCGGCGCTATCTGCTTCTGGCCGCAGAGGAAGGGATCGAGGTTACGTCCCTGCCGACCGGTGGCGAGCGTGTGGTAGCCAGAGTCGATGTAATCGGGCCCTACTTTGAAGCCTGCAATCTTCCGACCTGTCGCAACCAGCGCACCCATCAGTCCGGTGGCAACTGTGGTCTTGCCGTGGCCTGAGCCGGGAGCGGCAATCACCAGACGGGGTAGCTCGTGCGAGGGTTCAGGCGCAGTCGGATCGATCACCACTCGATGCCTCGCTGCCCCTTCTGCCCGTCGTCGAAGGGATGTTTGATCTTGGTCATCTCGGTAACAAGCTGGGCTGCCGCCAGCAGTTTCGGGTCAGCCTGCCGCCCAGTGATGATCACATGCTGGTAGCCGGATCTTGTCGTCAACGTGTCGATCACATCGTCGACATCCACCCACCCCCACTTGATCGGATAGGTGAACTCATCCAGCACGTACAACGTGTGCGTCTCCTCGGCGAGCCGTCGCTTGATCTCCTGCCAGCCTTCGGCCGCGGCCGCGGCATGATCATCGTCGGATCCCGCCTTGCGGCTCCATGACCATCCGGCGCCCATCTTGTGCCACTCGATCGAGCCGCCTCGTCCGGTCGCGTTGTGGAGTTCATCGAGCGACTCGAATGCAGTCTGTTCGCCGATCCGCCACCGGGCGGATTTGACGAACTGGAAGATGCCCACGGACCAGCCCTGGTTCCAGCCACGTAGCGCCAGCCCGAACGCCGCGGTCGACTTGCCCTTGCCATCGCCGGTGTGGACGATCAACAATGGCCGCTGCCGCCGCTGCCGAGTGGTCAGGCCGTCGACCGGAACCAGCTTCGGAGTGCCTGCTGGCATCAAGCGGCCCGGCCTTGGCGTACGGCGTGTACCAGTTGATCAGCTCCTACCTCATCGACCGTCACGTGCTGCGCGGCAAGGTGGATGCTCAGCCTCCGGGCCAGGCCCAACGACATCCGGCCGGACTCGCAGTCGATCACCAGGGAGGCAACACCGGTGCGGCGCAGTTGATCAGCTGCCAGCCGTGACCGACCGACCGCGTCGGGACCGTGGGTTGCCCGGCCGTCTGTGACGAGTACCAGCAGCGGTCGGCGCCGCGGGTCGCGGATGCGCTCGAGCCGTAGCGTTTCTGCGGCGCAGAGCAGACCCTCGGCCAGCGGCGTACGGCCGCCACTTGGTAAGTCGCCCAACCGGCGCGCGGCGGTGTCGATTGATGATGTCGGCGGCAGGGAGAGCGTCGCCTCTGCCCCACGGAAGGTGATCAAGCCCACCTTGTCCCTGCGCTGGTACGCGTCCAGCAAGAGGGAGAGTGCGGCGGTCTTGACCGCCTCCATTCGGCGTCGCGCCGCCATTGATCCAGATGCGTCGACCACCAAGAGCACAAGGTTGGACTCACGTCCCTCCGTCACGGCGAGGCGCAGGTCCGGGGCGGCCAGGCGGAGCCGCTCGTCCGGTATGCGACCGCGACTTGCCTGGTGTGGCGCGGCCGCGCGGATGGTCGCCGTGAGGTGCAGCCGGCCGATCTCATGGTTGGCCGCGATCGCCCCGACCGTACGCCCGGCCGAGGTCAGTGCGCGGCTTCGGCGGCCCGCTTCGCCGACGCCGAGCCCGGGCGCGGTGAACAGCCGGGTCCGATACGTATCGCCGGCCGAGACGATCCGTTCGGTGCGCCCTGTGCCGGTCGAAGGGCTATGGGCGGGTTCGAGTTGTTGGTCGTTCTGCCCTGGGCTTGCCGGTGGATCTTCGACAGACTCAGGCCGCAGCTCGTTGTGCCGCGAGTTTGTGGGAGGACCGTTGGGTGGGTTGCCGTCTGGCGGGGTCGGCTCCGGATCTGGCTCCTCATCGAGAAGTTGATCAAGAAGGTCCTCGTCAAGGCCTGGGGCGTCGAAGGGGTTGCGGCGCCGCCGATGCGGCAGTGCCAGCCTTGCCGCTGCGCGAATATCCGATCTACTGATCTCGTGGCGACCATGCCAGGCGGCATGAGCAGTAGCCGCCCGCGCGGTCACGATGTCTGCTCGCATGCCATCCACATCGAATGCTGCACACACTCTGGCAATGGTCGCCAGCTGCTGATCATCGAGGCGTATTGACGGCAGGAGCGATCGGGCCGTGGCGATCCTGTTGCGCAGCGCCTGTTCGTCGGCCGCGTATCCGGCGACGAAGGATGCTGGGTCACGGTCGAATGCCATTCGGCGGCGGACGACGTCTGCTCGTAGCTCCGGGTCGCGGGGGGCCGTGATCTCGACCGTCAAGCCGAAGCGGTCGAGCAGCTGTGGTCGGAGCTCACCTTCCTCGGGGTTCATGGTCCCGATCAAGATCAACCGGGCGGCGTGGGCCACCGAAACTCCGTCCCGCTCGACGGTCGAGCGGCCCATCGCCGCCGCATCCAGCAGCAGATCGACCAGATGATCATGAAGGAGGTTCACCTCGTCCACATACAGAATCCCGCGATGAGCCGCGGCCAAGAGTCCAGGCTCGTAGCGCACCTCGCCGACACCGAGTGCCTGCCGCAGATCAAGCGAGCCGATCACCCGATCTTCGGTCGCACCCACCGGAAGCTCAACCAATCTTGCGGGCCGCGACCGCGCTACAAGATGATCGTGTGGTCCGTCCGGGCACGTCGGATCGAGGTCCAGCGGATCGCAACTGAAGCGGCACCCCTCGACCACGGCGATGCTCGGCAACACCTGTGCGAGAGCACGGACCATGGTCGTCTTTGCTGTGCCCTTTTCTCCGCGTACCAGCACTCCGCCGACTTCCGGCGAAACGGTGGTCAGGATCAAGGCAAGTGCCATGTCTTCGGAACCGACGACTGCGGAGAACGGAAACGTCCGCACCTCATACCCTTCCTGCGGGTGTCCACGCCCGCGGCATGTCTGGGTTGGGCCGGCGTACGCGGGATGCGACAGCGGCCAGCGCCAGCAGACGTCCTGACTTCCCGGATTTTTTGCTGATGATGATGAATGCCCGGGTCACAGTGGCGGGACCGCTCCGGACTTGCACCGGATTCCTCTGCCGTCGCCGCCCTCGATGATGTCACATCCGGATGGATCGCGAGCCCCCTGATCAGACTGCCGCTGCTGGTTGCCGCAACCTACGTTCACGTGGGTTGCGGGCGGTCTGCACAGGTGGCAACCCATGCAGACCGCATGGAACCTACGTAAACGTAGGTTTCTGGCGGGGTGGCGTTGAGAATGGAACCTTTGAGCAGAGCGGAGTCGGGAGAGGGTACGGGGCATACAGTCTGAGGCGTGATCGACGTGGTCGGGCTGAGTGCGCAGGGGTGGAGCGACCTGCCGGACCGGCTGCGCGCAACGATCCAGGGCGCGGAGGTGCTGCTCGGCAGTCCACGCCTCATCGATCTGATCCCGCCATTCCCGGCTCAAGAGCGGCTGGCGTGGCCGCTTCCCTTGCGAGAAGGCCTGCCGGCGCTGCTCAGTAAGGTTGCTGGGCGGCACGTTGTGGCGCTCGCCTCCGGGGATCCGCTGGTCGCGGGGGTTGGCAGCACGCTCGTCGAGATACTTGGCGCCGCGGACGTTCGGATTCATCCGGCGGTGTCTTCGGTAGCGCTGGCCCGCGCTCGGATGGGCTGGCCGGAGGAGTCGGCGCAGATGGTACGGCTGCGCGGCGGAGACCTCGATGCGGTACGGCGGTTCCTGTTCCCTGGCCGACGCTTGATCATCTTGTCGCGCGACGCCGAGAGTCCCGGCGAGATCGCTCAGTTTCTGACCGATGAAGGCTACGGCGAGAGCACGATCACCGTCCTGGGCGATCTTGATACCGAGCGCGAGTCCCGGACCGACACAGCCGCGCGCGATTGGACTGGGCCAGCGGCGGCTCTTAACGTGATCTGCGTGGCGTGTGCCGGGACCGCCCGTGGCGCCTCGCTGGCAGCTGGCCTGCCGGACGAGGTTTTTGATCATGATGGGCAGCTGACGAAACGTGATCTTCGCGCCTCGGCGCTGGCTCGCTTGATGCCGAGGCCCGGCGAGCTGCTCTGGGACGTCGGTGCAGGGGCAGGCTCGATCGCGATCGAGTGGCTACGCTCCGATCCCGGATGCCGGGCGATCGCCGTCGAGCACAACCTCGATCGGGTCAAGCGAATCCGTGGGAACGCCGAAGCTCTCGGCGTGCCTGAGCTCGAAGTGCTGCACGCTGAGGCGCCTGGTGTATTGACGTCGCTACCGCGACCCCATGCGGTCTTTGTCGGCGGGGGAGCAACCAGGGAGACGCTCGAACGGTCATGGTCGGCCCTACAACCGGGCGGCCGGCTGGTCGTTCATGGAGTGACTCAGGAAACCGAGATGATCGTGGTCGACTGCTGGAGGCGGTACGGCGGGGAGCTGTCCCGACTGTCCGTGGAGCACCTGGAGCCGATTGGTCGCTATCACGGCTGGCGACCGGCCCGAGCCGTAGTGCAGTGGAGCGTGGTGAAGGAAGTCGAGTGACCGTTCATTTCATTGGAGCAGGCCCGGGTACGGCGGACCTGTTGACAATCCGCGCGGTGCGGCTGATCGAGTCTTCACCCGTCTGTGTCTATGCCGGAACCTACGTCGACGCCGCGATCTTGGCGCATTGTCCGCGAGGTGCGACGTTGATCGACAGTCAGAATCTTGATCTTGACCAGATCACTGATCATCTGCTTGCCGCTCATCAGCGCGGAACCGATGTCGCGCGACTTTGCTCTGGAGATCCATCGATCTACTCAGCACTGGCCGAGCAGGCGCGTCGGCTCGATGCAGCGGGCGTGACCTGGGATGTGACCCCCGGCGTACCTGCGTACGCGGCTGCCGCGGCGATCATCGGCCGTGAGCTCACAATTCCGGAGCTGGCGCAGACAGTGATATTGACTCGTACCCAGGCCGCGTCCACCGCCATGCCCGAGACGGAGTCGTTGGCGTATCTGGCCGCGACTCGAGCCACCATGATCATCCATCTGGCGATCCGGCGGATTCGTCAGATCTGTGCCGAGCTGACGCCGGCGTACGGGCCTGACTGCCCTGTCGCAGTGGTCGCTAACGCCACTCAGCCCACAGAGCTGGTACTGCGCGGAAACCTGTCGACGATCTCCGACCTGGTGGAGAATGCCGGGCTGCGGCAGGCGGCGGTGATCATGGTGGGACAGGCGTTACATACGGAGGATTTTGTGGAGTCGCACCTCTACAGCAAGCGAGATCGTTTTCGCCAGTGAACGATCTCTTCTCGAGAAAGTGGTCAGGAACGACACCTCGTACGGCGGCGTGTTGCATGTTGTTTGGGACCACTTTCTGAAGAACTCTGCCCAGCTGTACTCATCAAGAACTGTGAGAACGGCTGGTCCACACCGTCGCGCCATGTCCGAGCCGGGTCTGGCTGGAACCAACGATCAGCAGGCAGCTCATGTCGATGCTGTCGGGCTCGAGCGCTTTCAATGTAGTAACAGTCAGATTCTCAGTGTCGCGGCCCACGTGGCGTCCCACTACGACGGGCGTTTCGGGAGGACGGAACTCGAGCAGGAGCTCGCGCGCTCGGACGATTTGCTCGCGCCGCGTCCGCGAGGCCGGGTTATAGATGGCGAGCACCAGATCGGCTTCCGCCACTGCACGCAATCGCTGCTCGATGACTGACCACGGCTTGAGTCGGTCAGATAGTGAGACCACCACGTAGTCGCCGCCCAGCGGTGCGCCAGCCCGGGCCGCAACCGCCTGTGCAGCTGTCACGCCTGGGAGCACCGTGATCTTGACCTCTGCGTACCGGTCATCATCCGCAGCCTCGAAGACCGCCGAGGCCATCCCGAAGATTCCTGGATCCCCACCAGAAATCACCGCCACCCGTTCGCCGGCCAGCGCAAGATCAAGAGCGCATCGGGCCCGTTCCACCTCGACGGTGTTCCCGGTCGCATACCGGTGCAGACCTGGTCGGGCGGGCAACCGATCAAGGTATGGTCCGTAGCCGACGACGTGATCAACTTCGGCAAGCACCCCAGAGACCTCTGGTGTCGTCCAGCTTTCGGTTGCAGGCCCCAGGCCGACGACAAAGAGTTGCGGCCTGCCAGCGACATGATCGAGATCCAATGCGGGCCGGAGCGCAGCCGATCGACCAGCCGAGTCGAGGCGTCGATCTCGGCCCGGCACAACGATCATGGAAAAGTACGGCACGGCAGCGGCGTCGACCTCAATCACCGGCATGACGCGCTGCTCACCGGTTGTCGCCCGCTCCACGTAGCGTGCGTCGGAGAGCCGTCCGGCCTGCCGCAATGCCTCGCGTACGCCAGCGAAGGTACGGCCGAGTTTCATGATCACTGCCGCATCGGTATCGGCGAGCCGGCGGGCGAGCTCCGGCACAGGCAGCGTTCCAGGCAACACGGTCAGGATGTCCTCATGTCGCGCAAGCGGCGTCCGAAGCGCAGTAGCCGCGGCAGTCAGCGAGGTGACTCCGGGCACGATCTCGCTCGGGAAGCGCGGCGAGAGCCGATCGTGCAGGTACATGTATGAGCTATAGAACAGCGGGTCGCCCTCGGCGAGCACGACGACCTTTCGGCCGGCGACCAGATGTTTGCTCAGCCGCTCAGCAGACTCGTCGTAGAAGTCATCAACAGCGCCGTAATAGCCAAGTGGATGATCAGTCGGGCCCGTCGTAACGGGATAGATCAGCAACTCCTCGATCACGTCCTCACCGATCAGGGAGTCCGCAATGGTACGGGCAATTGATCGGCCGGCTGTCCCTGAGTGATACGCGATCACGTCCGCGCTGTTGATCAGTCGCGCCGCCCTCAGAGTGATCAGTTCCGGATCGCCGGGCCCGACGCCGACCCCGTAGAGGTGCCCAGTCACGAGATCTCCGACTTCCGAGCCAGGGCGTTGATCGCCGCAGCACACAAGGCAGAGCCACCGCGGCGCCCATGCACCACGAGCCAGGGAATATCCCACGGGTTCTCGGTTAGTGCGATCTTGGATTCAAGCGATCCGACAAAGCCGACGGGAATGCCGATGATCGCTGCTGGAGGCGGCGCTCCATCGGCGATCAATTCCAAGAGATGGAACAGCGCAGTCGGGGCGTTGCCGATGGCCACGACGCTGCCCGCGAGGCGCTCGGCCCAAAGCGACACTGCAGCCGCTGATCGTGTGGTTCCCCAGCGTGCTGCGAGTTCGCCCGCTCGCGGATCGTCGAGCAGACACAGCACCTCGTTGTCTGCAGGGAGACGCCTCCGAGTGATGCCAGAAGCGAGCATCTGAGTGTCCGCGAAAATCGGCGCCCGAGCCGCGAGCGCCGCGCGGGCAGCGGAAACGAGCCGCGGATGGAATGCAAGATGATTGACTAGATCGACGTCGCCGCAAGCGTGGATCATCCGGACTACGACCGGGCCCATGTCCTCCGGTAGCCCGGTGAGATCCGCCTCGGAGCGGATAGTCGCAAACGATCTCCGGTAGATCTCTGCAGGGACTGAGGCGTAGTCGTATCGCCGCGGGGGCGCCGAGATCACCGGGCCTCCCCGACGAGTGTCAGCAGTTGAGCTTCACCGGGCGCCACAAGATCAAGATGAGCACCGACCGGTGCGCCGCAACGTCGTTCACAGCCACTGATGTGCGTCAGCGACAAGGGCAACCCGGACCGAGCCAGGGCGGTCGCGTACGCGCGCGTGTTGATCAAGGACTGCCGACAGGAAGGGGAGCCGACGCACGCCGTGATAGCAGACCAGGGGGATGCCGGATCGTCGACCAAGCCAGCTGCGGCGAGCTCGGTTAAGTGGTGGGCGGCTCCGGGCAATACGAGCCCTCTCGATGGCGTGATCACCACCGGCCCAGCAGCGCAGGCCTCGACCGCAGCGGCTTGAGCCGGCGTCAGCAGCGCCAGTGGCACCTGGACCGATGCCGCGCCAGCGATTGCGCCGAGAGGAGGGCTAGTCGCCCCTCGCGGCAACCCGGTGTCGCCTACGCCAGGAAGGCTCGTCGCCCAGCTCGACAAGTCGCGGACATGCCAAACGCCGCCGCCTCGCTCACTGGCCCTGAGGAACTGGTGTGCTAGATCAAGCAACTGCTCCACAGCATTTCGCGCCGACACCTCGAGTCCCCAGCCCGAGCCGCCAACCAAGAGCCATCCAAGATCATGATCAATGGCCCGATACCCAAGATCAAAAGCCCGACCGCTGACGTCGTCGCGGCCGTCGTCGAGGGCGAAAAGAAACCGGCTGGGCAGGCTGGCGAGTCGCGGCGAAGCGCAAAGAGCGGCATCGAGAGCAATCGCCATGGACCGAAGGTCGACCACGCCGCCACTAATGCCCGTCAGCGGCGACGCCATGATGTTGCGGACCCGCTCATGGGTGTCGGAGGGCACGAACCCCGCCTCCCGTACCGCTTCAATGAAGCCATCAGGCAGCGGGTCCGGCAGGCCGCGCAACTGCAGGCTGGCACGCGACGTGAGCTGGAGATCACCGCTGCCGAACTCCTGTGCGATCCGGCTCAGCCTGCCTAGCGCCGTACCGGTCGTCTGCCCGCCAGGAATCCGAACCCGGACTACGGCCCCATCTCGTGCCAGATGGGGCCGCAACACTCCTGGGCAGCGGTCCGCGCGAGTCACGCTCGCCATCGTAAGTGACCGCAGACTGCAGGTGAGGCCGCAGTCAGATCTGCCGGGCGCGGTGATAACCGAGCCAGCCCAGCGCCACGAACCAGGCCTGCACCTCGATCAGCAGCAGCCGCTCGGGGATCCCGGAGATGCCCTGACCCACCGTGATCGCCGCCTGGTCGTAGCTGAGGAAGAACCAACCCAGCATCGCGACGGTGACCGGTACGGCGATCAGGAGCGCGTTACTGAACCGACGCCAGCCCGGCACTCGCCGGAGGAACAGTGCGGCGAACGGGAAGCTGATGAAGGGGGTGAGCACGAACAGCAAGAAGCAGGCCAGGTGTACCACCGGGGACTCGATGGTGAAGATCCCGCACAGCCCGAGGCCTAGCGGGGAAAGGCATAGCAGGCCGGTGCAGACCGTTCGGCGTACCCGCCCACCGTAAGCGCGGAGGGTGGCGAAGACGCCTACGACCCCGATCATGGTCAGCAGCCCGGCGCCGAGCACAAACGCGGCATTCATGTAGGGGGCCGTGACGCCCATGCCGAGCCCGCTGACGGGTTGGCTGATCGGTGAGTAGGGCGCGATCCGGGTTCCATAGATGGTGTACCCGGGGCTGAGGAAGCCGAGGACGAGCCAGGCAAGCGTGAACAAAACCGGTCCGGCAACGGCGCCCAGTAAGGCCACCCGTGCGGCTCGCAGGGGGGACAGTGATGTCTGCGCAGGCGAGGTATCCGACCGTGCAGCCGGAAGGGTGTCGAGGTAATTCATGGTGGATCTCCGTGATCGAGAGAGGTGGGGAATGGTGGTGGATGGGGCTCAGGCCGCGGCTGCCCAGTCGATGTGATGGCCGTACTGCCAGGTGGCTTTCTCGGGCCTGGTGAGCTTCATGGTCACCGGTATCAGCCGGTCGCGCACTACTCGGGCGACCGGACCGGCGGCCTTGTTGGAATTCGTGCGGGCCGCGGCGGCGATGATCCGTTCCACCCGCCTGCGGCGCAGCTCCTCGTAGCGGACGAAGGCCTGTTGGTACGGCAGGTCGCGCAGGCACCGGGCAAGCTGGACGGCACTTTCAACGGCGAGCGAGGCGCCCTGCCCCGAGCTGGAGGAGGCGGCGTGCGCGGCGTCGCCGATCAGCAGCATCCGGCCCCGGCTCCAGGTCGCCACCTTGGGCATGCTCTCCACGGGCCCGGTGATCAACAGGTCGGCCGGGTCGGTACTCTCAATGATCATGGCAGCAGGGGTCCGGTCATCGCGAAAGGTTGCTGTGAGCTCCGTCAGCCAGATATCTGCGCCGCGCCCCAACGCGGCCGCATAGCTGATCGGCTTCTCCCTTGGAAGGTTGACGAACCAGAGACCTGAAGCGTCGTTGCGAACCTGATAGCCGAAGAATGCGCGCCGGCCGAAACTCATGTACATCTTCCCGTCGGTGGGCGGCAGATCGAGGTGCGCAACTCGGGCGCCGAAGCTGATCAGGCCGGCATAATGCGGCTCCGGTGCAGCCGGGTCGATGAGCGAGCGGAGGGTAGAGCGAATTCCGTCAGCGCCGATCAGCACATCGGCGTCGGCGCTGCTGCCGTCGGCGAAGCGCGCGGTGATGCCGTCAGCGTGCTCGGCGGCGTTGATCAGCCGCTTACCGCGCGCGATCCGTACTCCGCGCGAGTGGGCCTCCGCTGCCAGCGAGCAGTAGAGGTCGGAGCGGCTGACGAATTGCATGGTCGGCATCCCGAGTGGCGTACCGAACTCGGCGAGCGTCCTGCCGGTCCAACTCTGCAAGACGATGGAAGCGATCGGGGCGCCGATCCGGCGTACTGCGTCGCCAACACCGATCGCGTCCAGGGCGTCCAGGCCGTTAGGGGCGATGCTCAGGGCGCCGCCGACCCCGCTCGCGGAACTCTGGTACGCCTCGTACACGGTGGCCTCGATGCCGGCTTGAGTGAGTGCGATGCCCGCGGTCGGGCCGGCAATGCCTCCACCGGCGATCAGGGCGGTACGGATAGTGCTGGACCTGGTTGGGGTCATCGGAAGCTCCTCTCACTTCATGATGATTCTGATAATAGTTACGATAGAACTAGATAATATAGAACTAGTTAAGAAGAGGCTAAGATGCCGTCCGTGGTCACTGTTGGAATACGGTCCCCGTTAGCACTTACCGTGCTGGGTCTGCTCGAGTACCGGCCAGCGCACCCGTACCGTATCCAGCAGGTGATCCGTGAATGGGGCAAGGACCGAGTGATCAACGTCGGTCAGCGTGCGAGTCTCTATCGGGTGATCGAGCGATTGCTGGCGGCGGGCCTCATCCAGGTGCGCGAGACGCAGCGCGACAAGTTGTACCCCGAACGGACCGTGTACGAAGTCACTGATGCCGGCCGGCAGGCGTCTCGGCAATGGCTGCTGGAGATGCTGCGCACGCCACGGCAAGAGTTCCCCGAATTTCCGGCGGCGCTGTCGAACCTGCTGCTACTGCCGCCGGCTGAGATAGCCGGTGCCCTCGATGAGCGTGCACGATCGCTCGCGGCAGTTCTTGCCGAACTGGAGGCAGGGCTGGATGCCGAGGCCGCCAGTGGACTGCCCCGGATTGCTGAACTCGAGGACGAGTACCGCCGCGTGTTGATCAAGGCTGAGCTTGACTGGGTGACCGCCGTGGCCGCCGATCTGCGCGAGGGACGCATGAAGTGGTCGCCCGAGCAACTGTCTGCCCTCGCCGATGCCCGCGCTGTTGACGCCCCGGCAGGTCGAGGCGTGTAAGCCCTGGTACGCGGGACCGGGACTCCCGGTCCGAGACGCGCAGACCGGTTAGGCTCCCGTGGTGCCGCGGATCGCCCTGCTCTCGACCTCTGATACCGACCTGCTGTCTGCGCGGGGGAGCGGCGCCGACTATGTCGTGGCCAACCCGGCGAGATCGACGCACGCGGAACTCAGCGATGTGCTGGAGGCCTGTGACCTGATCGTGGCGCGGATACTCGGTTCACCGCAGTTACTCTGCAGCGGCTTCGCGCGGTTCCGTGCAACCGGCAAGCCAATCCTGGTGCTCGGCGGCGAGCAGGTCCCCGATGCGGCGCTGATGGAGCTGTCGACCGTGCCCATAGGCGTGGCTGCGGATGCTCACGTTTACCTGGCCCACGGCGGCCCCGGCAACCTCCGCCAGTTACATGCGTTTCTCTGCGACACGGTGCTGCTGACCGGTGTCGGCTTTAACGCGCCCCTTGAGCAGCCGCTTTGGGGAATGTTGCCGCGGAGGTTGCCGGTCGGAGCGTCCCGACCACGCATTGGGATCCTGTTCTATCGCGCCCAGTACGCCGCCGGGAACACCACGTACGTGGATGCGCTTGCCGACGCAGTCGACGCAGCAGGCGGCATCGGCGTACCGATCTTCGCCACATCGTTGCGGGATGCTCCTTCGGACCTGCTCGAGTACCTCGGGACCTGCGACGCGTTGATCACCACAGTGCTCGCGGCGGGCGGGACGAAGCCGGCCGCAGCCTCGGCCGGCGGAGACGACGAGGCCTGGGACGTACGCGCCCTTGCCGCCCTCGACATCCCCATCCTCCAAGGCTTATGTCTGACCTGGGACCGGGCGTCCTGGGCTGCCTCCGATGAAGGCATGACGCCGCTTGATGTGGCCACTCAGGTGGCGATCCCGGAGTTCGATGGCCGGATCATCACAGTGCCTTTCTCCTTCAAGGAGACCGACGCCGATGGCCTGCCGGTGTACGTCGCTCATCATGAACGGTGCCGCCGCGTCGCCGAGACCGCCGTCAATCATGCCCGGTTGCGGCATATTCCGGCTGGCGAACGGCGCATCGCGATTGTGCTCTCGGCGTACCCGACGAAGCATTCACGAATTGGCAACGCCGTCGGGCTCGACACCCCCGTATCCGTGATCAAGCTGCTGCGAGCGATGCGTGCGTCCGGTTACGACCTGGGTGCACCGGGCGAGATTCCCGGAACCGGTCAGCTCGATCCGGTCGAGGGGGAGCATCCGGACACCACCGCGGGCAATGCACTGATCCACGCGCTGATCGCGGCCGGCGGGCAAGATCCTGAGTGGCTCACGGCCGAGCAGTTGTCCGGCCAGCCCGTCCGCATTCCGGCGAAGACCTACCGCCGCTGGCTCGCCGAACTCCCAGCGGATCTTGTCGAGGTGGTCACCGATGCGTGGGGAGAGGCACCCGGTGAACTGTTTGTAGACCGCAGCAGGAACCCAGAGGGGGAGATCGTTGCCGCCACCCTCCTGGCAGGCAACGTGGTGATCTTGGTACAGCCGCCGCGCGGTTTCGGGGAGAACCCGATTGCGATCTACCACGATCCTGATCTTGCTCCCTCCCACCACTACTTGGCCGTGTATCGCTGGCTGGAGCGGGAGTTCGCTGCGCACGCGGTGATCCACGTCGGCAAGCACGGCAATCTGGAATGGCTGCCGGGCAAGAATCTGGGCATGTCCGCATCCTGCGGCACCGACGCGGCGATCGGTTCGCTACCGCTGATCTATCCGTTCCTGGTCAACGATCCCGGTGAGGGCACCCAGGCCAAGCGACGAGCGCATGCCACGATTGTTGATCATCTGATACCACCGATGGCGCGCGCCGAGACATATGGCGACATTGCGCGGCTGGAGCAACTGCTCGACGAGTACGCGCAGGTCAACGCGATGGACCCCGCCAAGGCCCCCGCGCTGCGTGGCGAGATCTGGACGCTTGTCCAGGCAGCGCAGCTAGATCACGATCTTGGTCTGGAGGCGGCTCCGGACGACGAGGCCTTCGACGAGTTCGTTCTCCATGTCGACGGCTGGCTGTGTGAGATCAAGGATGCGCAGATCCGTGATGGACTGCATGTCCTCGGCCACGTGCCTGAAGGCGATGAGTTGATCAACCTGGTGCTGGCGGTGCTGCGGGCGTCTCAGATCTTTGGCGGCCAGGCCAACGGAGTGTTGGGCCTGCGGACCGCGCTCGAGCTCGGCAGCGAGGCATCACTTCCTGAGGTGGATGCCGTTGAGGCGCAAGCTCGTGAGCTGGTTGCAGCGCTCGCCGCAACTGGCTGGTCTGCGGACGTCGTCCCCGAGATCGTGCAACGTGTCGTGAGAGGGCCGAACGAGGAAGCGTCGGCGGCACTGCGTTTTGCATGCCAGGAAGTGATACCACGGCTCTCCCGAACCGGCGACGAGATCAGCGCGATCTTGCATGCCTTGGATGGCGGTTACGTGGCGGCTGGACCGTCCGGGTCTCCGCTACGCGGACTGATCAACGTGCTGCCGACTGGCCGCAACTTCTATTCCGTCGATCCCAAAGCGATCCCCTCCCGACTGGCGTATCAGACCGGCCAAGCAATGGCCGAATCCTTGCTGCAGCGGCACCTCAACGAGGCGGGGGAGTATCCACAGTCGGTGGGGTTGTCCGTCTGGGGCACATCGGCGATGCGGACCAGCGGCGATGACATTGCCGAAGTGTTGGCCCTGCTCGGTGTGATGCCTGTCTGGGACGACGCCTCTCGGCGCGTGGTAGGGCTCGAGGCGATCGATCTCACTGAATTGGGTCGTCCGCGGGTCGATGTGACGGTTCGGATTTCTGGCTTCTTCCGCGACGCGTTCCCGCACGTGGTGGCAATGTTGGATGACGCCATACGTCTGGTGGCAGATCGCGACGAGCCGAGTCAGCTGAATTTCGTCCGGCGGCACATGCAAGATGATCTTGCAGCGCACGGTGACGCGCGACGGGCGACAACTCGGATCTTCGGGTCCAAGCCCGGCTCGTACGGGGCAGGCATCCTGCCGCTGATTGAAGCAGGCAACTGGCGCAATGATCATGATCTTGCCGAGGTCTATACCGCCTGGGGCGGCTTCGCGTACGGACGTGATCTTGATGGAATCCCTGCTCGAGATGACATGGAAGCCAACTATCGGCGGATCGCGGTGGCTGCTAAGAATGTGGATACCCGGGAGCATGACATCGCCGATTCAGATGACTATTTCCAATACCACGGCGGGATGGTGGCGACCGTCCGCGCGCTGACTGGCGCCGAACCGAAGGCGTACGTCGGCGACTCGACCACTCCGGACAGTGTCCGGACCCGTTCGCTGACCGAGGAGACGGCCCGGGTGTTTCGAGCCCGGGTGATCAACCCGCGCTGGATCGCGGCGATGCAACGCCACGGCTACAAGGGTGCGTTCGAGCTGGCGGCGACCGTCGACTACCTCTTCGGCTTTGACGCGACCGCCGGGGTGGTCACGGACTGGATGTATGCGCAGCTGGCTGAGAGTTACGTGCTGGACAAGGGCAATCAGGACTTCATGAAGCGCGCTAACCCCTGGGCAATCCGCGGCATCATCGAGAAGCTCAATGAGGCAGCCGACCGCGGATTGTGGGAGGAGCCTGATCCTGAGTTGATCAGTCAGCTGCAGCAGGTCTACCTCGATGTCGAGGGAGATCTTGAGGATGTGGTGAACTGACCCCATCCTGGCAGCAGTGGAGAAAAGGGGCAGGCGCGCTGGTCGCTGCTAGCCGCCGCTCAATGGATCCGACGCTGATCAAGGCTCTCACCGGAGCCTTGCCCTCGACCCGTGCAGCAGTACAACGGCTGGCGCATCCGCAGGTCCCGAATCGACCACCTCAAACCGCAATCCCGGGCGTACGAAGTGATCTGGCCCTACTTTCGCCAACCTCGCCTGAGCTGTGATGCGAACCCAGCTCTGCACAGGTTTCTTGCGCTCTGCACACGATGCAGCCTGTGCAAAGCGACTGCAACGTAGGTTTACGTAGGTTCCGACCCCCGCCGCGGCAGAAGGTAGCCGAGGCGGCCGTGGATGCGAGGTATCAGGATGGCAGGGTATGGCCAACCCTCACTCGCGGGGGTGCCTGATCAGCAATTGCGGGTATGGCCATCAATGCCGCAGGGAGTGACCAAATGACGGATGAAGACAAAGTCTTGGAGCGTGTGCTCGAGGAGGCTGCGGCGT
This sequence comes from uncultured Actinomycetota bacterium, assembly GCA_963759635.1. Taxonomy (GTDB): domain Bacteria; phylum Actinomycetota; class Actinomycetes; order Propionibacteriales; family Propionibacteriaceae; genus Microlunatus. The sequence goes on from CAVXAP010000021.1 coordinate 257,812, forward strand.
TTCTCGAGGATCTGCCCGACCGGCGGGTCGCGGCGCGTACCGACGTTGACGGCGTGGCCGCCGCATTACGGCGGCCGTTGCCTGAGGAAGGTGCGGAGCCGCTGGCGGTCATCGAGGAGTTGATCGCCGGTGCCGGGCCGGGAGTCGTGGCGATGCCGTCCGGCCGGTTCTACGGCTGGGTGATCGGCGGCACGCTCCCTGCCGCGCTGGCCGCCGACTGGCTGACCTCGACATGGGACCAGAACGCAGGGCTGCTGGTGATGTCGCCGGCCGCCGCGGGCGCGGAATGGGTGGCCAGTGAGTGGCTGCTCGACCTACTCGGGCTGCCGACCAACTCCGCGGTCGGCTTCGTCACCGGAGCGATGGTCGCCAACTTCACCTGTCTCGCAGCAGCTCGCCACGAGGTGTTACGCCGGGTGGGCTGGAATGTCGAGCGCGACGGCTTGTACGGCGCGCCAGAGGTGACGGTCATCGTCGGCGAGGAACGCCATGAAACGGTCGACGTCGCGCTGCGCTTCCTTGGCCTCGGCGAGTCCCGCAGCATTGCCGTTCCGGCTGATGATCAAGGTCGGATCCGGATTGGCGCGCTGGCCGACACCCTCGCGAAGGCCAGCGGCAAGCCATTGATCGTGTGCCTGCAGGCGGGCAACGTTCACAGTGGAGCGTTTGATCCGATCGGGGATGCTGTTGATCTTGCCCATCGGTACGGAGCCTGGGTGCATATTGATGGCGCTTTTGGGCTATGGGCGACCGCGTCGCCGACGTATCGTGCGCTGGTGACCGGCGCCGAACGGGCCGATTCCTGGGCCACCGATGCCCACAAGACGCTCAATGTGCCCTACGACAACGGGATCGCGATCGTGGCCAATGCCGAGGCGATGTACGCCGCAATGGGCGCGCACGCCGCGTACCTGATCCAGGATGAGCGCCCGGACCCGTTCTCTACGGTCCCTGAGTTCTCTCGCCGCGCCCGTGGCTTCACGGTCTGGGCCGCACTGCGGTCGTTGGGTCGCCGCGGCGTGGCCGAGATGGTCGAGCGGTTCTCTGCCCATGCCCGTCGATTCGCTGCGGGGCTAGGCGAGATGGATGGCGTACGCGTCGTGAACGATGTGGTGTTCACCCAGGTCTGCGTGTCGTTCGGTTCCGACGAGGTGACGCGTGAGGTGGCTGCGCGGCTGCTGAAGGACGGCACCGCATGGATGACCCCCTCGACCTGGCACGGACAAGCCGTGCTGCGGATCTCGGTTTCGAACTGGCGGACCACAGATGAGGATGTGGAGCGGACCCTGGCCGCCGTGGGCCGAGTGCTTGCGGAGGTTCGTGCGGGATGACGTCAGTGCAGGCTCGCCTTTAGGCCGACGACAAGGAGTCCCAGAGCCGCGCCGACCGCAGCGCTCACCAGGCTGCCACCGAGGCCCAGTCCACCGCGACGGCCCGCCAGGAAGCTGTAGACGGTCAACAACACAGTGCTGGCGATCACAGCAATCCAAGCTCCGGTACGGATTTTCACGCCAGCGAGTTGGGTGACGAGCAAGATGATGGCGGGAACAAGGGCCGCCGCCAGAATTGGCCACGTCTCCGCGAGCGCCTCTTTCAGTGCGTCGATCGGATGTGTGTGGTGTTTTACGGCGTCACCCAGGGTCCGAGCATGCAGATGCGCCAGCCAGTAAATGAACGCAGTTCCGAGAATGGCGAGAACGATCCGTGTCTCGTCCAGATGCCCAGCTGCCGCGGCGATGACTGCAGCGGACACCACGGTGCCCGTGATCACACCCTCGCCGTTGATCATCCCAAGCGGGTCGCGCTCAGCTGCCACCTTGGGCGCCGCGCGCCGGCCTTCATTCGTGGTCATTTGGCGGCAAGTCAATCCCAGCCCCGGCACGCGGTCAAGCATTTCGGAACCGCCGAGAGGTGCCTCCTCCTCGTGCGAGCGTCAGGGCATCGCCAGCATCGCTCGTCGGCTGGCCACCATGCGGCGCCCAGTCAGCCATACCAGCTGGTCGCGTACAACTGGTGTTAGCCCTCGAGTGTGATCGCTGCGGTGGGATTGCGCACGAACCCAGGCGATTCGCGGAGCCCGCCGCTGCTCGTACGCGGGTAGCGCCTCGTAGACCGGAAAACTGCTGAGGGTCTCTGACAGCACCAGTGCGTCCTCCACCGCTAGCGCCACACCTTGAGCCAATGCCGGCGACATTGCGTGAGCGGCGTCGCCAATCAAGACCGTCCGGCCGAGGAAGGCGTACGGCTGATCAACTTCGGTGATCGGTGTGCTGTACGCCTGACCGGCCTGAGCCAACAGGTCGGCGATCGGCTTGCCGAAGCCATCGAAATAGTCCCGCCAGTCGCCCGGTGGCCGGCCGTTGGCGCTGGCGATGTCGGCATAGCAGTAGACGGCTCCTTCGCCCAGCGGCATCGTGACCAGACTGCGACCAGGGGCAAGTCGAGCGTGCCATGTGTCGTCCTCGCCGTCCCAACCGTCGGCGATGAAGCGCCAACACCAGCGGCCGGTGTGCTTCGGCTCAGCGCCACCGATGCCGGCGGTCCGCACCACCGAGCCGACGCCGTCGGCACCGACCAGCACGTCGTAGTGTTGGACCGAGCAGTCGCTGAGCTTGATTTCGCCATCGTGGAGGCGAGCGGCGATCGTAGTTCCGAGGCGTACGGAGACGTCGAAGGTTGCCGCGCGCAGCAGCTCGTGCAGTGTGTTGTGCCGGATTGCCGGGCAACTGGCATCCTCGCCCCAGATGCTCGACACCGCAAGATCAACCAGCGTCCGTCCACTAGCTCCGGTGACCCGTTGGCGGCTAATCGGGTGAGCAGCTGCAGCTACCGCCTCTCCGAGACCAAGTTGATCCAGCGCTCGTACGGCGTTGGCCGGGAGATAGTGAGCGGTTCCCTTGGTCGGCCATTCGCGGTTGCGCTCAATGACGAGCGGGCTGTGGCCGGCGTCTTTGAGGGCTCGGGCCAGGCTCAGTCCGGCGATACCGCCGCCGGCGATGAGTACCCGCAGCCCTTCTGGTGTCGCCGCAACGGCATTGTTGATCATGGTGTCCTCCAAGTGGCCTGTTCCTTGATCAGGTTCTACGCGCAAAGGGCGCGCAAGATCATCGGCAAGCACTACCGAAATCGACGCGATGACCTACCCAGATCGACACACCGCGGCCGTGGAGGCATGGGTAGCTAGCCGACCTCCCTAGCGGCGCGGCACCGCGATCCCTAGCGCTTCAGCCCGAGCCGCAACCTGGCGGCGGGACGTCACACCCAGCTTTGCCAAGATCTCGGCGACGTGACGATCTACGGTGCGCACCGACAGCACGAGCTGTGTCGCGATCTCTCCGTTGGTCAAGCCGCGAGCCAGCAGTCGGAGCACCTCGAGCTGTCGATCGGTGAGGCCAGCAGGATTCTCCCGAGTGCCTGCCATCGGCCCGCGTGGCACGCTCGGCACCCCGAGCTGGCGCAATCCAGCCCTGACCTGCCGTGCCAGCGGGGTCGCCCCAAGCGAATCCAGGATCCGCAGCGCCTCGAGTAGTGCGGCTGGATCGTGGCTGTCGGCCAGGGCCGCTGCTTGGTGGTAGGGACACCCCCGCTCCGCCCAGGCCTCTGCCGCGGCTTGCCAGTCCCCGTTGGCCTGCAAGGCGAAAGGATGGTCCACGACAGGCGGATCGACAGCGCGGCCGGCCTGCCCCAGTCGATAGGCCAGCTCCGCCTGCAAGTACCGGTCGCCCAGCCGGATGGCCTCCTCATAGACCGGTTTGGCGATGTCGATCACAGCCGCGGGATCGCCCCGCAAGGCGGCTTGCTCGCAACATGCGGCGGCCACCGGACCGATCCGTTGCAGCTCGTCCATCCGCTCCGCGAGCCGCTGGGCTTCGTCAAGTAGCTCGGTTGCGCCTGCCTCGCCACGCCGGATCCGTACCGTCGCGATGACTGTCAATGCCGCGCAGCGAGCGACCGGCTGTGACTTGCGCGGGAGCTCTGCCGCTTCGACGGCGGCCTCCCACTGACCACGGGCAAGCTCAAGCCTGCTCTTACACGCCTGCAGATAGGCGAGAGGGCCGATGAACTCGGCTTGTTCGGCCAAGGCCAACGCCTCGATCATGAACGGCTCCGCATCATCTAGGCGGAACTCGTCCAACAGACTCCACACGATGTCGACGTACGCCCGACATGCGTCCTCGACGTCATTGATGGACAATGCAACACGCACAGCCTCGTGCAAATCCTCGAAGCCGCCGCTGTCTCCGCTCTGCCACCGGGCTTGACCGAGGTTGGTGAGCGCATGCGCGACCACCGGAGTTGCGCCTGCGGCCGTGGCCAGCGCAATGGCGCGGCGAGCCAGCCTTGCTGCCTCCTCACTACGGTGCGCCAGCATCGCAAGCTGCGACTGATTGCTCAGCGCGAACGCGAACAGCCCCTCGTCTCCGACCTTTCCTAGCACAGCGGTAGCTTCCTCAGCTGCCTCGTCCGCGCCGGCTCGCGTGCCGTTGTACCACATCATCCGGGACAACCAGCGAAGGCTTAGCCCGAGCGCTTGCTGATCTTGTAGCTGCCGACGCAAGGCGACTGCGCGGTGCTGGGCCGTGACCGCGTCGGCCGCGGCGCTGATCGTGTAACGCTCCACGGCACATTCCTCAAAGAGGTCAGCCAGCTCTGCCCGCGTGAAGCGGTTCTCATGAGCAAGTGCCAGTGCGAAATGGGCGGCGGCCTCCCTGTGGGCACCAGATGTGGCGGCATCCCGCGCTGCAATGGGTGCATACCTGACCAGAGCGTCCACGTCACCGGCCTCGGAGGCGTGATGCACCAGCCGGCCGGCGTCGTAGGTACCGAGGCCTTCCATCGCGGTAAGCACGCGTGCGTTGATCTCCAGACGACGCGTCACAGGCAAGGTGTCCGCGATCGCCCGGCGGGTGAGCTCGTGGCGGAACAGCACCTGATGAGGCTGGACTGTGAGCAATCCGCGCTCCTCGGCAGCCTCGATCGCGGACTGGTCATTTGTCAGGGCATCGACGAGTTGGCGGTCGATGGCCGACGGCACAACAGCGAACAGCTCCACGATGTCCTGATGTGCTGGTTTGAGCCTGCGCAGCTGCCCAGAACGGCATCGACGACCGTCGGCGGGACGCTCGAGTCGACCGCCGAGGCGACCAGCTCGCTGACGAAATATGGGTTTCCGTCAGTGAGGGCGAAGGCTTTTTCGGCGTCGAGCGGGCTGCCGGCGACCAGGGCGCGCACGGCCGGCTCCGAGAGGCCCGCGACAGCTCGTCGTCGCGGTACGTAAGCAGCAGTACGACTGGGAGCTGCGCGATCCGGCGTACCAGGAAGCGCAGGGTGTCGAGAGTCGCCTCGTCTGCCCAGTGGACGTCCTCCACCACGAGCGTGCTGGGCGGCGGCCGCTGCAACTCGTCCAGCAAGGCGTCCATGACCACGTCGCGCTCGCCCGCCTGCAATGCCTGGCCCAGGCGTGGACCCACCGCTGCGGCTAAGTCCCGGAACGGCCCGAGTGTACGAGGCGTGCTGAGCGCGTCACAGCTGCCGACCAGCATCCGCATCTCTGCGGGCAACTGTGACCGGATTGCTGACACCAGGCTCGTCTTGCCGATGCCCGCCTCCCCGTGCAGCAGCACCACCGAGCCCTCTCCGCCAGCAGCCCCGCGCGCCGCATCCAGAAGGGTGGCGAGCTCCTGATCACGCTCCAGTAGGCTTCGAGCCACCCTCTGATGCTAGTCACCGAGGTGTCACGTCAGCCGAAAGACGTCCCCGCTCTGCTGGCTGATCACGATCCGGGTGGCCGCATCATGATCGTCTGGATGAACTAGGCAGGCAGCCAGCACGCAGCCACGATCACCCTGGAGGCTGAGGCACGATTGATCGTTGCCGCTACCGCGCTGACGAGCGAGGAACCCCGGGATCTCGTAGCGAGCATCCTGAGCACTTTCGGGCACTAGGCTTCAGCTCGAACTGCCGGATCGAGCGAGCGCAACGCAGCGGTCAACCACATTTGGCTCATGATCATCTGAAGCGCTCGCCCGGTGGCCGCAGCAGGTAAGTGTCCATCACCCAGCCACGAGCGTTGCGTACCGCGGCGCGCTTAGCTCGGATCTCGTCGATGACCTCGCTCAACTGCCCTGAGACAAGCGCTTCATCGAACAGTCCCAGTTGGGCGCCCCAAAAGATCATGAGATCACCGAACCGATCGGCCAGTCCGCCACACGCCAGCTCACCATCGAGCATGACGACTACGTCGCCGAGGGCGGGGGAGTACTCATCGAGCAGCCGCCGTCCGGTCGTCACATGGATGGGTTGGCCGACTCGGTTCAGGACGATCTTGTGCCGCGCGGCGAGCAGTTGGATGCTGCTGATGCCTGGGATGACCGTCAGGTGAAGATCAACTCCGAGATCAGCGATCGACTGGACGATGCGGATCGTGGAGTCGTAGAAGGCGGGATCACCCCATACCAGGAAACCGATAGTTCCCCCATCGCCGGCCTCGGTTCTGATGATTTCGGCATACCGCTGAGCTCGGGCCTCATGCCAGGCTGCCACGCCAGCCCGATAGTCCACATCGTCTCGTTCGCGATCGGGTCCGCGCTCGGGGTCCGGCACTTCGACGAATCGATAGTGATCGTGGCTGATCAGCGTCTGGCAGACCTCCTCGCGTAGCCTGACGAGGTCCTGCTTCGCGGTCCCCTTGTCGGCCACCAGGAATACGTCGACCTGGTTCAGGGCCACAACGGCTTCGCGGGTCAGGTGATCAGCGTCGCCGCTTCCGATGCCGATGACCAGGGCGTGGATCGTCACAGCCGTCCAGCGACTCGCGTACCTGCCAGCAGTAGACCAAGATCCACATGCTGCTCTACGGCGTCCGCCAGCGTATTGATCATGGTTTCTCGTCGCAGCTGATAGGCCGGTGCGTCAGGATCGGGGCGCCACGGCGATCCAGCGGCAGCGGCGATCTCGATCAGCCAGGCGCGCCGGAAGCCGTCGTTTTCCCACGCACCGTGCCACATGGTCCCCCAGACGGGACCGCGCCGCCAGCCGTCGAGGAATGGTTCAGCCTCACCGTCGATCTGGGCAATCCCATGGTGAATCTCGTACGCCTCTACCTGATGCCCGTGCCACGTACCCGTCGGCCGTCGGAGCACCTTCTCGGCACCGAATCTGATCTTGGTGGGCAGCAGTCCGAGCCCTTCGACCATCCCCGTGGCTGACTCGATCGAGTCATCGATCACTCGCGCCAGCATCTGGTATCCGCCACAGATGCCCAGTACCGGCGCACCACGTCGTACTCGACCTTCGATCACCTCCGCCAGCCCGGTCCGCCGCAACCAGCCCAGATCGCTGACGGTAGACCTCGTCCCCGGTAGCACCACAAGATCAGCACCAGCCACTGAATGCGCGTCCGTGGTGACCAGCACCTCAACTCCAGATTCGGCCGCAAGCGCCTCTACATCGGTACCGTTCGACAGCCGGGGCAGCCTCACCACCGCCACTCGGAGCGCCCCGGCTGCTGCCCTCTGGACCCGCCAGGCCGCCACCTCGAGCGTGTCCTCCGCATCCAACCAGACATCGGGAAGCCACGGCAGCACACCCGCGAATGGCACGCCGGTCCGCCGGGTGAGCTCGTCCAGCCCGGGCTGCAAGACCTGGACGTCCCCGCGGAACTTATTTATCAAGAAGGCGGTGATCAACTGCCGGTCATCGTCATCGAGCAGCGCCAGGGTTCCGTAGAGGGAAGCAAAAACACCCCCGCGATCAATGTCACCGACCACAACTACCGGCAGCATCTTGGCCCGCGCCAGCCCAAGGTTCACGTAGTCGCCGTCCCGCAAGTTGATCTCCGCAGGAGATCCGGCGCCTTCGCAGATGATCACTCCGAAGCGACTCGCGAGTTCGTCATACGCCGCGAAGGCGGCGGCGGCCAGGTGGCCGCGCCCGCTGACGTACTCCCCCGATTCCAACGTGCCGCTGGGCCGGCCTCGGAGCACGATGTGCGCCCGGCGATCGGATCCAGGTTTCAGGAGCACGGGGTTCATCGCCGATTCGGGGGCGAGTCCGGCGGCTTGCGCCTGTAGGTATTGCGCGCGACCGATCTCAGCGCCGTCACGGCAGACACAGGAGTTGTTCGACATGTTCTGCGCCTTGAACGGCGCGACCGCGATGCCGCGGCGCGCGAGCGCCCGGCACAACCCGGTGACCACCAGCGACTTTCCCGCGTCGGAGGACGTACCCGCGATCAGGACGCCACTTGACTCACCCGCATCGCTGCCCACCGGCGCAGTGTACGGCGTGTCCACATGACGACCGGCGCTTGCTGGAAGCGGTTGGACTATGTTTGGCTAACACGGGTCGTTATCCAATCGTGACCTATTCGGGGGTCGTCGTGCGCGATGAAGGCAACGTGACCAGCACAGGACTACGAATCGTCTCGGCGAGTGCTGCGATGGTCGTCAGTGCCGCGGTTGTTGGAACTGCCCTGTTCGGGGGCTCGGCCATCAGCGACCCCCGCGCACCTGCTGACCAGGATCAGCGACTCGTGGCTATTCCGGCCACTCCGTCGCCGTACCCAACGGCGACGCCGAGTCGCTTCAGCCGCGCGCCGCGGGCCAGCGCGCATGCTCGGCCTGAGTGTCAGCGACTAGAAAAACCAGCCGTATGTCATCGCGAGAAGCAGCGTCCGACAGCTACACGATCGACAACGAGCCAGCGCACTGCATCAACGGCGGCCAAGCGGCGAGCAGCGACCGCTAAGCAGACCCATCACACAACCTCGACCCTTACCAAAAAGCCGACCCTCTCCAGGAAACCGACCCAGGCCACGAAATCGGCGGCTGCCAAGACGTCCGGCAGCGCTTCCAGCTATGCGACGCGCTCCGACTGGGCGAAGGCGGTCCTCGCTGAACTCAACGACGAGCGCGCGAACCATGGACTGCCAGCCCTGAAGCTCAACAGCAAGCTCGTCTCGTCGGCGCACACCCACAACTTGGCCATGGCCAAAGCGAACACGCTGAGCCACCAGCTGAGCGGCGAGGCAGCACTCGGTTCGCGTGTCTCGGCTGCTGGCTACCGATGGAGCGCCGTCGGCCAGAACATCGCCTACAACACCAGCCGTTCGCAAAGTGGCGTTCTCGCCGTGCAGAAGGCGATGTACAACGAGAAGCCGCCCGACGACGGGCACCGCAAGAACATCTTGAGCAAGACTTACGCCGACGTTGGCATCGACGTTATCAACGACTCGGTACACCGCAAGGTCTGGCTGGTTACCGACTTCGGAAAGTCCTAGCCGAGCTCAGGTTCCTGCCTCGACAACTTCCTTCGGCCGAATCGGCCGCTGCACGAGGGCGATCCCGGCCAAGATCAACACGCCGCCAACGAGCTGTATCGGCTCGGGACGCTGTCCGAGCAGTACGAAAGCCAAGCCCACCGCGAAGATCACCTCAGTCAGCGACACGAACGACGCCAGCGAGCTACCGAGCCTGCGCACCGCGACGATGCCGCTCGGATACGCGAGTACCGCGCTAATCAAGATCAACAACAAGGCTGGGAGCCACCAGCCGACGGCCCGGTCCGCCAGGACTGTGACCCCGGTCTGTGCAGCCAGCGGAAGGATGCCGGCGGCCGAGGCAGCCAGCAAGATCACCGCACCGATGCCCGTCCCGGCTGTCGTCAACAGCAGCGGGTGGATTGGCGCATCGGCTCCCTTGTCCTCGCTGAGGAGGAAGTACGCGCTGAGACACAGGGCGGCACCCAGACCCCAGGCGACGCCGGTCGGATTGAGGGTCAGCCCCGTCCGAAGGTCGAGAACAAAGGCAAGACCGACGATCGACAACCCGGCGCCCGCAAGCACGGGCCACGCGGGCCGGCGCTGGCTTCGCGCCCAGTGCCAGGCGATCAGTATGACCGGTGCCAGGTACTCCAGCAGTAAGGCGACACCGACCGAGAGGTACTGCACCGCGCTGAAGTAGCAGAGCTGGGCGAGAGCGATTGCGACCACGCCATACGCCAGGATCCGAACGGCCTGCTTGCTGGTCGGCAGTCCGATCCGTCGCAGAAGGATCAGGGATGGTAGAAGAAGGACCAGGAACGCGCCTCCGACACGGGCCGCGACCACGGCTGTGGGCGACCACCCCAAATCCAACAGCGAACGGGCAAGGGAGCCTGAGAGTCCAAAGGATGACGCCGAGACAAGCGCAAGGGCCAGTCCCGTGCCATAGCTCAGGTCGGCGACCGTTCGGGCTTCTTCCCGAGCAACGGTCGTCATCTCCCTCTCCTCCTCAGCTTGTCCGCATCTCAGTCATGACCAAAATCGAGTACACTAGTGACACTAGAGTACATCGTGTCAGGAGTCAAGATGCTTTTTAGTCATGACAGCGAGCGCGCTCTTGCCGAGGCCGCGGCCCTGGTGAACACTGTTGGGCTCGACGGTGACTCGCTGGTCAGCTTGGCTGACTTCGACGATTTCCTGGCCCGCAGTCCCTACTCTGGTGTCGTTCGCCGGAACCATGAGGAGCTCGAATCAGTACGTGCCCTGCGCCCTCGACTGCGCAGGTTCTGGACAGTCGCGGACCGCGACGAGGCAGCCGCTCTAGTCAACGAAATTCTGGAAGAGGCCGACGCGCGGCCTTACCTGGCGCGTCACGATGAGTGGGACTGGCACCTGCACGTCACCCGTCCGGATGCCCCGCTCGCTGACCGGATCGCAGCCGAGGCGGCGATGGCCTTTCTCGATCTGATCAGGGCCGACGCGCTGGGCCGCCTGCGGATCTGCGCCGCCGATGACTGCGAGGATGTGCTGGTCGACCTCTCCAAGAACTCCTCGAAGCGCTACTGCGACACCGGAAACTGCGGCAATCGGACCAACGTCGCCGCTTACCGCGCGCGCAAACGCCTGCAGAGCGCATGAAGCCGTCACGCCGGGCTGCTGTCCCACCGTTCGCGGTCATGAGCATCCTCAATCGCGTGGCACAGCTACGTGCCCAGGGCCGGGACGTCATCTCGCTCTGTGCCGGCGAGCCGTCTCAGGGTGCTCCGGCGGATGTCCGGCGTCGAGCCGCCGAGCTGATGGTGGACCGTACGCCGCTGGGTTATACGGAAACCTTTGGGATCAAACCGTTGCGACGCGAGATCGCCGCACACTACCGGCGCTGGTACTCATTCGACGTCGATGAAGATCAGATCGCATTGACGACAGGTTCATCGGGCGCATTCTTACTCGGCTTCCTGGCAGCTTTTGATCATGGTGACCGGGTGGCGTTGACCCGGCCAGGCTATCCGGCGTACCGGAACATCTTGGCCTCGTTGGGTTGTCAGGTCGTCGAGTTGGCCTGCGGTCCGGCGGAGCGCTTCCAGCCGTCCGTGGAGATGCTAGAGCAGGCACACGCGGCCGCGCCGCTCGCGGGATTGGTCGTTGCCTCTCCGGCCAATCCCACTGGGACCATGATCGCTCCCGATCATCTTGCCGAACTCGCAGCCTGGTGTCGTGATCATGAGGTCCGGTTGGTGAGTGATGAGATCTACCACGGGATCACCGATCGCACAGTCGCAGCCAGCTGCGCATGGGAACATGATCGCGAGGCAATCGTGATCTCTTCGTTCTCCAAGTACTGGGGAATGACGGGCTGGCGGCTCGGTTGGAGCCTGGTTCCGGCCGACCTGGTGGCGGCCTTCGACGCGCTGGCCGGGAATTTCACGCTGTGTCCGCCGGTACCGGCCCAGCATGCGGCGATCGCCGCCTTCACCGAGGAGTCCTACCGGGAAGCCGATGCTGCGGTCGCAGCCTTCGCAGACGCCCGGGCGATCGTGCTGGCAGCCCTCGATGATCTTGGCTGGAACGGCGTCGCACCTGCCGATGGTGCCTTCTATGTGTACGCGGGCATCGGCAGCCAGCTCGGCCAGTACCCCGACTCGGAGTCGTGGTGCGAGGCGCTGCTGGAACAACATGGCGTGGCGCTCACTCCGGGGACCGACTTCGATCAACGGGATGGTGGCGCTGCCGTCCGCGTCTCCCTCGCCGCCGGCCCGGAGGCAGTGGGAGCGGCCCTGATCCGCATCCTGCGCTTCCAGCAATCCCTCAAGAGCTCACGTTAGCCGCGCTTCGACCCGGCGTGTCGTGCCGACAGTGAACGGCTGGAGTGAGGTCTTGTGGGAATCCCGTGGCGATTTGCGCCGCCCTGACCCTGTCGAAGGGCGCCGGTCCCGCGCTCCCACAAGCTCAGCGTGCAGAGGCACTACGACAAGCGGCCCGCTTCGCCGACTGCAGGAGCTCGCGGCCGGCCCAAGTGAAAACAACGCGTGATTGCGTGCGACGAAGGAGGCGAATCTGGCCGGCCTGTTTCGCCGACTGCACCAGCTCGCGGCCGGCCTAAGTGAACAACGCGCCCAAAGAGGTAGGACATGCAAGTTGTTTTCCCGCCTCCGAAAGTGAGGCGGTACGTTGGGGTGCGGCTGGCCCGGTGCACCCACAAGGAGTCGCCGTGCAGTCCAAGTCCGCTCGCAGACGTGGCGAGCCGGAGCGAAAACCAACGCCCCGGAGGGTGGTGGTACCACCCAGCGCGGCGATCCCGCACCGGGACCGATGAGATGCGGAACCACCGCATCCGGTAACGAGAGGATGCACCAATGAGCGACGCCAGCGGTGCGAGCGGAGAGGTCGAACTGGTCCAGTTGCTTACCCCGGAGGGCGAGCGGGTGGAACATCCCGAGTACTCCTTCACCGGCGACGACGATCAGATCAAGAGCTTCTACCACGACATGGTGTTGACCCGCCGGGTCGACTCCGAGGCGACCGCCCTGCAGCGCCAGGGCGAACTCGGACTGTGGGCTTCGTGTCTGGGCCAGGAGGCGGCCCAGGTTGGTTCGGGGCGCGCCCTGGGCAAGCAGGACTTCGTCTTCCCCACCTATCGAGAGCACGGCGTCGCGTGGTGCCTGGGTGTCGACCCACTGCACCTGCTGGCCCTGTTCCGCGGAGTTGATCTTGGTAGTTGGGACTCTCAGAGGAGCCGTTTCCACCTCTACACGGTCGTCATCGGGGCGCAGACCCTTCATGCCACTGGCTATGCGATGGCGGTGGAACGCGATGGCCTGGTTGGCACCGGCGATCCCGACCGCGACATGGCGGTAGTGGGTTACTTCGGGGACGGCGCTACCAGCCAGGGCGATGTCAACGAGGCTTTCATCTTCGCCAGTTCCTACAACGCGCCCATTGTCTTCTTCTGTCAGAACAATCAGTGGGCAATCTCCGAGCCGATTGAACGTCAGTCCCGAATTCCCTTGTATCGTAGGGCTTCTGGCTTCGGTTTCCCCGGCGTACGCGTCGACGGCAACGATGTGCTCGCGGTCTACGCAGCTACGACAGCGGCCCTCGACCGAGCGCGCACGGGCAGCGGCCCGTCCTTGATCGAGGCCTACACCTATCGCATGGGCGCCCACACCACCTCCGACGATCCGACGAAGTATCGGCTCGCTGACGAGCTCGAGCACTGGCGGTTGAAGGATCCGATTGAGCGCGTCAGGGCGTACCTGACTCGAAGCGGCAGCGGCGATGAGGCCTTCTTTGCCGACGTGGAGTCCGAAGCCTCCGACTATGCCGCCGATCTCCGAGCTCGCTGCCTCGACCTCCCGGATCCCCGCATCTTGGACTGCTTTGACTACGTGTACGCCGAGCAGACCCCATATCTGGCCCAGCAGAAGGCCAATTTTGCCGAATATCTGGCAACCTTTGAGGGCGCTGAGTCTGCCGAAGAGCTTCGACAAGCGGAGCCAGCGTACGGGGGAGGCGTCTGATGACCATGTTGACCATGGCGAAGGCGCTCAATGCCGGCCTGCGCAGAACCCTCGAAGCCGACCCCAAGGTCGTGATCGCCGGTGAGGACGTCGGCAAGCTCGGTGGCGTCTTCCGGGTGACTGAAGGCCTTCAGAAGGACTTCGGCGAGCATCGGGTGATCGATTCGCCGCTTGCCGAATCCGGCATCGTCGGCACCGCCGTGGGGATGGCGCTACGCGGCTACCGCCCGGTGTGCGAGATCCAGTTCGACGGGTTCGTCTATCCGGCGTTCGACCAGATCGTCAGCCAGGCCGCGCGGCTGCACTACCGGTCTCGGGGGCTGCTGCGGATGCCGATCGTGATCCGGATCCCCTACGGCGGAGGCATCGGGGCCGTCGAGCACCACAGTGAATCCCCCGAGGCCTACTTCTGCCACACCGCTGGGCTGAAAGTCGTGACGTGCGCCAATCCGGTCGATGCGTACTGGATGATCCAGCAGGCTGTGGCCTCGGACGACCCGATCATCTTCTTCGAACCCAAGCGCCGCTATCACGAGCGGGCCGAGGTCGACGAGTCAGCATCTCCGTCGCCATTGCATTCCGCGCGGGTCGTGCGACCCGGAACCGACGTCACCTTGATCGCGTACGGGCCGATGGTCAAGACGTGTCTGGATGCGGCTGAAGCGGCCAGCGGGGAAGGTCATGATCTTGAAGTGATCGACCTCCGTTCGCTGTCGCCGCTGGACATGGCGCTGGTGGATGAGTCTGTACAGAAGACCGGCCGCGTGATCACCGTGCACGAGGCTCAGTTGAATCTCGGGCTGGGTGCTGAGCTTGCAGCGCGGATCACCGAGCAATGCTTTTACTCCTTGGAGGCTCCAGTACTCCGGGTTGCTGGTTTCGACATTCCATATCCGCCGAGCCGCGTCGAGGAGGAATATCTTCCTGATCTTGATCGGGTCCTCGATATGGTCGACCGCTCGCTGGCCTACTGAGCGGAAGGGCTCGCATGGCGTTGCACACATTTCGGCTACCGGACCCCGGCGAGGGACTGGTCGAGGCAGACATCGTCACCTGGCGGGTCGCGGTCGGCGACCAGGTCAAGATCAACGACATCCTGGTCGAAGTCGAGACGAGCAAGTCGTTGGTCGAGCTGCCGACACCGTACACCGGCACGGTGACCGAGCTGCTGGTGAACGAGGGTGACACGGTCGATGTCGGTACGCCGATCATCTCGATCGAGGATGGCGTTGGCGAGGCTTCGCCGCCCGAGACCAACGGCGGCGGCGAGGCTCAGGTGCCAAATTTGGTCGGTTACGGCCCGCGAACCACCTCAGCAAAGCGCCGCCCACGACGCGGCGGAGGAGATGGGCCCGTGGAGGCACACGACCAGGTTGCGGATACCTTCTCCACCCGTGCTCCGGTCTCACGACGCGCCGACGACCGGGAACCGTTGCAGGCCGAGCAGGATGCGCCAACCGGCGCCCCGTTACCCGGGCCGGGTGAGACGGCGCCTGCGCCGACCCCGTCCGGTGGCGCGGTACTTGCCAAGCCGCCGGTGCGCAAGCTGGCCAAGGATCTGGGTGTTGATCTTGGAACCTTGGTTGGCAGTGGGCCGGGTGGTGTGATCACCCGCGACGATGTGACTGCGGCGAGCACCCGTCTGCGGGCCGAGCCTGTCGAAGCCCCCGAGATCATGCGATCTGAGCCCGTTGAAGTCCGGCGAGCGCCGCGCGAGGACGTGCGGATCCCGATCAAGGGTGTACGCAAATCCACGGCGGACGCTATGGTGCGCTCGGCATTCACTGCGCCGCACGTCTCGGTGTTCTTGGATTGCGACGTGAGTGCGACGATGCGGCTGGTGGAGCGGCTCAAGACTCGGCGGGAGTTAGCTGATGTTCGGCTGTCCCCGCTCTTGATCGCCGCCAAGGCAGTCTGCCTGGCGCTGGGGCGTACGCCGGAACTCAACTCGTTCTGGGACGAGACGGCTCAGCAGATCGTGCTCAAGAGTTCGATCAATCTCGGGATCGCCGCCGCGACCCCGCGAGGGCTCATCGTCCCCAACATCAAGGGCGCCGAGTCGCTCAGCCTTGCCGAGTTGGCGGCTGCGCTCACCGAGGTTGTGACAACGGCGCGCGAGGGCAAGACTCAACCCGCAGACACGGCCGGCGGCACGTTCACGATCACCAACATCGGGGTGTTTGGTGTCGATGGGGGTATCCCGATTCTCAATCCGGGGGAGTCCGGCATTCTGTGCATCGGCCAGATCGCCCGCCGCCCCTGGGTGGTCGGCGACGGACCCGACGAGCGGATCGAACCGCGTTGGGTCACGACCCTGTCGGTCTCATTCGATCATCGGCTCGCGGACGGCGCCCAGGGCTCGACCTTCCTCGCCGATGTGGCCGCCATCCTCAGCGACCCGGCCCTAGCCCTCCTCTTCTAACTCCCTCACCCACACCGACAAGTCGGCGTTAGAAGCGGAGGAGTCAGGTTGCGAGGAGCTCTTTGTCGGGGACCTGACGGCCGGAGTCGACGAGCTCTTGAAGGGCGTCGCCGTCGTCCCACTGATTCACATTCATCGCAGCTGCCACGGCGCCGTCCCGAAGCCAGAACGCTGTGAACTCCCGGGACGCCAAGTCCCCTCGTACCACGAGCCGGTCCTTCGCGGGATCGGCGAGCCCGCGATACTCGCAGCCGAGGTCGTACTGGTCGGAGAAGAAGAAGGGGCGCAACAGATACGGAGCTTCGGCGCCCAGTAGGTTGCCCGCCACATGCAACCCCTGATCCTTGGCATTGGCCCAGTGCTCCACGCGGACCCGGTGCCGATACTTCGGATGATCATGGGCCGCCACATCGCCGGCGGCGTAGATGTCGGGATCGGAACTCCGCAGAGTCGCATCGACTGCGATCCCGCCCTCGGCGAGCGTGAGGCCGGCGGCGTCGGCGAGGGCGATGTTCGGTGCGGCGCCAACGCCGATCAATATCGTGTCTGCCGGTATGGAGTGCCCGCCCTTGATCAGGACCGACGATGCCGTGCCCTCGCCAGCGAAACCCTTGACCCCGGTGCCCAACCGGAGGTCCACGCCATGATCACGATGGAGCGCGGCGAATGTCGCGCCGATCTGCTCACCGACGACGTGGAGCAAGGGCTGTGACCGTGGCTCGACGATCGTCACTTGGGCCCCGCGCTGCCGGGCGGCGGCCGCAGCCTCGCAGCCGATCCAGCCAGCTCCCACGATTACGATCGTGGCGCCGTCAGTGAACCGCTCACGTAGCGCGAGAGACTCCTCGAGGGTTCGCAGGGTCAGCAGACCGTCCAGGTCGGAACCGTGTACGTCGAGCCGCCGCGGCGCCGAGCCGGTCGCGATCAGCAGCTTGTCGTAGGGATATTCGGTGCGGCTGGCGACCACGACCTTGCGATGCCGGTCGATCCGAGTCGCCGTCGTCCCGAGCCGAAGATCAATGGCCTTGTCAGCGTAGGCTGCCTTGTCGGCGACCCAGTCCGGTTCGTCAGCTGCCCCCTGGAGCACAGCCTTTGACAGCGGCGGTCGCTCGTACGGGAGCTGACTCTCTTCACCGATCAGTGTCAGCTCGCCTTCGTACGCCTGATCTCGAAGCGCTATGGCGGCCGAGGCTCCTGCCAATGATGCTCCGATGATGACGATGCGTGACGGCTCCGAGCCGGTGGGTTGAGTCATGCGCCAATCGTCTCTCGCCTGACCCGCTGGGCCATTACCGACCCACCACGATGCCGACAAGTCAGAAGGCGGCTTCGTCCAGATCCATCACGGTAAGATCGGTGGCCTCGGCGATGGCACGCTCGGCGACCAGCTTGGGCAGCACCGTACGCGCAAACCAGCGGCCTGAGGCGACCTTGCCCTCGTAGAAGGACTTCTCATCGGTCGTGAGCTCCTCATTGAGTCGCTCGAGTGCCACTTCGGCGCCCCGGAGCAGCAGCCAGGCACAGATCACGTCGCCCAGCGCCATCAGTAGTCGCGTGGTGTTCAGGCCGGCCTTGTAGACGCTACGCGGATCACTGCCTGGTGCACCCGGGGCCGTTGCACGAAGATCGTTGATCATGGCCGCCACGATTGCGCCGACATCGTCCAATGCCTGTTGCAGCAAGGCGCGTTCCTCTTTGAGCTGACCATTCCCACCCTCGGCGGTTATCCATTGACCGATCTGTGTCGAAAGATCACCAAGGGCGCGACCCTGATCCTTCACGATCTTGCGGAAGAACAGATCTTGGGCCTGGATGGCGGTCGTGCCCTCGTAGAGGGTGTCGATCTTGGCATCGCGAACGTACTGCTCGATCGGATAGTCGGCCAGGAATCCGGAGCCGCCGAAGATCTGCAGCGATTCTGTTCCCAGCAGCACCCAGGAGCGTTCCGAGCCGTAGCCCTTGACAATCGGCAGCAGGAGATCGTTCAGCCGCTCAGCCGCATCGTCGGTGGTGCCGCGTGCCCTGGCAATGGCGTTGCGGTCCTGGATGGTCGCGGCATAGAGCAGCAGCGCCCGCATTCCCTCGGTGAAGGACTTCTGCGTCATCAGGGAGCGCCGTACATCAGGATGGTGGGTGATCGTGACTCGCGGTGCGGTCTTGTCGGCAGCCTGTGTGAGATCAGGCCCCTGGATCCGCGTCTTGGCGTATTCCAAGGCATTGAGGTATCCGGTGGACAGGGTGGCTATCGCCTTGGTGCCCACCAGCATCCGGGCGTGTTCGATCACGCGGAACATCTGAGCGATGCCATCGTGTACCTCGCCCAGCAGCCAGCCCGTGGCAGGGACGCCTGCGTCGCCGAAGGTCAGCTCGCAAGTGGTTGAGGCCTTGATGCCCAGCTTCTTCTCAAGGTTGGTGGCGAAGACGCCATTGCGCTCGCCGGTCAGCTCACCGGTCTCCAGATCAAAATGGAACTTGGGCACGATGAAAAGCGACAGGCCCTTGGTGCCCGGTCCACCGACCCCCTCGACACCCTGTGGTCGAGCCAGTACCAGGTGGATGATGTTCTCAGTCAGGTCATGCTCGGCCGAGGTGATGAAGCGCTTGACGCCCTCGATGTGCCACGTGCCATCAGGTTGGGGAATCGCCCGGGTACGGCCAGCGCCGACGTCCGAGCCCGCGTCCGGCTCGGTCAGCACCATCGTGGCGGCCCACTGCCGCTCGATCATGATCCTGGCGATGCGTCGATCACGCTCATTGCCCACTGCCCACAACATGTACGCGAACTTTGGGCCGGCTGAGTAGAGCGATACCGACGGATTCGCGCCGATGTTCATCTCGTGGACCGCCCACTGAACCGAGGGCGGAGTTGCCTGACCGCCAAGCTCTGCCGGCAACTCGAGTTGCCACGTCCCAGAGCCCATGAGTGCGCGGAAGGACTTCTTGATCTCCTCGGGCAATGTCACCGAGTGCGTCTTCGGGTCGAAGACCGGCAAGGCGTGATCCGCGTCGGGGAACGACTCGGCAAGCTTGGTCCGGGCGAGGTGATCGACCTCAGCGAGGATTGCCGAAACTGTCTCCCGGTCGAGGCCGGCGTACGGATCGGTGCCTAAGATCTCTTCTCGCCCGAGCACTTCGAAGAGGTTGAATTCGATATCCCGGACATTGGACTTGTAATGGCTCATCCGGCACCTTCTGCGTAAGTTACTTCTCAGTAACATCCATTATGCTACTCGCCGGTAACCAAACCAAGAGAGGCAACGGCTAGATTGGTCCCTAAGGCGAAGCGCGTTGATGGAGGGCGTAATGCGCAGGACCCGCGAGGTCGACGAGGCCAGAATCGCCATATCTGAGCCCGACGACCATGCCGCCGGAATCCCCGGTGTAGCTGTAGCGCTGAAACGTTCGCTGCAGAAGATGGGGCCGAGGCGGTCGGTGACTACGCTGCTCAATCTCAATCAGGCCGAAGGCTTCGACTGCATGAGCTGCGCGTGGCCTGATCCAGACCCTGGTCATCGGCATACGGCCGAGTTTTGTGAGAGCGGGGCCAAGGCCGTTGCGGAAGAGGCCACGACAACCCGCGCGACACCGGAGTTCTTCGCGCGACACAGCATCGCCGACCTTGATCAGCACAGCGAGCACTGGCTCGGGCAGCAGGGCCGGATCACCCATCCCATGATCAAGAAGCCGGGAGCGACGCACTACGAGCCGATCGAGTGGGACGCGGCGTTCCGGCTGATCGCGGATCAGCTCAACGGCCTGGCTAGCCCGGACGAAGCGATCTTCTACACCTCCGGGCGTACCTCCAACGAGGCGGCGTTCTGCTACCAGCTCTTCGTCCGGGCGTACGGCACCAATAACCTGCCCGACTGCTCCAACATGTGCCACGAGTCGACGAGCGTCGCGCTGGCCGAGACCATTGGCATCGGTAAGGCGAGCGTGACTCTAGACGATGTCCACAATGCGCAGCTGTTGATCTTGGCCGGTCAGAATCCCGGGACCAACCACCCGCGGATGCTGTCCGCACTGGAGACGGCCAAGCGGCGCGGCGCCAAGATCATTGCTGTAAATCCATTGCCTGAGGCGGGACTGATCAACTTCCGCAATCCCCAGACAGCTCGCGGGTGTGTCGGCCGCGGCACCGATTTAGGCGATCTGTATTTGCCGATCAAGATCAACGGTGATCTGGCCCTCTTCCAGGCGTGGGGTGCTTTGCTGGTGCAGTGGGACGCTCTTGATCATGTGTTCATCGAGCGGTACACGTCCGGGTTCAACGGCTGGCGGGCGCACGTGTCGGCTATTGACTGGGACTTCGTAAGCGCGACTACGGGGCTGTCCCGCGAGCAGATTACCGAGGCGGCTCGGCTGCTCCGCGACTCCGATCGGACGGTGTTTTGCTGGGCCATGGGCTTGACCCAGCATCACAACGCGGTCGCCACCATTTCCGAGATCGTGAACCTGGCCTTGGCCCAGGGCAATATCGGCAAGCCTGGTGCCGGGCTGCTCCCGGTACGCGGCCACTCCAACGTGCAGGGCGACCGCACGATGGGCATCTGCGAGAGCCCGCCGGCTCACTTCCTCGATCGGCTGCGGGCCGAGTTCGGTTTCGAACCGCCGCGAGAGGACGGCTATGACACTGTGGACGCCATCCGCGCGCTGCGCGACGGTCACGCCAAGATCTTCATCGGGCTCGGCGGGAACTTCGTGCAGGCCGCTCCCGACACCGAGGTCACTGCCGCAGCGCTTCGCCGGGCGCAGCTCACGGTGCACGTCTCGACCAAGATCAACAGGTCCCACCTGGTCTGCGGCACGACGGCATTGATCTTGCCAACTCTGGGGCGCACCGAGATTGACATGCAGGCGAGCGGGCCGCAGTTCGTCTCTGTGGAGGACTCGACGTGCTCGGTGCATGCCTCACGGGGCCCGTTGTCTCCGGCCAGTCCTCATCTGCGATCGGAGGTGGCGATCGTCTCCGGGCTTGCCGAGGCGACGTTGGACGGTCGCTACGACATTGACTGGCGAGGCATGCGGGACGACTACCGCCGGATCCGCTGGTATATCGCACGTGTGGTCCCCGGCTGCAAGACCTACGAGGTGAACGTCTCTCGGCCTGGCGGCTTCGTGATGCCACATCCGCCGCGAGACACGCGTACCTTCCAGACCGCGTCCGGGCGCGCGGAGTTCACGGTGTCGACGATTGAGGCGCTGCAGGTTCCACTAGGTCATTTGATCTTGCAAACCTTGCGCAGTCATGATCAGTTCAATACGACGATCTACGGTTTCAGCGATCGCTACCGCGGTATCGAGGGTGGCCGACGAGTGGTGTTTGTCAACCCGCGCGACATCGAGGAGCTCGGTCTTCATGACGGCGATGTGGTCGATCTGGTGACGCACTGGGCGGGTGATGATCACGTGCGCCGTGCGCAGGCCTTCCGGATCGTGGCGTATCAGACACCGCGCGGCACAGCGGCTGCCTACTATCCCGAGACCAACCCGCTGGTTCCGCTCGACTCAACAGCGGTGGGGAGCAACACGCCTACATCGAAGTCGGTGATCATTCGGCTGGTGCGGCCAGGAATAGTCCAGTCGACACAAGCCGGCGGCCAAGAGCCACTGGGTGCGGATGATCATCACAAGAGGGATCCCCAGCCGCTCCACTTGTCCTAATCCTTAGTCACTTCCGCACCTTCCGGGAGGGCAGGAACTTTGCCTACCGGACGAACCACTAGCGTTCGGTGACATGACTGATCATGCGAAGCAGATTCTGGTGGATGCCTTCGGGCGGGTACGCGAGCTGGTGATCGATCTCACCGATGCGCTGACTGAGGAGATCGCCACGTACCGCCCCGATCCCGGGGCGAATTCCATTGGGTGGCTGGTCTGGCATCTAAGCCGAATTCAGGACGATCACGTGGCCGACTTGGCGCAGGTCGAGCAGGTGTGGCCGCAGTGGCGGGAGAGATTTGGGCTGCCCTTCGGCAAGAGGGCCACCGGCTACGGCCAGGGCCCAACGGACGTAGCGGCAGTCCGAGTCAGCGGCGATCTTCTCGGCGGATACCATCAGGCGGTTCACGACCTCACCCTGCACTATCTGGACCGCATCACGGCCACCGAGCTGGAACGCATAGTTGATACCCGCTGGGATCCGCCGGTGACGGCGGCAGTCAGGCTGGTCAGCGTGATCGGAGACACCATGCAGCACGCGGGTCAGGCTGCCTACGTACGCGGCCTGGCGCAGCGGCGCGACCGCGCCTGGCACCAACGAGACGCCGCCGATCGATAGTGTCGCGAGCGACGCCAACGGGTCGTGAACCCGGCACTAGGCTCGGGCGAGTGACCGACCCCGCCGACCAGGATCCTGATCGTGACGCGCCTCCGAGGCACCGCTTGTACCGTGAACTCGCGTCCTGGTGGCCGCTGATATCCCCGCCTGAGGAGTACGCCGAGGAAGCAGCGTTTGCGGCGTCGTTGTTGCGGACGGCCAACCCACCGACTCGCACGGTTCTGGAGCTCGGAAGCGGAGGCGGCAACAACGCTTTCTACCTCAAGAATGAATTCGAGATGACCCTGGTCGACTTGTCAGACGAGATGCTGACCGTGTCGCGGCAGCTCAATCCGGATTGTGACCACCTGAGGGCAGACATGCGAACGCTCCGTCTTGGGCGGAGCTTCGACGCGGTCTTCGTCCACGACGCTATCGACTACATGATCACCGAGGCGGATCTACGGCAGGCAGCGGCCACCGCGTACGAACACTGCCGGCATGGTGGTGTCGCGGTGCTCGTACCTGACAACATCGCCGAGAACTTCGAGCCGAGTACCGATTACGGCGGCGATGACGCGCCGGACGGCCGCGGCGCGCGCTATCTCTCCTGGTCCAGCGATCCGGACCCGACTGATACCCGCACCCGCGCCGATTACGCCTTCTTGCTTCGGCAAACCAACGGCTCCGTCGACGTGGTGCACGACACGCACGAATTCGGGCTCTTTTCGCGGGCCCTCTGGCTCCGAGTGCTGACTGATGTCGGGTTCCGCGCCCGCTCGGTCGCAGAGGTGACATCGGAGAATCGCGCGCCGCGTGAATTCTTTGTCGGGACGCGCATCTGAGGTCGGTGCACCCATTTCTTGAGCTGCTCGCGCATCGCGCTTTGGATCCGCCGCCGTCGTCATCGCTCGCAGAGGAAAGAACACCTCCGCTCGTTCCTTCTCCGTGCGGCGGTGCGCGATTTCCGACGCTCCCAGCTGTGATGGAGTACCACCATGACCTCCGCGTACGTCCTGAACGGCCCGAACCTGAACCTGCTTGGGATGCGGGAGCCAGAGATCTACGGCACGACAACCTTGGCCGATGTCGAGCGCTCCTGCCTCGCCATGGCGAACGAGCTGGGCTGGGCTCTGGAGTTCCGGCAGACCAACCGCGAGGGCGAGCTTGTCGATTGGATCCAGGAGGCCGGCCGAGCTCAGTCGTCCGGCGACGCGGTCGGCGTCGTGCTCAACGCCGCGGCCTACACCCACACCAGCATCGCGCTGCACGACGCCATCGCTGGGTCGGGAGCTCGGGTGATCGAACTGCACATCTCAAACGTCTACAGTCGGGAGCCGTTCCGCCATCTCTCGTACGTGTCGCCTGTTGCTTCGGGGATCATTGTCGGCTTTGGCGTGGCCGGATACCCGCTGGCGCTCCGCGCCCTTAGCGGGCTCGGGTAGCCGCGAGGTCGGTTGTCCAGAGGCCAACGGTGCCATCGATCCGGACGATTGCGTAGAGGCGGTCACCGACGGTGGTCGCGTCGAGCACCGAACCGGCCGGGGCCGTGAAGGCTCGCCAGCCGTCACGGCCGTCACTCACCAGTAGCCGGGTGTTGCCGGCGTGGCTGAAAAGAACCCCGGGCCGGTCGCCCGACAGGACTGTTGTCGGCCCCGGACCGTCGGTATCGATCTCCATCGACGGGAGGGTCGAGTCGCGAGCCGCCGTATCAGCGAGCTGAGCCGGGTCGAAGCTCCAGAGCGCCACAGTGCCGTCCGCGTGGCCGGAAACCCAACAGGTTCCGCCGCATCGGCTTGACAGTGCCTCACTGTGAGTCCCGGCGTCGGGAAGCTGCTGCAGCATCCAGGCGCTGTTGCGAGTCGGCCAGGTCCAGACTGCCGCACGTTGCTCCGCACCATCGCTGAAGGAGATCACGGAGCCAGAAATGATCATGGCCGGGCCGGCGGCGCTTGCCGCCCTGGGTGCGACCTGAATCTTTTTGGTGTTGGCGAGCGCACTCCCAGCGGACTCTTCGCGTAGCCACTTTCGGCCCCGGGGAAGCCATACTGCAGCGTCGAGCCCCCCGTCGGGAGCAGCCCACGTGCCCACGATGGCGGGGCCATTGGAGGTCATGACGATGTCGAGCAGGCCGCCGGCGCTCTGCCCTCCGAAGGTCTCGAATGTTTGCGGATACTCATCAAGGCGCTGCATCGAGCCAGCCCAGACGGTCCAGCGGAAGTTCGCGTGGGCCCCGCCGTGCGCCATCCCCAGGGCAACGACCTCATCGCCACGCGCAGCCAACGAAACCAGGTCCGCGACCTTTGCGTAGGGGCTGTTCGGATGCAGCGGCACCGGGCGTGCGACGCCTGACGCATCCACAACAAACAGCACCGGGTGATCTCCGCCCGCCGATGCGCGCCCGCCGACGAGCAACTCATCCGCCGCTGTAGTCAGCGACGATGCCGCTACCGACTCAGGCAAGGCGATGAGGCTCCAGCTCAGCTCATGGACCGTTTCCGTTGGAGCTGGCGGTTCGGGGCTTGAGCAGCTCACAACCGCGATCATCATCAGCAGCACCAGACAGGGTTTGGCCAGCTTCTGGGTAAGGGTCTCACCGTCCGTACGCTTCTGATGCCTCGGCATGATCGCTCCGAGTCTAGGCTTGCGCGGCCTGGGAGTTCCCGGACGACGGCGGTGTCGTCGGAGGCCCGTGTTGCCGCTGTGGCTGCCGTTAGTGCTGCGCGCTTGGCCAGCCGGCGCATGCCGCCACATCCGTCCGAGATGGCTTGGTCGCGTCGCACGCCAGAGCGTCCTAATTGTGCAAGAGTGAGAGGTAGCGCAATCGTTTGTTCTGGAGTTCACGAATGCTTGCCCCCCTGCTTGCAACCGAGGATCCGTACGCTGCCGCGTCGATCTTCAGTGAGGCAGGTTGGAAGGTCGAGTACGAGTCGGCCCGAGACGGGGACCAACCCCGCGCGTGCCTGTCACTGGCCCATTCCCGGATCGAACTGGTACTCCCGAGTGATCCTTACGTCGTCCCGCGTGGGCTCGGCATTGAGTTCCTGATCCATGTGCCTCCGCACGAGTTGAGCGGGCTGTTCCTGCTGCATCGCGCAGCAGGCGTGGTGTACAGCGAGATGCGAGAGCGGCGACCTGGTGAGCGCGGCTTCAGAGCAGAGATCATCGGCTACCGCTTCACCATCCTGGGCGGTGACCCCGACCCCGACCTGGCGATGGTCGCGACTGACCCGAGGATTATGGCGCTGGCGGACGGTCTGCGTGAGCGGGACGGCGAGGATTGCCTGACCGATAGTGCGCTGCGGCTGGTCGAGAGTTCCGGCGAAAGCGTCAGGACCCTGCGGCGAGCCATGACTCAAGGTTTGGGCTTCCGCACCAACGACGATGTCGGCGCGCCGCTGGCCGATGTCGTGATCGCAGCTGCGATCCTCGCGCGGCAGCTCGGTGTTGATCTTGACCAGCAGGTCGAGGCGAAGCTGGGGAGCCCGAGTTGGCAGGCCCAGCACTGACCCGTCCTGGGGCCGGTGTACTGCACGTGCACTAACGTGTGCAGCGTCGGCATTTCGGGACCGGACCGGCGCGCGAACAGGGGGGCCAATGAGCAAGATTGACGCGGATCCACCGGCACCTGAAGCGCAGGAAGCAAGTAAGACAGACGCTGATCAACCGGCACCATTGATGCACGAAGCAAGCGAGATCAGCTACGACGAGCAGCGCTATCCCGCACGGCCAAAACGGCTGCGACCGAGGGGTCGGCTGCGCGATCTCTTCACGGCGAAGCCGAAGGTTGAGCGCGTTGGGAAGCCGAGCGGTGACAACCCCGCGTACGTCAGCTGGCTCATCGAGCAGTCGATGCTCGATGACGCGAAGACATTCGCCAGGCAGTTCTCCGGCCAGGGCAGCATGTGGCAGAACCCCTTTGCCGACCCGGATCCGCGGGCGGCGATCGAGAAGGCGTCGGTCTGGTTCACGGCGTACCCGATTTCCATGATCACCAAGCCGGGCACGTCATTCCTGGGAACCCTCGGCGACGACGATCTCTGGACTGCCTTCGAGGCGATCGGCATCGACGGCGTACACACCGGTCCTGTCAAGAAGGCTGGCGGTCTGGTGGGCTGGGATCCGACGCCGAGCGTGGATGGGCATTTTGACCGGATCAGCACGCAGATCGACGATGCCTTCGGGACCGAGGAACAGTTCCGGTCGATGTGCGAGGTGGCGGCTGGTCACCTCGGAATGGTGATCGACGACATCGTGCCGGGCCACACCGGTAAGGGCCCGGATTTCCGGCTGGCCGAGATGAAGGTCGGCGACTACCCGGGCATCTACCACATGGTCGAGATCGACCCCAAGGACTGGCATCTCTTACCCACAGTGGCGAAGGGCGATTCGATCAACCTCGACCTGGAGGCCGAAGATCAGCTGGCCAAGCACGGCTACATCATTGGGCGGATGCAACGGGTGATCTTCTACGAGCCAGGTGTCAAGGACACCAACTGGAGCGCCACCGCGCCGGTGCTGGGACCGGACGGTGTGGAGCGCCGATGGGTCTTTCTGCACTACTTCAAGGAAGGTCAGCCCTCGATCAACTGGCTCGATCCGAGTTTCGCCGGCATGCGCCTCGTGATCGGCGACGCGCTGCATTCACTAGGTGATCTTGGTAGCGGCGCCCTCCGGCTGGACGCCAATGGCTTCCTCGGCGTGGAGAAGAGTGCCGAGGACTCACCTGCCTGGTCGGAAGGTCATCCACTGTCCGAGGCTGCCAACCAGCTGATTGCCAGCATGGTCCGTAAGGTCGGCGGCTTCACCTTCCAAGAGCTCAATCTCACCATCGACGACATCCAGAGCTCCGCCGAGCGGGGAGCCGATCTCTCCTACGACTTCATCAACCGGCCCGCCTACCACCACGCGCTCGCGACCGCGGATACCGAGTTCGTACGCCTCACCCTCAACCTGGCGATGAGGTACGGCGTGGAATCGGCGTCGCTGGTGCATGCGCTCCAAAACCACGACGAGATGACCTACGAGCTGGTGCACTTCGAAACCCTGCACGCGCGGGATCTCTTCACGTTCCGCAGCAAGGAGCTCACCGGTCACGAGCTGGCCGTTACGATCAGACAGGACCTTCTTGATCATCTGACAGGTGATGCGGCACCGTACAACGCGACCTTCACCGAGAACGGCATCGCCTCGACCACTGCGACGATCATCGCCGCGTCGCTGGGCATCACCAGCCTCGCCAAGCTCAAACCCGAACA
Organism: uncultured Actinomycetota bacterium; assembly: GCA_963759635.1. Taxonomy (GTDB): domain Bacteria; phylum Actinomycetota; class Actinomycetes; order Propionibacteriales; family Propionibacteriaceae; genus Microlunatus. Next base: position 285,530 of record CAVXAP010000021.1, read on the forward strand.
AGTGGTGGAGATCAAACGGGCGCACCTGTTACTCGCGATGTTCAACGCACTGCAGCCGGGGGTTTTCGCGCTGTCCGGTTGGGACCTGTGCGGGATGCTCACCCTGGACCGTAGGCACGTCGGTCGCCTCCTCGCGGATGGGGACACCCGCTGGATCCACCGCGCGGCGTACGACCTCATGGACTACCGGCCCCATGCTCATGAGTCGCTGTCCAAAATGCCCCGCGGCGTCAGCCTGTACGGCTCGCTGCCCGCCCAGTTGCAGGACAGCTCGTCGTTCGCCCGCCGGCTCGCGGAGATTTTGGCCGTTCGCAAGCGCTATGGGATTGCGACCAGCGTCCAGCTAGATGTGCCGCAGCCGTCTAACAAGGCCATGCTCGTGATGGTCCATCAGCTCGCCGATGCCGAGCAGGTCACGGTGCTCAACTTCTCGGCACAGGCGATTTCGGGCAGCGTCCATTCTGAGCAACTCGTGCCGGGCAGCGCGCTAGTCGACATGTTTACCGATCAGGAGGTGGGCGAGGTCGACGACCTGCACACCTTCTCAATCTCCCTGGAACCACATGAGGGCAAGTCGCTGCTGGTGCTGTGTCCGGGTGATCATCTGGCCGAGGCCCACCCTCAGGCTGTCGACCGGCCCAGCGTACGGGGCGGGGTTAGCTGAGCTGACTGCTCTCGCTCGAGGTTCAAATCTCCGACCATTGCGGACTTTCTGAGAACGAATACGGCCACGTATGGTCTAGGTTCCGACCGATGTCGGGCTTCGGACGGCCGTGTTCGGATGGGGCGGGGTTGAACTGAGAGCCCGTCGTCGTCGTTCTCATCGTTGAAAGATGAGGCAGGGCAAGACGTGGTGAGGGCAGTGAGCCTGCAGACGTCAAGCGGGCGTGAGGTCGGAGGGAGGCTCGGTGGTCGGCGGACAGCGTGAGGCCGCGCTCCAGGAGCTGCACGACCGACACGCGAGCGAGCTTTGGCGGTTCGCAATGCGGCTGACCCGTGATCGCCAGGTATCCGAGGACATCGTCCAGGAAGTGCTGCTCAAGGCGTGGAAGGATCCCAGCCTCGGGCAGCGCGACGAGACTGCAGCGCGCGCCTGGCTCTTCACAGCGTCCCGGAACCTGATCATCGATCGCTGGCGCAGCGCATCGTCGCGGCACGAGCAACGGATGGAGAACCCGCCAGAGGAAAGCGCGGGCGACGCGACCAGTGTGGTACTCGACCGGTGGTTGATCGCCGAGGCGCTTGCCGGCCTGTCCGTGGAGCACCGCTCTGTAATCAACGCCGCCTACTACGAGGGCAGATCGGTGGCCGACATCTCCGCCCTGCTCCGAATCCCGGAAGGCACGGTCAAATCTCGGCTGCACTACGGACTCAGAATGCTCAGATTGGCACTACAGGAGAAAGGAGTGACTCGGCCGTGACCGCAATCCCCGACAAGTTCGCGCAGTGGGATGCCGCGTACGTGCTGGGCGCACTGTCTCCTGCCGAGCGACGAGAGTTCGAGGAGCATCTAGCCGGCTGCCCCATCTGCCAGGCGTCCGTCTCGGAACTCGCTGCCGTCCCCGGACTGCTCGCCCAGGTTTCGCCAGCGGACGCGGCGATGTTGCCTCTGGCAGACGACGGCGCGGCGGAATACACCGAAACGCCAACGTCGAGCGCTGCCCCGGCCGAGGTGATCGAGGGTCCGCCGCCATCGCTGTTGCCGAAGATGATCAAGAAGGTACGGGCGCGGCGGCGTCGGATGGCGGTCGCAGTCGCGGGGATCGCGGCGGCGGTTCTCCTTGTGATCAGCGGGATAGCAGTCGGCACTGGCCTGCTCCCGTTGGGTCCGGACGACTCGCATCGGGTGGCCTTTACGCCAGTCGTCCCTTCGGGGATCACTGCAGTCGCTGACGTCATTCCGGTCCAAGACGGCACGCAGATCAAGGTGGAATGCGTGTACGCCGAGGTCAACGATCCACGACCCGGCGGCGGTCATGAGACCTATTCGATCTTCGTGGTCGACCGGTCCGGTCACGATTCGGAAATCAAGGAATGGCCTGCGACTCCGAACAAGCAGATGCGACCGAGCGGCACTACACCGCTGAGGGCCTCCCAGATCGCTGACCTGGAGATTCGTCAGTCGGACACCAACGAGGTGCTGCTTCGCGCCCCGCTCCGCTGACTTCCGCGCTGGTAACCCCGACCTCTGCCAGACTGCCGAAACCTACGTTCACGTAGGTTGCCCTCGCCTTGCATAGGTAGCAACCCGTGCAGACCGTCAGGAAGCTACGTGAACGTAGGTTTCGGCGAGGGGGTCGGGAGTGAGGCGAGCCCGTGCAGGCGCGGAGGTTCGCCGAGGCTGGCGAGAGGCTAGCCGCGGGAGATCTGGCCCGTTAGCGGCAGGTCGACGACTGAACGACCGGCGTGCAGCTGATACGTGCCGTGCTCGCTCGTCCAGGCGTGGACGGAGCTGTCCCAGTGCCGGAAATTGTGGTCACCCAGGGTGATGACCGCGTTCGCCACTTGTCCAGCCGCCGCATCGACGACCGCAGAGCCGACGAGCCAGCGCGGAGCCCGCTCCACGGCGCTGTCGGGTCTGCGGGCGTACAGCTGCACAACCTCCCGACCCGGCCGATTGCCCGTGTTGCGGACACTGACCGTCACCGTGTCGCCATCGACCGCCATTGCCTCGTACGCCCACGTGGTGTAACCCAGCCCGTGTCCAAAGGGGAAGAGCGGGGTGCGGCCGGTCGCAAGATACCAGCGGTAGCCGATCAGCAGGCCTTCGTCGTACGGCAGTTCACCATTCACGGGCGTCACCGTCGGCAGCCCGTCCTCCGAGGACGGCCAAGTCACCGGCAGTCGCCCGCCCGGCTCCACCGACCCGGTCAGTACGTCCCCAAGCGCATTCCCGAACTCCTGCCCAGGGAACCACGACACGAGCACAGCAGCCACAGAATCCGCCCAAGGCAGCAGCACCGGGGCACCGGAGTTCACCACGACAATTGTCCGCGGGTTCGCCGCCGCAACGGCGCTGACCAGCTCATCCTGTTGTCCCGGCAGCGCCAGGCTGGTGCGGTCGAAGCCCTCGCTCTCCACTTCTTCGTTGGTGCCGACCACAACTACGGCCACATCCGACTCAGCCGCCAAGCTCACGGCACGCTCGAACTCCGCCTGCTCGTCGAAGACGGGCGCAGCATTGAGCTGCACGGTGAGCATGGTCACCTCGGCACCACCGAGCGTGGTACCGCCGGTCGGTCGATAGGTGAGTTCGACGGGTACATCCCGCCCGGCCTCGAGCTCGACGACCGCGAGCTGCTGGGGCGGTTTCATCATTGCCTCGACCACGTCGGCGCCGGGCGGAAGCGTGATCGTCTCGTCGAACATCACCTGCCCATCGATCACGAGCCGGAACTCGCCCAGCCCGGATGTGCCGATGCTGTAGCGACCAGGCTCGGGAACGCGCAACCGGGTGGCCAGCTGAACATGATCGATATCGCCAGCAGTCAGGCCGTCCTGTACCGGCCCCCACCACATCATCGAGGCAGCCTGCCGCTGCTGCCGACCCAGCTCACGGTCCTCAGCATCGAGGAAGATCACCTCCACGCCCGGCTCGCTGCCGTCGGGTAGTTGCAGCAGATCCTTCGATGCGATCTCGGTGCGGTCGCTGCTGCGGACACCAGTCGCGTGCACGATCTCGACCCCATCACCCAGCGCTGCACGTAGTCCCTGAAGTGGAGAGATCACGTACGACGGGAAGACAGTCGCACTCCCGCCACCCAGGGTTCGGGCCGTCGCTGCGTTCGGGCCGATCACGGCGATCTGCTTCAGCGAGCTCGCCGCGAGCGGCAGCCCGCCGTCGTTCTTGATCAACACCATACCGGCCGCCGAGCTTGCCCGCAGCTCGGCGCTGAGCTCTTCCTCGCTCCACCGGCGCGCGGGTGGCGTCGCCGCGTCCAACCCATCGAGTGCGCCGACCCGCGCCGCCAGCCGCAAGAGGCGTAGCACGTGCCCGTCCACCGCCGACTCGGAAATTTCGCCGGAGCGGACCGCATCGAGCAGCCATTCGGTCCAGGGACTTTCGGGTCCCGGCATCGCCAGGTCCAGCAGGTCCTCGCCAGCCGCTGCCACTGATCGGGTGGCGTACCAGTCGGACATGCTCACGCCGTCGAAACCCCACTCGCGCTTGAGGATGTCGCGTTGCAGCGCGTTCTCAGTCATGGTGGTGCCGTTGACTTTGTTGTACGCCGCCATGACCGCCCAGGCACCGGCAGCCACGATGCGCTCAAACGGTGTGAGGTAAAGCTCTCGCAGCACCCGTTCGTCCACCAGCGCGTTGACGCTGAACCGGTCGGTCTCGGAGTCATTGGCGACGAAATGCTTGACCGTAGCCGCTACCCCCTCAGCCTGCAGCCCTTGGACGTAGGCGACCCCGATCATGGCCGTGAGCTCGGGATCCTCGCTGAAGCACTCGAAGTGCCTACCGCCGTACGGAGTCCGGTGCAGGTTGACGGTCGGGGCCAGCAAGACGTCGACGCCCTTGCGGCGCGACTCGCTGGCAAGCAGCCGGCCCATCCGCTCGACACGGACCGGGTCCCAGCTGGCGGCCAAGGCGGTCGGGGAGGGCACGTTGGCAGACGGGCTTCGCTCGTCCCAGGTCTCGCCACGAACCCCCGCCGGCCCATCGGACGTGACAAGACGCCGTAGGCCAATCTCGGGAATGGGATGCAAGGCCCAGATGTCCGCCCCCGTCATCAGTCGGACTTTCTGCTCGAGACTCAAACGCGCCAGCCTGCCAGCGATTTCTGCTTCATGATCAACTGCTGTGGTCTGGGTCATAGTGGTCATCTTGTCAGCCACCCACCGCCGCTACGTTGAGGGCATGTCCTCACCAGACCACGGCATCCCAACCTTGACGCTCGCCACCGAATGCGAGCGACTCCTCAACTTCGGCCGCCACTTTCCACATCCGCTAGGTGGAGCCGCATGGCTCGACGCAACCGGCCAACCAGACCTGGCTCGACCCGTCTACACCTGGATCACCGCCCGGATGGTCCATGTGTACGCGCTCGGTCATTTGCTCGGACGATCAGGTGATGGCGATCTCGCCACCCAGGCGTTGGTCGGCCTGATCGGCCGATTACGGGACGACGTGAGCGGCGGCTGGCTGACTAGCATCGATGCCGCAGGCGAGAGTCCGGACGAGAAGGCGTGCTATACGCATGCCTTCGTGGTGCTGGCCGCCTCATCTGGTGCTGTTGCGGGGTTGGCTAGCGCTCGCGAGCTGCTCACTGAAGCCCTCGACGTCTGGGACCAACGGTTCTTCGACGACGCTGCCGGCATGTTCGTCGACTCCTGGAACCGGGACTTCACCCACCTCGATGACTACCGCGGAGTCAATGGCAACATGCACGCGGTCGAAGCCTTGTTGGCGGCTGCGGATGCGACCGGTGATCATGTGTGGCGCGCGCGTGCTGTGGGAATCGCTCGGCGGCTGGCGCTGGAATTTGCCCAGCCGCATTCCTGGCGGATTCCCGAACACTTCAATTCGAGCTGGGAGCCACAGCTCGAGCACAACCGAGATCGCCCTGACGACCAGTTCCAGCCGTATGGGGCCACGGTCGGGCACGGCCTGGAATGGTCGAGACTGCTGCTGCATCTCGAGGCTTCCCTGGAGGAGCCGCCGGACTGGCTGCTGCCGGCCGCCGAGGCGCTATTCGATCGTGCCGTGGTCGACGGCTGGGCGGTCGATGGCGCGGACGGCTTCATCTACACCACCGATTGGGACGGCACTCCGGTGGTCCGTGACCGAATGCACTGGGTGGTCGCCGAGGGGATCGCCGCGGCCGCGGCGTTGCGAAGACGAACCGGCGATGATCGATATTCCGACCTGGCCGCCACCTGGTGGGCGTACGCCGAGCGGTACCTGTTCGATCACACGTATGGCTCATGGCACCATCAGCTCGACGCCACCAATCACGTCATCGAGACAGTCTGGCCAGGTAAGCCGGACCTGTATCACGCAGTGCAGGCCACAGTGATCCCGCGACTGCCGCTGGCGCCGAGCATGGCAATGGCCCTGGCCGTAGATCAGTCAAGCGCCTCGGCGCGGTAGAGAATCGCGTGCTCGGGATGAAAGTCGGCGGTCATCACTCCGGTTGATGCCAACGCAGCACCGGAGAGCACCACGCCGTCGCCGCCGTCAGGCGGCAGACCCCAGCCGAGTGCTCGGCGTTCCCCTGACGGCTCGAACTCTGTTGTGATCGCCCCCCACCATGGCGGTGGATTCAAGCCCGACGGCGGGCTTCCGACCAGGACCGGACGGATACGGTAGCGGCGTTTCGGATCCAGACCTGGGAATCGCAGGCGGCCAGGCAGCATTACCTCCGATCGACCCATCAAGGCGACGCTGTACATCGCCGACGAGCGATCAGAGGCGACTATGCCGTACGCAAGTACGTTGGGGTCCGGGAAGTCGAGTCGCACCAGGTCGCCGCCCATCAGCAGCCTTCGGTTCGCTTTGTAGAAACTGATCCACTCCTTGAGCTGGGCCAGCTCTTGGGCGGTCGCAGTCGAGAGGTCCCATTCAATCCCGAAGTGCCCAAAGATTGCCGTCGCGGCACGGAAAGACAGGTCGTGCACCCGGCCTGTGGTGTGGGAGCGACCCGACGCGATATGCGAGCCCAGCAGCTCCAGCGGGACCAACTGGGAAGTCCAGCGGTTCATCTGCTGCCGCTCCAGTGGATCGATGCAGTCGCTCACCCAGATACGGTCGGTTCGTTCCAGCACACCAAGATCAACACGGGCGCCGCCAGAGGAACAGGTCTCAATCTCCAGTCCCGGATGCGCGGCTTTGATCTCGTCGACGAGCCGGTAAAAGGCCAAGGTCTGCTCGTGGACCCCGGGCCGGCCGGCTGGGGCGCTGCCGGCATCGATCAAGTCGCGATTGTGATCCCATTTGATGTAGCTGATCTTGTACTCGGCGAGGATGTCGAACATTGCGTCCCGGATGTAGGCGTAGCACTCCGGTAGTCCCAAGTTGATCACTTGCTGATGTCGGGACTCGACTGGGAGCCGCTCACCGGTGGACATGATCCAATCCGGATGGGTTCGTGCGACTGCAGAATCGAGGTTGATCATCTCAGGCTCGAACCAGAGACCGAACTCCATGCCCAGGCCGGTCACCTTGTCCACCAGGGGATGCAGTCCTTGTGGCCAGACCTCTGTGGAGACAGTCCAGTCGCCGAGTCCGGCATGATCATTTCGGCGAGCCCCAAACCAGCCATCATCCAGCACGTAGCGCTCAACGCCAATTGCTGCAGCGCACTCGGCAAGTTCGGCAAGGTGGTCCAGGTCATGATCGAAATAGACCGCTTCCCATACGTTGAGGGTCACGGGCCGCGCGGTGGACGGGTGGGTCTCCCGGGCGCGCAGGAAGCGGTGGAAGCGACGTGCCACGGCATCAAGGCCGCGCGCGTACGAGCCGTAGATCCAGGGAGTGCGGTAGGTCTGGCCAGCTTGCAAGATCACTTCTCCGGGCAACAGCAGTTCACCACCGCCGATCACCTGCGCGCCGGTGAAAAGCCTCTCCGCATAATGCGTGTGGTTTCCGCTCCAGGCGGTATGGACGGACCAGATCTCTCCATCGGCGAATGAGAATCCGGGTACTCCGACATGCAACAGGGTGGCTGCGTCCGGACCGGTCCGGCCCTTTCGGCCCTCACGTACATGCGCACCTACGGTGAGCGGTCGCCGTTGCGGTACCCGCTCCTTGCCCCAATGCCCGGCGAAATCCAGGATTTCCTGGGCATTCTGCGGGATCGGGAACGCGAGCACACAATCGCCCACGCCGTACGGATCTTCGCCGGTGTTGATCACTTCCGCACGCGCCCTGATCAGCCCAGCCCTGGTCAGCTCGATGGTGATGTGCAGCGAGAGCCGGGCAACCTCGTCGGCGGCGTCCACCTCCACCGAAGCCATCCCGGCGTTGATCACGGTTGCCGGACCATCCGTGGCGGTCACGGGCTTGCCGTCGAGCCGGACCTCCGTCGCGGTGAACTTGGGCGACCAAGCCCGGCCTGCTCGTGACCCGCTCAGACCAGGGCGACCGACCCAGCCCGTCCAGTGCTCAGGCAGGATGGCGACACGGATCGGATGATCAACGACGTTCGCTCCGCCAGGGTCAATGTTGGACAGGATGAGCGCTTGAGCATCCGCGGGCTCGAGCGGTCCAAGGTCCGCGCCCCAGTGCACGACCGCGGGAAGCTGGCCACCTGAGATGTCGAGCAGGAGCGAGACTCCCTCTGAACTGAGAGCAATCACGCAGTCAGCACGCTCGGCCATGGTCTCATCCTTCCGCGATTTCAAGCCATTTACCCTACTCAGCACATCCAAGCGAGCCGGCGAGTTCGCGCGAAACCTCAACCCGGCCGGCATCCGCCTCCACCAGAACAGCGCTTCGGTCCCACGCCATGAGAGCCCGATTCGCGTAGCAAAAATTGTCAACTGCTGGCTGCGGCGCGGATACGCCCGGGGAGGACTGCATGACACTCCAGGCCAACGGGAGTGTCTGCATTCACCCTCGCTGCCGATCGACGTCGTGGCTGGCGTCCGGTTCTGTGCGATGGGCGTGTCACGGCGTTTGTCTATCGTTGACCCGATTCGCTGGAGCTCCCGGTCGTCGGAGAAGGAGGACGATGAATCGTTCGGACGTGTTGGCTCACCGCATCCATGCCCAGCAGCTCGACCGGCCGGAAGCCGCGCGAGCAATCACCGATGCAGACATCTTCGACTTCGGCGTGCAAGACACCGGCCGGGACGGCGCGAGCTGGGCGTTGGCCAACCGCGGAGTTCCCGTACGGGCGGCGGCGGAGCTTGAAGCGAGCCCAGACGTGGCGTTGGCGTGGACACTGCGGGCAGCGCCGCACTACTACCGGCGCTCGGATCTGCCTGAGGTCCTCGTGGCAACCTCACCGTTGTCGGATCGGGATGCGTCCAAGCGGGTGATCGGTGCTGACAAGCCGCTCAAGGAGGCCGGCATTCCGGCCCTCGCCGGCCTCACCGAGGTCGCTACCCAGATGCGCCGGGTGGTGGCCCGCCCCTTGGTCAAGGGCGAAGTGTCCACCCAGCTGACAGCGCTCCTGGATCCGCCCTACCTCCGATACTGCGGGGCTTGCAAAGCGACTCATTCATGGGAAGCGCCTTTCCGCATCGGCACTCTGTACGCCGGGCTCGAGCTGGAGCCGGGCACGTCACCGCCTGTGCTGCGTCCCATCCCGGGCTGGAAACGTGCGCCCGGACCTGCGCTGGACCCCATGGCCGCGCCGGAGTGGCTGCAGCCGATCCGGAACTACTTGAGATTTCTCGGCCCAGCCACCCCGAACGACGTCGCCGCGTTCCTCGATTCGCCGGTCGCCGAGATCAAGGCCCACTGGCCCGCGGACGCGCTCGAGGTTTCCGTCCCTGGCCGGCGGGCTTGGGTGCTCGGCGACGCCGGCGACATCGAGCAAGATCACGATTTACTGCGGCTGCTCGGCGGATTCGATCTCTTTCTACAGGGCAAGGATCGAGATCTGATCGTGCCGGACGTCGGCAGGCACAAGGAACTCTGGCCGATTCTCGGCCGGCCCGGAGCTGTGCTCCATGGAACGGAGATTGTCGGTAGCTGGCGACCAAAGAGGGCTGGCCGGGAGTTCACGCTACGGCTATCCCTCTGGACCGCGACCTCGAAGCGGATCCGCGGCCAGCTGGAGATTCAAGCCGAGCGGCTGGCGGCGCATCGTGGCCTCCAGCTTGCGGGGATCGTGGAGGAGTGATGATCATGTCCGGCAAGTCCGCGGACGCAGTCGAGGTGATCGCATTTCGCGATGCCGCCGAGTTCGAGGCGTGGCTGGCTGAACACGTAGACCAGAGCGCCGGGGTGTGGCTCAAGATCGCGAAAAAGGGCTCCGGAGTTGCATCGCTGACCGATGACGAGGCCGTTGACGTCGGCCTGTGCTACGGCTGGATCTCGGGCCAGCGCAAGGGATTCGACGAGGTGTACTACCTGCAGAAGTACGTCCCGCGGCGGCCACGGAGCCGCTGGTCACAGGTGAACGTGCGCAAGGTCGAGGAGCTCACGGTCGCCGGGCGGATGCGAGCGCCCGGCCTCGCCGAGGTCGAGGCAGCCAAGGCCGACGGCCGCTGGGACGCTGCATACGCCTCTCAGAAGGAGGCCACCGTCCCGCCCGATCTTGCCGCCGCCCTGGCGACTAGCCCTCAGGCCGCCTCGGCCTTCGAGTCGCTCAGCAAAACCAATCAATATGCCGTGATCCTGGACGTGGTGACGGCCCGCAACTCCCGAGACGCGGGCTGCGCACATCCGCAAGGCCATCACTTCCCTGGAAGCCGGGTGCATACCGGCTGGGAGCGGTCCAGCGCCTGCACTTGGGACTTCTCGTCGGTGCACAGCACCACCGCCTTCTCCGGCGGGTTGTGATACAGGCCGACGACGTCGACGATCTTCTCCACAAACAACGGGTCGGTGGAGAGCTTGAAGCCGTCTTGGAGATGCGGCTTGAGGTCGAACTTCCGCCAGATCCGCCCGATCGTCGACGGTGACAGACCCGACCGTTGCGCCATCGAGGTTCGCGACCAGTGCGTGGCATCGGTCGGTGTCGCCTCCAGCGTGGCGGTGAGGACCTGTTCGACCTGGTCCAACAGGATCGACGGCGGCCGGCCGGGTCGGGGCTCATCGACCAGACCCTCCAACCGCCGGCCCAGGAACCGGCTACGCCACTTCGCCACCGTCTGCTCCCGGACCCGAAGCTTCGCTGCCACCTGGGTGTTGGAGGATCCGTCAGCGCACGCCAGAACGATCTTGGACCGCAACGCCAACGCCTGGGTCGAACTCGACCGCCGCGCCCAGCGCCGAAGCTGACCAGCGTTCGACCTGGTTCAGCCACGATGAGCTGGTCGGGGTGAAGTGCAGATGGAACCGGGGGTGGGCGGCCAGCCAGGCGCCGATCGCAGGGGTCTTGTGGGTGGAGAGGTTGTCGCAGATCAGGTGGATGTCGAAGTCGACTGGCACAGTTTGGTCGATCTGGTTGAGGAACTTCTTGAACTCCAGGGCGCGGTGTCGCCGCTGGATGGAGTGGATCACCAAGCCGGTGGCCACGTCGAGGGCGGCGAACAAGTCGGTGGTGCCGGCCCGGGCATAGTCGAAGCTACGTCGTTCAGCGATCCCAGGCATCATCGGCAGCAGCGGCGCCGACCGGTTCAGCGCCTGGATCCCGGATTTCTCGTCCACACAAAGAACCACGGCCCGCTCGGGCGGGTTCAGATACAGCCCGACGACGTCGCGGACCTTCTCAATGAACAGCGGATCATTGCTGAGTTTGAACGTGTCGACCAAGTGAGGCTTCAACCCGAACGCCCGCCAGATCCGCCCGACCGTCGGCGACACACTAGGGACTTGAGACTCCGGTCGGCCGCTCCCAGACCACCTCATCGGGCGACTTGTCCGGCCGCAGTCCGCGCCACACCGGGTGGCGCAGCCGTCCCGGCTCCGTGAGCTCGCCGTACGTTACCTCGCCAACCAGAGACGGCGTCACCCAATGCGCGTCCCGCGCATCCTCCCGCGGCACATCGAAGAACGGCGAGGTCTTGCGGCTCAGCTTGTCGAGCTTGACCTGGATGTCGTCGAGTTGGCGGTCCTTGAACCCCGACCCGACACGGCCGACATAGTGCAGGCCAGCCTCGGTCGGTACCCCCATCAGCAGCGATCCGACTCCGCCGCTACGGCGTCCCTGACCTGGTCGCCAGCCGCCGATCACAACCTCCTGCGCGCGGTGCAGTTTGATCTTGAGCCAGGTGTGGGTACGTCGTCCCGGCTGGTAGATCGAATTGCGACGTTTTGCGACGACACCCTCGAGCTGAAGTTGATCAGCGGTCTCCAATGCTGCCCGGAGATCGCCCTCGAAGATCGGTGGTACCTGGATCCGTGATCCGGGCTCTGGGGGTGTGAGGTTTTCCAGGATCTCCCGGCGTTCTTCGTACGTCTTTTTGATCAATGACTGGCCGTTCAACTCTAGGAGGTCGAAGAGCATCAGTTGTCCCGGGTAGGTCTTCGCTGCGCGCTCGATGTCAGCGGGCCTGGTGAGGTTGATCCGATGCTGAAGCAGGCCGAAATTGGGTCGTCCAGCGGTGTCGGTTACTACGACCTCACCGTCCAAGATCGCCGTTTTGACCTTGATCTTGGAAAGCTCATCGGCAACATCGAAATAGGCCTGGGTATCATCACGGCCCTTACGGCTGAGCAGCTTTACGTGCCCACGGGCCAGGTAGGCAATTGCGCGTACGCCGTCCCACTTCATCTCGAACGCCCAGCCGGACTCGTCGCCAAAGTGAGCGGCGTCGGTCAGGGTCGCAAGCATGGGCTCCACCTGTTCGGGAAAATCGATCTCACCGGCGGTCGTTCGCCCTTCGACAGGCTCAGGGCGCGCTTCCATGTCTTCGGGATCTGTCTCCATCAGGTGCATCAGCCAGTTCTTCTCCGGTTGGGAATCTCCACTGCCGGTGTGAATGAGGGCAAACTTGCGGACCCCGCCAAGTCCGCCATCCGGCTGGCCGAAGAGGGTGACGATGACCTCTTTGCCCTCGCGCCACTTGTGCAGGCGATAGGTCCCGGTGTCCCAAATCCGCATGTCGCCTGCGCCGTACTGACCCTTGGGGATGCTGCCGTGAAAGGTGAGGTACTCCATCGGATGATCTTCGGTACGCACCGCGAGGTGGTTGATCTGCGGGTCGGTCGGCGGCGCCTTGGGCACAGCCCAGCTGGCCAGCACGCCGTCGTGTTCAAGGCGGACGTCGTAATGCAGCCGCCGGGCATGGTGTTCCTGGATGACGAATCTGAAGCCGTCTTCTTGTCCATCCGGGCGGCCGCCGGGCACTGGCTCTGGGGTCTTCGCCGAATCGCGCATGCTGCGGTATCTGGCGAGCCGATCCCGCCCAGCGCCCGGAGCCAGTGAGGCGAGCGGGTCGCCAAAATCGGCAAGCCTCGTGATCACTTCCTCGTACTCAAGCTGCCGCAGGTCCGAATCCTGCAATTCCTCCCAGGTCCGCGGTGCAGCAACCCACGGGCGGTCGCGGCCGCGTAGTGAGTAGGGCGAAACGGTGGTCTTGGCGCCGTTGTTCTGACTCCAGTCGATGAACACCTTGCCATCCCGCTCCGAGCGTTTCATGGTGCTGATCACCAGGTCTGGATGATCAGACTCCAGCGCGAGCGCGAGTTCGCGCGCCACCTCGGTGGCTTGCTCCGATGTCTGTGAACCGTCCAGGGGCGCGTAGAGATGGATGCCCTTGCTTCCGCTGGTGACCGGTACCGGATCGTGCCCTATATCGCGCAGGATGTCTCGCACGAGCATCGCCGTCCAAGCACACTGAGCCAGGTTCACGCCAGGACCAGGATCAAGGTCAAGGACCAAGCGGTCAGGATTCTGAGGCTTTCCGTCTGGCCCGAACCGCCACTGCGGCACGTGAATTTCGAGGGCGGCCAGCTGCGCCAGCCAGGCAAGGGTCGCAAGATCATTGACTACTGGATAGTCGTTGTCGTGATCTCTGTGGGCTATGGTGCGGCGCGGCACCCAGTCCGGCGTGCCTGCGCCCAGATCCTTGTTGAAGAAGACGGTCGGCCGCTTTCCCCTCACTTCGCCAACGCCGTCGGGCCAACGTTTCCGCGTCGCCGGCCGATCACGCAGATGCGGCAACATCGTCGGACCGATCTGCGCGTAGTAGGACAAAACATCAGCCTTGGTGGTCTGGGTCTGGGGATAAAGCACCTTGTCAAGATTCGTGACCTTGATCGTCCGACCATCGATGGTCACCACCTGGTCATGCGACGCCTGGCCCATGAAACCAGTATCGACTTGTCAATCTGCCCGCGAAAATGCGGCTGCACGGGATTCTGCGCACTCGGAGTGGGTAGTAGACCCGACATGAGAGCGATCTGGAAGGGAGCCATCACCTTCGGTCTGGTGAATGTCCCGATCAAGCTCTATGCCGCGACCGAGGACCACGACATCGGCCTCCATCAGGTGCACGATGCTGACGGCGGACGGATCCGCTACGAACGGCGTTGTGAGGTGTGCAAAAAAGTAGTCGAGTACGCGCACATCGACAAGGCGTACGCGGACGGCAAGACCACCGTTGTCCTGACCGAAGACGACCTGAAGTCGCTGCCGGAGGAGCGCAGCAAGGAGATCGAGGTCGTGGAGTTCGTGCCGTCGGAACAAATCGATCCGATCATGTTCGACCGCAGCTACTTCCTGGAGCCGGACAAGCCGGCCGCCAAGGCGTACGCGCTGCTCCGTCGAGCCCTCGAGGAAACCGATCGGACAGCGATCGTGCAGTTCTCGCTCCGCCAGAAGACCCGGCTTGGGGCCTTGCGGTCCCGCGGGAAGGTGCTGATGCTGCAGTCGCTGCTGTGGGACGACGAGGTACGGGAGGCTGACTTCCCGAGTCTGAAGGACGATGTGCGGGTGTCGCCCCAAGAGGTGAAGATGGCATCGTCCCTGGTCGACAACATGGCCGCCGACTTCACGCCAGACAAGTTCAGCGATGAATATCAAGATCAGTTGCGGCAACTGATCGCCGCCAAGTTGGAGAAGGGCGACGCCGTGGACACCGCAGCCACCTTCGGTGAGCAAGCCGAAGAACAGGCCGACCGCGGCGAGGTGGTTGACCTGATGGAGGCACTGCGGCGCAGCGTCGAGCAGAACCGTGCTGCCAGGAGGACGACAGAGACCAAGCCCTCAGCCAAGAAGGCTGCGGCAAAGAAGGCTCCGGCTAAGAAGACGCCGGCTAAGAAAGCCCCCGCCAAGAAGGCATCGGCCAAGAAGGCGACGACAGCAAAATCAGCCAAGAAGGCCAGCTAACCTCCTGACTCGGGGGATCTCGCAGAGCTGCGAGCGTCGGTTGCGCGCGAGCAGCTCAAAACAGGTAGGAGGAAGCATGGGTATCGGAGTCGGCATCGTCTTGATCGTGATCGGCGCGATTCTGCTCTTTGCGCTCAACATCAACCTTCCATTCGTGTCCGACGACACGCTTGGCATCATCCTCATCGTGGCTGGTGCCCTGGCGCTGATTCTGGCGCTGGTGATGCAGGCGCAGCGCAGCCGGACTCGACACGTACAAGAGAATCGCTACGACGGTTCTCCGCCAGTCGTTTAACTACCGACATGTCAGCGTCTCAGCGGGCTATATCCCGCTGAGACGCTGACAAGTCTGTATTCAACTGGGGACACAGACTGTCAGGGCGGCAGGACACACCTCGGCGCGCAGGCTCCGGCAATCCCCGACCACGTCACCATCGAGTTGATAAGGGTCGGGGTGATCGAGGCGTATTTCGACCTGAGTGGCCTGCCACTGATCGACGCGGTCATCAGCGAGCGGGCGGCGGGTGATCAACCGGGCCAACACGCGTAGCCAATGAGAGAGGCGGTGCGGCGACGCCACGTACACATCGAGTCGCCCGTCGTCAGGCCGGGCATCTGGGATCAGAATGAGATTGCCGGCCAGCTTGCCGACATTGCCAATTGCGCAGATCATGGCGTTGCGGCGACGCGGACGATGATCATCAAGGGTGATTCGCATGTTGATCGGTGTACGCCCGAGAGCCTTCGCGGCCGCGATGAAGTAGGCGCCGGCCCCGATCGTGTCCTTTAGCTCAGGGCTGGTTTCGTCCATGATCATGGCATCGACTCCCAAGCCGCCGATGACCGCGAAGTGTTCGCCGGGTGCGCCATCTACAGTGACCTTGATCAAATCGATGTCACGCGTCTGGTCGCCGAATGCGACCTCGAACGCCTCGTCCTCAGGCAGTGGGATATCGAGGTTGCGAGCCAGCAGGTTTCCAGTACCCAGCGGCACAACGGCCATTGGGATGCCGGATTGTGCCAGCCGATCCGCAACCATTCGGATCGTTCCGTCGCCGCCTGCGGCGATCACCCGATCCACTTGTGCGGAGACCAGTTCGTCTGTTGTTGGTCGGCTGGGTCGATCTGTGGTGGTCTCCAGCCACAGCGGCTCGCCCCAGCCCGTCGTCATGGCGTGCCGAGTGATCGCCTCGCGAAGATCATCGGACACCTTGATCGGGTTGTAGACCACCGCACAGCGTCGCTCTGAGACTGCATTCACAACGACGCCTCCCTTCGCTCAGCTCCAGGCCACTCGATCAAATGATCACAGACCAGATACCCCAATGCCGGTTGAGATATTGCACGTCTTTCATCCACGCCCACGAGCCGCCTTCAAAAAGCCGCCGACACGCGGCGCCGCGTCGTGTAGTGGTGACAAGCGTGCCATCTACGATGGTGCCGATCGCGCGATGGCCGCGTCGAGGCGCGGCAAGTTTCTCGACGTTCCAATACCGACAGACCCGAGCACCTTGTCGAGGAGGAAGCTCTTGCGCTCGGCGGAGAGATCTTGTTCTTGGGGAGAATCCCATGTCGGTAGAGGATGCTGAGGCGACCGTGTTCCCGGTCGGGCACGATGCAGCCGCCTCTCTCCTCCACATGAGAGCGCAGGGTGTCAGCGCCCTATTGCAGCTGAAATCGACCGGCCTTCCGGTGATCTTGCATTGGGGCGCTGATCTTGGTGATCTCGATGGGCTGTCGGCGGAAGCACTTCTCGCTGCATTCGGCCCGACTGGCCTCGATCCGCTGCCGTCGATGATGTCCTCGCTGGTACCAGAGCCTTCGGCCGGCTGGAGTTCGCGCGCAGCCTTGGCCGGATCTCATGATGGCTACACATCCGCGGCGTCCTTCACCCACAGCCACGCACGGCTGATCAGCGACAGGGCGGTACTACCCGGGCTGACCGAGGTCGGTGCCGACACCGTGATCATCGAAGCTGATGATCGAGTCAACAGGCTGAGTCTCGACCTCGCGATCCAGCTCACGGGCAACGGCCTGGTGCGCTGCCGTGCTGGGGTCACCAACAAGAACGTCGCGGACTACCGGCTGGAAGCGCTGGAGATATTCCTGCCGGTCAGCGATCTGGCCACGCACCGAATCGAGTTCGACGGACCAGCGCTGTCCACAGCGGCGTTGCGGTCCGGCTCCTGGTCTGTTGATCATGTGGGGTTCGACGACCGTCCCGTTCAGCTAGCCCTCGCAGAGGCAGGAACCGGCTTTCGCCGCGGTCAGGTATGGCAAGTCCACGTTGCTTTCAGTGGTGCTGTCCAGCATCGGGTGGAGCGTACGGCGTACGGGCGGACCTATCTCGGTGGCGGGGAGTTCTTGCAGGCGGGCGAGATTGTGCTCGGCATCGGTGAGGCCTACCACTCCCCGTGGGTCGTGTGGACCTGGGGCGACGGGCTCGATGCAGCAGCGGCGCGCCCGCATCGGCAACTGCAGCACGAAGCTCCGCACGACAACCGCATCATCTTCGATGCCGGTGCCCCAGCGTTTGCTCACCATGATCGGCAGGCAATGCTGAGCCTTGCCGAGTACGCCGCGGCTGTCGGTGCCGAGACGTTCCTACTCGACATCGGTTGGTGCGCGCGCGCCGGCCTCGACCCGTACGCCGACAGTGCCGGCTTGACCGACACAGGATCGTCGGCCGATCTCGATGGATTGCTGACGCGGATCCGTAATTTTGATCTTGAAGTCGGGTTTGCGATCGAACTTGAGCTGGTCGAGGCGGACCCCGCCACTGCGCGTGACCATCCGGACTGGCTGCTGACTCTCGAACGCGATGGGTTGACGCGGCAGGTGCTCGACCTGTCGGTTCACCCTGCGATGGTGCACGTGTGGGAGAGGCTGACGAAGCTCCTCGACCGGCACCACGTGTCGTTGCTGAGCTGGTCGCTGCCACATGGTGCACACCGGCCGGGAGCCACGCCAACCCAGCACAAAAGCACGCTGGCGGCATACCGGCTTCTCGATGCACTGCGTGAGCGCTATCCGCAGCTCATCATTCAGACGACGAGCCTCGACTTGGCGATGGCTGCCAGGGCTGTCGGTGCTGATCTGTCTAGTGACTCGACTGCGCGGCATGCCGACTTTGCCGGTCTGGCGCAGCTCCTGCCGCCACGGTTGGTGTGGCAGCCGGCGCTGGACGAGCCCGATGACGCGACATCGTCGGCGTACCGGGCGATCTCCGCCTTCTTCGGCAGGCTCGGTCTGGGAATCGATCTACGGAAACAAACTCCGGGAAATTTGCGATCCATCCATCGATGGCTCGCGCTGTATAAGAAGTTTCGGGCGTTGCTGCACTCCGGCACCACCGTGCGGTCAGACGAAAGCGATCGGGGCTTTCTGGCTCACGGCGTGGTGGCTGCTGATCGCAACGAAGCGCTGTTCGCTTTAGTTTGGCTGGAACGGGCGCTCGCCAGCCGGCGGATCCGCATCGACGGACTCGACCCAGCCACCTCGTACCGGATCGAGGTGATCGGCGCTCGCCCCGGCGAGCGCTCAGACCGTGACGCCATCGTGGGCGGCAGCCGCTCCAGTGCTGACGGGTCGAGCACTCGGCGCGGCCGGCATACCTTTGCCGCCGGCACGTCGTGGCTCGGCCCTGCTGCTCCATCTCCACTCAGTCGTCTAGGCCCGTCGCACTCCGTCGGAAACCACGTTCACGTGGCTGCAGTCGCGTTACATAGGTTGCAACCTGCGCAGACCGTCAGGAAGCTATGCAGAGTCTGCGGAGCGTTACCGATATCAGGGGCGCTCTGCCTCTAGCCCCTCGAGGGCCTGGCCCGCTGCAGTCGCCTCCTGCTCGGCCGAGAGGGCGGCCTGGCGCAGCTCCTGGTAGTGCTTCCTCGCGGCTCGGGCCGCCTCCCGAGCCTCCCGCTCGGCGGCTTCGGCCAGCCGGAGCTCGCTGCGGAGCGACTCGACCCGATCGGCCTGCTCATCCGCATGCTGGGTGGCAGCCTCTGCCTCCGACTCCGCTGACTCCGCAGCCTTACGGGCGGCCGCAGCCTGCTCTCGCGCTTCGGCCGCTGCCTTCTCGGCCTCCCGGCGCTGCTTCGGATCCGCCGCGCGTGCCGGCTCGGCGGGCGCCTGCTTCTCCGGCCGGCTCGGTGCCTTTGTCGGTGGCGGCATACCAAAAGCGGACGCAAGATCAGTCGGCCCGAACCCACCGTACGTGACGGCCTGGTTCAGCCGCCCGCTGCGCACCAACTCCGCAATCTCGGGGTCGCCCAGGGCAGTCTGCAAGGTCTGGCTGACTTCCTGGATCGCTCCGTCTGGCGCACTGTAGCCCTGCTCACGGCCCACTTCGACTGCGCGCCGCGCCAGGGCATCGACCGCCTTCCGACGTTGCGCCGAGAGCTGGCGCAGTTCGTCCCCCGCCATCCGCTGCTGCGCGTCCTGAAGGGCGGCGCCGAGCTCGAGGAGGGTGGTCACCTCGTCCGGTTCCTGGCGGGCGAGCAGGTTGATCAACCAGGCACTGCGGGTGGGCCGCCGCAGCTTGCCGATCTGTGTCGCGAGCGTGCGATCACCCGCCTGTCGGGCCTCCGCGCCGAGCTGCTGGCGTCGCTCGATGAACTCATCGGGGGAGAGGGCATAGAGCTCGTCGGCTGCAGTCTCCAGATCCACGGGGCGGCGCCGATTAGGTCAGGCCCACGGTGCGGGTGCGAAGTTGATCGTCGTGTTGTCGATCAAGCGCGTTCCGCCGACGCGAGCCGCCACAACGAAGGTCGCAGGCCCAACATGATCATCGGGGACCTCAGCGAACGTGACCGGATTGACGATTGTTGCATAGTCCAGCTCAAAGCACGGCTCAGCCTCGGCCCGATCCAGGACCTCGTACGCGGCCGCTCTGGCCGAGGGGACCGAGTTTTGGGTTGCGGCCTTCTCCAGTGCGGCGGAAAGGCTTCGTGCCACGGCGCGCTCGCTGGCGGCGAGGAAGATATTGCGACTGGACATTGCCAGCCCATCAGGCTCTCGGACAATAGGCGCGCCGACGACCTCGGTTGCGATATTCAAGTCGGTTACCATTCGCTGAATGCAGGCGAGTTGCTGCGCGTCCTTCTCGCCAAAGATGGCGACCTGCGGCCGGACGATGTTGAACAACTTCAGGACGACGGTGAGCACTCCGTTGAAGTGGCCGGGCCGGGAGTGTCCCTCGAGCACCGATCCGAGGGTGCCGGCGTCCACGCTGACCTGGCGCCCGGCAGGGTACAGATCGCTGACACTGGGCACGAGGACGACGTCGACCCCGTCAGCCTCGCAGACTCGAAGATCGTCCTCGACGGGTCGTGGGTAGCGGGCATAGTCCTCGCCAGGTCCGAATTGCAGCGGGTTGACGAAGATGCTGACCGCAACCACATCGCCGAGCGTCCTGGCCAGCCTGATGAGCGAGCGATGCCCATCGTGCAGAGCGCCCATTGTGGGCACGTAGGCCAGCCGGTGAGCATCAGGCCCTTCGAGCGTGCTGCGGAGCGCGGCGTACTCGGCAACGCTATGAGCGATCTTCATGACCTGCCCTCGAGACTTGGTATCGTCGACGCGAACGTGTGCTGCTCGCTTGGGAAAGTGCCTTTCCTGACATCGTCAACGTACGCGGCAGCCGCGTCGCCGAGGATCTTGGCCAGGTCGGCGTACTGCTTCACGAAGCGCTGGATCCTGCCGCGCCGCAGCCCGGCCATGTCCTGCCAGACGAGGACCTGCGCGTCGCAGTCCGGGCCGGCGCCGATGCCGACCGTCGGGATATCGAGCTCAGCTGTGACCTGGCGAGCCAGGTCACCGGGGACCATCTCCAAAACCACGGCAAACGCACCCGCATCCGCTACGGCGTGCGCATCGGTCAACAGCCGTCGAGCGTCATCCCCGCGACCTTGCACCCGGTAGCCGCCGAGCTGGTGTTCGCTTTGAGGGGTGAAGCCGATGTGCGCCATCACCGGGATGCCAGCGCCCGTGACCTTGCGGATCTGCTCAGCTACGCGTGCCCCACCCTCGAACTTCACAGCGTGGCAGCCGCCCTCCTTCATGAAGCGGATCGAGGTCTCCAAGGCCTGCGAAGGTCCGTCCTCATACGAACCGAAGGGCAGGTCGCCGATGACGAAGGCTCGCTTCGTGGATTTCACCACCGCGCGCACCAGCGGCAGCAGTTCCTCAACCGTGACGGGCAGCGTGGTTTCGTAGCCGAAGACATTATTGGCTGCCGAGTCACCGACCAGCAGCGCCCAGACGCCGGACTCGTCGAACAGCTCGGCGGTGTACTGGTCGTAGCTGGTCAGCATCGCCCAGCGCTCGTGTTGGCGCTTCGCGGTGTAGAAGTCGGTGATGCGGATCCTGCGCATCGGGGGCGGACTGGTTTCAGTCACAGATGCAGCCTCACTCTGAAGAAACTAACGCATGGCTCCGTACGGCGGGTCGGGTCCGGGATCTCGCTCTAAGCCGCGGAGAATTTGTGCCTTTTCCGTTACCCACAGGCTCCTTGCTGGACGTCAGAGTCGGGAGAGAACCAGCGATGATCGGGTACGCGAGACGCCCGGATGGTTGCGGATGATGCCGAGCACCTTCTCAAAGTGGCCCGTGTCCGCGGCTCGGACCCGGAGGATCCCGTCTGCCTCGCCAGTGACGGTGTACGCCTCAACAACTTCGGGGATGGCGCTCACCATTTCGCGCATCCGCTCTGGCGGCACACGGCCCTCGCAGTAGACCTCGACAAAGGCCTCAATCGTCCAGCCCAGAGCTGCCGGCTCGATGTCGGCCATGAAGCGCCGAATCACTCCGCTCAGCCGGAGCCGATCAACGCGTCGTTTGGTGGCCGCTGTGGACAGTCCGACATGATGCCCGAGCATGGCGAAGCTCTCACGACCATGGTCTGTCAGCCGCGCAAGAATCTTGTGATCAATCTCGTCAAGACGCAATACAGTCTCCTCGGTTTAATTGATCACACTATCTGACTTGCGCCTGCTCGGACCCTACCCTTCAAGTGTGACAACCACAGTGCTGAAGGGCGCCGGACACCCGGTGCGACACGCCAAGCTTCGGCACTATCTGATGTGCCCGCCGACATACTTCGACCTGGCCTATTCGATCAACCCGTGGATGGATCCGAGCGGGGATGTGGACCGGGTCCTGGCCGTCCGGCAATGGTCAGGGCTTGTTGAGGCATACCGCTCGACAGGCCATCGCGTTGACCTGTTGGAGCCGCTGGCGGGCCTGCCCGACATGGTCTTCGCCGCGAACGGCGCCACAGTGGTGGACGGCCGTATGCTGCCGGCCAGATTCGCCAGCACCGAACGCGAGGCAGAAGCCGCGGTGCACGCGGCGTGGCATCAGAGGAACGGGATCTTGTACGGCGGCGGCGATGTGCAGCCGGCAATCGCCGTCAATGAGGCTGAGGGCGATTTCGCCGTGCTGTCGAGCACGATCCTTGCCGGCTACGGCTTCCGGACAACCCCAGAGGCCCATCGCGAGCTTGCCACGCTGACTGGTCGCGCGGTGATCAGCCTCGAGCTGATCGACCCGCGGCTGTTCCATCTCGATCTTGCTCTGGCAGTCCTCGACGACCAGCGTGATCACATCGCCTACTATCCGGACGCGTTCAGTCAGCGAAGCCGTCAGCTGTTGGGTGACCTGTTCCCCGATGCGCTCATTGCGAACGAGCTTGACGCGTACGCATTCGGACTCAACATGGTCAGCGACGGGCTGCATGTTTTCATCCCCGCGGGTGCCCGTCAGCTGCGCGAGGAGCTTGCCACCGCCGGCTACTGGCCGGTTTCGGTAGACCTCAGCGAGCTGATCAAGGGCGGTGGCGGCGCCAGGTGTTGCACCCAGGAGATCAGGCCAGCGCCGAAGCCAGATTCGCTGGACAATGTCGTGAGCCTCGTTCTCGGCAACTCCAACCACCCCTCTGCAGGACCATCCTCGTGATCACCACGGACGACAGCCTTACGCAGACGAGCCACTTGCTCCAGCTCGAGGATGAGCACGTTGCTCATAACTACCACCCACTGGATGTTGTGGTATCAGCCGGATCCGGCGCGGTGCTCACCGACACCGACGGTGAGCAGTATCTGGATTTTCTCGCGGCGTACTCGGCCGCGAACTTCGGGCACCGTCACCCGGCACTTGTCGCCGCCGCCAAGGAGCAGCTCGAGCGACTCACGCTGACCTCGCGTGCCTTCCACCACGATCAGCTGGCTCCTTTTGCTGAAGGGCTGGCTGCGTTGATCGGCAAGGAGATGGTGCTGCCGATGAACACCGGCGCCGAGGCTGTGGAGGCCGGGATCAAGGTCGCTCGCAAGTGGGGTTACGAGGTCAAGGGCGTGCCAGACGGCCGCGCCGTGATCATCGTTGCCTCCGGCAACTTCCATGGCCGCACTACGACGATCATCGGCTTCTCCGACGATCCACTGGCTCATGATCATTTCGGACCGTACACTCCGGGTTTCGTCTCTGTGCCCTACGGCGATCTTGAAGCGCTCCGCAACGCGATCACCGATGACGTTGTCGCCGTGCTGCTGGAGCCGATTCAGGGTGAGTCAGGCGTACGGATCCCACCGCCGGGCTATATGGCCGGGGTGCGTGAGCTGACCACCCAGCATCGCGTGCTGTTCATCGCCGACGAGATCCAGTCAGGGCTCGGACGCACGGGCCCCACACTCGCCCTAGAGCACGAGAATGTCACCGCTGATGTCTACCTGCTGGGTAAGGCGTTGGGCGGTGGCATCGTGCCTGTGTCCGCAGTCGTTGCTGATCATGACGTGCTCGGTGTGCTGAAGCCCGGCCAGCACGGCAGTACCTTTGGTGGGAACGCGCTTGCTTGCGCAGTCGGGCTGGCCGTGGTGAGGCTGCTGGAGACCGGCCACTACCAGCAGCGCGCTGCAACGCTGGGCGTTCAGCTGCGGGAACGACTGGATCGCATGGTCGGGCGGGGCGTTGTCGCGGTCCGCTCGCGCGGCTTGTGGGCGGGCGTTGACGTCGATCCTGGTCTCGGCACCGGTCGTGCCGTCTGTGAGGCGCTGGCCCGGCGGCGTGTGCTCACCAAGGACACGCACGGCTCTACGATCCGGTTGGCCCCGCCCCTTGTGATCAGTGAGGCGCAGCTCGATCACGGCCTCGACCAACTCGAACTGGCGCTACGCGACCTCCGCTAGCCTCTCTCGCCGACTTGTCAGAATCTCAGCGCGCTGTAGCCCGCTGAGATTCTGACAAGTAGGACGCGAGGATAGGGGCATGACGGCACAGGATCCGGATGCTGACGTGCGACGACTCTCGGGGGACGCCTTTCTGGACGCCGACCCGACCGCCTGGTTTGAGCGGCTTTATGCCGACGCTGCTCAGGGGCAGGCGATTGTGCCCTGGGACCGCCGGGCACCCCACCCGCTGCTGGTCGCATGGGTCGAGCAGCAAGCGACTAGCTCGGGCGGCCGCACCTTGGTGGTGGGCTCCGGTCTGGGCGACGATGCAGCGTTCCTCGCGACTCACGGATACCGCGTGATCGCCTTCGACATCTCGAAATCCGCGATCGAATCGGCACGGCGCCGCTTCCCCACAAGTCCGGTGGACTTCCGGGTCGCCGATCTGCTGAATCCGCCGGCCGAGTGGCGCCAGCATTTCGATCTTGTGGTGGAGACCTACACCACGCAATCCCTGCCCGTGCGCCTGCGTCCGACCGTCGCCCTCCACATTGGCCGATTCGTCGCGCCGGGAGGCACATTGTTGGCGCTCGCCGTCGCAAGCGCTGCCGATGAACCGGTCGATGGGCCGCCATGGCCGCTCAGCCGTGACGACATTGAGTCCTTTGCCGTTGAGGGCCTGGAGGTGGTCAGCGTGGAAGAGCTCCGGGATCCGCCGGGGACGCACCATTGGCGAGCCGTCTTCACCCGGCCCCCAGGCTGAGTTCTGCGATCGAAGCGATCGAAATTCCGCAGCCGCATTTAGCGAGCGATCTCAGGCGATGGAGCAACCGAGCCCATAGGGTTGGCGGGAACAAGCCTGGCCCAGAGAAGGAGTTGCCGTGGCGGGCAAGACCGTGATCACCTTCGGCACATTCGACGTGTTCCACGTCGGCCACGTACGCGTGCTCAACCGGTCGGCAGCTCTTGGTGACCGGCTCGTCGTCGGGGTGTCCTCCGACAAGCTCAACTTCTCCAAGAAGGGTCGCAATCCGGTCTTCAGCCAGGAGGAACGCCTCGAGATCGTGGCCAATGTCAAGGCTGTCGACGCGGTGTTCATCGAGGAAAGCCTCGAGCAGAAACGTGATTACGTGCTGGAGCATAAGGCCGACATCTTGGTGATGGGCGACGACTGGAGTGGCAAGTTCGACTACCTCAACGACGTCTGCCAGGTGGTGTACCTGCCGCGTACGCCATCGGTCTCGACGACCGCGATCATCGAGCACATTGTCGGCAATTCTTGACTTATGCGCTGCTCGGCTGCGAGCGTCGGAAATCGCGGATCCACAGCGCGATGCGCGAACGGCCACAAAGAAGCGGCGGCCCACCGGTCTGACGAGGACAGATGGGCCAGGGCTGAGCATGCCACGAGTGGGGTGAGCAGTGACACCGGGGGAGCTGACGTAGCACCACAAAGTCTTGTTTGGGTGGGGCGCCGCCTGGGTTTTAACACTGTAAATGGATGACGCCGCAGGGGTGATGAAGTGAGATGACCGACAACCGGCCTGTGGGCGTCAACGGTGACGTCGACCAGACGGACGGCCGCAACGAAACCCTGAACGAACGGATGGACCGGAACTGGAACGAGATCCTGCAGGAGCTGCGGGTCACCCAGACCGGTACGCAGATCTTCACAGGCTTCTTGCTCACCATCGCATTCCAGACGAGGTTCGGCGAGCTGACGACCTTCCAGCTTCGGGTCTACCTCATTCTCGTGATCGCTGCCGTACTGACGACCGCACTCGGATTGGCGCCGGTTAACTTGCATCGCGGCTTGTTCCGCAAGGGCGCAAAGATGACCGTCGTGCAGACCGCGCACATCATCATGCGGATCACACTGGCCGGAGTAGCGGTCATGCTGATCGGGACGGTGCTGTTGATCTTCGATCTCGTCGTGGGTCGCACTGCGGCTCTCGTCGCCGCAGGTGTGATGCTGCTCGTCGTGATCATCCTCGCCGTGTTGCCGCCTGTGCTGCGCTCTAACCGGCCCACACAGTCAACAGACGACCAAACCAAGATCAGCTGAAAGGAGACGATCATGCCAGGCAAGAAGAAGCCAGGCCCCAGCGTCAAGGACGACAAGGTGTACGAGGCGATTCGTGATCAAGGCGGGTCCAAGGAGAAGGCAGCTCGGATCGCCAACGCATCGGCGGCGAGCGGTCGATCCTCGGTTGGCAAGAAGGGTGGCAAGTCCGGCTCGTACGACGACTGGAAGGTCGAAGACCTGCGCAAGCGGGCCAGGGAACTGGGCATGTCGGGCTACTCAGGCAAGAAGAAGTCCGAACTGGTATCGATGCTGCGTAACCACTGACTGGCACTAGTGCCCCGGCCGACGCCTTGATAGCTCTCTGGCCGGCCTTGGATGAGTAAGGGGGATTCGGTGCGGGTGTCGGGACGGGCAGCCTGGCTGATTCTTTCGATTGCTCTTCTCTGCGGCTGTAGCAAGCAGGCAGCAGCCACAGAGGATTTGATCCAGGCGTTGAGCGAAGCTCACAGCGCCATAGCGAGCAGCATCCTCGGCATCGAGCTGTACGACCAGCAGAGATCGACGCGAGCCGTGACCGAGACGCTGCTCGGCGACATGGCCGAGCAGATCGTGGATGCCGAGCGCGCGCTGGAACCGGTCAGCATCGACAGTGAGAAGGCCGCGGCGGACCGCGACGCTGCGCTGGCTGCAGTACACGCCGGCGTGGCTGCCGTGCTGACGAGTCGCGACCAGCTGGAGCAGTATGGCGCCGTCGACAGCACAGCGGACCTGGAATCGGCCGCCAGCGAGGTGGATGGCTTGCTCGATGAGCTCAGGGGCAGCGAGTGAAGAAGGTCTTCGGCCTCGCTCTGGGCATCCTGACCGCGATCGGCGGTTTCGTCGATATCGGAGACCTGGTAACCAACGCGGTGGTTGGCTCGCGGTTCGGGATGTCGCTCGCTTGGGTTGTGGTCGTCGGAGTGATTGGCATCTGTGTTTTCGCGCAGATGTCGGGGCGGGTGGCGGCGGTGAGCGGCCGTGCGACATTCGAGCTGATCCGTGAACGCCTTGGCCCTCGAGCTGCGGTGCTCAACCTGGGTGCCTCTTTCATGATCAACCTAATGACCCTGACGGCGGAGATCGGAGGCGTGGCTCTGGCGCTGCAGCTGGTCAGCAGCGTTGAGTACCTGCTGTGGGTCCCGTTCGCGGCAGTGGCCGTCTGGCTCGTCATCTGGCGAGTCAAGTTCTCGATCATGGAGAACGTCGCCGGTCTTGTCGGACTGTGCTTGATCGGCTTCGCGGTGGGCCTCTTCCTGCTCGGACCGGACTGGGGCGAGCTGGGACGGCAGGCCGTCCAACGCGTCTCAACGGATACCGAGAAGATCTCGACTTACTGGTTCTACGCCGTCGCTCTGTTCGGTGCTGCGATGACCCCGTACGAGGTCTTCTTCTTCTCCTCTGGTGCTGTGGAGGAGGGCTGGACCGACAAGGACCTTGCGCAGTCACGAGCCAATGTGTTGGTGGGATTTCCCCTTGGCGGGCTACTCTCGCTGGCAATCGCGGGATGCGCCGCAGTCGTTCTCCTGCCGCAGCTCATCTCGGTGACGGCGCTGTCCCAGGTGATGCTCCCTGTCGCCATGGCCGGCGGAAAGCTGTTGCTCGCGTTGATCATTCTCGGTATCGTCGCCGCCACTGTGGGGGCCGCATTGGAGACCACACTGTCAGCCGGCTACACGATCGCACAGTTCCTGGGCTGGTCATGGGGAAAGTTCCGGCCGCCGGCGCAAGCCGCGCGCTTCCATCTGTTGATGATCATCTGCCTGATTCTCGGGGTCGGCACTTTGTTGACTGGAGTCGATCCAATTCAGGTGACCGAGATCTCTGTCGTCTTCTCGGCGGTGGCGCTGCCACTTACCTATCTCCCGATCCTGATCGTGGCGAACGACCCCGAGTACATGGGCGAGCATGTCAACGGGCAAGCGTTGAACGGCATAGCCCTGATCTATCTGGTGATCATTCTCGCCGCGGCGATCGCCGCGATTCCGCTGCTGATCATGACTGGAGCCGGACAATGACTCGTCGCGCAGACGATCGGACCGATCGGTTTCTGGACGCCCAGCTCCATCTCCTCGATCGGCAGGTGCTCGACGTACACGGTGTGCCCGTTGCCGTAGTGGACGATCTCGAGCTGTCCGAGGTCCCCGTGGGCCAGAAGATTCCGAGGGACACTCCGCCACCGGTCATTACGGCGTTGCTCAGCGGAGCCGCGCTTGCCACACGAATTTTTGGCGGACGTCCGCCCGAATCGCGGATGCAGCGTACGCCGTGGGTCGCCATCGTGGAGATCGGTGTTGTGATCAAGTTGGCGGTTGGCCGGGACACCAGAGATCTCGCATGGACCGAGCGGTGGGTCCGTGACCACGTCATCGGACGGATCCCGGGAGGCCGTCACATTCCTGGGCGCAAGCAGCACGACGACTCCGAGAACATCGAGCCAGCCGGATCATGATCATCACCGATCTGCTCGGCTCGCGCGTGTTCGGCCCAGACTTCTTGGGCTTTGTGAGCGACGTGCGGTTCATCCTCGAGTCCGAGTCGTTAGGCCAACCGGCGCGGCTCTATGGGATCATCGTCAGCCCACACGCCCGTTCTTCGTCGCTGGGCTTCGAGCGTTCTGGGGTCCGGTCACCCTGGCCGATCGCGGCTCTGGTGCGGCGGCGCCATCGCGGCTCGTTCCTCGTCCGATGGGGCGACATCGAGCGGCTCGATGTAGACCGCATCCAGGTCAGGCCGGGATTCGAACGGGCCTCATCCGAGCTTCCTTGATCACCTATCGGTGATGCCTGCTCTGCACAGCTTGCTGACGCTCTACACATGCTGCAACGTATGCAGAGTGACCGAAACCAACGTGAACGTAGTTTTCGGCGAAAAGGGGCCCGAGATGAAGGAGACGGCATGTCCCAGGGCACCGAAGCCTCAGCCAGTCCGATCGACGACGTAATCGCTCGAGCGATCCGCGAACTCGATCTTGACGACAAGGTCGAGCTGCTGACCGGTGCCGCCGCGTTCTCCCTGCACGGCCACGAAGCCATCGGACTGCGTCCGATGATCTTCAGCGACGGGCCCACGGGAGTCCGCGGCAGTGAATTCGTTGGTGGCAAGAAGGTCGCGTTGTTTCCCAATGCGACGCTGCTCGCGCAGGCGTGGGACGAGGCGGCCGCGGCGCGGGTCGGCGAGATGCTGGCCGGCGAAAGCCGCTCCCAGGATGTCGATGTGCTCCTCGGCCCAACGGTCAATCTGCACCGCTCTCCGCTTGGTGGCCGGCTGTTCGAGGCGTACGCCGAGGATCCCTTGTTGAGTGGCCGATTGGCCGCTGCCTATATCCGCGGCATCCAGCGCTACGGCATCGCAGCATGCGTCAAGCACTATGTTGCAAACGAATCGGAAACCCAACGGCGCACCGTAAACGTGCGGGTCTCCGAGTCCGCGCTCCGGGAGCTCTACTTGTTGCCGTTCGAGATCTGCGTCGCCGACGCGCATCCCTGGACGATCATGGCCGCCTACAACGACGTCAACGGCGTCCCGGCAACCGAGCAGGATGAGCTCAACAATGGCGTGCTCAAGTCGGAATGGGGGTGGGACGGCCTGCTGATGTCGGACTGGGGAGCGACGAAGACTGCCGCGCCGGCTGCGAACGGTGGACTCGATCTTGTCATGCCCGGCCCGAGGGGGCCATGGGATGATCAACTCGTGGCCGCGGTGCGTTCCGGCGCTGTGGTGGAGGCGACGATCGATGATCATCTGGGCCGACTGCTGAGACTGGCCGGGCGGGTCGGTGCACTGGATGAAATTCCCGCGGAGCGGACGGGGGAGATGAGTCGCGTGGTCGCGGCAGACTCACCTGCAATGCGGCTGAGCTTGCGAAATCTCGCATCGGCCGGGATGGTGTTGCTCAAGGGCCAGGACATCCTCCCCCTCCAGGAGTCCCTGATCACCGATGACTCGCCGCTGGTGCTGATCGGGCGCCACGCGCTCGAGACCTCCCTCCAGGGTGGGGGTTCGGCCGTGGTCCGGCCGCCGCATCGGATATCGATAGCCGACGGGCTGGCTGAAGCGCTCGGCGAAGAGCGAGTGCGAGCGTTGGACGGCGTCGCGGTACGCAGCAACCCGACGGCTGCTGCGCCGGAGTTGATCATCGATCCGGAGACTGGTCGGCCGGGCATGCGAATCACCAGCTTAGGTGGGTCGGGTGCGAAGCAGGCGTCCACGAGCAGCGAAGTGGCGGAGATTGTGCTCGGCCTGTCGGGTGGGCCGCATGAGGGAGCGAGCGTCCTGGAGCTTTCCGCAGAGCTGGTCGCGCCTCCCGGTACTCCGCTGCTGGTCGGCGTATGCGGTGTAGGCGACTGGACCCTGAGCTACGGCGACGAGACCTATGCATTTGCCACCACCCTGCTTCCGGGCGACTCCGCGGAAGTCGGCTTCATGGTCCCGCCGAGTTGGACTCATATGGTCGAGGTGGCGCCGGGACGGATCCTTCTCGCTCGGCTGGTGATCTCCGAACGGATCACTCTGGCCGGGCTCGTGGTCCAGCCGGGTCCTACCCCGGACGGGCAGTTGATCACAGCAGCGGTGCTGGCGGCTCAGGATGCGGACCCAGCGGTTGTGGTCGTCGGTCTGACCGCCGAGCAGGAGACTGAGGCCATCGACAAAAGAACACTGGCACTCCCGGGCCGTCAAGATGATCTTGTCCGCGCGGTCGCGGACGCCGCTCGGCGTACGGTGGTGGTGATCAACTCGGCGACTCCAGTGCTGATGCCGTGGTTGGAGCAGGTGGATGCTGTGCTGTGGGTCGGCCTGCCCGGTCAGGAAGGCGGTCACGCCATCGCCGACGTGCTGCTCGGCAAGGCCGAGCCGACCGGTCGCCTGGTGACCACCTTCCCGGTAGCCGATGGCGACGGCCCGGCCTGGAACGTCACCCCGCAGGAGGGCGCGTTGGACTATGTCGAAGGCACGCGCGTCGGCTATCGCGGCTGGTACGGAGCCGATGTCGAACCGGCCTTCTGGTTTGGCGCGGGGCTGGGCTGGGGTGCTTGGGACTATCGCTCCGCTGATCAGGTGCCAAGCGATGACGGTGTTGCGCTGACGGTGGTCCTCGCCAACACTGCCGACCGCGCTTCACGCGAGGTCGTTCAGGTCTACTGGCGACCCGAGGGATCCGCCCCCGTACGACTCGTGGGCTACGCCGTCGCGGACGAGGTGCTGTCCGGAGAGGAGCGTACGGTCAGGCATGTGACCCGCGCGCCTTCCGGCTCTGGGACGAAGCGGCCTCGGGCTGGGTTATGCCATCCGGTGGCACCTTCCTTGTCGCCCGCGGACTCGGCGACATCCGCATCGAGGAGCCACGTTCCTGATCTGGCCTAGTGCCGTGGAACCCAAATCTCCCTTACGCTTCGCGCCGCCCAGGCACGCACCTCGCGGCGTTCTCCTTGGTCGACATACGACCCGGTATCCCTCCCTCGTCGGCCTTGCGGTCGACGCCGCGCGTCGCCTTGCGACGACAGGCACGCACCTGAACGACGCCAAGCGCAAAGGAACTTGGGTTCCACGACACTAGCTAACTGTCACCTGTCGCGGTTCCAGTGGCAGCACCAGCCGGAACATCGCGCCGCTCCCGTGCGGATCCTCGCAGGTGAGATCCCCTCCATGCGCCCGGGCATACCCCCGTGCGATCGCCAATCCGAGGCCCGAGCCGCCGGTATCTCCTGCCCGACCATGATCAAGTCGCACCAGCCGTTCGAAGATCCGTTCTCGTTGCGACGGCGGCACTCCGGGTCCGGAGTCCCAGATCTCAGCGATTGCAAGTTGCTCATGCTCGCGTACGACCAGATGCACCTGACCGCCGGGACCTCCCGCGCGCACCGCATTGTCGATCACGTTGCGCAGGATGCTGCTGACTTTGGCGGCGTCGGCACGGGCGATTACCTCTGGTCCGCTGATCGTCACCACCGTCTCGGGGTGGAGCAGCCGCACCCGATCGATCTCGCTCTGGGCCAGGGTCCGCAGTGACACCGGAGCAAGATCAAGGTCGATCCCGGCATCCAGCCGCGCCGCAGTGAGCAGGTCCGAAATCAGGGCGCCAGCTCGCTCAGCCTCCCGCACCAGCAGTGCTTGCAGATGCTGGCGCTCGTCATGATCAAGCTGATCATCGTGGTGCAGTAATGTCTCGGCCGCTGCCTGTACCCCAGCGATCGGCGTACGCAGCTCATGCGCCGCATCCGCAAGAAAGGCCCGGGTGCGTTCCTCCGCTTGCTGAGCACGAGTTTCCGCACCCTCGAGCTCATCCAGCATCTCGTCGAACGCCTGTGCCATCTGGCCCAGTTCGGTGTCCGTGCGGGTCGGCGACAGCCGGTAGCCACGGTTGCCCTGGCTGACAGTTTTGGCGAGCGCGGCCATCGAGTCGAGCGGCCGCAGTGCGAAGCGGACTGCCGCCGCGACCAGCGCAGCGCTGACGGCCAATGCGATCACTGCAGTGATCATCAGCACCCGGCGCAGCGTACGTCGCGCGTCGGCGACGAGCGCCGTGTCAACGGCAAGGGTGAGGCTCGCGCCATCCACTCGCGTAGGTGCATTGAGCGTAATGGTGGTTGTTTTGACGGTGCCGCTGGTGATCGGTGTGCCGAACTCAGTCCCGTTCAGCAACACCAGGTGGGCCTGGACGCCGCCGGCCTGCACCCGGTTCACGATCTGTTGCGGCCCGGCACCGGAGCGCGCCAGTTGCCGCGCAAGCAACGCCTGACCGGTGAGTAGGGCATCGAGGTTTCGATTGGACTGAGCGATGAAGATGGCGTTGATCGCGATGCTGAGCAAGATCAACATTACTGCGAGGACCGCCAGCACGGCGGCGGTCACACGCAATCTGAGCGAGACAGTGTTCAGCCGGTTCATCGTTGCCGCGGCCGGCGGATTCGTTTGAATCACGCTGTCATTCCGAGCAGGTAGCCGCGGCCCCGAATCGTATGGACGAGACGCGAGCGCCCACCAGCCTCGAGTTTGCGACGCAGCGAGGAGACATGAACCTCGACCACGTTTTCGTCAAAGCCGTCGTAGCCCCAGACCGCGGTCAGGATTTGGGTCTTGCTCACCACGTTGTCATGATGCGCCGCGAGGTAGCCCAGCAGTCGCCGCTCCGTATCGGTCAGGTCGAGTGAGTCGCCCGCGCGTTGCACCAGCGTGGCATCGTCGTTGATCACGAGGTCACCGATGGAGATTGAGCTGCCGCCGGACCGGCTGCGCCGCAACACCGCGTGGATTCGTGCCACGAGCTCGGCCATAGCGAAAGGCTTGATCAGGTAATCGTCGGCGCCGCCGGTTAGGCCGTGCAGCCGGTCGGCGAGGCTGTCCCGAGCTGTCAACATCAACACCGCTGCGGTGCTGGTCCGCCGTATGACCTGTAGCAGCTCAAAGCCGTCCCGGCCCGGCAGCATCACGTCCAAGATCACCAGGTCGGGGGCGAAGGACCGCAGTAACTTTTCAAGATCGCTGCCGTCAGCGGTCGACGCCAGCATGAACCCGTGGGCGGACAGCGCCGTGACGACAGGTGTCCGAATGGCGGTGCTGTCCTCCACCACCAGGATGCGAGCCGCGGTCACACGGTCATTCTGCCTGGTGAGCAGGCCATCTGGCTGTGGTCAGCTGTGTACTCACGAACTGCGCAATGGTCGGAGATTCAAGTACCTGCAGATAGTTTCGTGGTCGAAAACTCCGCTCTGGTCGGAAATTTGTGAGGTAGCAGGTGCTTCGTCGTGAGTCCCGAGCTTGTCGAAGGCACCCGAGGGCCTCGACAGACCAAGCCCGCATAGTCTGTGCGGCATGGCGGCGACAAAGGTGGCGATTCTGGGTGCAGGGATGATCGGCGATGTGCATCGGCGGGCTGCAGTGCTCGCCGGAGCCCAGGTCCTCGGGGTGATGGCCTCCAGCCCGGAGCGCTCCCGCGAAGTTGCGGCAGCCTGGGGAGTCGAGCAGGCGTACGGGAGCATCGAGGAAGTCACCGAGAGCAAGGCGAAGATTGTGCACATCTGCACGCCGAACGCCTCACACGTGCCCTACGCGGTGGCCCTGATGGAGGCGGGCAAGCACGTGCTCTGCGAGAAGCCTCTGGGGATCAGCCTCGAGGATGCCCAGTATGCGGCGAAGGTTGCCGAAGACACCGGCGTGGTCAACACCATCCCGTTCGCGTACCGGTTCCACCCGATGGCGCGGGAGATGCGGTCTCGGGTTCAGTCTGAGGAGTTCGGGGCGATCAACCTGATGCACGGCAGCTATCTGCAGGACTGGCTGCTCAATCCCAAGGCCACCAGCTGGCGTGTCGATCCCAAGACAGGCGGACCATCGCGAGCCTTTGGTGACATCGGCTCACACTGGTGTGATCTTGTGGAGTGGGTGACCGGTGACCGGATCGCCCGGCTGGTCGCGACCACATCCATCACGATCAAGCAGCGCCCCGCCTCGACCACCGCCACCATGAGTGCGGTGGAGAGCGACGCCCCGCTCGTGGATGTGCAGACCGAGGACACCGCGTTGATCATGTTCCGCACGGCGAACGATATCGCCGGTTCTGCGGTGATCAGCCAGCTGAGCGCCGGTCGCAAGAACCGCCTCTGGATCGCGGTGGACGGCATGCATCAAAGCGCAGCCTTCGATCAAGAACTGGCCGAGCAGCTGTGGATCGGCGACGAGTGGGGAGCGCGGCTGCTGGTACGCGATCCCAACCACGGTTCGGCCGAGCAGCGACGTCTGTCCACGCTGCCGGCAGGTCACACCCAGGGCTACGCCCAATGTTTCGAGAACTATGTCGCCGACTCTTATGCTGCGGCGGGGGCCCGCGACGGCACAGGGAAGGTCCCCGAGGGACTGCCCACCTTTGCGGACGGGGCTCGGGCGGCAGAAATCTGCGACGCGATGCTCCGGTCGACGGCAAGCGGGGAATGGGTCAGCGTCGGCGCCAGATAGGGACACGCCACTAGGCACTGCGACTTATGACCGCGACGTACATTCGCTCCCTCGCCGACGAGGGTCTTGGCCGCTCCGAGATTGGTGGCAAGGGTCAGTCACTTGCCCGGCTCGCGTCGGCCGGATTGCCGGTGCCAGACGGGTTCCACATCACCACGGCTGCATACGACGAGTTCATCGCCGAGCGCCATCTCGAGGAATCGATTGAGGCACAGCTGGCAACCATCATCGATCCGGCAAGCAGAGCAACCGACCAGGTGGCCTCGGCCATCACCACACTGATCACCAGCCAGGGGATCCCTCCCGCGATAGCAGCCGACATCGTGCGGGCCTACCGGCGGCTGGGGTCGCCGCGGGTGGCAGTGCGCTCGTCTGCCACAGCGGAGGATCTTCCGGACGCCTCCTTCGCCGGACAGCAGGAGACGTTCCTGAATGTCTCTGGCACTGATCAACTTTTGGAAGCGGTACGCCGCTGCTGGGCGTCGCTGTGGACCGGCCGCGCGATCAGCTACCGGGCGCAACACCAGATCAACACCGACAAGATCAGCCTTGCCGTCGTGGTGCAGGAACTCATTGACGCGGAGGGTGCTGGGATCGCGTTCACTGCCGACCCGGTGACTGGCGACGACACCATGATCGAGATCAATGCCGCCTGGGGTCTTGGTGAGGCAATCGTCGGTGGCCAGGTGACTCCGGACACGATCACCGTCGATCGTGCTTCGCGTCGGATCGTGCGTAACGTGATCAACACGAAGGCGATCATGACCGCGCTCACGGACGGTGGCACGACCACACAGCCCGTCACCAGGGATCGGCAGAGCGCGCCGGTCTTGACCGAGCCGCAAGCGCTGAGACTGGCCGATCTCGCGATCATGGTCGAGGGTCACTTCAAGTACCCCGTGGACATCGAGTGGTGTCGCAGAGATGATCGACTCTTCGTGCTGCAGGCCCGGCCGATCACTACCGCGATCCACCCTGATCCGTGGAACGACAGCCGCTCCGGCGATTTCCTGTGGACCAATACCAATGTGGGCGAGGCCATTCCGGACGTGATGACACCGGCGACCTGGTCGATGGTCCAGGTGTTCCTGACCGATGCGATGGCAACGGCGTCCATACCTCCGTACGTCGGCTACGGCCGGATCGGCGGACGGATCTATCTCAACGTCAGCGTGTTGATGACGCTCTCCGCTGCCGTGGGGGTCAGCGAGAAGCGCTATCGCAGCCTGACCGAGGAAGTTTTCGGAAGACTGCCCGCTGGTCTTGAGATCCCGCCGGTGAAGGCACGGAAGCGGGACATCCTGCGCGCGGTGTTGCCGATGGCCCTCCATGTGCTCGGAGAAGCCCGCCGCGACATCAAGATGCTCGCTGCCTACCTCGCCCAGCATCCGGCACGCTGTGATCGCCGCCGCGCCGACATTGCAGCGGTAAACACGCCGGTCGAGCTTGCAGACCTCTGGACTGATGTACTCGATCCCGAGTTCAATCGGGTGAGCTGGATGCTGTCCGCTGCGACCCGATCCAGTGGAGCCTCGTTCATTACGACGCGGAAGCGACTGCAGGGCCTGGTCGGCGACGCCGCCGCGAACGCCCTCACCGCTGGGCTGGGCGCCCAGGCCGGCCAGCTCGCGAGTCTCGGGCTTCTGGACGGCCTCGAGCAGCTCGCCGCAGGTGAGATCGACCGCGACACCTTCAATCGACGCTATGGTCACCGGGGACCGCATGAGTTCGAGATCTCATTGCCGCGGCCTGGCGAAGATCCCAACTGGATCGACACGCAGCTCGCTGCACGCGCTGCGGCGGCGACCAGCTATCGCGACATGCTCCGCATTCAGGAGCAGAGGCGCAGCGAGGCATGGGCCGAGCTGGAGCAGCGGCACCCCGTGCATGCCAGGATCTTGCACCATCAGTTGCGGGTGTGGGCCAAGATCTCTCGAGATCGTGAGCGAGCTCGGTCAGAGGTGATCAGATACTTCTGGGTGCTGCGGGCGTACGCGCTGCGGGCCGGTGAACTCACCGGGCTGGGCGGCGACATCTTCTTTCTCGAGAAGGCGGAGATCGTTCGGGTGCTGCAAGGCGAGACGATCAGTCCGACGTTGATCAACCGTCGCCGCGCGGCGTATCAGGCGTATTCGGCGCTGCCGAAGTATCCGGCCCTGATCCGTGGCACCTTCAATCCCTATACCTGGGCCGCTGATCCGAACCGCCGGTCGGACATCTTCATCGAGGGCAGCGTGAACGAAGCCGAGGTCTCAGTGCGCGGCTTCCCCGGATCGGCGGGAGTCGTCGAGGGCCGCGTGCGGGTGCTCAGCGATGCGGCTGACGGTTCCGCACTACGGCCTGGCGAGGTGCTCGTCACGACGATCACCAACGTTGGTTGGACCCCGTTGTTTCCTCGCGCGGCAGCGGTGATCACCGATGTCGGCGCGCCGCTCTCCCACGCTGCGATCGTTGCGCGCGAGCTCGGCATTCCGGCGGTCGTCGGATGTGGCAACGCCACCATGCGGCTCAGGACAGGCGATCAGGTACGCGTGGACGGGACGGCGGGAACCGTCGAGGTGCTCACGTGAGGGCAGACCTCTGCCAGCCGGTCGAGCAGGTGGCGCCACGGCTGCTTGGTGCCGTGATTCGGCATGGACCGGTGGCAGTCCGGCTGACCGAGCTCGAGGCGTACGACGGTGCCACTGATCCGGCGTCCCATGCCTATCGCGGCCGTACAGCCCGCAATGCGGTCATGTTCGGCCCGCCCGGTCACCTCTACCTGTACTTCACTTACGGCATGCACTGGGCCGGGAATATCAGCTGCGGGCCCGACGGGGTCGGCTGCGGAGTGTTGATGCGGGCCGGCGAGGTCGTCGAGGGCGTTGAAGTCGCCAGGTCGCGACGAGGGCGGGCAATCGATCGTGATCTGGCACGGGGTCCCGGCCGGCTCACTCAGGCACTCGGCCTGCACGCTGAGCACAAGGGCTGCGACCTGCTCGGCGACGGACCGGTGACGCTGGAGTTTCCAGCCAGCGAGGCGGAGATGATCATGGTCGGCCCTCGAGTGGGAGTTTCCGTCGAAGCGGATCGGCCTTGGCGATTCTGGATCGGCGACAGCCGTTTCGTGTCGGATTACAAGCGCAGCCCGCGGGCGGCGCCCAGGGTGATCACGGGCAGCCCGATCGCGCGGCGCTGGAATGATCACTGACCACCCTGATATCACAACACGAGTGAGCCGATCTTGGGGTGTTTCGGCAATTTCAAGGCCCGATGGTGATGCAAATCCAGGGCCGAAGCCTCAGTCGTCCAATAGGACAAGGTTCAGCTCATCAAGTCGCGCCGAGTTCGCCAGCAACTGGATCGCGGTGATCCTTTCGTCATCGACAGTGAATCTGAAGACGACCCGAGGCTTCCCAGCAGGCGCCCAGGCGGCTCCCGGTTGCCCATCGATCAAGGCCAGCTGCGCGGCTCGGGCCCGCCCTGAGAACGTCGTCGGCGACGCCCGCTGCGCCGCGGACCAGGCCCGAGGCACCCACCCGCACGGCATCGGCGTCTGCTGACAGCACGACATCGGGATCGAGCAGCGCAAGCAATGCTTCGAAATCTCCATTGCGTGATGCGGCAAGGAACGCCTCGACGATCCGCCGGGCACGGCCGCGATCATCAGGAGCGACACCGACTCCCTGCACGCGGCGGCGGGCACGGCTGGCCAGCTGCCGGGCCGCTGCTGGTGAACGCCCGACGATCGGGGCGATCTCGTCGAACGGAACGGCGAACATGTCATGCAGCACAAAGGCAATCCGCTCGGCCGGTGACAACGTCTCCAACACGACCAGCATGGCCGGCCCCAGGGAGTCGGCGAGCTCGGCGGCCCGCTCAGGTTCGGTACCGAACATGCCGTTATCTGCGGGCGGTGCAGGCATCTCGCCAACTGGTTCTTCGCGCCGCGAGGTTCGCGAACGCAGCATGTCCAGGGCGACTCGAGCCACCACCGTGGTGAGCCAGCCCCCGAGGTTCTCCACGGCGCTGCTGTCAGATCGGCTGAGCCTGATCCACGCCTCTTGGACCGCGTCGTCGGCGTCACTCACCGATCCGAGCATCCGGTACGCAACAGCCCGCAAATGGCTGCGGTGCTCCTCGAATCGCTCGGCCAGCCAATCGTCCTGAGCCATCAGTTCATCCTCACCTCCGTTGCCGTCATAGTGCTTGACGGCTGGGACTTGGCCGATGTGACCGGAAGGTGCGAGATTGCATCGCCCTCCTGACAAGGCGGCCCGCCAAATGGGGTTCAGTCCAAAGGCTCCAATGACCCGGTGCTGATGGGATGAACTCTGCCATCGTGGGGGGAATCGGAAGCGCATCACGAACCACTGGATAGTGGACGCCGGCCCTCATGGCAGTCCCGATCACCTGAATGACAGGTCGTCCCCCTGCAGCCCGGAGGATTGTCG
Source organism: uncultured Actinomycetota bacterium (assembly GCA_963759635.1). Taxonomy (GTDB): domain Bacteria; phylum Actinomycetota; class Actinomycetes; order Propionibacteriales; family Propionibacteriaceae; genus Microlunatus. The sequence continues at coordinate 325,032 of CAVXAP010000021.1, forward strand.
CGCCCAGGAATTGCTTCGTGTCGGCGTCAACCAGGATCCGCATCAGCCCGAAGGACTCCCCTCAAACGAATCGCGCAGCCCATCGATGATTGAGCGCAGATGGTGCCGCAACGTCGAAGAGGCAATGCGAAGGTAACGAAATGATGACCAGATCGGGTGGCAGCAATCCGGTGCCTGCTGGGATTTCGGCCCCCTTCTCGCTCAAAGCTCGCCTTCCGTAGAAAAAACCGTCCAAACCCGGCGTCAGGGTTGGGCAATCGTGATCGAACTGTTTAGACTCCTGCGGGAGATAACGCTTTGGTCTCATTTTTCGGGGGATTGAGAACACGTGTCCAGACCGCGCCCACGAAGGGCCATGCGGCCGCCTCTCGCGGCGCGCGCAGCAAAAATCGCAGTTCCTGCCGCAGTCATCACTGCATTGGGCGTAGGCGTCGCCGGTGCAGTGATGCCAGGTGAGGACGCACAGGTTGCGTATCCAGCTTCAGCCTCGAGGTCGTCGGTCGACTCGTCGCCGAGTGAGACGACCGCTCGAAAGCAGGAGCTCAGCCGGAACGTCACCCGACCGTCAGTCAAAATCGCCGCTACGCCCAGGCCGAAGAGTTCCGCGTCGGAGACGATCGCTCCGATCCTGTCGCTGAAGATCACCGCTAGCAAGTACGCCACCACTGGTCTGAACGTTCGAACCGAGCCCAGGAATAGCGCCGCGGTGGTGGCGGAGGTCCGTAAGGGGGCCAAGCTTGCGGCAACCAAAACCATTACCAACGGATTCCGGTACGTGTCCTACCACGGCAAGGGTCGTTGGGTGGCGAACAAGTACCTCTCCGACACAAAGCCAAAGTCCACTCAGGCCAGCAGCGGAATATCAGGAGCTCCCTGCCCGTCAGGGTCCTCGGTCGAGTCCGGCCTCACCCCTGACGCAATCCGCGTCCATCGCGCTCTCTGCCATCGTTACCCACAGTTCACGAGCTTCCTTGGCCGCAGGACCTCGAGCGGTTACCACGGAGAAGGTCGTGCTCTCGATTGCATGATCTCTGACTCCTCGGTCGGTTGGGCCGCGGCGAAGTGGGTGCGAGCCAATGCTAAGAGCTTGGGTGTGAGCGAGGTCATCTATAGGCAGCAGATCTGGACGGTGCAGCGGAGCTCGGACGGCTGGCGATCGATGTCGGATCGGGGTTCACCGACCGCCAATCACATGGACCACGTGCACGTCTCCGTGTACGGCAACAGCGGCACCGCCTAATCCATGCGGTAGTTGGGCTGCCCGCTGGCGGCCGCCCGAGTGCGGAAAAGGTAACGGCTTGCTTCAGTGTCTGGCCTCAGCTTGTGAACCGTTAGAGCCCGACTTAGTGTTATTTCATGGCGGTGGACTTGTACCAGGTGATCCTTGGTGGTATCGCCGTCGCCATCATGGTGCTTATCCCCATCCTGAGCGTGGTCATCTACGACCTGTTGGTCGGCAGGTGGGACGACGGTTTCCGTCGATGGCGAGATCGGCGCTCCTCCGCAGCGGCGCACCGGCAGGCCGTACGCGAACTGCGTCACCAGCAAGGTGTCCCGATCGAGCAACTTGCCGCTGACCTGCGGCGCTTGCGCGCGATTCTCGGTACTGATGCCCATCGTTCCGCCGCCCACCAGATGGGCAACCGGCTCGCGTACGACAAGCTGCTCATGCAGGTCTGCGAGATGCTCGAGATCGAACATGATCTGGACGGCGACTCCATCGGGTTCGAGCGCGACATCGAACGGATTCGCGTCGAAGCCGAGTTGGAGCGTGCCGGGCTGATCTTGAGTGACCGGCGGTTCGGTCAGGCCGCCTAACCCCCTAATTTGGAGCTGCTCGCGCATCGCGCTTGGGATCCCGCCGCCGTCGTCGTCGTTCGCAGAGGAAACTACGCCTCCGCTCGCTCCCTTCTCCGTGCTGCGGCGCGCGATTTCGACGCTCGCAGCTGGGATGCGGGTCCAGCCTGTCGCAGCCCTGGAGCGGAGCGACGCCCGTGCGGGCGTAGCAGACTTAAGAGGCCTGCGGGACTGGGTCTGTAGCAAGCGCAAGGAGTGGCGCCTGGGTGGGGTAGCAAACTTAAGATGCCTCAATCGGCACCACCGAGGAACCGCACACAACCTGGGAGCAAGCACAGGTTTGCTAGCCCGCGCAGGTGCCACTCCTTGCAGCATCTCGAAGCGGGCGTGGCGCCTCCCTCGACAAGCTCAGGAATATCCCAGCGACTGCTGGCGTTACCTAGATATCTTCCAAATAAGGGAAAACTAGTTCACAGAAAGGATGGTCGCCATGTCACGACTCAGTAAGGCCATCCGCAGCCGCCGTGAGATCAGCCGCACGCGTAGGCAGCTGAATCGAGCGATTGCCAACGCCTCGACTCCCGCCCTGCGCGACGAACTGATTTTGGTTGCTCAGCGTGGTGGCAACGTCTTCTAAGAGACCTGACCAACAAGGGCTCTCATCCAATTCCGATGAGAGCCCTTGTCATCTCTGGCCCAGCTAAGCGGCTGCCAGCTGCCCGGCGATGTTCTGGCCTAGCTCGGCCAGAGCCGGTAGTAGGAGCACCGTTCCGAGCACGAGCCCGGCGCAATTGATGGCCAGGAACCCACAAGCCCACACGGTGCCCGGGACGCGTGTCAGGCGTGCAAGCTGATCGGCGTCGGAATGGGGCGCTCGTCCCGCTCTCCGCTGGCGGATGAGTTCGAGCACCGGCCTCGGCGCCGCGAGCAACAGCGTCCACGTCAGCACATATGCCAAACCAGACTGCATTGTCGCCGGAAGGTACCAACTGACCAGGATCAGCACGACCGCACAGCCAATGACCAGAACGAATCCGTAGAAGTTGCGGATCTGAACCAGTAGCAGCGCTAGCAAGATCACAAACAACCAGAGCAAGCCAAGGCTGTGCCCAGCAATCAGGAGCACGACCGCACCCAGGCCGACGACGGCCGGTCCGAGGTAGCCGGCAAGGAGCATCGTCACCATGCCTGGGCCACTCGCTCGTCCGCTCGAAACGGTCAGCCCCGATGTGTCCGAGTGCAGACGAATGCCCTGCAGGCGCCGGCCGGTCAGGAGCGCAGCAACGCCGTGGGCGCCCTCGTGGGTGATGGTGACCAGCATCCGGGTGTACGGCCAGGTTGCGCGTGGCAACACAAGGACACCGGCGATCAGCGCTGCCAGGGCGACGACGACAGGCGCTGGCGGCGGCTGGACTGCCATCGCCCGCCGCCACACCTCAGCTATCAGCTCCACGCCTCAAGCATGAACGATGACTGCTGGATGCGCCCTGAGCCTGTCGAAGGACGCGTCGTTGCGTCCACAACCACCGTCCTCAAAGACTGCCGCTCCACAACAGCCCGCTCGCTCCACTCAGCCGTGTGCCGAAGGCGATTGCCTGAGCGTCTGTCAGGCTGCTCACGAAGTCGATAATCCCGCGACCCCTTCCCATCCGGGCCAGTTCGGCATCAGAGACGTTTCCGCCGAGCCACTCCGGATGCTCCTTAGCCACCCTCTGGTACGCCGAACTTGCTGCGTCGACCAGATCCAGCAGACGCCGCGGCGCGCGGCTCGCGTCGATGCGGTCTGAGAGCCAGTCCTCAAATGCGAGGACGAGATGTTCGACCGTTTGCTCTTGACCGCGCTGGAACATCGCCAGGTCGGGCCGGTCCAAGATGAAGTACTGGTTGACGAACTTCAGCACCGACACCTCGTGCCATGCCGGCGAATCCATTGACACGTAGCCGGAGCGGACTGCCGGATGCGGGTTCGGACTGACGGAACTGATCAAATGGTCGATCCACCGGGAAGTGAATCCGGCGATGGCACCGTCGGCGGCCATCGATCCGTCGTACGGCGTGGCCAGCACGCCGTCCACGAACTCCTCACCGACCGTCCGCACCGCAGTCGCGAAGATGTCCTCGTCGAAGATCCAGCCGTCCCTGCTCCGCAGCCGCCGCCGCAAGCGCTCCAGGCCAGCTCCCGGCTGGCGGTCGGCACGTACCAGATCGCCATCGTCAAGATCAGCGAAGTCGGCGCGTCCGCTCTCCCATGATCGAAATTCGCCGGACACGGGAGAGAACTGCAGCACTCCCGAGCGGTGAAAGTCATCCAGATCGTGCAGGGAGTACGCGATGTCATCGGCGAGATCCATGACCGAGCACTCCAGGGTTTGTCGCGCCGGCGGCAGCTGCGGGAATGCGGCGAGGGCATCCAGCATCTGCGCCAGGTCGATGACATATGCGGAGAACTTGGCTGCTCCGGCGGTGCCGCGAGCGTGCCCGGCGCCGCGCGGAGGAATAGGCCAGTCGATCGGATGTGGGTCGGGATAGTGGAAACATGCCCAGGGATACTTCAACACCGCGGCTCGGGTCGCTGCGGTGAGGTTGAGCCCCTGTTCACCGGGTCCGAGGACTTCCAGCTCGGTCAGCACCCGGAAGGTCTGTGCATTTCCCTCAAAACCGTCCGCCAACCCGAACCGCGTCCGCGCCAATCGATCAAGAACCCGCTCACCCAGATGGCCGAACGGAGGATGGCCAAGATCATGGGCGGCCGCTGCTGCCTGTACCACGACATGATCAAGACCTCCAAGATCATGAAGCAGTTCGTGATCCTGGGTGCGGAGCAGTCGGACAGCGATCGCACGTGCAACTGCCGTCACCTTGATCGTGTGGGTGAGCCGGTTGTGCACTACTCCACTGGTGGCCATCGAGGTGACTACCTGCGTGACGTCGGCCAGCCGCGAGAGAGCGCTCGCAAACCGAATCCGCTCGAGGTCAGTGCGGAACTCCGACTCGCCCGGCGGGTACGGACGATCCCGCTCCGGATGCAACCTGGCCAGCCGGGGATCCATGTCCCGCACGCTATCGAACCCCGGTACACCGACCTGCTCGCCGTACGAAACCTACGTGCACGTAGGTTTCGCACGGTCTACGCAGGTTGCAACCTATGCAGACCGCAAGCAAGCTGTGCGAAGCTGGCGCACCTGGGTCGCGTACGAGGGCCGCGGAGAAACAGGTGATTGAGGTGAGCAAGCCCGGCTCAGTAGTGTGACTGGTACCAGCCGAATAACGAGGGGAACCTGATGAGCCAGCCTGTAGATCCGACGACGACCCCGGCCTGGGCAAGACTGCTGGCCCTCCACGAATCGCTGGAGCCTGATCTGCGCGGCTGGTTCGCCGACGATCCGTCCCGCGCGAAATCATTCACCTTGACAGCGGGCGATCTCTACGTCGACCTTTCCAAGAACTTGATCAACGCCGACGTGTTGAACGCTCTTGTTGATCTTGCCGATCAGGTGCGATTGGTGGAGCGTCGCGACGCCATGTTCGCTGGGGAGCACATCAACGTCACCGAAGATCGAGCGGTGCTGCATACGGCGCTGCGGACTCCCGAAGGATCCAGCCTGATCGTCGACGGGACCGATGTCATCCCCGAGGTGCACAAGGTGTTGGCCAAGGTGTACGCCTTCGCCGACAAGGTACGCAGCGGCGAATGGGTAGGCGTCACCAGCAGACCGATCGCTACGGTCGTGAACATTGGGATCGGCGGATCTGATCTTGGTCCGGTGATGGTCTATGAGGCCCTCCAGCCGTACGTGAAACCAGGGCTTGAAGCGCGATTCGTCTCCAACATCGACCCGACTGACGTAGCAGAGAAGACCAAGGACCTTGATCCGGAGACCACGCTCTTCATCGTTGCTTCCAAGACTTTCACCACTTTGGAGACGCTGACCAACGCACGCCTGGCCCGCAGCTGGCTCCTTGACAAGCTTCGCGAGTCCGGCGCCATCGAAGCGGGCGACGAGGCGTCCAAGGCCGCTGTCGCCAAGCACTTCGTTGCCGTGTCTACCGCGCTCGACAAGGTGGCTGCGTTCGGCATCGACCCGGAGAACGCATTCGGCTTCTGGGATTGGGTCGGCGGGCGATACTCAGTCGATTCCGCAATCGGTACGTCGGTCGTGGTAGCCATCGGACCAGAGAACTTCGCCGACTTCTTGGCCGGCTTCCACGCCATAGACCGGCATTTCGCCGAGACGGACATTTCCAGCAACGTGCCTGCACTCATGGGCCTGCTGAACGTCTGGTACGTGAACTTCTTCAAGGCCGGAAGCCACGCTGTGCTCCCGTATGCCCAGTTCTTGCATCGGTTCCCGGCGTACCTGCAGCAACTCACCATGGAGTCCAACGGCAAAGGGGTGCGCTACGACGGCTTGCCGGTGACCACAGAGACCGGCGAGGTGTTCTGGGGTGAGCCTGGCACGAACGGCCAGCACGCTTTCTACCAGCTGATTCACCAGGGCACCCAGATGATCCCGTGCGACTTCATCGCTATCGCCAACCCCGCGCACCCGCTAGTCGACGGTGACAACGACGTCCACGAGCTGTTCCTGGCCAACTTCTTCGCCCAGACTGCCGCCCTGGCATTCGGCAAGACGGCCGACGAGGTCCGTGCCGAGGGAACTCCCGAGTCGATCGTGCCGGCCCGCGTCTTCCCCGGAAACCGCCCGACCACCTCGATCATGGCCCCAGAGCTGAGTCCGCGCATCGTGGGCGAGCTGATCGCGCTCTACGAGCACATCACCTTCACCGAAGGAGTGGTGTGGGGGATCGACAGCTTCGACCAATGGGGTGTCGAACTGGGCAAGCAGCTCGCGCTACAGGTAACGCCCGCAGTCGGCGGCGACGAGGACGCCCTAGCCAAGCAAGACCCCTCGACCCAGTCCTTGATCACCCACTACCGCTCGCAGCGCCGCTAACTCCGAGTTGTCAGCGTCTCAAAGGGCTATGGCACCGTGAGACGCTGACAAGTCGGCAGGTTCAGGCAGGAGCCGCCGCTTCAGCCTCCACGGGCTCCACCTGACGTTCCCGCTTGCTCTTGCCGAACGCCAGGTATAGCGACGGCAGCACAAACAAGTTGATCAAGGTAGCCGTGATCAAGCCGCCGAGGATCACTATCGCCATGGGATGCTCGATCTCATGCCCGGGAATGCTGCCAGCGACAACGAGCGGCACCAGCGCCAAACCCGTGGCCAAGGCGGTCATCATGATCGGTGCCAGACGTTCCTTGGCGCCCTGAATCACCAGACCTGGCCCGAACCGCACACCTTCTACACGCTCCAGGTGCTGGAAGTGGCTGATCATCAAGATCCCATTGCGAGCCGCAATACCGAAGACCGCGAGGAAGCCAACCAGCGACCCAAGCGATAGCACCCGCCCGCTCATCCAGACTGCGATCGCACCGCCAACCAGCGCCATGGGCAACAGCACGAAGGTCAACAGAGCCGGCCGGAAGCTGCCGAACGCAACATGCAGTAGCAGCAAGGTTGCGACTGCTGCCGCGATGCCAAAGATCGCCAGCGTGTCCTCTGCGGCGTCGAGCTCAGTGGACTCGCCAATCACCTCCGCGTGATAGCCAAGCGGGAACGTGACCCCTTCCATGCGCTTTTCAACGTCGTCCACGACCTCGTTCAGCGGGCGGCCCTCAACGTTGGCACCGACATCGATACGGCGCGATTGCTTCTCCCGCTCGATGGCATTCGGCGTGGGCCCCATGGTGACGGCGGCGACGTCCTTCAATTTCACCCGACCGCCAGACGGCGTATCAAGTTGCAGGTTCTCCACATCGGTAATGCTGTCGCGCGCCGACGGGATCGCGGTGACGTGCACGTCGTACGCCCGACCGCCGAAGAAGATGTCACTCACTTCCTCGCTGGCGATCATGGTCGATGCCTGTCTGCGGATGTCTCCAGGGGTCAGCCCGACCGCTCTGGCTTTGGCCAGATCGGGCTCGACCTGGATATGCGGGAGGTCGGTTTGCAGGGACGCATGGGCGTCAGCGATACCTGGAATGTCGCCGATCCGTTGCTCGATGTCCTTGGCCTGGGTGCGTAATGTCGCGAGGTCCGGCCCATAGATGCGCACCACAATGGACTCGCTGCTGCCGGTCAGCACCTCCTTGATGCGCTCCCGGAGGTAGGTCTGCACATCGCGGTATATGCCTGGGTAGTACTCGACTACCTTGTGTACCTCGTCCAAAGTCTTGTCGTAGTCGACCTCCGGGCTGACGCTGATCCAGTTTTCACCGAAGTCCACGCCATAGACCTCGTCAGCTAGGAAGGCCTGGCCGATGTGTGATCCGCAGTTGCGTACGCCCTCGATCTGGCGTAGGTCCTTGCAGGCCGAGACCGAGACCCGTGTCTCCTCGGTGACCGATGTGCCGGGTTGGGTCAGCCAGTGCATCAAGAAGTCGCGCTCCTTGAAGTTGGGTAGCAATTGGCTGCCGAGCGTCGGCATTGCCGCGAGCCCGGCCAGGAAGAGCACAGCGGTCATCGCGATCGCCGGCATCGGCCTGCGGATCAGCGGGGTCAGGAGAGCGACGTAGGCGCGCTTCAGGACCCGCATCAGCGGCGACTCCTTGCTCGCCAGCTTGCCGCGGGAGAGCAGCAGAAGGCACAGTGCCGGGGTCACGGTCAGCGCCACCACCATCGAGACCAGCACCGCGAGGCCGTAAGAGAGCACGAGCGGTCGGAAGAATGAGCCGGACAGTCCTTCCAGGAACAGCACCGGCACCACGGCTATGACGTTGATCAAGGTGGCATAGGTGATCGCCGAGCGGACCTCGACTGAGGCGTTCAGCACGATATTGAAGGTAGATGCTCCGCTGCCTGTTGCCCGGGCCTCGCGAAGCCGTCGCACGACGTTCTCGACATCGATGATGGCGTCATCCACCACCACCCCGATGGCGACCACCAGCCCAGCCAGCACCATCACATTGATGGTGGCCCCTGCGGCATCCAACACGAGCACAGCGGCGACCAAGGAGAGTGGAATCGCGATCAGGCTGATGAACGCCGTGCGCCATTCGAACAGGAAAGCGACGATGATCAACACCACCAGTCCGATGCCCAGCAGCATGGCCGTGCGCAGGTTCTCAATCGACTGCTGGATGAAGGTAGCGGGTCGGAAGATGGTGGTATCGACTGTGATTCCGGGCAGTCCTGGCTGCATTTGCCGCATGGCCTCTTCGACGCCCCGGGTCACATCAACGGTGTTCGCGCCACGGAACTTTTGCACCACAAGCAGTAACCCGGGCCCGTCGTCAACCACTCCATCGCCGATCAGTGGTCCAGGATCGACGAGCACGTTGCCTATGTCAGCCAACCGGAGCACTTTGCCGTCGCGTTCTGCAACGGGAACCTTGGCCAGCTGTTCCGGTCCGGTGATTGGTTGCACGTGGCGGATGTTGAACCGTTGGCCGCCCGTTTCGACGAAGCCACCGGTGCCGACGACTGCGCCGTCGGAATAGCGCAGCAGGCCTGCCTCGACGGCGTCTGAGGAGGCGTCCATGACGTCTTGCAAGGAGACGTTGTATTGGGCGAGCTTCGCCGGATCCACCTGGACGTGGCGTTGTGGCAAACGCTCGCCCCAAATGGCGACCTGCGCTACCCCGGGCACCCGAAGCAGTCGCGACCGGATCTTCCAGTACGCGATGGTCGACAAGTCGGTCGGGCTGACACTGTCCGACGTGAGTCCGATCTTCATAATGCGGCTGGTCGCTGAGAGGGCGGGCATCATGAAGGGCGGGCTGGCCCAGGTCGGCAGCGTGGGGGTGATCTGGGTCAGGCGTTCCTGCACCAGCTGCCGCGCTCGCAATTCATCGGTGCCGCGTTCGAAGATGAGCCGGATCGACGACAGCTGGGCCACCGACTTGGAGCGCAGCTCGGATAGGCCTGCGATGCCACCAAGCTGGTCCTCGATCGGAACAGTGATCAGTTGCTCGACCTCATTCGAGGAGTTGCCGAGCGCGATTGTTTGAATCTCGATCTGCGGCGGCGCGAATTCGGGGAAGACATCGACCTTCGTCTCCGGGATCTGGACGAAGCCGAGAGCCAGAGTGGCGGCGGCGAGAAAGAGCACAATCCAGCGGAACCGGAGGCTGGCTCTGACGATAGTACGCATCGGCCGCGCCCCCTCAGTGCTTGCCTGCGATACCGAGTTCGGCGCCCCAGACCTGGATTGCACCGACCGTCACCACTTCCGTGCCGGCTGGCGGGCCAGAACTCAACGTCACCCGGTTGTCAGTCACCTCTTTGATGATCACTGGTGCCCGCATATAGCTGAGGGGCCCGATTACGGTGAAGACCCAGGGCTTGCCCACCTTGTCGTAGACCAATGCGGCGTAGTCCACGCTGACGTCATTACCAGCCGCTTGGACCACACTTGTCTGGAGTGCGACTCTTCGCGCTGCCTCCTCGGTGAGGATGACCCTCGCAGGCTGACCCGGCCCTGGTGTCTCCAAGGTCGCTGGCTCGTAGGGCTCGGCTGTCGGCACCTCGATCTCGGCGCAACCGACCAATGACGACGCGACGACAGCGGCGACCACGCCACCCAACAACACTTTTCGGGCTCGGTGGATCCAGATGCGGCTGCTCATCACAGCACCGCCCCGCCGCTGGCTGCTATCGGTTCTAGCTCGTCCTCATGCTCCGGCGGCGCATCGCCCGCTTGCTGCGGAACCAGGTGCAGGTACGCCGATGGCACCACGAACAATGCCACAACCAGCGAGCTCACCAGGCCGCCTAGCAGCACGACAGCGAGCGGATGCAGGATCTCCAGTCCCGCACGGGGGCCCAGTACCACGACCGGCAGCACGAGAGCGGCTATCGCGATCGCGCTGATGATCAAGGAACTGGAGCATTCCCGGGCTCTGTCGTACACCGTATCGGCATCGTCATCGCTGGTCCTGCTGCCATTCGGGCCTTGGATTGTGGCCACCATCGTGGTGATGTAGCGCACAGCGAGGCCGAGGACTGCCAGCAGCCCAAGCAGCGCACCCAAGCCGAACGTCAGCCCGTCGAAGAGTCCGGTGACCAGGCCGCCGGTCAGCGAGAGTGGTAGCGCCGCTGTGGCTACGAGCGCGAGGCGCCAGCTGTTGAATGCGGCCTGGAAGAGCAGAAGCGCGGCGATGACGGCGCCGACGGCGAAGCCGATCGCACGGCCCAGTCCAATCTCTTCGGCGGTGGTATTGGCAACCACTTCAGCGTGATATTCGATCGGGAAGCTCATGGTCGCGAGCTGGCGCTCGAGATCGGCGACGACATCTGTGCTGCTTCGCCCTTGGAGATCGGCGACGACGTCTACGCGGCGCGAGACAGCGTCACGGTGAATGACCGGCGAGGTCTGGACGATTCGCACGTCGGCTACCTGATCAAGCCTGACGTGACCCCCGCCTGGCTTGTCGATCAGCATGGCCTGCACCTCGGCAACGCTGGCTCGCGTGGCAGGCGTGCCCTTGACGATCACATCGAAGACCTTCTGCTCCTCGAAGACACTGCCCACCTGGATGCCCTGGAGCACGGTGGCCTCGGCCCGGCGTACGTCACCAGGCGTGAGCCCCACTGCCTGAGCCTTGTCCAGATCGACCTCGATCTCGATGGTTGGCTGGGTAGCAGCGTCTTCGACACGTGGGTCGACGACTCCGTCGACCTGACCCATCATTTGCTGCACCTTGGCGGCCTCGGCGGCAAGAATCTTGGGATCCTGGCCGTAGACACGAACCGCGAGGGGAGTGCTCAAACCAGTGAGGACGTCCAGTCCGCTTCCGGTCACCGTGTTGGCGCCTGTGTGCAGGCTCCCAACGTCTCGCATCTCCTGAGTCGAATAGGGGACGACCTCAGCTGTCGCGCCCGGCACCTGCCGAGCCGCGTTCTCGATCGAGGCCAGAGTCGGCTTGTAGTCGGCGTCGGCGGCGATGGACACCCAAACGTCGCTGGAATTGACGTTGACGACCCGGTCTCCGGTAATCGCCCGTCCGACGGTCGCACCGACACCGGTGATTCCCGGGATGGAACGGATGGTGTTCCCGAGGTCAGTGGCGCGCTGCCTCATCGCATCATTCGACACGTCGGGCTGACCCTGCAGCCTGATCACCACATTCCGGTCCTGGAAGGTAGGCGTCACGCCCGTCTTGATGAAGGGCAAGATGGCGACGGCCAGCAGGCCGCAGGCGGCCGCGACCAGCAGAGCCGGGCGGAGGCTGCCGGAGAATCGGGGTAGTCCGCTGCGGTAATGCCCGCCAAGCCACGGTACGGGCCCGCGTGCCGGAGCAGCCTTGGGCTGCCACCGGGCGAAGAGCAGACTGCTGAGTGCCGGACCGACCGTAACCCCGATGATCAAGGCGGCCACCACGGCGATTGCGTACGCCATGACCATCGGCGTAAAGAACGCTCCGGGGCGACCTTCCAGCACCGCCACTGGGACTATCGCCAGAACAGCAATAATGCCGGCGTAGATCAAAGGCCGGTGGACCGTTGCCAGGGCCTGCTGAACCGACACCCACGTCGGCTCGGCGTCGGGGCCGGCACTCCGGGCCCGAAGCCGTTGCACCACCGCTTCCCCGGGTGCAATCGCCTCATCCACCACGATCGCCACAGCTGCGGCGAGACCAGCGACCACCAGTAAGTTGAACCCGTAACCAAGCAGATTGACGATCAGCGCCGCGGTGATCACAGACAACGGCACCGTGACCACGCCGACAAGTGCTGCACGCCAGTGGAAACGTAGCGCTGCCAAGGTGAGGAGCAGGAGTCCGGCCCCGAGGGCAACAGCAAGGCCGAGGTTGGACTTGGCCGCCGCCACGTAATCCGATGGTGCGAACCATGACGTATCCGTCTCAATCCCGGTAAGACCCGGCCGCAGCGTTTCCAGGGCTTGCTGGACGTCACGAGTTACCTGGGTCGTACTTATTCCTGGGAATTTTTCGACGACCAGGATCAGACCAGGCTTGCCATTGACAACGGCGTCACCGATCAGCGGTTGATGGTCGACCTTGATGTCGGCGACGTCACCGAGCCTGAGATTCCCGGAGGTGCCGTCCACCGGAACCTTCGCTAGCTCTTCGGGATTAGCGATCTTCTCGAGCAGATGCCTTACCTGAAGTCGCTGTTGTGGCGTCTCGACGAATCCACCGGTTCCGGGGGTCGAGGCTTCCAGGAAGGTCAGCGGTGAGACCACTTGCGCGTTTCCGGCCGTCGTGATCACTTGATTCAGAGTCACTTTGCGGTCGCGCAAGGTCGCTGGATCAACCTGCACCTGAAGCTGTTGATCACGCATGCCCCAGATGGAGACGTTGGCTACCCCCGACACCCCCATCAGCCGCGGACGTACGGTCCAGCGGGCGATCACCGACTGCTCAATCGGGGTCAACTCCGTCGTGGACATACCGATCATGAGCACTCGATTGGCCGACGACAACGGCTGCAGCAGCGTCGGCGGTTTCGACACGTTGGGAAGGGCGTGAGCCTGAGTTAGCCGCTCCTCGATGAGTTGCCGAGCGCGATAGATATCGGTCCCGGGCTGGAAGACCATCACGATCGAGGAGACGCCGGGGAGCGATTCCGATCGGATAATGTCGACGCCCTCGACCCCATTGAGCAAGTCGGCCTCGAGGGGAACGGTGATCAGCTGCTCGACCTCGTCCGCCGAAAGTCCGAGCGCCTCAGTCTGGACTTCCGCATACGGGGGACTGAACTCTGGCAATGCATCCAGACGTGCGTCGCGCAGTTGCACAATGCCAACGGCCAGAAGGCCTATTGCGGCTGCCAAGATTAGGAGGCGGAACTTCATAACCCCTGCCAAGAAACGCGTCACGACACACCTCTCATAACATTGGGTCGGACATTTACTGCACGGCAAACAACGGCAGAGCCGCCGGCCGCTCCCGAGTGAATCATTTTGAGATTCTGATAAGGGTTTCACATCCTCGGTGCTTTTGACCCGCCCAAATTATTACGATTCGGACTACGCGGAATTCCTGCAGGCGCCGTCATTACGGACGGTAGCCGACAGTGTTTGCCATGCACGACTGCCGCCAATCGAGCGGGTGTCTCGGGCGGTCGAAAAGTCCGCTGTTGAACAGATTGCGGCGGCGCTCAGGCTCTCCTAAGCGGGGCCGTGACGTCTGCTTTGCCAGCTGATCATCAGCACTTGCGGCCAAGGGCTGTACGCGGGCTCCTCTGCGGTGTGCCGGGCATGCACGCCACATAAAGGCGTGAACATCCCAATGCTGCGTGGGTTTACCGATCGAGCTACGTCGAAATGGGTTGGCCAGAATTATTTAGTTTGTCTAACTTAGGATTTGGCCGAGTGGCCAGATCAAGAACAGTCTTGACGCACGCGAATTGATCCCGCATCGCACCTCGCCACCAGGCCATGGTGTGCTGGCGTGCCGAATCGTCGCCGACACCGTTCGCGTCGATACCCAACGTGCGACAGGTCGCCACGGCGCGGACGAGGTGGTAACTCTGCGTGACGATGATCAATTGTGAGAGATTGAAGATTCGCGTGGCCCGCAGGCATGACTCGTAAGTGTCAAAGCCGCCAGCGTCAACAATCACGTTCTCCGTGGGCACACCTGCCCTAATCAGGTAATTGCGCATGGCGGCTGGCTCGTCAAACTCGGGCGCCAGGTTATCACCCGAGACAATGATCATCTCCACCACGCCGGCATCATAGAGCCGTTTGGCAAGATCAAGGCGGGCCGCCAGGAATGACGACGGCGTGCCGTCGGGGTTGACCTGGGCTCCGAGCACCAGGGCCACGCGTGCCGCTGGCACATCGAATTCCGTGTAGATGTGGCCTGCCGCTACTGAGCGCACGAAACGGACCGAGCCCGCCACCGTAGCTAGTCCGGACATCCCCATGCAAGCCAGCAGCCAGGACAATTGCACGAGCCGGTGCTTGCCCGACACACGTCGCTTGGGTGCTGGCACGCCCCAAGGGTAAAGGGCCGGGAGGTAGCAGCGCCCCGGCAAGAAAGTGTCAGTGGGCGAACACAGACTGATCCCGTGGTGGCGACGACGACACAGTTGGACATCGTGGGTCCGTTCGATCTGCGCGAAGTCGCGATGATGGGCTTCGGGCATCGCGACGAGCGCAGCTTCGACGGCGTCATGCGGATGGCATTCTGCTTGGACGGCGACTACGAACGGCAAGTCGGGGTCGAAACCCGCCAATCGGGTGACCGGCTCGAACTGCGAATGCAGGCTGCCGGAGATCCGCTGAGCGGCGCGGACGTCGAGGCCCTCCGCAAGCAGGTCGCCCGAGTGGTCTCGCTCGACCACGACGGCGAGGCATTCCACCAGCTGTGCCTCGCTGACCCGGTGCTGGCCCAGGTGCATGCAAGAGCGCCCGGCTTCCGCCCGGCGCTGTTCTACTCACCGTACGAGGCAGCGGTCTGGTCGATCATCAGCGCGCGCCGAGCGCGCGGCCAGGGAATCAGCCTGCGCACCCGGATGTCTGAGCAACACGGCGCCAGCTTCGAGCTGGCAGGCACCCGCACTCTCTGCGTACCGACGCCGAGCGCCCTACTACGGTTGGAGTCCCTGCAGGGACTACCGGCAGATCGGATCCCCAGGCTGCATGCCGTGGCCGAGGCCGCTCAGCGCGGCCAGTTGGCCGCCCAGCGGCTGCGCGCGATGTCTCCCGAAGAGGCCCAGACCGAACTGCAGCAGCTGCCCGGCATCGGCCCCTTCTACAGTTCCTTGATCGTGATCCGGGCGTGTGGCCACGCCGACGCGCCCTCGCTGGGAGAGCCTCGGTCCAGGGCGGCTATTCAGGAAGCGTATGGAATTGATCATGAGCTCAGTGATGCGGAGCTGCTGGCCTTGGCCGAGACGTGGCGACCGTTCCGGACCTGGGTTTCCGTCATGATGCGTGCGCTCGCAGCTTTTGGGGGCGCGGCACAATGAGGCCGTGCCGGAGGGAGACACG
Source organism: uncultured Actinomycetota bacterium (assembly GCA_963759635.1). Lineage (GTDB taxonomy): Bacteria > Actinomycetota > Actinomycetes > Propionibacteriales > Propionibacteriaceae > Microlunatus. Next base: position 340,797 of record CAVXAP010000021.1, read on the forward strand.
GTCTGGCGGGCATGCCAGCGGCTGAACGAGGTGCTTGCTGGCCGAGCGTTGACCAGATCCGAATTCCGAGTGCCCTCCCTGGCGACAACCGATTTGAGCGGCGTTGGCGTACGCGAGGTGATCTCGCGGGGCAAGCACCAGCTGTTCCGGTTCAGCAATGAGTTCACGCTGCACACTCATTTCCGAATGGACGGAGCCTGGAAGATCTACCCTCGTGGGCGGCGATGGAGTGGCGGACCCGCGTTTGAAATCCGTGCCGTACTCGCGACCGATGATCATGATGCAGTGGGATACCGGCTTCCCGTCATCGAACTGGTTCCGACGGCGGGCGAGGACACTGTCGTGGGGCATCTCGGACCCGACCTGCTCGGACCCGACTGGAACCTCGACGAAGCAGTAAGGCGGATCGCCGCTCAGCCTGACCGCACGATTGGTGAGGCGTTGCTGGACCAGCGGAACCTCGCAGGTCTCGGCACGTTCTATCGCGCGGAGCTGCTCTTCCTCCACGGCGTACATCCGCGTACGCCGGTCGCTGACGTCCGCGACCTGCGTCGCATTGTCGAGCGCGCCCAGCAGCTGTTGCAGGCAAACCGCTGGCGTCCCGAGCAGTCCACCACCGGTGACCTGCGACGTGGTCGACGGGCCTACGTCTACCAGCGATCGGGCCAGCCGTGTCGCCGCTGCGGAACGCCCATCCGTACCGAGGACCTCGGGCCGCGCGGCGAGGAACGGCACAGCTACTGGTGCCCGCACTGCCAACCGGGCCCATGACACTGGCCTATCGCCGGCAGGAGCCACCAGAAGGTGCCCCAGTAACCAGCGTGAAACGTCCCCGTGGCCTCCCCGCCCAGAGCGTCGGAGCGGGCTGGTTACGCGCAGTGAAATAGTCTCCCCTTGTGCCCTCCATCTCTTCCCTGCTGAGTGCCCGGATCGAGGCCGTAACCGGTATCGACCCGGAGCTCCGGCCTGCCACGAAGCCACAGTTCGGCCACTACCAGTCGAATGTGGCACTGCGCTTGGCCAACAGCGAACGCACGTCACCGCGTCAGGTCGCCACCGACATCGTCGCCAAGCTGGAGGTCGCCGACCTCTGTGAGCCTCCCGAGATCGCGGGCCCCGGCTTCATCAATTTCCGGCTACGAGAGGAAGTGCTGGCTCAGGCGGTCACTGACCAGCTCGCCGATCCGTACGCGGGCGTCACACAGACGTCGAATCCTCAGGTTGTCGTGATCGACTACTCCGCACCGAACGTGGCCAAGCAGATGCACGTTGGGCATCTGCGTTCAACGGTGATCGGCGACTGTCTGCGGCGCGTCATTGCCGGCGTCGGCCATCACGTCATTGCGCAGAACCACATCGGTGATTGGGGCACTCAGTTCGGGATGCTGGTGGAGCAGATTCTCGACGAGGGCATCGACGCTTCAACCCTGACATTGCCCGAGGCGGAGGAGCTCTACGCCCGTGCCAGCGCGCATTTCCGCGCGGACAATGATTTTGCCGAACGAGCCCGGCGTCGTGTTGTCGCTCTGCAGTCCGGTGACGAACTGACCCGGACGGTCTGGCGCGAGTTGATCAGCATCTCGTTGGCCGGCTTCAATGCGGCGTACCGACGGATGGGCGTACTGCTCACCGATGATGATCTTGCGGGCGAATCCAGCTACAACGGTGATCTTCCCCCGCTGGTCGCTGAGCTGGAGCGCAACGGTACGGCTGTGATCGACGATGGCGCGTTATGCGTCTTCGTCGACGGCTTCGCTGCTCCCATGATCGTGCGAAAGAGCGACGGCGGGTTCGGCTACTCCGCAACGGATCTGGCAGCGATCCGGCATCGGGTGCGCGACCTCCATGCCAACCGGATCATCTACGTGGTCGACGCTCGGCAGTCTGATCATTTCGACCTGGTCTTCGCAGTCGCACGCAAGGCAGGCTTCCTGCCTGACGACGTGATCACCGAACACGTTGCGTTCGGCACTGTTTTGGGTACCGATGGCAAGCCGTTCAAGACCCGCGAGGGCACAGCGGTGAACCTCAATACGTTGCTGGACGCAGCCGAGGAGCAGGCGGCACCGCCGGTGGCTCTCGCTGCAATCAAGTACGCCGATCTGTCCAACGGCCTGAACAAGGATTACGTCTTTGATGTCGGCCGGATGGTGCAGACGACAGGCAACACCGGACCCTATTTGCAGTACGCGCACGCCCGTGTGACCCAGGTCTTGCGCAAGGGTGCGGCTCGAGGCTATGGCGAGCAGTCGAAAGTGCTGGTGCTGGACGAGCTGGCAGAGCAAATGCTGGCATTGCTGCTCATCCGGTTCGGGGACGTCGTGGACGAAGTGGCGCGGACTCTTCAGCCGCACAGATTGTGCAACTACCTCTACGAATTGTCTGGCGCACTGGCCGTCTTCTACGAGCAGTGTCCGGTGCTGCAGTCTTCAGGTGCCGTGCGGGATTCGCGGCTAGCGCTGTGCCTAGCGACGAAGCGGGTACTCGCGGCAGGGCTCACCATGCTCGGAATCGAGCCCTTGGAGCGGATGTAGCCATCTCGTAGGACGGCGGTCTCCTGGCGCCGGCGATGAAGATGCGCCGACCGCCCGTGCCTTCTGGACGAAACCTACGTTTACGTACTTTCCTGGCGCTCTGCACATGTTGCAACCTATGCAGAGCGCCAGGAACCTACGTAAACGTAGGTTCCTGACAGCGGGTCGGAGACCTCACTCACTCGTGTATGGGGATCGCCGATTAGCCCAGTCGCTGGTCCGTAGCCTTACCTGAGCTCGTCGGGGTGGATCTGGCGGTCAGCGGCGAGCCATGCCGCTCCGACGATGCCGGCAGTGTTCAGCAGCTTGGCCGGCACGATCTCGGCATTGAGCTTGAGCTTGGGGATGAACTTGTCGGAGTTCTTGCTGATGCCGCCGCCGATCACAATCAGGTCCGGCCACAACAAGGCCTCGAGTCGCTCCAGGTACTTCTGCAGGCGCGGAATGTACTCCTTGTAGGAGAGGCCTTCTCTCTCCCTGACGCTGGCGGCGGCACGGGTCTCGGCGTCATGGCCGTCGATCTCGATATGGCCTAGCTCTGAGTTCGGGATGAGGACGCCGCGGTAAACGATTGCGGTACCGATCCCGGTGCCGAGCGTCGCCATCAGTACCAGGCCCGGATGGCCCTTGGCAGCGCCATAGTGAACCTCGGCGATACCGGCCGCGTCAGCGTCATTGACCAGCAGAATGTCGCGACCGAGGCGATCCTCGAAGATCTTCTCGGCCTCGGCGTCGATCCACGACTTGTCGATGTTCGCGGCAGATCGGGTCTTGCCGTGGGTCACAACGGCCGGGATTGTCACGCCGAGCGGGCCGTCACCGATGAGGTCCGCGAAGCTGTCCACGATTTCAGCGACAACCGCTGCCACATTCTGCGGTGTCGACCTCTGGGGTGTGGTGATGCGAAGTCGCTTCGTCGTGAACTCGCCAGTCGCAAGATCGACGGGCGCTCCCTTGATGCCGCTGCCGCCGATGTCGATGCCGAGCACGGGCGCGCTTCGTACGGGTTCTTCGCTCATGCTCGCGAGCCTAGCGATATCCGGCCGCTGCCGGGAGGGCTAGATGTCCGGCGCGGATGCACGCCAGAGTTCAGACCAGCACGTCGTCGCCAATATCGTCCAGTGAATCCATGTCCAGCAACTCTGCGATCAACAGCAAGAGCTGCTCATGCTCTGGTGTGATGGTCCGGCCGTACGGGCCGCGGTTGCGGGCGACTGCTACCCCGATCCTGAGCAGCGCCAGCCTGAAATCGGCGGATGCCTCAGGCTCGATTCGGTCCAGGATCGACACGATGTGGCGCAGCCCCGAGACAACGGGTCGGTCATCCAGTTCGAAGTCAAGCAGCAGACCGGAGCGGTCCTCGGCCATGGAGGTGAGGATGTCTCGCGCCGGGTACGGCGTACGCAACGCCACTGCGACGACCGTGTCCCAGAAGGCGGCGAGCTCATAACTCTTGAATCGGTTGTATGTTCCGGCCACAGAACTCAGCACCCATAAAGGTCCGAACTGGAGCGTACGCATTTCAGCAGGTTGCAGATTCAATGGTCGGCCGCCTTTCCCTGCGCCAACTATCCGCCGCTCTTAGCAACCAGACAAGCTCCAGCCTGGACTGAGTAACGTCACAGATCCGCGGCTGCAAGCTCAGCGACTCAGCTGGCGGAGACACCACGTATAGAGGTGGGGGTCCATTGCGTACGCGTTGGAAAAGTAGAAGCCGTAAAACTGTCTGTAGACATCGATCCAGTGGACGATCTCCGGTCCGTGCCGTTCCACTGCGACCGCCTCCAGCCAGGCTGCATCTGCCGCGGCGTCGGCGTACGGCTCGAGCTCGAGGAAGATCAAGGCACCGGCGACATCCATCAACGGGTCGGCATGGACAGTGTGCGGGCTGAAGTCTGCAATGCCGGTGACAACTGGCCCTTGCGGACCTCGGCTGACATACGCGTTGGGCGGGCAAACATCGCCGTGCACGATCGTGGGCACGACGGATCGCTGTGCAAGCTCGCCATGCAGCCGGTTCCACACCCCGGCCACGCCGGGGATGTCGCGTTCCAGGTGAATCCGGCTGCTCTGGAGAGGTCCTCTCAGCATGCTTGAGAGGAGCTCCACAAGGGATCCGAACTGCTGCGGGGCACCGTCGCCGATGAGTCGCGCGAATCCGGGCACCGGGCTGGGCAGTTGCTGCAACCGCTCGGTTGCATCGAGAAAGCTGATCAACGCCGGGCGGCGTTGGGCCATGTCGGCATGTTGCAGCCAGCCCGAGAAGTTCCGCCCCGAGAGCCGGCGGTCCACCGTGAAGAACCGCCCACTGCGCTCTCCCCATTCGAAGATGATTGGTAGCTCCAGGCCGACGTCGCAGCCAGCCCAGATCTGATACAGGGCCTGCAGCTGTGCAGCCGTCCGGCGCGGCGCCTCGTGCCTGCTCCGATAGAGTCGCAGCACTCGTTCATGATCAATTGCGAACACTTCGCTCTCGCCGCCCGAGCCGAGTAGTTGATCACGACTCGTACCGAACGCCGCAAGCGCCTCGGCTTCGCCTTTATGATCATCGGTCCGCACCTGCTCGGCCGCTCGACGTTGGCGCTCGGTCGAGCGCGCGGTCCTGGCCCGATCCAGCTGGCTCAGTGCCAGTTCCCGGGCAGTCTGCTCGTCTACCTGGTGGGCCACGGCGTTCACTGGCCCCCGTGGGGTGTGAACATGGACATCGGCCAGCCGGAGCAGCCGTTGCAGCGGACCTTGCTCGATGCGTACGGACTGGGTCTTCGCATGGGGGACGATGTCGCGAACGTGGGTGAACCAACCATGTTCGGTGATCAAGGTCCAGTCGTCCCAGCCATAACGGAGGGTCCAGAAGTCGAACCACCGCAGCCAGCGTGCGCGTATCGGGGACGGGTGCAGCTCGATGGCATCAAGATTGAAGCCTGGCAGCACGCGCCCGATGGCCAGGTCGACTTCATCGAAGGTGGCGACTGGCAGCAGCACGCTGGAGGCGTTCGACTCATTGTTCTCGCTGTCGCCGTGGGCGTAGCCGAGAATATCGACGTCCATCCGATACCAGCCGAGGAGCTGCCAGAGCAGCGGCTGGCTGACTTTGACGCCCTGGATGCGATTGATCGGCACCGATTGGCTTGTCAGATTGGTCAGGCCGCGGGTAATCCGAAGGCCACGCGGGGACTCGGCCAACGTGAAGTTGAACATGCCGATCACCCGCCGCCAGATCAGTGAAACCATGCCGATCAACAAGGGAATCAAGCCGCCCAGCGCCAACGGGACGACGCCGAAAGCCGCTGTTGTGACGACGATGATGATCGTGATGGCTGCCGGGATCAACCACTCGCTCGAGAGCAGGAAGCTGACGATGAGCCGCTGCGGCGACACCTGAACCAGCGGCTGATCGGTCACCCCCAGGTCAGTGAAGATGCTGGCAGCCGCTTGTTGATCAAGATCGCGAATGCTGGCCTGCTGTCCGTGCGCCCGGGTGAGCAGATAGTCACGCAATCTGGATGCCTTGCCCCGGCTCAGGTAGCGCAGCTTGGTGCTGCTGTTCCCGGCATCGAGGCGCAGCTCAGCGAGGCCGAAGATCCGTGCGGCCAGTGGCTGGATGATGTCCACCGACTGGAGTCGCTCGAACGGTATCTTCGTCGATTTCTTGAAGATCGCGCCGGTCTCGATCCGCAGCTCCTCGTCGTCGATCAGGAATCGGGTGAAGTACCAAGCAATGAAGCCGGTGATGGCAGCCAGCACAACGACGATGCCGAGGATGGGCAGGATCCAGGTCAGACCGCCGGTGTCGAGCTGATTGTCGCCAGTGCTGGTGACGACCTCCCGACCCCAGCCGATCGCGATCGCGACGAACACCAGCCAACCGCGGACGAATGGCGTCAAGGGATGTGGTCGCTCGGTTTGCTTGAATGGCCGGACGGTTGGAGCCGGTGGCGGGCTGGCGGTGGTGACCGCCGGGTCGGCGGACGAGGTGTGCTGAGGCTGCTGCGGCGCGGTCATAGCCCTGAGGCGTGTGCTTCGCCGAGCTCAGTCAGCCGGTCCCGCAATCGGGTCGCCTCCTCCGGGCTGAGGCCAGGTATGCGAGCACCGGTCTCCGGGCTGGCTGTCTTCAGGGTGACCGTGGCCAGGTCGAAAGCGCGTTCCAACGGACCTGACTCCACCTCGACCAACTGCATACGCCCGTACGGCACGGCTATCAGGCTTCGGAACATGACGCCGTGCGTGATGTAGAGATCGTCTTCCCGTTCCACATAGCCCCAGGAGCGCCAGCTACGACCGACGAAGGCGAGCCGGATGAGGGCGATGCCCACGGCCGCGGCCCAGATCAGACCGGAGATCCACCAACGTCCGGAGGCGACTCCCACGATCACGGCTGGAATGGTGAAGAGGACAGGAGGAACAATCAAGCTGGTCAGCTGGCGCATTGAGCGGTACTTCGGGGAGAGGCGTTTCCACTCGTACGCCGGCGGCGCGAAGAGTTCTTCCATAACGAGTTCAGGCTACGTGCTGCTGCCGCCAGGCCCGCTCTTGATGAGCGCCGTGGCGGCAAGTCGCCGGCCCAGTGTTCACCGCGGCTTGCTTGCCTTGGGTCCGCGAACCGTGACACCGCCGAACAACGTCATGCCCTTGATCACGAGCGTGGGTGCTCCCGGCGCCGGGTCGCCGATATCGCGAATATCGGTACCGCCGAAAACTCCGGCCGTCTGGTCACGCACGTCGATGCCCTCCGGCACCTTGATGTCGAGGCCGCCGAAGCACCAGAAACCTGAGATTTCCACTACGGGGGATTCGAAGATCGCATTGCGAAGATCAAGGTCCATGCCGCCGAAGAGGGCCAGCGCCTGGATGTTCTTGCGCACCCGCCACCTGCCGCTCCGGGTGACGCCGCCGAAGATCGCGATCATCTTGTCCGAATCAGGATTCTGCCCCGTGGTATCGATCGTGAAGCGGCTCGTGGGCCTCGGGGCGATCGCGCTGGGCGTCCCGATGACGACAAGATCGCGCGTGATCGGAATCAGGTCATCGAACGTCTTGGCAGCCATCAGTTGGTCGATGCGCTCGTCGTGCTCCTCGCGGGTGAGTCGACCCTCGGCGTAGGCGGTACTGAGCAGGGTGGCCACCTGCTCGCGGTCGGCGTCGGAGGCACGCAGGGAGCCACCGGCGATGGGGCCAACGTTCGTCGGTTCGGGGACGGCCTCGGTCATCACCCCAAGCTAGTCCGCAGCCCTCAAAGCGCCGAGGGGCAGTTGAGCCTTTCAGGGCTGGCTCGGGTGAGTTCAGGGAGCTCCCTGAACACGGCTGCGTGGCCCGGGCTAGCTGGCTGGCTCCCCGGGCGATCGCGCAACCGCAATGTCGAAGACGTTGCCTTCGGGATCTGTCATGGTCGTCCACCTCGCCCCGTACTCGTCGAATTCAGCGACCTTCGTCGCGCCGAGGGCAACCGCGCGCTCGACCGCGGCTGGGAGGTCCGTCGCGACGAGGTCAAGGTGCATCCGATTCTTGCCCTGGCGCGGCTCGGGTACGGCCAGGAACATCAGCGCAGGGAAAGTGCGGTCATCGGAGGCTGGGATCAATGCGAAGAACTGGTTGGCTCCGTCGTTGACCGGGCGTTCCAGCAGGGCCGACCAGAAGGCGGCGATCTCGTCAGCGTGTTCGGAGTCGATGACGACCTGGCCAAATCCAATAGTCACGGTGGCGCTCCCTTTCTCGACTGGCGCAGGACACTACCTTCTCGAACTGCAGCCGTTTAGGGGAGCGAACCGGCAAGCTCGACTGCACCAGGTGGTGGCAGCAGAGAGAACTGCCCGATCGTCAGCCGAGGTCGGTGCGGATCGGGTGATAACACACCGCCCACGCGCTGGTGCGCGCATCGGAAGCTGGTGGGCGCATAGCCCCTTGATGAAGCCTTGTTTCCGGATAGTGGAAATTAATATCCGGAGGAGCCTTTCCACAGTCAAGCGCCACGCGTACGCTCTAACCACGAACCCAACCTCCGCCGCAGCCGGTGGCTGCCGTGACACGCCGCGCCATGGGCTGCCGACGGACCGTCAGACTGGACAGAGGGGGAGCCGATGATCACACCTTACGCAACGGTCAACGGCCGCACGGTGGCCTTCGGCAACCTGCCGACACACACCTCCGCGCTGGACTGGATCCGCGACCTCGGCTTTACAGGAGCCAAGGAGGGTTGTGCCGAAGGGGAGTGCGGGGCGTGCGCGATCCTGGTGGCGCGACCGAGCACCACCGGCGACAACACGACGGAGTGGGTCTGCATCAATGCCTGCCTCATCCCGGCGGCGAGTCTCGAGGAGCAAGACGTGCTCACCGCAGAGGGCTTGGGTTCTCCCGACGATCTTCATCCGGTCCAGCGTGAGATGGCACTGCGCGGCGGCTCGCAGTGCGGCTACTGCACACCGGGTTTCGTCTGCTCAATGGCCGCTGAGTACTATCGCGCGGGGCGCGCTGCTGACGCCCACCCCGGGGCCGCCGACGAGCCGGAACACGGCGCGAACGGCTTCGACCTGCACGCGATGAGTGGCAACCTCTGCCGCTGCACGGGATACAGACCGATCCGGGATGCGGCCTACGCCCTGGGCGAGCCCGCTGCCGACGATCCGATCGCGCAGCGCCACTCCGAGGCTGCACCGGTTTCGCCAGCCACCCGAATCGCCAATAACGGCGCGGAGTACGTACGGCCCGCGGACCTGACAGCGACCCTCGAGCTGATCCACCAACGTCCCGACGCGGTCCTCGTGGCCGGCTCGACGGACTGGGGTGTCGAGGTCAACCTCCGCGGGCGTCGGGCGCCGTTCGTGGTGGGCATCGACCAGGTCCCGGAGCTGCGTGACATGCTGGTCGACGACGATGCCTTCACTCTCGGTGCGGCACTCACCCTGACCGAACTGGAGCGTCGCCTCGACGGAGCGATTCCATTGTTCGACGAGGTGTTTCCGCAGTTCGCGTCGCGATTGATCCGCAACGGCGCAACGCTCGGCGGCAATCTCGGCACGGCCTCACCGATCGGCGACTTCCCTCCTGCCCTGCTCGCGCTCGAGGCGGAACTCGTGCTCGCCTCCGTCGACGGCGAGCGTACGGTCCCGCTGGCCGACTACTTCACCGGCTACCGGAAGACGGTCCGCCGGCCCGACGAGCTGATCAAGGCGATCCGGATCCCGCGTCCGCTGGCGCCGCTGAGCGCCTTCCACAAGATCGCCAAGCGGCGCTTCGACGACATCTCCAGCGTCGCCGTCGGGTATGCCGTCCGGTTGGACGGCGATGTCGTTCGGCAGGCCCGGATCGGGCTCGGCGGCATCGCTGCCACTCCGCTGCGGGCGTCTGCGACAGAAGCCGCCTTGGTTGGCCAACCGTGGAACGAGGCGACGGTAGAGGCCGCCGCGGAAGTGATGGCCGCCGAAGGCACTCCGATCGACGACATGCGGGCGAGTGCGGCCTTCCGGTCGGCGATGATGGGCCAGTCGCTACTGAAGTTCTACTACGAGAGCACGACAGGAGCGCTCACATGAGTCATCTCTCCCAGCGACCCGATTCCGCCCCGGACTCCTACGAGGTCGGCAAGGCCATCCCGCACGAGTCCGCCGCACTCCACGTCACCGGACTCGCGCTCTACACCGACGACCTCGTCGCGCGCACCAAGGACTGCCTGCACGCCTACCCGGTGCAGGTCTTCGTCGCGAAGGGCAAGATCACCAAGCTCGATGTGCAGCCCGCGTACGAGGTGCCCGGGGTGGTCCGAGTGCTGACCGCCGACGACGTGCCGGGCGTCAACGATGCCGGCGTCAAGCACGACGAGCCGCTGTTCCCGTCCGAGGTCAAGTTTTTCGGTCATGCCGTCTGCTACGTGCTCGGCGAGACGCTGGAGGCAGCCCGGCTCGGCGCGGCGGCCGTCGTGGTCGAGGTAGATGCCGAGCCAGCGCTGGTCAACGTCAAGGACGCGATCGCCGCGCGGGAGTTCCAGGGGGCTCAGCCCACGGTGCAGCGTGGCGACGTCATGACGGGTCTGCGCACGGCGACGCACGTATTCTCCGGGGTGTTCGAGTTCGCCGGGCAGGAGCACTTCTACCTGGAGACTCACTGCGCCTTGGCGCACGTCGACGAGTCGGGTCAGATCTTCGTGCAGTCCAGCACCCAGCACCCCTCGGAGACGCAGGAGATCGTCGCGCACGTCCTCGGCAAGCACAACCACGAGGTCACCGTGCAGTGCCTGCGGATGGGTGGTGGCTTCGGCGGCAAGGAGATGCAGCCGCACGGCTTCGCCGCGGTGGCTGCCCTGGGGAGCATCCTGACCGGCCGCCCGGTCCGGTTGCGGCTCAACCGCACCCAAGACCTCACCATGTCGGGCAAACGACACGGCTTCCACGCCGAGTGGTGGGTCGGCTTCGACGACGACGGCCATCTGTTGGCGCTCGAGGCCACCCTGACCGCCGACGGCGGCTGGAGCCTCGACCTGTCAGAGCCGGTGCTCGCCCGGGCACTG
>CAVXAP010000022.1:0-235351 GCA_963759635.1 uncultured Actinomycetota bacterium
CGAAGCAGCCGACCGACAGCCGTCACTCTCGGGTCGTTCTTGAGGCACAGGATGCCAGCCCCGTGTGTTTCTTTGGTGCCGACGACCATGGTTCGAAACTTGATGAATCGGAACGGCACGCCATCCTTTCCGATCCGCTCCTGCACGTAGAAGACGGGGCCGCGCGACGTCAGCTTGATGAGCAGCGCAATCGAGCGCGATGAGCGGCGACAGCACCGTCAGCGTCAGTAGAAGCCAGCGTGACGTCGCCGAGCCGCTTTCCAAATCTGGCCCATACCACAGTGTCAGCTCAGGATTTGAGAGGGGTGCCGTCGGGAACACCCCGACCGAAACGGCGCCTGGATGCTTTGCCTGGCAGGTGCGCGCTGAGCGCCTGCCACGTCGTGAACAAACGGTATTCGGCTGCGAACGAGACGCGGAAATCGCGGTCGTTGAGGTGCGGGCTGAACACTACCACCTCACGACCTTCCAGAAAGGGTTGATCGCTGGTGCCCGGTGGAGCCGCATGCCGGGGCCATGAAGCGAGTCGTACCCCCTCCCAGCTGGCAGCATGCGGTGATTACGAGCGTGCCGTCGCTTTTCAGCAGCGGCTGCCGCGACGTGCGATAGCAGTTGAGCGCATTGCCGACCTGCAGGAGCTCGCCATCTTTCGGATAGGCGTTCAGGCAGACGACGTCATATGGCGCCCCCGGTGCCGTGGTCATATACAGGTCGCTCGCCAGGCCCGCCGCTGCGCGGTGCGCCGAGACGGGATGACCACTGACCAGGCCCGCGACTTCGCGCCGCGAATTGACGACGACATTGCAGCTGAAGTCGAGACCGGCCTTCAGGGCGATTTCCTCGACGTCCCGTCGCGCATCGACGTCAGGATTGGCAAGGCCGCCCGAGATACCCGTAACGGCAGGCTGATGATTCGCTTGGAGCGTCTCGATGCCAGCGACCCGGGGACCACCAGCTTGGCGCCGCCACCAAACCCCATGTATGGATGGGGCATGACGCCTCCCAGAGCGATTTCAAGTCCGCCTCACAGAAGCTCCGGTTCAGGCGGATCGGCGTACCCGGCTGGATATTCCCAGATCGACGAGGTTTTCGTACGGATGGTGTTGCTCGATGTCGAAGTCGTCGACGATTGCCGCGCCGAGCTTTCGTTCGAGCTCGGCACGAACCATCGGACGATGCGCCGAGCGCGACGAGTATTTTGATGTTCTGGCGCGCGATGCCCTCGAGCTCGGACAGAACGATCGGCAGGACCTTGGCAATCGGCGTCGGCCGCGTGATGTCGTCAACGGCGATGGCGGCGGTGCGGGGGCGGCTGCCAGCTCGCGAAGCGGCCTGGAGTCGAGCGGCTGGCGCACGCCGTTCGCCAACGCCGGCGCAGACAACTGGCGACCGTCGCGCATACCGTTCACCTGCATCGTGAAACGCTGCGGGAACGACAGCTCCAGCGTGGTGTCCGGATCCCAGATCCCCAGGGGACGGTCACCGCCTTGCCGACGAGAGACAGCGGCGCAATCGTCATGTCTGCTGCTCCCTCAGTCGGTACTTCTGAACTTTACCGCTCGACGTCTTGTGCAGTTCGTCGACGAAATGCACGGCGCGCGGAATCTTGTCCCTCGAAAGGTGGCGGGCGCAGAACGTCTGCAGCTCGCGATCGGTGCACGACGTTCCAGTGCGCCGGACGACATAGACAACGGGCACCGTGCCGAGGACCGGATCGGGCATGGCAATAACCGCCGCTTCGGCGACACTGTCGTGCGCCAGCACCACGTCTTCGATCTCTCGCGCGCTGACCTTCTCGCCCGCCGACTTGAAAATGTCGTCCCGTCGCCCCTGATAGTAGAGAAAACCCTCCGAGCGTCGGCGTAGGCGTAGTCTCCGGTGTGAAATCCATGACGCGACATCCGCGACGCGGTCGTCTCCGGATCGCGGTAGTAGCCCTTCATCAGGCTCGGTCCGCTCAGGACGATCTCACCGATCTCGCCGGCGTCGGCGACGGACCAATCGGACCGCGCAATCGTGACCGAGACGCCGGAAATGGGTCGCCGATCGATCCGATCTTGTCCCGGTGTCGACGTGTAGTCGACTGCCGTCGCGCGAGGACCAATCTCGGTGCAGCCGTAGTTATTGAAGAGCGCGGCGCCGGGGAATGCCGCCCGGACCCTGTCTATGACGGCAGGTGAGAGCGGTCCACCAGCGCTGAGGATGTATCGCAGCGAATCCACGCCGCCGGCCGAAGGCGCACGGTGAGTTGCGAGGATGCTCAAGCTCGTTGGCACACCGCCGAACCCGGTCACCCGGTGCTCGGCGATGGCACTAAGCACCAGCTGAGGGAAGAAAAGATTCCGCAGCAGCACCAGGGAGCCGCCGGCCACGAGGGTGCTGAGCACCTGCGACAGCGTGTAGGAGTAGTAAAGCGGAAGGAAGATGAGGGACGTGTCGGCGTCCGAGAGGCCGAGGCACTGCGCGACGCCTCGCGCGTTTGCGAGGAGCGCCTCCTCGGTCATCATGACGCCCTTGGGCGTTCCGGTCGTGCCGCTCGTAAAGATGATTGCCGCGAGACCGCTGACATCCTCATCGCCGTAGGGCGTCCAACTGGTCCGGGAGAGAAACGTTCCCGGCAGCAACTCGACCGTTCCTCTGTCGGTGATCACGATGTCGGGGCGCGCGATTGCGTCGATGCGCCCGCGCTCGTCGGCCGCGAGTCCTGGGTTGACAGGTATGAACACCGCGCCGCACTCGTTGACTGCCAGCAGTAACAGCAGGAATGCCGGGCAGTTGGGCAGTGCGACCAGGACCTTGGAGCCGCGTCCGACGCCAGCGGCCTTCAGGAGATTGGCCAGCTGTGCGGCCTGCTGTATGAGGTCGCTTGGCGTGAACGTCGAGCCCTCGAAAACCAGCGCCGGACCGGTCCGAGCGAGCCGTCGCCGCAAGAGGTCGATCAGGGGCATTTTCGGGCGATGAGCGCGGTTAGGGATCCGATCGACGCGAAGTTCTCTGGCGCAACTTCATCGTCGCCGATCTGAATCGAAAAACGGTTTTCGAGCGCGTACACGAGCTCGATCATGCCCACCGAGTCGATGCCGGTCGTCTCGAGCGGTGCGTCGCTCGAACGATGCAGACAATCCTCGTTGAGCGTGATCTCAGAGAGGAGCTCGCGCACCGAGCGTTCGGCATTCTCCGGTGTTGGAGTCATGTGCGCCTCAGGCTCCCTGAGCAAACATGCGTTGAAGGTCGTCGGCCAGGTCGGAACGCAGGAAGTGCTGCCGGACGTACTCGCGCCCCCGAAGGCCGCGCGTCTGTAGCTCTTCAGGGGGGAGGGCGGCGATATCCTTGAGGAGCGTCGCGAGGCGATCGGGATGTTCCGGCGGCACCGACCAGCCACAGCCGGCGCGATGGAGCAGCGCTTCGGTTTCACCGCGCGTCGCGGCAACCACCGGACGACCGGCGGCCATGTAATCGAACACCTTGTTGGCCAGGATCATCGCGTGGAATTCGTGATCCCACGCGCAGATCAGCGCGACATGGCTCAGGTTCAAGTAGTCGAACACGCTCTTTTTTGGAACTGCGTCGAGAAAGCAAACGTTCGTCAGATGCAGCGAGTCGGCATAGCGCTTCAGTTCATCTTTGTAGTCGCCATCCCCTATCAGCAGAAACCGCACGCGCGTCCCGGCCAAGAGGTGCGCCGCTTCGAGAATCGTTTCGAGCTTGTTCCAGCGACCATGCGCGCCGATGTAGGTGCAGATGAAGTGCGTACGCGTGTCGAACGGGTAGCCGGACGGAACCGCCGGACTCACATCGAGCATCCAATCGTCCATGCCGTTGGGGACGAAGAGCACGTCGGACGGCGGCTTTCCTTTGGCAATGACGCCGGCTCGGAAGCCTTCCGACAGCGCAATGACCTTGACGGCCTTTCGATAGAACAATCGTTCGAACCATTCGGCGACGTAGACGGATCCATCCCGGCTTCAGCGCGCCGGCCGACGACTGCCGACTTCGGGCCACAGGTCTCGCACCTCGAAATAGAACGGGCGGCGCTTCAAGCGCTCCGATCAGGTAGCCGGCAAGTCCGGTCGTCAGTGGGGTTGAGGAGGCGTACACGAGATCGACACGACGAACCCACATCCCTCGGACAAATGCCATGACCGCGAACGACAGAAAATTGATGAATGCGCCGGCGGAAACTGCCTCGAATCTGGTTGTAGGTGCGAACGCGAATCACCGAGACTCTGTCGTCCGCAGTCGACGCTCGAGGTAGGACGATAGCGTTTTGTGATTCAGGTTGCTCGTCAGTACAGTCACCCGATGACCTCGCGCCGCCCACTGACGCGCAAACTGGTACGGCCGCGAGCCACCCGGTTCGTCGGGATGGTTAAAGTACTGAACGATGTAGAGGATGTGTAGCTTGCGGTCCACGACTGAGAGCTCGTCGCAGCCCGTCGCTGATGCGACTGATCTGCTCAGGCTGCAGGTTGTTGTAGAAAGGCAGCGCGACTGTCGATGCCGCGACCGCCTCGGTGACCGGAAAGTCGCCTGCCCGGTGCCCGAGGCGTTGAAAATGGGGCTGCAGGTGCAGTGGCGAGAAATAGTCGCTGCACGCGATCCCGTCTGCTCTCAGGGCTCGGAGCACGTCATCGCGTCCCGCCCGATCGCATCCCTTCAGCCGGACGACGTACACGAACCAGCTGACATCACCATCGGGCAGATCGTAGAGCGGCAGCTCCAGTTCCGCGAATATCTGCGAGCTGCCGCCGATACTCCTCGGCCACTTCGCGTCGTCGCCGGAGAATGTCGTCGAGCCGGCCGAGCTGCGCCAGCCCGAGCGCGCAATTGATGTCCGACAGCCGATAGTTGAAGCCGAGCCGCTCGTGCTGAAGCCATGCGCCCGAGTCGCCACGCCCCTGGTTGCGGAGGCTCTTGAACAAGCGATCCAGGGCGGGGTCGTTGGTGACGACCATGCCGCCTTCGCCCGTCGTCATTTGCTTGTTCGGATAGAACGCAAAGGCCCCGACGTCCCCGAGCGAGCCGACGCGCTGGCCTCGCCAGCGGGCGCCGATCGCCTCGCAGGCGTCTTCGATGACGCGCAGATCGTGCCGTTCCGCGATGTCGAGAATGGCGTCCATGTTGGCCGGGCGTCCGAACACGTGCACCGGCAGGATGGCCTTCGTGCGTGGCGTGATCTGGCGCTCGATCAAGGCGACGTCCAGATTGAACGTCGTTCGCTCGATGTCGACGAACACCGGGACCGCATGCTCGAACAGCACGCAATTGGCCGAGGCGACGAAGCTGAAGGGCGTGGTGATGACCTCGTCGCCCGCGGCCGATGCCGAGCGCCTTGACTGCCAGATGGAGCGCGGCCGTGCCGCTGCTGGTGGCGGTGGCAAAGCGTGCGCCCACGTAAGCGGCAAACGCCGCCTCGAATTCCGGGAGCTTCGGTCCAAGGCTGAGGAACGGCGTCCGCAGGACGTCGACCACCGCCTGGATGTCCGACTCGGAAATGTCGGGACGGCTCAGCGGGATCTCAGCGTCTCCGTGCCGCGGCGCGTTCTGCTCAGTGTCGGCTGGTTCTGGATGCAGATGAGGCAATGTCGTGTGGAAGGAAGCGCGCGAGCGCCGGGTAGGCGCTCTGAATGAATTCCAGAGCGGTGCGTTCGGCCGCCGCGGCGTCGTCTTCGAACGGCACGCTGATGCGAATCAGCGCGGCGTCACTCCGATCCTTGGTCAGCGCATCGACCACGAGGTGCACACGCCCGAGATACTCGTTGGTGACGATCCTGCCCCCCGACTGTTGATACCAGTAGACGACGACTTGCTGATCGATGCCGTTGCGGACGGTGTAACTGTTCGCCTTGAAGGGATCGTACGGCGCGACGTTGACCGTCGTCGTATCGCGCCGCGCGATGAACCACCCGTTTCCGGGCAGGCAATTCTTGGGCGAATGGAGCATCGCGCCATGCTGCTGCGACGCATAGAAGCCCACGTACAGGTGCACGGCGGTCGAGCCGCGCCGATACATCTTGGACACGTAGTCGGTGACGCCAAGCTTGTTCTCGATGCGTTCGGTGAAGCGCAGGTCCTCGCCCCGCCAGTCGCCCAAGGTCTGAGGGAAACTGCGCGAATGGCTGACGCAGCGCGACCGGCTCGCCATGGCCGACGGCGCGCACGGCCCAGGACGACAGCAGCAGCATCACGCCGACGACGAGCATCCGTCCGGTCATTCCTGTCATTTCGCTGGGACCAGAACACGCAGCAGCCGGCTGACTCCGAGGAGCAGCACCGCCGCAACGAGGAACACCGACCAGCCACCCGCGGTGTGAAATACGCCCAGCGCCGTGTCGACCGAGACGTAGTGGGCGAGGAGGCCGGTCATGGTCACGCGAAAGACATTTGCGGCGATGGCAATCGGGACGATGGCCAGGAGCAGCAGCAGGCGCAGCAGCCAGCTCGAGTACGTGATGTAGGCATACAGCAGGCCGAGCGCGGTCAGCGACATCAGGGATCGGATGCCGCTGCACGCCTCCTCGACGTCGAGGGACACCGCCGCCAGGTGCATCACGTTGCCCTCCCGAAACACCAGGACCCCGCAGGCCTCCATGACCGTGCTGGCGATCTGCGCCGCGAACAGCTGAAGCGGAAACGCGATCGAGTTGAAGATGATGCCCGGCAGCGGGATCATCAGCAGCAGAAAGCCGAGCGGAAACGCGACGACACGCAGGATCGGCAGCCCGACGACGTAGAGGATGCCGCCGGCAATCATGACCACCATCGACACGCGCTGAAGAAACAGATCCGCCCCGACGATGCCGGTGACGTAGATCGCCAGGGCCATCGCCATGACGACCAGGCCCCAGACCGTGGGTCTGACCGCGGTGGCCTTCAATTCATCCCGCTTGGTCCAGACGAGATACGCAGAGACGATCGGGATGAGAAAGCCGTGCGAATACTCGTCCTCGTTCCACCACTGGGCGACCAGTCCCGGGAGCACCGGCCAATAGGTCCAGATGAGCGCCGCGACCAGCCCCGCCACGATCGGTAACGGGTGCGGTGACAGCGAGACGCGTTCAGGGTGATCGAGTGTGGTCGTCTGCATGGTCACCCAGCGCGGACGATGGCGGGTGTCGCGGCGGTCTGCCGCACCGGCATCATCGGTCGATATTCCGGCACGACTTCCTGTAGCGTCCGCTGGATCTCGTCGAAGTCCATGCTGATGCCGAGCATCTTGAGCTGCTGCACCTTCGTCGGCAAATCCGACGGCACCCTGGACGGCCCGTCCAGCCGGGACAACTTGGCCTGATCCGTCGGGAGCAGCGTCTCGTAGGGATACGACAACTCCTCTTCGAGCTTCTCGCCAGGTCGGAGGCCGACGAACTGAACGGGAATGGCGTCGTCGCGCAGCCCCGACAGTTTGACCATCTGCCGGGCGAGGTCGAGCAGCCGGATCGGCTGCCCCATGTCGAGCAGGAAGATTTCGCCGGCCCGAGACAAGGAGCCGGCCTGGAGGACCAACAGCACCGCCTCCGGGATCGTCATGAAGTAGCGCGTGATGTTCGGATCGGTGATCGTAATTGGACCGCCGTCAGCGATTTGTTTCTTGAAGAGCGGAATCACGCTGCCGCGGCTGCCCATGACATTGCCGAAGCGAACCGCGCAGGCGACTCGCGAGAATCTCGGACTCCGCACCAGGAGTTCGGTCACGCGCTTGCAGCAGCCCATCACGCTCGACGGGTTGACGGCCTTGTCCGAAGAAATGCACACGACTTTCTGCGCATCGCATTCGAGCGCGGCGGTCAGGACGTTCTGCGTGCCGATGATGTTGTTCAGGACCGCTTCGTCCGGGTTCGATTCCATCAGCGGCACATGCTTGTCGGCCGCGGCGTGAAAGACGAGCTCCGGGCGGCGCCGGCTGAAGACCCTGTCGAGCTTCGAGTAGTTGATGATGTCCCCAATCACTTCCTCGAGCTCGACGCCGTCGGCGTGAGGCAACAGGCGGTGCTTGGTCGCGTAGATGCTGTTCTCGCCCCGCCCGAGGAGGATGATCTTTCGCGGGCGGAATTTCAGAATCTGAAAGCAGAGCTCCGAACCGATGCTGCCGCCGGCACCGGTCACGAGAATGGTCTTGCCGCCAAGAAAGGTCTTCAACCGCTCTTCATTGAAATCGACCTTCGCGCTTTCGCGACCGAGCAGGTCCCCAATCTGCACGTCGCGCAAATCGCTGACGCTCACCTTGCCCATGAACAGTTCGTCGAGGCTGGGCGCCACCTGCACGTTCGGCGAATGCTGGCGGCACAACTCCACGATTTCATCCAGCTGCTTGCCGGAGATCGCCGAGATGGTGATGACGATTTGATCGATGTGGCCATATCGTGCGACGACCTTCGGCAGCACGCTCCGTCCACCGAGGACCTCAAAGCCGTGAATGCTCATGTACCGCAGCGCCGGATCGTCGTCGATAAAGCCCAGCACGCGCTTTGAGCCCGAATGGGTCGTTTTGATCTGCTCGGCCAGGGACGCGCCGAGATCGCCGGCGCCGTACAGGAGCACGTTCTGTCTGGCAGTGGGCACGACCTCGCGATGGACCTTTGGCGGGTTCAGCCCGGGTACGGAGTTGTCGCGGAGCAGTCGCGGCAGCGAGCGAAAGGCCGCCAGCGCGAGCAGGCTCAGACACCAGTCAAAAAGGATGATTGATCGGGGAAAGGTCACGAACCCCACCGCGATGGCGTAGTCCGCGATGATGAACAGGCTGGCGAGCGACAGCGCCTTACCGAGCAGCGTCAACTCGGGAATGCCGGTGTGGCGCCAGAAGTACCGATACAGGCCGAAATGGTAGAGAAGGATTACCTTGGTGGGAACAACCAGTGGCGCGCTGAAGGCAAAAAGATGCCAGTACTCTTCCGGAAGGGTGCCGTCGAACCGAAGATTGAAGGCTCCGTAGTAGGCGGCGGTAAGCAGTACGACGTCACCGAGATACTTGACGGCGCGTCGAAGGCGACTGTTCTGAAGCAGTTTCATGGGACCTGAACGAACTGAAGGATTATTAGCTCAGCAGTAGCCGACAAGCGACCGCCCTCTCAGTCACACGACGTGCTGCGAGAGGGCGCAAACACGCGACAGGCGCGGTGACCGCAGACGGACGTACAACCGCGCTTCAAAAATCACCAAAGCAAGTTGAGGTCCAGTTGTGATCGGTTGCGATTGCTCGCAGAACGTCGTCAGTGCGACTCATCATTACTCCGGAAATCCTGTTGAAACTCCGGAATCCTGTTGAGGTATGGAACCGTGTTGGCAGGCGATAGGAATGCAAGCCACATCAGTTAGTAAACTGCTGACTCGGAAGAGAGAGAGACCATGAGGATGGGAATGCGACTGAGAAAGTATCTGCTCGGCTGCGTGGTGGCTGGGCTTGGGTGCGGTTGCGCGGCGGCGTCCGCGCAAGACGGTAACAATGTTCTCGTCGCGGTTGAGGTGACGAGTCCGACGTCTGAGCGTATCGCCGCTCACTACGTCCAGGCACGGCGTATTCCCGCCGAGAACGTTGTCGCGCTCAGGACGGGCGCCACTGACGAGGTGACTCGTGCTCAATACGAAGAGCAGATTGAGGGGCCCATCGCCGCCTGGATCAGGCGCCATGCGATGCACGATCGCATCTTCTACATCGTTCTCACCAAGGGCATACCGCTCAGGATCAGCGGCTCAGGTGGCAGAGGCGGAACCACAGCCAGCGTCGATTCAGAGCTGACTCTTCTGTATCGGAAGCTCGTCGGCACGCGCGTATCGATCGTCGGACCTCAGCCAAATCCGTTTCATGGAAGCGTGGGGGCCACGACCTTTCGCGGCCCGTTCTCGCATGCTGATCAGGACGTCTATCTCGTCTCGCGCCTGGACGGATTTACCGAGGCGGACGTGATCGCGCTCATCGACCGCGGCTCCGCGGCGATCTCCGCCGGAGATTTCGTGCTCGACTCAAAGGGCAAAGCGACTCGAAGGGCCAAAGCTCAGCAGAAACTCCTGAGCTGTGGCTGAAGGCGACGGCCGACGCCCTGGCTGCCGCGGGCCTCAGCGAGCGTGTCGTCCTCGAGTCAACGACAGGCAGCGTGGCCGGAAGGCGAAACGTCCTCGGCTATGCGTCCTGGGGCTCGAACGATCCGTCGATCAGAACGCGACGGCTCGGACTCGGATTCGTCCCCGGCGCGCTGGCGACGATGTTCGTCAGTGCCGGAGCGCGCACGTTCGAACCGCCACCGGATACCTGGAAACCCGGCGCCGCGCAGGATCTCCGGTCGTCGTACCGAGGCTCTCCGCAGTCTCTCATTGCAGATCTCGTTCGCGAAGGCGTGACTGGCGTCGCCGGCTACGTCGGCGAGCCGTTTCTCGACGGCACCATCCGACCTGACATTTTGTTCCCGGCGTATGTGAGCGGGCTCAATCTGATTGAAGCGTTCTACGCCGCCATGCCGTATCTGAGCTGGCAAACCGTGGTCGTCGGTGATCCGTTGTGCGCGCCGTTTCGTTCAAGCCATTGCCGCCGGAGCAGACGGCCCCCGAACTGGAGAGTGAAACCGAGCTTCCGAAGTACTTTTCCGCGCGCCGCCTTGCCTTGCTGATGGCCGACGGAGCCAGCAGCGACGTCGGCAAGTCTGATGCTCAAGGCCGAGGCGCGTCAGAGCCGGGGCGACAAGGCCGGAGCGACACAGGCGCTCGAAACGGCGACCGACCTGCGAACCGCGCCTGACCGCCGCGCATCTGATACTGGCAGGTCTCTACGAGGAAGCGAAGGACTACGACCGCGCGATCGAGCGATACCGTCGTGTGCTCGCCGTCGTGCCCAAGGAGCCAGTGTCGCTCAACAACCTCGCCTATGCTCTCGCCGTCCACAAGAACCAACCGGCGGAGGCACTGCCGATTGCCCAGCAGGCCTATGACGGCTTCGGGCGGGAACGCGTCGACCGCCGACACGCTTGGCTGGATTCATTACCTGCTGGGAAACTACGAGCAGGCCGAAAAACTTCTCTCCGAAGGCGCGACCCAAGCGCCCGGCAACGCTGAGATTCACCTGCACCTGGCCCACAACCTTGCTGCACTGGGGCAGAGCGACGCGGCGCGCGCTGCGCTCGCCAAGAGCCTGCAGCTCGACCCGGCGCTTGCCGATCGCGACGATGTGAAGAAGCTTCGAGCCCAGCTCGGCGCGCGATAGCTGATGCGACGCGGTCCGACCTGTTCCCCTGCACTTCGAGGTGGGCGCGCCCGCTATCCCAAGCCCTGAACCTGAACCCTGAACCCTGAACCCTGAACCTCCCTGAACCCTGAACCTTGAACTGAACCCTGAACCATCAAGTTCCTGTTGACTACACGTGTCGTCAATGCTATCGTGCCTAACGACACGTGTAGTCACCAGGAGGAGAGTCGATGGCCGAGTCGTCGATTGGCGAGCAGGAACTGGCCCTGCTGCGGCACATTGCCGACCGGGGCAGTATCACGGTCGGGGAAGCCGCCGACCAGTTCGGCGTGCCGCGCGGCCTCGCCCGGTCGACGGTACTCACCATGATGGAGCGGCTGCGCGGCAAGTCGTACCTCGGGCGCCGGCTCGTCGACGGCGTCTACCGATATCGAGCGCGCGCCTCCTCGGCGGACCTGCTCAAGGATGCGGTTCATCGCTTCGTCGAGCGCAACCTCGATGGATCGGTGTCGCCGTTTCTTGCGTATTTGTCCGACGCCGGCCGGCTGTCCGACGCCGAGTTCGAGGAATTGCAAGAGATCGTGGCCAGGCTCAACGCCGACCGCGGAAAGGACCGGTGATCGATCATGGTCTCCACCCTGGCCCGCGCGTCGATCGACGGCGCGCTCCTCGTTGTTGCAATTGGGCGGCCATCTGGCTGCTCGACCGTGTCCTTCGACTGAGCCCGGCGACACGCGCGATGCTCTGGTGGTGCGCCGCGGCGAAGTTCGTGGTCGCGCTGACGTGGACCACGCCGGTCGCCATCCCGATCTTGCCGGCCGAGCAGCCGGCCGTGCACCGTGTGGTTGGCGGCGCCAGTCCACGGGTCGAGCAATTCTCGCTCGGGTCCGATCGGGCTGCGCAGCGGCAGCGCGCGGCGACTGGTGGATGGAACGGCGCGCTCCGCGAATGGTCGACGTTTGCCGCGGTCGGCTGGACGATGGGCCTGCTGATTGTCGGCGCCGTGGGAGTGCGTCGATGGCGGGACACCGTTCGGCTGCGCGACGCGTCCTCGCCGGCGAACGGCGCACTTCAGGCTCATGCGGTCGAACTCGCCTCCCGTCTTCGACTGAGGCGCGTGCCCGAGGTCCGCATCTCGCCTGGCGTCGATACACCCCTGGTCACCGGGCTGCTGCGACCCGGTGGTGCTGCTGCCAGCGCAATCGTTTCGAAGCGCTGACCGACCGTGAGCAGCAGATGGCGATCTGCCACGAGCTGGCGCACGTCAAGCGCGCGGATCTCTGGCTCGGCTGCGTTCCGGCGCTCGCCGAGCGGTTGTTCTTCTTTCATCCCCTCGTGCGTCTTGCCGCGCGCGAATACGCGCTGTCTCGGGAGGCGGCGTGCGATTCGGCGGTGATGGACACGCTGGAAGTCGCGCCTCAGGACTATGGCCGGCTTCTCTTGGCGCTCGGCGTCTCCCGGCCTCGAACCGGTCTGACGGCCGCCGGCGCCGCCTGGTCGTTTCCGAATCTCAAGCGGAGGATCGCCATGCTTCAGAATCAGTCGGCGCGATCGACCCGTTCGCGCGCCTTGGCAGTCGCCGTCGTCGGGCTCGCCGTTGCCGCGATGGTGCCGATGCAGCTGGCGGCTCGTCGGAGCAGCGAGATCAAGCCTGTCCAGGCGGCGGCGAAGCCGAAGCCGCCGGCGGCCAGTCAGTCCCAGCCGCGGGAACGGGTGGAGTCCGAGCCCACGGCGCAGGGAGAACGCCAGCCGTCGGGCGTCCGCGCGGACGCAGAAATCTGGCGAACTGAACTTCGTCCTGCTGCTCGAGGACAACCAGCAGACGATGTCCGGTTCGCTTGCCGACGTTGCGCGCGCCCGGAGGCATCAGAAGAACGGTGAGCCGCTGTTGTGGTTCCGTGCCGACGGCCAGGAGTATGTCGTTCGCGATCGCGATGTCATCGCTCATGCGCGCGCGCTCTGGAATGATGTCTACGAATCGAGCCTCGACCACAAAGAAATCGCGGCCGCGGCACAGGCCCTCGGTGCAGAGGCCCTCGCGCATGGCCTCGCTGCGGCAGAGCAGGGGATGAAAGGCGCGCATCTCGGTGGGCTCGCGGCAGAGCAGGCGATCCGCGCCCTTACCGATGCCCATCTCTACCGACGCCCATCGATTGATGCCTGACATCGATATCAAGGCCGAGCTCGAGAGCGCTCGCGAGCAGCTCGAACAGTCGCTGCCCGACCTCGAGGAGACGTTGCGTGAGCTCGAGCAGCGGCTCAAGAGCGACCTCGACGATCAACTGCGAGACCTTCGTCAGGGGCTTCGCGCGCTCGAGGAATCGAAGCGCACGAAGGAAGCAGGGCTCTCGCGCGATCTCCAGAACCGTGTGAACGCCTTCGGCGCACGCGTTGGAGAATCAGCGCGCCAGGCCAACGAAAAGATGCGCGAGCTCGTCGAACGCGCGCGTTCCGCGGGCCTTGCCGTGACGGTGAGATAGTCCGAGCGCTACCCGGGGGACGCCGTTTCCGTGTAGCCTGCAGTGCATGATCGACGTGCGTCCGACCGTTCTCGAGCGCGACGGCATCAGACTCGAGCCGCTGACCGACGACCACTCTGATGCGCTCAACAGCGCTGCGGCCGACGGCCGCCTCTGGGAGCTCTGGTTTACGGCGGTGCCGGCGCCTGACCGGATGCCGCGCGTACGTCGCGACGGCGTTACAGGGCCAACGCGATGGTCACATGCTCCCGTGGGTCGTTCGCGACCTTTCGACGGGCGCCATCGTCGGATCGACCCGCTATCACGACATCGTTCCAGCGATCGATCGAGTGGAAATTGGTTACACGTGGTACGCCGAGCGCTGCCAGCGCACGCACGTCAATACCACGTGCAAACTGCTGCTGTTCGCCCATGCGTTCGAGACGCTCGGGTGCAAGGTCGTTGGACTGAGAACCGACAACTTCAACTTTCGTTCACAGCGGGCCATCGAAGGGCTGGGCGCCAGGAAGGACGGCGTGCTCCGGCATCATGCCGCGCGCCGCGATGGCACCGTCCGGGACTCGGTGATGTACAGCATTCTCCTCGCCGAGTGGCCAGATGTCCGGCGCCACCTCGAGCTGAGGCTCGCGCGCCATCGCGCGGATTGACACGCGCAACCAACGGCGCCCTCACGTCACGTTCGACGGCGCGTGGGTCTGCGCGCCTTCCCCTTGGCTGCTGTTCGCCGCTTGCCCTTGCGAGCTGTTCTCGGCTTGCGCTTGCGAGTTGTGCGCGAACCGACGTACTCGGGAAGTTTCGCGCGCCCGGTTTCCCGGTTCCACTCTTCGTAGGTCTCAGGTGAAATCTCGCCCTTCACCAGAAGCTCCGCGAACTTTCGACGCTGCGCCTTGCTCTTGAATGGCATTCGATCTTCCTGCCTTCACGTTAACCCCAGCAATGCGCGCGCCGGCCGCTGTGTGATGCGCGTGATGCGATGCCAACTGAGGTCTCGAGATGCAATCGCTTGCCCACAATGGGGTGTTGACCGTTCTGATCCTCATTCGACAGCGATTTCCGGCCGTGGTTTCGCTATTCAGCGTGGCACCTCGCTTGCACTTTTCGCGACTGATCGATCGAGATAACTGACGGGCCACACGCTCGCGGGAATCTCAGGATGAGCCAGGCGAATGAGCTCATCGGAACGGCAGTTTGGAAAACCGCCGGGACCTTCCCAGCGGACGGAGGCACATGACACCGCTGGCAGGTCCGGCCGCTTGCTGACCCGAGCGCAGAACCGGGCCATCACCATCGAGTCGGCACCTAGATCGTCGAAGAAGTTGCTGTCCACCGACACCCGCTCGACCTGCACGACGTCGGCGAGCACGTCGGCGAAGACCCGCTCGACAGGCATAGGCGCGGCGTCGGCGAGTGCCGTGGCCAGGCTGCTGATCGTGGGGTGTTGGTAGATGTCCTTGATCGATACCGCTGGCAGGTCCGGCCGCTTCCGGACCCGCGCACAGAACCGCGCCATCACCATCGAGTCGGCGCCCAGATCGTCGAAGAAGTTGCTGTCGACCGAAACCCGCTCAACCTGCATGACATCAGCCAGCACCTCGGCGAAGGCAGCTCTCGGTGCTCGAGGTCGGGCGAATCAGCCACGACCGGCGTGGTGGGCGGATCAGCCAGATCGAGCTGTCGTTGAACCACGAGAGCTCCCTGCACCATTCAGGCCGGCCCGCGAAGCGGTGGTCAGCTCATCGGAGCGGAGCACGTCCTCGCCGTAAAGATCCTGCACCCAGTTGGTGCTGGTAGACGGTGTCGAGATAGCGCTCGCCGAAGTCTGGGGCGATGGCCACCGCAGTCAGGTCTTGCGAGGCATGCAGGGTCAACCAGTCCATCGCGCCGCTGACCACTGTGCCCGTGGAGCCGCCGAACAGGAATCCCCTGCCTGCCAGTCGATGGCAGGCCCGGATGGTGTCCGCCTCCTCGACGCGTACCACCTCGTCCACGTAGGACTCGTCGAGCATGGGCGGACGGACGCTCGTGCCCAGCCCGGGGATCATCCGGCGGCCCGGCGGCGCCACCAAAGGTCACCGAACCGACGCTGTCCACTGCCACGACCCGGACCGGCCGGTGCCACTCCCGGAAGTAGCGTGCGCAGCCCATCAGGGTCCCGCAGGTCCCGGCGCCGACGAACAGCACATCGAGTTGCGGGAACTGGCGGGCGATCGCCGGCGCCGTCTTGCGGTAGTGCGCCTTCCAGTTCTGCGGATTGGCGTACTGATTCAGCCACACGTAGCGGTCGTCGGAAGCGCACAACCCACGGACGTAGTTGATCCGCGCGCCGAGGAAGCCGCCGACGGCATCCGGCTCGGTGATGACGTGGACCTGGCTGCCGAACGCCTGCATCAACCGCCTGGTCGACAGGTTGCAGCGGGAGTCAGTGACGCACAAGAACCCGTAGCCCTTGCTCGCCGCGATCATGCTCAGCGCAACGCCCAGATTCCCGGACGAGGACTCGACCAGGATCGATCCCGGCTTCAGGACTCCGTCCCGTTCGGCCGCCTCCACCATCTCGGTCGCGGCCTTCAGCTTGATCGACCCGGCGAAGTTGAAGCCCTCACACTTCAGGAACAGCGAGTGCCCGAACGTCGGCTCAAGATCGACGTAGAGCTCGTCCTCGTTGAAACCCTGGGGCGTCGAAATGATAGTCACCTTAGCCTCCGTCTGAGAGCAGCGCAGGCGCTGGGGGGGGGGGGGGGGGGGGGGGGGGGGGGGGCGCGTGGCTGGTTGCCCTCGCGGACTAAGACGCGGCTTCTCACGGGTTGATACGACTCACACCCACCAAATGCGCGCTGCGGCGGCGTGCGACGATCCCATGTCAGACTTCCTCGGCCGCTGGGCTAGCACGCTGAGCAGCGCGTCGGAGACTCGGTGAGTGAACCGCGTGACAGCCGGTGGTGGTCCAATGCCTCGACCGGGGATCTCCCAGAGGGCTCAGATCCGTGCGAGACTCGACGTGGGCCTGGATAGGGGTTATAGTGTTCCCGAGCGCACCCCCATGCCCTTGATTACCAGGAGATGTGCGAGCTGATCACGGACGCATGGCGGATGTGCCTTCCGAAGCGGCTTCAGCGACAGTGCTCTGACCGAGCCCAAGAGGGCGACAAGTCGGGCAGCGCAGAGGATTCGGCCAATCCGGCGTTGTAGTTCTGTTGATCACGACGGGCGAGCCACGGAAACGAGACGGGTTCGCGGTCTAGTCGCCATCTGTTGATCATGGTTTGGCGTTCGCGAGCCTTTGGCCTCGCTCGGTCAAAGTCCGAATGGTCGGACTCGTCAAGCGACAGTCCAGCGGGAATTCGAACGGTGCCCAGGAACTGTGTGCAGATGGAGACAGCAGCCCTGTCACCGCCGGCACAGACGGCTAGGACTCACTCATGAAACCTGAGGAAAGCCACTGGTTCGAAAACCGAAACAAGGAGCCGACATCATGGCCACCACCGACAACACCGCTTTAGGCGCTGACGGTCCCATCGCCGCAGTCATGCGGTCCGATGAGCAGGCTTGGAACGCCCTCATCGAGCGCTACCAGCACATCATCGACGCCGTCTGCCGCCGATATCGGCTCAGGCCTGAAGATGCGGCTGACGTCAGCCAGACCGTGTGGATGAAGGCAATTGACAATCTCGATCGGATCCGTGAGCTGCGGGCTATGCCCGGATGGATCAAGACGACCGCCATGCGAGCAGCCTGTACTGTGCTGCGCTCGCGCGATCGCCTCACCCTGCTCGACGTATCTGAGGACAACTCTGCCGATTGGTCACCGCTGGCTCCGGCCCCCTGCAGCAGCGAGGTCGATGCCCGGATGTTGCATGCAGAGCGCCGAGCTGCTGTGCGGGACGGGCTTGCCGAGCTGACTGAGAGCCATCGCGCCCTTCTCAGTCTGCTCGTCGCAGATCCGCCAATCACCTACCAGCAGATTAGCGATCAACTCGGCCTGCCGGTGGGCAGCATCGGGCCCACCCGCGCCCGCTGCCTCCGCAAGCTGGCCGCCACCCCGTCGATTCGAGCCCTTGAGCTCGGCCGTGGCGACCATGTTTCGGCCGCTGACGCGGCTTAGAGGGCGACGCCAAACGAGTTGGACCAAGAGAAAGAAGGTGTGCAGTGATGGCCCTCCGTACCTGCCGCGACTGGCGCGGAATCAAACATCATCTGAGCCAATTCTCGACCGATGAGGTACTCCATCTGCTCGACACAGCACAACAGACATCCGAGCAGATTGCCCGCTTCATCGTCTTACTCGATAGAGAGTTGGATTTGCGGAAGAATGCGGACGCGAGCACTCCCTCGGCCTGATCCCCACTACGCGAGCTCCCTGTCTGGTGCCGGCTATTCGGCTCTTCGGAGTTTCGGGGTGTGAGGACGCGCGGTGGGCCCGGGTCGTTCGTTTCCGGTGAGGTAGGTCGAGGTCCTGCAGGATCGAAGCGACCAAAGCGAAACCGTGACTGAAAGACCTCAAGATAGCTGAGCCTACGTCGTGCTGTGTGGAGCCTGGTGGCTACTGCGCGCGCGCGTCGACACGATGTTCAACATGCCCGGCGTGCACGTGTTGGACGCCGCCTGGACTGCAGCAGCAAGTCCTCTTGTCTGCTACGAGCCCACCGTGGTCTCCGGCCTGGAGCAGGACGACGAGATGATCCAGCAGGGAGATCTTCGGCCCGGTGATCACCGTCCATCGCTTCGACGACGAGGAGAAGGCCCTAGGCCTGGGCCAACGGCTTCGAGTACGGCCTCGCCTCCAGCGTCTGGACCCGCGACCACGGCCGCGCCATGCGCATGGCCCGCGCCCTCGACTTCGGCTGCGTCTGGATCAACACCCACATCGCCCTGGTCGCCGAGATGCCCCACGGCGGCTTCAAGCACTCCGGCTACGGCGAAGGACCTGAGCCTGTACGGGTTCGAGGACTACACCCGCATCAAGCGCGTCATGTCGAACATCGAGGGGTCGGCCGGTTCAGCTTTTTTCGCTCGACCTCGCTGATCAAGCCGCTTACACTCACGGCCATGGCCGTGTGTGGGGGGTGCGGGAAGTTCGGGCCCGAGGAGGCGCGCTTCTGCTCTGCCTGCGGCAGCCCGCTCGCGGCCGCACCGCTCTTCGAGCGCAGCGCCCGCAAGACCGTCACCGTCGTCTTCGCCGACATCGCGGGCTCGACCGAACTCGGCGACCGCCTCGACCCCGAGACGGTACGGCAGGTCATGTCGCGCTACTTCCGAACCACGCGGCGCGTTCTGGAGCGGCACGGCGGCACGGTCGAGAAGTTCATCGGCGACGCCGTCATGGCCGTGTTCGGCATCCCGGTGGTGCACGAGGACGACGCGCTGCGGGCCACCCGCGCCTCGGTCGAGATGGCCGGAGTCCCTCGGGACCCTGAACAAGGAGCTCGAGCGCCGCTGGGGCGTCAGTCTCGAGGTCCGCATCGGCGTGAACACCGGCGAGGTCGTGACCGGCGACCCCTCGGGCGGTCAGGGGTTCGCGACCGGGGACGCCATCAATCTCGCGGCGCGCCTGCAGCAGGCTGCGGCGCCGGGCGAGATCCTGATCGGCGAGACGACACGCGGCCTCCTCGGCGATCGCGTCACCGTCGAGGAGGTCGCGCCGTTCCTGGTCAAGGGGAAGCGCGGTGCTGTCCGCGCGGCCCGGGTCCTCGCCCTCACCTCGGACACGCCGTCCACGATCATGGGATCCCCGTTCGTCGGCCGCGAGCGAGGAACTCCGTCTCCTTCGGGAGACCTTCGAGCGCTGTGTCGCCGAGCGAGCGTGCCGCTTGGTGACGGTCCTCGGCGTGCCGGGAATCGGCAAGTCGCGGCTGGTCCGTGAGGCGCTTGACGAGATCAGGACCGGGGCGGGGATCGTGGTCGGCCGCTGCCCGCCCTACGGCGAGGGCATCACCTACCTCCCGCTCCTGGACATCGTGCGCCAGCTCGCACCCGCCGGAGCGGCCGACCTCACCGCGCTCGTCGAGGGTGAGGACGACGGAGAGCTGATCGCGGACAGGGTCGCCGGGGCGGTGGGACTCTCCGCCACGAGCGCGCCGACCGCGGAGACGAACTGGGCCGTCCGCAAGCTGTTCGAGGCGCTCGCCCGCCACCGCCCGCTGGTGGTCGTCCTGGACGACCTCCACTGGGCGGAGCCGACATTCCTCGACCTCGTCGAGCACGTGGCCGGATCGACCCGCGACGTCCCGCTCCTGGTCATCTGCCTGGCGCGGCCGGAGCTCCTGGATGCGCGTCCGGCATGGCAGGCGCCGTCGGACAACACGACGACGGTGCGCCTCGAGCCGCTGGCCGAGAACGAGGCGGCGGCGCTGCTCGAGCGGGCGCTGCGCGCCCGTGTCGTCGACGAGCAAACGGGACGGCGTGCGCTGGAGGCGGCGGAGGGCAACCCGCTCTTCCTCGAGCAGTTGCTGGCGATCCAGGCCGAGCACGGCGAGCAGCTGGGCGTGCCGCCTACCGTCCAGGCGGTGCTCGCCGCCCGCATCGACCGCCTTCCGCCCGCCGAGCGGACCGTCGCGCAGCGGGCGTCGGTCCAGGGGCGGGCCTTCTCGCGGCGGGCGCTCGCCGAGCTCGTCGGTGACCGGCACCTCGCCACGCTGGATGTGACGCTCGGCGCGCTGCAACGCAGGGAGCTCATCCAGCGCGACCCGCGCGCCTTCGGAGGAGCCGACGGCCTCCGCTTCTCGCACGGCCTGATCCGTGACGCGGCCTACCGGTTCCTGCCCAAGGAGACGCGGAGCGAGCTGCATGAGCGGCTCGCCCGCTGGCTCGATCGGGCGGCCGAGCAGCCGCTCGGCGAGCAGGAGGAGGTCGTCGGCTACCACCTGGAGCAGGCCTACCACTATCGGGCTGAGCTCGGACGCGTCGGGGCGCGCGAGCGCGCCCTCGGCGCCGAGGCCGCCCGGCGGCTCGACTCGTCGGGCCGGCGCGCCTTCGCTCGGAGCGACCTGCCCGCCGCCGTCAAGCTCCTGGAGCGGGCCGAGGCGCTCCTGTCGCGCGACGACCGCGCCCGCGCGGAGCTCCTCCCGTCCCTCGGCGCCGCGCTGACCGAGGCCGGGAGGCTGTCCGAGGCCGACCGGGTCCTCGAGGCGGCGGTCGACTGCTCACGGGTGAATGACGACGAGCGCCTGGAGGCACACGCCGTCGTCGAGCAGCTCTTCCTCCGGATCCAGGTCGACACCGAGAAGGCGATCGACCGAGGCCCGCGAGCTGGGCGAGCGGCTGCGGGTGACCTTCGAGGCCAACCAGGACGCCCGTGGTCTGTGCAAGCTGTGGCGTCTTCGCGCGCTGGTGCACTGGCTCGAGGGCAGGTGCCTGGCGGCCGACGCCGCTTGGGAGCAGGCAGCAGAATACGCCCGCGAGATCAGGAGATGATCGGGAGCGTGCGGAGATCCTCGTCCTGGCTCGCCTCGTCGGCGTTCATCGGCCCGACTCCGGTCGGCGAGGCCATCCGCCGCTGTGAGGCGATTCGCGAACAGGTGCACGAAGACCGGGGGTCCGCGGCGGCCACGCTCTATCCGCTCGCCGGCCTGTACGCGATGATCGGCCGCTTCGATGAGGCACGAGAGCTCCTCGACTTGGCCTGCCGGACGCTCGAGGACCTCGGCTTCGTCACGCTGAGCTTCATCGGTCTACGCAATACGAGGGCTTGGTCGAGATCCTTGCCGGCGATCTGACGCGGGCGGAGGAGCGCCTCAAGTTCGGCTTGGGGCGGCTCGAGGAGATGGGCGAGAAGGCATTTGTCTCCTCGTTGGCGGCGCTCCTGGCGGAGGTTCTCTACCGGCAGGGCCGTCACGACGAGGCGAAGACGTTCGTCGACCGTAGCGAGGAGACGGCGGCGCCCGACGATCTTGCGGCACAGATCGCGTGGCGGACGGTCCGGGCGAAGATCCTGGCGGCCACCGGTCGCCTGGAGGATGCGGAGGCACTTGCGCGCCGCGCCGTCTCCCTCGCTGGGGAGACCGACTGGAGCAACGATCACGCGGCGGCCTGCGTTGCCCTCGGCGAGGTCCTGCGCAGCCCGCGGACGACCACAGGAGGCGGAGACGGCAATCCGAGAGGCGCTCGCCCTGTACGAGGCAAAGGGGAACATCGTCGCAGCGGAGGAGGTGCATGCCCTGCTGGCCGGACTCGTACCTGTGTGAAACGCTCTTCATCAGGAGGCGCAGACATGAACTCTAACTTCTACACGACAGCTCAGCCTGAAGAGCGACAGACAGACCGTCGCGGCGGGCGGCCCGTGCAATTGGCAGGACGGTGACGAGTCGGCCGTGGTCAAGGATGTGAGGGTCACGCAGGGAAGCGTCGTTGCGTCGGGCGCTGGGTCGACGACGATCCGGAAGGGCGCCCGGGGCTGGTCACTCTCCGAACCTGGATCTATGTGTTTCCAGCCGAGCTTTCGATCAAGATCGATATCGAATGCGGCTGCGAGTATCCCCTCGATTTAAGCCGTTCCCAAAGACAAAGAACGACTGTTATGCCGAGCACAACGACGATTACCCTGGAGTGTGATCATGGAGAAGGAGTGAACGCGCGGAGTCCCCAAATGCCTTTCCAATACGACCTCATCTTGGACGACAGCCTTCAGAATCGCGACTCCCGATCGAGAGGATCAAGGGCCCGCGCAGTGAGCAATTGGGTCCAGTGGGCGCAATTCGAGCGGGCTGATCCGCTGTGAAGTATCTTCGTCAAGCTCGACAGGGAATCACTATTCCGACAGTTTGAGTGGAGCCACATAAAGCACCGAATCAAGGAAGATCGCTGCAAAGCCGCGATCGCTGTAGCCGTCGAGGTTCGAGCCGGATTCGACCATGTCGTCGGGATCTGATTATGACTATGCCGACGTATACTCATCGGACTCGAGGCAGCCGGCCGGGCTATCGACCACCGCTGGCTGACATCATGATCCGGATCAAAGCAACGCCAGGTATCTCGTCCGAGGTTTGGTGGCCGTCAGCACCGATGTCAATGCCGCCATTGAGGCCTCTCTAGAGAGGCATGGGCTCTCTGGGGAGCGTAGCGGTGATGCCGTTGAACCTTCCAGCGCACCGTCCGCGGCCGCACCAGGATCGCCTTGTTACCACGACTGCTGAGCGCGTCCGATGGATGGACGGATCGAGGCCATCGCTATCTCCTCGCTTCTGCTGCTAGGCAATCACTCCTAACCGCGCCCCGAGCGCAAGCCTGCTGATATCTCCATCGTGGAAACTGCCCGGCCTGGCTTCGAGGGGCCGATGTCCCGCTCGAATCGGGCGAGTGCCGGGCAGCACCCGGGACGCGGCCGGGCGCCTAACCCAGGCCGGCCGAACGTGCCCGGATGATGGCCTGTGCGCGGTCGGAGACCTGCAACTTGGTCAAGATGTTGGAGATATGGTTGCGCACCGTCTTAGGTGCCAGCACGAGCCGATCAGCAATCGCGGCGTTGTTCTGTCCAGCCGCCACCATAGCCAGGATCTCGCGCTCACGTTCTGTCAGCTCGGGAAAGGGCTCGGATGCGTGCTGTCCGCTGAAGTGTTCCATGACTCGACGGGCAACAGATGCGCCAAACACGCCGCCGCCGTCGGCAACCGTCTGCACCGCGCGCACGATCTCCGCTTGGCCGGCACCTTTCAGCAGGTAGCCGCGGGCGCCCACCCGCAGTGCTGCAAACACCGAATCATCGTCGGCGAGCATGGTGAGCACCAGAATCGCAACATGTGGGCTGCCATGGGCGATCCGGCGGGTGGCCTCGATGCCGCCCATGCCAGGCATATCGAGGTCCATGATCACCACATCCGGCTGGAACTCCAGGCTGAGCGCGACCGCCTGCCGTCCATCGGCCGCCTCACCGACCACATCGAAGCCCGCAGCAGCCAGCGCCGCCCTAAGACCGTCTCGGTAAAGGGGGTGATCATCGGCGATCAATACGCGTAATGTTGTCATCGCAACGAAGTTGTCATCGCAAACACCGGGGCAAGACTGCCTGTTCGGTGCGGGGGTGACGGCCGCGGTCGCTCAAACATTCCGGGCGCCGCAGGTCTGAATAGCCGGACGGCGTCATGCCCCAAGCGTCCAGCGGAGGTGTCCCGGCCGCATGAGGCAATCGTCCTGGTCGGGCTGGGCCAGCATCCGATCAAGTCTGCCCCGCTGGGCAGGCGTTCCGCTGCTTGTCGCCGTAGTGATCATGGCTTCCCTCGGCTGGGTCATGCTTGCCCGCGGGATGTTTCCCGCGGACGGTACTGTCACATTTCCGAGCGCACCCTACTGGTCGGAACGCGGCGTCGTGATCAATGACGTGGTATCGGGTGTGTCCGGGCTGCGCGTCGGTGATTGCGTCGTGGCGGTCGACGGCCGGCCTCTGGAAGACCTGGTTCGCAACGGCCCTGTCCGTAACTACAAGGTGGGAGACGTGGTTCGCTACGACGTGCGTCGAAGCGATGCGCCGCTCGACCGAGACTGCTCGGGGTCACTGGCCAGCATCGAGGTCACCCTCACCCCCTACCGGTTCGGTTCAGTCCTCAGGGAAGACGCCAGCGTGCTGCTTCTTGCCGGCTTCATGCTCGCCCTCGGCGCCTTCTTGGTTGCTGTGCGGCCGCGGTCGGGTGCACCACGGGCCCTGCTGGCGGCTGCTTGCTTTTATCTGTTCGGCCTAACGGTGCGGCCTTTCGGCATTCAGGTAGTCGACCTGGCTAGCGGTCCGCGGTTATGGCCGTTTGTGATTGGTGAGACTGCCAAGGCGCTGTTTTGGGGCGCATTGTTGTTGATGGCTGCATCATTGCCCCGGCAGAGCCTTCCCCCGCGCAGGCTTGTGATTGGTTGCTTCGTGGTGCCACTGGCTCTACACCTGCTCTACATCCCGATTGCGCTACAACAAACCAGCGAACTCGGAAAGCTGGCCCGACTGGTTACCGTCTCGTTCGGGGCGGCGCACACCATACCAATCCTGATGGTGCTCGCCTTGGTTCTCGGCTATAGGTCAGTGGGACAGCCGGAGAAACGGGCTGCTGTGCGATGGGTAGTGATTCCCTTTACGCTCTTGATGTTCGCTTATCTCGGGCTCGGGAAACTGCCCGCCGCGATCACCGGGCGTCCCTTGATCCCATGGATCTGGTTCCGCGGACTTTTCATCCTGGTCCTAGCTGCAATGACCGTGGCCGTGGTGCGTAACCACCTGTTCGAGGTTCAGATCGTCGTCCGCCGTTGGGGGCTACGAATCATCGCACTGGTTGCCGCGACGGCCGGCGTGCTGGTGCTATGGCGTTTGCTGGTTATGCCGCGGACGCGGCCGGCTGACTGGCTAATGGCGGCCGCCGCAGGAGTACTTATCGCCGCCCTGTGCGTGACAATCGCCCTGCTCAACCGAGTCTTGCAGCGGCGTTTGTTCGGTGCCCGTGCCGATAGCGACGTGATGATTGCCGCGCTGTCACCGCGGACAACGCCAGTGGTTACGGATGAGAGCGGCCTCACCGCCACTCTCGATGCCCTGAGGCATGCCCTGCGGCTGGCAGTTCGTACATCTTGACCTCACCATGCCTGGAATGACGCCGCTCAGCTTGTCCCGCGGCGCTTCCCGACCACCCGATCGGGTCATACCGCTGTATGCCGGGAAGAGTCCATGTAGGGCAGCTGAGTCTCGCTGTCCGACCGGGCCTGGAGCCGCTCGGGCGAGCCGACGAGCGGCTGCTTGAGGCTGTTGGTCACGTACTTGCCAGCAGCGCTTACAACCTCGGCCTCCAGCAGGCTTTGCGGAGGGCGTTGGCCCAGGCCGTGACAGCAAGGGAGGAAGAGCGCCGTCGTATCCGGCGAGAGATCCACGACGGCATCGGTCCGTTGCTGGCGGCAGCGCTCCTGCGGACCGAGACTGCGATGGACCTACCGTCAGGATGCCCGAGCCAGGCCGAATCCCTACAGAAGCTGCACCACCTGCAGAAGACCGCGCTCACCGACGTTCGCAGCCTGGTGGAAGGACTCCGGCCACCAGCCCTCGACCATGGAGGCCTGCTGTCGGCCCTTCAGCAGCACGCCGAACTCAGTGCAGGCATGGCCGCGGCAAAGCTCTCCGGCGGTTAGTTTCGAGGTCGCGGGTGACCTCGTCGATACTTCCGGCCGCGGTCGAGGTCGCGGCCTACCGCATCGCGCAAGAGGCCATCAGCAACGCGACGAAACACGCTGGCGCGCAGCGCATCACTGTCCGGATGAGCCGCACGGACAACGGTCTCACCGTCGAAATCGACGACGACGGCATCGGCGTCGCGGCCGATACCAACCCCTCGGGAGTGGGTCTGGCGTCCATGACCGAACGAGCCACCGAGTTGGGCGGCTGGTGTACCAACGAACATTCACCAACTGGCGGCACACGGGTCAAGGCCTGGCTGCCGATCTTGATCGAAGACTCGGCTGGGAACGCATAAGCCAGGGTGGCGGCAGAGCTCACATATCCGATCTGCCCGTGCGTTTCAGCGGCGCATTCTTATTTTCGCGGCCGGTGAAGCTCCTCGATAACTAGTCGATCTGTTATGTCGCGGAGTCCAGCTGGCTATCTAAACCATCATTGCTGAACGTTCCGTCGCCGATACCAGTTAGCGCGCCAGAATGGCGATAAGGCGAGTGAGTACCGATGCGAATCCATCCGCCTGCCTTGAATTTGTGGGGTATAGGGACTTCCCCGAAGCGCCTGTGCGGCGTCTGCCTGCACAGTCAAGGCATGCCTGGATGCGGTGCCACCAAGGCATCAAGCTGACCAGCAGCTTCAGCGGAGCACGAGGAAACCATGACGACGTCAGGGGCGGCACCGCTGGTGCCAGCGCTCAGCCCGCGGGCCGATCTCGCTGGCGAGGGTTGTACATGTAGCTGCTCTGCATTTGAGTTAGAGATTTGCTCGGCGAATCGCACCGCTCTTCGACAGTAAGAGGTGATCGGTGGCGAGGGTATTCGTGAGTCATGCCAGCGAAGACCACGTGTTGGCCGCCGAGCTGCATCAGTGGTTGGTCGACGACGGTCATGACGTTTTCTTAGACCAAGATCTCCGCGACGGCATCGCGCTCGGTGAGGAGTGGGAGCAGCGGCTGTACGAGCGGCTGCGTTGGGCCGACGCTGTCGTGTGCTTGGTTACCGCCGCCTACCGGAAGTCCCTGTGGTGCGCAGCCGAGGTGGGGATCGCACGGTCGAAGGGTAGTCGGCTGTTGCCGTTGAGGGCGGAGGCCGATGAGGTGCACCCGTTGCTTGACGCCCAGCCGATACCAGTACGCGGACTTGGTCCGCGATGCGACCGGAGCCAGGGCTGTGCTTCAAGAAGCGTTGTACCGGCTCAACGTCGGGGGCGGCTCGGGCTGGGAAGATGACCGCTCGCCATTTCCCGGACTACAGCGGTTCGACAGTGATAGGCATGCGGTCTTCTTCGGTAGGGCCAACGAGGTTAGTGAACTGGCCGCCCGGCTGCGATCGCCCTCAGATGCTTCCAACCGGGCAATGCTGCTCGTTGTCGGCCCGTCTGGGTGCGGCAAGTCATCACTCGTCCGCGCTGGCCTGCTGCCAGTCATGGCCCCCGAGCCCGGCTGGATGACCGTGCCGGCGATGGTGCCAGGTGTCTATCCAGTTTCAGCGCTGGCTCGGGAGCTTGCCCGCGCAGCAGAGGGCTTGCAGTTGGACTGGACCGCGAGTTCAGTGCGCGATCGGCTGAACCAGGATGATGGGCTAGCGGTGCTTTGCGACGACTTGCTTGGCGCTCCCGGGCGGCGCTGTGTCCTCATCGTGGTGGACCAGTTCGAGGAGCTGCTCACCATGGCTTCTGCGCAGGCGCGGGGCCATTTCGCGCGCCTGCTGCGCCCGGCGCTTGGCCGGCGGGTCCAGGTGGTGGGGACACTACGCCCGGAGTTCCTCGGCCAGCTTCTCGCGACCCCGGAGCTGACGGACCTTGCGGCAGATACCTTCGCCGCTGCGGCCCCTGCGCCAGCGATGCACTGCCCGCGGTGATTGAAGAGCCGGCTCGGGTAGCCGGTATCAGCGTGGACCCCGAACTCGTAGCACGGCTGGTCAAAGACACCTATACCGGTGAAGCACTGCCACTTTTGGCGTTCACTCTTGCCCAGCTGGCTGAGGACGTCGGTCGCGGCGGACGGCTTTCCATGACACGTTACAACCAGCTTGGCGGAGTTCAGGGCGCGCTGATAAGTCAGGCTGATGCAGCCCTGGCCGACGCATTGGCGCTAAATCATCGAACGCGTGATCAAGTGATCTCTGGGTTGCTACGGCTCGTCACAGTCAACGAAGAGGGCCATCCCGTACGATGGCTGGTTGATCGCAGAAGATCTGGCTGCGCCGGTACAGGCGGAGCTGGAGGCTTTTACAGCCAGGCGGTTGTTGACAGCTGACGTGCAGGACGACGGCACCGTCGTTCTCGGGGTAACTCATGAGGCCTTCCTCACAGCTTGGCCGCCGCTTGCCTCCGCGATCAATGCCGCAACGGCCGCGTTGCGGGCTCGGCGGGCAGTAGAACTTGCCGCAGCCGAATGGGATGACGCTGGTCGCTCATCCTTACTGTTGTGGGAACGGGGCCAACTCGCGGCCGCCGTCGAGGGCACCGGCGCACGCCGGGCGGCCGGTGGTTCTGACTCGGAGCCCGCCTGAAGCGCGCTCTCGAGGGTCGCGATTCGCTCGCATCCGACCGTACAGACGGCGGGCACTGGTCACCGACAAGGTGGACCTGAGCCCTCGCGCGCGCGATTTTCTGCGCCGCAGCATTCGAAGGGATCGCACTCGACGCTGGCGGGCCACAACGATCCTGTCCGTGCTACTTATTCTTGCTATCGCCGGCGGTGCAATTGCTTTTGTTCAACAGCAGGTAGCTAAGCACAGAAGCGAGAATGCCCAACAGCAGCTTCGGATCGCGACCGCACGGCAGTTGATCACCGAGGCTGACGCTTCCCTTGGCGACGACCCGCTTGAGGCGCTGCAACTAGGCATCGCTGCCCAGGGCATTGCAAGACAACGCTGAAACACGGGCCAGTTTGGTGACCAGTCTGATCTCAACGCCGTACGCCGGAATCCTCACCGGCCACCACGATCTGGTGGGCGGGCTTGCGTTCAGCCCGAATGGGAAGATCTTGGCCAGCTGCAGCGACGACGACTCATGTCGTCTTTGGAATTTCACTGACCCCAGTCACCCGACCCCTCTCGGCCAGCCCCTTCGGGAACATGCCGACGTGAACTCGGTAGCCTTCACTCCCGACGGGACGATCCTCGCCGTCGGCCTGGCTGACAAAACAGTTCACTTGTGGAGGCTCGCGACCCCACCCGCCCGGTCCCACTCGGCCCGCCTGTCAAAGCCCACAACGGTGAGGTGCGGGGCGTTGGGTTCGCCGATATGAGAACCCTGGTCACCGCCGGCGAAGACGGCTTGGTACGCGTCTGGGATGTCACCGACCCGAGTCACCCGTCGCCCATCGGGCCACCCCTAGCAGGCCACCGCGGCGTCGCTATCCGCTCGCTCGCGATCAGCCCGAATGGGCGGATCGCCGCCACAGGTGACGTCGACGCCTTCGTGCGACTGTGGAACCTCGACCGCAATCACTTGGGCCCGCTTGGTCCACCCCTCAAAGGTCATCGAGAGGAATGCTGCGCTCGGTGGCGTTCAGCCCGGACGGACTCCACATGGTCACCGGTTCCGACGATCGCACGGTACGTGTATGGAACGTCGCCAACCTCAGTCAGGCAACCCCGATCGGCCCGCCCCTCACTGGCCACCAGGACGAGGTGACATCCGTGGCGGTCAGTCCAAAGGAGCCGGTCTTTGTAACAGGCAGCGACGACCAGACGGTGCGACAGTGGAACCTCGACGCTGCCCACCCGACCGCACGTGGCCGACCGCTCACCGGCGCACATGACGAGGTGTATTCGGTTGCGTTCACCCCGGACGGCAGCCTGCTGGCTGCTGGAGTTGCGCGATGGCACGATGGTCTTGTGGAACGTCGCCGGCGGCACCTTACCGGCCCCTCTTGGCTCGCCACTTGTGGGCCATAAGGCAGGAGTGGATCCGGTGGCGTTCAGCCCGAGTGGGGATCTTCTGGCTAGTGCCAGTGAGGACATGACGGTCAAGCTGTGGCAGCTGACCCCCGATCCGGCCAAGCCATCTCTCGTAGCCTCACTGCGCCATGAAGATGAGGTGGCGTCGGCGGCGTTCAGCCCGGACGAACCAGTACTTGCAACAGGCAGTGAAGGTACGGTCCACCTGTGGAATGTCGCGAACCCACGACACCCGGCTCCTCTCGGAGAACCACTCGTCGCTCATGACTGGGCGGTCGTTTCGCTGGCGTTCTGTTCGAGGCAGGGACATTCTTGTCAGCTGGTGATGAGGGTGGGAAGGTTCGCCTGTGGCAGCTCACGGACCCGCAGCATCCAGTTCCCCTCGGCTCACCCCTCGAAGGCAATGACGACGCAGTCGATTCGGTCGCCTGCAGTCCAGACGGGCGCCTCCTCGCGGTTGCTGGCACAGCCATGGTGAAACTGTGGGACCTTGCCGCCCAGACGCCGGCTCCGCTTGGCACACTCGTCGCAGGCCACGGACAAGCTGTCAATTCTGTGGCGTTCAGCCCAGACGGCCAAACCATGGCCGCCGCCGCTGATGATGGCCTCGTGACTCTGTGGGACATCAAGGATCCCCGCAATGCAAGCCCTCTTGGCCCGCCGCTCAGGGCTCATGGCGACCCAGTTACTTCGGTCGCATTCAGCCAAAAGGACCCGCGGACAATCGCTACTGCGAGCGATGACAAGACTCTTCGCGTGTGGGATCTGACCGTGAGAGAGCGGCCCGTCCCTCTCGGCCCGCCTCTGGAGGGTCACCAAGCAGCTGTCAATTCAGTAGCAATCGGCGCGAAGGGCATCATGGCCAGCGCCAGTGACGACCAAACGGTGCGTCTGTGGGATCTCACCACACTGGATGCCATTCGAAAAGACCCCGTGGGGCATGCCTGCTGGCGTACTGAGCGAGGCTTCAATCCTGATGAGTGGAAGAGTCACATTCCGGCTCTGCCCTATCAGAAAACCTGCCCCGGCTGACTGGGACGTACGCAGTCTGCGATCGGGATGTCGGGCTTCCCGAGCACGAGACGAAGTGGCCAGTCGGTTGGGTGGGGGGCGGTCAGCTGGCCCTGCGGCGGCGGAACCGGGAGCGTAGCCCTCGACCAAACGATTCCTCCGTTTCATCCGGCTCGGGTGTCAGCGCCTGCACGGTGGCGCCGAGCCAGCTGTTCACCGCGGTCCACAGTCGGCCGAGCAGGTCGAGCTGTGGGCCGCGGGCTGCTAGCGGGCCGCCGTTGAGCTGGACGATTTGTTTGCCGAGCTCGAGGGAGCCGGGGTCGCGCAACACGACCGTCACGGTCTCGTCGGTCACCGAGAGCTCGAGCTGGCGGGCGGCTGCTTGCTCCGGCGTGTCGTCGGTGGTGTCCTCCGTATTGACCTCGTCCAGTTTGGCGGTGAGCTGGTCGAGGTCGATGCCGGCGTCAGTGAGGACCTTCGCGGCCGCGCTGTCCGGCTGCTGCAGGATCGCCTCCAGAATGTGGTGGCTGCCGACCGGCGCCTCGCCGGCGAGCTCCGCGGCCAGCGCTAGCACGTCGTGCGCCGCCGGCGTACGGCCTGCGCCGTGAGCCTCGCGCGCCCCCGACGACTCGAGTTGCGTCAGCACCTCGCCGCGAATCCGATCCAGCGGGTGCTTGCTCGCCAGAATCTGCGCGGCGATGCCCTCGCCCTCGCGGAGCAGGCCGAGCAGGATGTGCTCGGTCCCGATGTAGTTGTGTTTGAGCTGCAGCGCCTCGCGCAGTGAAAGCTCCAGCACTTTCTTCGCCCGTGGGGTGAACGGCAGGTGCCCGCCGGGCGATGCCTTGCCCCGACCGACCATGGCCTCCACTTCGGCCCGCACGTCGTCATGGGTATAGCCGAGACTGGTGAGGCTGGCACTCGCCAGCGAGTCCGGTGTTGCCAGCAGTCCGAGCAGCAGGTGCTCGGTGCCGAGGAAGTTGTGGTCCAGATTGCGGGCCTCTTCCTGCGCGCTGACGACCACGTGCCGCGCCTGCCCGGAGAATCGTTCAAACATGATTTCATTATCAAAACCATGTCAATACACTGATACTAATAGGGTCCAGTGGGAGGTGACATGGTGCCGTCTGAGTGGGATGACCGCCTTGCGGCATGGCGCCACGAGCTGGACCTGTTGGCCAAGCTGGATGACACGCCGTGGGTACCGCTGGCAATCGCGGAGGCCGAGGCGGGAGTGTCTCGCTCGGCGCTGCGCGCTTGGTACCGCAACGGTGAGATCGCATCCCGATTGGTCGACGGGCCGCACGGCCCGCAACGCCTGGTGCCGCTGCAGGCGGTGCTGGATCGGGCCGCGCAGTCAGCCCGGATCCAGCGTCGCGCCGAGCGCGAGGTCAGCCTTGAGGCGCAGCTGACGCTGCTGCGGCATCGGGTTGACCAGCTAGAGCTTCGGCTGGCTGCGCTGGAACCTGACTCGGACGCGTGATCAGCGAACGCAGGACGGCAGGCTTCATCGCTTGTGGCAATGCCGGCACAACTGTGGAAGCACCTTCCAACGCCGCCGAGTGGGTTTAGCAGAGTCATTGGAAGTACGGTCCTGGGACCCTCGACCCGCCTCTCGCCGTTGTCGGCATCGCCATGATCGGAAGGCACGGGCGCCTAGCGAGGGTCGAATCCTGCAGCAAAAACGGTGATGTGTACGTGGTTCTTGTGGTTGGCCGAATCGCCGCCGCGGTCAGCCATGTAGCGCCAGCC
Source organism: uncultured Actinomycetota bacterium (assembly GCA_963759635.1). GTDB lineage: Bacteria > Actinomycetota > Actinomycetes > Propionibacteriales > Propionibacteriaceae > Microlunatus. Next base: position 32,446 of record CAVXAP010000022.1, read on the forward strand.
CTCGCTGTCGCGCGTGATGTTCCAGATGTGCTGGTTCCAGATCACGTAGTTGATCCCGAGCGGCTTCGCGTTGGCCCTGGCCCACGCCGCAACCTTGTAGCCAAGCGCTTTCCCTGAAGCTGACCGGTAGTTGGGAATCATGAGGTCAAGTGCCCGACCGGTGGAATGGTCGGTGAACACGCCTGCCCGCAACGTGTAGTACGTGCTGATCTGGGGGAACTTCGCTCGCGCGGCTCGATGGACCTTGATCGCGTTTGGCTTGAGGCCCCTCTCGACCGCGCGCCAGCTGGGTGGCATCCCTCGCGGAACCGACTTCGAGAGGTACTTGGCTGTCACCCAGCGGACGGCCTTCTCGAAGATGATCTGCATCTTGCCGTTCTTGACGACGCCAGTGATCTTGAGCTCGGTGCCACGTGGCACCTCGGTGATCAGCCGGTATTTGTCGGCGTAGGTGGAGCGGATGTTCAGTGTTGCTGTGGCGTACCGGGTTCCGGTGATCTTGGGCAGCTTCGGCGGGGACGGCAGGTTGCTGTTCAGGTTTGTGAGGTAGCGGGCTGTCACCCAGCGGATGGCTTTCTTGTAGATGATCTGCGCTCGGCCGTTCTGAATCGCACCCGTAACTGAGAGTGCCGTACCCTTCTTCACCTCTGCGACGGTTCGGGAATCGGCACCGCTCGTCGTCCGAATGTCAAGATCGGCAGTTGCCACACGAGTACCGATGATCACCGGCCGACCGGTGGCCGAGTTGGCGAGATATTGCGTGCTGGACCAGCCGGTGAACTTGCCGCTGACGAGCTGGGCCCAGCCCCGTGCAGTCTTGCCTGTCATAGTGACTCGGGTGCCCTCTTTGAGGACCTTGATCACCTTGTACGAGAGCCCGGGACCCGTACGCAGGTTGAGGGCCGTGGTGGTGATCTTGACCGTGCCGGGTCCGATGCTGCTTGGTGTTGGGAGCTTGGCGCCCTTGGTCAGATACTTGCTGGCGACATGGGCCGTCGAGCCGGCGAATTTGATTTTGGTCCAGCCTTGGGAGCTGCTGATGGCAGTGACGGTCTGCCCACGATAGAGACCGCCGAGTATTGCCGCGTCTGTGCTGGGCCCGGAACGGATGTTGACGCCAACGGTGGCCGTCATCTGGGTCGTTGCGCTGGCCGTCTGGGCCGACAGCAGCCCCAAGATCACCGCCACTGCTAGCAGCGTTGCGGCTCGCACCTTGATCACGGTTCTGCGCATCATCAGGCCCTCCCAGTGGGCGCCTCGTTTATCTGTTCACTCGAGTCACATAAGTCACAAAAACCACAAACTGCGCAGAACTCTAATCTTGTCCCAATCGTCACTGCAAGGCCTGGGGAAATATCTGCTTCTTTCGCAACCGACCTGCCGGGACATCCCGAGAAAACTTCATGGATGTGATTCGCGAAGTGGTCCCAGACGTGCGTGTGCCCAAACTCCGCAGCGGTCGGAGATTTCGATCCCGCGGCGGCGGCGTACGTGTCAAAGTCCGCAGCGGTCGAAATTGATTTGAGAGTGAGCCGTCTAGGCTGCGCCTGTGAACACCCGGTACGCGGCGTGCGTCTCGCACGCTGCAACCGCACTGCGCGTGGCCGAGCCGGCGTGAGCCCGGGCACGGATCCGATGCACGCCGGCATGGAGATGTCCGCCGAGGAGTTCGAGATGCACGTTGCGGAAGCCCTGGACGAGATCCCGGCTGAGCTCGCCGCGCTGATCGACAATTGCGTGATCTTGGTGGAGGACTATCCACCTCCAGATATGCCCGACACACTAGGGCTCTACTCAGGGATCCCACTCACCGAACGCGGCGAGTTCTACACCGGGCTGCCTGATCACATCTTGATCTTCCGGTATCCGATTCTGGCGATCTCCCACAGCCATGAGGAGGTCATCGAAGAGATCAGGGTCACCGTCGTACACGAGATCGCCCATCACTTCGGGATCGACGACGATCGCCTCCACGAACTCGGCTACGACTAACTCGGATTAGGTGACGGAGTTAAACGACTGAGACATAGAGCAATGCGGCGAGGGCGGTCATCACCACCAGCAGGCTGAGCAGCGCGTTCGCCTTGCCGTCACCGAGTGCTTCTTCCCGATGGATGGCGAGGCTGTTCAATCGGAAGCGGCGGATCGCCATCCAGCCCAACCCGGCCGTACAGAGCAGGGCCAGCAACCCGATGATCACCGCCAGGAAGATCGAGATCGACGCGAGCAGGCGGGCGACCAGCAGGCTGCACGTCAGACCAGCCAGCATGGTGCGCTGCCAGGCCAAACCGGTCCGCTCGTTCTGCAGTCCGGGGTCCCAAGGCGCGAGTGTCATCCAAAACCCACGATGATGAGCGCCACGATCCCCACACCAGCGACGATGGCAGTTAGGACGAGGAGCAACGGCGAGGATGGCAGCGGCTCGCTGAGTCGCATCGCTCGTTCGTTGCCCATCCACCTGCTGAATGCGCCTATTCCGCAAGCCAATCCGCAGATGATCAGTACGGCAGAAGCCAGCCGTACCTCCAGGCCGAGCCCTGCGGTCAGCCGTGCAACGGCGGCGATCGCGACGCCTGCGGCAAGGAAGCCCAACCCGGTTCGGATCCAGGCCAGGAAGGTGCGTTCGTTAGCGAAGGTGAATCGTGGGTCGGGCTCCGAGCCGGCCGCGTACACGCGGCGCGGCCAGCGACGGTCGCGGTGCTGCGTCGGCGCGCTCACACTCGCGATGCTAGTGCGGATCGTCGGCGTCGTCGCCAGTCGAAGGTTCCGGGTTGGCCAAGCACCACGGAAATGAGGATGAGGACCGCGCCCAACACCTGCCAGTGATTGAAGCGCTGATCGAGTATGACCCAGCCGAGCACGGCCGCGGTGACTGGATTGAGCAGGGTCAGGAACGTCACGGCGCTCGCGGACAGCCGCTGCAGGCCCCAGAACCAGAGGGCGTACGCGAGGATGCCGCTGATCAACACCAGGTAGATGAGTCCGCCGATGTTACGCGCGGTGAGATGGTCGGGCAGTCCCTCGATCAGCAAGGTGACAGGCAACAGGGTGAGTCCGGCGAGCAAGAAGATCCAGCCGGTGACACTGATAGAGGTCATCCCTTGGGGATGGCCCCAACGCTTGGTCAGCACGGTCGCAGCACTGAACATGATCACGGCGCCGCCCATGGCTACCAAGCCGACCGCATCAAGTCGGGCATCCGATCGCAGTACCAACGACGCGACACCCACCGCCCCCAAGATGCCGGCGACGATCTGAATCGCCCGGATTCTGGTACCGAGCAACGGCACAGAGATCACGACGACGAGCAACGGGCTCAGGGAGTTGATCACAGCCGCGACGCCACCCGGAAGCCGGTAGGCGGCGATGAACAGGAGCGGGAAGAGCCCGGAGGCATAGAGCACCGAGAGGACGAAGAAGCGAGCCATCCAGCGGCGCGACGGAATCGGGCTGCCGATGATCAGCACCAGCCCGGTCGGCAGCGCCCGCATCAGGGCGGCCAGCAATGGACGGCCAGGGGGCAGGAATTCAGTGGTCAATATGTACGTGGTGCCAAAGATGATCGGAGTCAGCGCCGCAGCGTATCCCCATCCGCCGGTGTGCCGATCGGATGGCGCTTCTCGAACGGGCGTGGTTTCGGACGTCACGCGGATTCTTTCGTCGTCTCCGCGGCAATGATCAGATGGCTGGACGTTGCGGTACTGATCCAGCGTTCGCAGTGGCCAAGATGATCCGGACCCAGGTATCCGGACTGCCGGTCAGATCGGTCCATGATCATTGCCTGGCAGGCGGCTGCGATGGTGCCGCCGCACTTCTGATCGCAGGCGACGGCAAGCAGCCGCATGGTCTGCCTGATGGTGTTCACCTCCAACGTCGCCAGCGCATCAGCGGCGATGCTCGGCGCCACGACGACAAGTGGCGTCCTGCTCAAGATCAGCTTCTCCAGAGTGCTGATCAGCTCGCGGAAGCTCTCGATCGCGTCGCCGCACACCAGTACCGCGGGCCGGTCGAGGACCGCCCAGTCGGAGCTGGAATCGGTGATGAAATCGCGCGAGGCGTATCCGGCGCTGACGGTGACCGTGTTCGGATCGGCAAGTTGGTGGGTGATGGATGCGCGCTCAGTGTCGCTGAGGTCGGTCGACTCCGCCTCTTCGGGTCGGCGCCGAGCCTGCAGATCGGACAGGTAGTGCGGCGCAGGAGAGTCGGGATGGAATTGGGGGATGGTCCGCGCAGGCGGCGCGAGCATCTCGGCGGCTCGCTGCTTGTTTCGCCTGCGATCCCACAGTGCACCAATGATGATCGCCGCCAGGCCCGCAATGATCAGCACGATCAAGCCGATGCTCCACGGATCCATCTGTTCAGCGTGCCACACGGTCGTCCCAGAGGGGTCTGAGTGCAGATCTGCTACAGCTGTGAGCGTCGGGAATCGCGCGCCGCCCCCAGAGGGGCCTGAGTGCTGATCCGTTACAGCTGCGAGCGACGACGACGGCGGGGGACTCTCGATGTTCGCGCCGCCATCTGCAGGAGGAGATGACAACACACGCTTTTCCGTTTCCGTCAGCTCCGACGAAGACGGCGGCAACCCAGCGAGCATCGCAGCAAGCGGAGCGAGCAATCAAGCACAGCGCGATGCGCGAGCAGCTGGGAGAAAATGGGTCGATGCCGTACGAATCATGGGTGGACCGTCAGATCCGCGAGGCTATCGAGCGCGGAGACTTCGACAACCTGCCCGGGTACGGCAAGCCGATCAAGGGCTTGAATGGTCGCGACGATGAGAACTGGTGGGTCAAGGCCTACCTTGAGCGGGAACAGCTTCCGCTACCACTGCCGACCTCGCTGGCGCTCCGCAAAGAGGTCATGACGCTTCCCGAAACGCTCGCGGACGTAACCGACGAGCAATCGGTACGCGAGATCGTGGCCGATCTGAACCATCGGATTGCGGAGTCCTACAGGCGCCGGCTTGATGGTCCGCGGATCATTGTCAGGCTCGTTGATGTGGAGCAAACGGTGGCGGATTGGCGCCGTCGAAAATCCTGATCAGGAAACGCGCCCTTCGACAGGCTCAGGGCGCAGTCGCTGCCTCAGGAAACGCGCCCTTCGAGAGGGCTCAGGGCGCAGGTGAGTCAGCCGGAGGACCTGGGCAGCGAACCGGTGCGTACGACCTCGGCAGCAATGTCGTTCAGCTTGCGATTGCTCTGCTGGCTGGTACGAACCAACACCTGAAATGCCCGTTGTTGGTCGAGCTCGTACTGAGTCATCACAATCCCCACCGCAGTGCCGATCGTGCGGTTGGTCTGCAGTGCTTGGCGCAGCTGTCCAACCGTGGTCTCAAACTCACCGATTGCGACATCCCGCAGCTGGTTCATCTGGTCATGAGCCCGTACGCGCGCCAGCAGCTCGGCGGAGTTGAACGGTTTCACCACAAAGTCGTCAGCCCCTGCGGCGAAGGCCTCCACCGCTGATTCGGCGTCGGCGCGTGCGGTTAGCACGACGACCGGCAGCCGAGCCATCCGCTCGTCTTGCCGAAGCGTGGCGAGAAGGTGGAATCCGCTCTGTCCTGGCAGCATCACGTCGGTGATCATGATGTCGGGTGCGTTGCTGTCCAGCGATGTCAGTGCGGTCTCGGCATCACTCACCGCCTCAACGGCGTACCCATCCTTGCTGAACAGTCTGCTCAGGTAGCTGCGCAGGTCGGGTTCGTCCTCGATGATCAAGAGGCGTCGCCGATCCTCCGCCGACTGATCCTCGGGCTGCGGTCGGGCTGCGCTTTCGGGCTGAGCGGCCTCCGGCGGAGGCCCGCTGAAGCGCGGGAGCCGTACCACGAAGCGGCTGCCTTCGCCCGGCTCACTGGCGACCTCGACAGACCCCTCGTGCGCGCTGGTCATCTCAGCGACCAGCGCCAGGCCGATCCCGGAACCCGGTTGGTGATCACCATTGCTGACCCGGTGGAATCTCTCGAAGATCTGAGCTTGCTCGTCCTGTGGAATGCCGACGCCGGTGTCGGCCACCGTGAGGACCACCTCGCTGTCGTCGCCGCTCAGGCTTACGGCAACCGCGCCCTCCGGTGTGAACTTCACCGCGTTGTTCACCAGGTTGGTGACGATGGTGGTCCACATCATGCGGTCGACGTACGCCCGGAGCGGTTGGGGTGGCAGGTCGACGCGCAAGTTGAGCCGTCCCTCTGTGGCTGGCCGGTACCCCTCGACGACGTCGGCGGTCACCGAGGTCAGATCAATGTCCTCCCGATCCGGAATCAGCGCACCAGACTCCGCACGTGAGAGGTCCAGCAGTGCGTCGACGACGCGTTGCAGCCGATCACCGGCTCGTACCGACGTCTCAACGGTGTTGCGCGTTGCGGCCGAAAGAACGACGCCGGGCTCGACGAGGATGTCCTGTAACGGTGTCAGCAGCATGGTCAGCGGCGCACGGAGCTCGTGAGTCACGTTCTGGAAGAACTCGGTCCTCGCTCGATCCAGTTCAGCGAGGGCGAGCTGTCGCTTGCGCTCGTTCTGGTAGGAGACCGCGTCAGTGACAATGACGCCGAGCTGCCGTGCGGCCATCGCGGCGAAAGCGGTATAGGCCTCGTCCGGTCGCCAATAGGGATTGATTCCAAGGACGAGGACACCGATCGGCTTCCGGGTGCCCAGCATGACGACCGGCAGTACGAAGGCCTGGTCGGGGGTCAGTGGTCCCAACGGTCCTGGCTCAAAGACGCCGGGATATCGATCCCGCAGTCCGGACACGAGCTCCGTGCCACCGTGCTCCATGATCTCAAGCACCGGTCCACTCGTCGGAACGCCTTCGACCAGTTCGCAGGTGGCGGCGTCGGTCTCGCTGAAGCCGTAGCCGGCCGTACGCCGTGGCCCTTGGTGGGGGATGTCGCGAAGGTATACCGCGGCAAAGGGGACGCTCTTCCGGTTTCTGCCGATCACCTCGACAGCGGCGCGGCAGGTGGAGGACAGGGACTCGTCGGCAGTGACCGAAATGGCACCCAGTCTGCGCAGCACCTGGAGGCGCCGCTCGTACAGGATGTGCGGCGTCGTCTCGGTGATCGCATTGAAGAGCCCGACGATCATGCCGTCGGCGTCCCGGATAGCGCTCGTGGAGAACGTAAAGTGCGCCTCCTCGGGATAGCCATGCCGGTTGATGATGAGCCCTTGATCCCCGCTGTGGTAGGCCCGCCCGGTCTCCATGACCTGCCGCAAACGCTCTTCGCTTGCTGGCCAGGGGTGCGGCCCCACTTCTCTCGCCGGGCGGCCGAGTGCCCACGGGTGCTTCTCGACACCCAACAAGGGGATGTAGGCGTCGTTGTAGAGCATCAGAAGGTCTGGTCCCCAGCTCACCTGAACCGGGAATTCAGAGTCCAGGCAGAGATCCACCAGGAGCCGCAGCAGCGCTGGCCACGAATCGCGCGGACCCAGAGGTGTGGCTGACCAGTCCACCTCGTCGTACACCGATCGCATGGATGGCCGAGCTGTTGAGTCGTCGGCCTCAGGATCGGTGGAGAGGTCGCGTTGAGCATAGGAGGACTCGGTCATGATTCTGAGTCCTCCGATCTGCTGCGCTTCCCGACGGCGGGCGAGGCAACGCGTTGGGACGTGCTTGGGGGCGGTGCGAGCGCGACCTCGACTTGAGGTCGTCTCGCGCGCCGACCAATCTAATACCTGGTACCTCCTGCCCACGTGGACTTCGCAGCATTTGCCAGGAGAGCCCATCAGCTGCAGGTGATGCCAGGTCCGAGCATGTGATGCTCAGTGGAAAGAGCAGTGTCGGCTGACTTCTCGCGGGTATGTCCGTAGGCGTGAACGGTGGGGAGGTTCACAAACCGGTTGTCACGCTGACCGGCGCACGTGGTGGCGTTTCAGCGAATGCGAGACCCGAACGAAAGGTAAGGTGATCATGCCTAGCAGGTGGTACCAGGAAGCCGTGGTCTACAGCGCGGAGGTGTCGGCGTTCCAGGACTCTGACGGTGACGGCCGTGGAGACCTACGGGGGCTGATCAGCCGCCTCAACTACCTTTCCAGGCTGGGTGTCTCCTGCCTGTGGCTGAACCCGATCTATCCGAGTCCCGGCCGCGACGGCGGGTACGACATCAGCGACTACTACGGCATCGACCCGGCATTGGGCAGTCTCGGTGACTTCGCCGACCTCGCCCGAGCAGCCCAGGAGCGCGGCATTCGCATCGTCCTCGACCTGGTCATCAACCACACCTCCGATGAGCATCCCTGGTTCATCTCGGCTCGGAGCAGCCCCGATTCGCCGTACCGCGACTGGTATGTCTGGAGTACCGAGGAACCGCCTAGCCGGCATCAAGGCACCGTCTTTCCGGGCGAGCAGACCGAGACTTGGACCTTCGACGAACAGGCGCAGGCTTGGTACTTCCATCGCTTCTATGACTTCCAGCCGGACCTCAACTGGGCCAATCCCGACGTACGGGCGGAGATGACCAAGGTGATGAGCTTCTGGTTGCAGCTCGGTGCTGCCGGTTTCCGGATCGACGCAGCACCGTTCATCCTCGAGCAGGTGGAGCCTGGCGTCGATCCTGGCCCGCAGGACTTTTCGATCATGGACTCATGGCGGCAGCAGACCCAGTGGCAGCGCGGTGACTCGGTGCTGCTCTGTGAGGCCAATGTGCCGCCGAGCGAAATCGCCACCTTCGTGGGCAGCCGGCCGGACGGCCCGAGCGACCGGGCGCAGATGATGTTCGACTTCCTGCTCAACCCGCGTCTCTGGCTGGCGCTGGCTCGCAGCGACGCGGAGCCGCTCATCGAGGCCCTGACCACAGCGGTGAAGCTGCCCGAAGGCGGGCAGTGGGTCAGCTTCCTGCGCAATCACGACGAGCTAGACCTGAGTCGACTGACCGACGAACAGCGGGGTGACGCCTTCCGGGCCTTTGCCCCGCGCCCTGAGATGCGGCTGTACGGTCGCGGCATTCGACGCCGGTTGGCACCGATGCTGCAGGGTGATGTCCGCCGGATCGAGCTGGCGTACGCCCTGCAGTTCTCGATGCCCGGAACGCCGGCCTTGCGGTACGGCGAAGAAATCGGGATGGGGGAGGATTTGAGCCTCGACGGGCGTGACGCCGTCCGAACACCGATGCAGTGGGACGACACGCCAAATGCGGGTTTCAGCTCGGCAGCCCCCGAGGCGCTGTTCCGACCGGTCACGATGAAGGGCCGGTTCGGCGCCAAGAAGGTCAATGTCCGCACACAGCAACGTGACCCCGATTCGCTGTTGCGTTGGTTTGAGAACCTGATCCACACCGTGCGCAGTGCGCCGGAGATTGGCACCGGCACTTGTAAGGTCGTCGACGCCCCGCTGCCGCGTTCTGTGCTGGCGCACCGATTCGACGCGCCGGCCGGGTCGATCTTGCTGCTGCACAACTTGGCCGACACCGCAGTCACAGTGGACATTGGTCCGCTGCCAGGCATCGACGGCACGCCGTACGACTTGTTCCTCGACGGCCCGTATCCGGCCCCAACCAAGAAGCTGACGGGCCTCCCGCTCAACGGCTGGGGATACCGATGGATACGCCTGTCGCGGAGTGATCAGGTCTAGCTGGGCTGGATCCGACTGGAGCCGCGATGCGCGCCTGGTTGCGTGATCATGGACTGCTGATCGCTAACCTGCTGCTTTTTGTGATCTTCTTCGGCGGCATGGTGCTCTCGGGCGTCCGGGTCTACAACTCCGAGCAGCTCGAGCATGGTGAGCAGGCGGTCTCGCTGGGTCGCTACCTGCTGAGCGGTGACTTCTTCGAGGCGACCTTCGAGAACTGGGAGAGCGAGTTCCTCCAGATGGGGATGTACGTCGTGTTGACTGCCTTCCTCTTTCAGCGGGGATCCTCCGAGTCGAAGGCCATTGACGAGCCTGCGCCTCAGGACGAGGACCCCCGCGAGGCGGCAGACCGTCCGGATGCGCCCTGGCCGGTACGCCGCGGCGGCTGGGTCCTGACGGCGTATGAGCACTCGCTCTCGGGCCTGTTCTTGATCTTGTTCCTCGCATCGATGGCCGGACACGCAATCGGCGGCGCCAAGGCGTACAGCGATGAAGAGCTGGCGCATGGCGGTCAGCCGGTGAGCACACTGCAATACCTCGGCACCTCACAGTTCTGGTTCGAGTCATTTCAGAATTGGCAGAGCGAGTTTCTGGCGGTGGCGGTGATCGTCTTTGCCTCGGTTTACCTGCGGCAGCGCGGATCGCCGGAATCCAAGCCCGTGGCGGAACCACACCACGAGACCGGGTCGTGACCGAGTCACCTACAGCTGCAAGCGTCGACGAAGTAGCCGGATCGAAAGCGCCTGATGCGCGAGCTCCAAATCTAAGAGTGCGGATTCAGGCTGCGTCCCAGGGGTAACTGGGCCAATACGACTCGAAATTCCAAGGAGGCAAGATGAGCCAGCCTGCACAGCAACAAGAAGTGCCTGGCATTCAATCGAAGATGACGCCGGTACCGGACTGCGGCGAGGAAAGCTACAAGGGAAGCGGAAAGCTCACCGGCAAGGTCGCCGTGATCACCGGTGGCGACTCCGGGATAGGTAGGGCCGTAGCCATCGCGTACGCGCGAGAAGGCGCCGACGTCCTGATCTCTTATCTCAGTGAGGATTCCGACGCCAAGGACACGGCAGGCTATGTCGAGCAGGCGGGTCGACGTGCGGTACTGGTGAGGGGCGATGTCGCGGATCCGAAGCATTGCCGAGACATCATCCAGACCGCGGTCGATGAGCTTGGCGGGCTGGACATCTTGGTGAGCAACGCCGCCTTCCAGATGACTCACGACTCGCTGGAGGAGGTCTCCGACGAGGAGTGGGATTACACGTTCGACACCAACGTCGGCGCGATGTTCCATCTGTGCAAGGCGGCGATTCCGCACATGAAGTCTGGCTCCTCCATCATCGGCAGCTCGTCTGTGAACTCCGACATGCCCAACCCGCAGCTTGCCCCGTACGCCGCGACGAAAGCGGCAATCGCCAACTTCTGCGCCAGCCTGGCCCAGATGCTGGGGGAAAAGGGCATCCGCGTCAACAGCGTCGCGCCGGGACCGATCTGGACACCGCTGATCCCGGCGACGATGCCTCCAGAGAAGGTGGAGAAGTTCGGCGAAAACACCCCCCTCGGCCGGGCGGGCCAGCCCACGGAATTGGCGCCCGTCTACGTTCTGCTGGCCTCCGATGACGGCAGCTACATCTCCGGCGCTCGGATCGCAGTGACCGGCGGGCGACCGATCCTCTGAGGTGTGCTGGTCTCCGTTCTTCAGAAAGTGGGTCACGAACAACAGCTCTTGATCGATTGAGCCGTGTTGTATTCGACCGCTTCCGGGAGGGATGGGGTCGGATGGCATTGTGGCCGGGAGGGCTGGCGGCGGCCGGGCGTGGTTGAGCTGCGAGGAGGGTGAAGACATGGCGCTGCCGCGCGAGGTGGACGCGGTCGTCATCGGAGCGGGTCCCAACGGGCTGGTGGCGGCCAACCGGTTGGCCGAGGCCGGCTGGGACACCCTGCTACTGGAGTCGCAGCCTGAGGTCGGTGGCGCCGTACGCAGTGATCGTGAACTCCATCCCGATTTCGTTACCGACACCTTCAGTGCGTTCTACCCGATGGCCGCCGCCTCGCGGGTGATCACCGGGCTGCACCTGGAGAACCATGGCCTGCGGTGGCGTCATGCCCCTGCGGTACTTGGACATTCGCTGCAGAACGGACGCTGGGTGATGTTGCACCGCAACGTCGATGTCACCGCAAAGCTGCTGGACGAGGAGCGTCCGGGAGACGGCGGCGCTTGGCGCGCACTCCATGATCGATGGCGGCGGATCGGTCCGAGTTTGGTGGACGCTCTGGTGACGCCGTTCCCGCCGCTGGGACCCGCGGTACGGGCCATGATCAAGTTGCCGACCGTTGGTGGTCTGTCCTTCGTACGCGAACTGCTGGCTCCCGCGTCCACCGCGTTTGAGCAGCACTTCGGCAGCCAGGACGTACGGTTGCTGCTTGCCGGAAACGCCTTGCACGCAGACATTTCGTTGGATGGGTCGGGTTCCGGTTTCCTCGGGCTGCTGTTGATCATGCTGGGCCAGACCGTCGGGTTCCCGGTTCCGGAGGGGGGCGCGGGCAGGCTCGCGGAGGCGATGCGCGACCGCTTCCTCCGGTATGGCGGGGAGGTGGTCTGCAACGCCGAGGTGACGAAGATCACCGTCGAGCACGGCCGTGCGGTCGGCGTACAGGTCCATGATCAATTTGTGCGGGTCAGTCGCACGGTGCTGGCCGACGTTGCCGCAGAGCATCTCTACGGCCGGCTGGTCGCTTTCGACGAGTTGCCGCCGCGGGTGCGGACCAAGATGGCCGGCTTCCGCCGCGACCCTGGAACCGTCAAGGTCGACTACGCGCTCAGCGGTCCCGTGCCGTGGAGCGAGCCGCCGCCGTATGCTCCGGGAACCGTTCACATCAGCGACTCCTATGAAGAGCTGGTCATCGGCTGCGCGCAACTGAGCACCGGCCACATCCCTGAGCGGCCGTTCCTGCTCGTCGGGCAGATGACCACCGCGGATCCGACGCGGTCTCCGGAAGGTACGGAGTCGCTGTGGGCCTACACCCATGTGCCGCAACGTGTGCTTGGCGATGCCGGCGGAAACCTAACCGGGTCGTGGGACGCCGACGAAGCTGAGCGGTTCGCCGACCGCATGCAACACCGCATCGAGCAGCGGGCACCTGGCTTCTCGGACCGCATCTTGGCGCGTCGCATCCTGACTCCACGGGACATGGAACGTCGCAACGCGAGCCTGATCGGCGGCTCTATCAACGGCGGAACCGCGGCCCTCGACCAGCAGTTGATCTTCCGACCCATTCCGGGCCTGGGCCGGGCGAGTACGCCGATCCGCGGGCTCTACCTGGCATCATCCTCAGCCCACCCAGGCGGCGCCGTACACGGCGCCTGCGGCATGAACGCGGCCCGCGCCGCGTTAGCACACGCGCGACTCGCACCGCGCCGCGCCGTGTCGAAACCTACGTCCACGTAGATTCCTGGCGGTCTGCACAGGTTGCAACCTATGCAAAGCGTAAGCAAGCTACGTCCACGTAGGTTTCGTGCCAAGGGCGGGGATTGGCGCTTGCGCTCCATGACGCAACCGCTAGTCGTGGCGGCCTTCGGTTAGGTAGGCGAGCCGGCGCAGCGTCTCGCGGTTGCGTATGTCGATGCCGGCCACCCGTACCGACTGCGGAACCAGCTGAGTAGGGCCATCTATGACGTCTTCGGCGATCGAGACCAGGGAGCCGTCGGTATCTGCTTGGACGGTGATCTCTACTCGAGCCTTGCCAACTGGCCAGCCTCGCGCTTCTAGAACCAGTCGTTGGCCGGGCTCGATCTCAAGGACCTCTGTGGTGTCGTCGAGGAGCAGCGGCCACACGCCGAAGGAGTGGTACAGCTTGGTTCCGGGTGCCGGCCAGCCCGCGTCGACATCGCGCATCCGCGACGCACCGACGACCCACACTGGATAGGTCCATCCGTCATGCAGTACGGCGAAGACTTGCTCGGGCAAGCAGTTGAACCGACGCCGTACGGCCATGTCAGCGCTCCTGCTGCGGTGCCTCGGGATCCCCGCTGGGAACCGAATCTGCTTTTACCGCGCCGCGCTCGCCGAGCGGCTTCTCCTCGCCCTTGGTTGTGTCCTCGATCGTTTGTTGCTCGGACTCGGCATTGACCTCGGCACCGAGCAGGACCGCGTACATGCTGATCCAGAGCCAGAACAGCAGCACCACTATTCCGGCGAAAACGCCATAGGTCTTGGCGTAATTGCCGAAGGTAGCTGTATAGATCGAGAACCCGATCGAGGCGACGAGCCAAAGCACCGTGCCGACGATGGCGCCAACCGATACCCAGGCCATGCGTGGCGCGTCGCGGTCCGGACCGAGACGATAGAGAATTGCCAGCACTACAGCGACGAGGACGACGAGCACGAGCCAGCCGAGGATCTGGAAGACCCAGCGCAGCACCCCAGTCCCGAATACAGCTTTCAGAAGAGGCGGCAACACAGCGACGATTCCGAGCATGATCACCATGAAGACGATCGCGCCGAGAGTCAGGCCAAGGGACAGCAACCGCTTCTTCACAAAGCCGCGTTTCTCTTCCTCGTCGTAGGCGACATTGATCGCAGTGAGCAGGTTGCTGACCCCAGCCGAAGCACTCCACAACGCGATCGCCAGAGAGATGATGAGCCCGATACCAAGGGCCGAGCGCCGCGAAGCCAACGTGGTGACCTGATCGGTGATCACCTGCTTGGCCTGTTCAGGGAGTGCGGCGGTCATCGAGTTCAGCTGGTTTGTGATCGTCGCCGGGTCGGCGAAGAGTCCGTAGAGGGACACGATGGCGATCAGTGCAGGGAAGATAGCCAGGAACGCGTAGAAGGCGACACCAGCGGCGAGCAGAGGCACGTTGTCCGCCTTTGCCTCCTTCCAGCCGCGCTTGGCTATCTGTAACCAGCCGCGCGCGGGGATCTCGGTGGGTTTGTCTGCTTTACCACCCGGCACTTCGACATGTTCTTGCGTGGTCGTGATGATCATTACCTCTCATGACTGCCTTATGCTTTTGGCTGCTACTACCCTCAGGTCGAGCAGGTAATCAGAGTTGGGACTTTCGACCTATGCGGAGTCCTGACCACAGCGGCGTCCTCTTCAGGTATATGTCCCGACCGGTGGGGGCTTTCGATCAGAGGCCGGACGCACGGGTACCAGCAGACTGCTCAGTGCGCCGGCCAGCGCGATCGCGCAGGCGGCCAGGAAGTCAATGCGATAGCCCGTCATGACGGCCGAGCCGGTAGGGGCAACGAGCGGTACGAGAAGTGCGACGCCGACGACTGTCCCGGCCTGAGGCGGCCAGGAAACGGTCCAGACCCGGCTCCAAGTGGGTCGCGCGCCTGATCAGCCTTCGAAAGTGCGGATCACACGAGCCGGGTTGCCCACCGCCACCACGTTCGCGGGAAGATCACGGACCACAACCGCGCCAGCGCCTACAACGGTGTTCGTTCCGATCGTGACACCCGGCCCGACGATCACGCCGCCGCCCAGCCAGACATTGTCCATGATCACGATCGGCTCTGCCGCCTCCCACTTGTCCAGGCGCAAGCCCGGATTGATGGGATGAGTCGCCGTCAGCAGCTGAACGTTGGGACCGATATCCACATCATCACCGATCGTCACAGTCGCCACATCGAGTGACACCAGGCCCCAGTTCACGAAACAGCGCGCGCCGATCGAAGTCTGATAACCGTAGTCGCAGTAGAACGGAGGGCGGATCTCGCTACCCTCACCGAACGCGGCTAAGAGCTCGGTCAAGATCTCGCGTTGTCTTGCGGCGTCCGTGGGATCAGACATGTTGAGCTGATGCGTCAGCCTGCGCGCCCTGGCCGACTCCTCGGCAAGCGCTGGGTCATCGGCGATGTACAGCTCACCTGCCAACATCCGTTCACGCATGGACGGAGTGTCAGTCATCGCCCGACGCCTTCCTTGAGCGCTCACTGGCGAGTTCTTCCAGGATCGGCGAGCATTCGGATACATCAGGAAGGGCGGCGATCTCTGCTGCCATTGCGCGGGCTCCTTCCGTGAAGGCTGGATCATTCAAGACCCTGCGCAGTGCTACTGGAAGGTCGGGCACCGCTTCCAAGCCGCCCGGCAGCTGGATGCCAGCGTTGACTTCCGCGACCCGCCGAGCGTTCACGGCCTGGTCAAAGGAGAAGAGCGGCAGGATGACTTGGGGTACGCCTGCGGATAGGGCCGCCATTGTCGTACCAAATCCGCCGTGTCCGACAACGGCGGCCGCCGCACCCATGACGGCCTCCTGCGGCCACCACTGCTCGATATGGCTGTTCGGCGGTATTGGCTCCAAGTCGGTCGGATCAAGGCCCTGTCCAGTCGTCATCAGAACCCGGACCGGCATGTCGGCCAGGGCACGAAGAGTCGCGTCGTACAGCGGGGCAAACTCAAGCTGGCGCGCAGTCACGGAGCCGTAACTGACGTAGACGAGCGGCTCAGCAGAATTTCCCCACGCAGCTGGCAACCTCGCTTCTGGCCGTGCATCCGTGCGAAACCGCCATATCCGGCCACGGTCGCTCACGGCCTCTTCGGCATCCGATTCACCCAGCGTCAAGTCGCCGGAATCGAGCGCGGCCGGGACCGAGGTCAGGCTGTCACCATGAAGCAGTAGCTCGGCGCCGCGTTCCGCGCCCAGGCCGGCCATGGTGCTCAATTGCGTCAACGACTTCTCAAATAGGCCCACGAATGCCGGACCGATCCGTCCCGTCATGATGGCAACCTGCAGCTGCGCGATTCCTGCGCGCTCGGCGGCGACCAGCGATCCGAACTCAAGCGTTTCACGGACCACAAGGTCCGGTCGCCAATCGGTCATGATCTTGATCAGTGCTGGCAGCGCTGCCTGTGCGTCAAGGCGACCGTAGACCTCGACCAGCATCACACGATTTATTTCCTCGAACGTTGGCTGTGAGATGCGGCCGAAGACCTCCCCCACAAGTCCAGGCGGCGGTTCGTCGAAGGGCAGGTGGATGAATCCCGCTCCTGTCACGGCATCGGCAAACCTGCCCGGAGCGGCCACGGCGACCGCGTGACCTGCAGCCACGCAGGCCTTCGCGAAGGGAATCAAAGGGGCGAAGTGCCCGGTTCCGGCCGTCGTCGAGAACAGGACGCGCATCACGTCACATGATCCCACGGCTCATGGCGGGTCGGGAGCGCGGCTTGAGCTAGTGGTGGCCGGTGGGTGGAGGCCGCGAAGGAGGGATGGTCTAGGTTCGTTCTGCGGCCGTGTGACCGCATAACGAGTGCGAGCACGCTGGCAGGTTAGAGTCGCAGCAGCTCCTCCGCGTTGCCGTGAGCGATGCGTTCCTTGTCAGCAGGGCTCACTGGGAGCTGATCAAGGAACGTACGCGCCTCGGTCAGCGAGGCGTACGGATAGTCCGTGGAGAACATGATTCGATCCGCCCCAACCTGGAGTAGAAGGTCGAGGAACGCGGGTGTCCAATTGAAGCCGCTGAAGGTGTAGTGGACGTTTTCCCGAAGATACGCACTGACCGGACGGTCCAGGTGGGTCAGCTCTGTGGGCAGCGCTCGCTCAAGTCGAGGCAACATGAACGGGAGTGTCTCGCCTAAATGGCCGACGACGAGCTGCAGACCCGGAAAGTGGTCAAAGGCCCCGCTCAGGATGAGCCGAATAACGTGGATCGCAGTATCGATGTGCCAACCCCAGGCCGCGGTGGCCAGAGCTCCCGCGACCCCAGCTGAGTAGTTGCCGGCGTACATGCTCTTGATCACCGCCTGCGGAGGCGGTGTCGGGTGCAGATAGAGAGGGACCCGGAGCGCTTCGGCGCACTCCAAGATCGGCCAGAAGAATTTGTCATCCAGGTAACGGCCGCGGCTGTGACCGTTGATCAGGGCTCCTGTGAAACCAGGCATGGCGACCGTACGCCGCAGCTCGTCGGCAGCCGCGTCCGGTTCCGCGGTTGGCAGCGCTGCGAAACCGGCAAGCCGGTTCGGATGGCGGCGTACCGCGTCGGCCAGCGTGTCGTTGGTGACGCGTGCGAACGTGACCGCCTCAACGGCGTCCAGCTGCTCCACTCCTGGAGCGGTCAATGACAGGACCTGGACGTCAATACCAGCGGCGTCCATGTTCGCGATCCTGCCCTCGCCCATGTCGCAGAGCTGGTCGATGAGCCGGTCAAGACCAGCCGCCACCTCCGGGTGCGCCCGGACTGCTTCGGCTTGTTCCTTGATCTGGCGACCCGGACCATCCATGAACAAGGGAGTCGCGTAGTGCTCTTCAAGGGCGATGGTGCGCATTTTCCTCCCTTCCACTGTGGGTCGCCAGGGACGATGTCGCCGGCGACCGGCAGTCCCGCCGTATTGATCAGGCGGCCCCGATCGGCCACCCCTACCCTCCAAAGTGGCGCAGGCTGCGGCCGTCGGCATCCTTGCTAGCTGCCATTTCCGCTTCCGGACAGCCTGAACCCGGTGACCAAAGGAGAAACTCGACCGCGCTTAAGACTGGGTCATCTGGGTCGACTTGTGAATCCTCGATTCGAGGAAGGTGGCAGTCTCCACTCATGGGGCAGCGAGAGCTTGGACGCTTCGCCGGCGCTGCGGTGATAGTCACCGGTGCAGGGCACGGTATCGGCCGGGCCTGTGCCGCCCGGTTAGCCGCGGAAGGCGCTCACATCGCGGTGGCCGACTTTGATCAGGCCGCGGCCGAACAGGTGGCTATGAGTCTTCCTAACAGGGATCCCCGCCATGTGGCTGTCTGGCTGGATGTGACCGATGTTTCCTCAGTCGAGCGAGCCTTCGCCGATGCGGCCTCCGGACTCGGTGCAATCGACGTTGTGATCAACGTGGCCGGCGGCGACACACACCACGGCACATTCGAGGAGACGAGCGACGAGGTGTGGGTCCAGATGATCGAGCTCAACCTTCTCAGTGTTGTCCGATGCTGTCGGGTAGCGATTCCTCACCTGCGGCGCAGCGCCAAGAGTCCCGCGATCGTAAACGTCAGCTCGGTCAACGCCCTCGCCGCTTTGGGCAGCGAACCGTACTCGTCTGCGAAAGCAGGAATCGGCGCACTCACGATGAACCTCGCGGCCAGTCTGGCTGCCGATGGCATCCGAGTGAACAGTGTCGCGCCAGCCACCATCAGGACCCGAAACTGGGACAGGCAAGAGGGCGGAGCTGATCGCTTCCGCCACCTCTATCCGCTCGGTCGGGTCGGAGAGCCCGAGGACGTCGCTGCAGCGGTCGCCTTCCTTGCTTCCAGCGATGCTGCCTGGATAACCGGGCACACACTCCCCGTCGATGGTGGATTCATGACAGGTGCCCGACCGTCAGGACGGGCCGCGAACAACTCGCCGCCGTCCGGGCAAGCGTCACAACCGGCTTGAGAGTTCTTGAGCCTCCTCGGCCGAGACTGGGAAGCCTGGGAACTGGGTGACGCTGATCAGCGGGAACATCAGCGCCGAGTCCTGGCTCACCGGGTCGCTCAGCAGATCGCCGATGCGGCCCTTGATGCCGCCGCGCTCCTCGATGAGCTTCCGTAGGGCAGGTCCGGCGACCGGGTTCGCCATCCAATCGCCCAGCCGAGACCAGACTGTAAGGGGAACCTCCACCGGGTGCCCGGGTATGTCGATGGTCGCCTGCAGTCGGATATCCCGGGATGAGGATCCGACCGACACCTGCATGGATCCGCCAGCGAAGACCCAGCCCGCCTCAGGATGAAAGTGCTCAAGGTCTGGGCGAGCGATCGGAAGCTCAACACGTTCGGAGCCACCAGCTTCCACGTGCACCTTCGAGAAGGCTCGTAGTTCGCGCTCGGGCATCTGCAGGACGCCGCTGCGCCTCATCACGGCTTTCGCTTCGAAATCGGGTGAACCGGGTACAGGTCTTGCATGCCCGCCTTTGGTTTCCATGCCTCGCACGAGCAGGTTCATCCCAGCGACCTGCTGGCCGCGGTGCAGCGCGCCGAGGAGGCCGGCTTCGATGCCGCGATGTCCTCGGACCACTTCTCGCCGTGGAGCGAGCGGCAGGGCCACTCCGGGTTTGCCTGGTCGTGGCTCGGGGCCGCCCTGCAGGCGACCGCGCTGCCGTTCGGGGTTGTGAACGCGCCGGGCCAGCGCTACCACCCTGCTGTGATCGCCCAGGCCATCGGCACCCTGGGCGCGATGTATCCCGGCCGGTTCTGGGCGGCACTCGGCACCGGTGAGGCCAGCAACGAGCACATCACCGGTACCGGCTGGCCGCGCAAGCAGCTACGTAACGACCGGCTGCGAGAATGCGTCGACATCATTCGGGCGCTATTGCGCGGCGAGGAAGTGAGCCATGACGGGCTCGTCCGCGTCGACCGGGCGCGGGTCTGGACCCGGCCGCCCGACCCGCCGCCGCTACTCGGCGCGGCCGTCAGTGTTGAGACGGCCCGCTGGTGCGCAGCGTGGGCGGACGGGCTGATCACGGTCAATGCCGACCACGACCAGCTGCGCCGCATGATCGACGCCTACCGGGATGCAGGCGGCCGGGGACGGCTGCACTTGCAGGTCCATTTGAGCTGGGCGCCCGACCAGGCGCAGGCTGAGGCGATTGCCCACGAGCAGTGGCGCAGCAACGTGTTCCAACCGCCGGCCTGCTGGGACATCGACAGCGTCGAGACCTTCGATGCGGTTTCCCAAGACGTTCCGATCGAGCGAATACGCCAGGTCGTGAACGTCTCCTCCGACCTCGGCTGGCAGACCGCCCAACTTGCCGCGTACGCGGAACTGGGTTTCGACGAGATCGCGCTGCACCACGTCGGCCAGAGCCAAGACGAGTGGATCGAGATCTTCGGGGCCAAGGTCCTGCCACGGCTGCGGCAGTAGTCGACCTGAGACACGCGATGAACTGGCCACGACCTTCGACGGACTAGGAACGACGGCCGCCGGCATCACGAAAGTGGTAGCTAGCAACAGGTTCTGAATCGATTCAGGTCGCAGTTTCTGACCACTTTCATTCCGGGTTTTCATCCCTGAAGTTCTGACTCCGTTCACGAGTGGAGGCCGTGGGTGGCCGCGGTCGGCGCCGGGTTTAGTCGAGGTCGAGTCGGGTAGGTGCAGGTGCCTCAGGACCACAGCAGAAGGGTTGGGACGTGACGTGCGGATAGCCCTGGTTTCTGAACACGCGAGCCCCTTGGCCGCCATTGGTGGCGTCGACGCCGGCGGCCAGAACGTACACGTCGCGGAGCTCGCGGCCGGGCTGGTTCGGCACGGCCACTCGGTCGCGGTCTATACCAGGCGTGACGACGCGGACCTGGCGGAGCGTGTTATCACATCTGGCGGCTACGAGGTGGTACACGTGCCGGCCGGGCCGGCGGCGCCCGTGCCCAAAGACGATCTGTGGCCCCACATGGCCACCTTCGCCGAACACCTGACCGAGATGCTGAAGTTCCAGCAGCCGGACCTCGTGCACGCACACTTCTGGATGTCCGCCTGGGCGTCTGCCCGTGCCGCCAGGCGACTCAGCATCCCCATGCTGGTGACCTTCCATGCGCTCGGATCGGTCAAACGGCGCTATCAGGGTCCAGCGGACACGAGTCCACTCAACCGGATCCGAGTGGAGCTGGCGGTGGCCGGGGCGGCGGACCGCATTGTGGCCACGGCAACTGAGGAGGTACGGGAGCTCGCGCTGCTTGGGATCCCGAGCGGGAAAGTGTCAGTGGTGCCGTGCGGTGTTGATCTTGAGCACTTCACGCCTGGTCCGACGCCGAATGCTCGGCAGTCCACACCGGAGCGCAGACATCGCTACCGACTGCTGAGCGTGGGCCGCCTGGTGCCGCGTAAGGGCTACGACATCATCATCGAGGCTCTCACCCGCCTACCGGAGACTGAGTTGTTGATCGCGGGAGGGGCCCGAGGTGACGATGCGACGCCCGAGCCCGAGCATGATCGACTGGTTGCCACCGCCGAACGGCTCGAGGTTGCTGATCGGGTACGGCTGATCGGGCAGGTCGCGCGTACGGACATGCCCGACCTGCTGCGCTCTTCGGATCTGGTCGTCTGCTCGCCGTGGTACGAGCCGTTCGGCATCGTGCCGCTGGAGGCCATGGCCTGCGGTGTGCCGGTCGTAGCCAGTGCCGTCGGCGGCATGGTGGACACGGTGATCGACTCCGTCACCGGCGCGCTGGTGCCAGCACGCGATCCTGTCGCCCTTGCGGAGGCGATCGGCCCATTGCTCGCGTCGCCAGGCCGTCGCGCTGAGCTCGCCAGAGCCGGCCTCGAGCGCGTCCGCAGCCGCTACTCCTGGGACCGGGTCGCCGCCGATACAGCAGATGTGTACCAGCAGGTTGTGCGCCAAGGTGCAGGGCAAGCATTGACCGCACCGCTCGGCTAACGGGGCCGTCGAGACGTGAGCGTGCTGACGCGGGATTTTGACCGAGCGGTCGTGCTCGGGGGGGCCGGGTTCGTGGGATCTCACCTGTGTGACGCACTGCGCGACATCGGCGCGGCAGTCGTGTGCGTCGATAACTTCTGCACAGGTCGGACGGAGAACATCGCCCATCTGACGGAGGCGCCTGGGTTCGAGCTGGTCCACCACGACGTGACCAACCCGCTGCCGGACCTCGGGCCGTTGGATGTGATCTTCCACCTGGCGTCGGCCGCCTCGCCCACGGCGTACCACCGACTGCCGATCGAGACGTTGCGAGCCGGCTCGCTGGGAACCGAGCACGGACTGCAGCTCGCCGAACGGTCCGGAGCCCGGTTCGTGCTCGCATCCACGAGCGAGGTGTACGGCGACCCTGAGCAGCATCCGCAGACCGAGGATTACGTCGGCCATGTCAATCCGATCGGGCCGCGCAGCGTCTACGACGAGGCGAAGCGGTTCGCGGAGGCGATGGCCTTCGCGTACGCGCGACAGCGCGACGTGTCGGTCGGAGTCGCCCGGATCTTCAACACCTACGGTCCTCGGATGCAGCCCGATGACGGCCGCATGGTGCCAACCTTCATCACTCAGGCGCTGGCTGATCAGCCGTGCACCGTGACTGGCAACGGCTGCCAAACCCGGTCGATCTGTTATGTGAGCGACACCGTCGCCGGCCTTCTCAGCCTGGCTCGCTCGTCGGAGGCAGGGCCGATCAATCTGGGCAATCCGGTCGAGCTCACCGTCATCGACATCGCAAGCCTGGTGGCCGAGATCACTGGATCCGAAGCCGGCATCCGCCAGATCCCTGCGGTGATCGATGATCCGCAGCGCCGCTGTCCCGATATCACCCGAGCGGTGCAACGGCTGGATTGGCGGCCGCTCGTCCAGCTCGAGGAGGGCCTGAAGCAGACGGTCATGTGGTTCGCCGAACAAGGGTCGTTTGGCCAGGAGTAGTCCGGGTATCCGGCGGGGGTACTCGGGCGGCCAAAAGAAGCGAAGCGGGGTGGAAGGCATGCGGATTCTCGGCATCAACGCGGTCTTCCACGACTCCGCTGCCGCCCTGGTCGTCGATGGCCGTACGGTCGCCGCGGCGGAGGAGGAACGCTTCACCCGTCGCAAGCACGGCAAGCGCCCAGTCCCCTTCTCTGCCTGGGAACTCCCGGTGCAGGCGATCACCTGGTGCCTGGCCGAGGGCGGGCTGACTGCGGATGATCTTGATGCTGTCGCCTACTCCTACGACCCCGCCCTAGTCGACCCGACTTCGGGCGGCCTCGACCCCGCCTGGGAAGACCTGCGCACCACGTATGCGGCCCGGGCACCCCAGTTCCTCCAGACCGCTTTGCCCGGCTACGCGGGCGAGGACTTCCACTTCGTCCGACACCATGTCGCCCATGCCGCCTCCGCCGGATTGGCGGCGCCCTGGGGTCCGGACGGCTCGCTCGCTGACTGCGCCGTACTGGTTGCCGACGGTCGTGGCGAGGCAACCTCGATGCTGGCGGGGGAGTATCGCGACCACAAGCTGGACATTCACCAGGCCCAGTCATTGCCGCATTCGCTCGGCCTCTTGTACGAGGATTTGACCGCCCACCTCGGCTTCGAACGGTCAAGCGACGAGTACAAGGTGATGGCCATGGCCTCGTACGGGGAGCCGCGGTATCTTGATCAGTTCCGCGGGCTGGTGTACGCGACGGCGGACGGCGGCTTCCACACCGAGCCGGTGAACTGGCGCGGCTATGCACCACCACGTCGGCCGGGCGAGAAGTTCGACGAGCGCCACGCCGACCTTGCGGCCAGCGTGCAGACGGTTCTCGAAGAGGTCCTGCTCGATCTCTGCGACTGGCTGTACGGCCGCACCGGAAGCAGCCGGCTCGCCCTAGCCGGTGGGGTCGCACTGAACTGCGTTGCCAACACACGCCTGCTCGACGAGGGTCCCTTTACCGAAATCTGGGTCCAGCCGGCAGCCGGCGACTCGGGCACCGCGCTGGGTGCCGCGCTCACCGTGGCCGCTGAGGCCGGAGACGATCTGGCGCCCATGACGACCGCCGCGCTGGGACGCGGCTGGAGCGACCAGCAGATCGAGCTGGCCCTGAACACCGCCCGGATCCGCTATGAGCGGCCGCCCGATATTGCCGCCGCGGCAGCCAAGATCATCGCCGAGAACGGGATTGTCGCCTGGTTCCAGGGTCGCTCCGAGTACGGGCCGCGGGCGCTCGGCCACCGGTCCTTGCTCGCCCACCCGGCACGCGGGGACAACGTCGAGCGGCTCAACGACATCAAGGGACGCGAGCAGTTCCGGCCAGTGGCGCCGATGGTGCTGACGGACCGAGCAGCTGGGATCTTCAGCCGCGGACCAGTCCCCAGCCCGTACATGCTCTTCGTGCACGATGTCGCTCCCGCCTGGCAGGACCGCCTGCAAGCAGTCACCCATGTGGACGGCACGGCCCGCATCCAGACTGTCGACGCCACCGACGACCCCCTCACGGCGAGCCTGCTCACCGCGTTCGAACAGCTCACCGACATCCCGGTCGTGGTGAACACCAGCCTCAACACCGCGGGCCGGCCGATGGTCGACAGTCCGCGCGATGTGCTCGAACTCTTCGGCTCGGCGCCGGTCGACGCGCTCGCCATCGGCCCCTACCTGGTACGTCGACCATGATCAGCTACGCCGTTGTCATTCCCACCGTCGGACGCCCGGGGCTCGCCCAACTTATTGCGAACGTCGACGGCGACCCGGCGCCAGCGTGCATCGTGGTCGCTGACGACCGGCGTGATGCCGCCACTGAGCTTGATCTACCTGCGACGGCAGCGCCGCTGCTCGTCGTCCGTACCCACGGCCGCGGGCCGGCAGCGGCGCGCAACGCCGGCTGGCGCGCAGCGGATGCCGACTGGATCGCCTTCCTCGATGACGACGTCGCGATCCCTGCCGACTGGTGCCGACGGCTGGTCGAGGACCTGGGCGGCCTGCCAGATGAGGTGGCCGCTTCGCAGGCTTGGATCCATGTGCCAGCGCCGGACGGTCGGCCACCGACCGACGCCGAGCGGCGTACCACCAACCTCGCGGGAGCGTTGTGGATCACCGCCGACATGGCCTACCGGCGATCCGCTCTGCTGGCGTCCGGTGGTTTCGATGAGCGCTTTCCGCGCGCGTTCCGGGAGGACGCCGACCTGGCCTTGCGTACCGTCCGCCTCGGGTACGCCATTGTCTGGGGCGAGCGGGTAACGACCCACCCGCTCGCCTCCTCACGTACTTGGCGCAGCAGCTTGAAAGACCAAGCGGGCAACGCCGACAATGCCTTGCTGCGCGCCAAGTATGGACGCCGTTGGCGCTCGCTGATCAAAACCTCACCCGGGCGGACCGGTCGTCACCTGCTCACCACCGCGAGCGCGACAGCAGCCTTGGCGGCTCTGGCCGGCGGCCGAGCTGCCCGTACCAGGGCTGGTTGGGCCCGGCTCGCGGCGGTTGCTGGACTGATGTGGGCCGGGTTGACGACGGAATTCGCCGTCGGCCGCATCCTTCCCGGGCCGAGAACTGCGCGTGAAATTGGCACGGTGGTGGTGACGAGTGCATTGATTCCGCCCCTCGCAGTTGCGCATCGACTGCGAGGGGAGCTTCAAGCGCGGTTTGCCGGGCGGACAAACCCCCGAGTTCCGTCCGGCAAACCTCGAGCCGTGCTCTTCGATCGGGATGGAACTCTGATTGAAGACGTGCCGTATCTGGCGGACCCGCAGCGAGTCCGGCCTATGCCGGGCGCTCGGCGCACGCTGGATCAGCTTCGTCGGAGCGGCGTCGCAGTGGGGGTGGTCAGCAACCAGTCCGGCGTCGCCCGCGGGTTGATCAATGCGGACGAGCTCGCGCAGGTCAATGCTCGGGTCGAATCGTTACTGGGCCCCTTCGACACCTGGCAGGTGTGCCTGCACGCCCCGGATGCTGGGTGCAGCTGCCGCAAACCTGCGCCGGGCCTGGTGATGGCGGCGGCGCGCGAGCTGGGCGTAGCTCCCCATGAATGCCTCATGATCGGCGACATCGGCAGCGATGTGGATGCCGCGCTCGCGGCCGGAGCGCGAGCGGTGCTGGTGCCCACCCGATACACGAGGATAGGAGAAATCGATCACGCCCACCGGGTCGCCGCCGTTGCGCCCACGTTGCGATCGGCTGTACGACGCCACGTCGGGATATCACGATGAGCCGCACAGGGGGTGGCGGTTTGCGGCGCGTTCTGGTGGCTCGACTCGACAGCCTCGGTGATGTGCTGTTGGCGGGGCCAGCGGTCCGCGCCGTGGCCGCCAGCGCTCGGGTCACCATGCTGGTACGCACAGGCTTCGACGAGGCCGCTGAGTTGCTGCCGGGGGTTCACGACGTCATCGAGTACGACGCGCCCTGGGTGCTGTTCGATCCGCCGCCCGTGCGTGCCCACGCCGTCGCCGAGCTCCTCAGCGCCGTCGAGGCTCGGCGCTTCGACGCGGCCCTCGTGCTGACCTCCTATCACCAGTCACCCCTGCCGCTCGCGCTGCTGCTGCGGATGGCCGAAGTGCCCTGGATCGGCGCAATTTGCGAGGACTACCCGGGCTCGCTGCTCGATCTGCGGCACCGCGTACCCCAGGACCTGCCGGAGGCCGAACGCAGCCTCTCGCTGGCCGGCGCCGCAGGCTTTCCTCCTGACGAATTGGGTGCCCGGCTCGCCGTACGCGGGCCGCTGCCCGACGTCACCGCTCGCGTCGACACGGCCTCGTACGTCGTTGTTCACCCGGGTGCGGCGGTTCCGGCCAGGCGTCCGACGGCAGCACACAGCCAGGCCATCGTTACGGCGTTGCTGGCCGCCGGAGAGCGAGTGGTCGTCACGGGGTCGGCGGATGAGGCCACGCTGACGGGCTACGTGGCCGGTGGTAAGGCGTGTGATCTCGGAGGCCAGTTGTCGCTCTCGGAACTGGCCGCCGTTCTCGGCAGAGCGGATGCTGCGATCGTGCCGAATACCGGCCCGGCCCACCTGGCCGCGGCTGTCGGCACGCCAGTTGTCTCGCTGTTCGCACCTGTGGTGTCCGCTCAGCAGTGGGCACCGTACGGCGTGCCGCGGGTCGTGCTTGGCGATCAGCAGGCGCCATGCCGCAACAGCCGGATGCGCACCTGCACGGTGCCGGGCCATCCCTGCCTGACGTCAATCCGACCCACTGAGGTGGTTGCAGCCGTGGCGCAGTTGCGGGCGCACGCGGAGAAGGCCGCCACGAAAGGAGCGCCATGGGTATGAGTCAGGGCAGTGAAGACCTCGTCAGCCAGCACCTCGACGCGTTGGCCACCGCTGCCCGGGAGGCGGCATCGGCCGCGCCCGTCGTACACGACTGGGGCCGGCACCTTGCGGCTGTCTTCGCAGCCGGAGCCAAGCTGCTCGCCTGCGGCAACGGCGGAAGCGCCGCCGAGGCCCAGCATTTAACCGGCGAACTGCTGGGCCGTTTCCGGCAGGAGCGCCGACCGCTTCCGGCGATTGCCCTGACCGCTGACTCATCCGCCGTCACCGCCATCATCAACGACTACGGCACCGAGGAGCTGTTTGCTCGGCAGGTGCAGGCGTTCGGCCGGCGCGGCGACGTACTGGTCGCACTCTCCACGAGTGGCACCAGCCCAAATGTCATTGCCGCGGCCAAAGCGGGTTTGGACTTGGGCGTCACGGTCTGGTCGCTGACCGGCCCTGCACCCAACCCGCTAGCCGCGCTCTCCGACTCGGCGATCGCTGTGGAGGCGCCGACCGTGGCCACGGTCCAGGAGATCCACCTGTCCTTGGTGCATGCACTGTGCATCGCGCTGGACGAGGCGCTGCAGGTACCCGCATGGTGACAGCCGCTCGCCGCGGTCCGCTCGTGGTCCTCGGCGATTCCCTGCTCGACATCGACATCGAGGGCGATGCCAGCCGGCTCAGTCCCGAGGCGCCCGTGCCGGTGGTGGACATCACGCGGCAGCGGCGGCGACCGGGAGGTGCGGGCCTCGCCGCATTGCTGGCCGCCCGATCCGGTCAGGAGGTCATCCTGATCACCGCAGTCGGCACCGATGACCTCGGCGACGCGCTGCTGAATCTGCTCGTTGATCATGTTGACGTACGTTCCATGCCGCTGGAGGGGCAAACCGCCTGCAAGGTTCGGATCGCGGCACGCCAGGTGCCCATGCTGCGGGTGGACTCAGGTGCAGGGCAGGCTCGTCGGGCTGCTCTGCCGCCCGGAGCCGTACGCGCACTCGAATCGGCGGGCGCCATCCTGGTCTCCGACTACGGCCGAGGCTTAGCCGGCCTGCCGGCGATCCAGCAAGTCCTGCTCTCGAAGACGAATGCGGTGCCGGTGGTCTGGGACCCGCATCCGCGCGGCTCGGCTCCGGTACGTGGCTGCACGTTGGTCACGCCCAATGCCGACGAGGCTCGACTATCCAGCGGTGCTGATCACCCCGCTGACCAGGGTCGGCGGCTGTGCGCGAGCTGGCATGCCCGGGCGGTCGCGGTGACTGTCGGTGGGCGTGGAGCTGTCCTGACCGAGACCGAACCTCCGCGTACCACGCGTGTCCCGTTATTGGATTTCCAGAGTCAAGCGCAGGGCCGCGTCGATACCTGTGGGGCTGGTGATCAGTTCGCGGTGGCGGCCACGGCGGCTCTGCTCGGCGGAGCGGACACGCGCGCAGCGGTGCAGGCTGCTGTGGTCTCGGCGGCGCAGTTCGTGCTGGATGGGGCAGCGACCGCGGTCTCGACCGTCTCGGGGGTGGAGGCGATCGACTTGTCTTTGGGGCTGACCGAGTTGGCGGGAACGGTCGATGCATTCGAGGTCGCTGACCGGGTACGTCGCGCCGGTGGCCGGCTGGTCGCAACGGGTGGTTGCTTCGACCTGCTGCACCGCGGTCACATCAGCCTGCTCAACCAGGCGCGGGCACTCGGCGATGCGTTGGTGGTGTGCCTGAACTCGGACGCCTCCGTACGCCGGGCCAAGGGTCCGGGCCGTCCTGTCGTACCGGAGCAAGATCGGGCCCGGGTGCTGAATGCCCTGGCTGCCGTCGACGGCGTGGCGATCTTCGACGAAAAGACGCCGGCCTCGCTGCTCGCCCGGCTCCAGCCCGACGTGTGGGTCAAGGGCGAGGACTACGCCGACCGCATCATTCCCGAGGCCGAAGTAGTTCAGCGGCTCGGCGGGCGTGTCGTGCTGCTGCCCGTCGTACCCGGATACTCGACCACCCGGCTGGTGCACACCGCGCGCACCGAACACCTAGCCAGCAACGACATCTCCCAGGAGGTTTCATGACTGCCACCACCGTGGCTCCCTTCCCGCGCACCGGCAACGTCGCGCCGCAGGCGCTCGGCACGATCTTGATCACCGGCGGTTCCTCCGGGCTCGGCGCCGCGGCTGCGGCGGCCGTGCAGGCGGCGGGCGGAACACCGCTGGTGCTTGACCGGGTGCAACCTGCGGATCCTGTTGCGTATGAACAGGTTGATCTCGCCGACTCCGCTGCTGCCACGGCGGCGGTTGACGCTGCCGTGAAGGCCGCGGGCGGTCAGCTGAACGGTGTGTTTACTGCCGCCGGCATCGACTCGTGCGGTCGGCTCGACGAGGTACCGGTTGAGGACTGGGAACGCGTCATCCGTGTGAACCTGCTGGGCACTGCCGCCGTCGTCCGCGCGGCACTGCCGTACCTGCGTCGCAGTCATGGACGGGTGGTGACCTGCGCCTCGACGCTCGGCATCAAAGCAGTCAGCGACGCCACCGCGTACTGCGCATCGAAATTCGGCGTCGTCGGCTTCACCCGCGCCCTGGCCGCTGAGACTGCGGGCGAGATCGGTGTCACTCTGCTCATCCCGGGCGGCATGCACACGCACTTCTTCGATGATCGGACCGAGCAGTACAAGCCGCCGCCCGATGCGGTACTCAACGCTCCGGAGGATGTTGCCGCCGCTGTGGTCTTCGCTCTGAGCCAGCCGCCGGGTTGCGAGCTACGTGAGCTGGTCGTCTGCAGTTCGACGGAAAGCTCCTGGCCGTAGTGCAAGAGGCGAACCGACTGCAGAAGTCAAGAAGAGGGCGGAAGTCGAAAGTCCACTCTGGTCGGAAATTCGCCTGGGGAGGGGCAGTCGGCTGTGTGGTCGTCTGACCAAGTCTCGGATGTTGTGATCCTTCGGGCGCTTGGGCTCGGTGATTTCCTCACCGCGGTGCCCGCGTACCGCGGCCTGCGGCGCGCCTT
Organism: uncultured Actinomycetota bacterium; assembly: GCA_963759635.1. Classification (GTDB taxonomy): domain Bacteria; phylum Actinomycetota; class Actinomycetes; order Propionibacteriales; family Propionibacteriaceae; genus Microlunatus. Next base: position 62,555 of record CAVXAP010000022.1, read on the forward strand.
CTCCGACGCATCGATCACTCTCGCGGCGCCGGCCGTGCTCGAGCCGCTGGCCGCGCTGACCGGAGCGCTCGACGGGCTGCTGCCGGTGAACGGTTTGGGTGAGCTGTCTGCCATGTCGCCGCCGCCGGACCTTGCGGTCAACCTGCACGGGACAGGGCCGCAGAGCATCGAGGATCTGCTCGCTACTGGAGCGCGTCGGCTGCTCACCCACCGCCATTCGCAATACCCCTACATCGCGGGGCCGGACTGGTGCGAGGACATGCATGAGGTTGAGCGTTGGGCCCGGTTGCTCATCATGGAAGGGATCCCCGCCGACCCTGCGGAACTCGGGCTAGCCAAGCCCACCCAGTCACCGGGGATTCGGCAGGCAGTGATTGTGCACCCCGGCGCCAAGGCTCCGGCCCGCCGCTGGCCGGTCAGCCGCTTCGGAACCGTCGCCCGAGCTTTGGCTCTCGCCGGACACTCGGTCTGCATCACCGGATCCGCTTCGGAGCGTGACCGCTGCCTCGCTGTGGCCCGATCCGCCGGCCTCGGCAGCGACTGGGTCATGGCAGGCGATCTCGATCTTGGCGGGCTGGCCGCGCTCGTCGCCGATGCCCGCCTGGTCATCAGCGGGGATACCGGGATCGCTCACCTTGCGAGCGCGTACGCGACTCCGTCCGTGGTCCTGTTCGGTCCCACGCCCCCTGGGCGTTGGGGGCCACCGGCCCAGGCTCCAGCAACCGTGATTTGGCGCGGAGTCACCGGCGACCCCCATGGCCGGCGGATCGATCCAACCCTTCTTGATGTCGGGACCGACGAAGTTCTGGAGGCAGCCGAGGCCCGGCTTGCGGCCACCAACAGAAAAGTGGTCACGAACAACATCGGATCGGCAAGAAATCGTGTTGTTCGTGACCACCTAGTTCGAGAGGCGAGTCCTTCTTGGTCAGGGAGGCGAGTTCTTCGGCTCAGCTCACAGACCCAGGCCGGCCCGGTCAACCCTGCGGTGGTAACGCATCCCGGCCAGCCCGCCGAGCAGCGCGCCAATGAGGCTCGCGGCAACCACGCCGACGGCCACGATGATGCCTCCGGTAGTGAGCGTGCCCTCATTCAAGGGGAGACGCGGGAAGCTGTTCACCTGAGCAAGAAGGTCGAAGCGTGCGCCAGCCAGCCAGCCGGCAATTCCAATCAGGACCGCCATGATCACGGCCCAGAGCCACACACCGAGGCCCTGCTTGAGTCCGTTGAATCGAGCCATCCGGCCGGCCACGTATCCGCCGGCGAGATAGGCCACGAATATGATGGCGAGCAATACGATGCCGCCGACAAAGCCGATCGACTCAGTCTGAGCCGGCGTTGGGTTGGTGACGTCGACAGTGCGGCTCAGCCCGAGCGCCGCGCCGACGCCGGTCACGAGGGCAGCTAACAGCACCGCCGTACCCGAAGCGGTGAGCCAGCCGAAGAAGCAGCTGCCGAACTTCATCCCGCCGAAGGCGTCCTTTTCCCTCGTCACCACATCACGGCGGTCTAAGGCTGTGGTGTCGTCCGCTACTGCTCGGTCAGAGGGAGTGCTGGTGACCGGGCGATCCTCAACGTTGTTGCCGCGGTCAGCATCTGGCGTATTGACTGCGTTACTCATCCAAACCTCCTTGGAGAGGGGCATGACCTGCACCGGCTCAAAACCCTTACCCAGCAGTCCTATCAGCAATCACGGGGCCGTGTGGGCAGTGGAACCACTGCCCCGCCAAGTTGATTTCTGGCACGCCGCTCGGCGACGCGTTCAGGCAATTACCTGGGATGTCTCGTCGGTCGCCTCGGGTCGGGGAACCATGCCGATCGCGACCAGCCCGACACCCAGGCCTAGCCACAGCGCGAACGTCGATGCGTTACCGCCGAGCAGGCCGCCGCCGCTGCCGATTAGCAGGCCGAGCTGGACGACAGCAGCGAGCAGGAAGGCGACTCCCGTTGCGAAGGTTAGTGCGCGTTCTTCCAGCAAACCGGCAACGACCGCAAGCAGGCCCAGCACCAACGCCACCACCAGCCCAGCGGCGCGTATCTGGACGAGCTGGAAGTTGCCGTGTACGAATACGAACCCCGCACTGACCATGGACACCACGCCGAGCACCAGCGCCCCCTGATCCAAAGCGTCACGCGTCTTCATGACGCACGCACCAGCCATCGCGCCCACAACGACCGGGAGTGCTGCCAGTACGTACGCAACAGTCCGTCTAGACCGGCGTACCGACCGGCGGCCGTGGCGAACAGCGCCAAATGCGCCAGCAGCATCAAGACGTACGACCACAACCACTCGTGCGGCGCATTCAGCACCGACAACATGATCACGACCGTCTGGGCCACTCCGATCACTGCCCAGAAGCGGGTCGCCAGCCCGATCAACAGAAACGCCCCAAGCGACGCTTCGACCAGCAGAACCATCCAGCCGAAGAACGTGAAGTTCGGCAACACGACCCGCTCCACAAGCCAGGCGTACGGGTGAAAGACCTGATAGGTCACGGCGTGGCTGGCGGAGAGGTACAGCCCGCCAGGCGGGTCACCCCGACCGAAATTTGGCGGAATTTTCCAGCCTACGTTCTGCAGCCACAGCAATCCGACGCCTATCCGCACTATCGCGATCATCGCCCGGTTCGTCCGTGACGGCAGAACCGGGAGGGCATCCGCCGCGTAGTCAGTGGCAGCTGCGACGTCCGTGCCAGCCATGAGGATCACCTCGCATTGCTCGTTGAGCCTCCACCAGCGCGAAGGCCGAATTGGCGCGCCAAAGCTTACGGAATGCGGATGGAGATGTCCGCCGCTTCCTTGAATGCCAGATCCCAGTCGTGCAGGAATCGCGGCAAGCCGTAGCGGTCGAGTGCGCCACGCCGAGCGATCAGTCCGCAGCGAAGCGCCTCATCGGGGTCGTTGAGAAGAGCTCGAGTAGCGGTGACGAGTTCGGTGATCTCAGTCGAGCGGGCACCGGCTCCGACAGGTACTGCGCGCGAAACCTCCGTGGTGTCGAGTACGACGACCGGCATTCCTAGCATCATCGCCTCGATCAGTGACAATCCCAGTGAGGTCCAGCGGTTCAGGTGGAGATAGACCCGGTGCTCGGCCATGGCGTCGTACAACGGGTTGGGGCCGAGGTTTCCCGCGAAGTGGACCCGCTGGTGGCAATGGGCCAATGCCTCAGGCAGCTTGTCGGCGTCGATGCCGAACGCATCGACGTCGAACTCGGCGAAGTGCCTGAGCAGATCGGTGCCGGTGACTCGCCAACGTCTCACCGGCTCGTTGACGACGAACGCCAGACGCGGCAAGCGGCCCGTATAGCGCAGTCCCGGGTCGGCAACACCGTGCTCGATCACGCGAGTAGGAGTACTGCCGCAGTCCCAGAACAGGTCGTTGAAATGTGTGACGTGCACCAGGATCACTCCAGGCTCGTCGGCGATGGGGTGCCGCGTCGAGGGCACGTCGGTCTTGGGAGTGTTGTGCTCCAGGAAGATGGCCGGCACCTCACGCCCCGGCCGCCGCTGCAGACGTTCGGCGCAGAGCTCGATCTCCTCCAACCGCTGCAGCAGAACAAGATCAGGCGGCCGGTCACCTAGCTCCTCCGCTGTCACCTCGTACGCGTTGCCTGGTGGTGAACTGCCGTACCGCGCGAGTCCGCCGCGCCCCGACGCATCCGGCGGAAGAAAGAGATAGTCATGCGTACCGGCGACGAGGGAGTCGGTGTAGCCGCCGTGCACGTCCCACATCAGGATGCGCATGACAGTCGTTCCTTATGTGGCACGGCGTCACGTGTCTGCGGCCTCAGCCGAACCCCCGACATGCCGTTTCGATACCCGGCTGCAGGTCGCCGAAACTTGGCTCGAGTTCCGGCCGGCAGTGGTGGCAAAAAGAGAAAAGTGGTGGATTCACCTCATGTCCTGAAGTGAATCCACCACTGGCTTACGAGCTTAGCTCGACTGCTGCTGCCGAACCGTCTCTTTTGAGGCTTGCGCTTGGTCCTTGACGTCGGCGGCTGCCGACTGACCTTCCTGTTTGACGCTCTCGACGCCTTCCTGAGCCGTTGTCTTTACCGACTCGGCGGCCTCCTGCGCTGCTGGCCTCAGGCTCTCGCCGATGTCCTGCGCTACTTCAGTGGCCTTCTGCTTGACCGGCTCCAAATTATCTTGCAGCTGGGACACGGCCTCGCGCTCCTTCTCGGTGGAAGGAATCAGCGAGGAGACCAGCATGCCGAGGCCGAAGGCGATCAAGCCGGCGGCCAGTGGATTGCCCTGCGCCTTCCGCTTCACCCGCGTCGGCGCCTGCCTCACGGCATCGCCTGCCTCGGACGCTTTTTCGCTCAGGGTGTCCTTCGCCGCATACGCCTTGTCAGCTACCGCATCTTTGGCCGCGTAGGCCCTATCGCCGATTGCGCCAACCGCAGAGCCGCTGTAGTCGTCATCATCGGAGCCCATCACTCGCTCCTTGACGTTGCTCGCGGCGTCCTTGACCTTGTCGACCTGCCGCTGTGCCACGTTCTTCGGCTTGACGCTCTCAGCCAGGTCGTCAACGTCGTCGCTCAGTGCCGCGCGCGTCCGTTCGATATCCGCCCGGATCTCATCCGGATCATTGCTGGTAGTCATAGGTTTCTCTCCTCATGTCCTTTGAGTGCGTTCGGAACTTGGCGCACAGTTTCAGTCGTCTGCGGCAATCCGCTGATCTTGTTCATCTGGGCGCGGGCGACCAGGTAGAGCACCACACCAGCCACCAGCCAGATAAAGGCGACGATGACCGCCCCCCAGCCAGGCCCAGTTCGGTCGCTGATTGCCACCCACAGGGCGAGCGACAAAAAGAGCACGAATAAGAACGCGGCAATTGCGGCGCCGGCGAACATTCCGGCTGTTTGGCCCGCTCGGGTGGCGGTCTGGCGAACTTCCGCCTTCGCCAGCGCCAGTTCTTGCTGGACCAGGAGCGAGAGGTCGCGCGTCACATCGCCAATCGCCTCCCCGATGCTCTTATTTCCAGCTGTTGCTTCTGGCATGTCTTCGTATGGGCGCCGCGGGGGCGCCTGGCCTGCGTAATCGGTCATCGGCGTACGTCGCCCTGCCCCGGAGCCGGCATGCCGCCGCCCTGGTAGCTGGTCTCGCCCGCCATTTCGCCGTAGCTCGGGTCGTAGCCACCGTTCTGGTACGTGCGGGTACCGTACGCTCCGCCACCTTCTTGGCCGCCCTCGTAGCCGCCGCGAGCGTAGACATCGCTGTCGTAGGCACGCGCAGGGGTCGGCTCGGTGTCGGAGTCAACGCTGGTGTTCGCGGCCACGGCGCCGCGAGTCACTCGGCCAGCCACCACGCCGGCCGCGGCTGCCAGAGCCAGAAAAGCGACCGGCCGACGACGAGCGAACCGTTTGACCTCGTCGAGCACATCAGCCGGCTCATGGTTGTCAAGCCAATGGGATATCTCGCCGACGCGGCGTGACGCCTCGTACGCGAGATCGGTCATCGGCCCAGAATCGTCTGACTTCGAGGCCATCGAGCCGAGCTCAGACGCCCAGCTGTTCAGCCTTGATGCGAGCTGCGACTTCTGGTTACTCGCCTGGCCCCGCAACTGAGATCTCGTCTGGTCCACCAGGTTCCTGGCTTGATACTTGGCCTCGCCGGCCACGTTCGAGACCTCGCTCTTGGCTACCTCCGCTACGCCAGAGGCGGCATCGGCGGCGGTGTCCTTGACGTTGGCCGCTTCGCTCTTGGCGGTATCGACGGTGGAGCTGTCCTCGGAGCCGGAGGGCATCGACTGGTCGTACCGCTCGCCGCTCCTCTCAGTTCTGGAATATTCCACCTCGGAGTCGGCGAATGTGCCAGGCGGCATGGCCTCCCCGAGGCGGGGGTCAGGTTGCTCGACGCCCGGGTCCACGGGCCCGCTCGCCGGATCATAGGTAGGGCTGGTCACGACTTTCTCCAATCGGATGGATTGTTGATAGGTCACGGGTACCCGCCGGTTCGAGAAGTAAAACAAGTTCCGGAGATGATCACGGGATGATCACGGCCGGGTCATGACCACGGCTTGAGCATGATCTTGACCGCGCCGTCGGCCTTGCGCTGGAACGTCTCGTACGCCGCCGAAGCATCGGCGAGCGGCAGCCGGTGGGTGGCAAATTCGTCCACGCCGAGCGGGTCATCGTCGGTCAGGAAGGGCATGATGTCGGGGATCCAGCGCTTCACATTGGCCTGACCCATCCGGAGCTGGATCTGCTTGTCGAACAACGACATCATCGGCATCGGATCGGCCATGCCGCCGTAGACACCCGATAGGGACACGGTCCCGCCCCGGCGTACCGTCTCGATCGCCGTGTAGAGCGCGGCAAGCCGATCGAGTCCCGCCCTCTTCATCAGCGGCTCGGTGACGGCATCGGGCAGGTGCGCGGTGACGCGCTGGGCGAACGCCGCGCCAGGGGAACCGTGGGCCTCCATGCCTACCGCGTCGATCACCGAGTCCGGACCACGGCCGTCGGTCAGCTCCCGTACCACCTCGGGAAGATCATCTTCGTGCTCCCGCAGATCGATCACCTGGATGCCGTGGGCGAGCGCTCGCTCGAGCCGCTCGTCCACCAGGTCGACCGCGATGATCTTGTCGATCCATTTCTGCTGGGCGATCCGGCAGGCCATGTCGCCGATCGGCCCGAGACCGAGGACGAGCAGTGAGCCACCGTCGGGCACGCCGGCGTACTCCACCCCCTGCCATGCCGTCGGAAGCACGTCAGACAGGTAGATGAAGCGGTCGTCCGGTGGTCCCTCCGGCACCAAGATGTGGGTGAACTGGGCCTCCGGTACGCGGAGGTACTCGGCCTGGGCGCCTGGCACCTGGCCGTACAGCTTCGAGTAGCCGAACAGTGCGGCACCGCTGCCCTCGCCGCGTACCTGGGTCGTCTCGCATTGTGTGTAGAGCCGGCGCTCGCACATCCAGCAGTGGCCGCAGGAGATCTGGAAGGGCACGACCACCCGATCGCCGGGACGGATCTGAGTGATGTCGCGACCGACCTCGAGCACAATGCCGATGGCCTCGTGGCCCAGTACGTCACCGGCGCTCATGAAAGCACCCATGGTCTCGTACAGGTGGAGATCGGATCCACAGATGTTCGTGCTCGTGACCTTGATGATCGCGTCGTTCGGTTCCTTGATCACCGGGTCGGCGACCTCTTCTACCGAGATGTTGCGAAAGCCCTGCCAGGTAACAGCTTTCATCTTCGTGTTAGGCCTTGCGCCAGTCGTTACTGGTCAGATGCGAGCCGGCCTGTGGCCCCATCTGCAGCATGCCGCCGTCGACGACCCAGGACGCTCCCGTCACATAACTGGCTTGCGGGCTCGCGAGGAAGGCGATCACCGCTGCGACCTCGCGGGCGTCGCCGGGCCGACCAAGTGGGATGCCGAGCCTTTCCTCCTGATGGGGATCTTGGTCCTCCTGGCCGGTCATGGGGGTTGTGATCTCGCCCGGAGCGACGGAATTCGCGGTGATCTGGTACTGGCTGAGCTCGAGGGCGAAGGTCTTGATCAATCCGCCGATGCCGTGCTTGGCGGCGTCGTAGGGGCCGAATCCGATGCGTGGCTGGTGCTCGTGAACGCTGGTGACCGCGATCAGCCGGCCGCCGTTGCCCGCCTTCACCATGTGCTTCGCCGCTTGCCGCATGCAGACGAAGGTACCGTCCAAGTTGGTGGCGATGATCTTCCGCCACTCGTCGTAGGTCGTGTCGACTAACAGCGTCGAACTGCCCGTGCCGGCATTGTTGACGAAGACGTCGAGCCCACCGAGGTCGTCGATCAGCATGTCGACGCTGACGGCGCAGGAGGGCAGGTCCGTGTAGTCGAGCTGTTTGACCACGGCCTTGCGCCCATGGGATCGCACTTCCTCGGCGGTGGCGTCGGCACCTTCGGAGTCGCTGTGCCAGGTGACGCCGACGTCCATGCCGGCCTCGGCGAGGGCCACAGCGGTCGCCTTGCCGATCCCGGAGTCGGAGGCTGTGACGATGGCGTAGCGCGGATCAAAGGTCATGCGTCTGATATTCCCAGCCCATTCTTGAGGCAAACTGCCACCCCGGGAGCCGTGAGCCCCGGGCCGACCCCTGTACGCCGGCCCGGCTGAGGTCAAATTACGAGGCCGCGGGCAAGCTCTCTGGTACGCCGATGATGGTGCGCATCTTCACCAGCAGCCGCGACAGCATTCGCGAGACCTGCATCTGACTGGTGCCGACCTCCTCGGCGATCTCAGACTGAGAGCGCTGCTCGAAGAATCGCAGCAGGATGAGTCGCCGTTCGTCCTCGTCGAGCTGCGTCAGAGCTTCTTCGATGATCAACCGCGCCTCCGTACGATCAAAGTCCTCGACGGTCTCGTTGGAGCAGAAGCAGATTCCTCGGCACATCGCCGCGTCGATCGAGGAGGCGCTGTATCCCTGACTTGCGAAGCGGGCCTGCTGCACCGCTCGGACCGGCTCGCCCAGTTCCTCGGCGAGATCTCGCGCACGTGGCACAGCTCCCATCTGCTGCACCAGGGCGGGCCACTGCCGCCAGATGATCGAGGCGAGTTCTTGAGTCGGCCGGGGCGGACGTACGGCCCAACCATGATCACGGAAGTGACGCTTGAGTACCCCATTGATGGTCGGTACGGCGAAGCCAATGAATGAGCCCTGATGCGGGTCGAAACGCTGCGAGGCTTCGACCAACCCCGTGCACGCAACTTGCAGGAGGTCCTCTTCGTCCTCGCCGTGATGCGCGAACCGGCGAGCCAGCGTTTCCGCCAGCCATAAATGGGACGTGACGACCTCATCGAGGATCCGCTGGCGTTCGACGCGGTCTGCAGTCTCGGCCGCAATGAGGAGGTCCTGCGTACGTTCAGCGAGCTCTTCGCGCGGGATCTGGGAAGCAGAGACCACAGAGGTCGCGGAGAATGCCATGAGCGCGACACCCTTCGTTATGTACTACGGGCGTGGCGCGCTGCTTGGCCACCTTTTGATGTAAGCACCGGCGTCATGTTGGAAGCAACCTCTGAGGCCATCCAGCGAACGAAGAAGTCTCTGAGAAACGCCGTTGCATGTTGATCCCGGCGAAAACGTTGGCTTCGCTGCCGATTGGGTATGTCGCAAACAGGGTGGCGTTGAAACCTAGGATCCGCCCCACCCCAGGCCCCGTAGCTGAGAAGCCATGCTGCGGGGCCGTTCGTCGACCGGCGCAGGCACTGGGTGCGTCGCGACTCTTTCGGCGGCTGAGGATTCTCAGCAACATGCGGCAGTTTTTCGACGGGCGGCTACACTCGCTTGTGGTTCTCTATCGGTCTCCGCCTTGTGTCCGCGGACCTGACGTCATCGAGGTGACGCATGGTCTCGCCGCTACCACCCACACAGGTTGGTTTCGTTGCCGAGAGCCTGAATATCAGCTCCCGAGTTGCCGAGTTGGAAGCCGAGATCGCACAACTCAGGGACGCGCTGACGCGTCGGCAGCAGATCGGAGTGGCGGTCGGGCTCCTCGCCCAGCGCTTTGCCATCAGTCCCGAGCGGGCCTGGTCTCTACTGGTGCGGCTTTCGCAGAACGGCCACGTCAAGGTTCGGGAGATCGCCGAGGCCGTGATCGAGGCGCACTGTGGTCAGATCGACCCCGCGAAGGCGAGATTGCTCAGTTCGCTCGAAAAGCATCTGCCCGACGGTGTACGCCTCGTGCCGGCGACAGCTGACGGGCAGCGCGTCACCCGCGAAGACCTGCGATGACTCGGCTCGACACGTCGCCTTCGGTAGACCATGATCGAACACGATGACCACCGCAACTTCGGGAGGGCGCGCCATGCACACGAATCAGGCCGGCCTTGGCGATTGATCCCGAGGCCCTCGCTGCCAGCTTGCGCAGGCTCGCCGCGCTCGGCGAACCAGGCACCAGCGTGGTGGAGGCCCTGCGCCACGTGACCGAGGCATGCGCGGATCTTTTCGGCGTTACGGGCAGCGGCATCATGCTCGCCGATGAGCAGAACATTCCACGCTACGTCGCCGCATCAGACGGCCCGGGGCGCATGCTTGAAGTGGTGGAGAGCGAGACTGGGCAAGGTCCGTGCACTGAGGCATTCGTCAACAACACCGCTGTGGCGAGCACCGACGTGACCGCGGAGCCACGCTGGCCGGATCTTGGCGCCGCACTCCGCCCGCACGGCGTACGCGCGGTGCTGGGCCTCCCGGTACGCCTCGGTGCGGTCACCGTCGGCACACTTGACGTGTTCTACGACCGGCCGCACGTCTGGCAGGACGACGAGTGCCAGGCCCTGGGTCGCTATCGCGACGTGATCGAGACCACCCTTGCCGCCGCCGTGGCCGCTCAGAATGCCGGCGAGCTGGCAGGGCAGCTGCAGTACGCGTTGGACTACCGGGTGATCATCGAGCGCGGTGTCGGTTATCTGATGGCCCGCGATCACGTGGATTCGATGACCGCCTTCAACCGGTTGCGACGAGCAGCGCGCGACACGCAGAGCAAGATCGGCGATGTGGCCCAACGGCTGGTGTCCACCGGCCGGCTGCCGACGGAAACCCCTCGTGGGGTCACCCCCTGATTTCGCATCACCGCCGGCCACTCGGGTCTTCCGGCCCTGTTTGGAGCCAACCGTGATGCACATTCAGTGGAGATCTCTCAATAGCCCAGGTTCTGCACCGCTGCGACGTTCTCCTTGGTGACAGTGGTCGCGGGCAGCTCGATGCGGCTCGGCACCTCCGGCTCGACCAGCTCGCTGAGGCCCTTGTGCTCGGCGATCAGCTTGGCCAGCGAGACCGCCGACCCCGACATCGAGGGGTTGTACAGGAACGTGGCGCGGTAAAGGCCGCCCTGGGCGATCAGGTTCATCGCGTCCTTGGACCCACCGGCCCCGGTGATGAACATCTCGTCCTCCCGGTTGGCTGCCTTTATCGCCTGGACCGCACCCATCGCCATGTCGTCGTCGTGGGTGTAGACCGCGTCGATGTCCTTCTGGCCCTGGAGGATGGTCTCCATCACCTGGAGGCCTTTGTCAGGCAGGAAGTCGGCCGGCTGGCTGGCGACGATCTTGATCCCGCCGTTGCAGCGCTTGATGCCGTCGGTGAAGCCCTTGGTGCGCAGCTCGGTCACCGAGATGCCGGCGACACCTTGGATCTCGACGACGTTGCCCTGGCACTTCAGCTCATCGGCGATGAGGTCAGCGGCGGCCTTGCCGATGCCGTAATTGTCGCCGCCGATCCAGGTCCGATAGGCCGTCGGGCTCGAGAACTCGCGATCGATGTTGACGACCGGAATGCCAGCTTGCATTGCCTTCTGCGCGATAGGGGTCAGTGGACCACCCTCATTGGGAAGGATGACCAGCACATCCGGCTTCTGGCTGATGAGCGTCTCTACCTGAGATACCTGGGCTGCGGAGTCGTTGGTGCCCTCGGACAGCACGAGGTCGACTCCCAGCTTGTCAGCCGCCGTGCGGGCGTTGTCGGTGATCGCCTTGAGCCAGCCGTGGTCAGCACCTGGCGCGCTGAAGGCGACCTTGACGGCACGACCGGAGACGCCACCGGTCTGCTGAGCGGAAGGGGCCTGCGATGCAGCAGGCTGCTGCGGCTGCTGGGCCTCATTTGTGCAGGCGGTAAGCGTGATGGCCGCGAGCGCGACTCCGAGTACCAGTATTCGAGGGAGCCTCATGTGCTCTTCTTCCTTTCTACGATGCGACTCCTCCTGGAGGCGGAGCGGCGGGACAGAGACGGATGGCCTGGCTAGTCGCGGCGCTGCAGCGCCACGGCGACGAGGATGAGTACGCCCTTGACGATTCCTTGGATCTCGGCGGGCATGTTGAGCAGGTTCAGCAGGTTGAAGATCAGGCCGAAGGTGATGACACCGAAGAAGGTGCCGGTCACGGTGGCTTTGCCGCCGGTCAGCGCGGTCCCACCGATGACCACGGCGGCGATGGCGTCCAGCTCGACCAGGTTCCCGACGACCGGGGAAGCGCTGGCCAGCCGGCCCGACAGCAGGATGGCTGAGATGCCAACGCACAGCCCGGTGAGCGCATAGACGGCGAAGATGATCCGTCCGGGGCGGATGCCCGCGATCCGGGCGGCGCTACGGTTGCCGCCGACGGCAACCGCGCGTCGACCGAAGGTCGTGCGGTTGAGCAACACCCAGCCAGCGATGGCGACGACGACGAACACAATGGCGGGAACGGGCACCCCGAGCACCCGGCCGCTGCCGAAGCCCTGCAGGATTCCTAGTTCGATCAGGCTGATGGGTGTCTTGTCCGACATCCACAAAGCCAAACCGCGGGCAATTGTCAACATGGCCAGGGTGGCGATGAACGGAACCACCTTGCCCACGGTGATGGTCAGACCGTTGATCGAACCGAGGAGCAGGGCGAAGCCCACCGCGCCGAGCATGAACATCCAGGAGCCATACTCGGCCAGCAGGCCCCCAGCGATGCTGGCCGCCGCCAGCACCGACCCTACGGACAGGTCGATGCCTCCGGTGGCGATCACGAACGTCATGCCAATGGCGATGATGCCGGTGATGCTTGCCTGGGTGAGCACGTTGAGCAGGTTGTCGCTGGTCAAGAAGACGCCAGGCCTGATGATCACCCCGACAATGATCAGCGCGATGATCACTACCGGTAGCACCAGCTCCTGGACGGGCACCTGGCGTAAGCGGGTCCGAACATCCACCGTGGGCGCAGTATCGACGGCCATTTCCTTACCCTGCCTTTGCTATGTGATGAACCGGGACAGCCGACCGCAGCACGTCCTCCTCAGTGCTGGTCGCACCATCGAGCTCATCGACGATGTGGCCCTCACGCATTACCAGCACGCGGTGGCAGAAACCGAGCAGCTCGGCAAGCTCACTGGAAACCATCACGATCCCGATCCCGTTGGAGGCCAAGTCAGCGATCACCCGGTAGATCTCCGACCTGGCGCCGACGTCGACACCGCGAGTCGGTTCGTCCAGCAACAGCACGCGGCAGGAACGCAACAGCCAGCGGGCCAGAACCGCCTTCTGCTGGTTGCCCCCGGAGAACAGCCGCGCCGGCCGCTCAGGGGCGTCAGGCTGGGTGTTCAATGACCGTAGGTGGCGGGTGGCGTCGCGCCGCTCGGCGGCTCGGTCGGTGAACGGGCCGCGCCGGAACCGGCTGAGGTCGGCGATCGAAGTGTTGCGGATCATACTCCAGTCGAGCCACAGCCCTTCGGACTTTCGCTCCTCTGGCGCCATCCCGAGCCCAGCCCGGATGGCCAGGTCCGGCCGGCCGGGCGGGAGGCGGTGGCCGCCGACCTCGACTTCACCCGCCTGGGCAGGGTCCAGGCCGTAGATGAGGCGCATCAGCTCGGTCCGACCCGAGCCGACCAGCCCGGCCAGGCCGAGGATCTCGCCCTCGTGCAGCGTCAACGAGGCGTCGTAGACGTCCGGGGCCCGGGTCAACCCGCGCACCTCTAGCACGGTCTCTTCGCGGAATGGTCCGCGGTCGGGGAACAAGGCCTCCATGCGCCCACCGACCATGTGTCTGATCAGCGTGTCGACCGGCGTGTCCGGTGGTAGCTCGGTGGCCACGGTCCGCCCCTCCTTCAACACGGTCGCCACGTCGCCCAGTTCACCCACCTCACCGAGCCGGTGCGAGATCCAGATGACCCCGACTCCTTCGGCGGTGAGCCGTCGTACGACGCCGAACAGCGCTTCCACCTCGACGTCATCCAGGACCGCCGACGGCTCGTCGAGGATCAGCAGTTTGACCGAGTGCGAAAGCGCTCGGGCCATAGAGACCACCTGTTGCTGCGCTGGTCGCAGCGTCGTAACCGACGCCGTAGGAGAGATGCCCTCGTTCCCGAGCCGGGCGAGCAGCGCTTCGGTTTCGCGATGCATCGACGCCCGGTTCAGCAGCGGACCACGTTTGTGCTCGTGGCCGAGAAACACATTGAGTGCAACCGACAGGTGCGGAACCAGGTCGAGCTCCTGGTAGATGGTGGCGATGCCGCGGGCGATGGACGCGTTCGGATCCCCGACCGGGAGCGGCTGGCCCTCGAACAAGACCTCACCGGCGGTGGGCTCCACCAGCCCCGAGACGCACTTGATGAGCGTCGATTTTCCGGCCCCGTTCTGGCCGATCAGGCAGTGCACCTGGCCGCTGGTCACGGTCAGGTCGACACCGTCCAGGGCGCGTACGCCCGGATAGTCCTTGACGAGCCCGCGAACCTCCAGCAACGGACTGTCAACTTCGCTCATTGGTGCACTCCGGTCCACGCTCGGCACTCGGGCCACCAAGAGCGTCCGGGCCGCTTCTCAACGATCTTGCGTCGAACACTACAGATGTAAGGCGACCTGGACGAGGAAGATCAACGTTCTTTGCCGGAACGAGACCGAGCGCCAATCGTCAAAAGGGATGGAGAAGACACGTCATGACCGCCGGCTTCACCGAAAGTGGTCACAAGCAAAATCTCTGAATCGGTCAAAGGCTGTTGGATGTGACCACTTTCGGAGCCTGGGTTTCCAGGCAGGCAGGCCAAGTCCAAATCTCGTCGTGAAACGTGCGCAGAGTGTCAGAAACCTGGGTTAACCCACCTTGCTGATGGTCTGCACATGGCGCAAAGTGTGCAGACCATCAGCAAGGTGTGCAGAGCCTCCGGCTAGGAGGCAGCCGCGAGTTCGTTCGGTGCGCCGACAATGCTGCGTAACTTGAGCAGCAGGCGCGAGAGCAGCCGAGATACCTGCATCTGGCTGATGCCTAGTTCCTGCGCGATGTCGGATTGCGAGCGCTGTTCGAAGTAGCGCAACCGGATCAGCCGGCGTTCGGACTCGTCCAACTGTGCGACTGCTCGATCGATGATGAGTCGGGCCTCGGTCCGGTCGAGGTCCTCGTCGGCCTCGCTAGAGCAAAATGAGACTCCGCGGGACATGGCAGCGTCGATCGAGGAAGCGGTGTAGCCCTCACTGGCCATGCGGGCCTGCTGCACAGCGGTCACGGGCGCCCCGAGTTCTTCTGCAAGATCTTGTGCGCAGGGGAGCGTACCCATTTCCTGAACCAGCGTTGGCCAGCGCCGCCAGATAAGCGACGCGAGCTCCTGAGTGGGACGCGGGGGCCTAACGGTCCATCCGTGATCACGAAAGTGCCGCTTGAGCACACCACTGATGGTCGGCTCCGCGAAGCCGACGAACGAGCCCTGGTGCGGATCAAAGCGCAGGCAGGCCTCCACAAGCCCGGTGCATGCGACCTGGACGAGATCCTCCTCGTCCTCTCCGCGATGCAGGAACTGTCGGGCGAGTCTCTGGGCCAGCCACAGATGTGAGGTGACCACCTCGTCAAGGATCTGTTGGCGCCTGAGAGGGCCCGCTGTCTGCGCCTCGATGAGCAACTCGCGAGTGCGCTCGGTCAGCTCCTCCCGAGCCGAGCGCTGCTGAGTAGGGATGACAGAAAGAAGGGAGTTCGCCATGAGCGCGCCACCCTTTCGTAAAGAAACTTCAGGTCGTGGCGCGCTTCTCGGCCACATTCGCACCTAACCACGAATGTCACCCAGTGATCAAGCCTTTGCGGTATCTCAAAATGAAAAAGTCGCTGAGAACCAATAAGAACGGAGTGGCTGCAGATTTTCTGTCCTGTAGGCAGGATCTCTCAGTCAGATAAGTTGTGGGCAGCCTTGGAGAAATCAGCCCGCCATATCGGCGAAGCGGACGAGCAGAGCCAGGCCTTCCCTGATCGTGCGCCGTTCGTCCGCGGTTGCGTCGCGCCGGTGCGCTTGCGGTCAGGCCGAGATGACCTCCCGTGCCAATGCGGCCGGCATGTAGTCGTAACGCACGAACGAGCGCTTGAAGGTGCCGGTGCCGTGGGAGACCGAGCGCAGGTCAATCGGGTACCGGGACAGCTCGTGCGCCGGGACCTCAGCGTGAATGACGGCGTAGCCGGGCAGGTCTGGCGCAGTTTCGGTGCCGTGCACCTGGCCGCGTCGACCACGCAGATCCGCCATGACGGCCCCGACCGAGTCGTCGGCGACCGTGATCTCTACCTCGTCAATGGGCTCGAGGAGGGCAACGGTCGATTCATTGGCCGCCTCGCGGAGTGCCATGGCGCCTGCCGTCTGGAAGGCCATGTCAGAGGAGTCGACCGAGTGCGCCTTGCCGTCGACCAATGTCACTCGGAGATCGACCAGGGGATAACCCGCAAGCACGCCCTTGGCCAGCTGACTGCGAATGCCCTTCTCCACCGACGGAATGAACTGTCGAGGCACCGCTCCGCCGACCACGCGCTCGGTGAATTCGAACCCGGCACCGCGTGCCAGCGGCTCGATCTCCATCATGCAGACCGCGTACTGGCCGTGACCGCCGGACTGTTTGACCAGCCGGCCCTGCGCGGTGGTGGCGCGGATGAAGGTCTCGCGGAGGGACGTACGCACCGGCTCCACCTGGACCTGGATGTGCCAGGAGTCCCGCAAGGCAGTTAGCACCTTGTCCACATGCGCCGGGCCCATCGCCCAGATCACCACCTGATGCGTCTCCGGATTGTGCTCCAGGCGCATTGTGACGTCCTCGGCCACCAGCCGCTGCAGCGCCGACCCCAGCTTCTCCTCATCGGCACGAGAGGAGGCGTGCAGCGCTATGGGCAGCAGCGGCTCGGGCAGCAACCAGGGCTCGACAAGCGCGGGCTGCGCCTTGCCGGACAGCGTGTCGGAGGTTTCCGCGGCTGCCAGCTTGGACACCAGAACAAGATCACCAGCCATCGCGTACGGCTTCGGCCTCGCATCATCACCCAGTGGCGCCGAGAGCGGACCGACCCTTTCATCGTCGCTGTCATGATCAGGATGGGCGTCGACATGGTGCGGTGCGAACTTTTGCAGATGCCCGCAGACGTGTAGCGGAGTGTCTGGGCTGAGGGTGCCGGAGAAGACCCGAACCAGGGACTGTCGGCCGGTGAAGGGGTCGCTCGTGGTGCGGACAACTTCGGCGACCAGTGGACCCTCCGGATCGCAGCTCACCGCGCCGAACGGAGTGCCGTTCGGCTTATAGACCGTCGGCAGCGGCGACGATGCTGGGGACGGGAATCCATACTCGAACAGCTCGAACAGCCCTTCGATACCCATCCCGGTTGGGGCATGTGCAGGAATGATCGGGAAGAACCGCCCCGTGGCGATCGCCGCCCGCAGGTCGGGCAGGACGATGTCCAGATCGATTGGTTCGCCGCTGAGGTGCCGATCGAGCAGCGTCTCGTCCTCAGACTCCTCGATGATCGACTCGATCAACGGGTCCCAGTGCTCCTCGATGATCGTGGCTTCGGCCTCGTCGGCCTCGCGTTTGGTCGGCTCGCCACTGCGATAGTCGGTGACGGAACGACGCAGCAGGTTGATCGCGCCGGTGACATGGCCATCCTCGATCAGCGGTGCGCCAACCGGCTGGACATCACCGAAGACCCGCCGGCAGCGCCCAATCGTCTCGTCGAAGTCAGCCCGCGACTGCTCGAGTTTGGTCACGGCAATCGCCCGCGGCATATTCGTCGTCTCACACTCCCGCCACAGCAGGCGGGTCGCGTCGTCGATTTCATCGCTGGCCGATACCACGAACAAGACAGCGTCGGCCGCCCGCAGCCCTGCGCGCACCTCGCCGACAAAGTCCGGGTTCCCGGGGGTGTCCAGCAGATTGATCATCACGTCACCGCTGGCAATCGATGCGGCACCGAGCGACTGTGACGGCCCGGGCTCACCGCGTTGATGGCGGCCCGGAACACGGGCTGCTATCAAGCGTTCGAACAGCGTGCTCTTGCCGACGCCCGCGGGCCCGACGAGCACGACATTTCGGATGTGTTCCGGCGACTGAGGTCCGTGTTGGCGACCCGTCTCGGCTCCATTGCCCATTCCTCACCCTTTCCCATTACGCCTTCGCGCAAGTCGCGTCCGTAGCGGTATCCGGCTTCGCCGGAACTGGCCACGCACGCGTTCCAGCAACCCTACGATGCAACCGTGCGTGAAATCGACCCGATGGACCTCGCGACTCCGGCGCAGGACCAGCGAAAGTCGGTAGGCCGGCTCACCCGTCTGATGGCACGCAGCTTGTCTATGGTCTGGCAGTCTGCACGTACGCCATTTCTCGCATTGATCGGGCTGCAGCTACTGAATGCCATTGCCCTCGCGCTTCAGGTCGCCGCGGTGCAGCTGGCGCTCACAGCCGTGCTCTCCATCACGGGCAGCATTGAAGATCTTTGGCGGCTGGTGCAGCCAGTCCTGCTGCTGGCTGGGCTGGCGGCGGCCACCGCAGTCATTGCTTCGGTCCAGGTGGGGCTCGGGCGCTATGCCGGCGAGCTGGTGCTCGCCGTCATGTGGAAGCGGGTCCTGAGAGTTGCCACCCGTGTCGACTTGCGGAAGTTCGAATCAGCTAGGTTCTACGACCGTTTGCAGCGTGTCCAGGCCAATGCGCTGACGCGTCCCTACCAGATCACCTGTGGCCTGTTGGCGACGATGGGGGCACTCGCGGCGAGCGCAGCGTTGGTGATCGCGATTGTGCTGGTTCATCCCGCGTTGCTGCCGCTGCTCCTGGTTGGCGGTGTGCCTGTGTTGCTCACAAGCCGGAGGCAGAGTCAGCTGGAGTTCGACTTTCTGGCTCGGCAGACGCAATCGATGCGACTTCGGAGCTATCTGACCTGGGTACAGACCGGCCGGGATGAAGCCAAGGAAGTGCGGGCGTTCGGCCTCGCGCGCAACTTCGGCCAACGCCTGAACACCCTGTACGCCGACTACCTTCGTGATCTTGCACAACACGTCTCGCACCGCTCGAGGCTCGGTGCGGTTGGCAGTCTCGGCTCGGCCGCACTCTTGGGGCTGACCCTTTTCTTGCTGGCGTGGCTGATTTCGACCAGCCGCCTCAGCATTGCGGAGGCGGGCGCGGCGCTGGTCGCGATCCGGCTGCTTGCAGGTCAGGTTCAGTCGGGCTTCACCGGCGTACAAGCGATCTTCGAGTCGGGAATGTTCATTGACGACCTTGACGGCTTCCTGACGCTGGCACCGGCTGCCGAAGGCGGGTCACGCGAAATTGCACCGCCCACGGACTTCCATCGCATTCGTGCCGATGCCGTGAGCTTCTCCTATCCCGGGCGCAGCGCGCTTGCCCTGCAGGCCGCCAGCATCGAGATCAACCGTGGCGAGGTGGTCGCCCTCGTCGGTGAGAACGGCTCGGGCAAGACCACGCTGGCCAAGGTCATGGCCGGCTTGTACGAGCCAGGCAGCGGAGCTGTTCGTTGGGATGGTACCGACGTACGTACCTTCCGGCCGGATCTCTTCCGGGAGCGGGTCGCGATCATCTTTCAGGACTTTGTCCGCTACGCCCTCTCCGCCGAGGAGAACATTGCCGTGGCGCGGCCGGACGACGAGATCGACCATACGGCGGTCCGCGAAGCGGCCAAGATCGCCGACGCAGATTCGTTCCTGTCTTCGCTGCCCGCCGGATATCAAACGCCGCTGTCTCGGCGATTCACAGGAGGCCACGAGCTCTCCGGCGGTCAGTGGCAGAAGGTGGCGATTGCGCGGGCGTTCTATCGCAACGCGCCGCTGGTGATCATCGACGAGCCGACGGCGGCCCTCGATGCGCGGGCGGAGTACGACCTCTTCTCCTCGCTGCACGAGGTGCTGCGCGGCCGCAGTGCCTTGATCATCTCCCACCGGTTCTCCACGGTACGGACTGCCGACCGGATCTACGTTCTTGATCATGGACGGGTCGTAGAGCAGGGCACGCACGATGAGTTGGTGGCCCTGGGTGGGCAGTACGCCGAGCTGTTCCATCTGCAGGCTTCGGCGTACTCGGTCGACAGCGTCATGGACTGATCCTCGCAGTCGATGCGTCTGGTCCATCGTGCGCCGCGGACGAGCGGAGATCATTCCTCGTTATCTGGTGTGCAAGGCGATAGCGTGCGCGAGCTGCTGGCGTGAGTGCACGCCGAATTTGAGGTAGACGCGGGCCAGGTGCGATTCCACGGTGCGCTCGCCGATGTGCAGTAATTCACCGATCGCTCTTGCGCTCATGCCCTGCACGGCGAGCGCCGTGATCTCCCTCTCGCGCACTGTCAGCGACCCTGGCCCGGTCGACGCCGCGACAGCCCTCTGGCCCGGTTTGCCCAGGTGACGGAGCGTGTCGAGCACCTGGTCACGACGCCACCTGCAGCCGCATACGTCGAACATCTCGACCGCCTCGCGCAGCGGCCCCACCGCTGCTTCCCGGTCTTGCGTCACAAGGCAGCGTCCCAACAGAGTCAGGCTGCGCGCCGCAAGGGCATGGTAGCCGCGACCGACGAACAGTCGGGCCGCCTCGTGCGCCGCCTCGGCGCCGTCGTCGTAGCGGCCGACTGCCAAGGCTGCAGCCGCGCCAGCCAGCGCTGCCAGAGCCGCGAACTGTGGTCGGCCAAGCTGCCGCGCAACATCCCCCGCGGGCCCGGCCGCGTCAGCCGCGACCTTGGGCATCCCGGCGGCCGAAGCCGCTTCGGCGAGGTCAGCGAGTACATATGACGCGTATGGCAGCGCCCCGGCGTCGAGGAACTCGGCCGCAGCCCGGCCGAGCCGCCCGACTGAAGTGTCGCGATCTCCGGCCACCCACGCGACGCGACCGCATGCCCGGTCGTAGTGATCACTCATGATCCAGAACCTCTGGTTGGCGAGCACCCGACCGGCGGTCTCTAGGTGTCGCTGCGCTGCTGCCAGGTCCCCCACCTCGGCAGCCGCCATCGCGACGTAGGTCAGTAGCCCCGCTTGTTGCGTCGGTCCGGACCTCGCGGCCACTCTCGGGCCCTCCCGGGCCACTGTCAGGAACTCTCCGGCTTCCCAGGCCACCACGATTCCCGCCTCGGCGACGATATTGTCGGACGCGTGCTCGACCGCAAGCGCCTCGCCGAGCACGCGGCGGGCTTCGTCGAGCTCACCGGCTAACGCGAGATTTTGCGCTCGGATCGCTAGGCCGAACGCCACTCGACTCGGGTTCTCACATGAATTCGCAGTCTCGACGAGGTGCTGCGCGGCCGACCCTGCGCCGTCGAAGTCGCCGCGTACCGCGGCCGCAGCGAACTGCGAGCTGAGCGCGACCAGCGTGGTCTCGTGGTCGTCCGCGGCTTCTGCGGCGTCGAGTACCCGGCGCGTCAGCAGCTCTTGGGCTGCGTATCGCCGGGCCAGACCCTCGAACCACGCCAGGTCGGAGCGGGCCGCGCGCGCCTGGGCGAGGTCACCGACGCGCTCGTAGAGGTCGGCTGCTCTCTGGGCTCTGGTCATGGCGTCTTCGACCTCGCCGAGGCACCACCCGAGGAGCCCGGCGAGGTAAGAACTGACAAGCGCCAACCGCTGCTGCGCTCTCGAGTCGACCGTCGCGTCGATGACCCGCTGCTGCACCAGCAGCACCCGCTCGATCTCCCGCAACGCGGCGACGCCAGCACCGATGTCGAACGCGATCCGGTTGTACGACGCCGCCCAGCCCGCATCCGGGGGCATTGCGTCCAACACGTCGACCCAGCGCCGATCGCCTGTCGGCAGAACGTCGAGGAGCGACCCGAGGATCACGAAGGCCTCCGCGTAGGTCTGGCGCGCCCAGGACTCCGCCAGCGCCCGGACTAGGACAGCGACACCTTCCGCATCGCCTCGTTGCGCCGAACGGGCGTGATGCCGAGCCGCCTCACCGAGCCGGTTCGAGGCCGTCAGGGCGAGGGCAACCTGGTGATGCAGCGCGCGGCGCTGGGCAGGATCCAGCGCGGCGTAGATGCACTCTTGGACCAACGGATGGCTCACCTCGTAAGCCGGATCACCGTCGCCATCGCGCACCACAACCAGCCGAGCATTCACCAGCCTCACCATTGCCGCGGAGACCGACGGGGGCGCATGCGAAGACTGGAGCCGGCGCAGCCCCTCCAGGTCCGTCGGCCGCCCCACGACGGCCAGCAGATCGAGCACGGACTGGCTGTGCTCGTCCAGCGCCCGTACCCGCTCAGCGACGCGGGCAGACAGCGCCTGCGGGATAGCCGCGAGTCGAGGTGCGGCGAGGTCGACACCGGTATCGAGTACGGCGTCGAGCAGGCTGACTGCGAACAGCGGGTTACCCTGCGACTCCCGAAACAGCCACGCAGCCAGGCCTGGTGGCGGAGATGGCCGTCCGAGTACCTGCTCGGCCAGGTCACGCACATAGGGCTCCTTGAGTCGCTGCAGGTCGAGACGCGTCAACACGCCGTCCTGCTCGAGCCGGAACAGGACGTGTTCGCCCATGGCGCGTTCGACCATCTCGCCTATGCGAGCGCACACCAGCACCAGCACTCGGTTGTCGATCATGTTATGAGCGACGTAATCCAACGTCTCCCACGACGAAGCGTCAGCGAGATGCATGTCGTCGAGGAGCACGACGACAGGTTGTTCTCGTGCGAGGTTCGCAAGCACAATGGTCAGTGCTTCACGAACGTGGGTCGGCGGGACGTCCAACCGCCACGATCCGTGAAGCCTGGCCGCAGCCCGAAGAACGCCGCTGAGGTCTGCGACATATCCGCCGCACAAGCGCACCACCTCGTCGTTGGGGCGATGCCTCAGGTGGCTGTCGAAGAGCTCAGCCCACAGTCCAAACGGTGAGGCCGACCCGGAGAGGTGGCCGCGCGCCCGCAGGGTGAGAAACCGGCCGCGACTGCGCGCCAAGAGGTCCGTGGCGAGCCGGGTCTTGCCGACCCCAGGTTCCCCGTCGATCACGATGCACCGGAACTTGCCCCGGTGGGCGCTGCGAAGCGCGATGGCGAGCGCGCTCACCTCGGCGTCCCGGCCGACGAGCGGAGTCGGATGGCCGTGCTGCCCCGCCACGTCAGGCAGTCTATGGCGAGAGACCACCCCGACGGCCGAGGCTGCCGTACCGAATGCCGTACCGGTACGGAGGCTCTGCTCGCCCCGTATGCACCAGGGTGATTCTTGACTTGCAGAGGACCGTCTCGAAGACAACTTGACTCTGGTCGGACGGATCCCCTAACGCGGCGTGACTATTGATATCCAAGGGAAGATGAGACGGCCATGGTGGAGGTGCTGGGGTGGTTCGGCGCCGCGCTCTCCTGCCTGCTGTCGATTCCGCAGGCCCTGCGCGTGTTGCGCGCTGAGCGTCTCGACGGCATCTCCCCCGGCACGTACTGGATCGTCTTGATCAACGCTGCAGTTTGGGCCCTCTGGTCGCTGTTCACCGGCGAACACGCAGCGGGTGTACCCGCGCTGATCAACGGCCCCGCCGCCATCCTCATCCTGCGCCGGCTGGTGATCACACGTTCAGCTTCCGGCGGCGCCTCCTCGCTGGGCCCTGATGTCACGCTTACCGTCCATGAAGATCACAATGATGGTGTGCATGCCGTGCTCCAAGTCCCGAGGCTTGGGGCTGGCGCCGGCGGCCAGGCGGGTGAGGCTCGGCTCACGGGTGGAAACGTTGCTCGCGCTGGACGCGGCCTCGATCACGCAGAAGACGATCATGGACGGATGACGCTCGGCGCCGCTCGGCGCCGCTCGCGAAAGCCGCGCTGAACAGTGGTCTTGGCGACCCAGAGCACGAGGTCGGTAAAATCTTCAACTCCACCCGTTGCTCAAGGAGGTCATGTGTCCGGCGCAGAGTTTGTCGGCGAAGGCCGAAACGGGGCATCGATCGGCGACTTGTCAGTCTTGATCAAGGGCACTCAGGACAAGGTTGCAACGTACTTGGCGCACGCCCGTGTGCGACAGCGGCGGCTGCTCAGCCTGGCGATCGTGGGGGGCGCGTTGGCGACAGCATTGACCGCTTCCCCCGCTCTCGGCGGGGTGGCTCTGTCCGACTGGATGGACGACACTTTCGGTTTTACGGCGCCGGCATGGCAGATCCTGTGCGCCGCCGCCGCCATCTGCTCCGTCGCTGCCACGATCTCGACTCAGATGCTGAAATCCAACAACATTGATGAGCGTGTGGCCCGCGCCGAAGCCGTGAAAGCGAGGCTTGAGATTCTCGCCCTCGGCCGGGCTACTGGGCAGTTGACGCCCGAGCAGGCGGCGACCGAGTACGCCGCTTGTGTGGAACAGGCATCTTTCATCTGACCTGATTGCGCATCCGCCCTGGCGCACCAGCGCCAATGTCGGACGGTGTGGAGCAGACTGGGCGCGTGCCCAACGTGGTTCGGGTCGCAAGCGACACATTCGTCGGGCGCGGCGACGAGCTGAGTTCGGCACTGGGTGTGCTCCGCAGTTTGCGCACGGGACAGCCTGGAGTGGTCATCGTGAGCGGGTCTGCTGGCATAGGCAAAACTCGATTTGTCTCGACCCTCGCCGACCGGCTGCGTGTCGACGGTGTCCGTGTGATGGTCGGCGCCTGCCTTGACCTGGGAGCGGGCGCACCGCCGTACTCCGCGCTGATTGCGGCCTTCCGCAGTGCCGACCCCCCTGCAGTCCATGTACTCGACGCCCTGACCGGCGCTGTGGACATGCGACGGTCGCGGCTGGTCGAGCTCTTACGGAGCACGACTGTGGCGCTCGCCCAGCGCCGGCCGACTGTGCTCGTCGTCGAGGATCTGCAGTGGCTGGATCGCATCACTCGCGACGCATTGCTCTACCTGACGGCTATGGCGCGGGAGGGGCGGTGGGCGTTGGTCATTACGTACCGGGACGACGAAGTTGTGCCACCAGTGGTGCGGGACTTCCTCGATGTGCTGCAGCGTGACGCTTCCCTGTACGTGAGTCTTGAGGCTCTGCCGCCCTACCATGTAGCGGCGCAAATCGCCGGCATTGTCGGCACGGTGCCATCGACCGAGCGCACCGAACACATCCATCGGCGAAGTGGTGGCGTTCCATTGCTCGTCGAGGAGGTCCTCGCCGCTGAAAGGGCCGGCACGTCCGGCGTGCCCGATCACCTGCGCGACCTCTTCGTGGCTCGCGTCAGGCGGCTCGGCGCTCGTACGGCGCGTGCCGTGGACGCGGTCGCCGTGGTGGGCGAGCGCTGCAGTCACCGGCTTATCGCCGAAGCGCTGCGAATGGATCGGGCCGAAGTCGGGACCGCGCTCGAGCGCGCCGCCCTGGCGGGCGTCCTCATCGCCGATGACAAGGGCTATCGGATGCGCCATGACCTGCTCCGCGAGGCGGTATACAGCGCAATTCCGCCGGAACGACGACAAGAGCTTCATCGCCGCATCGCCGCGGCGTTCGCGACGGCACCGCATCCGGACCCGGCGGCGCTTGCCCACCACTGGTATGAGGCGGATGAGCCCGCGCGGGCAGCCGGCGCGAACCTCGATGCGGCGACGCTCGCGGAGCGCGTGCACGCACCGGCTGAAGTGCACGCGTACCTGGGACGGGTGCTCGAGCTGTTCGACGCCCTGCCGCCCGCGCGAGTCTCGGCGGCGGGTGGGCGCGGCGCGCTGCTCGCCCGGGCGGCTGAGGCCGCGTACCTCAGCGGGGAGTACGCCCGTGCGGTTGAGCTGGCGAAGGAGAGCCTCGGGCAGGACGCCGAGCCGGCGGTTCGGGCGCTGCGGTGGGAGCGACTTGCGCGCTATTGCTGGGTGAGCGCTGACGGAGCTGGGGTGCGGCGGGCCCAGCAGGAGTCGGTCGCGGCGCTGGGCGAGGATGCTCCGCCCGCCGTGCGGGCGCGGGTCCTCTCGGGATATAGCTGGCATCTCGCGATGGCTGGGCAGTTCGACGTAGCGCGCACGATGTCGCAGCAGGCCCTCGACGCTGCGCAGGCGGCCGGTGATCCGCTCGAGCGCTGCCGCGCACTGCTGGCGTGGGGAAACGCGCGGAGCGATGACGAACGAGGGCTCGCCGCACTGTGGCAGGCGCGCGACGTGGCCGTGACGTGCGACTCGGGCGACGAGCTGTGTCGTGCCCACCTGGGCCTCGCTCTCTCCCTTTCCCGGCTCGGCCGCACGGCGGAGCGCGAACAGGTGCTTCGCGATGGGCTGCGACATCTCGCTGCCCACGGGATGAGCAAGAGTTATGCCGGCGCGATGCAGTACATGCTGGCTGAGCTGCTCCTCGACGTGGGTCGCTGGCAGGAGGCGGGCGAGCTCCTCGAAGACAACCTCGCTTGCGGAGTACACGGTGTACCGGCCATGTTCACCTACGCGTATCGGGCCAGGCTCGGTGCGGGCCAGGGTCGTTTTGCGACCATGATCGCGAGCGCCGACAGGGTCGCAGAGCTGTCGCAGGACCTGCCTCAGCAAATGGTGCCGATGGCGATCGCCTTGTCGGCTCGTGCCGAGTCGTGTCTGTGGGCCGGAGCCGCCTCGCACGCATTGGCGTACGCCGTCCAGGCGGATGCGGTCTCGACCGAGCCGGTCGTGAGCGCCGAGGTGAAGATGATGGTTGCTCGTGCCGCGGCCGACCTGTCGGAGCTGGCGCGTAGGCATGGCCAGCCTCCCGCTGACCTGCCTGAGGCCGTCCAGCCAGGTGCTATGGAAGGCTCCGAGGACCACCCGCAGCTGCGCGCTTTCGCCGCGACGATGACGGCCGAGTTGTCCCGATGGGACGGTCGACGCGATCCGATTCCGTGGCGAGCAGCCGTTGCCGCTTGGGACGAGGCGCTGAATCCCTACTACGCGGCCTACTCTCGTTGCCGCTTGGCTTATGCGCTGCTCAGGACTCGAGCCGGCCGCCGCGAGGCCGCGTTGGAACTCGCTGTCGCTCACCGGGCGGCGGTCGCACTCCTGGCCCAGCCCCTGGTTGCGACGATCGAAAACCTGGCAGCCACCGCGCGGTTGCGAGTCGGAGAGGTCGGAGTTGGCGAAGCAGCGGCGGTTGCCGTGGAGCTCGGCTTCACCCAGCGTGAGCTGGAGATCCTGCCGCTGCTTGCGGCCGGCCGGACGAACCCGGAGATAGCCAAAAGTCTGGTGATCAGCCCGCGCACGGTGGGCGTGCACGTGTCGAGAATCCTGCACAAGCTCGGCGCTACCCGGCGTACCGAGGCGGCTGATATAGCCCGGCGCCGCGGCGTGATCCCCGGTTGAAGCCCTAGTGTCGCCAAGATACGTCGTTCGACCGATGTCTTCGGCCCTTCCGATTCCTACCGTCGATGCAACCGATCGATAGGAGGCACGTCACATGTCCGGACCGCTCATCATGATCTCCCGGTCAACGGTCAAGCCAGGCCAGCGCGAGGCGTACCAGGCGCACTGTAATGAAGCAACCGAGATGGTCGAGTCGGAGGAGCCACGAATGATCGCATTCAACAGCTGGGCATCCGAGGACGGTCTCGAGGTGTCGACTGTGCAGGTGCATCCCGACGCAGACTCGTTGGATACTCACTTGAAGCTGTACGGCGAACGGCTCGCGGAACGCGTGGCCCGGGCGGTGGACAGCTACGAGATCAGCATCTGGGGCGCCCCCAGCGAGAGCACCCTCGCTTTTTTGGAAGCGATGCCCGGGTTACAGGTGCGGGTGCTGCCGGTGCATGAGGGCGGCTTCCTGCGCCCACAGCCAATGTGACGGCCAGATCTGATCAGGTCGCCGATCTGATCAAAGACGGGTTGCGGTCGGCGACCGGTGAGGGCCTACGGTTGACGCCATGGCTGCCTTTCCCGGCCGACGGCCGCAGACACTGCTTGAACTCGACCTGACTGAACCACTGGTTGCCCCAGATTCGGACGACCCGCTTGCTCGACTGCGCGCCCGCGGTCGCCGGCTGCTGCGTCCCACCTTGCGGGCACTGCACGAGGCGGCCGAGGATCGGCATGTCGTTGGGCTGATCGCCAAGATCGGTGGAATGTGGCCGTGGGCAACGATGCAGGAGCTGCGTCGCGGCGTACAGGCGTTCGCCGCGAGTGGCAAGCCGACGCTGGCGTGGGCGGAGAGCTTCGGTGAAATCGGGGCTCGGGACATGGCGGCGTACGTCTTGGCGACGGGTTTCGGCGAACTGTGGCTGCAGCCCGGCGGGGGGGTGGGGCTGCTCGGCGTCGGTATCGAGACGCCCTTCGTACGCGGCACGCTGGACCGGCTCGGCATTGAGCCGCAGTTCGAGCAGCGGCACGAGTACAAGAACGCTGCCGACGTGCTGTTGCGTAAGGACTTCACAGCGGCGCATCGCGAGTCCTTGGAGCGGCTGGCCGAGTCGGTCTTCAGCGAGGCGGTGGAGACCATCGCCGATGCGCGAGGGCTGACTCATGATCAAGTCCGCGAGCTGATCGACACGGGTCCGCGTACCGCATCGGAGGCACAAGCCGCCGGTCTGGTCGATCGGCTCGGCTACCGCGATCAGGCGTACGAGGCGATGCGGGCCCGGACCGGGAGCGAGGCCGAGCTGCTGTTCGCCGATCGATGGCGGCCCCGCCGCAAGATCGCTCTGCCGCCGCACCGCCGTGGCCACGTTGCGCTGGTTGAGGTTCGTGGCGGCATCTCGTCCGGCCGTACGCGGCGCAGTCCGATGGGTCGCCAGGCTGGCAGCGACACCGTGTCTGCACAGCTGCGTGCCGCGCACGACAACGATCGGGCTCGTGCTGTGGTGCTCCGGGTCGAGTCGCCGGGAGGCTCGGCGTTGGCGTCGGAGGTGATCTGGCGGGAGGTCTGGCGGCTGCAGCGAATCCGGAAAGCCAGTCGTGGTCTCGATGGGCGATGTCGCGGCATCCGGCGGCTACTACATTGCGTCCCCGGCAGAGGTGATCGTCGCCTTGCCGGCGACTCTGACCGGCTCGATCGGGGTCGTGGGCGGCAAGCTGGTCGTGGACGGGCTGCTAGAACGTGTGGGAGTCACCACAGGCAGCGTGCAACGGGGTGCTCGGGCCTTGATGTACTCCCCCCGACGCGGGTTTAGCGAGGACGAGCGGGCACGGTTTGCGGCGACCATCGACGCTGTCTACGACGACTTCGTGGGAAAGGTGGCCGCGGGACGCAAGCGTCCCGTCGCCGAGATCGAAGCCGTCGCCCGGGGTCGCGTGTGGACGGGGCGGGATGCGCTCGAGGCCGGGCTCGTTGATGAGCTTGGTGCCTTGCGAGACGCGGTTCGCATCGCCCGGGAACGCGCGGACCTGCCTCAGGATGCACCTGTGCTGGGCGCGATCCGCATCCCACCTCTGGCGCGGCTCAGTCGGCCTAAGAACAGCGAGGATCCGCGTACCTGGATAGGAACTGCTTGGCCCGGGCTCCGTGACCTTGCCGCCGCCCTTGGGTTGTCTGCCGATTCGATTCTGCGGATGCCCGACATCGCGCTGCGCTGACTGCGGTAACTCGTCAGCCTCCTGAAAATGCATCACCCGTGAGTGAAGGTGGTCCCGTTCGCAACGTTTCGCGATCACTCGTGATGCAAAACCAAGGCAAGTCCTAACGCATTGAGGCCTGAGCAGCTCGGTGGTAGCGCTCCGCGAGGCGAACGAAGGCCTCTGCTAGGTCGGGTGGCTCGAGGATCTCGAAGTCGGTGTCGAGCAACCCGATGTAGAGCGCGAGTTGGTGTGGGGTATCGGAGCCGGCCTCGATGATGCAGCGATCCGGCCCGTCCGGCGACACGTCCACCGCCAACGGCAGCAGTGCCCTGACTTGACTGACCGGCGCATGGATGCGGATGCGAGCCCGGTAGCGCCAGGTCGCCTTGCCAGCGGAGCGCTGTACGTAGCTGGCTGCGTCATCGTCGCTCAGCGTTCGTGGCTTGAATCGCGGGCCGGTCGGCGTCTTGGGCGTGATCCGGTCGACCCGGAAGGTGCGCCAGTCGTCTCTATCAACGTCCCAGGCAAGCAGGTACCAGCGGCGGCCCCACAGGACAAGCCGCTCCGGCTCGACAGTCCTTACGGTCTGGTTGCCGTCGTGGGCGACGTAATCGAAGCGCAGCCGCTCGCTGGCTCGGATCGCACCGGCGATCCCACTCAGTCCTGCCGAGTCGACGGTTGGCCCGGCTCCGGGGACGCTGACGGTTGCGGCGCGCATGGCGTCAATTCGATGGCGCAGACGGGATGGCAGCAGCTGCTCGAGCTTGACGAGCGCCTGCAAAGAAGCCTCTTCGATGCCGGCGACGCCGGCGCCGGCGGTCGTGCGTAGCGCGACGGCAACCGCGATTACCTCCTCGTCGTCCAAGAGCAGCGGCGGCATGGTGGTTCCGTGGCCGAGGCGGTACCCACCGCCGACGCCAGGCGTCGCTTCGACCGGATAGCCGAGCTCGCGAAGCCGCTCGATATCGGTCCTGATCGTGCGGGCGCTCACGTCGAGCCGCGACGCCAGGTCCTGTCCCGACCAGTCGCGGCGCGCTTGCAGCATCGCGAGCAACTGGAGGAGACGCGTCGATGTCTGCCACATAATTCATAAGTTTGGCAGCAATCGAGGAACGAATCCTTCCGCGATTTCCTCTAGCGTGATTGGCATGACAACCGCTACAGCACCCCAACCGTTCAAGATCGAGATCACTGACTCCGAGCTGCAGGACCTCCATCGCAGACTCGGCGCCACACGATGGCCGGATCCCGCGCCGGACGTTCGGACCGACTTCGCCCGGGGCGTGCCCTTGGCTTACCTCCAGGAACTGACCACGTACTGGCGGCAGGGCTTCGATTGGCGGGCTCAAGAAGCCCGACTCAACCAGATTCCACAGTTCACCACGGACATCGACGGGCAGCAGATCCACTACCTCCATGTCCGCTCTCCGGAGCCTGATGCACTGCCGCTGTTGATCACACACGGTTACCCGTCCTCGGTCGTGGAGTTCTTGGACCTGATCGGGCCGCTCAGTGATCCGGCGTCCGCCGGGGGCGATCCGCGCGACGCCTTTGACCTCGTGATCCCGTCGGTTCCCGGGTTCGGTTTCTCCACGCCGGTTCGGCAGACGGGCTGGGAGATGGGGCGGACGACAGCCGCGTTCGCCGAGCTGATGGCGAGGCTCGGCTACTCGCGATACGGCGCCCACGGCGGTGACATCGGCGCCGGCATCAGCGGTCGGCTCGGCGCCACGGATGACGCGCATGTGGTCGGCACGATCGTGGTCACCGACCCCGGTTCGCTCGGGCTGGCTGGGGAGCAGTTCCCGATTCCGGACCATCTCACCGAGGAGGAGCGAGCGCGGGTCGAGCAGGAGCGTACGACTTGGCGCGCGGAGCGCGGTTACCTCGACCTGCAGGGCCATCGGCC
The DNA here is from genome assembly GCA_963759635.1 of uncultured Actinomycetota bacterium. GTDB lineage: Bacteria > Actinomycetota > Actinomycetes > Propionibacteriales > Propionibacteriaceae > Microlunatus. The sequence goes on from CAVXAP010000022.1 coordinate 93,534, forward strand.
TGAGACGATCGCGGCTGCCCTGACCGACTCACCGGTCGGCCAGCTTGCCTGGATTGTCGAGAAGTTCCAGACGTGGACCAACCCCGCGTCGAAAACTCCAGACGAGGCGGTGGATCGCGATCAACTGCTGACCAACGTCAGCCTCTACTGGTTCACCCGGAGCGGTGCCACGGCAGCCCGCTTCCTGGCCGAGGCTGCACACTCCGATCTCGACTGGGTTGCCCCGTCCGGCGTACCGAGCGGCTGGGTGGTGTTCAACACCGAGCCGATCATGCGGCGATTCATGGACCCGCAGCATCAGATGGCCTATTGGAACGAACACTCCGAAGGGGGTCATTTCGCCGCCATGGAGGAGCCGGCACTGCTGGTCGATGATCTTCGATCCTTCTTCCGTGATCTGCGCTGACCCTGACTTGTCCTTCGCGAATGACAAGTCGGTTCTCAGAAAAGGCTGGGCTCGCTCAAGGCGAGGTGCGGCGGGATCGCTGCAGCGCGCGCGTCGGGCATTCGCAGCACCCTGTCCTTTCGATCAAGACCGTGTTTGCGCAACAGCACCGATGATCGGCGCGCGAGGTCCGTCGCGTAGGAGCGGGTGACGTAGGAGCCGTTCCGGTACAGCTTGGCGTACGCGTCGATCAGCTCCGGGTGATGTCTGGCGAGGTAGCGCATGAACCACTCCCGAGCGCCCGGACGCAGGTGCAGTGCGAACACGGTCGCGCCGGTGGCTCCTGCGGCGGCGATCTGGGCAAGCAGGTCATCGATCTGCTCATCGCTGTCGGTGAGCACGGGCAGGATCGGCGCCACCAGCACCTGGCATGGTAAGCCTGCCTCGACGATGGCTCGCACCAGCTCGAGCCGGGCTCTCGGCGTCGGGGTACCGGGCTCGAGCGCCGCGTGGATGGTCTCATCGGTCAGTGCGATGGAAACGCCCATGCTGACCGGTACGGCTTGGCTCGCCACCGTCAGCAGCGGCAGATCCCGCCGTGCCGTGGTGCCCTTGGTCAAGATCGAGAAAGGAGTGCCCGACCCGGTGAGCGCGGCGATGATCCCCGGCATGAGACGGTAGCGCCCTTCAGCCCGCTGGTACGGATCAGTGTTGGTACCGAGCGCCACCGGCTCGTGCGTCCACGTCGGCCGGCGCAACTCCCGCGCCAAGACGTCGCCGATGTTGATCTTGACAATGATCTGGCGATCGAAGTCGTCACCGGCGTCGAGATCGAGATAGGTGTGCGTGTTCCTCGCGAAGCAATAGACACACCCATGGCTACAACCGCGATAGGGATTGACTGTCCAGTTGAAGGGGAGTGCAGCTGCCTTCGGCACATGATTGAGCGCTGACTTCGCCAACACCTCATGGAAGGTGATGCCCGCAAACTCCGGCGTACGCACCGAGCGCACCAGGTTGTTCAGCCGATCCAACCCCGGCAGCGCTGCCGGATCGCCCGCTTCGTTCGAGATCTTCTGCTCAGCCCATCGCATCGTGCCTATTCAAACATAAATTCGATTAAGCGTCGAGCCGCCTCCTTCTGTTGGCGATCTACCCATTTGCCGACTTCGCTTTCACCTACTGGACTCCGGCTATCTGCAGATGGTGCGACGTCCACGTAAGCGCAGGGGAGTGGTTGTCTGGACTTCTGGGTCAAAGGCTGTCGGCCAGATCCAAGATCAGCAACGAGGAAGCGGCGGGCTGTACGTCGTCTTGCTCGGCGTCGCCAGATAGTAGTCAGACACGTACTTGCCGTCATCCAGCTTGTCCCAGACCGACGTGGCGCCTACCGTCGACCCGGAGCGTTGGCAGGTAACCCAGCCAAGCGCGCCGCTGCGGAGGGTGCCTGAGATGGCATAGCTGGGGCCAGGACCGATGCGCTTGTTCAGTGTCGGGATGCTCACCTGGAAGGGATAGGTGCAACGCGGTAGAGGCGGGCTGTAACCGGTATTCGAAGCCGTGCTGACGTAGTAGTCGCTGACGTAGTTGCCGTCGGTCAGCTTGTTCCACACCGAGGTTGTACCGATCTTGGTGCCATGGGTCTGGCAAACCACGGTCACCGTCGCGCCAGGCGGGTATGTCGTCACGATCGGAGTTGAAACCTTCGGGCCGCTTCGGCCGTTGAGATTGGCCGAACTCGTGATGTGGTGCGGGTAGCCGACCGTCGCAACTGGCGCGTCGAAGCGGTCGCTGTCAATGTCGATCTTGACACCGCCGTGGGTCTCCTCATGGTCACCGCGGTACTGCTTTCCACGCTGATGATTGGACCACTGCGCATTGTGGATGCCCGCCCATCCGGTCAGCGCCGTGCTGCCGTCCCAGCGCGCGATCCACAGCACGTCCGGGCGAGCGTACGCGGTCGAGACGTAGGCCTCCGACAAGTGTTTGGCACCGGAAGACAAGTTGGCGTACATGCCAGCCAGGTAGCCCAGGCGGTGCAACTCCTTGGTCCACGCGGAGACGTAGGTGAGCACGGCTCTACGGCAGTCCGGATCGGTAGCGGAGTAGTGCTCCATGTCGCCGTAGATGGCGCTGCCCGGCAGCATGTCTAACGTCTGAGCTTGCAACACCGCGTCCGCCGCGTCGGCGATCCCTAGGGTCTCCGCGGTGATAGGGGTGAACCTCGTAACGTTCGGCCTGGTAGTGCACGGAGCCTGGTGGCCCACGTAGATCGGAATGATCCGCCAACCCTGCAGCGATGTCGCCGTCACCCAGCCCGCGGTGAGATGTGGTTGAGCGCAGCTTCGGCTCACTCCGCCGATGTAAACGCCGACACCTTGGTAGGGCGAGGCTGTTTTCCAAGCCTGCATAGTCGCCAGCAGCGGCGCCGAGCAGGTGTCGAACGCGTACCCGGTCAGCCGGGTAGCCGATGTGCTGGTCGGATACGACAAGGTGGTAGCCGGCTCGCCTGCTGCAGGCATAGTCGTCAAAGCTGTCAAGCCCGTTGCCAGCATGATCGCCGCAACGCCGGTGCGGGGACGGCTCACCATGCCTCAGTCTTGGGCCTCGGCAGCGTTAGATGGATCAGTGACGGGCCGATTGACGCCCAGTTGGTATGAAACCTTGTGGCTGCCTGGCTCCGAATCACGATCGAGTGCCGGTGCGCGAGGAGGAACTCACCGCGAGAAAGCGCGCGACGGATTGCGGCCAGGATGTAGTCTCCACGCTTGGCCGCCGTTCGTTTCCAACCCGACAGTCAGGATCGAAACTCATGCCACGCGTCTACAACTTCAGCGCCGGCCCAGGCACACTGCCCGAGGAAGTGCTGCTTCAGGCGGCGGACGAGATGCTCGATTGGCACGGCACAGGCCAGTCCGTCATGGAGATGAGCCACCGAGGCAAAGAGTTCATCTCGATCGCGGAAGAGGCCGAGGCCGATCTGCGCAAGCTACTCGGGATCCCCGACGGCTACCACGTGCTTTTTCTGCAAGGCGGGGCATCGCTGCAGTTCGAGATGATCCCGATGAACCTAATCCAGGGCCGCGCCGTCTCTGACTACATCAATACCGGCGAGTGGGCGAAGAAGGCCATCAACGCGGCCAAGAGCTTGGCCGATGTGAACGTGGCTGCCAGCGCGGAGGACCGGGCGTTCACCTACGTGCCGGCCCAGTCTGACTGGCAACTGACCGAGCGGGCAGCGTACGTCCACTACACCGCCAACGAGACCATCAACGGGGTCGAGTTTGGTTGGGTGCCGGATGTCGGCGACGTGCCGCTGGTCAGCGACATGTCCTCGAACATGCTTTCCCGCCCGCTGGACGTCAGGCGGTTCGGCCTGATCTACGCTGGCGCGCAGAAGAACATTGGTCCCGCCGGGCTGGCCTTGGTGATCGTACGCGAAGACCTCATTGGCCTCGGTGAGCCCACACCGCCGGCGATGCTCGACTATGCGACCCACGTCAAGGCGCGGTCGATGTACAACACGCCGCCGACGTACGCGGTCTATGTTGCGGGCCTGGTGTTCCAGTGGCTGCTGGAGACCGGCGGGCTGGCCGCCGCAGAGCAACGCAATATCGCCAAGGCTGCGCTGCTTTACGACTTCATCGACGGCTCCGGATTCTATGTAAACCCGGTTGAGAAGGCCGACCGGTCCCGGATGAACGTCCCATTCCGGTTGTCGAATGCGGATCTCGAGGCTGACTTCCTGGCCGGCGCGGCAAAGAACGACCTGGTGGAGCTGAAGGGACACCGCTCGGTCGGAGGCGTGCGCGCCTCGCTCTACAACGCGATGCCGATCGAAGGCGTCCAGGCGTTGGTGGATTACATGGCCGAGTTCGCGGCGACGAAAGGCTGAGGTAGACAGTGACTGAGAAGTACCGAGTACGTGTCCTCAACCAGATCTCGGCCGGGGGGCTGAAGAGGCTGCCCTGGGAACGGTTTGCGGTATCGGCCGATGTCGACGACCCACATGCCATTTTGGTTCGTTCGGCCGACTTGCACGACGCCGAAATTCCGGAGTCCCTGCTGGCGATCGGCCGCGCCGGGTCCGGCACCAACAACATCCCGATCCCGAAGATGTCGGCGCGCGGGATCCCGGTGTTCAATGCGCCAGGCGCCAACGCAAATGCGGTCAAAGAACTCGTGGTGGCCGGGATGTTGCTGGCGGCCCGGAACATCGACGATGCCTTGAAGTACCTTGACTCGTTGGACCCCGACGACCCGGAGTTGGAGGAGAAGGTCGAAGCCGGCAAGAAGGCGTTCGCCGGCTACGAGCTTGGGGGTCACACTCTCGGCATCGTGGGCTTAGGCAAGATCGGTTGTCTGGTTGCCGATGCGGCGATCAAGCTCGGCATGCAGGTGATCGGGTATGACCCGGATATCACGGTCGATTCGGCGTGGAGCCTGCCGGCGTCGGTCAAGAAGGCGCACAGCCTGGGCGAGGTTCTCAAGCACAGCAACTTCGTCACCCTGCACGTACCGCTCGTCGATGCGACTCGCAGGATGATCGATGCCGGCGGCATTGCACAGATGAGACCCGGCGCGGTGGTACTGAACTTCTCCCGTGGCGGGGTGGTCGACGACACGGCGATCTTGGAGGCACTGGAGTCTGGCCAGCTGTCGAGGTATGTCTGCGACTTTCCTGCTCCGCACCTCGCACAGCAGCCCGGAGTGATCTTGTTGCCGCATCTGGGCGCCTCGACGGGAGAAGCTGAGGAGAACTGCGCTGTGATGGTCACAGAGCAGGTGCGTGACTACTTGCTCGACGGGAACATCCGAAACTCGGTGAATTTTCCCGACGTCATCCTGCCCAGGGAATCGCGTTGGCGGGTGGCAATCGCGAACGCGAACGTGCCGAACATGGTCGGCGGCATCTCACACGAGATGGCTATGGCCGGGCTCAATATCGCGACGATGACGAACAAGTCCCGAAAGGACCTGGCGTACACGCTGGTGGACGTGGACACCGATGTGCCGGATTCGGTGATCAAGGCAATCGGGGTCATCGATGGAGTGCTGATGGTCCGCTACCTCCCGCTGGAGAGTTGACTCTCCGCCGCGAGACGTCACACCACGGCGTACTCGAGCGACACTGTGCCGGTCGTGGGGTAGACGTGGTGCTCGACGAGCCAGAGCTCGGCTCGTCTGGAGGTGTCGGGGAGCAGAGGCAGACCACCACCAAGCAGCGCGGGGATCACTGCGACCTCGACAGAGTCGACCAGCCCGAGCTCGAGCAGGCTGCGGAAGAGCACGCCGCCACCGAAGAGCCAGATGTCCTTGCCCGGCTGCGCCTTCAGAGCCGGGACGGTCGTTGAAGGATCGTCCGAGACCGTGACACCCCGGCAATCGGCTTGCTGCAGAGTCCGTGAGAAGACATAGGACGTCACACCAGTCATCCCGTCGCCGCCCCGAGTCCGCGTGGCCTCGTACGTTTTCCGGCCAAGAAGCAACGTGTCGAAACGCCCGAAGATCGCGTTGAAGTCGATCTCCGGGTCGATCACGATCCAGTCGCTTTCACCCCTGGAGCCGGCAATGTAGCCATCCAGGCTCATCGCGACCGAGTACACCAGCTTGCGCATGCGCACCTCCTCCGAGATCGCCTGCCTCCTAGCGTGAGGACCATAGACGGTAACCAAGCGAGCTGCTTGTGATCTTGCCGCCAAAGTTCAGGGAGGCCGCTAGAAGATCAGCTTGTCGATCTCACGGTGAGTGTGGAGGCTGTTGGCTTGAAGGGCGCCGTCCGAGAGCATGAACACGGTGTCACCAATCACCAGAGAACGGTTGACGGCGCCGCCGGCCTGGGTTGTTGCAAGCCGACCGAGCTCGGAGAGTCCGTCCGCGTTGGCTCGCAGTAACACAAGACCACTGAATGCTCCCCGTCCTCGGTAGTCACCGTGCAAGTTCGTGGGGGCGATGATCAGATTGCGCGGCTGCCAATACAAGAACGCCTTTGGGTCGAATTCGGCTGCCGCAGATCCTCCACCGTAGGACTGGGTGTCGATGCGGCGGGGAGACGCAGGGTCGCTGATGTCAAACAATGAGAACTGCACGCCGATCTGGCCGTCACGATTCGGAGTTGTCGTCGGCGGGCTGTTGCCAAAGTCCAACCCGCTTTGCCCGACGCCGAGCAGCAGGTTCTCACCGATCGGGTGTAGGTAGCCGGAATAGCCGGGGATCTTCAGTTCACCCACGACCTTCGGGGCTGCCGCATTGCGAAGGTCCAGAACGTAGAGGGGATCCGATTGACGAAACGTCACGACATACCCGCGGTCCTCGATGAATCGCACCGCTCGGATCGATTCGTTGTCCTCCTTGCCGAGCCCGCCGACCTGTCCCAGTTGGCGAAGCGCGCCGCCCTGCTCCTGCACGGTTGTGACGACACCCTCGGTTGTCTGACGCGAGTCGACCCAGCCCCGGCGCTCGGAAACCGTGCTCGCGACACGTAACACACCGTCGTACTCAGACATCGCGTACTGATTCAACAAGGTTCCGGGAACCTCGCCCGATCCCCTATAGGTGCTTGCGCCCGATGGCGCGGTGACGAACTTGTGCAAGCTCGTTTTCACGGCTGAACCGTCGCTCTTCCAGTCTGTCGTCGAAACGTACGTCGACGTGTCGGTCGCATAGATCTGCTGTCCGCCGGCAATCACGCCCACTGTCGTGCGGGACTGCAGAGCCGACCCCAAATCGAACGACGAGACCGCCACTGTGTCGAGCCCCGAGAACGTTTCGGGACGAGCCAGATTGGCGCAGTCCACGAGACGCCCCTTGCTCACTTCTGCGCCCGCCCCGCCTTGCAATGTGTACATCGGAATCCAGTCGTCGACATTTGTGTTCGCGACAGCCGCTCGCAATTCGTCCTGGGACTTCTGAGAGATACCGCCGTCCGGCGTATAGACCGGCGACGGAGCATCAACGTCGGGCGACGAAGCGGTCACAACCCGCACCTGCGTTCCCACAAGTCGGGCATCGAGTACGTCGCCGTCGATTGTCAGCGTGGCGATGCGTTTGGGATCGCTGAGATTCGAGATGTCATACATCGACAGGACGGCCTGCTGACCTGCCCAGCGCAATCCAGGCTCGGTACTCTGAGCCGTTTGACCGCTGAACACAAGCACACGTTCGCCGGATAGAAAGACATTGCGAACCATCATGTCTGGAAGAGTCTTGCGTAGTGTCATCTTGCCGCCGTCGAGCCCAACGAGGTGCACTCGGCCCTGGGCGACCGCAACAATGCGTTTTCCATCCGTCTTGACGATGTCAGGCTCATCAACGCCTGCCTCTTGTACGTTCGTTGTCGAGTACGCCTCCGGCGGATTCGCCGACTCAGCGGTCGTGCCCGCCGAGTCCTTGGCAGCGCGTCGCTCAGTCGCGCCCGGTGCGCCAGCCTCGGAGCTGGTGGTCGCCACGTTGCCGCCCGCGCGTTCGATCAGATACTCAGGAGCCTGGTCCTTGAAGTACTGGAGAACGGTGTCACACGTGTCGAACGGCTTCAACGCCCCTGGCAACGCGTACGCCGCGCCTTCCCCACTTGTTGAGGTTGCTCCGCCGTCGCCGCGGGGAGGTAGCGCGACCACGAAACCGGCGATGAGGGCTGTCGCGGCAGCTACCGCGATCGGAATGGCTACGCGGGCGGGTGATCGCTGCGCGCGCCGGATTCCCTTCTCGGGGTTGGGAGTGTTCTCGGCAATCTGCTGCCGAACTGCATCGGCTGCTTTTCGTGCTCGTCTATCGAAGTCGTTCATTCGGCATCCTCTAACCGCAATTGGCGCGCGACTGCGTCGCGCGCCCGGCTCAGGTGGGTTTTGACGGTGCCTTCGCTGCAGTCGAGGATTTCGGAGATCTCCCTCACGCTGTAGTCCTCCATGTAGTAGAGGGCTACCGCTTGTGCTTGACGGGCTGGCAGACGACGAACCGCCTGCCAGAAGGCCTCGTCACCCTCATCCAGTTCGATGTGGGTCTGCGTCCGCCCGGCAAGGCGGATCAACGCCTTTGCCTCACGCACGCGTCTCCGTAACGCCGACGCAGCTCGATTGCAGGTGACTCGTCGAACCCAAGCGCCCGGCGAGTCGTAGGCAACGATGGAATGCCAATGCCGAAATGCAGCCGTAAATGCTTCCTGGGCGGTGTCCTCGGCCACCCATTGGTTGCCGGTCAGGACAAACGCCAGCCCAAGCACGTGGCGGTGCTCCCTCTTGTAGAAGTCGTCGAACGACAGCGACTCGTTACACGGCTCGACTGAAGGTTCGATGGCGGTTAGCGACTCGCTATTTGCCTCGACTGAAGGTTCGACGGCGGCTGCCGCTGCTCCTTGGCTCTCCATCACTGAGTTACTCGCCACAGGGGGCTCTTCGGTTGACATGACGCAGATGATTTTCGCCGGAAAGTTGGTTCCGCGCTCCGGATGCTGCGCCAGGCCTTGGCGAAAGACGCCGGCGCGTCTTCGTTTCTGGGGAGGGGCCCGTGCATCTGCATGCCGATATTGCGCCGCATCGGGAAAGCGCGGAACCGACGGCGCCGACTGGGCTGGCCCCACCCGACAGCGAGCGACCGGATCCCCGATGAGTCGGGCAGGCGGCGGCGCTCAGCCGCGCTGGCGTTCGTCCCGCTGCCGGGCGAGCTCCTCTACCGCACTCGGGAGGGTCGTCTCGAAGTCGATCAGCTTCGCCCACGTCGGCACGACGACGATCCGGACCATGCCGTCGTAGAGCGAACGCACGTCGGCCTCCCACGCGACTCGTTGCTCGGGCGTCATCGTGTAAGTGCCGTTCATCTCGAGGTACTCGTCCGGGATGCCGTCGACGACGTCCATCTCGGCCCGTCCGCGAATGAGCAGGATGCGAGGCGGGTGCACTTCGGTGTCGATGGTCAGGGCGACCGCCGGGTTGTGTCGCAGAGCCTGGACCTTCGAGGCGTTCTTCGCGGTGCACATGACGATCGCCGACCCATTCCATGTGAACCCGATCGGGATGGACCGCGGCGTGCCGTCCTTGGCGACGTAGGCCAGGCGGGTCAAGTCGCGGGCCAGGAGCTCCTGGCTGATCGGACGGTTCAGAACTTCGGTGATCTCGCTCGGCTGCACGCTCAGCCGCCCCTTCCAACTGTCGTTCCTCAGTGCGGTCGCGTCTCACGAGGGGTGCAAACGCCCGGACGTAGAGATCCTTCGTTGGAGCGAGTTTATGCGACGTCCCCGACAGCGGCGGGCTGCTCGGCCGTGGACGGGTCGGCGCGGGTGTCGCGCTCCCGGCCCAGGAACTCGGGGACCCCCGCCTGCAGCGCGGTCGGCAACAGCCCCGCCGACGCGACCGTGACACACGTTTCCGCGGGAACGCATGCCAATCCCGGACGCTAGATTCAGGGTGCCGGGTCACCTGCGACCTGATCTCCTTGAGGGCCCTGTGGTTACAGTCCGGCGAGCCGGCCTCGTTCCTTGGCTTCAGTCTTGGTGAGTGCGGCGGCGGGATCCTCACCGACGAGGCTGGCCTTCTTGGCGTCGAAGGCGCGGGTCCACAGCCCGGCCGCCCACGCTGCTCGGATGTCGCGGTCAGTCCACGAATGCCCGGACGCGCGCTCGTAGGCAACCAAGAACCGCTCGCTCTGAGCCACCGTGGCGACCTCGCCGGGCAAGCCAGTGCCGGGCCACACCGCGGCGGCTTGCCCCGCGATGGCGGCCTCGACCTGAGCGACGGCACTGTCCCAGTCATGCACGACGTGCAGGTTTCGATCGATCCAGCGAAGGTTCTGGGAGTACCAGTCACCGTGCCCAATGACCGCTGGTCGCTCCAGCTCCAGCAATTGCCTCCGTGCGGCCGTGCCGATCTCGTCGAGCCATCGGTCTGCAGGATGTTCGTTCAAGTCACCTTCGCGATCGTCCGGCGCCGGCCAGAGCTTCTCCGCTGTGTGATCCCAACCAACCCATGCCGGCGATGGTGCCAGCATGCTCACCGTCGTGGGGTCGGGCGCGGTGTGGACCAAGAGAGCCAGGGCCTCGGCAAAGCGGGCCGCCGAATCCGATTCTTGCGCCAACAGTGCACCGCCATGAATCAGCGCCTCAGCGCTCACCCCGAGTTGCCCCAACCGGTCCGGCGGCACTAACAACCGCGGAGCCGGAAACCCGGCCACCGACAAGCTGTGCTGAACCTGACCGCAGCCGATGAGCCGCTCCTGCCAAGCCCGCACCTTCACAACGACGTCCCGACCGTCGGTTAGCCGCAGACCGATCACCTGCGACAGATAGCCCGATTCGAAGAGGACCTGCTGAGGTTCGCTACCCAGCCGCTGTAGACACCACTGGGACAGCGCTGGTCGATCCAGGCGGGCACTCACAACCACACGAGCATCGTGCCGGAACGGTCAGGTGAGTTCGACCACCGGTTCGATTCCGCATCCCGCAAGGACTACTCCGACATCGCGGGGTCGAACAATCGCTATCCCGTTGAGCCGTCGGCTTCTGGGACGCGCAACCTGTCGAGGCAGTCTCAGCGCCAGCCAAGCTCCGGGGCTAGGTAGCGCACCACACTCTCGATCAAGTGCGCGTTGTAGTCGACGCCGAGCTGGTTCGGAACCGTGAGCAGCAGTGTGTCCGCGGCCTCGATCGCCTCGTCCTCAGCGAGTTCCTTGACAAGCCGAACTGGCTCACCGGCGTACGTCTTGCCGAATCGGGCCTGGCCGCCATCCAGGTAACCGACCTGGTCCTGGCTATCGGCGGCGTCACCGAAGTAGGCACGATCCAGCTCGCTGACGATCGGGAAGATGCTGCGACTGACCGAAACTCGGGGCTCGCGCTGATGACCGGCGGCCTTCCAGGCGTCACGGAAACGCTGGATCTGCTCGGCCTGGAGCTGGTGGAAGGGTACGCCGGTGTCCTCGGTGAGCAGGGTCGAGCTCATCAGGTTCATGCCCTGCTCCGCAGTCCACTCGGCCGTCTGGCGGGATCCGGCTCCCCACCAGATCCGGTTGGGAAGTCCCGGCGAGTGCGGCTCTGGCCGCAGTAGGCCGGGCGGGTTCGGGAACATGGGTCGCGGGTTGGGCTGCGCGAAGCCCTCCCCTTTGATCACCTCGAGGAAGACCGCAGCGTGCTGACGGGCCATGTCCGCGTGGTCGGTGCCCTCCTCCGGCGCGTACCCGAAGTAGCGAAAGCCGTCGATCACCTGCTCCGGCGAGCCCCGACTGATTCCCAGCTGAAGCCGTCCACCGGATATCAGGTCAGCCGCACCAGCGTCCTCGGCCATGTAGAGCGGATTCTCATAGCGCATGTCGATCACGCCGGTCCCGATCTCGATCCGGCTCGTTCTGGCCCCGATGGCGGCCAGTAGCGGGAAGGGCGAGGATAACTGCCGCGCGAAGTGGTGCACTCGGAAGTACGCGCCGTCGGCCCCGATCTCCTCGGCCACAACCGCGAGCTCGATGGACTGGAGCAATGCGTCGGAGGCCGAACGTGTCTGCGACTGCGGCGATGGCGTCCAGTGGCCGAAGGAGAGGAATCCGATCTTCTTCATGCCCTAATGCAACAACAGGGAGAATTGTGCTTCCCGGCTACCCCGATCAGAGCACTCCCATCCCGGGGTCGGCGGCCGACCGCACGCCGATATCGATCGAGCATCTCACCAGGTCGTCCCATCGGCTTATCGAGACCGTCGCAGTGGACGCGGAAATGAACAGGACCCTCGCCGGAAATCTGACCCCCCGTCCCGCTGACGAGGCAATTAAGTCGGCTCACCACCCTTGTCAGGAGAACACACTGGATCCACTCTGGAAGGTGCTCACGGACCACGACGGATTCCCTGCGCTGGCCTCGCCAAGGCCGCGCACTCCCTAGATGAGGAGGCCAGTTGATGGATCTTCAGCATTTGGGCTGGCTCCTCGTTATCGGCCTGTTCCTCGGCCTCGCTCTTCTCAGCAAGCGCTCCGTCCGGAACTTTCTCGGCCCACCGATGATTCGGCTAGGGAGCTGGATGTTGGTCCAGCTGCGCCCGCCAGGCGATCCTGATGAAGAGGCTGACGATCTGTTGAAGGTAGTCCGACGGCAGCAACTATGCGCCGACGTCCAACGGCTTCAGCGCGTCCTCGCCACCGATGTGTCCATGTCGGCGACTCGCCAGATCGCCAATCGCCTCGCCTATCGACAGCTGCTGCGCGATCTCGAGGACACCCCCGATGTCTACGGGGCAATGCCTGGTCACGTCACCACGACCAGGTGGAACCCGTCAGCTCTTTCTCCGAGGATGGAGCATTCCGAACGTGCGCCGACAGTCGAGATCTTGGAGATCGGATGGCGGCGCCACCGAGGCGATACACCCACCTTGGCGGGCCGCTTCCGCCGGTAATGATCTCCGGTCTTGATGCGTGTTCAGAACGGGCGTCGGCGATCCGCTTCGCTGATCTTGAGAGCCCGATCGATAGCGGCGAGCGCTAGGGGATTCGTCATGCCTCCGGTGTCACGTCGTCCGGTTTTGGTACTCGTCTCCTCGAAGAACTCCAACAGCACCTCATTGAAGCGGTCGGGCTGGTCGAAGCTGATCGTATGCCCGCTCTCCTCGATGATCACGGCGCGGCCGAACCGGTTGGCTGCGATCGCCGCCTCGGCGTGCTCGCAGGGCCAGAGCTGGCTCTCGCGCCCGGCCATCATCAGCACTGGTCGCGTGACGCGCTCGACATCCCGCCAGTCCTGGAGCGCGTGGTCGTTGAGTAACTTGATCATCTCCGGGGCGGCCGGATCCCGGAAGACCGGTGGACCGCCGAGCCGCTCCGTCAGCCGCGCGGGCTGAGGAGCCGACTTTGCCCCGCGGCCAGTCGTTCGTACGCCGTTTGCGAAGAATGTGCCGGCGTTGCTTGCCTCGTACCGGTAGAAGCCGTACGGCCAGTCGGGGCTGTTCAGCATCTTGGGCGTTTGGTCGACGATCACGATTGCCCGCAGGCGGTCGGGTCCGTACTGGTCGACATAGGCCCAGATGGCATTGCCGCCCATCGAGGCGCCGACCAGGGTGGCATCGTTCAAGCCGAGATGTTCGAGGAGTCCGCTGATGTCACGGTCGTGTCGCGCCATCCGCTGACCGAACACGGGGGTCTCCGACTCCCCGTGGGAGCGCCGGTCGAACGCGATCACTCGATAACCTGCCGCGACGAGCGCCTCCGTAGTCAGCGCCAGGCCGCAGCCGGAGCGGTGTAGCCCTGGATGAGAACGACCGGGTGACCCTGACCGTCCTCGACATAGCTGAGATTCACCCGTCGCTGGTACAAAACGCGGACACAAGGTCTCCTGACGCCGAGCGGCCGAGCCATTGACCATGCGGCTCAGCGGCCGGGATGTTCGACGGGATGACGCTCGTCAGGTCAAGCGATGCCTGAGGAGCCGTCGCGGGCGAGGGCGGGCTTTGGTCCGGCAGTGTGACCTTAGCGGCGATCACGCTCTGTGTTCCTCTGGGGTCTTCGCGGGACGGTCGGTGACTTCATGCTCTTCGGCGGTTCCGCAGCCGGCGCTCACAACGACTAGTGCGGTAGCCATGAGCCGCAAAAATGCTGCTTGCAAGAGCTTCGCTCCTACCCGGCCCCACCTACAGCGAGCGCATCGCAGTCCCGCAGACTGCGAACCCTATTAGCGAAAGTGCTGCGACGGAGGCAGTGCCTTACGACTCCGCTATTTCCGGTGATCCGTAGGTCGTCTCGGGCCGCTACGCAGGGCGCCGCGGAAGCTCAGAACGGCCATTGTTGCGATCAGCACCACAAATAGCAGCGGGCCCACGGCTTCGAGAGCCCCGCGAGTCTTGCTGGCCGCCTCGAGTATGAGACGGAGCAGGCATGCGACCGCGACGATTAAGGCCAATAGGCCCAGCGCTGGATTGTTTCTGCCGAGGCGAACCGCGACGGTCGAGGCGAACACAACGATTCCGACAAAGAGAATGTCATCTCCGCGAGGTTCAAGCATGTTCCATCGGGCGGCAGTTTGCGGATGCGCAGGGTCAGCGACGACGGCCAGTCCCAAGGTGATCATTGTGGGGGCCAGGGAGCAAAGAGCCGTCAGCAAGCCTGCGCCGGCAACAAATCGGTCGACCAAACGCAATCGCCACGCGTAGGCGCCCAGCAGTAAGGCGTCGACGGCTCCCAGCATCTGCAGGATAACGATGATCGCTCGATGCTCTGTATAGAACTGGGCAACAAATGCTGGGCTGTCCGCCTCATCGGGAAGTGTGAGGACCAATTCGGTCGCCACAAGGAGGACGACGAAGGCGAAGGCAAGCCCAGCAGCCAAACGATCCGGTGTCCGGTCCGGATCATCCTCGCTGGAAGATTTGGCGGCCACATCTCTCCTACCGCTGATGAGGGTGATGGCTAGCATGTCGCGCCGATGTCACAGTATTGATAGCCGGGTGATCCAGTCAGCGACGCCCGGTGTAGATCTCTTGCCCCGCGACCGTGGGCCTTGACGAGCTTTTCACCGGGGATGATCGTAAGAAAAGGCTGTTCGTACCACCATCAGCGGCATGTAACCCGCGCCTAGCGGACCTGACGCTGTCGCTACCGCCAGAGGTCCCGCAACCGGGCTTGGGCGTCTCAGTCATTCCAGAGGGAGTTCGTCCTGTCGTCGACAAGCACCGCGCCCAAGCTTTATCCCGCTCCTTCTCCCCGTGGAGACCCGGAATTAGCGGGGTTGAGAGGTTGGGTGGCCAGGTGGCCTCTGGCCGGATTCTTGGTGATCGCGCTCGGCCTCAGTTGGCTGCTCTTTTCTCTACCAGTTCTTGCATTCCATGGCGTCATTCCCGGTGCCAATCTGCCGGTGGAGGTCTTCGCCCTGGCGGCGACGCTGTTGATCTTGCTGGCAACGGCCTTGTGGGTCACCTCGATCACCGACGGACGGGCCGGCGTACGCGCGCTGTTTGCTCAGGTGTTTCGTTGGCGGTTCGGCATTGGGTGGTGGCTAGTGGTGTTGTTTGGCCTGCCGGTGATCGCGCTGTTGCTCGGGTTGATCTTCGGAGGCTCGTTGCAGACAGCGGATCTCGGATCGGTGTTGATCAAGCACCTCGGCTCGATCGTCCTGGCCGTCGTGGTGATCAATCTGTGGGAGGAAACGGTCTGGGCTGGTTTCTTCCAAACTCGCTTGGAGGCCCGCTTCAACTTCGTCGTGGCCGCCGTTCTGACGGCACTGCCGTTCGCGGGTGTGCACGTGCCCCTGCTGCTCCTTGATGATCAGCTGTCGGCGCTCTCAGTACTGCTGGGGATCGCTGGCTTGCTGATCTTGGGCATTGTCGTTCGGCTGCTGATGGGTGTCATGATGCGCGCCGCCCTGGACAGCGTGCTGGCTGTCGGGATCTTGCATCAGATCTTCGACGCCAGCAACAACAACGGCGCCCTGGTCGATTCCTTGCTTGATCGCGCCGATGCCGGCAACATGACCCAGCTTGCCGCCGTCGTCCTGACAGTGTTGGTCGCCGCGAGGCTGCTCTGGCGACGTCCTGGTGCATTCGCCAAACGTCAGATACCGCTTCCCTCGTGAGGTTGGTTAACCAGGCAGGCGCGCGCGGTAATGGGCTGAAGATGCAGGCCCAATTTGTCGGCGGGCGCCCCCTACTGAACACCCTGTGTGCCTGGCCACTCGCGATCCCGCTCGACGTTGTCGAGATCGATCCCCGGACTCCCAGGGGCAGAATTCAACGTGGACGACGAGGAAGCAGTGGTCTCCTCGTCGGCGCGGGACCATCGCGGATTGGGCAGAGTGATCAGCATGCCGACCATTGCCAACCGGGCCGCGCCGTCTAGAGCCGGCTGGTCTACCGCAAGGAGCTTTTACTGGTGAGCGTGCCGGACGTGCTGACCCGATCCGCGCAGTCCCTGGGTGTGAACCTGGCACTGATGCGTGCATTCCGCCGTTCACCCATGGACTTCCTCGACGTACTGGTGGCCAGTGGCGCCAGCACGGGCCCGCTGCGGATGGGGCCCGAGCGGGTGCTTCTTGTCGACGACGCCGCCCAGGTCTGGGAGCTCCTGACCACGGACGCCCGGCGTACGGGAAAGGGCCGCGGGCTCGTACGCGCCCGACTGCTGCTCGGCGGGGGCCTGCTCACCAGCGAGGGTGAGGAGCATTTGCGCCACCGCCGCGCCCTGCAGCCAGCGTTCCACTCACAGCGAATCGCCGACTACCTGGTGCACTTCGCGCGCGCCGCGCGGCGCAACGCCGGGCGGTGGTCCGACGGTGGCGAGATCGACCTTGTTACGGAGATGTCGGCCATGACGCTCGACGGCGCGGGGGCAGCGCTGTTCGGCTCCGACCTCCGCGGGCCGGCGCCGCAGATCACGCGTGCGCTGACCAATCTGTTCGCGGGCTTCCGGCTCGGTATGGCTCCAGGGGGTCCCACTCTGCTCCGCTCTCCGCTGCCGGTCGCGATTCGGGTGCGCTCAGCCAAGGCCGAGCTTGAGAAGATCGTCGACGATCTCATGCGCGGACGTTGGGCCAATGAGGCTTCGCCCGGAACGGTACTTGACCTGCTGGCTGCTCAGCCGGACCTCACCGAGGCCCAGGTCCGGGACGAGGTGATGACGTTGCTGCTGGCCGGGCACGAGACGACGGCCATGGCCCTCACCTGGGCCCTCGCCGCGATCGACCAGGCGCCGGACGTGCGCGCCGATCTGGAGGCCGAGTGGGATGCCAGACCGGATGAACTTTCGGTGGGTGAGCCGGCGATCGCGTTGCCTCTGACCATGTCCGTCCTCGCCGAGACGTTGCGGCTGTGGCCGCCGTCCTGGATGTTCAGCCGCCGGGTTCTGGAGCCGGTGGTGCTCGGTGGGAGCACTGTTCCAGTTGGGACGATGTGCCTGGTCAGCCCGGCCTTGCTGCATCGTGACCCGCGCTGGTGGGCTGAGCCCGAACGGTTCCGGCCAGACCGCTGGCTGCGACGCGTAGCGGGCAAGGCCGACCGGTTCGACTCCAAGGCTCCAGGCCAACCGCGCGGCGCCTATCTGCCCTTCGGTGCCGGACCCCGAATGTGTATCGGGGAGCTGTTTGCGTGGTCGGAGGCCGCGACGATGCTGGCCGAGCTGGGCCGCACGTGGCGCATTCGCGTCCACGATGCCCCGCTGGCCGCCGGCCGATCCTCAATGACGTTGCGGCCGAACGGGCTCGTGCTGGCGACAACATCGCAGCGAACGTCGAGGTCATCGTCAAAGATCCCTCCGAATTCGCGAACCGGCTAATTCCGCGGCGAATCTGCTCGGCTTCCCCCTCAGAAAGTGCTGGTAAAGGACAAGGCGCGGTCGACGAAACATGTCGTTCGCCAACAGTTTCCGCTCGCGATCTGGTGCCTTGGCTCAACTCACCGATTCGGCCCGTGTACCAGCAAGAGCGCGGTTGGCCTCTGCTGGCGGTTGAGTCCAGAACCGACGGTTGAAGACCAGCAGGCCGACAGCGAACAGGCACCAGACCAGGGTGTAGAGCCAGGTCATTCGGGTTGTGTCGGCACCAGCCTGCCACAGGGTGCTCGTCTCGATGGTGCCATTGGTCGCGTGCGCGATCAGGGTGAGCAGCGCGCTGCCCGAGGCGTGGTTGAACAGCCAGGCGTACCAGAAAGTCACGGCGACGGTGGCCAGGGTCTCGATTGGGCTAGACCCGAACTGGGGCATAACGGTCAACGGAATATGCCAGATGGTGACCCCGATCGCCATGAGCACGGTGGCGGCGAGCGGTGTCCGGGTGGTCTGCAGCTTGGGCTGCGCCCAGCCGCGGAAGCTCGCCTCCTCCGGGAGCTGGGCGTGCAGGGGGTTGACAATGTTGATCGCAATCGCCATCGGCAGGCCGTACCAGACGGTGAACTCGGCGATGTCCGGGACGGGTGCGCCAAAAGCGGTGTTCAGGCCTATTGCCGCGAACGTGACCGCAAGCGGCACGGCGAGCGCGAGCGCGTACCAGATCCAGCTGACCCGCCAGCGGATTAACCGCGACCCCATGGCCTTCAGCCCGGCGACGCCCTCGGTCAGGGACACGACGATCAGTGCCGCAACCAGGACGCCCGGAGCGAAGAAGCTCTGCCAGGGAATGGCGGCCCAGCTGAGGGCGTAGGCGAGGAGGAAAAAAGTGATGACGGGATGTCGACGTATGACAGACATGACGGCCTTTCTGTCCTCAGGCGGTTTGTTTGACCCGATTTCACAATTGCGGACTAGGACTCGAAGTCCTAGCTGGCAGGCATCCCGACCACAGGGCGGGTTTCTCCCATGCCACCGCAGTTACGTCCCGGCCGGACCTCCGGATACCGGACGCAAGGTTGTCGGAGTTCTGTCGCAGCCGCGACTCAGAGGGAGCCGCCCAGCTCATCCTCGATGTGCACCCGGATGATCTCATCAAATGAGCGCTCGGCGGTGAAGCCCAAGCGCACCGCCCGCGACGCCTCCAGGGCCGCGGCCCAGCTCTCGACGATGCGCATGATCGACTCGTCCGGCTCGCGGCGGATAAGCCGGACAGCTTGGTCACCCGCCACCCGGCGCAGCGCCTCGATCTGCTCACCCACGGTGGCGCTGAGGCCGGGCATCGACAGCGTCCGTCGCGGGCCGACCTCCTGACCGTCGAGTGTGGCCGCCCGGAGCAGGAACTCCACAGCTGAGCGCGGCGAGGCGTGCCAGTGCCGGACCGTGTCCGGAACCGGCAAGACCGCCTCCTGTCCGACCAGCGGCTCACGCAGGATGCTCGAAAAGAAACCCGAAGCGGCCTTGTTCGGTCTCCCCGGACGGATGCAGATGGTGGGCAACCGGATCCCGATGCCGTCGACGAAGCCGCGTCGGGTGTAGTCCCCCAGCAAGAGCTCCCCGATCGCCTTCTGGGTGCCATAGCTGGTGAGCGGTGTCGTCTGAAAGTACTCGGGAATGGGATTGGGTAGCGGCGCGCCGTAGACAGCAATCGAGGAAGTAAAGACCAAACGAGGGTGGTAACCGTCGGCAGCGTGCGCGGCCCGGACGGCTTCGAGTAGTGCTCGGGTGCCGTCGAGGTTTACCAGATAGCCCTTCTCGAAGTCCGCCTCAGCCTCACCTGACACCACCGCCACGAGATGGAAAATCAGTTCGGGCCGACCCTCAAGCAGACGCTCGGCCTCGCCTGGAGCAGCCAGGTCCGTGGCGACCAACTCGACTTGACCGGCGGCGCTTGCCATCTGCTGCGGAGGAACCACGTCGGCCAGCGTCAACTGTTCGATGGTGCGGCCGCCGACGTTCTCGTCCGCGATCAGTCGGGCAGTCAGCTTTCGACCGATCATGCCGTCGGCGCCCAGGATCAGGACGTGCATAGACTCCCCTTCACGCAGGCGCACCAGCGGCGGCTGTAGCACCAGCCTAGGGCGGTCCTAGCATCATCTGGGTGACCCGAGCGAGGCAGGACGGTGGGAGGCGTGGTTGATGCTGACGATGTCCGCCGGATCGCGATGAGCCTTCCGCACACGGTGGAGATTGACAGCGACGGTTTCGACTTCCGAGTGGGCAACCGCGGGTTCGTCTGGTCCTACCCCGAGTATGTTCCGGGTCAGCGGCGGGTCATCCGCACCGACATCGCCGTCCTGTATGTGGGCGACGAAGCGGAGAAGCAGGCGTTGCTGCTGAGCGAGCCGGAGGTGTTCTTTACTACCTCCGCCTACGACTGGTCGCCGCTGGTGATGGTCCGGCTGGAGGCCATCGACATCACGCGGCTCTGCGAGCTGGTCACCGACGCCTGGCACATGCGGGCTCCCGCCGAGTTGGAGGTCAAACATCCGATCGTCCGCGATGAGGGCGACAGGTGAGTTGCGCGCCATGGGGGGATGGCGGTGCTGGCCACAACTGAGGTGCCCGGCTTGACGTTACTAACGGCACGCCTTTGCTTCCCCTGCGCGGACCGTCGTTCCCGAGCTTCACTGAACCGGCAGACACGGTCAGGCCGCCTTCGCAGGACTCGACCAAGGGTTGCCCGATCCGCCGTAGGGGCGCCCTGGTTTCTGCGGTCACGGCAACCTTCGGCGGACGGACGCGAAGTCGATGAAGTCTACGACGCGGGACGCCCACGTCAGTTCTGCCGCGACGTCCGCCTGTCGCGATCACCTCAACCTCAAGATCTGCCAGAGCACGGGTGCGAGGATGTTGGCGGGCTTCACGTCGTGGGCTCAGTCGCCGAGTCCAGCGGACCGGGCCCGTACGATGGCCTCCGCGCGGCTGGCCACCTGCAACTTGGCAAAGATGTTCGAGATGTGGTTGCCGACGGTGTTGGGCGCCAACCCAAGCCGGCTGGCGATTGCGGCGTTACCCAACCCGCTCGCGATCAGCGTCAGCACCTCACGCTCCCGAGGTGTGAGTTCGGGAAAAACCGTAGGGTCGGCGCGCGGAGTACTGAAGTAGCTGAGTGCCCGGGTAGCGACGCCGGCACCGAAGATCGCCTCACCACCGGCAACCACCGCGATGGCCCTGATCATGCTCTCAGGCGCCGCACCCTTGAGGACGTAACCGAGTGCTCCGGCTCGCATCGCAGCGAACACGGATTCGTCGTCGTCGAACATCGTCAACATCAGCACGGCGACCGTGGGCGCCACCCGGCGGATCTCACGGGTCGCCTCGATGCCGGTCATGTCGGGCATCTGGATGTCCATTACCACCACGTCCGGATGCAACGTGACCGCCGCCTTCACTGCCTCGGTGCCGGTCGCTGCAGTGCCCACCAACTCATATCCCTCGACCGCGGACAGCAGGGCGCGCAGACCTTCTCGTACGACGGAGTGGTCGTCGGCCACCACGATTCGTAACGTCATGGCTGTTGCACCGCATCACCGATCGCGCCGCGCTCCGAGAGCCGGGCCGGGGAGCCGCAAGGCAGTTCGACGTCGACTCGGCCGCCGGTGCGGTCGTGCTCGATGCGGCATCTACCGCCCAGCTCAGCGGCTCGCTCGCGAATCGAGGTGAGCCCAACACCTGCCTGCCAGCCAGCGCCGAGGTTGATCCCGTCGTCGTGCACCGAGACCTGTAATACTCCAGCGGCCACGGTCAGCGTCACGACGGCCGCCGACGCACTCGAATGCCGTACTACGTTGGTCAGCGCCTCGGTGACGATACGGTACGCGGCGACTTCCACAGCGGCGGGCAGTTCAGGCAGCGGCGTGGGCGCCTCGATGCTGACCTGCAATGGTGCTGCACTCTCCCGCTTCCCCAATACGGCGGCCTGTTCGCGCAGCGCCTCCACAAGTCCGAGGCTGTCCAGTGCCGGGGGCCGGAGGTCATAGACCAGGCGGCGGATGTCCTCCAGTGCCCCGGTCACTTGGTCTCGCAGCTCGATCAGCAGATCTGCGGTACGGGCCGGGTCGCTAGACAGGCGTCGCAGCGCCGCCTCAGCGTTGAGGACGACGCCCGTGAGCACCGGTCCGAGTCCGTCGTGCAGATCGCGCCGGAGCCGCCGGCGCTCTTCCTCGCGGGCGGTGATCACCTGTTCGCGGGAGGAACGCAACTGCTCAGCGAGCGCAACCGCCTGTACGGCCGCCGCTATCGGCACGCTGACCAGGTCCAGGACCCGCGCATCGCCGGGATCAAGCCGGGCCTCACCCGGGCGCAACCCGACAATCATTTCGCCGACGACCTCCCCGCCCTGGCGCAAAGGCGTGGCGTGCCGGGCGGCCGGCGGGTCTCCGTACGAGGCGATCTCCGCACCCTCGACGACCACTGCTGCCCACGGGAATCGCATCACGGTCGCCAGCGCCTGCAAAACCCCGGGAAGTCCCGATCGGTCGGCACCGCCCACCTCGCCGAGCCGAGCCCCGACCGCCGCCATGGCTTCGGCGGGATCACGGCGAGCACCGTAGATCACCCGCTCGACCTTGCGCTGCAACCAGACCCGGACCGGGTTGAAGGCGACGGCAATCAGCAGTGTGGCCAGTACGGAGGATCCAAGCCCCAGCCCGGTCCGAAGCACGGCATCCGAGACGGCGACGATCAGCAGGTACATGCCGACGACTGCCGCAGTGAGGAGGACATAGAGCACTGATCGGGACAGAACGAGCCGGATGTCGAGCAGCTGGTAGCGCAGCACGGCCACCGTGATCGACAGCGGAATGAGCGCGATTACCAAGATCGAGAAGATGCTGTCCGGAAGTATCGGGTCGAGCGCGAAGACGACCACCACGATGAGGAGGGCCAGCAGGACCCAGGACAGCTGCCGCCGGACCTGATCACTCGCGCGGTAGAAGCGCACCAGAAGCGCGGCCAGGGCTAGCACGTACGAGCTCACGACCGTCACGCCAAGCACGGTCATCGGCCAGGACACGGCGTGGACCTCGGGCCAGGAGAAGTAGCCCGCGATACCGACCGCCATGCTGAAGTTGGAAAGCACGCCGAGGGCAGCAAAAGTCAACCCATTGAAGGCCAGCAGTGGGAACGCCCATCGCCACCAGCGCCCCGGCAGGCGGCCGTCCGGCAGCAGCAGCAACGCCAACGGTAGGCAGACCGTGAGGGCCCATGTCCATCCCATGTTGGTGACCGTCGCGACGACTCGCCAGGACCAGCCTTCGAGATTTTGGGAGTGGGCCCACGCCAGCAGGGCAATTCCGGCGCCGGTGGACGCCCAACAGCACCCCCCGGCGAGCAGCGACCAGCCGATCACGTTGCGCGGCCGATAGACGGCGATCGGCCAGCCGGCCACCGCGAGCACCAGCCCGAGAGTGGCGTTGCTGACGACAAGGAGGTCGACCAATTCGGCCCAGCTCAGTGGCGACAGGAACCCGAACACGATTGCTGTCGCGACCTCGGCCGCGGCCAGGCCGAAGAGGATCCCAGCTGCCACACCGGCTCGAGATCGTGCGCCAACCATGAGGTCATTCTTGCCGTGGCCACCCCTAGGTGAGTAGTGCCGAAACCCCAGGCAGACCGGAAATTCCCCGACTTCTCGACCGAACGACCCCTGCCGTTCGTGAGGAATCCACACCCACCCTGGAATCGCGAGCAAGATCATAAACGATTAGGAGCCGATCATGTCCGACACCAGCCTGCGGGCCGACAGCGTCCCGGGTGCCACCACGACCAAGACCGCGCCGCGCCGCCGCGATACCCGTACCTTCTGGCGACTCCTCCTCGCCATCGTCGCGCCGCTGCCCATGCTGTGCATGGGAGCCGTCTATGTGCTCAAACCCTTCGAGGGTGATGCACCCCTCCCTGACACCGCGGCAGCTATCACCGCGCACCTGCGGCTGTATGAGGTGACCATGTGGCTGGGCTTGCCATTCCTGGTGGGATTGATTCCAGCCGTGATTGCCCTGGCCTGGGTAACCAGGCGTCGAACCCCTCTGCTGACCACCGTCGGTGCGGTGTGGACGCTGCTTGGATGCCTGAGCGCATTTCCGCTCTTGGTTCCCGACGACTTGCTGGCCTATCTGGCGGTGACCAAAGGGCTCGATGTGGCGACCGTCGCGGCGCTGGACGAGGCGTGGTGGGCGCTTCCGCTCACTGGAGCTGCCGCTCTGCTGTTCATCTCTGGCATCGTGGTCGGACTGCCGCTGCTTGGCATCGCCCTGTGGCGCAGCCGGGTGGCGCCGAGGTGGATGGCGATCGCCTTGATCATAGGCGGCGCTACCCACCCGTTCCTGCCGAATCATGTGGTGGCGGGCATCGGACTGCTTGTTGCCGGTATCGGGTTCGCCGGCGCCACCCGAGCCTTGCTCCACATGACCAACGACGACTTCGATCTGCCTCCGGTGACGAACGTGCGTTGAGCCCTTCGACATGCTCAGGACGGCGCCTGTCGAAGCGCGCACCTTCGACAAGCCCAGGCACATGCAGCGGCGTAATCCATCCATCTTCAGCCGAGAGGGAAGTCACTGATGAAGCAGCTCTATCGAGTCCTGGCGTACCTGATCGCGGCAGGCGTCGTCTTGCAGGCGGCGGCCATCGCCTATGCCGTGTTCGGCATGTTCGAGTGGGTCGCCGAGGGCGGCACCATCGACAAGGCGCTCATCGAGAGCGGCAATCCACAGGTCGGCGGGATCACCGGCTTCAACCTGCACCAACGGGTCGGCGTAACCATCCTTCCGCTGCTGGCGCTGCTGTTCGTGATCAGCTCCTTCTTCGCCCGGATCCCCGGCGGTATCAGATGGGCCTTGATCGTCTTCGCCGCCACGCTCATGCAAAGCCTCGTCGGGATCTACGCGCACGAAAACTCGGCAGTGGGCTGGCTGCACGGTGCCATGGCACTGATCTTGTTCAGCTGCGCGCTCGTCTCGGGGATACGGGTCCACCGAGCACTGGCGAATCCGGCACGCGCTAGTACTCAGCAGGAGTCGGCTACTGCGGGACAACCTGCACGCCCGCTAGGTGCATAGAGTCTTGCGCCGGTCGGCGCGAAATTCCGCGAAAACGTCACTCCAGATGAACGTGAGCTCCCTGCCTCAGGCGTAAGCCGTGTGAGGAGGCAGCATCTGGAGTGACGTTTCCAGCGCGACGGCTCCGAAACTCAGCCCGGAAGTATTGAAAAGTCGGGTCTCGAGCGGCGACCGGCCGCGGAGTCTTCGAACCCGTGCGCGCGTAGCGCTCTGGGGCTCATCGGTGCTTGGGTTAGCCCAGATGGCCGTTTCGATCGGGGGGAGATGGCTATGAGGTTGGCAACCGAGATCGGAGGAGGAGTGGAACGTGCCCGCTGCAGATGTTGTCGAGTTGATCAAGAATGACCATCGCGAGGTCGAGCGCTTGTTTGACCTGCTGAAGAAGCAGCCGGCAACCAGGGGTTTGAACTTCCCGGTGCTGTGTGCCTTGCTCATTGCGCATTCGCGAGCCGAGGAGGCCGAGGTCTATCCGGTTGCCAAGGACGAGGCAGGCGAGACTGACGAAGTTGCGCACAGCCAGGGTGAGCACGCCGAGGCTGAGCACATGCTCGAGCAGATGGCAGCGATGGACCCGGAGTCGGCCGAATTCGCCGCGGCCCTTGATGAGTTGATCAAGGCGGTGAACCATCACGTCGAGGAAGAGGAGAGCCGTGTGCTGCCCGGGATCCAGCAGCGGCTGAGTGAGGCTCGGCGGGCCGAGCTTGCTGACGCTTTTGTCACTGCTCGAGCCGAGCACCTGGGCGACCGGCCTGGCCAGGCGACCCGTGATGAGCTTCAGCAGGCAGCCCGCAACGCTGGGCTCAGTGGTGTGAGCTCCAGCTCCAAAAAGGAGATCAAGGAGGATCTGCTCGAGCATGCTCAGCAGAGCGGTGAGTAGCGTGACGTGGAGGAGTGATCATGAGTGAAATGTCCAAGGCGCAGGGCCCAGTGGGCGGACCTGTCGACACCAACCCAACCGACGATATGGTGCCCCCCGGTGCCCCGTCACAGCCAGACCCCGACTCTCCACGGGACCGCTCTGACTACGACGGCTCTGAGGATGTGGGGCCCCAGGATTACGGTGCTGAGGACATAAGTCCTCAGGGCAATGGGCCTGCGGAGACCAGTGAGCCGCCGCACCCTGCTGACGCTCCGCTGCCGAGGACCGGCGACACCGGCGGTGAGGAAGGGTCACCTCCAGTGCGATCTTCCTCAGACCCGATGCCCGACATGTCGGGGGAGAATTAGGCGGACTCCCAGGGTTGAGGATGGACGCACCTGAGCTTGCATTGGCTGATCAAGCGAACCGACAGCGAGAGCCATGGCGGACGCGGAGACCAACAAGCAGACAGTGATTGCGTACAACAACCTGGCCTTCAACGACAGGCAGTCCGAAGAGGCCGCCGCCAAGTACATCGGCGACAAGTACATTCAGCACAACCCACAGGCAGCTGACGGCCCCGAGCCGTTCATCGGGTTCGTCAGGGGCTCGCCCAGCAGTTTCCGGAGGCGAGCCTGGAGATCAAACGCGCCATCGCGGAGGGCGATCTTGTCGTCACTCACAACCTGCTCAAGATGGCACCCGACGACCGCGGTATGGCGGTGGCCGACATCTTCCGGCTCGAGGGCGTCAAGGCCGTCGAGCACTGGGACGTACTGCAGCCGGTCCCGGAGACGCAGCCAACGACAACACGATGTTCTGAGGCCTGCGCCCGCGCCGCGGCCGTGACTCGAGTGCTTCCCAGACTGCCCCTCGAGGCGTCGCTCTGCATAGCTTCCCTGCGGTCTGCACACGTTGCAACCGGTGCAGACCGCAGGGAACCTGGGTTTACGTAGGTTTCGTCACGGGCCGCGCGGCTCGTCACGACGGCCGCGCGGGTTTCGTTCACGAGAGCTCCGTATGTTCCGTTCACCAGGCTCGCACGCTCCGGAGCCTAGGACCGGCCGCGCTCGGCGGCCACCTGAGCACGTACGGCCGGCACGACCTCCTCGGCGAAGCGGGGGAGCTGGTCCTCGCCGTCGCCCCAGAACACGAAGGTGTCGAAGCCGTACGCGACCGCCAGGTCCGTGAGCTCATCAACCCACTGGTCTACCGGACCGAGCAGCAGGCCGTGGCGGGCACCGTCGGTGATCTGGCCGTTGACATTGAGCACGCGACGAATCTCGGCCGGGTCGCGGCCGGCCTGGGCTGCAGCCTCATCCAGGCGGGCCGAGCCCTCGCTCACCCGGGTGATCTCGCCGCGCAGGGACGGCGCCCAACCGTCCGCGAGTCGGCCGGCGAGCCGCAGCGCCCGCGGCCCGTACACGCCGAGCCAGATTCCGATCGGATGGACCGGTACCGGCCCGGAGTGGGCGCCGGCCAGTCGGTAGTGCTCGCCGGCGAAGCGCAGGTTACGCTCACCGCTCCAGATGAGCCGGATGACCTGGATCGCCTCCTCGAGAGCGTCGAGGGACTCGCGCGGCGTACGTCGCGGCCCGCCGTACGCCTCAATGGCATCCCAGAAGTTGCCGGCACCGAGCGCGAGCTCGAAACGCCCGCCGCTCAGCACGTCGAGGCTCGCGGCCGCCTTGGCCATCATTGCTGGCGGACGCAGCGGGAGGTTGGCCACGTCTGGGAAGAAGCCAACCCGGGTCGTGACACCCGCGATCGCGCCGAGCAGGGTCCAGGTATCCACAAAGCGCCGCTGGTACGGATGATCTTGAATGCCGATCCAGTCCAGGCCGCGGGCCTCGACCTCGCGGGCGGTGTCGAGTAGCGGATCGGCGGCGTTGGGGATGAGGAAGTATCCGAAGGTCAGGTCGCGGCCGTAGTCGGTCACCGTCACACGCTATCCCCGGCGATACCGGGAGTTCGACACTTGGCGTCAGGCAGGAGACTTAGCCAGACAAGAGCTGCGAGTGTCGGATTCCAAGCGCGCGATGCGTGAGCAGCTCAAGAAATAGAAGCGGTCCAGAGAGGAGAGACGCCCATGGGACTGCTGCAGATCGCCCGCTCTGCGCTGCAGCGAGTACGCGGCAAGCCCGCGGTGCAGTGCACGCACCTTGATCAAATCCAGGCCATCACGCCCTCATCGACCGGCTGCCAGCAATGCGTTGAGATTGGTGACACCTGGGTTCACTTGCGGATGTGCATGACCGACGGGCAGGTGGGATGCTGCGACTCCTCGAAGAACAAGCACGCTAGCCGCCACGCCCGCGAGCACGCTCCAGAGCATCAGATCGTCCGCTCGATGGAGCCGGGCGAGGACTGGCTGTGGTGCTACACCGATGAAACGCTGCTGCAGGCACCACCTCGACGAGGTTCCTCACCGACACCGCCAGCCATATAGCCCGCCATAGGCAAGCCGGCACTGCTAGCTATTGGTAGCGAGTCTGACATTCTCCCCGCGATGGACCGCCCGCCAATTCGCGGTCGACTTCCGCATTGTCATGAGCGAAAACTCGGAAACCGTGTTGGCCGAGCTCGACCACGACTACGAGGTCGCACTCGCGATGGTCGGCCAGTGGCTGCCCGACACCAGCGGGGTGGATTTCCTCCGCGCGTGCCATCAGCTATGTCCGGCTGCCAAGGGCTGCTGCTCAGTACCTACGGAGATGTCACCACACCTATCCCGCGGCATCCTGTTCCTGCTTATCTGCGCCGACCCGCACTCCGACTGGCTCGCAGACGCCGTTGAACGCGACCCGCAAGGCTCCCTGCTCACCGGCTCTGATCTTGCTCGCTGGCAGCTCGACCGACCGCCGTTGCCACAGGAGACCAGCACTCCGGGGGGTGTTCGACGCCGGCGCCGTACGTCACGGTTCAGTAGAGCGCGTCGCCTCAGCCGTCGGATAGGGTACCTCCGCCGTCCAGCAGGTCCACCGCTATCTCGCCACGCTCTGAGTCGCGCGGCTCAGTGCAAAGATCCACCCGCAGCCGACCAGTACCACGGCCGCGGCAACGCCGAACGCGAACGGGATACCGCTGGCCTGCGCCGCCAGACCGAGCAGTATCGGCCCGCCCGCGATCCCAAGATCCAAGAACACACTGGCTGTGCCTGACGCTGCACCCCGCTCGCTCGGCTCAGCAGTCGCGAAGATCGCGGAGAACAAGGCCGGCGTACTGAGTGTGACCCCGAAGCCCATGACCGCCGCACCGAGCGCCATCCCGATCGGTGTGCTCCACCACGCCATGATCATCAAGCCGACACCGATGATCGCCAACGCGACAGCACCCAACAGTAGCGCTGGGAACCGATCCAGAACCCGAGCGAGCAGCAGCCTGCCAGCCACCACAACCAGGCCGTAGACGAACAGTGGCGTGCTCACCGGCACGAGCCCGACCGCATCGGCCTGCAGTGAACCGAAGGCGAAGAACGCTCCCATGGCGAATACTGAGGCGAAGAACCCGAGCGCCGGCGGGACCGCTTTCCAGTGGATCAATTTCGCCCGGCCATCTGTTGACGAAGAGCGCGATCGGACCTCCTTGATCCCGACGGCGACCACAACTGCGATCAACGAGAGCACCGCGGCGCCATACCAAGCGGCAGTGAATCCAGCCACTCTCACCAGCAGTTCACCGAGCGGCGGTCCGAACGCCAGGCCGAGATAGAGGCCGAGGGAGTTGTAACTTACGGCCTCACTCATTCGGCTCGGCGGTGCCAGATCGGCGAGCAGCGCCAGTGAGGCGACGAAGAAGGCGGCCTCGGCGACGCCGAGCAACAGGCGCAGCAGGACGACCAGCACCAGATTGTCGGCGTACGCGGTACAGAGCATTCCCAGGGCGCAGAGCAGCGCGCCGCCGAGGAGCAACGGACGCCGCCCCCGGGTGTCGGCCAGGCGCCCGGCGATCGGTCGGAGTATCAGCGCGCTAACGGCGAAGGCGCCGAACGCGAACCCCGCGCCAGACTTGTCCGAACCGACCGGCCCGGTAACCCAGAGCGGCAGGGTGTAGATCGCGACCCCGGTGGAGGTGAAGTACGCGAGGTCAGCAACCGCCAGCCGGATGAATGGCGGGGTGACCAGGCGCTCGCGCTTGTCGGGTCGTACGCGGGTCGTGGAGAGCGTCACACCAGCAGTGTGTGCGGGTATCGACCACCTGGGCATGGGCAGAATTACCTAGATTGATCAAGCAATCCGTGCTGCATCGCGAACATGGCGGCTCCGGCACGGGTAGAGGCTCCGATCTTGAGATAGATGTCCTGAACGTGGTGCTCGACAGTGCGTCGGGACAGCACCAGCCGGTCCGCAATCTCTCCATTGGACAGCCCGCGGGACACCAGCCGCAGCACTTCCACCTGCCGTTGGGTGAGGTCCGCTGGACGACTGCGCCGAGCCGCGCGGCGGAGACCGGCCGCCTCGATCACAGCCGCTGCTGCGTCGTGGTCGAGCCGGCCAGCCCCGGCCTCAGCTTCTAGCCGATCGGCGGCTCGTGCCGGAACGAGCGCTCGCCGGTAGGGACGGTCCTCGATCATTCGTCGGTACGCGTCGGCGGAGGCAAGGACGCGGGAGGCCATCGACAGCTGGGCTGCGGTGGAGCCTCGGTGATAGCCGCTGCCGTCGCAGCGTTCATGGTGTTGACCGGCGAGTTTGGCCAATCCTGTCAGCGGGGGGATCCGCGCGAGGATCCGTTCGCTGTGGTAGGCGTGCAGCCGCGCCTGGTCCCGTTCGATTCCGCTCAACGGGCCGGCCTTGTCCCAGATCGCGCTCGACACGCCGACCCTTCCGAGATCGTGCAGGTAACCCGCGATGCGTACGGTGCCCACGTCGTCGCGCAGACCCAGCATCCCCGCAGCGGCGGCTGCAAGATCGCCGACTCCGGCGGAGTGGCCGTGCAGCCAGGGACTCTTCAGATCAACGAGGTTGCCAAAGGTTCGCGCCACGTCGGCCAATTGGTTCTTCTCCACCCGACGTACCGGCTCCGGCTCGATGTCGAGCACTGCCTGATAGGCGTCAATCTCATCGAGATCGGCGAGCAGCTCTTCGGCGTGTTCGACCAGCAGCTCGGCGAGCTGGGGGTCAAGCTGCGTGCCGGCACGCCGCCGCACCTCGGCCACGGCGACATCGATATTCGCGTGCGAGGCGAACATCACCGCAGTCAAGGCCACCTGCATCAGCCGCGCGGCCAACGGGATCTCCTCGCCTGCGGTGCGCGGGAGGCCCTTGCCGTTCCACATCGCGAACATGTGCGACAGCCCGACCTGAACCGCTTCCGGCAGCCCAAGTCCTTGAGAGGCTGTTCTGGCTACCTCGCAGGTCGCTGCGGTACCCTCGGCGTCCATTCGACCGGCGGTGACGACTGTGGTCGCCAGCGCCCTGGCCTTCGACCGGCCCGTCGCCTTGGCAATTCCTGGGATCCACAGCCGCCACATGTCCTTGAGCTCACCCGAGCTGCTGAGGAAGTTCACCCGTGTCGTGACGACGTCATCGCCCCACACGCGGGCCGTTTCGTGCGCGTACGCCGTACATCCGACGTGCTGGAGGAGGGCGGTGTAGAGCACATCGCTGACTTCGGAGTCCGTGCAGCCGATCATTCGGGCGAGGCGAGCTGCGACGAGGCACCGCTTCAGCGACTCCTCCAGAGGGGAACCCGTGCCGATGTCGGTAACCAGCGAGAGGCCCCCCAGCAGTTCCAGCGTGCGGAACACGCGATCAGCATTTCATACGGGCCGGTCGGCCGTCGTTTTCGAGGGTTTGGTCGAATACGTACGGGTCGAGGGCCTCCCAGTCGATCTCTTGCGCAGGTTTGGTGGCAGACGTACGCGGTCGCCGGCCGCCTCGTCCGCGGCCGAGATCAGCCCGGTGATCAGCGACGGTCTCCCTTCCCGGGGTCAGCTGTCCAGCAAGGAGCGAGGCGCCCCGTTACGGGTTCGGTCGTGCGATCCGGTCGTTTTCGCGGTTGTGGTGGGAAATGTACGCGTCCAGGACTGCTCGGGCGGTCGTTTTCGGGGTTGTGGCGGGAAACGTACAAGTCGCGGCTGAATAGGTCGCGGCCTGCCCTTACGCCTGCCCAGATGCGTGACGAGAGAATTCACCACATGGCAACCGAACGCTGGACCGCGTACTGGACCATGGCGCCCCGGCACGGGGTTCTGCGGACCGAACCCGCCCGTACCCCTCGCGCCGACGAGGCGCTGGTACGCACCATCTGCTCGGGCGTTAGTCATGGCACCGAGATGCTCGTACACGCAGGCCGCATTCCTCCGGAGGTTGCGGAATCCATGCGCGCCCCCTTCCAGGTCGGCAGCTTGCCCGGCCCGGTCAAGTACGGCTACCTCTCAGTCGGGGTGGTGGAGGAAGGCCCCGCGCCGCTGAAGAAGGGTACGCGGGTGTTCTGCCTGCACCCGCACCAAGATCGTTACGTGGTGCCGGCGAGTGCGTTGACGCCCATACCTGATGCCGTGCCGAGTGATCGCGCAGTGCTGGCCGGCACGGTGGAGACCGGCATCAACGCGCTTTGGGACGCGGGACCGCGGATTGGTGACCGCGTCGCCGTCGTCGGCGCCGGCATGGTGGGCGCCTCAATCGCCGCCCTGCTGCGGACCTTCCCGCTCGACCGGTTGCAACTCGTCGATGTGAACCCGTCCAGGTCGGCGCTCGCGGCAGCCCTGGGTGTCGAGTTCGTGCACCCCGACGATGCCGCCGGAGATAATGATCTTGTCTTTCACTGCTCGGCCACCCAGTCTGGTATCGCCCGCGGCCTGCAGTTGCTCGGCACCGAGGCCGAGTTGATCGAGCTCTCCTGGTACGGGACGGTGCAGCCGAGGGTGCCCCTGGGTGCTGAATTCCATTCCCGGCGGCTCGCCATCCGCGCCAGCCAGGTCGGCGCCGTCGCAGCTGCCCGCCGGCCCCGTCGAACCACGAACGACCGGCTGGCGCTTGCCATGCGGATGCTTCACGATCCGGTGTTCGATGCCTTCATCACCGGCCACGGGCCGTTCAGCGCGCTGCCTCAAACCATGGAATCGATCTTCGACGACGGTACTGACACACTGTGCCAGGTGATCGACTATCCCGGCGAGGAGGAGGCCTGATCGTGTTCCACCTGACGGTTCGTGATCATGTGATGATCGCCCACAGCCTGCCGCACCCGTCCTTCGGCCCGGCTCAGAACCTGCACGGCGCCACGTACGTCGTGGAGCTGACGCTGTGGCGCGAAACACTGAGCCCCGAATCGATCGTGATCGACATCGGCGAGGCCGCGGACGTGCTGAGCAACGCATTGAGCGACCTCAACTACCGCAATCTCGACGAGCACCCGGATCTCGCGGGCGCCCTCACAACAACAGAGGCAGTGGCACAGCTGATCGCCGAACGCGTGGCGGGTTCGCTCAAGAATCACGACCTCGCGAGGTTGGACGTGACCTTGCGCGAACATCCAGACGCCTGGGCGGGGTACACCATGACTCTGGATTGAGATGCCGGTGCCTCAAGCCGCCTCGTTCGGCTTCGTTACCTGGGATCGGGACGATCCCACGGGCGGCAATGTGTACAACCACAATCTCGTCGCCGAGTTGCGCGCACTCGGCACTGATCTGCGGCTCCACAAGCTGGCTGGCACGTGGCCGGAGGGCGACGCGACCACCCATGCCAAGCTCGCACGAGCCCTGCGGTCGACGCCTGCCTCTTTGGTCGACGGGATCGTAGCCTCCGGCTCACCGGAGGTCATCGTGGCCGCAGTGGAATCCGGCCACGCCGTCACCATCCTGATTCACATGCCGATCAGCGACGAGGTCGGTCTCGAGCCTGCACGACGCCACCGGTACGCCGCCCTGGAGGCCAAATCCGTACGCGCCGCATCCGGGGTCCTCTGCTCCAGCCGCTGGTCTGCCGCCGAGATTCTCCGGCGGTACGGGCGAACTGATGTCGGCGTGGCGCTTCCGGGCGTGACTCCTGCAGCCGTAGCGCAGGGGAGTCGGGATTCGGGGACGCCGCGCTTCGTCACGCTTGCCACGCTCACGCCGACCAAGGACCAGCTCACTCTGGTGCAGGCGCTGACACAGGTCGCGGACCTTCCGTGGACGGCTACCCTGGTCGGCTCCGACCGGGCGGATCCGGATTATGCCGCTCGGCTACGTGCCGAGGTCGCAGCGGCTGGGCTGGGGGAGCGGATCGCGGTGCCCGGCACGCTGCTCGGCCAGGCGCTCGACCATGAATGGGATGCGGCCGACCTGCTGGTGCTCCCATCCCGAGCCGAGACGTACGGCCTGGTCATCGTCGAGGCGCTGGCTCGCGGAATCCCAGCGGTGGTCACGGAAGGCACCGGCGCCGTCGAGGCGCTTGGGCAAGCGGCGACTCAGCCGACCGCCGCGACACCCGGCACGGCGGTCCCGGCCGCCGACCCGGGAAGCCTGGCAGCGGCTTTACGCAAATGGCTCACCGAACCGGCGCTGCAACGCGCCTGGCGGCAGGCGGCGCTGGCACGGCGAGATACCCTGCCCGGATGGCAGCAGACGGCAGCGACGGTATTGGCATACCTGGATCGCCCGCGCAACCCACCGTCGACCCGAGTTGGCTTGCCGCCCGCGCCGCCGCCGATACCTCCGCCCGTGCCGCCACCGTCGGCAGCCTCCTCCCCGAGCTGATCAACTACGTGATCGCAACCGCTGATCGCAGGGATGTCCTCGAGATCATTGATCTTGGGGCGGGGACGGGTGCGAACCAGCGCTGGCTGGCGCCGCGCCTTCCCTTCAGACAACGCTGGATCCATCTTGATCATGATCCGGCGATCAGCCGTTGGCTGCCGTTGTCTGCTGACACGATGATCATCGACGCCGGCGTCGAGACGCTTGGAGAGGTCCTGGCCGGCAGGGCCGAGCAGCGCCTTGTCACCTGCTCGGCCCTGCTGGACGTTCTGACCATGGACCAGCTCGACACTGTGTGTCGGGCTGTGATCGACAATCAGGTTCCCGCACTCTTCAGCCTCACCGTTACCGGAACCCTGAGCCTCACCCCAGTGGACCAGCGTGATCAACCCCTGCGGCGTGCGTTCAATGATCATCAAAGACGCGCCGGACGATCTGGTCCACACGCCGCCACGCTGGCGGTCGACACCTTGTGTGCGGGCGGATTCGTGGTTCGCACCCAGGAGACTTCGTGGCGGTTGAGCGCCTCCAGCGATTCGGCATTCGTCGAACAGCTTCTCCGGGAGCGGGTCGAGGCCGCCGTGGCGCACGACTCAACACAGGCAGCAATCGCGGCCGCCTGGTTGGAGCTACGACGCTCCCAGCTCGCGCTCGGGATTCTCCAGATCGAGGTTGGGCATCTCGACATCCTGGCCCTGCCGAGAGGATCGTCGGCGAGCCGCCGCGAAGTCGAACACAGTGCAGATGTCGCGGCCCAGGCTGAACCGACTTACCGAAGCGGTCAGGGCATCCGCGAGCAGATCGGCGCCCGCGAACCGTACGCCGGGAATGCCGTCCCCAACCAAGATCGGAGCCGTGGTCAGGTAGAGCCGGTCGAGCAGGTCCGCGGTCAGGAAGTCTGAGACGGTACGGCCCCCGCCCTCCACGAGCACCCGGCCCAGACCGCGCTTCCGCAGCACGTCGAGGAGCGCCTGCGGCTGAAAACGCCCGCCCTCGGCGGGAAGGGGGACAACATCAACATGCGCTGCCAGTTCTGAGGGCTGCGCAAACCCAGATGCGACGCACCACAAGGTCCGGGCGCTGCCGTCCGTCAGCACCCGGGCATCCCGGGGGATCCGACCGGCAGGGTCGATCACAGCGCGAACGGGAGAAGGTCCCGGCACCGCGCGGGTCGTCAGCTGCGGATCGTCGGCCGCGACGGTCTGGGCACCGACCACGACAGCATCCACGAGCGCGCGCAGCCGGTGCAGGTGCTCCCTGTCCTCTTCGCCAGAGACGTAGTTGGCGTCGCCAGTCCGGGACGCGATGAAGCCGTCGGCGCTTTGAGCAATTTGGGCGATGGTGATCGTCGGGCCTAAGGCGACCAGCGACCCGTACCGGTCGAGCAGCACCGCGTCCAAGCCGGCAGCCGCACGGTCCGGCACCCGGCCCTGCAGCAACTCGCTCCACACATCGGGCAAGCTGCCGGTGCTGTCGTGGCCCATCCGCTTGCGTTTGGTGGCCAAATAGAAGGCGTTCTCCGCGCGCTCGGTCACCGGCAGCGGAAGCCTGGCAGTTACCTCGATGCCAAGATCACCGAGCCGAGCGCTCTTGGTGGGATTAGCCGAAAGAAGCCGAATCCGCCGTACACCAAGATCATTCAGGATTGCTGCGGCTACGCCGTAGTCGCGTGCGTCGATGGGGAGACCCAGGCGGAGGTTCGCGTCAACCGTGTCGAGGCCGGCGTCCTGGAGCGCGTACGCGTGCAGCTTGGCATGTAGGCCGATGCCACGTCCCTCATGCCCGCGCAGGTAGATCACCACCCCGAGGCCCTCGCGACTAATCTCCCGCATCGCGGCATCGAGTTGCTCGCCGCAGTCGCAGCGCCAGGACCCGAAGGCGTCGCCGGTGAGGCACTCGGAGTGAACCCGAACCAGCGGGACATGACCGTTGTTTCCGGCGTGCTCGAGATCACCCAGCACCAGCGCGACATGCTCTCGGCCCGCTTCTACCGCGTACCCGTGAAGCTGGAAGGTGCCATAGGCGGTCGGCAGCACAGTCGACACGACTCGGCGGACCCGGTGAGGTTCAGTCATCTCGCAAGCCTTCCATAGTGACTCCAGCCGACCTCTCTTCAGGGTGGTGCAGAGCCTGCTGGATACCGTCTCGGCTTGGCACGGAAATGCGGGACACGGCCATACTTCCGAGGGACACATGTGCCATGGAGACTTAGTCGGGAAACGTGTGAGGCCCGCGGAGACATCGCCAGGAGGTGCAGCCTGATGGGCGCCAAGGCGGACGAAGGGCCGTCGGGCATCAGCACCTGCCCGCGATGCGGAGCAAGGCTGGTGACCAAGAATCTGTGGCATTCGTGTGGTGCTTTACCCTCGAAGGCTTGTTTCCCAGGTCGGAGCCGGCCGTACTTGATCTTGCCCAGAAGTACGTTGCACTGCTCTACACCCTGGGCGACGTCCAGGTCATCCCGCAGAAGACGCGACTTACCTGCGTGGCTCGGGTGCGATTTGCGGGGCTTCAGCCGCGCAAGGATGGCTTCCTCGCTAGTTTCGCGCTGCATCGCTGGCTGGTCAGCCCGCGGATCGTAAAAGCGGCAGACTACGGACCGCGCTGGCGCGCTCACTTCGTCACCGTCCGGTCTGAGGCGGATCTCGACGATGAACTCAGAGCATGGCTTCAGGAATCGCACGACGTGGTGGGGATGCAAAGCGATCTGCGACGGTAGTGTTTCGGCCCTGCCGAGCGTATGGCTTCGCTGGCTTGGGGGTCGCATCAAGAGGCCCACGGCGTACGGGAATTCACCCATCGGGCCCATCCGCAAGTTGGGTATCTGACCCGACGCGACGCGCGGCCTGTCCTCCGTAGCGTCCTCGGCATGGCAAGCGTGGCAGTTCTCGCAGGAACGGTGTCGACCGTCCTGTTCGCCATCAGCACCCTGCCCATGCTGATCAAGGCAGCACGAACCAAGGAGCTCGCCTCCTACAGCCGGGGAAACCTCGTGCTGGCCAATGTCGGCAACGCTGTCCACAGCATTTACGTGGTGCAGCTACCAGCTGGCCCGATCTGGGCTCTGCACACCTTCTACGTCGTCACATCGGGACTGATGCTCATCTGGCATCTGCGCTATGCCAAGGCATCACCCCGGTCAAACGGCGTCCCGTTCCCAACTGGAGATTCCCATGACGATCGAACACATCGAAACCGCGATCATCGGCGCCGGCCAGGCTGGCCTGGCGACGGCCTATTACCTGCAGCGGCAAGGCCGCCAGTGCGTGATCCTCGACGGAAACCAGCGAGTCGGCGACAACTGGCGATCCCATTGGGACTCGTTGCGGCTCTTCACCCCGGCAGGCTACGACGGGCTTCCGGGTCTGCCGTTCCCAGCTTCGAAGTGGTCATACCCAACCAAGGACGAGGTGGCCGACTACCTCGCGGCATACGTTGAGCGATTCGCGCTCCCCGTGCGGATGTCCACGCAGGTGGACCGCTTGGAGAGGGCCGACGGGAACTACGTGCTCCATCTCGGAGCTGACCGCATCATCGCCGAGAATGTCGTGGTCGCGACCGGTACGTTCGGCCGCACGCCGAGCATTCCTGACTTCGCGATGGACCTCGATCCCGCTATTCGGCAGCTGCACTCCAGCGAATATCGCAGGCCCGAGCAGCTCAGGCCGGGTCGAGTGCTCGTCGTTGGGGCCGCTCACTCTGGGACCGATGTCGCGTTCGAGGTCTCAGCAACCCACCCGACAGTCCTGGCCGGCCGGGACCCCGGTGAGATGCCGGTACGGCTCGACCACTGGTCGGTCCGGCTGGTCTTTCCAGTTGTCGTGTTCGTCGACACCCATGTGCTCACCCGAAGGACACCGATAGGCCGCAAGGTCATGGACCAGGTTCGTTTTCACGGGGGACCGATGCTGCGGGTGAAGCGTGCCGATCTGCGAGCGCGCGGTGTGGATCGGGTCTTGGACCGGGTGACCGGCGTCAAAGATGGGCGGCCGGTCCTTGCCAGTGGCCAGGTGCTCGACGTGGCCAACGTTGTCTGGTGCACTGGATTCCGCCAGGTGTTCGACTGGATCGACCTGCCGATCTTCGGCTCTGACGGATGGCCGCACGAGATGCGCGGCGTGGTGCCGACCGCCCCAGGATTGTTCTTCTGCGGGCTCGCGTTCCAATACGCCTTCAGCTCCATGGCGTTGCCTGGCGTCGGCAGAGATGCCGCCTATATTGCGAAGCAGATCGCCACGCGAGTCGGGAGATCCCTCGCGCTCGCAGCATGAGGCGCTTGGCGCGTACCCTCTGAGCGGGAGGCTGCGCAATGGACGTCGAGCGGGACAAGACCGTCGATGAGTTGTTGGAGGCTCGCGAGGCGTACGCCCGCCGGGACTGGGCGGTGGCGTTGGACCGGTGGCACGGCGTGGGCAGTCTCGGCCCCGACGACACCTTTGCCCTGGCGACGTCTGCGTATCTGTTGGGCAACGTCGACGAGGCCGTGCGCGCACTGCAGTCCGGATACCAAGACAGGATCCGACATGGAGATTCGCTGGGGGCCGTCCGCTTCGCCTCATGGCTCGGCATACTGCTGAACGTTCGAGGAGAGGTTGCCGTTGGTGGCGGTTGGGTCGCCCGAGCGCAGCGGCTGCTCGAGACCGAGCCCGAAGACATCGTCGAACGTGGGTACCTTCTCGCCCACGAGTTCTATCAACACTTGGGCCGCGGAGATTTTGCCAGGGCCGGCGAGACAGCCGTTCATATCGTCGAGACCGGTCGCCGCTTCTCCGAACCCGACCTCGTCGCACAAGGGTTGATGTGCCAGGGACGAATGACCATCTACTCCGGTCGGGTACCGGAAGGGCTTGCCCTGCTCGACGAGGCGATGGTCGGGATCTCGGCTGGAGAGGTCTCGCCCATCATCGCCGGGATGGTCTACTGCTCGATGATCGAGGCGTGCCAGGAGGTGTCAGACTTCTCGCGCGCGGCCTCGTGGACCAGTGCCTTGACCAGATGGTGCGAGGCGCAGCCCGGCCTGGTTCCGTACACCGGTCAGTGCTCGTTGCACCGTGGCCAGATCATGCGACTGCGCGGGGCGTATGACGAGGCGCTTGCCGAATTTGCCCTCGCCCAACGCCGATACCAGCTGGAGGGTACGGCCGCGCCGGCCGCGCTAGCCCTAACCGAGCAGGGTGATGTGCTCCGCATCCGAGGCAAACTCGACGAGGCCGAAGCGGCATACCGGCAGGCAGCCGAGTTCGGCTTTGAGCCGCAGCCGGGATTGGCGTTGTCGTGGCTTGCTCGCGGTCGGATGACTGCAGCCGTAACGGCGATCCATAGGCTGCTCGCCGAAGCGGGCGGGCCGGTTCAGCGGTCTCGGCTGCTTCCGGCTGCCGTTGAGATCCTGGTTGCGGCCCAATTTCTTGACGAGGCCCGGGTGCATTCGGACGAGCTTTCCGAGATCGCGTCGGCGTTCGGCATCTCCGCGCTCCGTGCGATGACGGCGTACGCGTCCGCTGCCATCGAGCTGGCGTCCGCGGAGATAGAGGAAGCCCTCGGCCATGGCCGCGAATCGTGTCGCCTCTGGAGCGATATCGGGTCGCCGTACGAGGCTAGCCGGGCTCGGGTGCTGGTCGCGCGCGCTCTGCGCGAGCTGGGTGATGAGGATTCAGCGACAGCCGAACTGGCGGTTGCCCGCCACGGCTTTGCTGCCGTCGGTGCAGCGCCGGGAGTCGAGCAGGTCGACAAACTGCTGGGACGAGCGCGGCCCGGCGGCCTGACCGAACGTGAGATTGAAGTCCTGAGACTGGTTGCCGAAGGGCGCAGCAATCCCGACATCGCGCGCGCCCTGGTACTGAGCCACAAGACGGTCGAGCGGCATCTGAGCAACATCTTCACCAAGTTGGACGTGCCGTCCCGAACTGCCGCGGCGGCGTACGCGCATGAGCATGGGCTGACCTAAGGAGCATCGGAGAGGGCCCAGCGGAGTGCATACATCGCTGAACGACCTAATGGTCTGACCAGGGCGCGTTCGGTGATCGGCAGCGCTGGCAGTAGCAGTTCGATACGGGCCCAGGTTGGCAAGATCGAAACGGCGCTGGCAGCAAGCAGCCGATAGCCGGCCCGGGAGACGCCGGTAAGGGGTGGGTGGACCAGGAGCATGCTGCTCGCCTCGCGGGCGGGTCCTGACCCGCTGAGCTCGGGCCGGTAACTTTGCATGACTTGGGTCAGCTCCGCGACAGTGTTCGGTGGGTCGATCACTCCAAGCCGGGCGGCAATGCATCCGGTCTGGCGTACGTAATCGTCCGCCTCAGCAGCGGTCAGCCTTTCGTCCCCGAACGCCTGAAAAGCAGTGAGAAAGCTGTCCACCTCGGCGGCATGGACCCACATCAGCAAATGAGGGTCATCGGCAGAGTAGGGCCTACCATCCGGGGTCGTGCCTCTGACCCGGCGATGGACCGCACGCACGGCAGCAATCGCGCGCTCAGCGTCAGGCACGGTGCCGTACGTCGTCAGCGCGAGGTACCTGCTGGTGCGCTGGAACCTTCCCCAGAAATCGGAGCGGAAGCCGGCATGCTCAGCGACTGCCTGCATCGCCACCGGGTGCAGCGCCTGCAGGAGCAACGCACGGATCCCACCGATGAACATGGAGGTATCGGCGTGCACGCGCCAGATCGCATCCTGCTCGCCGAACCACCGTTCGCCGTCTTGCCAGATCTCGGCATGCTGCGCCTCGAAGTTCCCGGCGATGCGTTCCCGCACTGCCCTCGCCACACTGGCGCGCGGATTGACGAGGGTTCCTATCGTCACGTATCGGAGCCTATGCGCCTCACGGTTTGAGTCGAACAGTTCCGGGCATGGATGACGCAGACAACGAGACTCCGGGCGGTGCCTTGGGAGCGCAGGATCGCCGTGGACGTGAGGAACAAGATGGCAACACTGGTCACCGTGCGGTGGTGGACTCCGCCGCCCAGGTCGATCGACGAGCGGCTGATCGTGACCGATGACGGTCACGCCCGGCTTGAGGTGCTGAAACCGCGCTCGCTCGGCGACGCGGTGGGGACCTACGAGGGTGTAGTCGAGGACACCGAGGTACGCGAGCTGACCGCAGCTGGACCAGAGGTCGAGCTCGATGGTGAGGTCCAGGACCCGCGATTGGCGGCGGTAGCAGCCGCGGCCGATCGGGTAGTGCAGCGGCTCCTCACCTCGCCGCTTGCGGTGGGGCAGTTCTTTGCACGACCGGTCGGCGCGGTTCCGCCGCTCCCGGAGACGCTTGCCCTCGGCGTCCTGGGGGGCGGGTCGCAGCCGGTTGAGTTCGAGCTCAATCTCGCAGAGTGCAGGGTGCATTTCAGCTCGAGTGAGACTGTGGTTTCGTCGACCCCGCTTCCTGAACTGTCTGTGGAATTCCTCACTCCTGACGCCGAGGGCCTTGGCGGCGTACGCCGGCGCGCGACCATTGCGCCCGGGATAATAGGCACCGTTTCCGTGCCACTTGCCGTCCCGGATGGTGCCGATGAACTCAGCGTTCAGGTGGTGGGCAGGTGGTTCCTTCCCGACGAACAGAGAGCCGAAGACTTCGAAGCGCGTACGGAGTCCCAGAAGCTCTGAGCACTGACAAA
This sequence comes from uncultured Actinomycetota bacterium, assembly GCA_963759635.1. GTDB lineage: Bacteria > Actinomycetota > Actinomycetes > Propionibacteriales > Propionibacteriaceae > Microlunatus. The sequence continues at coordinate 135,397 of CAVXAP010000022.1, forward strand.
AGTTCTGGTCGGTCCGGTGCTGATCGCCCTCGTACTCAATGATCAACTTGTACGCGAGGTAGACGAGGTCGATCCGGCCAATTGGACCCTGGTCGTCGCCGATGATCAGGTTGCACTCCGGGATCGGGAGCCCGGCGAGGACTAGACACAGTCGCAGCCAGGTCTCTCGCGGCGAGTCCACACGTTGCCGTACCAGCCGCACCGCGGTGCGGGCGGCGACGACGCCGCGCCCCGAGTATCTGTGGACCGACAACTGTAGGCGGGCAAGGGTGGTTCGCCGCAGCCGCAGCAGCGAACGTATATGCCTCTGGCGGGCGGCGGAATCTGGAATCTTGGAGTGCCGTCCAAGACACATCAAGGGCGCGGGCATCTGCCGTTTGAAAGGGTTGCCCATTTAGTCGTCGCGGTATTGCGCTCGGTAGCTGAAGAGACTTTGCGGCTCAGCGCAACAGTCTGAGCGGCCCAAAACGAGATTTGTCGATAGCTATTTCTGGCGAGCCGCTACAACCGCCCATCCAGAGCACGGACTTGGGGGATTTCTGCGCTCTCATTGGAATAGCTTCACGCGAACTTCGCCGAAGTGGGCCACACGTGGGAGCAATAAATCACATCGCTTTGTAGCGTCCCGGACTCAATGGTCACACCGTCGGTATCGGTCAGCGAACTTCTCATCTGTTTCTCATGAGTGGTTGGTTGGAATTAAGAGACTTTGTCGCTCTTGGGGGTCTGAAGAACCAGGCAGGCCAATGACCAGCATCACCGTGGAAGCGATGCGACTGACCAAGCACTACGGCGGTCGCAGCGCTGTCGAGGGTGTCAGCTTCGCGGCGTCCCAGGGTGAGATCGTCGGGCTTCTTGGCCCGAACGGGGCTGGCAAGACAACGACGATTCGGCTACTGACAACGGTGCTCGAGCCCACCAGCGGCGAGTTCTCGATCGCTGGCTACCCCCACACGTCGGCGACTGAGATCCGGCGATGCGTTGGCGTGCTTCCAGAGAGCAGCGGCTACCCAAGCCATCAGACCGGTGGCGAGTACCTGCGCTTCTACGCTCTCCTGTACGGCCTGAGCCGCAGTCAGGCACGCAATGTGAGCGCTGAGCTACTCGCAGCCGTCGGGCTGGCAGATCGCAGTCGGTCTCCGATTTCGACCTATAGCCGAGGCATGCGCCAGCGACTCGGGATTGCTCGAGCACTCGTGAACGACCCCACGGTCGTCTTTCTGGACGAGCCGACGCTGGGGCTTGACCCCGCTGGTCAAGCTCAGGTCCTCAAGATCATTCACAGCATTGCCAAAGCGCGCGACGCGACTGTCGTGCTGAGCACGCACCTACTGGCCGAGGTAGAGGAGACCTGCTCCAAGGTCGTGATTCTCAACCGCGGCAGGGTAGTTGCCTCCGGGAGCGTCGGTGAGGTGATCAAGACGGCGTTGATCGAGCAGTCCGCCCAGTTGCGGGTTCCGCTCGATCTCGTCGAGCGGGCGCGGAACGTGCTCGCAGGCTTCCGTGGCCTCAACATCGACCAGACAGCGGAACAGCCTGATGTGCTGATTCTCGCCGTGGACCGACCTGGGACAGATGTCGCGTCTGGCGAGGTGATGAACGAGGTCCTTGCAGCCATCACGGCAGCTGGGATTCGAGTCCTTCGATTCGAGCTGGAGGGTGCGCGGTTGTCCGATGCCTTCCTCAAGATGACCAGTGAGTCTGCCGCATGACGGTTCAGGTAGCACCACCTGCCGTTGGCACGTCGCAGGATTTGCGAACTGGCGCCGAACGCCAGTCCGGATGGCTTGTCGTCGCTGAGCAAGAGTGCCGCGACTTGTGGACCAGCGGACGCGGGCTGATACTGCTCTTCCTCTTCAGCGTTCTGCTGAGCGCTGTGACGTACCTGACGTCGACCAATCAAGCCCTGAACTTTCTTGAGCAACGCGAGTCAGTCAACCTCGTGCTGCAATTCGCGGTGGCCGTCGGAGTCCTGGCCACCCTCGTCGTGAGCGCTGATGGAATCAGCGGCGAGCGCGAGCGCGGAACCCTGGAGACGCTACTGGTTACGCCAGTTCCGCGTCGATCGATCATTGCCGGCAAGCTCATTGCCGCGTTGTCGCTGTGGTTCGCCACATTCCTCGTCAGCATCCCGTACGTCTGGGTGCTCGCTCGCGGAGTGGGCATCTTGGGCCAGGCGCTCGCACTCGGCTTCTGTGTCGGGACGTTGGTGGCCATCGGCCTGGGATGCATCGGCTTGTTGATCAGTGCAGCGTGCAACTCGAACAAGACCAGCATTGCGGCCAGCATCTTCTTGTTGCTGATCTTGTTCGCTCCGACCCAGCTCCCCAGCGGACTGCCGCAGGGCTGGTTCTTCGAGGTGCTGCTGCGAGCCAATCCGGTGGCTTCGGGGCTGGCGTACATCTCCTCGCTGCTCGTCGAAGGCCACAGCTGGACACAGGACCTGTCCTTCCTGATCACGCCGTTGCTCACGGCGATCATCGCGGGCGGGGCCCTCGTACTCGCGGGTCCGCGGCTGGTGCGCCTGACACGGGGAGTGAATGCGGGATGAGGGAGCTGTTGTTGATCGGGCTGCTGGTCGGTGTGCTGACGTTGCTTCCGACTCCCGCTCTTGCGGCGGCGCCCCTGAACCTGAAGGTGGTCGCCGAGCCGGCTCAGATCTCGACGGTGCTGGGTGGCCGCTTCGTGATCACAACCGAGGTCACCAACGCCGGTCCTGCACCCAGCGGCGAAATCCTGGCGCATCTGAACGTCGCGAGCATCGAGGGCAGCGTGTACGTCGATCCCGAGGATTGGTCGCCGAGTCGTAGCCAGCAACTTTCTTTGAAGCCAGGGGAAAGTCGGAAACTCACCTGGGAGATCCAGGCCGTCAATGCCGGCCACTTTGCCGCGTACGTCGTCGTCGTGCCGTACGGCAGCAAGGTCGCTGGCAATGAGGATCTGGCGACTAGTCCACTCGTCAACGTTGACGTCGCAAGCCGGTCGACACTGACCGCCGGAGGTGCTCTGCCCGTTGTCGTGCTCGTCCCGTTGCTGCTCGGTCTGGCGGCCGCCGGCGTCTTCTTCCGTGCCCGCCGTCGAGGCTCGGCTCGATGAGGTTGGCTTCCGTGGTACGCCTGCCCAAGCCGCCGCCGCTACCCGATCAATCCGAGAGCGGGGGGTTGGCCGCGGTCTCGGTGATCATCGCGACCTACAACTCCGGCCCGCTACTCGCTGACGCCTTGGACGCGCTCGCCGCCCAGAGCCTGCCGGCACATCTGATCGAGATCCTCGTTGTCGACGATGGTTCAACCGACGACACCTGGAGTTATCTGAATGAGCTCGAGCGCACCCGTCCGAACATCAAGATCTTCCAGCAGCCGCACACCGGAGGTCCAAGTGCTGGCCGCAATCGCGCGCTCTCCGAGGCCACGGGGTCGTACGTGTTCTTCCACGATGCTGACGACTACCTCGGTCCCGATGCGCTGCGCCGGCTTCTCGCCGTGGCCCGGCAACAGGACTCCGACATCGTGGTCGCAAGTGTCAGTTGGATGGGGAAGCCGGACGCTGAGCCGGGTCCGAGGAGAACGGTGCTCGACGCTGACATTCTGGATGCCGGCATCTGGCGCGCTCTCACCCCGCACAAGCTGATCAGACGATCACTGATCGAAAACCTGGGTCTGCGATTCTGCACCGACATGGTGCAAGGTGAGGACCAGGTATTCATGGCATCCTGCCTCTTCGCTGCCCGCAAGATCAGCATCCTGGCCGATAGAGACCTCTATCACCGCCGCCTACTATCTGACAACAGCAACCTGTCACGCCAGCTGCAGACGCTCAGCAACAAGCGACTGACCGCTTCCCGGATGGTTGCGCTCGTCGTGGCCAACACGACGCCCGGTCTGCGTCGAGATCGACTGCTTCGCCGAGTCTTTGTGCGCACCCTGCCGCCCGCTCTCAACCGCCCGTTCATGCTGGCCAACACCACGGAGCGGAATGAGTTCATCAAGGTGATGCAGACAGAGGTGTTTCCTTACATGCCGCATTCGGTGCTAAGCGAGCTCGGAGACCGACAACGCCTGCGGATGCTTACTGCGCGAGTCGGCACGGCTGAGGATCTCGTCGCGCTCAACCGGGTTCTCAGTGGACCGCTCAAACATGGTGAGGGAGACCTGCCGACCTACACGCTCGGCGCTCATCTCGACCAGTTACTTAGCCCTGGAGATCGCCAGGTCGGAGCGCCCCGGATGCCCACGTCGCCTACTCTCTGCGAGGTATCCATATCCCGTAGACGGCTCACGTTCACGGTGAGCGTTGACGAGGCCAGTGCATCCGCCGGGCGGCTCAGCCTGGCGGCCTGGCGTCCCGGCCGCGCGGACTTTGTTGATCTTGGTCCTGCGGCTTCCCGTGCGGGTTCCACGCTGACCTTCGACATCGGCGCACGTCGGTTCTTGCACGACGAGCCCACCTCCTCCGACGGCCCAGCGATCGGGATGACCGATCAGCGTCAATGGGTCCTGCTGCTGCAAGCGGAGAGAAAGGGGAAAGTGACAGCCGCCAGCCCGATCATGGTCCCGAGCGAGACCTTACAGCCAGCCGGAGCGCGGGTCGCGGGAGGAATCCGAGGCTCTCGGATCCAAGTCGGCGCCACGCCCAGAGGGTCGGTCGTCGTCACAGTGAGGCGGCCAAGGCGGATGCCCGCGTGGCATCGTCCGCGCCTGGTTGTCTGAGAGCGGATTCCACTCCGCGACAACTTGTACTCGATGTCCGTCGGGTCGTTCCGATCCCGTGCTGCAGCTCGTCGACACCCGGCCTTGACAGGCGAGAATCTAGCTGTCAGCGCACGACAGCGAAACCGCCCGTCCAGCCGATCTTCTCACTTGCCGCAAGCTTGATCTGTAGGAAGCCCATCGCCTCGAGCTCGCGGGCACGGCTTAGCCCGCCGGCGTCAATAGCGTCGACACCACCGGCCTCAACAGCCGAGATAAGTGCCGTTTTTGCGTCATCGTCGTCACCGGCGACCAGGACTGTGGTCGTGTTCGAGCCCACCTTCCTCGCACTGAGTGTGCCAGCGAGGGTCGTGTTGAACGCTTTGAGCACCTGAGTCAGAGCTTCACGCGGCCGAGCGCGATGCAGACAGCCAGCCGGGTTGGTGAGCCGGCACGCGGCCGATAGAGCCAGCCTGGTGGCTGGGAGGCTGGCTGCGTCTGACTGACCAGGGATCAGTCGTCAGGCCGGCGCGGAAGCGTCATGCATCAGCCGCTCCACCATGTCGTCGTCCACGTCAGCGAAGAACGTGCCGACCACGTCCTCGATCTCATTGAACCCGTCGGCGCAGAACAGCACTGGCTGGTAGTGAGTGATGTCGTACGTCTGAACGCCCATCCGCCCGACGTCCAGCGGCCGGAGGTCGGCCTGTTCGATCTGCTGGATCTCCCCGTACGAGGAGAGCAGACCGGCACCGTAGGTGCGGACTTCGCCGTGCTCGCGTACCACACCGAACTCCAAGGAGAACCAGAAGACCTTCGACACGAACTCCAAGGCTTCGGTTGTCTGGACCCGCCGAGCCGCCTGACCAGCCACGCGATAGAGAGTGGCGAAGCGGTCGTGGGCCAGGCAGTTACCGTGGCCGACGACCTCGTGGATCACATCGGGTTCGGGTGTGTAAAGCGGCACCGAATGATGGCGAATGTATTGCGTGGAGTGGAAAATGCCATCGGCCAAGGAGCCGTAGAACTCAAGGAGCGGCACCAGCCCGGCCGCCGGCACGTACTGGAAGCCAGTAAGTGGCCGAAGCATCTCGTTCACCTCGACGAGCTGCGGAATGTGGTCATCGGGGAGTTGTAGTCGCTTCTTGCCCTCCAGGTACGCGGCGCAGGCAAGGCGCTCGTGCAGGTTGTGCAACTCGGCGCTGACGATGCGCCAGACCTCCTGCTCGGCGTCGGTGTACGTCGCGATGGGTGGGGGAGTGCCGGGCTGCCAATCCATGGCTAGCGCGGCCAAGGCGTTGCGTCGAGCCCGGTACTCGGGGTCGACGGCACCTGGATGGTTGTCACCCAGATGAACGGTGACGTCGTCGCCAGACCGCGTCACCGGTGCATAAAGCTGGGCTTCTTCGAACATCGCTGCCTCCGGCGTATCCGGACGTCGCACAGCGCGCCGCCGTTCTGGGTGGCCGTCGATCCGGGATGGCAGACCGACAACCATTGGGCTGGATTTGTGGTCCAGGGACCAGGTTAGTCACTCGCCCGACGCCGCCGACCAAGTGACGAAGCGGTCAGCGTTTGAATTCCTGGATGGACCAGCCGCTGCGATCAGGATCTGAAAAGAATGCGAACCGCGGGCCTGGGTACCTTCAGCACCGTCTTGCTGTACGTCAGTGATCTGCGACCCACGGCCGACGACATCGACACCGCTCGTGAGGAACTGGCAGTAGCTGCGACCTGTCGCTACGCCTTACTTATGTCCGGGACGATGATCCACATCACGAGGTAGATCAGCAGTCCTGATCCGCCGAAGACAGCCAATAGGAGGAAGAGCGCTCGTATCAGAGTCGCATCGATGTTGAAGTACTCGGCCAGACCGCCGCATACACCGGCCACCATGCGATGGGTTCGACTGCGGTACAACTTACGTGGTTCTTCCATAACGCCTGCCCTCCTCAATGCGTGCCCATGCCACATCGTCCCATCGGCGGCTCGTCCGCTCCACCCCGACCGCCCTGCCTAGGCCGTACGGCGGCGGCGCAGGAATGGATCGCGCATGGCTTGCGGAATGTAGCCGGAGTCGTCACGGTTCAAGGTCACTCCGGGCGGCACGATCTTGTCGATCTGGCCAAGAATGTCGTTGCTCAGCGTGACATCCACCGCGCCGAGCTGCGACTCTAGTTGCTCCATCGTGCGAGGTCCAATGATCGGCGCTGTCACCGCGGGGTGCGTAAGCGTGAAAGCCAAGGCGAGGTGGATCAGCGAGAGGCCGGCGTCCTCCGCCAACAGCGCGAGCTCCTCGGCCGCTTCCAGCTTGGCCTGATTGCCCGGGCTGCTCAGGTCGTAGCGCGCGGGAAGCCGCGTCGCCCGGCGTGACTGCGGCACCTCCTGACCCTTGCGGTAACGGCCGGTCAGCCACCCGCCAGCGAGCGGGCTCCATGGGATGACACCCATCCGATACTTCTCCGCCACTGGCAGCACATCGGCCTCGATGCCGCGCACCAAGATCGAGTACGGCGGCTGCTCCGTGACAAAGCGGGCGAGCCCGCGGCGCTCGGCAACCCACTGCGCCTCGACGATCTCGTGTGCCGGGAACGTCGACGAGCCGAATGCCCGGATCTTGCCTTGGCGCTGCAAGTCGGTGAGCGCCGACAGAGTCTCCTCGACATCGGTCCCGGGTTCCGGGCGATGGATCTGGTAGAGATCAATCCAGTCGGTCTGCAGCCTGCGCAGACTGTTCTCGACTTCGAGGATAATCCAGCGCCGTGAGTTCCCGCGCTTGTTGGGGTCGCCATGCTGTCCGGAACTCACATCCATTTGTCCATGGACCTTTGTGGCCAAGATGACGTCATCGCGTCGTCCACCGGCTAGCGCTTTGCCGACAATCTCCTCCGACTCGCCCTGGGAGTACACGTCGGCAGTGTCGATGAAGTTGATGCCGGCATCCAGCGCACGGTGGATGATCTTGATTGAGACGTCGTGATCGGGCTCGCCCCAGGCGCCGAACATCATTGCGCCAAGGCAAAGTGGGCTCACTTGCATGCCGGTACGTCCGAGGTCGCGGTAATCCATAGAGACAGCCTAGGGACAGCAGCTGGCAACCAGAACGGCCGTCGAGTCGAGTCGACGGCCGTTCAGATTGAGATTCAGGAACTCAGGAGGCAAGCGCTTTCTGCTTGAGCTTGTCAAACTCCTCCTGGGTAATGGTGCCGCTGTCCAGCAGGCTCTTCGCAGATGCGATCTGGTCAGCCGGGTTGCCCGTACCCGCGACGGATTGGATGTATTGGTCGGTGGCGACTTGAGCTTTCCTCATCTCTCCCGCCTGACGCTCTGCCATCCCCCTGCCGCGAGCGATCAGGTAGATGATCAGCGCAAGGAAGGGGAAGATGATCAAGAAGATGATCCACAGCGCCTTCCACCACCCGCTCAGCTCCTTGTCTCGGAACAGATCACCGATGACTTGGAACAGCACCATCAGATAGCACACGAAGAAGAAGCTCCAGACCAGGAGCCAGAAGAAGTCCCAGAAATCCATCACGCCCAACCTTCCGCTTGAGTCATAAAAAGCTGGAGGGCGCCAGCCGCGACTCACTCTAGGGCATCAGCACGCCGACATCTTGGAGATCGAGGTTTCTCTTGGAGAGGGTCGCATGGTCGGTCCACATGCGAGCTCAACGCGGTCTACTTCATCACCCATGGGGGGTGATCCCACTCCATCGTGCACGTGAGAGCATCGACGTCAGGTTGGCGAAGAACAGGTACGGCGATGCAGATCTGCACCGCCGCCCGGCGTGAGAGGTGAGCATGACAGAGCAGAGCATGACCGAGCAGGCCATTGGCCCGATTGACTATCTGGCGCTGGAGTTGCCGGCAGTAAAAATGAAGGGAGAGGGCCTTGCCGCAATAGTCGATCTGGTCGACCGAGGCATCATCAGGGTCCTGGATATGAGGGCCGTGAGACGAGAGGCCGACGGCACGTTTACTATTGTCGCGATTACCGACCTCGACCACGACGGGACCCTCGACCTTGCCGTTTTCGAAGGCGTCGAATCCGGGCTGTTGGATGACGACGACCTGAGGCAGGCCGCCGAACTCATCGAGCCCGGGAAGGTCGTAGCGCTGCTCCTGTACGAGAACACCTGGGCGGGTCCTTTCGTCGCAGCCATGAGGCGGGCCGGTGCAGAGCTCATCGCCAGCGGCCGCATTCCGGCCGATGAGGTAGAGGCAATGCTCGACGAACTCGAGGCTGAAGAGGCGCAAGCTCAGGCGACGTAAGAGCAAGCAGAGAGAGGACAGACAATGGGACTCATTGGTGGAATAGCGCGAACTGCGGTGGTTGCCGGCACGGCGACTGCGGTGTCAAACCGTGTATCACGGCGACAGGGCAATCGGTGGGCGGCTAAGGACCAGCAGCAGGCTGAAGCGGACCAGCAGCAGGCTGAGGCCGAGGCGTACGAGCAGCAGCAGGCCGCCGCACAGCAGCAGGCACCACCTCCGCAAGCGCCCGCAGCACCCCAGGCCGACATGCTCACGCAGCTTCAGCAACTTGGGGAGCTTAAGGCATCCGGAGTGTTGACCGAGGAGGAGTTCGCAGCACAGAAGGCGAAGATCCTCGCCGGCTGACCCTTCAAGATTCTTCAGTCGTGCGCCGTTGGCGAAGCCCGCGGCGCATAACCAGTCGTGTCGGCGACCGGCGCAGCACCTCCCGAAACCCGGCCCGCTCGTACAGGCTCCGCGACCCGAAGAACATGAAGTCGTCATGGCTGCGTTCTGGCTTGTCTACGGGATAGGCCTCGAGCATCCGTACGCCCTGCCGTCGCGCATAGTCAATGGCTCCCGCGAGCAGCTTGTGCTGGTATCCCTTGCCGCGATGGACCTTGGCAACGTAGGTGCATACGATCGACCACACCGGGGTGTCATCGACGGCCTTCATGATCCGGGAGCGCTCCAGCTTGCGGTAGTCCTCGCGCGGCCCGAGACCGATCCACCCGACAGGGGAGTCGTCGGCATAGCCGACGAGGCCCGGTACGACCCCGGAGCGGACCAGCGTCCTCAGTTCCTGCTTATGGCTGGCGCCGTGTGCCTGGCTCACGCCAACTCTGCCGACCTTCCGGTAGTAGATGCACCAGCAACCACGGACGATCGATCCACCTGGCATGGCGAACAGCTCCTCGAGGTCCGCCCACGTCTGGTTCGTCAACGGTCGTACCTCGAACATGGCTGCAGTCTCGCATCGATCACGTAAGGTGCGGACGTGAAACCCTTCCTGATGCTCGCCATCCGGGCCGAGGACGTCGCCGCCGACGATGAGTACGCCGCTATGCTCCGCTGCTCTGGTCTTGATGAAGGCCAGCTGCAACGGGTCCGGATGGAGCAGGCCTCGCTGGGCAGCGTTGATCTTGATCAGTGGTCCGGAATCATCCTGGGCGGCGGGCCGTTCCAGGCCAGTGATCACGACGAGATCAAGTCCGCCACGCAGCGACGGGTGGAAGCCGAACTGGCCGCCCTGTTGGACGAGGTCGTAGAGCGGGATTTCCCTTTCCTGGGGGCGTGCTACGGCATCGGGACGCTCGGTCGGCACCAAGGTGCAGTTGTCGACAGAACCTATGCCGAGCCGATCGGCGGTGTCCGGATCAAGGTCACCAGAGCCGGCCAGGAAGATCCTCTTTTCAAGGGTGCCGGGTCGTCCTTCGGCGCGTACGTCGGCCACAAGGAGGCGATCAGCAAGCTGCCGGCACACGCAGTGACGCTGGCGTACTCGGAGCGCTGTCCGGTGCAGGCTTTTCGGATTGGCAGACGGGTCTACGCGACTCAGTTCCACCCTGAACTTGACCTGGACGGGCTCGCCACCCGGATCGAGGTCTACAAGTACGCCGGCTACTTCAGGCCCGAGGAGGCCGATGCCGTCTTGGCAGCGGCTCGAGCAAGTGGGGTCACCGAGGTACCCAACATCCTCGAAGGGTTTGTGGAGCTCTTCGCCGAGCGGCTCTGAAACACGCTTACAGCTGGGTGAGGCCGGCGCCCAAGATCACCACGCCGATCATCAACATGATCAATGACGTCAGGGTCCGGCCATTGTGAGCCATCCAGTCGCGAGCCGCAATGAGCTTCGGCTCCATCCGTCGCGGCGCCATGAATGAGGCGGCGATCGGTACCACGACAGTAGATGTGGCGATAACTGTGTAGATGCCGATCAGCGCGGCAGCTTCGCCGGCTTTCACAGAAGCGGCGTGCAGAGCAAGCCCCGCGGCCATTCCAAGGAGCAGGCCCTTCGGTCGAAAGTCGAGCACAACGGCAACCGCGAAGGAAACCAGCGGCCCGAACGAGCCGACTCTTGAGAGCCAGCGCGGCAGGCCGGTTCTATCGGATCGAGAGCCTCGCCGCAGGTTGACGATGCCGAGCACGATCAGCGCGGCCCCCACTATCATCAGTAGTACAGCGGTCGCCGTATCCGGACCTCTCCGCGGTGGCGCGGGAAGGGCCGAAGCACCGAGCGCGCTGAGGCTGATAACGGCGGCGACCCCGATCACCCACCCGATGAGAAAGGGCAGCGCAGCCCGATTTCGATTGGGCGACAGCAAGATCAAGATGGTTACCGTTATGGGCACGGTGCTGAGCGCGACTGCGACGGCGATCGGGAGCAGTCCGCCGAGTGCCTGCCACATCGCGCTGACCGTCCCCTACCTGGTGGCTGTGAGTCGACAACGTTATCGGACATGCGCGGACAGTGATGGCTGACTCCGCAGCTCGCACCGCGAACCTGGAGCGTCGCCGCGATGTGGCTGATTCTTGTTGGCGTCCTGGGTGCTGCCGCTGCCGCCATCTTCGGCACGCTCGATCTCCTCAACCGGCCGCGCGCATGGCCGCGTTCAGGGCCGGGCAGATCCACGGATTCCGCAGCTGACCAAGATCGCATGCCAGGGGGGATGGAGCGGAACCTGGGGGCAGCAAAGATGGCGCCCAACGCAGGGAGGGAGCGGGGACCTGGGCCGGCTGAGAACCTAAGATGCTTGAAAGTCAGGGATGGTAAACGCGGGGGAACCGCCAAAGCAACTTTCGCTCGTTCTCAGCCGGCCCAGGTCCCCGCTCCCGACCGCCAGAACATTGACCAAGATCAGGACGATCAACGAAGGCAGAGCAGCCCGTCCGATCCAAGATCGATTCTTGACCCGAAGGGGCGGCGGCCCACTTTGTCCAGCACGGTTTTGAGCCATCGGGTATCCCGGTGCGAGGCCCGATGCAACCGCATCTGACGGGCTTGCAGCGGGGCCATGCGCAGCTCCACCAGATTTCCGGATGTCGGATCCAGACGCGGCAAATAGAGCAGACGAAGATCAGGCCGATACTGATCATGACCGCGGATGCCCTCGTAGTCATCGATCAGGTCCCCACAGCCGTACAAGATCAGCTTCCCGCGGTAGACCTCCATGGGCCGCGGATGGTGCGAGGAATGTCCATGCACTATGTGGACGCCGCCGTCGATCAGGCGGTGCGCGAAGCGGACTTGATCGGCTGGGACGCCGTAGCCCCAGTTGCTGCCCCAGTGTGCCGAGACGACGGCCACGTCACCAGGTTGTCGTGCCTGGAGAACCTGCCGGCAAAGCTCATCCGCAGCTGCATCGCTGAGGGTGGTGACGACATGCACGCCAGGAGTGTGGTCAGTGGCCGCCCACTCGTAGGGGATGCCACTGGACGGCGAACCGAACGCGAAGACCAGGAGCCGCCCGCCGGTGCTGGGTATCGGGATGATCACTGGCGACTGAGCCTCGCGCAGTGATCGTCCGGCACCGACCGTTGCCAGCCCAGATGCGGCGAGGACGTCGAGCGTCTCGAGTAGGCCGCGGCGGCCAAAGTCGAGAACGTGGTTGTTGGCGAGCACGCACGCGTCCGGCCGAACGGCGGTCAGGGCCTCGGCGTTTGCCGGGTTCATCCGGTAGTGAACGGCCTTGCCCGGGGCGTAGTCGCCACTGGTGGTGATGCTGGTCTCCAGATTGATGATGCGGGCGTCGCAGCCGGCGTACGCGAGGAGTTGCAGGGCGTCTCCCCAGGGCCACGACCAATCGACCGGTTGCGGAATGTTGCCATTCGCCCGTATCGCGAGGTCGACGTAGGTACGAGCGTCCCGCACCTGACGCTCGTACAGCGTGGGGTTCCCCGGCTGCGGGAGAATCTGATCCACCCCGCGACCGAGCATCACGTCTCCGCTGAGAAACAGTGTCAGCGCATCCAGCGCTGCCTTCGACGCAGCCTCGGACATCCCTTCCCAGCGTAGAACTTCGGGCCTCGTGAGAAACTGACCTCAAGGATCCGCTCGACAATTGGGGTGCGTGCGATCGCCAGGTGGCTTGGGCGGTAATTGAGGAGGGGCGATGGATACCGTTCTAGTAACCGGGGGAACGGGGCACCTCGGCAGGGATCTCCTCGCTCGGCTCAGGGGCTCGTATCGCGTACGCGTTCTGGCTCGATCCGCCATGTCAGATTCAGATGTGGAGTGGATTCGCGGTGATCTCGCTACCGGAGAGGGGATCGCCGAAGCGCTTGTGGGCAGCCAGATTGTGATCCACGCCGCCACGCTGTCCCCGGCCGCACGTCGCGGCTTCATCGCACCGAAGGACCTATGGTCCAGCCCGAGCGAGGTCGATCGTGACGGTACGGCCCGGCTCCTGGATCTGGCCGCCGCAGCCGGCGTCGGCCACATTCTCTACGTCTCAATCGTCGGCATCGACAGGCCGCGGATCCCATATCTGCGCCGCAAACTCGAGGCCGAATACCTCATCCGTCAAGGGCCGGTCCCCTGGTCGATCGCCCGAGCGACTCAGTTCCACTGGCTGCTTGACCGCATGTTCGGCAAGATGGCTCGGCTGCCGATAGTGCCGCTGCCCGACATGCCGGTCGAGCCGGTGGACACGACCGACTTCGCTGACTACCTCGTCGAGTCGGTCGGTCCTGGACCGGCCGGCCGGCTGGCTGACTTTGGCGGCCCGGAAGTCCTGACGTTCACAGACGCGTTCGACGAGTGGCGCCAGATCCGGGACGGTTCCGTACGCACGATGCGGATTCCGCTGCCATCGGCTGCCACGAATGCCGCCGCGGCGATGTCGCTCAGCGACCCGTCCAGCAGGCATGGCACGGTCACCTGGGCCGACTGGCTGCGGAGTCATCCCGCTGAGTGACGGAGCGCCAGCCATGCGCGCACCATGATCACCCAGTCTGTTGCGGAGCCGCCGGCGGCGCTGCGATCGGTCAGGGGGGCGCGCTGCCTGTAGCGTCAGCGTGGTGAACGCTCCCACGCACGCCGGGACGCGCGTTGGGCTCGTACTTCCGACGCTGGCAGCCGCCCAGTTCGTGATGCTCCTCGACAGTTCGGTCATGAACGTCGCGATCGCGACCGTCGCGAAAGATGTCGGAACCACCGTCACTGGAATCCAGACGGCCATCACGATGTACACCCTGGTCATGGCGATGTTCATGATCACCGGCGGCAAGCTCGGATCGATGTTCGGGCGGAAACGCGTCTTCATGATCGGCTGCATCGTCTATGCGTTGGGTTCGCTGACGACCGCCGCCGCGCAGAGTCTTCCCATCTTGATCCTCGGCTGGTCGTTCCTCGAGGGCATCGGCGCTGCGATGATCTTGCCGGCCGTCGTCGCCCTCGTGGCGGGCAACGTTCCAGTGGAAGGCCGTCCTCGGGCGTTCGGGCTGGTCATGGCGGCAGGCGGCATTGCCGTGGCGGTCGGCCCGCTCATCGGCGGCGTCGCGACGACCTACTTCTCGTGGCGCTGGGTGTTCGTGGGTGAGGTCGTGATCGTCGCACTCGTCCTTGTTCTCGCTCGTCGGATGGAGGAACCACCTCGGCCAGATCGGGTCCCGCTTGACGTGATCGGCGCGGCACTGACGGCGATCGGACTTGGTCTCGCGGTCTACGGCATCCTTCGATCGTCGGAATGGGGCTGGGTCAGGCCGAAGCCTGACGCCCCTTCCTTGGCAGGCGTTTCTTTCACCGTGTGGCTCATCGCGTTGGGTGGACTGACGGTCTGGCTCCTCTTCGAATGGGAGACGCATCTCATCGCGCGGGGACGAGAGCCGCTGATCCGGCCATCGATCTTCGGTTATCGGGAGATGGATGCCGGACTGACCATGTTCTTCCTGCAGTACCTTGTGCAAGCCGGCGTGTTCTTCACCATCCCGCTGTTCCTATCGGTGGCATTGGGGTTGTCGGCGCTGGAGACCGGCGTGCGCATTCTTCCCTTGTCGATCGCGTTGCTGGCCGGAGCCGTTGGCATCCCCAGATTCTTCCCACGGGCGTCACCCCGCCGAGTGGTCCGGCTAGGCGTGCTCGCGATGCTGGCGGGAACTCTGGTACTGATCGGCGCCCTCGATCCGGATGCGGAGGCCGCGATTGTCACTATCCCGCTGCTGCTGATCGGATTCGGCATCGGCGCCCTCGCCTCACAGCTCGGTGCGGTCACCGTGTCGGCAGCTCCCGACGAACTCAGCGGCGATGTGGGCGGTCTTCAGAACACCGCGACCAATCTGGGCGCTGCCATTGGTACGGCGCTCGCCGGGTCGATTCTGATTGCCGCACTCACCACGTCGTTCCTGCAGAGCGTCACGGAGAACCCGAGTATCCCGTCGTCGGTCAAAGACCAAGCCAATGTCCAGCTCGCGGCCGGGATTCCTTTTATGTCCGATGCGGACCTCCAAACTGCGCTCGCTAAGGCCGGGGTGTCACCCGACGTTGCGGCGGCGGCGATAGAGGCCAACGAGCAGGCCCGCGTGGACGGACTCCGCTCGGCACTCAGCGTGCTGGCGCTTGTCGCATTGTCAGGCTTGTTTTTCGCACGGGCCATCCCGAAGACGCCGAAGTGAGCTCCGGGCGGCCGGAAGATCACATAGAGTCGGCGTCCTCGTCCTCTGAAAGATCACTCACCGCGAGGGCGAGACCAAGTGCCCTCGCGATCTTGGAGCTCGCCGAGACAATACGCGCACTGCCGACCAGCGGCGCAAGCGTGACCAGAACTTGCCGAGCATCCTCCAACGTCAGCCCCTGATCGGCGCCAGCGCCGAAGTGGAAGAGATATGAGGCGGGTGCTGCGTCCTGTGCGACGAGCGCTGCGAATCGTACCAGGATCTGAAGAGCTGGATCGAGAGTGGTGGTTTCCACTGCAGCCTCTGTCATGGCGGCAAGCACATCGAGAACGGGCGTAGCTTCCTCATCGGCCATTTGGTGCACTCCCTTTCCAGAGTGGTGATCAAATCCGGAGGTTCGCCGGACGAGCCGACAGTATCGCCCGGCGCGACGCTCTACATCGCCCGGCAGGGGTGAGGCGGGCTCGTGTATGCCTATTCCATTAGGGGCTGTCCATAGCTAATATCAGACGCGTGCCGGCCAAGAACAGCGCACGCACGCCTAGAAGGGGCTACGCGTCGGCGACACGTAGCGAGCAGGCCCGGCAGACCCGCAAGCGGGTGATCGCCGCTGCGACTCGCCTGTTCGTCCAGCGGGGTTACGCGACGACGACTGTCCGGGCCATCGCTGCCGCGGCCGACGTCTCTGTGCCCACCGTTGAGCTGCTGTTCGGTACCAAGGCACAGCTACTGCACGTTGTGATCGACGTGGCGGTCGCCGGCGATGACGAGCCGGTTCCCGTACTGAGCCGGGCTTGGGCAGCCGAGGCGCAATCTGCGCGTCACCTCACTGACTTCCTCTCGACGGTCGTGCAAGTGCTTGGGGAGGCGCAAGCTCGATCTGCTGGGGTCATGCTTGCCGCGTACGAGGCGGCCGCGTCAGACCCAGACATCCACGTCCTCATTGCGGATCGAGAATCCCAACGGGAACGCATGGCCGGCTGGATTGTCGATGGCGTGATGGCACGTGCGGCGATTCGTCCCGGAATTGACCGCAGCGCTGCCATCGACACGGTCTGGATGCTGATGGATCCGGTGGTTTTCAGCCGCTTGACCCGTCACCGCGGCTGGAGCGCTGACCGCTACCGATCATGGTTTGCCGACAGTGTCACCCAGCTGCTGACGTCCTAGTGCACCCTCCTGGCCGCGGACCTACGCGAGGCCAGGGAGAGTGATCGCAGAGAAGATGATCAGCTTTGCGGCTGTGCGACGTCGACCATCCAGGGCACACCGAACTTGTCGGTGCACATGCCGAACAGGTCTCCCCACATCTGCTTCTCAAATGGCATGGTCACGTTGCCACCCTCGGAAAGTTTGTCCCAGTAGCCCCTTAGCTCCTGCTCGTCATCCCCGCCCAGGCTAATCGTGATATTGCCGCCCACAGCATTGAACTCCATACCTGGAGGAGTGTCGGCCGCCATCAGTGTGAAGCCGTTGTCGGCCTGTAGCTGTCCGTGCATGATGTTGTCGGCTCCGGGCTGGTTCGGATCGCCGTACTGACCAAACGTGTTCAGCGTCAAGTTGCCACCGAAGACGTCTCGATAGAACTCCAACGCTTGCCTGGCATTGTCGCGGAAGCTGATGTAGGGGTTGAGAACTGAGGGCACTTTTGCTCCTTCCGAATCTTTTGACTGGGCTGCTCGTTGCACATTACCCACGCGGTCTGACAGAACGTGCAAGGCCCCGGGACCCTCAGGAGTTGACCATCCAACGATGCCCAAACGGATCGCGAAACGTGGCCGATCGGCCGTGGCTGGTGGATTCAGGGCCGCGGTCCAAGTGGGCACCGTTCCGTACGGCCACCTCGGCCACCGCGTCGCAGTCGGCTACCGCCAGATGCAACGACACAGCGCTGCCACGTGACGCGTCGGGCGGCTCGACATCCACCTCAGGGAACGGGTCCGCCATCATCAGCAGCGCATCACCGATCCGCAGCTCGACGTGGCCTACCCGCCCGTCGTCCATCACGTACGGCTTGCCTTGGATCGTGGCGCGGAACACCTCGCCGTACCAATCGATCGCTGCGCGCGAATCGCTGACGCAGAGGTAGGGGGTGAGCTCGCTCATATCAGGTCTCCTTCCGGATTGATCGGCGTCATGAACGACCAGAATCCACCCTCGAGGTCCCGCGCGGCGTACTCCCGGACCCCGTACGCCATATCCCGCGGCGGGTAGACGACCGTCGCTCCAGCGGCGACGGACCGCTCATGGTGCCGATCGACATCATCGACGATGACTGCCATGCAGTGTGTGCTGGCGCCGAGGCTCGCAGGGGACACCAGGCTGTAGTCGGCCGAGGGTGGATGCATCCAGACCACACCGTCGCCCACGTGCAGCTCACCATGGACGACTCGGCCAGATTCGTCGCGAGTGATCGTTCCAGGCCCGAAGCCGAACACGGCAACCAGATGATCATGGACAGCCTCGATGTCGTTATAGACGAGCAGGGTCAGTCGTTGGGTGAGGCCATGATCGATTTCGGTCATATCGTGGAGGATGTCCAGGAGTTCCTCATCCGTGGGGCTGCCATTGGCTATGGACTCCCGGACGGTGATCATGCGCTCCCGATGGCGGCCGAGCGCCGCCATCCGTTGATCAACCTGCCCAATGCGCCGCCCTATGGTCTCGGACAGTTCGGACGAGGCATTCTCTACTTCCCTGGCGATGTCTGAGAGCGGGAGGCCCATCTGACGAAGAAGTGAGATGCGGTAGAGGCGGCGGAGGTCTTCGCTCGCATAGACCCGGTGCCCACCGATAAGCCGCTGGGACGGCCTGAGCAGGCCGAGCTCTTCGTAGTACCGCAGCGTTCGAGTGGTGAGGCCCGTTCGAGCCGAGACTTGGCCGATCCGCCACGGTGGCTCGGAATGATCATCCATTCCTCAACGGTAGAACTTGACGTCGCGGCAAGTTCAAGTCTCGTCACCCCGATTGCGTTTGGGCCTTGTCAGAGCATGTGTTGACGGGCCCGACAGGCTGTCAATCCGGCGGAGTTTCACAGGATTTCACTTGGCCGCTGCAACGCAGCTCCGAGACCGCTGGGCGGCAGCCCGAGCGCCAGCGCATGTGTCCAGGACCTCAGAGTTGCGCGTCCCGCAGAGCGTCAGCCACCCGCCGCTGCCTACTCGTGTGTGGGCCACAGCACCGTCACTGCCGGCCATCTCCTCACCCATTCCCAACCCGCTGCCGGCCACGAGCAGGCCGTTGAGGACGCCCTTGCCCCGCTGAGCACACCGCCGCCCCCTGCCCAGAGCCTGTACAGCAGCGCCGATCCAGACTGGAAAGTCCCGGGATGTGGAAGCCGTGGTGACGAAATGGGCGCCCCTCAGATCGGCCGGGTCCCCCGCCTTCTGATCGGCCGCGGAAGCCAGTTCAGCACGCCCACCGCTAACCAGCCAGAGACTGAAAGAAGATGAGTATCGAGCGAAATACCACAGCAAGGCCGTGGAGTACGGCACGGACGGCGTTCGCGGCAGCCTCAGGGTAGGCAATCAAATAGAAGAGTGCAAAGCCCACCACCAAGAACCCGATGAACCGCTTGACCCACGTCATGTCGGACTGCTTATTCTTTCGGTCTTCGTCGCAGCCTATTCGAACGCCCTGCCGTATGTACAGGCAGAAGCCTCGATGCTCTTGGCCACACCGGGTGCGTGAGCTGACTGGACGTCGCGGCAAGTTCAAGAGCTGAAAGCCGCAGCCGCGCCGAAGTCTAGGCCCTGTGGTCTCTCTCGATAAGTGCCTTGAGGCGTCCAAGCTCCTTCTGGCCCTCCCGAGGGCTGAGGATCGCCGCCTCAAGCAGCTTTCCGAGCATGCCCAGCCCTCTGGGCCAATGCGTCTCGACATGCAGCTCCAGCAAGGTTCCGCCCGGCTGAAGCGTCAGTAAGGACCTGACGTCGAATCGCAACCCGAAATAGGCCTCGGTCGTCGTCATCAGGCGGCTGGGCTTGTCCGCCTCGGTGACAGTAGTGCGCGCGGCACCTGGGCGCCGCCGTGAGACGTAGGTGCTGCCGGCCTGGTCCGCGGGACCGTGAATCTCCTCGATGACTGGGGAACCGGTCTGCCACTCAGGGATCCGTGACGGATCGACATAGACGCGCCAGACCTGCTCTGGTGACGCCTGGATCCATACCGAATAGTCAACCGCGCCCATACGATCTCTCCCAATACCCCGGTTAGCCGTCTGCGTCCACGCTCGCAGTGAATGCACGCCGGATGGTCTCGAGGTCGCGTCGGAGCGCGCGTGTCTGGTCGACGCCCAGGAGCCTCGTGACTCGGGATTCAAGTTCAGGCACGAGCTCTTGGGCGATGGCGATGACCTCCTGTCCGCGTTCGGTGGGAAGCACAAGCTTGGCGCGACGGTCATGCGGGTCGGGAACGCGGACGGCATAGCCGTGAACCTCGAGATGCTGGACCAGTTCCGCCATCGCCTGCTTGGTCACCTGAGCGCGTTCGGCGAGCAGGCTTACGGTCGTTCCGGTGTCGTCGAGGTATTGGAAGACCGCACCATGGACTGGGCGCACCACCCCGTGTCCTCGCTCGGCCAGCCGGGCAACGGCGAGGTCGTTGAGCGCTATGAACGCCTCTCTCATCAAGACAGCGAGGTTGGCAGGACGTTCGGGACCGGCCAGTTGCGGTATGCGTCTCGACATTCGACAAGGGCCTTGTCTATCTTGGAGATATGGACAAGCTACCTGTCGATTCTCGCACAGCTGAACGGCTCACGCTGGGAACTGACGAGGTCACCGTGCTAGCAACCAGCGGAACGGGCGGCGCGTTGTTTGCCGTGATGGTCCGCATGCCACCGGGAGGTGGCCCGCCCGTGATGCACCGGCACGATCCCGGCGAGGTCTATTACGTCGTCGACGGCCAGTTCAGCTTCTACACCGGAGGACCTGACGAATCTGTGCAGCGATTCAGTGCTGGTCCGAGCCAAGTCGTTCCTCTCGCCGGGTGGCACGCCTCACACGGTTCGCAACGAGTCCGACTCAGATGCCTCCGCCTTTGTCGTGCACGCCCCCGGCGCCCCTATGGAGAACTTTTCCCACGCCGCCGCAGCTCTTGCCATCGATCGGCCCCCGAGCATGGACGCCGTGTTGGCCATCGCTCAACAGGAGGGCATTGAGTTGTTGGGACCGATACCTGACCCTCAACCCCGAACAACGAACGGCGCGCATTTCTTGGCGAAGTCGTAGCCAGATCCCTTGTCCAGATTGATCGACCAGGTGCTCACACCGGGGGCGTTGGGAGCTTTTGCCAGCAACTGCCGCCAGATTCGGCACACCTCATCGGGGCTCTGTTCGCCGGTATCACTGGGAGTGTCCACGGTCATGAAGCCCATCGCGACCTTGTCCCCACCGACAACACGACCCCACGCCAACGTGCGATCAACGATCCAGGACGGATCCACCGTGCCGTAGTTGTAAAACTGTGGGCTTGCAAGATCAAGAACGTCAGCGATGCGTGCCGCCAACTCGAGTTGCTGAACCTCCGACTCCTCCTCCAGCAAGGGCGCCATCGTCACGATGAAGTCCCGGCCGTAGCGACTCTTCAGGTCGCGCGTTGCCTGCGCCACCTGGACCGGGTCGATGCCGTGCTCCAGGTCCCAGTCGATGCCGCGGAAGTGATAAGTGTCGATGATCTTGGAAGCGCTGTTCACGAACGCCCGCCGCTGTACGTCGGTGGTGATCTTCAATCCACCGTCATCCCAGCCACCGACCGACAGCAGAACCGGCCGGTGGGCTTTGTTGAGCGCCTCAATATCGTCGATGAAGGACGACTTGGACTGCACGCTTTGGGAAAATGCGATCTTTCCAGTCGCATCACCGGTCGCGAATGCGGCGAGGACGACGTTGTAGGCCGGCGGCACGTCCCGCAGCCGTAGGAACGGCCCGCCCCAACTCTGCCAATACCCAACGACGACTCGGCGGGGGAGGCGGCTCTCGGCGGCCTCGCCACCGGCGTCCGATCGAGGCGCCGCCGGAACCGCCGTACGCGGCCGGGAAACGAGCGGCGCAGAATCGGCCGGGAAAACCAAAGCGGTGATCAGAATCGCGACCGCGACCCCAGCCATCATCGACGGCCACGCCAGCAGTGCTGACCTCCGACGCGGGCGATCTTTGGGTCCATCCGCGCGGTTGGCGAACGGACTCAGCCTAGGGCTTTGGCCGATGGCGAGGTCCTCCAACCAACCCAGCAGGAGAACGACGACCATGATCAACCCCACCGCCACGACAATTCGCTGACTGATGGCCGCGGCGTTGCTCTGCGGGCTGAAGCCGTACCGGGCCAGCAAGGCCGCCGCGATCGAAAATGCTGGGAAGCTCCAGAGGAAGATCGTCAGGGCCCGGTCTTGAACGCCAGCAAAAGCAGTACGAACCCAGGAAGAACGTGGCCCACCGTTCGGTTGGCGGTACAGGCGCAGCAGCAAGATCACGACACCGGCGCCCCAGAGGGAGTTGGCCACCGGCAAGCCAGCAAGCTGAGCGGCGGTAATGTCGCCAGCCCGAAGGGTTCCTATCAGGCCAGCGCTCGCTAACATCAACGACACGATGATCACCGATATCCACGACATCGCCTGGATACGGTTCTCGTGGTAGGCGAAGCCGATCAACCAGTACCCGCCGAAGAGTGCAAAGGTCAATAAGACCTCACCCACGCGGCTGCTCGGACTCCAGATCCCCGACAAAGCCACTGCCAAGCCGAGAGCAGGTAGCGCCGCAGTGCGCAGCGGCCACTTCCGGAAGCACCACAGCAGTGGTGGGCTGATCAGCGTGAGCCAGAGATAAGCCGGTACGAACCACAAGGAGCCCGTCCACGCAGTGCCCCAGGCACTGCTCGGCGGCTCGAACAGCGGGACAACCCACAACAGCATTGACTTCCAGTCCGGCGCAGCACCAGTGCCAGGTCCTGCGCCGGCCGCGGAGCCATACCACACCGTGAGCGGAACGGCGACAGCCGCAAGACCCCAGACCGGCAGTACGACGCGGCGCGCGCGCTTCGCCAGCACGGTCCATGGGTAGGCCGCGGAGCGGTCGAGTGAGGCGGCAATGAGCGCACCGGCGATCGCAAAAGTGAGCGCGGCGAACGGGATGGCGATCGGCGTCCAACGCCACCCGAACCACTGGTAGATGATCACGCCGATCAGCGCAATCACGCGCAGCAGATCGAGGTGGGAAGCGCGTCGCGCCGTCGCATCTTCGGCGTCAACCTTCATGAGCTGGGTCATCGGTCAGCTCCCGCGGTCATGATCGTCTTCTGCTCGGGCTGGTGGACTGCAACCAGACCGATGTCCAAGGTTCCTGTACGGGCCAGCTTCTTCCACCCTGCGCGCACGCCGCGTACGGCCATATAGACGGCCGTATAGAGCAAGTAGGCCCGCAGGGGCTCGTAGACGATGCGATAGACCGGCACCATCCAGAGGTGCCGCCATTTCTCCCGCATCAACACGATGCCAACGGCTGCGATGATCACATGAGCCGCCAGGAAAAGCAGGAAGTAAAACAGAACGACCTGGATTCCCTGCTCTTGAGCGGTCCGGATGCCCATGAACACGATGAAGGGCAGAAAGACGAGCGGAATGATGATCGCAAGGGCATGCTGCGGCAGCACGTAGCAGCCGAGCAGCCCATAGCGCGACCGAAACAGCAGGTCCCGGTGCTTCCAGATCGCTTGCAGGCTTCCGAAGGTCCATCGGACTCGCTGGTCAAGCAGGGCGTCGACCGTCTCAGGAGCCTCTGTGAAGGCGATCGCTTCGTCATCCTGGGTGACGCGCCAACCGGCTCGATGCAAGGACAGGGAGAGATCGCAGTCCTCCGCAAGAGTGGCATCGGTATAGCCGCCGACCTCTTGGATGGCGGCCTTTCGCCATGCGGCGCAGGCTCCGGGAACGATGCTGATCGCCCCCATTCCGTCTTGGGCGGCGCGTTCTACGCCTATCTGGGTGAGGTATTCCAGGGCCTGCCAGCGGGTCAGCAGGTTGCGCTTGCGGTTGCCAACTCGGACCACACCGGCCACTGCGCCCAACCGACCGGTCGTGTCTGCGGCAATGTGACGAACCAGGCGGCCGATCGTTTCGGGGGTCATCATAGTGTCCGCATCCAGCGTCACGATGATGTCGCTCCTTGCTTTGCGAAGCCCCGCGTTCAGCGCGCCTGGCTTGCCGGTGTTCCGCTGCTCGATGAGCTGGACGCGGGAGTCGCGATGGGCGATCTCCCGAACTTCCTCGGCGGTCCGGTCAGTGGACCCGTCGTTCACAACGATGACTTCGGCCAGCGGGTGCTTCGATGCCAGGACCGAGCGGAGCGTACGGCCGATGATCTGCTCTTCGTTGTAGCCAGCCAGAACGACCGACACCGGCGTCTGAGGCTCACCTGTCGGCGGCCAGATGATGCGGTTGTGACGACGCCTTCGAAGCATGGCAATCACACAGTTACCGAGCCCGACGACGATGACTAACGTGACGCCCAGCACGAACAGCCCGCGCAACAGCACGCTGGGCCACACGAACCAGAACTGAACCAGCGCCAAGGTCAGCTTGTCCCAAACGGTGGGTTTCACGTCGAAGACGCGATCGGCGAGCGCTGGCTGCACGGCAGGCATTGTCTGGAAGGTGTAGCCCTGCGACTTCCCGTACGCGATGAGCTTGCGGACGTAATCGATGGTCACCTCGCGTCCGCCTCCGCCACCATCGTGGAGCAGGACTGTGACGTTCTGCCCGGTCAATCTCGGCAGCGGCATCTCGCCCGTCAGCTCGTGGGAGGCGTAGCGCCAGTCATCGCTGTCGAAGTCGTGGGATGCGACCAGGTAGCCGTACCGCTGCGAACGCAGTAGTCCTTCCATCGCATCTCGGGTCGACTTCTCATCGTCGCCCTCATACGGCAGCCGGAAGTAGCCCACCTCCTTGCCGGTGACTGCGCGGATGACGTGATCGGTAGCGGTCAACTCCAGCCGTGCCCGCCAACTCGACGTGGTACTGACGTCGACGTGGGTGAGCGAGTGATTGGCGACCGCGTGGCCCTCGCGAACTTCGCGCTGGAAGATCTCAGGGTTCCGCGCGATCATCGTGCCCGTGGCGAAGAAAGTCGCGGGGACCTTCTCGGCCGCCAGCAGGTCCAACAACTCAGGCGTCCACTTCAGATCTGGTCCGTCGTCGAAGGTCAACGACATTGTGCGTTGCGCCGTGTCGGAATAGCCGAACCGCTGGATGACGTAGGAGCTCATCCCGATGCGCTGCCGGTCTGCGCCCGTGAACGTCGTCACTACATCTCTTGTGGATGGGTCCGCGCCAGCGACCTGACCGTTGTCCCGACGCACCTTGAGCACGCGGACGAGCGGTCCCTGGCCGACAACCGGTAACTGTTTACCGGTGGTATCGGTCGTCAGCGGGGGACCCAGCTCCTCGTCAGCGGCCGAGAGGGCGGGAGTGTCGTTGAGATGCGGGAGGGCCACCAGGATCCCGACCATCGTTAGGGCTGCCAGTACAGCCGCAATGATGCGGATCTTCTGCCAGCGCCGTCCTGATGGATCGATGAAGATGACCTGCGATGCCGCCTGGCCCGTAGAGTCGTGTAACCGCAAAATAGATATCCTGCTGAGCTTGAGGGTCAGATTGCGTACAAGTGCGCCAGTTACCCCCGGTCAGCTGACGCATAACTCACCAAAGTAGTTGGGTGATGAAACAACGCTGTTCTGCTCCCGACGGGTGTGGTAACTCGGCTGTGAGTGTTTTGTTCCCGCCAAAAGCGGCCTAGCGCTGGCGCCGTTACAAAGGTGTTATGCGGCTGGCCGGCACAGCGACTGCTCGGCCGTCCATCCGATGAGCTGAACTGCCTCGTCCAGCGACTTGCCGCGGTCGGTGTACAAAGCGTCGAACGTCTCGAAGCTGCACAGCACCCACAGCAGATCAATGGCCTGCTCGACGCTCACGTCGTCTCGCAGCACCGAGTCCTCAGCGAGTCGTTGAGCGAGATATGCCATGCCGCCAGCGCGCCGCTGCTCCATCCTCTCGACCGCGCCGCCGGCCGAGGCAGGATCTAGGTGGCTCATCGAGAAGAGCACGCGATAGACCACCAGGTCTTCGGTGTACATCCTGCAGCCCGCGGCGATTCCCTCGCGCAGGTGCCTGCGGGCATCGGGATTGGCTACCGCCTCGGTAAGGCGTGCCAGGCCAGTGCGGTCCGCCAGATCTTCGGTGAAGGCATCGAACAGCCCAGCGCGCGAGCCGAAGATCAAATAGATCGTTGATCGCGCCACCCGTGCCAGCTTGGCGACCTGGTCGAGACTGAGCGGTTCTGTTGGCGCGTCCCGAAGGCGCTGAGCGACGGAGTCGAGGATGCGTCGGCGAGTTTCCTCTGCTGTCTCAGCCCGCAGCTGCTGCTCGTACCTTCGCGCCATACCAAGAAGCCTCTCATATTTCACTTGACAACACGACTCGTGAACTACATGCTGTCTCGTAAAAGACAAATCGTCCAGCGAAATAGGAGGAGCCATGTCCAACTCCGTTTGGCCCGTGGTCGTTGTTGGTGGCGGTCCGGCCGGACTCGTTGCCGCAATTACGCTTGCGCGCGCTGGAATTCAGACTCTGGTGCTCAACAGCCGAGAGGCTGTCCTTTCACATCCACGGGCAACCGTGGTGAGTCTTCGATCTATGGAGCTGTTCCGCTCCTGGGGCCTGGAACAGGAGATCTGGGCGGGCGGCGACGAAGTCGAATGGCGCATGCTGGTGGCGACAACGTTGTCTGAGGCGGCCTCCGGCTCCTTGATCGACGTCGGCTACCCGACGAGGAGCGAGAGTGCCGTGCTCAGTCCCACCTGGCCGACGGCGGTTCCGCAAGATCATCTCGAGACTGTGCTGCTCGAGCACCTGCGAGGGCTTGCCGCCGCACAGGTTGAGCTCGGAGTCACAGTCGAGGAGGTCTGGGAGGCTCAGACCAGGCTTCGACTGAAACTGCGCGACGGAGGCGCCGGGGAAAGCCGAATCGTCCAGGCCCGATACCTGATTGGCGCGGACGGGGCACGCAGTGTAGTCAGGCAGCGGCTGGGAATTGGCGTTTCCGAGACCGAGGACCTGCTCGAGGCGCTCTCGGTCCTTATCCGCGCGCCGCTGTGGGAAGTCGTCGGTCGCCACCGCTACGGGATATACGTGACCGACCTTCCTGCTCCCGGTACCTTCCTCCCCGCGGGTCAGGGGGACCGGTGGGTCTTCGGTTTCAGTTCGGATCCTCGCGTGGAACGCGTGGCCGATCTCCGTGAGGATCAGCTCATCGCCCGGATTCGGGTTGGCGCCGGTGTCCCGGACCTCCCCGTACGCATCGTCGATCAGAACACATTCACGTTCTCGGCGGCCATTGCCGATCGCTTCCGATCGGGCAACGCCTTCCTCATAGGCGACGCTGCCCATCGGGTCACTCCGCGCGGTGGCACCGGAATGAATACCGCCATTGCCGACGGGTTCAACCTCGGCTGGAAGGTGAGTTGGGTGCTCAAGAACTGGGCGCCAGAGTCACTCCTTGACACGTATGAGATGGAACGGCGTCCGATCGCAGAGCACAATGTCGCCAGATCTATCGACCCCGGCGGGAGCCGCCGAAGTGCCTCCGACGAGCTGCCGTTCGACCTCGGCGGCCGGCTCCCACACCTCTGGATCGACACCGCCGCCGGTCGCATCTCGAGCCTCGATCTCCTTGGTCCCGGACTCACCCGGCTAAGCGCGGATGAGCCGTCGCACTTTGATGATCAGTCGAACGTTCCTCCGGTTACAGGTCACCGCCTTGATCGAGGGACTGTAGCCGCCCTCGGGGCAGATCACCACGACGGCCTACTGCTACGGCCGGATGGTGTCGCATGGGATCCGCTGTCGATAACCGCCGTAGACAAGATTGATCACGGCCGCGCCGCGTAACGCCTACGACATTCCGCCGGTGGCTTGTCCCGGACGAGCCGATGAGACTAGCATTTTGTCCCATCCTTGTCCAAGGTTGGGCCGTCAGATGTATACGATCAAGCACGCCTCTGAAATGGTGGGCGTACCAGTCGCAACGTTGCGCGCTTGGCAACGGCGCTATCGGGTTGTCAATCCTGAACGGTCGAACGCTGGCTATCGGCTGTACGCAGACGATGACATCGCCGTTCTGCGCCGAATGCAGGCTCTCGTCACCTCCGGCTGGTCGCCCAAAGAGGCTTCGAAGGCAGCCGCTACCGTCGAAGCGCGGGTTGCGACTATGCCCGCTCCTCGGCAATACGAACCGCGCGGGACCTGGTCGGCTTCCCGTGAAGGCACGGCGGCGCCGGACCTGGTGGAAGCGGCGGCCGCTCTGGACCCATTCGCCGTTAGTCGGATGCTCGACGAGCGCTTCGCCACGAGTTCGTTTGAACAGATAGTCGATGGCTGGTTGCTTCCCCAGCTTGAGCGGCTGGGCAGAGCATGGGCCGACAATCGGGTGACTGTCGCCGGCGAACACATGGTCGCGGCCGCGGTGCAACGGCGATTGAGCGCAGCATTCGATGCTGCCGGGCAAGACAGTAGGCGGTCATCCTTTTTGCTGACTGGTCTGCCTCCGGGCTCTCGCCACGAGCTTGGGATTCTCAGCTTCGCGACCGCAGCACGCCGGCAGGGGCTCGCGGTGCTCCACATGGGGACAGACCTCCCCCTCTCAGACTGGCTGAGCGCGGTGGAGCGGCAGCAGCCTGACGCGGTCGTGCTCGCCGTTCCAACGCGAAGCGATGTCGCACCTGCAGCAGAGCTCGTGCAGGGGCTTTCAGCTCGCCAGACACTCGTCGCGCTCGGCGGGCAGTATCAGGAAGCTGTGGTGGATGCCGCGGGTGCATGGGCCGGACGTCCAGCGGTGGCTTTGGGTCACTCGATCGCCAGCGCCGCGACCGAGCTTCGGGAGCGGCTAGCACTGGCTGTGACGTAAAGACGTCCAAGGTTTGTCTCAGGCGTAGACCGACGACACAGCGCTCAAGACCTACGCCAGGCAAGCGCCCTGGTGAGATCGGTCAGCCCGGCGACGCCAACCGGGTGCAGTGAGCCATCCGCCAAAGCCATGTCGGCGTCCTCCACGTGCCGAACGATCAACTTCTCGACCTCGTCTTTGACGCCTGTGGTCAACATGGCGTCCTGGAGAACCGCGACATCCTGCGAAGTCATCGAGGCAGAGCCCGCCTTCCTCAGTGCCTTGGCTGCCGCACCTTCTAGCCGATCGACGGCCACGCTGAGTAGCACTGTGGGCTTTCCCGTACGAAGATCATCACCCGTAGGCTTGCCGGTGGCGGCCGGATCGCCCCAGACGCCGAGCACCTCGTCCCGTAACGCGAAGGCCATGCCTGCGTGGAAGCCATAGCGCTCCAACGCACGATGAGCCCCGGCCGTGGCCCCCGCGGCCGCGGCGCCCAGGGCGAGAGGGCGCGCGACGGTGTAGGAGCTCGACTTCAGCTGGGCGAGCCGTTCGGCATGAACGCGATCGCGCCGCCCGGCTGCCGCACCGGTAAGGTCACCGCGCTGGCCGACCACCAACTCGACGCAGAGCTCGTACCAAAGCTCGCGTATCCGCGGTCTCAGCGACGCGACTAGCCGATGGGCCTGTACCAGGGCGAGGTCACCGAGCAGCACCGCGAGGTTCCGTCCGAACGTGGCGCTGTCACCGAGCGCACCCGCATCGGCATGCCAGCGCTCGGCTTCGCGGTGTGCGGCGAGGGCGCCACGGCGTCGGTCCGACTCATCCATCACATCGTCATGCAACAGAGCGAACTGATGCAGCAACTCAAGGGCTGTCGCGGCCCGAACCATCTCCGCATGCCCGGGCCAGGCAACGTCGGCGCCGGCTGCCACATATCCCCAGTGACACATGGCCGGCCGCAGTCGCTTGCCTCCGAGCAGCACGTTGCCCAGCCATGCCGGCAAATCCTGAGCAAGAACATCAGTTGCTTGTCCACCACCCAGCTCACGCCACAGCAACGTCAGCTCGTTGATCTGCTCAGTGAGCAGGCGCGCCACGCTGGCCAGGGTGGTGGTGGCGTCCGCGCTTTGGAGACTGCGCGGCCTTCGTGGCATCCGAGCTGCATCTTGAGAGGACGCCAGGGTCTGGACCTGTGCGACTGCCCACGGGCTTAGAAGTCCCGGGGCCCGCTCGACAGTCGCGATCAAATCCGGCCAGGTCAGCCACTGGTAGTCCATCACCTCATCGGGATCCGGGCGCAGCGCAGCTGGATCGACAATGAGGGCGTGATAGACCGGACACTGTTCGTTCTCGACTAGCCCGTGCGGATCCGTCGCGGTATAGCCGAAGTCGGGCAGCATCACCTCGATATTCGTCACGTTCACGCCGAGTTCCTCGCGCACCCGACGCTGGACGGCTGCTACGTCACTCTCTCCGGGGCGAGGATGTCCGCAACAAGAGTTCGACCACACACCAGGCCAGGTGAGTTTGCTCAAAGCCCTTCTCGTAAGCAGCACACGACCAGCAGCGTCGACCAAGTAGACGGAGAAGGCGCGATGGCGAGGCGTGTTGCCGTGATGTACGGTGGCCCGTGCCGCGTGTCCGATAGCCTGGCCGGCCTCGTCCACCAGCTCGACCAGGTCATCGTCACGAGCAGCGGTTGACCTTTCCATACAGTCGGTTCCCTTGCGCGCGGCAATATTCTTGAACAAGCGTATGACAAACATTGAACAAACGCTAGAAATCAAGAAACGCTGCCTCGAACTCCTAACAGGTCGGCGGTGGACTATTGTCATAGCGATCCTGGCCCCTGCATACCCGTTTGAGTGCAGTTGACGCCTCGTCGTTGGTGAATTCGTCCCAGTCGTTGCCGGTGCCGCCGATGAGCTCGCTGAGGGGGTGCGGGTCGGTGCCGGCGGCCTGCTGGAGCAACCGGTAGAACAGCAGCCCTCGAGCTCGGGAGGTCCGCCGGTTGAACCGGAAGGTGAACTCGTCGAGGTAGTAGGGCAGGTGTTGGCGGCTGATCCGGTGGTGCAGGGGCCGGCTGTCCATCGTTTGAGCAGCCGGGAGACCAGGTGCGGTCCGGGCATGACCGCGTCGAGGTCAGCGGCGAGGTAGCCGGGGGTGGGCTGATGCGTGAAGCCGTGGTCGGTGAGTCGGGTGAGCACGAGGGCGCCATCGGTGTGGATCTGGGTGCCGGGGGCGATGACCTCACGGGCGAACCCCACCTGATCCAAGCTGTTGGGCATGTCGGCTAGCTGCAGCCGCGCTCGGCCCAGACGGCCACTGGCGAGCCGCTCGACGGCGATGGTGATCGGCGCCTTCTCCGAAGCCCGCCCAGCTTGCCGTGGCTGCGGCCGCCAGGAAGCTCTGGTCGAGTTCGACGACGCCGCTGAGTAGCTCGCGTTCGGGTCGCACCATGGCGCGGCGCAGCTTGTGCAGCGCCACGACCGAGGGGCCGTTCCCGTCGGAGACAACCTATGTATGGAACGACCCTCCCGGTCAGCGGACGAAGATGACCGTCCGCAACCGCGGAACTCCATCGGGCTTCGTGGGTCTTACCACGCCGTGATGGCGGCGACGATGCAGCGTGCCAATCGGAAGGACCTGACCGAACCTCAAGACCTTGCTCGAACGTCAGTGGTGCTGGAGATCCCGTTGCATCGCTAACGATCAATGATCTGATCATCTCCATGAGCTGCGTAGAACTCGGCCTGCCGGGCCATGATCGTGCTCATCGGCGTACCTCGTGGCACTCCGTAGACAGTGCCGGAAAAGTCGAGCTCAACTTGCACCTGCCACAGCGCCTCGTGCTGGTCCGGCGAAAAGAGCTGCGCTGGATCACCTGCAGCGATCCAGCCGATCGGCACGGTCGTCCCTGGCGCCAGCTTGGAGTTGACATGCAGCACACTGTTGATCCGCAACTCCGATCCGCTCGCTGCAACCGACCCAGGGAACAGCGATGCTCCGGTCGCGATAAAGACCTCGTCCTCTACAGTCGCCCCGTTGAGGTGAGCGTGGGGACCGATGAGGACGGAGCTACCGATCACGGCCGGGTGACGCGATCGGCCGCGTACCAATGCGTTTTCCATGATCACCACATCGTCGCCGGTCCAGATTTCACCATCCTCTGCAGTCAACACGGCACCATGCAGCACTCGTGCTCGCTCGCCCAGTGTGACCGCGCCACACAGCACAGCTGACGGCGCGACGTACGCGGACGCGGGGACAACCGGTCGCTCTCCCCGATGCGTAAGAATCATGGTCAGCGAGCGTACTCATGCGAAGCAGGCCGGCGCCGACAGTCTGCAGGAGGTTTTATGAGCAGCCAGATCCCAACGATCTATGACTGGGCAGGCGGTCGGTCGGCCTTCGAGCGCTGGCTGGGTCGGTTTTACGACCTCGTCGAGGACGACGAACTGCTCGCACCGCTGTTTGGTGGGAGGGTGAGTGATCAACACCGCCGCGATGTCGTCACCTGGTGGTGCGAGGTGATGGGCGGTCCTGCGACGTACACCGAAGGCCTGGGCGGATACGAGCACATGGTCTCGAAACATCGCGGACTGCACATCACTCGCGAGCAACGGCTGCGCTTCGTCACGTTGCTGTCCCGTGCAGCGGATGACGCCGACCTGCCCGACGATCCCGAGTTCCGTGCAGCCGTGATGGGTTATGCCGAATGGGGGACGCGGCTCGCGGTGCACAATTCCGGCGACGCGGACGACATTGTCGAGCATGCCCCCGTGCCTCGCTGGGGTTGGGGTATGGCGCCGCCGTACCAGCCGTAGAGGTTTACTACCGTTGACAGCGATCCGAGATCGGTTCGAAGGTTATGGGGATGCCCATTTCATCCAGGGAGGAAGATGATCATGCGCAAGGTCGTGCACTTTGAGATTCCGGCCGACGACGTCGATCGAGCGAAGGAGTTCTATGGCTCCATCTTCGGCTGGGAGCTTCAGACGATGCAGATGGGCGACGGCGAGTACACGAGCGTGAAGACCACAGCCGTGGATGACCAGACCCAGCTGCCGACCGAGCCTGGCGCAATCAACGGCGGAATGATGCAGCGTGACGACCGCATCACCACCTCACCGGTGATCACCATCGACGTCGACGGAATTGACGCAGCACTGAAGCAGATCGAGGATGCTGGCGGCAGCACCATCCAGCCACGGACGCCGATCCCTGGCATGGGCGCATTCGCCTACTTCAAAGACCCGGAGGGCAACGTGCTCGGCCTGTGGGAGACCACTCCCTAGCGTCGCAAGGGCCATCTGCGCCTGCCCGCTGGACTCGGGCGCCCGCGAGTCACCACCACAACCCCCGCGGGCGCACCCTCGCCAGGAATCCACGTCAAACAGGCCTAGCCGTACCCGATTTTCAACGCGGCGGCGCTGCATCACGGCCATCGCGGCTAGACAGGCCGCCCTCAGAGACTGTCTACTGGTAGTCGGTGTGCCTTGGGGAGGACACCGTTGCCGCACCGAATCACCGCTCGTATCGGAGAGCAGCTACGCGACAGCGATCAGGATCAGGGGGCGAAGATCGTGACGAGGAGCCTTCTGCGTTGAGCATTCGGTTTCCAACCGTGAAAGACGCCGAAGCGGTCAACGCGAATTCGGGTGCCGTCGACGCGGAGGTTAGCAGTCCGAGTCGGAGCATCCGATCGTGGCTGCTTGCGCTGTTCCGGCGATCGCCTGGGGTCGTTGGCTCTGGATCCATAGCCGTCCTGGTCGCGATTGCGTACCTCCTCGCTGCGCCAATGGGGCGTGATCTCTCGGCACAGCTAGCTCATGCCCGGCTGGCTGAATCGCACTGGCCCGTGCTTCTGGATCTCCGTTGGTATGGCGGTTTCCACCCGCTCGGCTACAGCGTCTTGTCTCCTCCTGTGATGGCGCTCCTGGGCGTACGCCTCACGACTGCGCTTGCCTACGTCGCCACTGTCGTGCTCTTTGCGGCGTTGTTGAAAGGCACTGCAGTGGCGCGACCGGTCGCTGGGGCGCTCACGGCGGCGGTCTGCCTTACCGGGAATCTCGTAGTCACCCGGACGACGTTCGCGTTAGGTCTCGCGGTTGCGCTCGGTGCCGTGTTGGCTTTCGTTTCCGGACGGCTGCGGGTCGCTTCTGTGCTCGCGGTTGTAGCGCCGCTCGCCAGCCCTGTGGCCGGTTTGTTCCTCGGCGTCGCTGGCGGCGCACTTTTCCTGTCCGGTCGGCGACGAGCCGGCGTGACGCTGGCTGTCAGTGCAATGGTGCCGACCATCGCCGTCGCTCTGGCGTTTGGCAACGGCGGGTACCAAACTTTCGCCCTGAAGCAAGCCCTGATCGGCCTTATCGTCTGCCTAGCTGTGGCCGGACTGTGTTGGCGCCGCCGGGTTGTGCGGTGGGGTGCGCTGCTCTCGGCGGTGCTGGTCGCTGTGGCTTATGTAGTACCCACGCCTGTGGGTACTACCGCGACACGTCTGCCCGAGTTGTTCGCTGCGCCGATTATCGTGGCGGTTGCGGCCGTGCCTCTAGGCGCTGTCATTGCCGCCACCGTAACCGTGGTCTTAGTGTTACCGCCGTTCTCCCTCACAGAGGTGCGAGAACGGGGCGATCCCGCGCTCAGCGCGGAGTTTTATGCGCCCCTCCTGAACGAGTTGGTCGCTCGGGGGGCGGACGGGCCAATTGAGGTTGTCCCGACGGAGCGCCGCGGCGAAGCGGCCTTCGTCGCACCGGTGGTCGCCATCGCACGAGGGTGGTCACGGGCGGCCGACACCGGGTACAGCCCCGTCTTCTATGCCGGAACCTTGAACGCTGACACGTACCGAAAATGGCTCGAGGACAACGCCATCTCGTATGTGGCTATCTCTCAAGGCCCGTACGACTGGTCGGCGCCTGAAGAAGTGACCTTGGTACGTGGCGGATTGCCGTACCTGCGAGCGGTCTGGTCGGACGAAACGTGGACTCTCTATGCGGTGACCAACCCGCAACCAGTCATCTCGCCCCCAGCGCGGGTCATTGATCGCGGTCCCGTTTCCCTCACGGTGTCCGTGCCAGAGCCGGGTGAATATGTCGTGCGCGTGCATTGGTCCCGCTACGTGTCCGCCTCCAATGGCTGCATGCGACAAGCCGAGGACGGGTGGTCGGTGCTCGTGGTTGAGCACCCGGGCCCTGTAAAGATCGAAGGCAGTCTAGCGCCGCGCCATTGTTGACCTGGGAGAGAACCGCGGGCCAGATGCCGCAACCGGTTGTGCAAGCGCGGGCAAGCAGCGGACGCCGGGTCCACGTACGGTATAATTCAGCCCAGCTATTTCTTGAGGCATCCTGCACATGGCCGGGAACTCAAGCCCCAAAACTTCACTTCAGGACCAGGAGTAAAGCGGGCGCATGGCGGCTCGTAAGGCGACAGTCAGCATGAAAGATGTCGCCGCGCTGGCTGGGGTTTCACTGGGGACGGTCTCGAATGTTCTGAATTCCCCCGACATAGTTGCCGAGCCGACGCGACGCCGGGTAGAGGTTGCCATTGCAAAACTCGGTTGGATTCCCAATGAGCCAGCGCGGCAACTTCGGGCCGGCCGGAGCCGCTCCATTGCGATGGTGGTTATGGATATTGCCAATCCCTTTTACACGGATTTGGTGCTGGGTGCCGAGAATTGCGTACAAGAACGTGGTTACTCCGTTCAGGTGGGAAATAGCTCTCAGGATGCTTCTCGGGAAAGCGCTCAATTGCTGGTATTGATGCAACAGAGGGTTCGGGGCGTGCTTCTTGCACCTATCTGGGGCCTCGACGAGCGGGTCGGCCAACTCAGGCTACGCGGCATCCCGGTCGTCCTGCTGGATCGTTCCGGAAACGCGTCGGACTTCTGCTCGGTGTCAACTGACGACGTCGAGGGCGGGCGGCTAGCGGCGGAGCACCTGCTTGACCAGGGTCATACGAGGATCGCTCTGGTCGGCGGGCCCGGAAATCTTCAGCAGGTTCGGGATCGACGTCTGGGCGCCGAGCTTGCCAACTCTCGACACGACGGATCCGCGCAGCTCCTCGTTATCGCAACCCAGCATCTCGATGTGGACTCAGGCATTCGAGCGGCAGAAGAAATCGTGTCGCTTCCTGATTGGGAGCGGCCTACCGCAGTATTTGCGGCGAATGACCTGCTGGCCATCGGTTTGCTCCAAGGCTTCGTCACCGCTGGATTGCGCGTGCCAGACGATATGGCGATTGTGGGGTACGACGATATTGCATTTGCCGCCGCTGCGGCCGTCCCCTTGTCGTCGGTCCGTCAGCCTCGGCTCGCCATTGGCTATCGCGCAGCCGAGTTGCTCTTTGACGAGATCGAGGCCATTGAGCGCGACATTGCCCACGAACACCAGCAGGTTCGATTTACCCCTGAGCTCGTCGTACGCCGCTCCAGCGCCAAGAGCCGTGATCTTCAGGCATTCGTGGGCACTGCCTAAATGGTTTAGCCCAGCCCGTGACCGAACAGAAACTCCGGCTCGCTGCGCCACTGGTGATACCAGCAATATCCGACGAGCAGTTCCTTTGAGTACGTCGTGACGCCCATTCATCGCTGGATACTGCTCAGGCTCTTGAATTGGAGTCGCCGATTCGTCGGTCAATCCGGCACGACTCCCTCGGGCGCGCGGTCCTTCTGCCGGTCCTGGCCGTCAACCCGTTCAGATGCAGTCAGAGCATTTCGTTGGCGGATTGTGGCCCTATGTTGACCCACCCCAAGCCCATACCAACGCAAACACTCTGCACTGATGCTGCCGTTGCGAACCCTTCTCGCTTTGAAAAGTTTCAGATTGTAAGGCAGAGGAGGAGCTGTTGTGCGCCAGCGCAGCGGTCATATCGTCGCACCTGTGTTCGAGGACACACGATGTCGACCGCTGCCGAGCTCCTGCTCTGACATACCCGGTAGCTGCACCAGCGCCGTCACACCTTCCGGAACAGCGACCTCAAGCTCGATCAGTCCTTTGCCGTCCCGGAACCAGGCGACCGAGATCTTGCCGTGCCTGCTCTCAAGGGAGGAACGTGCCCACTGGATGTCGCCTCCAGGCTGAGGTGCAATCAGTACCCTGGAATAACCAGGCTCGAGCGGCGCGATGCCGCCAATAATTTGATGCATCCAGTACGCGACCGCGCCGAAAGCGTAGTGATTGAAGCTCGTCATCTGGCCCGGGTTGATCGTGCCGTCGGGGAGCATGGAGTCCCAGCGCTCCCAGATCGTTGTCGCGCCCATCGTGACCGGATAGAGCCAGGACGGGCATTCCGTCTGCAGCAGCAGTCGGTACGCAGTATCAAGGTGGCCTGTCTTGGTCAAGGCCTGGGCGATGAACGGTGTCCCCGCGAATCCGGTTTGGATGTGATAGCCACTCTGGGCAACCAGCTCGGCGAGCCGTTTTCCAGCAAGCTGCTCATCTTCGGGATCTAAGAGACCGAAAACGATGGCGAGCGCGTACGGCGTCTCAGCATCACTGTGGATGATGCCTTCAGGCTTCACGTAGTGCTCGTTGAATGCGCCTCGGGTCCGATCGGCGAGGGCGCTGAAGTGGTCAGCATCCTCATCACGGCCCAGAAGCGTTGCGGCATCTCGCAAAATGTGTGCGTCTCGGTAGAGGCATGCCGTCGCCACCACGCCGTTGTCGGCCTTGGTCAGGAAAGGCTCCTCGGGCGGTGCCGTGGGATCAAGCCAGTCGCCGAATTGGAATCCGCCGTCCCACAATCCGGTCGGGGAGAGCAAGGATTCAATGCGCCGCACGTGGGCCGTCATCGAGTCGAACTGATCAGCAAGTACCTGCCGATCGCCATATGCCCACCAAAGCGACCACGGCACCCAGACTGCGGCATCACTCCAGATCGCAGTGGCATCAGGAATCGGCCAGTCCCGAGGGGGGTCGACATACTTCAGCATGTCTGGCACAACGGGGGGCACGCGGCCACCCCCTGCCTGCTGCTCTACAGCCAGATCCTTCAGCCAGTCTCGAAGGAAATCATCCACATCGAAGAGGTAGGTGGCAGCGGGCGCGAAGACAGCGATGTCACCAGTCCAGCCGAGTCGCTCGTCCCGCTGGGGGCAGTCGGTGGGGAGGTCGAGGAAATTCCCGCGGAGGCTCCAAACGACGTTTTGGTGCAGCTGGTTGAGCATTTCATTGGAGCACTCGAACTCGCCTATCTGCTGCAACTCGGAGGAGACCACGACAGCGGTTAGCGCGTCCGGGGTTAGCTCGCCAGGCCATCCGTCGACCTCGACATAGCGGAAGCCATGGAAGGTGAACGTCGGCTCGAATACGTCGTCGCCGCCGCTGAGAATGAAGCGGTCGGTGGCCTTGGCGGTTCGCAGCGGCCGCGTTCCCAGTTCGCCGTTCTCGAGCACCTCGGCGTGCCGGAGTGCGAGCGTCGTACCAGCCGGGCCCTGCACCTGAACCCTCACCCACCCCACGAGGTTCTGCTCAAAATCGACCAGCGTCTTGCCTGCCGGGGAGGTCCAGATCTTGATCGGTCGAAGCTCTTCCTGTCGACGGACAGGAGGACCGATGTACGGAGTCAGCGTGCTGAAGTCGAGTTCGGCCCGGTGCACGCCGCTCCATGCCTCTTCGGAAAAGCCGTCCTCCAACCAGGTGTCGGAGTAGCGCCGCGCGTCGATTGCCTGACCGTCGTACAGGTCGTTGAACACCACCGCCGAGGGGCCAGCCGCCCAGCTTTCGTCGGTCACCACTGTCTGGACATGGCCGTCGGAAAACTCGATCTCGAGCTGTGCCAGGGCCGCAAGCTCCTTGCCGTAGAGGGCCCTCCCGCCGCTCCAGCCAAGCCGTCCGCGAAACCAACCATTGCCCAATGCGATACCTAGCACCGACCTCGGCTGCAGAAGTGAGGTCACGTCGTAGCTGCGGTAGCGTAGCCGCCACTCATAGCTGCTCCACCCTGGGCTCAGCACGTCGTCGGAGACGGGCCGGCCGTTGAGATGTGCCTCGAAGACCCCATGCGCCGTGGCATGCAGCGTGGCTCGGGTAATCGGCCCATGACCGTCCTCCAAGCCGAACTCCGAACGCAGCAGCGGCGCTCCGTCGAAGTCCTCGTTCGGGGCGATGGGTTGTGCAGACCACGTGATCGACATGAGTTCCTTTCAGTTGGTGATCATCTTTATTGGCTGGAGCCTTCATACGATCGCAACGTGCTGCGTCGAGAAATTAGGTGAGGGTCCAGCCTGACCGTTCGGTGCACGCGGCCAGAGCCCTGATCGATCTCCTCGAGGAGCAATTCGATGGCCAGTTCACCCGTCCGATACCCCGGCAGACTCACAGTGGATATCGGGATGCTGCTCTCGGAGGCGAAGTGATTGTCGTCGTAACCGACAACCATCAATTCATCGGGTACCCGGATTCCGAGCTCGGTGGCCGCCTGAATAACGCCGACTGCGAGCAGATCTGAAGGACACGCCACCCCATCCACCGACTGGGACAGCAACATCTGGCGTCCGACCTCGCGGCCGGTGCCGATCGCGAGGTTGGGCGCTTCTACCACTTCGAGACTGGCGCCCGCTTCGCAACGGCCCGCGCGACGCCTGCCAGGCGTCGGCGGATAAGTCGCAGCTCCGGAAAGCCGGCGAGGAAGACGAGCCTGCGCGCTCCTCCATGGAGAAGATGCGTGGCAGCGAGATAGCCGCCCAGTTCCTCGTTGACCATGACACTGCACGTGAGCGGGTTTGGCGACGTTGCAATCACAAGAACGACGGGGCGTCCGTGGCCAAGGACCGCGTGTGCCACGTCAAGAGGCTCTTCGAGCGGAGTCAGCAAGACGCCCGCGACTCGGGCTTGGTCGAAGAGCTCGAGATAGTTGTCCTGCTTGGTTCGAGTGCTGTCGCTGTTGGCGAGGAGGAGCTTCAGCTGAGCTTGCCCTGCTGCCGACTCGGCTCCGCGCGCGATGTCGACGAAGAGCGAGTTCCCGATATCGATAAGGACCAAGCCGACAGTATCTGTCCGTCTTGCGGCAAGCGCCCGCGCGGCGCTGATGCGGACGAAGCCCAGCTCGGCAATCGCCGCTTCGACCTTGAGGCGCGTGTGTTCGGTAACGATGTCTGGGTTGTTGAGCACGTTCGACACCGTCCCGATCGCAACGCCGGCGCGACGAGCGACGTCTTGAATGCGCGGGGCGCTTGGCCGAGAGGACTCCTTGTCGCCGGGACGCATCCAAGCGGGAGACTGTGCCATGGGTGGCAGGGTATACCTTGACCGCTCAGCGAGCTGAAGCGATTCAACCGTTGGGCTTAGGCCCCACGCTTTCGGTGATCCCGTTGCGGGCCGTTCCTTCCGAGAAATCTCACAGTGGTCGACGCAAACCGGGAAGCTGGGCGCCTTCACCCGCTCCCCTAGCAGGCGTGAGCAGGTTGACAATGTTGCGCATGGCTCGATAACCTCAGACCCGATCTCCAAAACGTTTCAATTAAGCAGGAGAGCGCCTCATGGCTTCTTCATCTGGCGGCAGAGCTCCGACGCTTGAGCTGTGTGAGGCTTCGAAGGCGTTTGGTCCTGTCATTGGGCTGCGCTCCGGCAGCATTGCCTTCTGTCGGGGCTCAATTCATGCCCAGGTAGGAGAAAATGGGGTCGGCAAGTCGACGCTGGTCAAAATCATGTAATCACCTACGGCGCCCGGCCCATGCCCTCGGGTTGGCCACCGTAGCGGTCCATCCCCCTGTACGACTCTTGTGGAAGTGAGCGCATATGCCAACCTTCACCGACATCTCCGAGCAGCTGGCCTATCAGGCCATTGAGCTGCCCTCCTGGGCATTCGGCAACTCCGGCACGCGGTTCAAGGTCTTCGGCACGCCGGGCACACCGCGGACGATTCAGGAAAAGATCGCCGACGCGGCCAAGGTGAATGAGCTGACCGGGCTCGCGCCAAAGGTCGCGCTGCACATCCCGTGGGACAAGGTCGAGGATTATGGCGCGCTTCGCGACTATGCCGCTGATCTTGGTGTGGCACTCGGCACGATCAACTCCAACACCTTCCAGGACGACATCTACAAGTTCGGCAGCCTGACCCACGTCGACGACGCCGTACGCCGCAAGGCGATCGACCACCACCTCGAGTGCATCGAGGTCATGAACCAGACCGGATCACGGGACTTGAAGATCTGGCTCGCCGACGGCACCAACTACGCCGGGCAGGGTGACCTTCGGGGCCGCCAGGACAGGCTGGCCGACAGCCTGGCTGAGGTCTATGAGCGGATCGGGTCGAATCAGCGGCTGGTGTTGGAGTACAAGTTCTTCGAACCTGCCTTCTATCACACCGATGTACCTGACTGGGGCACCTCGTACGTGCACTGCGCCGCACTGGGGGAGCGGGCCGTGGTCTGCCTGGACACTGGTCATCACGCCCCAGGCACGAACATCGAATTCATCGCTGCTCAACTGCTGCGCCTGGGGAAGCTGGGCTCATTCGACTTCAACTCCCGCTACTACGCCGATGACGACTTGATCGTCGGTTCGGCAGATCCGTTCCAGCTGTTCCGGATCCTGTACGAGGTGGTACGAGGCGGCGGTTACGGGCCGGATTCACAGGTCGCCTTCATGCTGGATCAGTGCCACAACGTAGAGCCCAAGATCCCCGGCCAGATTCGCTCGGTGCTGAACGTGCAGGAGATGACTGCGCGGGCCCTACTCGTTGATCGCGAGGCTCTCGCGGCTGCGCAGGAGGCGAATGACGTGCTCGGTGCCAATGGGATCTTGATGGACGCCTTCTACACCGACGTACGACCAGCGCTGGCTGAGTGGCGTCAGGCCCGCGGCCTGCCGGCC
This sequence comes from uncultured Actinomycetota bacterium, assembly GCA_963759635.1. Classification (GTDB taxonomy): domain Bacteria; phylum Actinomycetota; class Actinomycetes; order Propionibacteriales; family Propionibacteriaceae; genus Microlunatus. Next base: position 176,692 of record CAVXAP010000022.1, read on the forward strand.
GACCCGATGAAGGCCTACGCCGAATCGGGGTATCAGAGCAAGATCGAGAACGAACGAGCCGGTGGCGCGCAAGCCGGCTGGGGAGCGTGAGTGATCATGACCAACCAGGTAGTTGCAGAGCTGATCGCCCGGTCCAACAGGCTGGGATCAGATCCCAAGAACACGAACTATGCCGGAGGCAACACATCGGCCAAGGGCACTGAGACCGACCCGGTGACCGGCGAGCCGGTCGAACTGCTCTGGGTGAAGGGTTCCGGCGGGGACCTGGGAACCCTGATGGAATCCGGCCTTGCGGTGCTACGGCTTGATCGGATGCGGCAGCTGGTGAACGTCTATCCCGGGGTCGAGCGCGAGGATGAGATGGTCGCCGCCTTCGACTATTGCTTGCACGGCAATGGAGGTGCCGCGCCGTCGATCGACACTGCGATGCATGGCTTGGTCGACTCCGCGCATGTTGATCATCTGCATCCTGACTCCGGCATCGCGGTTGCCACCGCAGTGGACGGCGAGGAGCTGACCGCCAAGATCTTCGGCGACAAGGTGGTCTGGGTACCGTGGCGCCGGCCTGGCTTCCAGCTCGGCCTGGACATCGCCAAGATCAAGGCCGACAATCCGCAGGCGATCGGCTGCATTCTCGGCGGCCACGGCATCACGGCGTGGGGCGATACGTCCGATGAGAGCGAGGCCAATTCGCTGGAGATCATCAGGGCCGCAGAGGCCTATATTGCTGAGCACTCCAAGCCCGAGCCGTTCGGCGCTTTGCTCGACGGATATTCCGCACTGCCGGACGATGAGCGACGGGCCAAGGCGGCCGCACTGGCGCCGACACTGCGATCACTCGCGTCATTCGACAAGCCGATGGTCGGGCACTTCAACGATGACGAACGAGTGCTGGAGTTCTTGTCCAGCAGCGAGCATCCCCGGCTGGCCGAACTCGGCACCAGTTGCCCGGACCACTTCCTGCGCACCAAGGTCAAGCCGCTGGTACTTGATCTTCCGGCGGACGCCCCGGTCGAGGACTGCATCGCCCGGCTGCGCGAGCTCCACGAGGTGTATCGCGCCGACTACCAGGCCTACTATGACCGCCACGCGACACCGGATTCACCGCCGATCCGGGGTGCCGATCCGTTGATCATTCTCGTGCCCGGAGTCGGCATGTTCTCGTATGGGAAGGATAAGCAGACCGCCCGGGTGGCCGGCGAGTTCTACCTGAATGCGATCAATGTGATGCGTGGCGCGGAGGGCCTATCGACGTACGCGCCGATCGACGAGTCGGAGAAGTTCAAGATCGAATACTGGGCGTTGGAAGAGGCGAAGCTGCAACGTATGCCGAAGCCCAAGCCGCTCGCCACCCGGATTGCGCTGGTCACGGGTGCAGCGGGGGGCATCGGCAAGTCGATCGCGATCCGGCTCGCCGCCGAAGGTGCGTGCGTGGTCATCGCGGATCTGGACGCAGGAAAGGCTCAGGCCGCGGCAGAGGAGATTGGCAACAGCGACGTAGCGGTCGGCATCGCCGCCGATGTCACCGACGAAGCGGCCGTGCAGGCGGCGGTCGACGCCACACTGCTCGCGTTCGGCGGCATTGACATTGTGATCAACAACGCCGGCTTGTCGTTGTCCAAGTCCTTGCTGGACACCACGGTCGCTGACTGGGACCTGCAACACGACGTCATGGCAAAAGGCTCCTTCCTCGTGTCCCGGGCTGCGGCCAAGGCCTTGATCGAGCAGAAGCTTGGCGGCGACATCGTCTACATCTCCAGCAAGAACTCGCTCTTTGCGGGCCCGAACAACATCGCCTACTCCGCCACCAAGGCCGATCAGGCACATCAGGTGCGGCTGCTCGCCGCTGAACTCGGCGAGCATGGGGTCAAGGTGAATGGGATCAACCCCGACGGGGTGGTGCGTGGCTCCGGCATCTTCGCCGGGGGCTGGGGCGCCAAGCGCGCCGCCGTGTACGGCGTGCCGGAGGAGGAGCTGGGCAAGTACTACGCCTCGCGCACGCTGCTGAAGCGTGAGGTGTTGCCGGAGAACGTCGCCAACGCGGTCTTCGTGCTCTGCTCTGCCGACCTCAGTCACACCACGGGCCTGCACATCCCGGTGGACGCCGGCGTAGCTGCCGCCTTCTTGCGATGACCAGCGGCTACGTGGCTGCGGTTGATCTTGGCGCTACGAGCGGCCGGGTGATGCTTGGCCACCTCGGCCGAGACGAATTGAGCGTCGAAGCGGTGCACCGCTTCCCCAACAACCCTGTGCGTACGCCGGATGGGCTGCACTGGAGCATCCTCGAGCTATACCGGAATCTGCTCGTCGGACTGCGCAAGGCCGTCGACGCGCAGCCGGATCTGGCCGGCGTCGGCATTGACTCCTGGGCCGTCGACTATGGCCTGGTGAGCGGTGATCGAATGATCAACAACCCGTTCCACTACCGGGATGAGCGCACTGCCAGAGGCGTCGACCTGGTCCACAAGATCGCTGATCATGCAATGCTCTATGCCACGAATGGATTGCAGTTCCAGCCGTTCAATTCGATCTACCAATTGGCCGTCGATCATGAAGCCGGCGTCATCGATGACACCACCACGATGCTGATGATCCCTGACCTGCTGGGATTCTGGCTTACCGGTGAGCAGGTAGGAGAGCGCACCAACGCCTCAACCACTGGGCTGCTCGACATCGGTACTGGGACTTGGAATTCGACCTTGATCGACAAGCTGAGCCTGCCGCGCTCGCTGCTCCCGTCCTTGATCGATCCGGGGTCCCGGATCGGCTCCCTGCGCGACGAGGTCGCAGCCGAGGTCGGTGCAACAGCGGCAATGGACGTGATCGCGGTCGGGTCGCACGATACGGCGTCGGCGGTGGTCGGCGTGCCTATGACAGAGCCGGGTGCCGCCTACATCTCGTCCGGCACGTGGTCGCTGGTCGGCGTGGAGCTTGATCGGCCGGTGCTCAGCGACGACAGCCGGGAGGCCAACTTCACTAACGAGGGCGGCGTTGACGGGAAGATCCGTTACCTCCGCAATGTGATGGGCATGTGGCTGCTCAGCGAGTCCATCCGCACCTGGGAGCGCGAAGGGCGGTCCGTGGAACTAGCGACGTTGCTCGCCCAGGCGGCCGCCATTAGCGCGCCGGTGCCGATCTTCGACGCGAACCATCCCAGCCTGCTGCCGCCCGGCGACATGCCCAAGCGGATCGCTGCACTGTGTGCTGAAGCAGGCGCAGCTGCGCCCGACTCCCCGGCTGTGTTTGCCCGCAGCATTCTGGAGGGTCTCGCCGAGGCGTACGCGACTGCGATCGATGATGCCGAGCGGCTCAGCGATTACAAGATCAACACCGTGCACATTGTTGGTGGCGGCAGCCAGAACACGCTGCTGTGCCAGCTGACGGCCAACCGCACGGGGCGCCGCGTGCTGGCTGGTCCCGTGGAGGCGACCGCCATCGGCAATGTGCTGATCCAGGGTCGAGCGGCCGGGCTCGTGGACGGCGAGCTTTCCGATCTACGGGCACTGGTTGCCAGGACTTTTCCGCTTGTGGAGTACCAACCGCAGTCTGCAGGTCAGGGGCTGAAGTGATCACCGTGTCGCTCCATCCGGAAACTCTTGCCAGCGCCAACAGCGGACGAGAGGATACCAAGAGACGAGCGGGTGCAGTCATGGCTTTGTCTGGGCCCAAAGCCCTGAGGCCTTCATCGCAGAACAAAGGAGCAGGATGCAAGCGAAACTGAAGATCACGGTGGCGATCATCGCCGCGCTGGCGACGACCGTTGCTCTCGGGGCCTGCACGAAGAAGAACCAGACGGCAGCCCCGGCTGCCAGTGGTTCGGCCGCCGGCGGCACTGTCAAGGTGGCGTTCGTTCCTAAGTTGCAGGGCATTCCCTACTTTGAAGCGATGAATGCCGGGGGTAAGGAGGCCGCCAGCAAACTCGGCAACGTGGAGTGGCTCTACCAGGGCCCCACCAGCGCGGACGCGGCGGCGCAGGCAGACATCGTCAATAGCTACATCCAGCAGAAGGTGAACACGCTGTTCATCGCCCCGAACGATCCTGACTCGATGGCGCCGCTGATCAAGCAGGGCATCGACGCCGGCATCAAGGTCGGCACCTCAGACACCGACGCCCCGAACTCTGACCGGGAGCTCATGGTGCTGATGGCCTCGGCGGAAGGCATTGGCCAGGCCGACACCGACGCCCTGATGAAGGCCATGGGTGGCAAAGGGAAGTTCGCCGTCGTGTCCTGTGGCGAGACCGCTGCCCAGCTGAATCAATGGATCGATGAGATCAAGAAGTACTCCAAGGAGAAGTATCCCGACGCCCAGTTGGTCGACACCGTCTACGCCGGTGAAGATGTCGCCAAGGCGACGCAGATGGCAACCGATCTCATGAACGCTCACCCCGATATCAAGGGATTCCTCGGGGTGTGCTCGACAGCCGGGCCCGGCGTCGCGCAGGCCGTGCAGAATGCCGGGAAGACGGGGAAGGTCTTCACCGTCGGCATGGGTACGCCGAACGACATGAAGAAGTATCTGCAGAACGGTTCGGCGTCGGCCGGCGTCTTGTGGGACGCCAAGGCTCTGGGATGCCTGACCGCGTGGGCCGGGCTGCAGTTGGCGCAGGGCAAGCAGTTCCAAGCCTCACAGCCGGTCCCCGAGTGCGCACTCGACAGTGTGACCTACGACAGCGGGACCAAGATCTTGTTGATGGGTAAGCCACTGACCTACACCAAGGAGAACGTCGGGGACTACAACTTCTAGGGCCAGCAGATCCGTGGCCATCGTGCGTACCGCCCGGTGTCGTCGTCGAGTGCGGATGCTCAGAGGATCAAATGACTACATCGTCGGCTGGTGACCCAACCCCTGGCGGGGCGACTCCACCAGCCCAGGACCAGCAGCCGACCGAGGATTCCCATCAGCCTGGGTCCGCCGCCCCGTCGGGCGATCCAGGCGAGCCGCGGCTACAGATGACCGGCATTGCGAAGCGCTTCGGGGCGGTGCGCGCAATCAGGCACGCCGACATGACTGTCGACGTGGGAAAAGTCTTGGCCCTGGTCGGTGAGAACGGCGCCGGCAAGTCCACGTTGATCAAGGTGCTGTCCGGCGCCGTCACCGCGGACACCGGGACGATCGTGTACGAGGGCCGGCAGGTCTCGATCGGCTCAACGTCTGATGCGATGGCCTTGGGGATAGCGACGGTCTATCAGGAGCCGCAGCTGTTCAGCGAGCTCACCGTCTCGGAGAACATCTTCATGGGCCGGGAGATCCGCAAGGGTGGGCGGATTGACTGGGCCGAACAAACCCGCCGGGTGGTCGAGCTTCTCGCGCTGCTCGAACTTCCGCCGCGCTACGCCACGGCCGTAGTCGGGGACTTGTCGATCGCCGAGCGGCAGCAGGTGTCGATCGCCAAGGCCCTGGCCGGCGAGGCGAACATCCTCATCCTCGACGAGCCGTCCGCCATCCTCACCGACGCTGAAATCGAGGTCCTGTTCCGCGTCGTTCGGCGGCTCACCGAATCTGGGGTGTCGGTGATCTACATTTCTCATCGCCTCGACGAGCTGTTCCGCATCGCCCACGATGTGCTCGTCATGCGCGACGGGGAAACCATCGGCACGTACCCGATCGAGGAGCTGTCGGTGCGCAAGGTCGTCGAGCTGATGGTCGGCGGCATCCTGACCGAAACGAAGCACGAACTGAAGATCGACCCGGAGACCAAGCCGCGACTCGAGCTTGTCAGCCTTGGCCGACGAGGTGAATACGACGATGTCAATGTCGTCGTACGGCCCGGCGAGGTTGTCGGTCTGTACGGGCTCGTCGGCTCCGGTGTCTCCGAGATCGCCGACTCGATCTACGGCATTGAGCACCCCGATACCGGCCGGATCCTCTTGGACGGACGACCGGTCGCGCCGCGCTCCCCACGGCACGCGCAGCGCCTCGGGATTGGTCTGCTGCCGGCTGACCGGAAGAAACAGGGAATGTTCTCTTTCCAGTCGATCATGTTCAACATCTCGGCCGGGCACCTGCCACTACTGAGCAAGCTCCGCGTCTGGGTCGATCGTGCCCGGGAACGCACAGTCGCCAAGGACATGATCTCCAGGCTCGCGGTGAAGACGCCGAGCGAGAACCAACCGATCGGGGCTATGTCGGGCGGAAATGCTCAGAAAGTGGTGCTTGCTCGCCAGTTGGTCGAGCGGCCGCACGTGTTGGTACTGGCCGAGCCGACCCAAGGAGTGGATGTCGGCGCCAAGGAGGAAATCCACCGCATCATCACCGAATTGGCTGACGCTGGTACTGCCGTCCTTGTCGTCACAGCGGACCTCCCCGAAGCGATTCGTATCTCAGACCGGCTTCAAGTGGTCCGCAACGGCACTACTACGGTCGAGTTCGGGCCCAATGCGACGCAGGTCGACGTCCTGGCTGCTGCGGCAGGCGACGTCAGCGGTGATCATGAGGACGGAAAGGTGACCGCATGAGCATCGACCTCGCGGCCCGTGACGAGACCCCTTCCTCCGGCTCTCAACCCCCTTCGAAGCGCGGTCATCGGGTCCTAGCCCCGCCGGTGACCGGCCAGGAAATTGTGCTTATCTGCGTGATCGCCGTGCTCTGGGTCATCCTCGGCTTCGCGACTCCGGCCTTCGTGTCCGCCGGTTCGATTCAGCCGTTGCTCGGCGCGGTCGCGCCCATCGCCCTGATCGGCATCGGTATGACGGTGGTGATCATCACTGGCGGGATCGACGTCTCAGTCGGCGCAGCGATCGCGGTGTGCTCGGTGATCACAGCAAAGCTGGTCTTGGTGCAGGCAGGTCTTTCGCTTCCGGTCGCGCTACTCATCTCGGTGGTAGTGGGTGGGCTACTCGGGCTCCTCAACGGTGTACTCATTGCCTACGGGCGGGTGCATGCAATCATCATCACCTTTGGCACCGCCAACATCTTCCAGTGGCTCAGCCTCAAGCTCTTCAACTCCACCACGGTCAACAACATCCCCGATACCCTTGCGCCCCTTGGCAATGGTGCCGCCGGTCGTACCTTGGGCGTACCCAACTCCTTCCTCATTACGGTGGTGCTGGTCGCGATCGCCTGGGTTTACCTGCGCCACACAGCGGGTGGTCGGCACTTCTACGCCGTTGGCGGTGACCAGCTCGCCGCCGAGTTGGCGGGCGTGAAGGTCCGACAGCGCGTACTCACTGCCTACCTGTTGACGGGGTTACTCGTCGGCCTGGCGTCATGCATCGTGGTGGCTCAGGGATCGAATCTTGGACAAAACGTCGGCGCCGGTAAAGAACTTGCCGTGATCGCCGCTGTTGTCATCGGCGGAACGTCCATCACGGGTGGGCGCGGCTCGGTGCTCGGCACTGTGCTCGGCGCCCTGCTCGTGCAAACAGTCGCATCTGGAGTGACGCAACTGGGCTGGCGGTCAGAACTTTCCGATCTCTTCGTGGGCGTCGCGATCATCATCGCGGTCGGCGCCGATCTCATCCGGGAGCGGGCGAGGAGGAAGCGATGACCATCCCCACTGCCGCCGAGCCCGATCTGACCGGGGCACAAGACGATCAGTCGGGCTCGCCTACCCCGGAGCGAGCCGAGTCGCTGCCCGCCCGAGTGATCCGCGCCCTACTGACTCAGCGCATCGTGCTGCTCGCAGTGCTCTTGGTCCTGGTGGTGGTCTACTTCATGGTGCTGGGTGCGACCGGCTATCTGACCGCTGCATATGACTTCGACTACCTATCGGCCGCGTTGATCAATGCTGTGCCGCTGGCGATGCTGGGCTTCGCCGAACTCTTCGTCATCCTTTCCGGACGCGGGGGTATCGACCTGTCCGTGGGAGCCATCGTCTCCCTCTCGGGCATGATCTTCGGCTTCGCCTACGGGCGGTGGGGATGGCCGTTGTGGCTGGCGATCGTGATCACCGCAGTCGTCGGCGCGGTGCTCGGTCTCGTCAACGGGGTCCTGGTCGCCTACATCGGGTTCCCGGCACTGATCGCTACCCTCGCCACGTACTACGCGTACAAGTCCCTTGCCGTGGTGATCAACAACCAGCGGCCAATCAGCACGCGGCCGATTCAAGACCTGTATGAGTCGACAGCCCGATCGGTCGAGCTGCCGCTCATCGGTAGCTGGATCCCCAACGTGCCCAAGGGCATATTCCTCTTCCTCTTGCCGACCTTGGTGGTGGTCTGGCTGCTTCTCGCGCGCACGACGTACGGCCGGCGGGTCTACGCCATCGGCACCAATGATGTCGCAGCGCAATGGTCAGCCATCGGCGTACGCGCCACTCGGGCCGGCGCGTACGCACTCAGCGGTCTTATCTCCGGCCTCGTGGCGGTCGTGACCGTCGGCCAATTCGCGTCGGCGCGACCCGACGCCGGCATATCCGGCAACGGAATGGCCCTGCCCGCCATCACCATCGCCGTCCTTGGTGGTGTCGCGATCACGGGAGGCATCGGCCGAGTGTCCGGGATCGTGCTCGCCACGGTGCTGATTGTGTGGATGAACGCCGGCATCCGGCTGGCGATTGAAGGCAACGCCGGCCCGCAGTACCAGCTGCTCGCGCTCGGCGTGCTGCTGGTCTTCGCAGCGCTGCTCAACGGCTATGCGCTGCGACGTTACGGCTTAGCCGGATAACGGGAGGTTGAGTGCACGATGCCGTCCATGATCGGCTGCCACGCGCTGGTGTTCACGGGCGAGTTCGACACCCGGGGCATAACGAGCTCCGTCCAGCGGGCACGGGCTGCCGGCTTCGACCTGATCGAGTTTCCCCTCATGGAGCCGGACACCTTCGACAGCGCGACAGCGCGCCGCAGCGCTGAGGCGGAGGGCCTGCACACCACCGCCAGTCTCGGTCTGCCTCTCGAGGCTGACATCAGCAGTGACGACCCCTCGGTCGTCGCCGCTGGCCGGCGTCTGCTCAACGCCGCCTTGGATAGGACCGCGGAAATGGGCGGGTCTCACATCTGCGGAGTGCTGTACGGGTCTATGCGCAAGCACATGGCGCCCGCCTCGGCAACCGGTCGAGCGAGCAGCGTCGACGCCGTCAGATCGCTTGCCGGCCGAGCCTCGTCGCTGGGTATCCGGCTCTCGCTGGAGGTTGTCAACCGCTACGAGAGCAACCTGCTCAACACAGGTCGGCAGGCCTTGGAGTACTTGAAGGAGGTCGATCGGTCGGACGTTTCCGTGCACCTGGACACCTACCACATGAACATCGAGGAGTCCGATCTCTTTCAACCGATCCTTGATGTCGGCGATCAGCTCGGCTATCTGCACGTCGGGGAAAGCCACCGCGGCTATCTCGGAACCGGCTCGGTCGATTTCGGCAGCGCCTTTCGCGCGCTTGACCGGATCAACTACGACGGACCGATCGTTTTCGAGTCGTTCTCCTCTGCGGTGGTTTCGCCCACGCTGAGCAACACGCTCGGCATCTGGCGGAACCTATGGAGCGATGGCGATGACTTGGCCGCCCATGCCAACCGCTTCATCCGCGACCAACTTGCAGCGGTCCAGACCATTGAACTTCACTAGGTCGACCGCGGACCTCATCAGGGAGATCTGAGAAGTGAAAATCGCCCTGTTCATCACCTGCTTTGCCGACGCCCTGTTTCCTGAGGTCGGAAAGGCGACGGTGCGGGTGCTGGAGCGGCTGGGCCAGGACGTGGAGTTCCCGGCCGAGCAGACCTGCTGCGGCCAGATGCATGTCAACACCGGATATCAGAAGCAGGCGTTGCCGCTGGTCGAGCGGTTCGCGGAGGTGTTCGCACCGTACGATGCGATCGTTGCGCCATCGGGCTCCTGCGTGGGCTCAGTGCGCCATCAGCATGCAGTGATCGCGAAGCGGTTCGGCTCACCCGGACTGGTCGAGCAGATCGAGGCGGTGGCGGCTAGGACGTACGAGCTGTCGGAGTTCCTCGTCGACGTGCTGGGCGTCACGGACGTCGGCGCTTACTTCCCGCACCGCGTGACCTATCACCCGACGTGCCATTCGCTGCGGATGCTGCGAGTCGGAGACAAGCCAATCACGCTGCTTCGGGCTGTCGAAGCGCTGGAGCTCGTCGAGTTGCCAGCGGCTGATCAATGCTGTGGGTTTGGTGGCACGTTCGCGATCAAGAACTCCGACACATCCACGGCCATGCTCGCAGACAAGATGCGCAGCGTGCTGGACACGGGTGCGGAGATGTGCACCGCTGGTGACAGTTCCTGTCTGATGCACATCGGTGGCGGGCTGTCGAGGATCCGTGCCGGCGCCAAGACGGTCCACCTGGCGCAGATCCTCGCCGCGACTCGCGAGAACCCCATGGTGCTCGGTCGCGCCGAGCGGCAAGCCGAGGTGCACGCGGGACCAGAGGCTGTGCTGTGAACGCGCCGGTCATGCTGGGCCTGCCGGCCATGCCGCCTCCCGCCCCCCGCGGTGTAGGCAACCTGCGCGGTGAGGAGAAGTTCCCGGTCGCCGCACGCCGAGCCCTCGCCGACACCCAGTTGCGGCGCAATCTCGGCAAGGCAACGACAACGATCCGAGCCAAACGGGCCCAGGTCGTTGATGAACTTCCGGACTGGGAGGAGCTGCGCGAGGCCGGTCGCCAGCTGAAGGTCCACACCATGGCACACCTGCCGGATTACCTTGCCCAGTTGGAATCCGCTGTGACCGCCCGCGGCGGAGTTGTGCATTGGGCGCGTGATGCTGTTGAGGCCAATCGCATCGTGATCGATCTTGTCCGCGGCAAGGGTGTGGACGAGGTCGTCAAGGTCAAATCCATGGCCACACAGGAGATCGGCCTGAACGAGGCCTTGGAGGCGGTCGGTGTTGCCGCGCTCGAAACCGATCTGGCCGAGCTGATCGTGCAGCTCGGCCATGACAAGCCGTCGCACATTCTGGTGCCGGCGATCCACCGGAATCGAGCAGAGATCCGGGAGATCTTCCTCCGCGAGATGGCCGACGTTGATCCCGCGCTCACCGACGAGCCGGCGGCGCTCGCCGGTGCGGCTCGCCAGCACCTACGCCGCAAGTTCCTCTCCGCCAAGGTTGCGATCAGCGGGGCGAACTTCGGGATTGCGGAAACCGGAACGCTCGGGGTCGTCGAATCCGAGGGCAACGGCCGGATGTGCCTGACGCTGCCCGACACCTTGATCACGATCATGGGAATCGAGAAACTCGTCCCGCGTTGGCAGGACCTGGAGGTCTTCCTGCAACTGCTGCCCCGCTCCTCGACTGGCGAGCGGATGAATCCGTACACCTCGATGTGGACCGGCGTGACTCCCGGCGATGGACCGCAGGAGTTCCATTTGATCTTGCTGGACAATGGCCGGACCGCCGTGCTGGCCGACGCGGACGGCCGCGATGCGCTCAACTGCATTCGGTGTAGCGCCTGCTTGAACGTGTGCCCGGTCTACGAGCGGACCGGCGGTCACGCGTACGGATCGGTCTATCCAGGCCCGATTGGCGCCATCCTGTCTCCACAACTGACCGGGATCGAGGACAACGCATCGCTGCCGTACGCGTCCTCGCTGTGTGGCGCCTGCTACGACGTCTGCCCGGTCAAGATCAACATCCCGGAGATCCTCGTGCACCTGCGGGCCAAGCACACCGAGACGTACGCCAGCGAGCATCGGGTGCCGAGCGCCGAGGCATCGACTTTGGCCGCGGCCGCATGGGTGATGAGCAATCCGAAGCGCTGGACGCTCGCACTCCGCAGCGGGCGACTTGGCCGGATCCTCGGCCGTAAACGAGATGTGATCGGAGAGATTCCGTTGCCGGTCGCGAAGCAGTGGACCGATGCGCGAGATCTTGCCCGCCCGCCCAAGCAGACCTTTCGCGATTGGTGGGCCGCCGAGCATGGGGGAGAGCGGTGAACGCTCGCGAGGAGGTGCTGGCGCGGATCGCGGCCGCGCACCGTGCCGCAGCGCCGCCGGACCTCCGTTATGAAGACATCGCTCGGGAATATCGGACCACCTCAGATTCTTCGGCTGAGGCGCTGATCGAGCTTCTGATTGATCGACTTGTGGACTATCGAGCGCTGGTACGGCGCTGCTCGGTCGATGATCTTGGCGCGACCATCGCCCGTGCGCTCGAAGAGCGCGGCGCCCGTGCGCTGGTCGTTCCCGCGGGCTTGGCCTCATCGTGGACGGCGAACCTTTCCGCGAACGTGCGCACCGATGAGCCTTCCAGCGATGATCAACTCAGCGTCTCTGAACTGGACGCAGTGGACGGTGTGATCACGCGCTGCGCTGTGGCGGTCGCCGAAACCGGGACGTTGATCTTGGACGGCTCACCGGGACAGGGGCGCCGCGTCCTCACGCTCATCCCCGACTACCACCTCTGCGTTGTCTTTGCCGACCAGATCGTTCCCGATGTCCCCCAAGCGCTGGGCAGACTAGAAGCGACCCGACCACTGACCATGATCAGCGGGCCGAGTGCGACCAGTGACATCGAGTTGAACCGCGTGGAGGGCGTGCACGGGCCGCGCACTCTCGAGGTGATCATCGTGCGCAACGAGAGGAGTTGATGATGCCGCGATATTGCCTCCTGGGGCACGTGGATCCAAGCCGCCTGGAGGAGTATCGCGCGGCCCACCGCACCGTGTGGCCCGAGCTGCTGCAAGCCCTGCGCGATGCTGGCTGGCGCAACTACTCACTCTTCCTGCGCGACGACGGTCTGCTCATCGGTTACGCGGAAGCCGACGATCTGGCGGCCGCTCAGGAACGGGTAGCCCGCACCGAGGTCAATGCCCGCTGGCAGGCCGCGATGGCCGAACTGTTCCAGAGCGAGGGTGCTCCCGACGAAGCCTGGGAGATCATTCCGGAGGTGTTTAATCTGGAAGATCAACTTCGGGCTCGGGAGTGACGGAGGTCATGTTGGTAAACGGGCCAGATGCTGGTGGACGAGTTGAATGGCGTTGGCGCCCTCTCCGACTGCGGACGCGACGCGTTTGACGGATCCGTGGCGCAGGTCGCCGGCGGCGAATACACCAGGGACGCTAGTTTCCAACAGCAACCGCGCGCGATTGATCGACGATGGTGCATTGTCCGCGCTCCTGGAGAGATCGTGACCTGTAAGCACGAAGCCGTGTTGGTCGCATGCGACCGTTCCACGGAGCCATTCCGTACGCGGCTCGGCACCAATGAGAACGAACAGAGCGTCGGCGACAACATCGATCGTGCGCGATTCCGCCTGACGCAGCGTCAGGTGCTCAAGCTGACCAGTCCCATGCGCAGCTACCACCTGCGTTCCGAGGCGGACATCAATGATGTCGTTCCCGTTGATCTCGGTGATGAGGTAGGTCGACATGGAATGCGTGAGCGACTCACTCCGGACTACCACGGTGACGTGTGCTGCGTACTTGGCGAAGTGGATGGCCGCCTGACCCGCAGAGTTTCCCCCGCCAACCACGTACACCTGACGGCCAGACATTGCGGGCGCTTCGCTCGCTGCGGCGCCGTAGAACACGCCGGCGCCGAGAAGATCATCGATGCCAGGTGCCTCTAAGAGCCGGTACGTGGCACCCGTGGCGAGAACGACCGCTCGGGCGACGGGCTCAGAACCGCCAGCCAAGGTAACGGTCAAGCCGTCGCCCGTGCGGCGGAGCCCAATGGCAGAGGCGTATACAAAGTGAGCGCCGAAGAGCGTCGCTTGTTGCGATGCACGGTACGCCAGGACGCGACCTGAAATTCCGTTAGGAAAGCCGAGATAGTTGCGGATGAGCGAGCTCGTGCCGGCCTGACCACCGAGCGCCTCCGATTCCACCATGAGGGTGTGGAGTCCTTCAGAAGCACCATAGGTAGCTGCGGATAGTCCGGCCGGCCCCGTCCCGACGACGATCAAGTCGTACTGATCATGGGAGGGACGGGTCGGGACACCGATAGCAGCGGCGACTTCGGAGTTGGTCGGGTCGACCAGCACCTTCCCGTCGAAGAAGATCAGTATCGGCAGCTGTGCCGGATCCTGTTCGACGTCTCGCAGGATCTGCTGACCAGTGCCGCTGTCTTGAGAATGAAATCGGTACGGTATGGCGTTCCGGTCAAGCAGGTCGCTGATCTCGTGGCTACGGGCTGATCGAGATTCTCCGACGACTTCCACAGCGGCGAAGCCAGGTTGGTCCGTGACGCGCATCCATTCGGCAAGCTGTTCGCTGACTGGCACGTACAGGTGTTCTTCTGCGGGGTCCCATGGCTCCAAGAGCCACCCGTCGAGGCGGCCCAATGCCATTGCCTGGCTCATCGGGTCATTGACCGTCCGGTCGAAGACGCTGACCAGCAGCATCCGCCTGGCACTACGGTGAAGTTGATGCACCCGAGCCAGAAGATCAACGCCGGTCATCTGAGGCATCCAGTGCGCCGCGATGACAATTGCCACCGAACTGGCCTCGCGGCGCAGTCGCTCCAAGATCTGCAGGCAGCTGGCCGCCGAGGTCTCCGCGATCACCTCATAGTCCGCTCCGTACCGATGAGCGAGGGCCTGCCGCAGCGACTCCAACACGTCACGGCGGTCAACTACTGCCATCAGGATTGGTCGGCCCATCGAGCTCATCCCCCAGATGTGGAACTTGCCTCTGCCATGATCATGTCTTCGCGGTAGTGCCGGTTGAGCTTGCCAGCCGTAGCAGCGCTGCGGCGGTGCCGGTGTCAGTGATCAGCACGTTGACCCATCCACCGCTGACTGCCGCGTGAATAGCGGTGTGTTTGCTCTCGCCGCCGGCGATCCCGATGCGCCGTGGAACTTTGCGCAGAGTGTCGGCACCGATGCCCACAACTCGATCATCGAGATCGCTGGGCACTAAGTTGCCTGCAGAGTCGAAGAATCGTTGGCAGACATCGCCGACCGCACCGGCAGCATGAAGTCTGTCCTGGTCGGCGAGGTCTGCCGCATTGCCGCTGGCGCGCAGGAGAGGCGACGGTGGGAGGCTGCCAATGCCAGCGAGCGCTATGGTCAGACGCGTCCATTCCTTGGCGACGGATTCCATCGCCGGGTCATTCAGCAGGCTCTCTCGCACCGTCCTGTTACCAACGAGAGCAGGAGCGGGTACGAAGGTGGCGGTGGCCCCCACGAGTCGAGCGAATTCGGTAAGCAGCCGATTGCCTTGGGTCTGGACTGATGAGTTGCCGACGCCTCCCATGAGCTGAATGACACTATCTGCCCCAGGGATTCGGAGGGGCCGCATCCGGTCGACGAGGCCAAGAAGGGTTTGGCTCCAGCTGGAGATCCCTATGCGTTCCCCGCCCGTCAGCGTGGTTTCCAAATAGGTGGCACCAGCCGATGCCAGACCGGCGATGATCTCGTCGTCAGTCCCTTCAACGTCGACGACAACAGCTTCCGCTAAGCCGTACGCCTCCTCAAGCGCTTCTTCGACCTCGGTGTGAACGCCTGGCGCCACCGCGACGACGGTGCGGACGATCCCCAGTTCTGTCGCTCGCTTGAGAAGCCGCGACACCCGCGCCTGCGAGATGTGGAGGCTGTCGGCGATATCGGTTTGGCGGATGCCGCGCTCGTGATACATCCGCGCGACCTTCGTGATCAGCCGGAGCTGCCCGTCCGTCGGAGCTCTAGCAATGCTGCCGGGCGATGCCGCCATGAATGGAAACCTCCTTAGGCGCCGGTTACGCGTCTAGGGGCCAATACTGCCAGCTCTAGCGAATATTGATGCAGTGCCGCATCAGCCCTTCCGTCAGGCGCTTTGTAGTCTCACCCACGCTGGCGTCTCTTCCGCGCAGATCAAGACCGACGGCCCATGGCGATCTAACTCAATGGGCACGTAGTTCGGCGGCCGGTCCCCTGATCTCAGCACCTGACCTGTACGCGGGTCGATCAGCCAATACTTCGAGGGCACCCGGCCGTCCGCATCGAAGAACATCCACGGCCCACCGTGCTCCGCATATCCGATGTAGAGGACGCCGGGATCGAGAAGGCCGCGGGTATTGGCGGACACGTCCCAGCAAGGGGTGGCCTCGGTGATCGGCAGATCATCCACGATCTTGCCGACCAGTCCGACGTATCGGCTGCCCTCGAAATCGAGTGCTTCCTTCCAGCCGGCGCCCTCGGCCAAGAAGTATGCGCCGTGACCTGGCTCGTCGGGGTGCAGCCGCCACGGCCACAAGCTGGCCGCCCCGTACGCGACGCCCATCAGCGCACCTGCGCAGAGATTGCTCCACGCTTCGTGACCCTGCCACCAGCCTTCGGCGACCCCGTGACGACCGGTGTGCTCATAGCTCGGTTCGCCGTTCATGATCGCCTTGGGCGGCCGCTGAGCCCACATGGTCGCAAGCCGATCCGGAACATGGTCGCCCATGTGCCCGGTCTGACAGGACTGGAAGTCCAGCCACTCGGCGTCCTGGTGCTCGTCGTTGCGGTGATGTGGCCGGTAATGGATTCCGGCAGGTTGGCCGTACGCGTCCCAGGCCTGGATCTCGTGGCCTCCAGCCGCAACCTGTGGCTCGGTGCCGGACCCATCACCGCAAGGCAGGTAGATGGCGGGGCGGGCGCCGAAGCGCGCCACGAGATACCGGCAGTAGTGGGCGTACTCCGCGGGCGGAACCACGGGACCGGCAACATCGAGCCCTTTCCAGCCGTATCCGTGGAAGACCGGCTGGAGCACCGGGGTGATGCCATGATCGACAAGGCTGTCGATGATCTTGTCGAAGTATTGGAAGTACTCGATGTTGATCTTGGTGAGCCGACCTTCGGCAAGATCATGAAAGCCGATCTCGAAGCCCTCGTCGACATTGCGGCCGACTGGCCCGCGGGCGTTCATGTCGGGCTGCACACTCATCAGGAAAACAGCGTTGAAGCCTTTGGTTTGGCGGTCCGACGCGTACGTCTCGACATCGGCGACTGTTGCGCGGAAGGGCATCGCCCAGGCGGTGTCGAATACTAAGAACGCTGGTGATCCATCGGCGTAACAGAGGCTGCGACCGGAGGGGTGTGCTCTGACAAATCCACGCGACACGGCCCGATGCGGATGATCTTGGATGGCTGGGCCAGCGCGTAGCGTGCCGGCGGTCGGCGTAAAGACATGGTCGGCCCGGTTGGTGTGGATGCTCCACTTCCACTCGCCGTCGGGTCGTGTCGAGGCGAATCGGACGCGGTAGCTGGTTCCGCCGTCCCAGAACACCGGGCGCCGCAGTTGCCGTCCACTGTCGTGGCTGAAGATCACCCAGGCATCGACGTCGGTGTAGGGGTTGGCAGCATCTGGACCGGTGAAGGCGATGTCGACTTCACGCCACTGCGGTGCGGTCTGGGCTTCCATTCACGATGTCCCTGGGAGTGAAACGGGTCCGGTTGATCTCGCCGGCCCAGTGTTCCCGGCGCCGGCGACGTTCCGCCGGCTCCACGATTGGGCTGTAGATCCGGCCACTACGGCCGGCCGGCCAGGCGCCCTCCTGCCCGAGCGCCCGCCAGGCGAGCTTCGCAGCGCCAAGGGCGGACACCTCAGCAACATCACTCACTTCGACTTCCCGGCCGAGAAGATCGGTCTGCGTTTGCATGACAAGGGTTGAGCTCGTGGCGCCACCGTCGGCTCTGAAGACCCACGGCGGCACCGACCTCTCCTCGATCACGTCCACTATGTCGCAGATCTGGTGGCCGATGGAGTCGACGGCAGCACGAGCCAGGTGGCCACGGCCAGTGGCCTCGCTCATGCCAGAGATGAGTGCGTGGGCGTTCCGATCCCAATGGGGGGCGCCCAAACCGGCGAAGGCCGGGACGAGAGTGGCGCCGCCGCTGTCGGGCACCGTGTCGGCCAGGGCCACAAGATCGGCAACGCGGCCATCGGTGAGCAGATCCGCCGCCCAGGCCAGCGTTGCTCCCGAGGACAGGATGTTCCCCTCCAGGGCATACGTCGGCGACCCGTCGATGACCCATGCCAAGGTCACCGGGATCCGTGCATCGCCAGCGTTAAGGTCCGCGACCGGAGCCATGACCGATGATCCCGTGCCGTAGGTCGCCTTCGCCATCCCCACCTCGATGCAGCCCTGGCCGAACAACGCAGCGTGCGAGTCGGCCATCACGGCAACAATCGGTGTCCCGTCTGCCACCAGCGGGACGTCGCTTGTGGCACCGAAGCCCTGATCTGAGGCGACCGCGGCGGGCAGGGTGGCGGCCGGCACGCCGAAGGCATCGAGCAGATCGGCGTTCCAGTCCAGCACGCTGATGTCGTACAGCAGAGTGCGCGACGCGTTGCCCGCTTCGCACAGATGCTCAACCCCGCTCGTCAGCTTCCAGACCAACCACGAGTCGACGGTCCCGAGGCGTACATCGTCAACCGGCACCCCGGCCGGCGAGTGGTCGAGCAGCCATCGCATCTTGGGTGCGGAGAACATCGGGTCGACCCGCAGACCTGTTCGCGCGTTCACCAGCTGCCCGTCCTGCTCGCTGAGGGCCTGACTGCACCAGGCGGCCGTACGACGGTCCTGCCAGCCGATCACCGGACCCAGTGGCTCCCCAGTACCGGCTCGCCAACCGACCACGGACTCGCGCTGAGTCGAGAGCGCGACGCCGACGATCTCGGCGTCAGGTGTGCCTTCCAAACAGCCCGCCATTGCCTCGAGCACGCTCGTCCAGATGCGGTTGGCGTCCTGCTCCGCCCATCCAGGGCGTGGAGATGAGATACCGACTGGCGCAGAACCACCAGAGACGATCCGGCCGTCCGCGCTGATCAAAGCCGCTTTCGAGTTCGTCGTCCCCTGGTCGATTGCCAAGATGACTTGGCCTGTTGAGGTTGCCAGCACCTGCTCCTCCCTCTTTTAGGCTGCTCGCGCATCGCGCCTTGGAGTCGCCTAACTTCGTCGTCGTTCGCCGAGGAAAGGCGCCTCGGCTCACTTCTCCCCAGCACGGCGCCTCGCGATTGTCGACGCTCGCAGCTATGTCGTCGAGGCAAGTCTTTCAGGTCAACTTGCGGCCCGGAGTTGACAAACGAGTTGTAGTGACTGAATATACAGTAGCGAATAGATAGTACACATTATCCAGAGGAGTTCCATGGAGCGGTCCAGCCATCGCCGCGTGATCATCGACACCGATGCCAAGAACGAGGCTGACGACCAATTCGCGATCGTGCATGCGCTCCTGTCCCCGTCACTAGACGTGCACGGTCTGATCGCGGCCCACTTCGGCACCTCGCGCAGCAGCCGCAGCATGGAAGAGTCCCGCGAGGAGATCGACCTGCTGCTCGACCTCATGGCCCTCGAGCAGCAGGTGACGGTGGCCAACGGCGCACCGACCGGTATCCCAGATGAGCGGACTCCGCTGGAGAGTGCGGGGGCGCAGTTGATCATCGCGGAAAGCAAGCTCGCGACCCCGCAGGAACCGTTGTTCGTCGCCTTCCTCGGGCCCTTGACGGACATGGCCTCTGCGATTCTGCTTGACCCAGGCATCGTCCACCGCGACGTCGTCGTGATCTGGATCGGCGGTGTCGGCTACGGCGGCGTCGAGAGCGATCCCGGTGTCGAATTCAACCTGCGCAACGACATCGCAGCAGCCAATGTCGTCTACGGCTCGGGCATCACCGTGTGGCAGGTGCCCAGCAACGTCTACTCACAGGTCTCTGTCAGCTACACAGAGCTGGAGGAGAAGATCGGCGGCACCAGCAAGCTCGCCGATTACTTGATCAGCCAGATGGTGGAGTGGAACCGCACCTACTGGCCAGAACCGATTGAGTCCCGCTCGCTGGGCGACTCGCCGGCGATTTCTCTCATGCTGTATCCCCGCGGCGGCAGCTTCCGCATCATCCCGGCTCCACGATTCGGTCGGGAGGGCCACTACCTGCCCGGCTCGGGTCATCCCATCCGTGTCGTCGAGTCGGTCGACGTCCGGTTCCTGCTCGAAGACATGTTCGCCAAGATCCGCAAGTTCGGCCGGGAGCTGACAGCCGGAGCCACCAAGGGCTGAGCGATGATCATCTTGACGCTTCCTGAATGATTGGAGTTCCAACCATGAGTGAGATGCCGGTTTTTGGCGCAGGTATCTGGCACTTCGCCACCTACAAGGACCGCTATGCGACTGAGGGCTATGGCCCGCCGGTCGGACTGTTGGAGCAGATCGATAAAGCCGGCGCCGTCGGTGATCTATCCGTTGTCGACTTGAACTGGCCGTTCGCTGGATTCGAGGGAACGCTGGACGACGTCAAGGGCGCACTCAAGCGCAACGGGCTGCGCGCCGTTGCCATTACGCCGGAGATCTACAACCGCGACTACGTCAAGGGCTCCATCACCAACCCCGATCCGGCCGTACGCGCTCAGGCGCTGAAGTTGCTCAACGAGGCAACTGAGCTCGCCAAGGAGCTGGGCTGCGATTACGTCAAGCTCTGGTTCGGTCAGGACGGGTGGGACTATCCCTTCCAGGTCGATTACCACGACATCTGGAAGCTGGCGGTCGATGGGCTCCGCGAGCTCGTACGAGCTCACTCCGAGATGAACTTCGTGATCGAATACAAACCACGCGAGCCTCGTAACAAGATCATCTTTCCGAACGCCGCCCGCACCCTGCTCGCCATCCAGCAGGTCGGACTGGACAATCTCGGCATTCTGCTCGACTTCGGTCATTCCATGTACGGACTCGAAACTCCGGCCGACGCAGCGCAAATCTGCATCGACGCCGGCCGGTTGTTCGCTATCGACGTCAACGACAACTTCCGCGGTTGGGACGACGACATGGTCGTGGGTTCGGTTCATCTGGTCGAGACCTTTGAATTCTTCTACACGCTGCGGAAGAACAACTGGGACGGCGTATGGCAGCTTGATCAATTCCCGTTCCGGGAAGACAGCGTCGCGGCTGCCAAGGCGGCTATCCGTTTTCTCAAGGCGCTGCACGGAGCTCTGGACGCCCTGGACGAGGAGGCCTTACGCGCCGCCCAGGCCTCTCATGATGCGCTCACAGCGCAACGGCTAGTTCAGGACGTCCTGCTGAGCTCCATGGCGCGTACGACCGAGAGCCAGGACGTGAACGCATGACTGCCCTCGCTCCGGAGCACGTGACCATGCCGGTCTTCCACCGGCTGCCGCATGCACATCGCGACGAGCAGATCGCGCACATCGCCGAGGCGGCGCGGCAAATCCGGATCCAGGACCTGAAACTGGTCCACTACGCGGGAGCCGGCCACATCGGCGGTGATCTTTCAGCCATCGACATCCTCGCAACGCTCTATGGCGCCGTCCTCGATGTCACCCCGGAGACCGTCGATGATCCCGAGCGGGACCGCTTCATTCTCTCCAAGGGCCACATTGCCGGAGCTCTGTACGTCACGCTGGCCGCCTTTGGGTTCCTGCCGGTTGAGGAGCTGGCGACGTTTCTCAAGCCGCTGTCCAAGCTCAACGGCCACCCGAACCGCAACTACGTCCACGGCGTCGAAGCCAATACCGGTCCGCTCGGTCACGGCCTGCCGATCGCTGTCGGCCACGCCCTCTCGGCCAAGCTGGACGTCTCGCGCCGCCGCACGTACGTGCTCGTTGGAGACGGCGAGCTGCAGGAGGGCAGCAACTGGGAGGCCATGATGGCCGCCTCTCACTACGAGCTGGACCGGCTCACGGTCATCGTGGACCGCAACCGGCTGCAGCAGGGAGCGACGGTTCGGGAAACCAACGATCTTGAGCCGCTTGATCAGAAGGCAACGGCATTCGGGTTCGCCGTCGTCGAGGTGAACGGTCATGATCATGGCGAGCTGCTCGACGTGTTGTCGTCAGTGCCGTTCCGGCCGGGCAAGCCCACCTTCGTGATCGCGCACACGCACAAGGGCCACCCGATCTCGTTCATGAGCAACAACACGGCGTGGCATCACAAGGTCCCCTCAGCGGAACAGTTGGAGCTGGCGCTCGACGAGCTCCGCGCAGTTGATCGCCGAGGAGACGGTGCAGCATGACCGAGCTGAAGCAGGGGGGGACGACCCCCCTTGAACCCCCCGCCGCTTCGCGCGCCACAGCTTCCCAGTCGATAGCCGACCGACCGCGCTACGACTGCCGCAACGCGTACGTGGAAACTCTCGCCGAGCTGGCGCACGAAAACCACCGCATCGTCGGTGTCGTCAATGACTCCGTCGGCTCGAGCAAGCTCGACGCGTTCAAGAAGGCATTTCCCGACCGGTTGATCAACGTCGGCATTGCTGAGCAAGACATGGTTGGCGTGGCGGCTGGACTGGCCAATGGCGGCCGCATCGCATTCGTCTCCGCAGCCTCGTGCTTCCTGACCGGCCGTGCGCTAGAGCAGATCAAGGCCGACGTGGCGTACTCCAACCGCAACGTGAAGCTGTGTGGCATGAGCCCCGGAATGGCGTACGGCGAACTCGGCCCCACCCACCACTCGATCGAGGACATCGCCTGGCTGCGAGCCATTCACAACATCACGATTGTGGTTCCAGCCGATCCGATCGAGACGGCAGCGGCCATGCGGTGGGCGGCTGAAATCGAAGGCCCAGTGTTCATTCGGGTCAGCCGGATGAGTGTCCCAGAGTTGTACTCCGAGGACTACACATTCGTGCCCGGCAAGGCAGTCACTCTCCGCGAAGGCGGTGACGTCACCTTGATCAGCAACGGCACGGTTCTGTGGCGTGCCCTGGTCGCCGCCGAACAGCTTGAAGATGAAGGTATCTCTGCCCGAGTCATCTCCATGCCCACGGTGAAACCGCTGGACACCGAGGCCGTATTGCAGGCCGCCCGCGAAACGCGCGGCATCGTCACCGCCGAGGAAGCTACGGTCGCCGGCGCCCTCGGCGGCGCGGTCGCAGAGACCGTCGTGCAGAACCATCCGACCAAGATCAAGATCTTGGGCGTCCCGGAGTTCGCGCCTACCGGGTCGGCCAGCTTCTTGCTTGATCGCTATGGCATGTCCCCAGAAGGCATCGCGGAGGCGGCCCGCGCCTTGATCACCTAATACCGTGATCAAAGAGGACCGCCTCGATGCGCGTCCGGCTGAGCAGCATCACGGATACCAGCCGGCAAGCACTGCCACGATGAGAACGATGAAGAAGCCTTCGAGTCCGTGCACGATCACACCCATCCAGAAGCTGCGGTAGCGCTTGGCGGCCCAGGCGATGCCGAAGGAGCTGGCGATCATGCTGGGCCAAGCCCAGATCTTGTGCACGTGGTAGAGCCCGAAGAGCACCGTGTTCGCGACCCAGTCCCAACGACCGAAGACCCCGGCCATCCGTGGCAGGAGCACGCCACGAAAGAGCAGTTCCTCGCCGAGGATGTAATTGAAGATCATGCTTGTCAGCGCGAGACCGAGAATCCACCACTGACCCTGGAACTGTGGATCGGCCAGCACTTGGGCATTCGCGTACCAGGGCTCGTCGAAGCCTGGCAGCCAGTCGGTCCACGCCGCATCAAGCCGGGTTGCCAGATAGGCGCCCAGACCATTTGCTGCGAAGGCCGGTACGGCCCACAAGAACAACACCTTTCGCGGTTTGCCGGTCTTCGGGTCACGCGGCAAATTGAGCCAAATCCGCTTTTTGAGCGTCGGCCAGTGCAGGCCACCCAGCTCGTGCCGCAGGACGGCCAGCGAGACGACGAATTGCCACGTCATTCCGACCACCATGAGCATCCAGTGCACAAGTCCTGGGTGGAGGGATGTGTGAGGGATGATGGCCGGGCCCACGACCCAGGCCAGCACCCCCATCGGGACGGTCACGGACGCCCAGATGGCCAGAATCTTCGTCAAGGAGTACTGCTTGGTGTCTGCCGCGCCCTCGACCCGCGCCGGCAACGATTGTGTGTTTGTCATGTCCTCAGCCTCGGCGGGATGCCGATTCAGCGCATCGGCCTAGGAGCTCGAGATCGCTGCGTCTTGTACGCCGCACGGGTAATACGTATGTCCGCCTGCAGGGTGATGTGTGGCGGCATTGCGTGGCCGTACCGTGTTCGCATGGTCAAGAACGCGACGTTGTCAAAAGGCATCGTTGATGCCCTTGTCGCGTTGGCCTTCCTGGCCGCCGGCTGGCTCAGCACGGGCGCGCCGACGATAAGCGATCCGTTCTACCGGTACACCCCTCGCGACTGGCTCTTCGTGGTGTTGTTGATCTTGGCCACCGTGCCGTACGCCGGGCGTCGGCGCTGGCCGACTGTAGCGTTCCTGGTCAGCATGCTCTCCGTGACGGTGCTGTGGCTACTGGGTTATAACGCAGGTGCGCTCCCGCTGTTGCTGATGTTCGGCGGCTATTTCGTGGCGGTCGCGCGTCCTACATGGGAGCTGGTGCTGTGCTCTGCAGTGGCGATTGGCTGCTTTGCGCTGCTGTGGTGGGCCGGTGGCGCGCCGTACGGCGCTCGCGATGCGCTCATCTCGGTTCTCGCTCTCGCAATTACGGTGGGACTTGGCCGAGCTGGCCGACTTCGCGTGGACCTTGCGAACGCACGCGCCCAGGCTGCCGAGGAGTCGGCGCGGCGAAGGTCGAGTGAGGAGCGCCTCCGGATCGCGCGAGAGCTGCACGACATCATCGGCCATTCCCTCGGCACCATCGCGGTGCAGGCTGGCGTTGGTAGACACCTGATGGAGACCGAACCAGAAAAGGCCGCCGACGCCTTGGATCACATCGCTCAGATCAGTAGAAGCTCCCTGGACGAGGTGCGCGCTGTGGTCGCTGCGCTGCGCGATGACGAGCCCTCTTACCGCCCGCCGCCAAGTCTGACCGACCTACCCGATCTGGTCGAGACGCTGCGCGCGACCGGCCTGAAAGTTGAGCTGACTCTTCCTGACGACATTGACGCGGTACCCCGCCAAACCGGAGCGGCGGTGTACCGCATTACGCGGGAGGCTTTGACCAATGTCCTGCGACATGCGGGCGCCTCCAAGGCGAGCGTGCAGGTGGACCACCACGATGGACGGGTCGAGGTTGCGATTCGTGACGATGGCGCCGGAGCCGGCGACGGGCATAGATCAGATTCCGGGACAGGCCATGGTATTGCAGGGATGCGGGAGCGCGCCGAAGCCCTTGGCGGCAGCCTGTCTGCGGGCCCCTCGAGCGATGGTGGGTTCCTGGTAAGCGCGAGTCTGCCGGTTGGCTCGGATCGGTCGCGATGATCTCCGTCGTGGTCGTCGACGACGAGCAGCTCGTACGCTCCGGCTTCGCCGCCCTGCTCGCCTCAGATCCCGAGATCACCGTGGTTGGCACAGCGGGTGACGGGGAGGCAGCACTGACGCTCATACGGCGAGAGCATCCAGACGTGGTCCTTATGGATATCCGGATGCCCGGTCGCGACGGAGTCAGCGCGACGGCCGCCATCAACGCGGATCCGGCGCTAAGCGGTACCCGCGTCATCGTGTTGACGACGTTCGATCTGGACGAATACGTCCATGCCGCCCTGCGGGCGGGCGCTAGCGGGTTCCTGCTCAAGGACGCGCAACCGACAGACCTGCTCGCAGCGGTGCATCTGGTCGCCGCGGGCGAGTCGGTGCTCGCCCCGTCTCTAGTCCGGCGACTGATCACCGCCTACGTCGAGACGCCGTCAGCCGCTTCAAAGCCAGCGTGGCTGGACTCGCTGACGCCGCGGGAAGTCGAGGTGCTGGTGGAGGTCGCCCGAGGCCTCAGTAACGCCGAAATCGGGGACACTTTGTACATGTCGGCGGCGACAGCGAAGACCCACGTCGGACGGCTCCTTACGAAGCTGAACGCCCGCGACCGAACCCATCTGGTGATCGCTGCCTACGAGGCGGGCCTGGTTCGATGAAGGTCGCCGTCGTCGGCGGTGGCGTGATCGGCGCATCCACCGCCCGGCAGCTGGCTCGGGCTGGAGTGAAAGTGATCTTGCTCACCGAAAGCGCTCTGACAAGCCAAGCATCGGGGCGTTCCCTGTCGTGGTTGAACTCAGCTGGCATGTACACAGAGCCCTACCATCGGCTCCGGATGGCTGGCATCGACCGCTACCGCACTCTGTCGGCCCAACAGCCGGGCCTGCGCTGGCTGCGCTTCGCGGGCGGGCTCGCCTGGTACGCGGAAGCTGAGGAGTTGCACCGACGCCATGATCATCTGGTGGCTCATGGCTACGACAGCCAGCTGCTCACGCGCGAGGAGGTCCGCGCTCACACTCCTGGCGTCAATGTGGCGGCCATCCCGGACGCCGGTGCCGTGTGGAATCCGGGCGAGGGATGGGTTGATCTGCCCAGCCTCGTCCAGTTCCTGATCACGGACCTCCTGGAACGCGGCGGGCGGCTGGTCACCAATGTGGGAAAGTGCACCGTCCGAACCCATGCCGGCTCCATAGCCGGTGTGGCAACCGAAGATGGGGAGCCGGTTGGGGCTGATGCTGTCGTCTTGGCGACCGGCGCCGCAGTGCCGTCCATGGTCGGTGATCTTGGCATTACCATCCCAGATGCCACGCCGGTGTCCCTTCTCGTCACGAGTCGACCAGTTCACCATCCACTGCGGGCCGTCCTGAACAGCCCACGAGTCTCCGTGCGCCCGACCCCCGACGCGGGGTTGGCAATCGACTCTGGCTGGACCAGCGCGCATATCAAACGTGCAGCGGACGACAGCTATCACGTGCCTCCGGCCATCATTGAGGAGCTGCTCGCTGAGGCATCCCGGGTCCTTGAAGGCAAGCCGGAGCTACAGACGGCCCAGTATGGGATCGGCCTCAAGCCGATTCCTGCCGACGGTGAGCCCGTGCTCGGCCGCGTCGGCGATGTGCAGGGGCTGTATGTCGCTTTCACCCATAGCGGTGCAACGCTCGGCCTGATCGCCGGTGAACTTCTGGCGTACGAGATCATCACCGGCGCCTCGCACCCGATGCTGGTTGACTTCAATGTCCGCCGCTTTCGCTCAGGCGGTGCATACGGAGTAACCCGGCAGCGTTGAGCGCGACCACCCACACAAGCACGATGACGCCCACATGAGCCCACCGCTGGGGCGTCCATCTGGCCAGACAGCAGGTTCCGCACTGAGGCGAAGGGCGCGAGCCACCCCTGGATGCCCTGAAGTCGAGGGACCGCGCCGGTGAGGATCCAGAGCCCGAGCAGTACAACGACGTCCGCCGCGATGGCGAGAGGGCTCGAACCCAGCAGCAGGCCCCAGCCCGTGCCGGCCAGCTGCGCAATGAGCTGCACCAGTCCGCTGCCGAGAATGATCATGCCGATCGCGTTCCACTGCCCCTCGCCGGCGTTTGGCGTCGCCGCGCTTGTCGCCAGCACAGAGATCAGGACGCCATAGGCCGCGCCCGAAACCGCGATGATCATGCTGGCCAGCAGTTTCGCGGCAATGATTACATCGAGCGACAAGCCAGATCCGAGGTCGGCGACGATGCTGGGCCCGAAGTCTTGGGTCATCAGCAGAACGCTGACCAATGGCAGCGGCAGGGAGATCGCGCTCTGGGTGTAAAACGAGATCGCCGAAAAGGTGTGGTCCTCGGCGGACCCGGCGAGGGCCACCACTCCGGCGGTGAGGAGCCCTATGACACCGGCGGCGATGAGCAGCCAGCGGCGAGTCCGCGTGCTGACAGCCTTGCGCAGCTCGAGGCCGGTCGCGCGACCGAGACCCCTAAATGCGGGCATCCTCAATGCGCGGTGACTGGTGCCGGGTGCTCGAAAAAGAACCGCACCATCTCGGCGGAGGCGTCAGGTCCCTGGTTGTCGGTGTAAGAACCCACCGGACTGCCGCCGGACCACGCGTGTGGACCGCCGTGAACGATCCATTGCTCGGCGGCGACTTTGCCGTCCGCGTCTCGGTACATCCTGCGGCGATGGCTACGGCTCGGATTGCTTCCGCCATTAGTCGCGGCCGGCGCCCGCACGTCCGCGCCGCCATCGAAGCCCGAGCCCGCCGCGGTGCGTGACGCGATGAGTCTGTCGGCGTTGACGGGCGCGACGACGCTGTCTCGGTCGCCGTGGAAGACGATGAGCGGCACGTCAATAGTGAGCCCGGCTGTCCCGCCGTTCCGCATCGCCGCGAATGCCGACGGGAGATCGTATGCAGCGCCATGCGCAAGTCCACTGTGTATACCTGCGGCGGCGTACAGATCCGGATAGGTCGCGGCCATGACTGCGGCCATGGCACCGCCCGCGGAGAACCCAACGACGTAAACCCGCGCCTGATCAACCGCATAGTCGCTCATGACCCGCCGGGTGATGCCGGCGAGAATCGCCGGCTCCCCCTTGTCCCGCTGCTGGTCCTCAAGACGGAACCAGTTCCAGTAACGGCCATAGTTTGCCGCAGTCGACTGCTCGGGATAGGCGACGATGAACGTATGCTGCTCGGCCAAGTCGTTCATCCGGGTGCCAGCTGCGAAGTCCGTGGCGTCCTGGGTGCCACCGTGCAGCATGACGATGAGCGGTACCGGCTCGCCGGCGTAACCGGTAGGCACGTAGAGGTCGTACGTACGCGACCCGGCAGCCTCGGTGTGGGTGAAGTGCCGGATCTCGCCGCCGGGTGCGCTCGCGGCAGCGGAGCCGCCACCCCGGACCGAGCCAGGCAGGACCAGGCCAGGCTGAACCAAGGGGGAGTTGCCGGGTAGCCCGACGGGCAGTTCCGCAGACAGTCGCGCGGGCAATCTGTCGAGCAGGCCACCGGCTCGAGGGAGCCCGCTCGGATGGGCCTTCTGGCGGCCGCGCAAGATTCCGCTGGGCAACGGTCGTGCCGGCGCAGGTTGAGCAGCCCCTCCAAGACCTTGTTGGAGCAACGCGGTCGCCTCCATCAGCCGCCCTTCGCGGGTGAGCCGTAGCGCTTCGGCCATGGTGGCGTTCATGTCATCATTCATGATCAGGTTCCTTTGCTCTTTACACAGTTCTGGGTGCTAGGGCTGCCTTGACCGCATTCGAGGCGCGAAAGGCCCCGAGGACTTCCACCGACGTGATCGTCGCCAGCGCGAGCTCGGGCGTAACGTCTTCGTCGATAGTGGCGAGCCCCAAGACGCGGACGTCGACACTACGACCGACGGCGCGAAGCTCCTCCAGGTCGCGTCGGCTGTAGTGCTGGGTGCCAAGCGTGATCGTTCGACGTGCCACGGTCTGGTCCACGGCGCCCGATCTCGTCTCGAGTTGGCGGCGGATCGCGGTGCGGATGAAGTCGGTGCGGTTCGCGTAGAAGCCCTCATTGACAAGCAGGTCGATCTGGCCGAGATCGATCAGACCAATATTGATCGTGATCTTCTCGCTCTTGTCGATTTGGGCCATGCTCCCCTCTCTGCGTGTAGTTTGCACCATCCAGCGACCATCTTCTCACCATCCATGTGGATGGTGTCAAGCGCTCTGCGGCGTGGTTCGGTTACCGAAACCTACGTTCACGTAGGTTGCTCACGGTCTGCATGGGTTGCAACCTATGCAGACCGCCAGGAAACTGTGCAGACCTTCTTGGGCGACGATTACGCCCAAGGGCTGGCCTCACGGAGCGGCAGGCACACAAAAGCCGGTGCCGGCAGCCTGGCTTACAGGACCTGGCTCACAAGAACCGCATCTCGAGCTCAGACTCGTCCTCGACGAGGTGATCACAGGTCGGGCAATACCACCTGGCCTCGAACGGGGTTCCGCAGGTCGCGTGGCGAGGCGCCTCGGCGGCGACCGCGTGACGGGCACCCCAGTGCGCGAGCATGCGAAGGGCCCCCGCAAGTTCCATACCCTCCGCGGTCAGTTCGTAGGCTGCGCGAGGCGGTCGCTCGATGTATGGCCGCGAGACTAGGAGCGCGTCGCGCTCCAGCCGCTTGAGGCGTTCCGACAGGATGTTCGGCGCGATCCCTGGAATTTCTTCCAGCAGCTCGTTGAATCGCCGGGGCCCGGCTAGCAGAGCCTGCACGACGAGCAGCGTCCACCGGTCCCCGACCCGAATGAGGGCCTCGGCGAGTGGGGATGAGGCGCGATCGCGCATGGCGGATTCTCGTTCGCTCATGGGCCAACCGTATCCGGAGGGATTGACACGAGCAGAGTGAGTAGTAAATTGCAAGTTACTACTGACGAGAGGAATGTGTGATGGGAGCGCTCGACGGAATCCAGGAAGAGATCCAGCAGGTGGCCGAGCAGGTCGGCAATGCAGTCGTCGGCATCGGGCAACGCTGGGGCGTCGGGTCCGGCGTGGTGTTGGGCAAGGGCCAGATACTGACAAATGCGCACAACGTACGTGGCGACGAGGTCAGCGTCACATTCCCCGATGGGCACACGGCGACCGGTCGGGTCCTGGGACTGGACGTTGACGGAGATGTTGCCGTCATTGGGGTCGACACCGGAGATCTGCAAGCCATCGCGTGGGCGACCAACGGCGCACCGGGAATCGGCGCCCCCGTCTTCGCACTGTCGAATCCAGGTGGACGAGGGCTGCGCGTCACGTTGGGCTTTATTACGGGCGTTGAGCGCAGTTTCCGAGGGCCACGTGGCCGCCGCATCACCGGCAGCATCGAGCACGACGCTCCGCTGTTGCCTGGTTCGTCCGGCGGCCCGGTCGTCAGTCGCGAGGGGCGACTGTTGGGGCTGAACACGCACCGTCTGGGCGAAGGCTTCTACCTGGCGATCCCAGCGGATGAGACCCTCCGAGCCCGCGTGAATGCGCTGGCCCGTGGCGAGTCGAAGAGCCGGGCACGACTAGGCATCGGCGTAGCGCCTTCCCATGTCGCCAGAGGACTGCGACGCGCCGTCGGCCTACCGGATGCGGATGGTTTGTTGGTTCGCCTGGTGGAGGACGACAGTCCAGCGGCGCGTGCGGGGATAGCCGTCGGCGACTTGATCACCCAAGCGGCCGGCCGACCCGTCGGTGGCACTGACGATCTTTTCCAGGCACTCGAGACGGCAGCCGACGGTGTGATCGAGTTGGTGATTCTCCGTGGCGCTGACGAGCGGACGGTTGAAGTACAGCTCGGCGCCGAGCCGAATCAGTGAGTCAGTACGCGTGTCCGTAGCGCATGCCGTGGCCGAACCTGAAGAGCGGGTCTGCGGTGTCGAAGGGGACATCGGAGCGGCTGGCTGCCACCGCAGCCATGGATCGGGGCAGGTCGAAGGGCAGTGAGCCCTCTGGTTGCGCGGCGCCGAACACGATGTCGAGGAAGGCCTCGTCGGTGCTTCCGTAACTGCCGAGGAGTGCGGCTGCATCACGGGCGAGGTCGGTGAGGATTGCGGGGCGGTCGAGGTAGACGTCGACGATCGTCGGTACCGCGGAGCAGATGCTGGCGTGATGATCACGTTCCGCTGCGGGGAACTCCAACGATCCGGCGTGGAACATTGCCTCGAATCCGCCTGGGCGCGGCTCGTACGGAGCCTTGAGCCGCAGCAGCGCTACATCAGCGTCGGCGGGGTTGCCGACCACTTCGCCGTACGAAGAGGCGACATCCTCGGAGACGCCTTCCAGATAGATCCGCCGCCCCTTCCTGAGCGGAAGGATCTGATCACCGTTAGTCAGCAGTGTGTAAGCGCGACGCTGAGCGTCCGCGCCGGCAGCGACGAACTCCGCCTTACCGACGGTAGTCGCTGCATGGTCTGGATCGACGTACGGATCGTCGAAAAGCCCGAGGATGAACTTCTCCCGCAAGAGCCGGCGCACCGAGACGTCAATGCGCTCCTCAGCGATCCGGCCTCGCTCCACGAGTTGTACGACAAGCTCGGGACGCGCCTCGCCGCCGAACTGATCGCAGCCCGCGTTCAAGATCATCTCTACGCGCGACAGCTCATCTAAGTGCTCCACACCCCAGGCTCGTGCCGGCATCGGCTGGCCCAGGATGGTCGTATCCGTCACTAGGCCCCAGTCGGTGCACACAATGCCGTCGAAGCCCAGCTCCCCGCGCAACAGATCGGTGATGATTGCTTTGTTGAACGCAAACGCAACTTCGTCGTACTGAGTACCCACCGGCATCCCGTAGTAGGGCATTATTTGGGCCGCTCCCGCGGCAATCGCCGCGCGAAATGGTTTTAGATGGTATTCGAAATTATCCCCGGGATATACCTGTTCCCGGCCGTACGCGAAGTGCGGATCCTCGCCGTCTAATTGCGGCCCACCGCCAGGAAAATGCTTGGTCATCGTCGACACGGATTCTGGTCCTAGTCGCTCGCCCTGGCATCCGCGGATGTAGGCCTGCACCAGCGTGCTGGTCAGATCTGCATCCTCGCCGAACCCGCCACTGATCCGAGACCAGCGGGGCTCCGTAGCGAGGTCAATCTGAGGATGCAGGGCCAGGCGAAGACCCACCGCAAGGTATTCCTGCCGAGCGATGTCTGCAAAGCGTTCGACGAGCTCGGCGGAGCCAATCGCAGCCAAACCCAATGTTTCCGGCCATTGCGAGAAGCTGCCCGCCGTCGCCGCCGTACCGACGTTCTCCGTGAAGTGGTTCCGCGGGTCAGTCGACAACGTGATGGGGATACCGAGCCTGGTGCTTGCAGCCAGCTCTTGCAGCCGGTTGTGCCAGTCCGCCAGCGCCCTGGCGTCGTCGGCAGCGCGGACGACATTGAAGTGGGTGAGCAACTGGTTGTTGATCATGTGCTCGGCACTCTGCACCCGGAATCTCGAGCTCCGCTCCGCAAGATCACCGGAGCCGACCACGATCATGGTCTGGAACAACATCCCGGCCTTCTCGGTCAGAGTCATGCGGTGCAGGAGATCATCAACTCGCTGGTCGACAGCCTCGGCCGCCGTACGTTCTGTCATGCCCCTGATCATTTCTCACAAGCTCTCTTGTGGCTATGGAGCACATGGGCAGATAATCCGGGCAGGTGCACGTTGGTCCGCGGATAGCGAGGAGACGGCGTATGACTCGGCTAGACACCAACTTCTTCGACTACAGCATCCTCATAATTTATTTCGCGTTGGTGATCACCATCGGA
This sequence comes from uncultured Actinomycetota bacterium, assembly GCA_963759635.1. Taxonomy (GTDB): domain Bacteria; phylum Actinomycetota; class Actinomycetes; order Propionibacteriales; family Propionibacteriaceae; genus Microlunatus. The sequence goes on from CAVXAP010000022.1 coordinate 209,357, forward strand.
ATCCTTGCCAGGAGAGCCATCGCTACCAGCGAGGATTTCCTGCTTTCCGGCCGATCATTGTCCGCCTGGATCACCGGCCTCGCATTCATCTCGGCCAACCTCGGTGCCATCGAGATTCTCGGCATGGCTGCAAACGGTGCCCAATACGGCCTCTCGACCGTGCACTTTTATTGGATAGGCGCGGTACCGGCCATGGTTTTCCTTGGCCTGGTGATGATGCCGTTCTACTACGGCTCCAGAGTCCGAAGCGTGCCGGAGTATCTGCTCCGCCGGTTCAATCCGGCCACACACCTATGGAACGCCCTCACATTCGCCGTCGCCTCGGTCCTCAGCGCCGGTGTCAACTTGTACGCCATGGCGCTCATCATTGAGGTTCTGCTCGGCTGGCCGACTTGGGTGTCGGTCATTGTCTCTGCAGGTTTCGTGCTGGTCTACATCTTCCTGGGTGGGCTGTCGGGCGCCATCTACAACGAGGTCCTGCAATTCTTCGTCATTATCGCGGGCTTGATCCCAATCGTGATCATCGGCCTCAAGGACATGGGCGGCTGGAGCGGCTTAATGCAGAAGGTGACGAGCCAGCCTGGAAAGGAGAACCACTTCGAGACCTGGGCAGGCACCGCAGTCGGCAACTGGACCAATCCGCTCGGTGACTGGATCGGCATCGTCATGGGTCTGGGCTTCGTGCTGTCCTTCGGCTACTGGACCACCAACTTTGCCGAAGTGCAGCGGGCGCTCTCGGCAAAGAATCTTTCGGCCGCCGAGCGTACGCCGCTGATCGGGGCGTTCCCGAAGATCTTCATCCCCTTCCTGACGATCGTTCCCGGCCTGATCGCGGTAGCGCTCATCCCGAATCTGGGTCAGGAGGGAAGCGGCACCAAATACAACGAGGCCATTCCAATACTGATGAACCAGTACCTTCCGAACGGGACGCTCGGTATCGCGCTGGCCGGCCTGCTGGCGGCTTTCATGGCCGGCATGGCGGCCAACGTGAGCTCCTTCAACACTGTGGTCACCTACGACATCTGGCAGGACTACGTACGCAAGCACCGACCCGATGACTACTACCTGAACGTCGGCCGGGTCGTCACCGTCGCCGGTGTCTTGATCGGCATCGGGACAGCGTTCATAGCGGCTGGGTTCAGCAACATCATGGTCTACATCCAGTCGCTCTTCTCGTTCTTCAACGCGCCGGTGTTCGCGACCTTCATCATCGCGATGTTCTGGAGGCGCACGACCCCGTGGGCCGGCTTCTCCGGACTCGTCGCGGGGTTCCTCGCGGCTTTGTCGTTCCAGTACCTCATCGGGCCGAATATCGCGTACTTCTATCCGGGTGGTGACACCTCTGGTGAGATCAACGCCCAGATGCTCAACTTCTACGGAGCCATCGCAGCCTTTGTCGCCGACGCGGTCGTGACGGTGGTTGTCACCTTGTTCACCAAACCCAAGCCGATCGAGCAGCTTGCCGGACTAGTCTGGGGTGTCCCGGATCCTGCTGCGGGCGACCCGCACGAAGGCTATGTACGCCGCTGGTGGGAGTCGCCGAAACTGCTCGGCTTCACCGCCCTCGGCATCGTCGCCCTTCTGTCGATTCTCTTCATCTAGCGGAAAGGAGGAGATGAAGATGGCTGAATCAGGCTCGACCCCCCGCCGTCATCTGCCGCGCGGAATGGACAAGCTGCCACCCGACTTTCACGCTGTCGATACCCGTCCGGAGGGCGCAAGGGAGAGCGACGAATACGAGGCCACCCACTCCGCAGCCAGCAAGCTATTCGATCTGCGGTTTTTGATCGGCGGTCTCTTCACTGTGTACGGAATCATGCTCACCATTGCCGGATTCTTCACCTCAGATGCCGACAAGGCCAAGGCAGCCGACATCAACATCAACCTCTGGTTGGGTATCTTCATGTTGCTCATCGGCATCTTCTTCCTGGTCTGGGCGAGACTCAGCCCACAGAAGCCGCCCGAGCCGAACTTGACAGGTACCGACCGGCCACCGCCTATGCACCACTGATCCCATCCGGGGTGGCGCGGCTCCGCGACACCTCGCCCGGTCTCACCGTGTCACGGCCATCGCTACGGAGAAGCCGAGAGCCGCGGCCGCGGTGCCGGCGATCAGCATGCCGAGCCCGTTGAGGGCTGCTGCGACGTAACGGCGATCTTCGATCAGCCGGACGGTTTCGAAGCTGGCTGTACTGAATGTGGTGTAGCCACCGAGCAGTCCGGTACCCACGACGAGTTGCCACTGGTGCGGCACCACTTGGCTGGTGGCGAGACCAGTGAGCAGCCCGAGCCCGAGAGAGCCAGTGAGATTGATGACGGTGGTGGCCAGCGGGTACGTGGAATGGACCCGGGCCCGGATCAACCCGTCGAATACCAGCCGCAGCGCCGCGCCGACGCCACCGGCAATGCAGATCAGCAATGCTGTGACGGCGCCTGTCACGACTCACTCTTTCCGTTGACCAACGCGGGGCGCAGATGGCCGCGGGACAGCCAGATTCCTGCGATGGACGCCGCGGCGCCGATGAGGACGGTGCCGAGGGCGTACGCGAGCGCGCGGCCGGGATGGACGGCGGCGAGAGTTGCGGTTTCGGTGGCGAGCGCGCTGTAGGTAGTGAACCCGCCGAGGCCGCCGGTGCCGACGCCAAGCCGGACGCGGCGGCTCCACCCGGTGTCAATGCTGTGGTCGGCGAGGAGTTCCAGCAGCACGCCGAGCAGGAAGGCGCCCACCACGTTGATGCCGAGCGTGGCCACTGGGACCCCGGCCCACTTTGGCACCAGCATGATGATCAGGTATCGCAGCCCGGTGCCAAGGGCGCCCCCGACGGCAACGAGTCCGATGTTCGGCCAGGACAGGTGCGCTGGACGCGGGCGCTGCTGCTGATCTCGGACCGGCTTCAGATCTGGACTGAGCTGCCGCTTCGACTCGGAGCCGGTCATGAGCGCGGCTCCTCGGAGTGGGTTCGGCCATGCTCTGACGCGGGCAGCGGTACGACCACCACCGGTCGCAGCTGGCGGTGCGCGAGATGCGCGGCGACGGATCCGCCGAGGAACTCGTGCAGGCTGGATCGCAGGCCGCCGCGCCGACTGCCGACAACGATCATTTCGGCATCGAGGACTTCGGCGAGGCGGCCGAGGGCATGGCCAATGTCCCCGGCCAGCTCACGAAACTCCACCCGAATGCCTTCCGACTGAGCCACTGCGCGGATCCGGTCGGCCAGGCCGCCGTCAAAGACGGCGGTGTTCCACTCCGGCTGGTCGGGGTCAATGGGTCGAGACTCAACAGAGCCATCGGGATGTTCGGCGACGACGTAGCTGCCAGCTTCCACGTTGGCGCACACCAGCACCGCCTTGAACTGGCGGGCAAAGCGGGCGGCCTGCTGCAGCACGGCCGACGCCTGCTTGGGCGTCACCCCGACCACGATGTAGCGGTCTGTGCTGTCTCCTTCTGTCACCGGTCGATCACGCCACTGCTGGGGCACGAACCGTCTGGAGACGGCTGACACGTGTCTCGCGACCCGCTTCGGTACTCGCCAGCCGTCTTGAGGCGGCATACGTGCTCAACATTAAGAACCTTGCCTTGTTGGGAGTCAGTCCGGAATCAGCTCAATCCAGCTGCGAATATCATCGGCGGTTTCAGTCTCGGCAAGGGCGGGATGATCCCTGGCTACATGGGCAGCACCAGAGTGATCACCTCATCCTCGCTCTGGGCACGGGCGAGGTAACCACATTCGCATCGGACCTGCTTGAGCATGACCACTCCCTTCCGGATACCCTCCAGTTTCTAGCCCCGAAGCGCCGAGGTGGGCAATGGGTCAGGACTCAAGCGAATCCTCCTGGGTGCAGCTGTGCGGGACATTCGCCGTTGAGCTCTCGGGCCGGCGGGTGGATCAAGCCCTCCCGGGCATGGTCGGTTGCTCTTCGCGTACCTGGTTGTCTCACGCCTGCAAACGGTTCCCCGGGACACCCTCATCGACGCCCTGTGAGGCGATGCTGCGCCGAGCAACGCCGGTGCAGCGCTGAGTGCGCTGATCTCCAAGACCAGCGGTGGTCGGCGCGGACCTGCTGCGGGGCCGGTCCGAGCTGTCCCTGGCGCTGCCTGAGCCTACGTACGTCGAGGTCGAACTCGCGCTGTCGAGGCTGCACACGGCGGAGTCTGCCGTGGCCGTACGCGCCTGGCGGCGGGCCTGGTCGCCCGCCTTGGGTGCCTTGTTCGTGGCGCGCCGACGATTCCTTTCCGAGGCCGATGCACCGTGGGCCGACGTCTGGCGCCGCCGTCTGGCCGACGTGCGTGTGCGAGCCCTGGAGTGCTACACCGCAGCCTGCCTAGAGCTTGGGGGTACTGAGCTGCCGGGCGCCGAGCGAGCCGCCCGCGAGCTCCTTGAGGCGGCGCCCTACCGCGAGTCAGGACACCTGCTGCTGATGCGCGCGCTCGCCGCGAACGGCAATGTGGCGGAGGCGCTCACCGCTCCGATACGCGACTTTGGCGATCCACTATTGGTCGGGCTAGCGCCTATGCCCTGCTCAGTGCTACAGACTGCCTTCGATGCCCTCCTGCCGAAGGGTTTGCCGTGGTACTGGAAGGTCGACTTCTTCGAGCAGATCACCGATGACGCCATCGCAGTAAATCGTCGCTACGGGGAGACGATGCCGACGCCGCTGTCGACTATGCACTGGTATCCCATCAGCGGTGCGGCTGCCCGAGTGCCTGAGGATGCCACCGCCTTCGCGTACCGCAATGGGGGCTGGGGTAGGCGTCATTGCCGGCATCGACCCAGACCCAGCGAATCTTCCGGCAGCAGCCAGCTGGGCAGAGCAGTACTGGCAGGATCTGCATGCCAGCTCAGCCGGCGGCGGCCACGTCAACATGATGATGGAGGACGACGGACAGGAACGGGTCCGGGCCGCGTACCGCGGCAACTACGACCGCCTCGTGCAGATCAAGCGGCGCTACGACTCAGCCAACCTGTTCCACATCGACCACAACATTTCACCTTTCTGAGAAGAAAGGCTCACGAGGCCGAGCTCCGCCGACCCGATCGGTCGGCGAGCCGGCGCCGGTCGGGGCGAACGGGAAGCGGTTGACCGGGCCAAGTGGGCTCCAGAGCCTTCCCGCCCAGCTGGCGGCCCAGGCGTGACCTTGCGCCGGTGATGTCAGGTGTAGCATGGCGCGGCCGCCGCGAGTCCAAGGAGAACACCAAGATGCAACTCCGCAGTGCCCGTCGATCTGCATCGGTCGCGGTTGCGGCCATCGCCCTGCTCTGCGTCATGGCGGGTTGCGGGACGAGCCCCACACCGAGCCAGACAAGTCCGCCCGCCACAGCCGCACCGGAGTCAACTGCCGCACCAGCGTCGACCGCCGTGCCGACGGCGGCTGCTTGCGAGGACGTCGCGGCACTCAAGTCGTCGCTTGAGGCCCTCACGAAGGTGCAACCTGCGCAGGACGGTGTCGATGCGCTGAAGACTGCGATGAACAACGTCAAGACCAACCTGGACGCCGCAGAGGCCTCGGCCTCAGAGGCCCTCAAGCCGGAGGTGCAACAGGTGAAGACAGCCTTCGCCGAGCTGCAGACGGCGGCAAGCGGTATGACCGCCGACAACCGCCGGGAGAAGCTGCCGGCCATCGCCTCGGCGATGAAGCAGGTCGGTACCGCGACGGCGGCGCTCCGCACGAAGCTGACTGAGACCTGCCCGGGCAGTTAGCAGCTCAATGAGCTGACACCGCCTGTTGGGGAGACATTCCTGACGACGTTGTTACCCTCGCTCGATGGACGGGTTCGTGATTGATCGGGCTGACGGCCGCGCCGACGGCGAGGAGTGGACCGAGAACTACGAGGAGCTGCCAGGCAGCGCAAACATCTCGATCATTTTGGAGTCGACGACGAAGGCGGGCGTCGGGCCAAGGCTGCACCAGCATCCGTACGCCGAAACCTTCATCATCAGACGCGGTTGGGCAACGTTCACCGTCGGATCCGAGCAGCTGCAGGGACATGCTGGGCAAGTGATCGTGGTCCCGGCCAACACACCGCACAAGTTCTCGACCGGGCCAGACGGCTATGAGGGCATACACATCCACGCCAATCCCCGCTTTGTCACGGAGTGGCTGGAGTAGAGACCCGCTATGGCCTTCGACGGGCGCTCGCATTCCGGTGCTCTCGACCGCGTCATGGAGGCCATGACGCCGGAAACTTCACGCCAGCCGAAACCTCTTCGAACAGTTCACGCCTGACTCACTCGTCGCCAGCTCATCTGGAGTGAGGTTTCCAGCGAATCTCCGCGGGCTCGCGGCGCATCACGGCGACGTGCGGGTGGTCGGAGCATTTGTGGCGCGCAGAATTGTGCTTGGTTCCCTCGTGGTTGAGGATGCTCCCTGTGGAGCTGTACGAGGTCATGCGCACAACGTCCGCGGTGCGTCATTTCACCAACGACCCGCTGCCAGACGAGATCCTTTACACCATTCTCGACAACGCGCGCTTCGCTCCGAGCGGCGGCAATCGACAGGGGACGCGGATCATCGTTGTTCGCGACCGCGGCACCAGGCGGGCACTGATAGAGCTGACGATTCCAGCTGCCAGGAAGTACGTTGCCCAGCGGCAAGCCGGGGAGAATCCCTGGAACACGATTTACCCAAGCAGCGTGTCCGACGATGAGATCGCGGCCACCCAGGTCCCCGACAGTTTCACGGCTCCGCTCCTGGAGGCGGCGGTCGTACTTGTCGTGTGCGTTGATCTGCGGGTCGTGGCGGCGCTGGACAAGGAACTCGACCGGGTGGGCATCGCCGGAGGGGCGTCGGTTTACCCACTGGTGTGGAACATCTTGCTCGCGGCTAGAAACGAAGGCTTCGGTGGAACCATCACGACCATGGCGATAGCGGAAGAGCCGCGGATTCGCGAGTTGCTCGGCATCCCTGATGAATACGCGGTCGCCTGCGTCGTCCCACTGGGCAAACCCGTTCACCAACCCCGCAAACTGTCGCGCCTTGACGTTCAGCAGTTGACGAGGCTCGAGCACTGGCACGGTGGACCGCTCACTCCGGGCTGAAGGCTTAGGCTCAGCCTGGTTCTCCAAGTACCGCAACGAGGTCGTCGTACACCTGAGGTGAGCCAGCGACAATGGGTCCGCCTTGGAGAAGGCCGTCGTCTGCGAGATAGTCGCTTACGCGTGCGCCGGCCGACCTACAGACGGCGACGGCGCCGAGGCAGTCCCAGGAGTTGATGTGCGCCTCCACGTACCCGATCAGACGCCCACATGCGACGTCGCATAAACCAAGCGCTCCTGAGCCGCTGCGTACGAACATCCCACCGGCCCGCAGCAGGCGGTCGAGGACCGGAACAACCTGCTCCGGACGGAGCCGTGGGTTGCATCCAAGGAAGGTGAGGCCGTCACCCAGTGACTGCGCCTCGCGGGGGGCGATCGGCCTGCCGTTGAGTTCGGCCGTTCGCCCAACGCCGCCGATGAACAACTGGCCCGCTACTGGACTGTTGACCATGCCAAGCAGCACATCGTTCGACCGGACATAGGCGATGGAGATGCACCAGCTGCTCAACCCGCTGAGGAAGGGCTGCGTCCCATCAATTGGATCGACGACCCAGATTCCGGAGTCTCCGCTGCCGCTGGCGTGCCCGGTTTCCTCTCCCAGATAAGCGTCGCTGGGGTACGCGGTCATGAGACGTTCTCTGATGAGTGCCTCGACCGCGAGGTCTGCCTCAGAAACCATGTCCTGTGCGCCCTTGCTGATGATCGACAGCTCAGTCACGTTCGCGAAGTACTGCAGCGCCAGATCGCCGGCCTCGACGATGAGCTTCTGAGCGAAGTCGAATCGCTCATGATCAGTTGCTGCAGGCATGATCATGATCTCCACAGCCAGGCGGCGCCGCGTACGCCACTGGAGTCACCATGCACTGCTCGAGCGATGGGGGTGTAGAAGCACGGCGAGAACGTTTCCTCCGCCAGCCTCTCGGGCAAGTCGTCATAGAGCTCGTTGATATTCGCCATGCCACCTCCGATGACCAAGATGTCTGGATCGAGGATGTTGACGACCAGGGACAGTCCGCGGGCTACCCGATCGACATACCGACTCCACACAAGCTTCGCCAGTCGATCGCCTTGTCGCATCCGATCCACGATCTCGGCCGGTCCGAGGGGCTCGGAGGTGGCCAAATCGATGCTGGCGTGCTGATGGTAGTCCCGCGCAAAGGACCAGCCCGAGACCCATCGCTCCAGGCATCCGTTCCTGCCGCAATAGCAGGAGGGCCCGGGTATCTCGGTGATGTCGGGTCGAGGGAGCGGATTGTGGCCCCATTCGCCGGCACCGTTGTTCGGGCCATGATGAGCGCTACCCGCAATGGCCACTCCAGCTCCAGCACCTGAGCCCAAGATGACCGCGAAGACGACGTTGTGGCCGGCGCCGGCGCCATCGACAGCCTCGGAGACCGCAAAACAATCGGCGTCATTGGCAACCCGGACTTCACGTCCCAGCGTTCGGCGTAGGTCGGCTTCGACTCGTCTGCCGTTGAGCCACGTAGAACTCGCGCCCTTGGCTATTCCGGTGAGCGGGTCCAGCGAGCCGGGAATTCCGATGCCCACGCTGCCCGTTGCTCCCGCCTGTTCCTCGACGCTGCTGACCACCGCGGCGACGGTGGCCAGACAGCCCTCATAATCGGTGCGCGGCGTGGCTTCGCGCAATCGTGCGAGTGGTTGCCCGTCATCGTCGAGTGCGATGGCTTCGATCTTGGTGCCGCCCCAGTCGACCCCTACCAGCATCGGATCTCCGCCTTTCCGAACTCGAGACCGGTGGTCGGCTCGCGCGCCTATCGAGGATCCACGACTCGCGTTGATCTTTGATTGTCCGATTATCACGGTGGTGTTGTAATCAAACGATGAGTGGAGCGGACGACCAGCGCGACGGGGTGCCGCTGAGCAACCTCGACCAAGAGCTTTTCGAGGGTGCCGGTGCGACCAAGCGCCATCTGGTCGACTACCTGGACGTGGTGAGCGATGCGATCCTGCCGGCGCTGCGGGACAGACCGCTGTCCGTGGTCCGCATCCGGCCCGGCCAGCCGGCATTCATGCAGAAGAACCTGCCCAGTTACGCGCCTGAATGGGTGCAAACGGTCTCGGTCTGGGCTGAGGCGTCCAAGCGTCAGGTCTCGTACGCGCTCTGCAACGACCGCAGGACGCTGCTGTGGTTCGCCAATCAGCGCGCCGTGGAATACCACGTCACGCTGTTCCGGGTGCCCGACTGGAACAGCCCGACCCATCTGGTGATGGACCTGGACCCGCCGGAAGGTGCGGGCTTCTCCGTCGTTGTTCGCGCAGCCCAATTGGTGCGCCAGGCGCTCGGTGACAGCGGGCTAGCCGGTGCGGTCAAGACCAGCGGCGCGAAAGGGGTGCATGTGTTTGTGCCGCTGGCACAGGCGGCGGCACCCGAGGACGTGGCAGCCGCGACCCGCGCGATCGCCGCTCGCGCCGAACGGCTCGACCCGGCGTTGGCGACGACAGCCTTTGTCAAGGAGAACCGTGAAGGCAAGGTATTTCTGGACTCCACACGGGCCGGCGGGGCGACGGTCGTGGCGGCGTACAGTCCGCGCGTTCGGCCGGGCTTGCCGGTTTCGTTCCCGGTGGCCTGGGACGACCTGGATCGGGTAGCCCCCGCTGACTTCACAGTGCGCAGCGCGCTTGGACTGCTGGACGATCGTGACCCCTGGGTCGAGCGGATGCCGGAACCCCAGCGGCTCGACACCGACCTGGTGGCCGAGGGCCATTCGATACCGATCGCCCGAGTGCAGGCGATGCACGAGGGAAAGCGACGAGCCCGCGCCCGTCGTGACAGTTGAGCTACATCCAAGTGAGGGAGGAGCAGCGATGGTTGAGCACCCTAATGCCGAGCCCATCCGTCGGTCGTTCGAAGCGTTCGCCCGCGGCGACATGGCAGCCATGAGGTCGTTGGTCGCCGAGGACACCGTGTGGCACATTCCCGGCCGAGGCCCCTTGGCCGGTGATCACCGTGGCCGCGATGCCGTGTTCGAGATGTTCGGTCGGTTGGTGGAGGCGTCGGAAGGAACATTCACCCAAGAACTGCATGACGTACTGGCCAGCGAGGATCATGCCGTCGCCTTGACGCACGCCACCGCCCGCCGTGGTGATCACAACTACGACGGCCAAGACGCATGGGTGTTCCACCTACGCCAGGGAGAGATCGCCGAGGCTTGGTGGCGTCCCGAGGACATCTACGCCGCCGACGAGTTTTGGACGTAAGACGGCCGGATAGCCGGCAGCGTTATGCCCCGACGGCGGACCGCACTTTGTCGAGCATGTCCTTCTCCCCTTGGCTGACCTGTGTCGCACCGAAGCCCAGGAATCCGCCTTCCTTGGCGGCGTCGGCGGCGGCCTGTGCGGTCGCGACAAGCCACTCGCTGAACGCGCTGGCCTCCTCGGGTGTTGCCTTGGCTGCCACAAGGTCCTTCACCGCTTGGAGTTCGTTTACGATTTGTTGTCCAGCCTGCGCGGCATCGGTCACTTTGAAGTCGCTGAGGGGGTTCTGTCTCTGCTGGGTCATGGCCTGGATGTCTAGTGCGACGTCCGCAAGGAGTGGCTCACGGCTGGGCGGATTGGTCGCCGTCTTGACGGTTGCCATCGATTCCTTGGCCATCTCGATTGGTCCGCCAGGATCGGCCAGCGAGATCGCCATCCCAGCCACGAAAGGCGCCCGCCGGACCCGGACCCATTCCTCTTCGGTGAAGTCACTCTTCGTCGCCATTCCGTGCCCTCCCTTGCCAGATGTTGTCGCCAACGCTATCGCCGCACGCGGCTACGCCGCCATCTCCGCTGAGACAGCAGCCCAGCGAGTCGTCAGACGACCGATCACCGGAACATGCCGCCGCCCGCCGAGAGTGTCTACATGCGAATCTTGACTCGCAGTGACCAACACGCAGGATCAAGGAGGAATCATGAGCCAAGGAACGTCAGGTGCCGATTCGACTGTCACCCCTGCCGCGGGTGGCCAGCCGGCGTGGGACGACGAGAGGGCTGCCTGGTGGTTGGCCAACGCTGACGCGCGCGAGAGGCAGCTGCAACCAGTCTCAGATGCCTTGTTCGATCGAGCGTCCTTGCAGCCGGGCGAGCGCGTGCTCGATGTCGGCGTCGGCTCCGGACCTACCACTGGCCAGGCCTGGGAGGCGGTCCGTCCCGACGGTTCGGTGACCGGCATCGACATCGCGCCGCCGATGATCGCGGCTGCGCGACAGCGGGTAACGGCTTCGGAGATCGAGTGGCTCGTCGGCGACGCAGCGAGCTTCGACTTCCCGCCGCGGGCCTATAACGCCGTGATTTCTCGATTCGGGGTGATGTTCTTCACTGATCCGGTTGCGGGTTTCCGGAACCTGTGTGAAGCCACGCGTCCAGGTGGCCGGCTCGTCGTCACCGTGTGGTCGAACCTGTACGCCACCGGACTTTTCGGCATCCCTTACACGGTGGCCACGACGACGCTCCACAGGCTTGGCGTGGAGTATCAAGGCTTCCAGCCTGACGAAATCCTCTTCAGCCTGGGTCGGCCGGAGACAATTCGTAAGGTGCTCAACGCGGCCGGATGGGCCGACGTCGAGACGACGGTAGACAACCGACTTCTCCATCTGCCGCCCGATCCGCTGGCGGCCGCGAAGATGACCATGACGTCCGGACCGGTGGGTGCCTTGCTCGAGGGCCAGCCCGAGACGGTTCGAGCCGAAGTGGAGGCCGCCCTGACGGCGGACTACACACATCGCCAGGACGAGTCGGGAATCGCGCTTCCGGCGGGATTCATCGTGGTGGCCGCGCGACGTCCTTGAGCGAGAGGAGACCAAAACCCACAAGGAGCGAACGGCGTGAATCAACGGTTCCGTGTAGCAAGAGTCTGCGCGCAAATATCGCCCACGGCCGTTATGCCGCTGTCGGCGGGAAACGGGCGGCGGCTGGTGGTTGGGCGAATGCTCGACGGCCGATGGTGAGCATCACCACGAAGTAGGCCAGCGCGCATAGGGAGCCGATTATTGCGATCAAGGTGGGTGTGGCGCTCGCGGCGTTGGCGATAAGTGCGCCCAGTACACCGGCAACAATCGCGTTCACGAACATACTGGTGCTCCCCACAATGTGGCTGGCCATGTGCCGGGGCGCGCCCATCGTGTAGGTCTGCATGATCCCGGCCGGATCGTCATGCCACGACGCGACGAAGTACTGGGCAAGTCCGGGATCGATGGCCAAGTACGCCGCGCGGATCCGGTTCATCCCGAGGATAAGTGCCGCGTCGTCGACACTGGCGTTGCTGACGCGAACACCGGTGAGAGTTCCGAGCAGCAAGACCCCTGTGGCCAGCCCGATCGGCAAGACGTCGAAGGCCGTTCCGAATCCCACGCTCTGGGCGACCAGTGCGAGGACGACGAGTCCCGCGGAGGCGACCGTGAGGTGGATGCTGATTCGGCTCATCACCTCTGCCCAGGTCGTACTACGGGTACCAAGGAGACTCCAGTGCTCAGTGGCGAGGATCTGTACGCGGACTGCCGCTGGCACCGTTTCTCCGCCGTGCTGCCCGTGGGGTTCGAGCGTGCCGCCCTGCGTCGTTTCCATGGGCATGTCCGAACCTCCTCTTGGAGCGCTTGGTCGGACTGAATGACACAATTGTCCGGTTTGTCACCCGCCGCTCGCCCTCTCGACACGGACGGCCGCCATAACCAGCCAATTTCTGATCAGCGCACCTGGTAAGTCGCGATGATCACATCCTTGGATGTGGCCAGGCTGTCGACAAGCTCGAAATCGACGCCTGGTCCTCGTTCGTCGAAGAGCCGGTGGCCTTGACCCAGGTCAGGAACCAGCAGCCGAGGATGGCGGTGGCTATCGCTTCGACGGTTCCGCCCCACGGAAACCGGAGTGCGAAGATGAGCGCGAGGATCACCTGATCAGCTAGCCGTCACGAGTCCCGTCCGAGCCGGCGGTGCAGCGTGTAGTGGTGGGTACGAATGCGCTGCGACAGCCGCAACGGGGCGCCGAGCAGGGAAACCAAGCGCCACCGGCCAGTGCGTCACGCTGACGTGGACGCGCCTTCCCATTCGCTGAGCGCGTAGCGTGTGCCGTCGGTGTCCTCGAAGAGAGCCCACCAGCCGAAGTGTTGGCGGGCCGGCGGGACGGGGAACTTGACCCCTCGGGCGGTCAGCTCGGCGTAGGTGCCCTCGATGTCGGGGCAGTCGAAGAACAGGTCCGAGTGCGGTAGTTGGTCCGGTGCCGTGCGCCGGGGCTCGTCGGGCCTCCTGGGACTCAACACCAACAGCAGGTCCTGCTCTGGTGGCCGGATTTCGATCCAGCGTTCCTCGCCGTAGGTGTCGTCGCGTACCAGCAGAAACCCCAGGGCGCCCGTCCAGAAGTCCAGTGCGGCCTGTTGGTCGCTTACCGGGACGATGACCTTGCGTACGGCGGTGATCATGACGACCTCCTACGATCTCGGATGTGTAACCATGCTTGATATATCCAAAATAGTACTATCTGAGATGGACTGTAACATGTGGGCGTGAGCTCGGCAAGACGAGTACCTGTGTTGACCGCCGCGGGCTTCCAAGTCCTACTCGCAGTGGCCTCCGGGCACACGCACGGCTATGCCGTGATGAAATTCGTCGAGGACCTCACCAGTGGTCGGGTCCGGCTCGGACCGGGGACTTTGTACCGGACAATCGCCCGCCTCGTCGCCGACGATGTTGTCATCGAGTCCGAAACCCATGACCCGAATGCCCCGCACGACGCGCGTCGCCGCTACTACCAGCTCACCGAGCTCGGCGAGCAGGCCGTACGCGAGGAAGCCGAACAGCTGGCCCGGATGGTCGATGCCGCCGGTGCGGCCGGCCTCCTCAATAGGCAGCGGAGAACCGCATGACTCAGCAACGCCCTCTCGGGCTCGGCACCCACATTTTCGTTCCCGACGCTGACTCGGCGGTCGAGTTCTACCGCGCCGCGTTCGGCGCCACCGAGCTGATCCGCCACAACCTGCCCGACGGGCGGGTTTTGTTCGTCGAGCTGGCCTTCGGTCCCGACAAGCTGCTCCTCAGCCAGGAGATCAGCGAACTCGACGCACTGGCACCAGACAGTGTCGGCGGGTCACCGGTCATGCTGCTGCTCGAGCTCGATGACGTCGATACCACCTTCGCCGACGCCATCGCTCAGGGTGCCACAGTCGAACGACCGGTGGCCGAGATGTTCTGGGGCGAGCGTTACGGGATCGTGCGTGATCCGTTCGGCCACCGCTGGGCGCTGTGCACCCGCCGCGAGCTTCTCGCTCCGGACGAAGTCGCCGAACGCGTACCCAGTCAGGAAGCCGAAATCGCCTCGTGGGCGGACGCTCGACTCGAGTCAGACGACTAGCGGCTCTGCAGTCAGGCAACGAACGCTCGTACCAGTCGAGGACCCGCAACGCCCGGAGGGTGTTCCACCGGCTGGACTGGCCGTCGCCATCCTCGAGCGTGAAATAGACCCGCCCGGGATGAGTGTTTCCAGTAGCCACCTGCCGTCGGGCTGCTGCTTGGATCGGAGCAGCTCGACCGCTTCGGTCAGGCGCGGGTCTGGCGGATCCCCTACGAAGCGAAAGTGCTGTAGGGCCGAAGCACGTCGTAGTGCCAGCGGGGCGGATACGAGAAGTTCAGCCAGGCCGGGTCGATGACCTCGCCGGTGCTCTTGCGTCGGAACAGCCTTCGTTCGAGGAGATACTCCTCACCCTGGCGTCGAGCCGCAATTGACTCCGCTGAGCCACCGGTTGCTCGCTCGTATGCCAGCAGCCCTTCGAGCACGTTGATTGTCGTCGCCGCTGAAGAACGCACTGAACCGTACGCCGTCCAGCAGTTCCATCCCCCATCGTCGAGTTGCTCACCGACGAGCCGGGCGACGACGCCAGCGACATCCTGATCGAAGTAGGCACCGAGTGCGACGGTCATGCCGTTGATGCACGGCTCGACCCTCGCCGGTGAAGTACGGCTGCCCGCCCTCCTCCCAACGGCAGTTGTCTCTTACCAGCGCCACGGCCCGCCGAACCTGGTCACACTGCGGGTCAACCCCGAAGTCACGCAGCAGCAACAGGCTATGCGTTGTCGCGGTCCAGGGCTGTCCGTCGTCGTCGGAATCGTCGTTGTCATCAGAACCGTCGTCGGTATCGGAATGGTCGATTTGCGCGGGAAAGTATGCGCCTCCCGCCCACTGGCCGTCTTCCCCCTGCAAGGCCAGCAACCGGGCACCCCACCCGTCGGTCGCCACCCGCCCCCGCTCTGCCGCCACGACCTCAGCAGGCGCGCCTGCAAGATCACGCAGCGCCTGCCATCGTATAGAGGGATCAGAATCGAGCAACCAGTCCAGGACGGTCATGCGCTCAGGCTAATGGCGCTCGATCAGGTGCCGCGGGACGAGCTTCCAGCTCATTCACGCGCAGATCACCAAGGCAAGATGCGCTACACGGTGGATCTCGGCCGTTGTCGGGCCAGTCAGCCTCTCAGTAGCGGCCACCTCGGTGCCGTAGCCCTCCAATGAATCCCAGGCCAGTGTCCCCGCTGCACATCCTCGGGTCATCCCGTTAGCGCGTTAGCCCATTGCTGGCGATGATCGCCGCCTCCGTCGTGGAGGCATAACCCGGCCGGTCAGGGGTGCAGCAGCATGATCGCGACCAGCACGGCGATCGTCACGAATGCGATCAGGAAGAGCAGGACGAGGTGCCGCGCGTGGCCGGCCGGCTCGACCGGCCGCGCCGACTCGTCAGGCAGCTCCGGCAGGTCGGCGGTCAGGGCGGCGAGCTCGTCGAGGGTCACGGCGGCGAGGGCGGCGGTGCTGCGCTGGTCGAACTCGTCCAGGCTGAGCCGACCCACGGCGGTGTGCCGCTCCAGGGCCCGCAGGACGGTGTCGCGGTCGTCGTCCGACGCCCGCAATGCTGGCTCCGGCATGGCGCGAGAGTACTCGACAACGCAATTCTTTGGATCGTTCACGGCGAATGCGCTATGCCGGTAGTTTCATCGCAGCCGATCGAAGGGGATGGGGATCATGGCTTCAGGCAAACAGCTGATCATCGAGCGCATTCTGCGTGACCGCGCGGGGATCTGGGACCAGATCATCAACGAGCGTGACCTGCCCAGACTGATCCTGCGGATGCTGCTCTGCTCCGCGATCAGCCTGGCGGTCTATGGCGCGGTGCTCGGCGCCTCGAACGGCTTGCTGCAGGCGCTCGTCTCGACAGTCAAGCTTCCGTTGCTGTTCCTGGCCACCCTGGCGATCTGCCTGCCCACGCTGTATTTGTTCAACCTGGTCTTCGGCGCCCGGCTGTCGGTCCTGCAGGCCTGCGCCCTGATCATGGTGGCGATGACGGTGACCGCCGTGCTGACCCTCGCCTTCGCTCCGATCAGCTTGTTCTTCCTGATCACGGCCCGCAGCTACGCGTTCTTCAAGCTGCTCAACGTCGCGATCCTCGCCCTGACCGCCCTCGTCGGGCTGCGGTTCCTGACCTCCGGGATGCGCGCGCTCAACAAGCAGGTCGTTGTCGAGTCGATGCTCTCCGCCCAGGTTGCCGTAACTGCTGACGTGTCACAGCGGGAACTAGTCGCGGCGACGGTCGGCGGCCCTGCCGACCGCGCGGCCCAACCGCCCGCCAACGGCGACGCGCGTACCGCCCGGCAAAACCAGAACGCCGCCAAGGCGAAGGCACCCCAACCCGCCGCCGGCGAGCGGCCGGCGAGCATGGTCCTGCTGTACATCTGGATCATTCTGTTCGGCTTCGTCGGGACCCAGCTCGCCTGGACCCTGCGCCCATTCTTCGGCGACCCCGGCCAGCCGTTCGAGCTGTTCCGCGACATCAACGGCACGTTCTACGGCGACATCCTGAGCACGCTGGGGAGTCTGCTCGGCTGACGCCGGCCAGCTATTTTCCACCCGAACCACAACCTGCGGATTAGAAGGACGAGCGGGCTGTGCTGACCTGCGAAAACCCTGCTCAAACACCGACCGTACGAGGCACGATCCGTGCCTGTTCGCAGGCAAGCTGCCCTGGTGCGGCGGCGCGTGTTCGCACAGGGCCAGCCTCAATTCCAGGCGATGGACGCAACATCGACGTCGCCGGACACGCCCTTTAGGCTCACCGGGCGCGGCTCGCTCGTTGGTTGGGGCCCCGCGAGCGCGGTCGTCGCTGCCGAGGCGAGGATCTCGCCGCCGCGGGCCAGCGCGGCAATCCTGGCGGCGACATGAACTTCCTTGCCGCTGTAGTCCGAGCCGCGGCGGGTCGCTACCGCCGAGTGCACGCCGATGCGCACCGCAGGGGCGAATCCGTGCGTCCGGCGTTGTTCGGCAAGCGCGCGTTGTACCGCTGTGGCGCAGACGATCGCGGCAGAGGCCGAGTCGAATGCCACAAAGAACCCATCGCCGGTGGAGTTCACCACCTCGCCTCCGTGGTCGACGAACACCGCGCGCAGGGTGTCATCGTGCCAGCGAAGGAGGTGCTCCCAGGCCTCGTCGCCAATGGCTGCGGCGATGTTCGTCGACGCCACGATGTCGGTGAACATGAACGTCTTGTGGGCAATGCTGGGTGTGGCCTTCCGCTCGGTGGCTGCCCGAATGGCGTCGGCCGCCGCAGCCTCATCCCGGACAGCTCCCAGGCGATGAAACTCCTCTCTCGCTGCTCCAAGCTCCAGATCCGCCTCGTCGTCTCGTCCCAGCTGCTGCAGCGCCGAGGCCAGGAGCGCGCGATCCCGGGCGAGCTCGTACGGCGCGCCGACCTCCCGCCAGTGCCCAATACCGCTTTGCAGCTCCCGTCTCGCCCCCTCAGCATCGCCTTCGGCGAGGAGCACGCGCCCCCAGCTGTCGTGCTTGCTCCCGCGTAGCGCCGGCGAGTCGTAGGCCGCGCTGATCTCCCCGAGCTCTTCGGCCGAGGCTCGCGCGGTCGCCGGATCACCGGCAGCGATCGCGATCTCGACTTGCGCGGGCAGCATGCGGCCACGGGCCCATTGCTCGCGGGTCTCTGCAAGCGCCGAACGGATCGCTCCGTATGCCGCGGTGATCTTGCCTTCGGAGAAGCGCATGAGAGCGAGGGCGGGCTGCGGGATCCGCCCGAGCGCGTGGGCCTGCCGCAAGGCGTCCTCCGCACCCTCGAGGTCGCCCAGCCGGAAGCGGATTTCCCCAAGCGCGTAGAACCCGTCGGCCAGCGGCGACGTCGCGTCGTACGCGGCGAGCTCCATGGTGGCCTGCCGCAGCTCCTGCTCCGCTCGGTCCAGCGCGCCCTGCAAGGCGACGATCTCCGCGCGGTGGACCCGGCAGATGCCCGGGAAGCCGTTGATGGACTGCTGCTCGCACCACCGGCTAGTGGCCTCGGTCCATTCACTGGCCCGACGGTAGTCGGTTGTGTCGCGACAGGACGAGATCATGCAGCAGTACGCCACGCCGGCCATGAACGGGTTCAGCTCGCCGTTCACGGCGGCGATGGTGGCCTCCTCCAAGAGGTGGAATCCCTCCTCGGTGCGTCCGCCGGCAATCAAGAGCCGTCCTTGCTGCAACAGTCCCCAGGCCCTGATGTCGGCGTCCTCGAATCGCGTGCCGAGTTCGACGGCTCGTCCCCCGAGCCTGATGGCCAACTCCACGTCACCGGCGTGCTCCGCAGCAAGGCTCTTCGACAGGGCCTGGTATCCGTGAGCGAATCCTTCCGGCTCACCCTCCAAGAGATGCTCGCCACGGGCCGCCCATGCGGAAGCGATCGAGAACTTCCGCTTGTTGTCATATTCGCGGCTGAGCTCGAAGGCGATTGCAGCGGCTCGGGCTTTGTTCCCGTCCACGATGTGCGCCTTGAACGCGCGTTCCCTTGCCTCCACTGCCAAGTCAGGCTGGGCGGTGAACCAGGCCGCCTGGGCAAGGGCCTGAAGGTCTGACGCGCCGAGTCTCCCCTCGCGGTCGGCTCCGATCAGGAGGTCGAAGGCCTCCTGCCACCGATGCCCCTCGAGCGCGTCGCGAGCCGCTGCGAGGTCGGCGGAACCGTCGAGCTGTTCGATCTCCATCGAGCCGAATTGTCGCACCCGCCACGCGAGGCGTTGGCATCGGTATCGTTGCCGCTCCTGGGCGGCCTTATCGAACAGATTTGTGAGTCGCGTGGCGGCAAGTGGTCTCTGGAGGCTGGGATGCAGCGCCAGTGACGCCCCGGGTCGGTGCCCCTGCGATTGGTCCTCCCTCTGTGTCGAACTTGGACTTTGCGATCGTGTCGTTCGTGAGGATCTAACGCCGACGCCGGCGGCCAGTCTGAGTTCGAGGATCTCGATATTCCGTTCTAGGCAGCGGACTTTGTCCTACCCGCGCCGCCGGTCCTCAAGTCACCGTTGGAGTCCGCCGCTGAGTACAGCTTCGAGGGTGTCCGTCGCGGCTGGCGTAGGGTCTAACAGGAGCGCGACACGCGCTACACTGGCGCGCCTCGCTGCCAGAAGTCCGAGGATTGGATCGAGCAGCTGAAGCGCAATCTCGACGGCGTTCGATAAGGGGGAGCCAATGCCTACGAAGTTCGAGGCGTTCGCCGCATTACACGTGCCGGGCAATCCGGTGATCCTCTACAACATCTGGGATGTCGGCAGCGCCCATGCCGTCATCCGCGCCGGGGCCAAGGCGCTCGCCACCGGCAGCCATCCGGTTGCCGACGCCAACGGCTGGCCCGACGGGCAGGGCGTGCCGATCGATTTCGCGTTGGCGAACGCAAAGCGCATCGCCGACTCGACCGAGCTGCCGCTGACCGTCGATTTCGAAGGCGCCTATTCCGATGACCCGGACCAAGGCGCCGACAATGTCGTCCGCCTGGCCGCGACCGGTGCGGTCGGCTGCAATTTCGAGGACCAGGTCATCGGCGGCGAGGGTCTGCACAAGTTCACTCTGCAGGCGAAGCGCATCGAGGCTATCCGCCGCGCCGTCGGCGACCAGTTTTTCATCAACGCGCGCACCGACCTGTACATCAAGACGCAAACGCATGACTCTGCGCTGGTCGACCAAGCGATCGAGCGCGGGAAGGCCTTCGCCGACGCCGGTGCCAGCGGTTTCTTCATCCCCCGCCTCGCCGATCCGCCCCAGGTCGAGCGGATCGTCAAGGAAGTGCCGCTGCCGCTGAACCTGATCTCCTTCCCCGGCACCCCGCCAAAGGCCGATTGGGCGAATGCCGGCGTCGCACGAATCAGCCACGGGCCCCACCCTCACCGGGCGCTGATGGCGAAGCTTGAGGAGATGGCGAGAGCCGCGATCGCTTAATCCGGGCTCAAACCCACCACGGGCCACATATGAGCGTTAGGTCTGCTAGTGGCGCGTTAGCGAGTTCTTTTTACGTTTGATTTTCTCGAGGACTTGGTCGGCGGGCTTGGTCCAGATGAACGGATGGCAGCGGTCGTTCCAGCCGTTGATGAAGGCGCGGATCTTGATCATGAGATCGCGGACGGATGGGAAGCTGCCGCGGTGGATGGCCTGGCGTTCGATGATGGAGAACCAGACCTCGACCAGATTCAGCCAGGATCCGGAGGTCGGGGTGAAGTGGACGTGGATCCTGGGGTTGCCGGCGAGCCAGGCCTTGACGTTCGGGTGCTTGTGGGCGGCATAGTTGTCCATCACCAGGTGCAGCTCGCGGTCGGGGTAGGCCCGGGCGACGTGCTTGAGGAAGGCCAGGAACTCCTGGTGCCGGTGCCGGTTCTTGCACACCCCGGTGACCCTCCCGGTCGCGATCTCCAGTGCGGCGAACAAGGTGGTGGTGCCGTGCCGGACGTAGTCGTGGGTGCGCTGCTCGGCATGACCGGGCTGCATCGGCAAGGTCTTCTGGGTCCGGTTCAACGCCTGAATCTGGCTTTTCTCGTCGCAACACAACACGATCGCGTTCTCCGGCGGCGCCAGGTACAAGCCGATGACGTCGGTGACCTTGGCCTCCAGCTCGGGGTCGGTGGAGAACTTGAACGTCTCGGCCTTCCACGGTTTCACCCCGTACCGCTTCCAGGCCTCGGCGATGGTGACGTGGCTGGTGCCCAGCCGGTTCGCCAGCAGTCGCGACGACCAATGCGTGACTCCCAGGCTCTGCCGGCGGCGGCCTCAACGTCTCCGCCACGATCCGACGCTGATCGATCGACCGCTTCCGGCCGGACCGTTTCTCCTCGGCCAGCCCGGCCAGCCCGCGCTCGGCATACCGGGTCCGCCACGCGTTCACCGTCGGCCGGCTCACCCCCACCAGCCGGGCGATCTCCACGTTCGGCGTGCCCTCGGCGGCCAACAGCACGATCCGGGCCCGCGCCGCCAGCCCCGCACCCACCGAACTCGACCGGGTCAGCACGACCAGCTCTTCTCGGTCGTTCTCCCGCAGCAGCAAGGGTTCAGCGGTCGCTCCAGCCACGCCTCAGTATCCCATGCATACGTAAACTTAATTACTTAACACGCCACTAGTGGTCGCGCCCGTTAGTTCGTCGGGGGTTCAGGCGGCGAGCCGGTGCAGGAGGGGGTTGAGGTCGGTCGCGGTGAATTTCCACTCGAACGGCTGGGCGGATGGTTGTAGCGGGCTTCGAAGGCCAGTATCTGGCTGGCGAGGGTGCCGAGGTCGGCGAAGTCGTCGGGGACGAGCAGCTTGCGCTGGATGACGGAGAAGTAGATCTCGATCTGGTTGAGCCAGGAAGCGTGGACGGGCAGGTGCACCATGACCGCGTTCGGCCAGGCGTCATTGAGCCGGGCAGCAGCGGCCCAGTTGCGGTGCGAGGCGCCGTTGTCGACTACCCAGAACACCCGCCGGGCGGAGGTATAGGGCTCGGTGGTCATGACCTGGTTCGCCAGGGCGGTGAAGGGCTTGATGCCGGTGGTGGGCTCGCACCGGCCGATCACGCGGGCGCGGTGGATGTCGTAGGCGGCGAGGTAGGCCAGGGTGCCTTCGCGGGCGTATTCGCTTTCTGCCCGCATCGCCCGGCGCGGCCCGGATGGCAGGGCGGGGTGGATGCGGCGGCGGGCTTGCACGCCGGGTTTCTCGTCGGCGCTGATTATGTACTCGTCATCGGCCAGCGGCTGGCCGTCCCAGATGCGCTGGTAGAGGTCCAGCACGCGGGCGGCCTTGAAGGCGAAGTACGGGTCCCTGGGGAAGATCCAGGAGCGGTGCTGCCAGGGCTTGATCACGTCTTCGGCCAGCCAGCGGCGCACTGTGGAGGCCGAGATGGCCGGTGTGATGCCGCAGGTGGCTGCCTCGCGGGCCAGGTCCGGGCAGCTCCACCTGGCTAGCGGCGCCCCGGCCGTGGCGGGCAACTCGCAGGCCAGCGCCTTGACCTCGGCCACCACATGGGGGGCGAACTTGCGCGGCCGGCCGGGCCGCGGCGCATCTGCCAGCCCGTCCAGGCCGTGCTGGCAGTACCGCCGCCGCCATTTGCGGGCGGTGTCGTCGCAGATGCCCAGCCGCGCGGCGATCACGCTGCTGGGTAAGCCATCTGCCGCGGCCAGCACGATCCGCGCCCGCATCACCAGGCGATGCGGCGCCCAAGCACGGCGGGCCCGCGATTGCAGCGCAGCGCGCTGGGCATCATCCAGCGTCACGACATACGGACTGGCAGGCAAGGCAGCCTCCTCACCCAAGATCACCGGGGTCCGCGGCAGGATCCCAAACCAGTGATCTCGAGGAGCGGCGACACGCCGATCGGGCACGATAGAGCCCATGGCCAAGCCACCGGAGTCCACCAAGACCTCGCTGCGCCAGCGCCTGACCGCCCGCGCCCGCGACCGCTGGCCCCAGCTCACCGACGTCACAGTGCGCCACCGCGGCGCCTTCGCCTACATCGACGGCCAGCTCCCCGACGGCACCACCCTGCCCCTATGCCGCCTGCGCTACGGCGGATCCGCACACACCTGGGGCTTCGCCATCTACCGGGCCAGCCACGACGACTACGAGCCCAGCATCCTGCCCACCGGCTACCCCGCCGGCACCCCGCAAGAAGCCCTCGACTGCGCCTGCGGCCTCTACCTCGCCGATCCAACCGCCTGGACCAACCAGCCACCAGGCAGCTACCCCCGACGAATTAACGGGCGCGACCACTAGTGGTCGCGCCCGTTAGTTCGTCGGGGGTTCAGGCGGCGATCCGGTCGAGGAGTTGGTCAAGGTCGTCACGGTTGAATCGCCAGTGGAAGGGTTGGGCGCCTTGGTTGTAGCGGGCCTCGAACGCGGTCAGTTGCTCGGCTAGGGCCGCGAGGCTGGGGTGGTGGTCGGGGGTGAGTAGCTTTCGTTGGACCATGGAGAAGTAGATCTCGATCTGGTTCAGCCAGGACGCGTGCATGGGGGTGTGGATCATGATGGTGTTCGGGAACGCCTCGTTGAGTCGGGCGGCGGCGGTCCAGCGGCGGTGGGAGGCGCCGTTGTCGAGGATCCAGAACACCCGTCGGGCGCTGGCGTAGGGCTCGCGGGTCATCACCTTCTCGGCCAGGGCGGTGAAGGGTTGGATGCCGGTGGTGGGGGCGCAGTGGCCGATCACGTGGGCGTGGTGGACGTCGTAGGCGGCGAGGTAGGCGAGGGTGCCGTGACGGCGATACTCCGACTCGACCAGCATGGGTCGCCGGCCGGGTCGTGCCGGGCGGCTGGGGTGGATCCGTTCCCGGGCCTGCACGCCGGGCTTCTCATCGGCGGAGAGGACGTAGTCGTGTTCGCCGAGTTCGACCCCGTCATGGATCCGGGCGTACAGGTCGAGCACCCGTCCGGCCTTGAACGCGAAGTCGGGGTCGCGAGGAAAGATCCAGGACCGGTGCTGCCAGGGTCTGATCGCGTCGGCGGCCAGCCAGCGCGGCACCGTTGAGGCCGAGATCGAGGCGACAACGCCGCGTCGGCTGGCCTCGGCCGCGAGTTCGGGGCAGCTCCACCTGGCCAGCGGGATGTCGGCGTCGGCCGGCAGCTCGCAGGCCAGGGCTTTCACCTCAGCGACCTGCACGGCGCTGAACCGGCGTGGCCGTCCGGTCCGAGGCCGATCGGGGAGTCCGGCCAGCCGTTGCCGATGGAACCGTCGCCGCCACTTGCGCACGGTGTCAACGTGCAACCGCAGGTGTGCGGCGATGGCGGCATTCGACCGGCCGTCAGCGGCGGCCAGGATGATATGGACTCGGACCACATCGCGGTGTGCGCGCGGGCGCCGTTGCGCGGACAGTCAGCTCCGTCTGCTCCTCGGCCGACAAGATGATCAGATACGGGGAAGAGATGATCATGCCCTTGTTGTCGCGCACCCCGGGGCGCGACACTGACGCCACGCCGATGGCCACCCCGGGCGTTTGAGCCAGGATGGAAGCCGTGGCCAAGATCCCGACCTCGACCCAGACCTCGCTGTGGCAGCGGCTGACCTCTCACGCGCAGCAGCGGTGGCCTCAGATCAGCCAGATCCACACCCGCTACCGGGCGAACTTCGCCTACATTGACGCCGTCCTCGCCGATGGCGAACAGCTGAGGCTGTGCCGACTCCGCTACGGCGGATCGGCCCACCAATGGGGATTCGCCATCTACCGCGCCAGCCACGACGACTACGAAGATTCCTACCTCCCCACCGGCTACCCGGTCGGCACCGCAGAGGAAGCCCTCGACACTGCCTGCGGCCTCTACCTCGGCGATCCCACAGCATGGATCTGAACCCCCGACGAACTAACGGGCGCGACCACTAGTTGGCGGTGGGTCGTGTCAAGGCATCGCAAAGGGCGTGGTTGGTCCGCCCGTGGTCTGCGGGCCGGTTGGGGTTGTTGAGCCGTTGCCGTGAGTCGGTGGATGGCCTTGGCGCCCACACTGACGGTATGCGACCTTCTGATCATGATCATGGGTCAGTTGGCGTCGTTCGGGCTGCCGTTGTGGCGAAGGGCCGGCCGCCAAAATAGAAGCGGGGTAACCCCGATGGAGTCCGCCATAGGCACATCGGCGTGTGTCCGGCCCTCCTGGCGGTCCAGCGTCTCACCGGCAGGCCTGGCTGTGAAAGGGCCCAGATCAGCTCCTTTCTGGGGCTTCCTCGCCGCCGTATTGTGCGTCGCTGCTCGCCGCGGTCAACCTCGTTCGTCCTCACTGCGCTGCGGGCGGTCCAAATTGACCACTGCTGTGCGCGACGGGGAGGGGTGGGCAGCAATCGAGGAATCCCCTGCTGGGGTCAGGCCCAGCGGTCGGGGTCGTAGCTGGACTGGTCCGGAACCATCGCGTAGGCGATCTTGTTGGCGCGGTGCGCCATGGCGCAGCCGATCACCCCGCCCTTCTTGCCGCGGGCCCGCAGCTGCTGGCCGTAGCGTCGGGCGGCCGGGTCGGCATGCTACAGCCCGATCCCGAGGTCGATCAGCGCACGCCGCAAAGCCACGCTGCCTTTCCAGCTGATGCTGACGTCATGACGCTTCCCCGCCGACTCATACTGCGCAGGGGACAGCCCGGAGGTGCGGTAGAGCTGCCGGGCTCCCAACCACCGACGCGGGTCACCGACCGCAGCGCCGTAGTTGCCGGCCCGGACGGCGCCCCAGCCAGGCACGGTGATCAACGGTGCGAACGGCGTATCCGGTAGCAGCTGACCGCCGCCGCCCGAGCCGTGACCGGGACCCCGTGGCCGGCCAGCACCAGTTCGGTGATCGCCTCCAAATCGATGGCGCCGGTCTTGACTCGCCGTCGGCCCTGGACCCGCCGCTGCTCAGCGACCCGAGCGGGACTGAGCTCCATAACCTCCCAGCCCGGTGGCCACACCCCCCGATCCCAGCAACGGTCGGTGATAATGCCCGGCTGCCTCCACCCCAACCTTGACCGGTCCCGCTGGCAGCACAGGCCACACCCGCTGCAGCACCGCTGCCAGCGCTGGCTGTTCGCAGGCACCGCTCGACAAGGGGCAGGAGTGATCATTTTCGATCGCTCCCACTGCCCGTCTCCGCAGCAGATCATAGAGTGACCAAGTAGTCCCCGGTGTCGTCACATTGGTCGCGTCCAGTGCGATTTTGTGGCGCGCTGATTGCCGCGCTCGGCGACCACATCTATTTGGCCACAATGACCTCGCCCGATCA
>CAVXAP010000023.1:0-86247 GCA_963759635.1 uncultured Actinomycetota bacterium
TCCGAGCCGAGCCCAGTGCCCGCCGTCGTGCCCAGTTGGACGCGGCGCTTAGTCGCAAGATCATCGAGCGGGTGCTCCCAGTCTTCAAGATCACCTCCGACGCTGCGGCGGTCGACCCCGACTTCGCCGAGCTCAACCGGGCGATGATCGCCCGGCGTGGGGCGGAAATGATCGATGCCGCAACCCTGCTCGCCGGCGACGGCGGGCTCCGCCTTAGCCCCGACGACGCGGCCGCCAGCCTGCTTGTGCTCTACAGCCCCCACGTCGCCCAAATCCTCACCGAGCACGTCGGATGGTCCTACGACCGCTACGAGACGTGGCTCGCTGACGCCATCGAGCGACTCGTCCTCAACGACTAGGTGTACCCGGTCACAAGGTTGGTGACAGTCGGCTGGTTGGCGGGAGGCCGCCAAGTGCGGTGTGTCGGCGTCGAGTGTTGTAGAACTCCAGCCAGGGGCAAGCGCGGCGGCACGGTCGGGGTTGCTGGGGAAGACCTGCCGGTAGGCCCATTCGGTCTGCAGGGTGCGGTTGAACCGCTCGACCTTGCCGTTCTGCCAAGGGCAGTGCGGCTTGATGAACTTGTGCTTAGCGCCGAGCTGGGCAACCGCGTGCTTGACGGCGGTGGAGTTGCGGTAGGCCAAGGCGTTGTCGGTGATCAGCCGCTCAATCCGGGGGATCCCGTGGGCGGCGAAGAGGCGGCAGCGCGGAGCAGGAACGCCGCACAGGTGGTGCCGATCTCGTCGGTCAGGATCTCGGAGTAGGCGAGCCGGGAGTGGTCGTCGACCAGAGAGTGGACGTAGTCGTAGCCGATCTTGGGCTGCCGCATCTTCTCGGCCTTGGTGGCTGGTCGGCCATGCGCGCGCCAGCCGCCGCCGTCGGGATCTTGCCGATCTTCTTCACATCCATGTGCACCAGCTCCCCGGGCCGGTCCCGCTCGTAGCGGCAGGCGGTCTGCTTGGAGGACCGGATCACCTGCCCGGTCAACGGATCGCAGTCAGCCAGGTACGGCAACTGGTGACGGCGCAGAATCCGCGACACCGTGCGGGCCGGCACGCCGAGCTCGGCCGCCAGCCAGTCCGACCCTCGGCGGTGCTGGCCCGAGCTGCTACCACCCGGCCTCGACGGCGGGACTGGTCCGCCTCGGACTGTGCTGCGGCCGCGACGACCGGTCCTGCAGCCCCGCTTTGCCCTCAGCGGCGTAGCGGGCCACCCAGCGGTGCGCGCACTGCCGTGACACCCCGACTTCCTTCGCGACATGGGCAACCGGACGACCCGATCAACCAGCAGTTGGCGGCCATGCACTGTCAAGCGGGCATTACCGTGGGGCAGGTCGAGGTCGCCACGACATGTGTTAGCTCACCGCGCACAAAAGGGGAGCCCAGCGGTGCTGTCGAGCGCGTCGCTGGCGGGTTCTGCGACTCCGGTTCGCGCTACCTCACGCGCGCCAGGAAGGTATAGCGCGACAGCCTGCGCTCAGCCGCGAGCGTATGGACAATCGTCAGGAACTGCTGCATGCCCTCGAAAGCTGTTGGGCCTTCATCCTCCTCAAGCTCCTGTCGTCGCACGGCTCTAGCTTCCAGCCACCGTCGAGCCACTGTTGCGACGTTGTCGGTGCTGTCGTCGGTACGGAGAAGATCGAAACCGGCTTGATCAAGTAACCGGTGATCCTCTTCCAGAAGCGAGAGAACGAAGATACCAATTGATGTCCGAGCAGCGATTTCCTCATTGGTCAGCAGACCGGTGACGACAATGGGATCGGTGAACACAACTTGTCCGTGTGGTTTTAAGACCCGGTGCCATTCCTGGAACACCCGGAGGCGATTGCGAAGGTGATTGACCGCATCAACGCAAAAGACCGCGTCGAACGAGCCGTCTGCGAACGGCAAGGCGGTCGACGCGTCGGCCTGTTGAAACGAGGCCAGCGAGGCTAGCCCGGACTCTGCTGCGGCGGCATTCGCGGTCGACACCGCGTCGGCATTCATGTCGATGCCGACGACCTGGGCACCGGTCTGCTGAGCAAGATACAAATCGGGTCCGCCGGAGCCGCACCCGACGTCGAGCACGCCCGACCGATGGCGCGGCGTAATCCATCCGATCATCGCGTTCCACTCGTCGACCGTTAGCCAGCTGTTCTGACCGAGATCCTCTCCGTATGTCTCGAGCCGAACCTGCTGTCGTGCCGGGAGACCGAACCTCGCATAGGTCCGGTCATAGAGAGGAACGTCCGTCATTACAGGAACTCCGGTCCTGACGCCTGCTGAGCTTGTCTCGTGCCCTTCGATCGAGCCGTAACAATTGTGGCTCCGCAACCACAGTCCGCACATTGCGGAGCCGCAAGGCTCCGAGCGATTTTCTGTTGCGGCCGCTCCCACGATCCGCGTGGAAGTTGACTGCTGTGAGCCCCGGAATCGAAGGACAAGTTGGGCACAGATGATGGCGGCAACGTTCGCGATGGCGCATCGACGTGAACGGACCGGAGGTCATGGGCCTGGACCGGACGCCATCGACTGGTGCCTCCACGAGGGGCATGTACGGCGACTGAGGCAAGGAATCTTCAAGCGACGCAGGACGGGCACCTAAGAAGGATCCACAGTCTGCAGAAGCTGATGTTGCGCAGCTGGAGCAACACGGTTGATCCACACGAGCCTGAACTGCTCGACGGTGGGATCGGGATTCATCACACGACGTCTGAATGGAAAGCGTGCGAGGCGGCTGGCGGTCACTTTGTTGGCGGATGACCCGCGCCGCTCTTCGCATGCGGCTACCCGGCATTTCAGTCAAGACGACGACCTCGACGACGAGGACTCGACCCAACAAAGTTCTAGGTGCTGATGGGTGGATTGGGGTTCCGCCGAGTCCGGCCAAGAGTGTCAGCCGAAGGCAGGTACCGCGTGCAACATACGTGCAAGTTCGAGCCACTCACCCCGGCGTGCGGAACAAGTCATCGGCATGCGGCGTGTGCATCTCTATGTCGATCTCGTCCTCAGCACCCCTGCGCGGAGTGCAGCCCAGGCGCGCGATCTCATAGCCGTCGGTGGACCGTGCGCCGGACGGTGACAATCGCGCGACCGCCAGCAGACGAGGTCGAGGTGTTGGCGGCCAGCCGGGTTTCGGATATTTGTAGCCGTGGAGAGAGGTAATGTGCGGCTGAAAATCTGATCCGACTACATGATCGGCGTTCCGGCGAGTACGGCACGCCCAGGGGGGACGAATGAAGGGCTTCAAGGACTTCGTTATGCGGGGTAACCTCGTCGAGCTTGCCGTCGCTTTCATCATGGCGGCCGCATTCGCCGCAGTTGTCACCACATTCACCAACTGGTTGCTCTCCCTGATCCCGGCGGGGGCCACCAACTTCGGGGACACCAAGTTCGGGTTGTTCCTCACTGCGCTGGTGTCGTTCCTCGTCATCGCGGGGGTCGTCTATTTTTTTATCGTCACCCCATACGAAAAAGTCAAGGCGCGTTTCGGACAGCAGGACGCCGGAGCTTCGGACCCCGACGACATCGTGCTGCTTAAGGAGATCCGCGATCTGCTCGCCTCTCGTCAAGGCGGCGCCGTTTGACCCTGCGGCGCCGTTTGAGCTGGCCACTCAACGATGCGTGTCCCCGAAAGGCGGGCCTTCAGCTCGACCAGTGGGAGGCGAAACGCACCACAGGAAGATTCGGCCGCTGAGGCGCCCGTAATTCGAGAAGAGCTGGTGACTTCCCAACATCCGATGCGCCCGAACGGCGACCGCTCTGGACGTCCCGAACAGAGCAACAAGATCTGACCGCCCAGCGCAAGGACTGCACGCCTCGGCGTCGGTAATGACCGCATCCACGTCGACCACGGGTTAACCAGCACTAACCGTGACCGACCAGGTCTGCGATTAGCGCTGGCCGCCTGTCGGGCTGGTGACACCTTGTTGGTCACCAAGCCGGACCGGCTCGCACCGTCGCTGCACGACGCTCGTGACATCCTCGGCGAGCTCACGAGGAGAAACGTCAAGCTCAGCTTCGGCGGCTCGATCCATAATCCAACCGACCTGTGGGAGGGGGTTGTTGTTCAACGTGTTGACGATGGTGCTTTTTCACCAATTCCGCGGAAGTGGGCCTTAGAATGAGGCCAGCTCGCTCGTGGTCGATCGCTCTTGTGTGCGATATGTGTAAATAAAACGCAAATAGATAATGTCACAGCTAGGCCTTGTAGACGGTTAGCTCTGGCGATAGATTTGCACATTACTCCGCTAACCGGGACAGCCAATGACCAATTCCGGAGTGCGCTGGGTCGCGAAGTTAACCGCCGACTCCGCCGCTGATATCGAGGCCCTGCTGGGCTTATCGCTGGGCCTTGACGTTTGGGAGCGCCACGGCGACAGTCTGGTGGTGGCGGCGAGCGAGGCGCAGTTGCTGGAGTTGGAGCGTCGGCGATTGGTGCGGGTCGATCGCCTGGCGACGCAGGCCGAGTTCGAGGGCCGCGCCCGCGGCGGCGCACATTCGGGCGGGGAGGGAGGCCCAGCATGACCGTCATTGCGAGGGTGACGTCACAGGACCCGCACACAATGCTGGCGCCGTTGCTGACCGCCCCGCTTGGGCTGGACGTCTGGGAGGTCAAACCCGATCATGTGGTGCTGCAGGCCACCGAGGCACAGATTGAACGATTAGAACAGATGGGCTACGGGGTGGAGCAGCTTCATATGACACACACGTACCTGTCGACGTTCGCGACGGCCGAGGCCACCGCTGGCTATCACTCAGCCGAGCAGCTGGAGCAGGATCTGCGGGCTCGGGCCGAACAGCATCCTGATATCGCCGAACTTCGTGAGATCGGGCGCAGCCTCGAGAACCGGCCGATCTGGGCACTGCGGCTCGGCGATCGTCGCGGCACCGATCGCAAGGTGTTCTTGCTGGGTTGTCACCATGCCAGAGAGTGGATTTCTGTAGAGGTGCCGTATCTGCTGGCCGAGCATCTCCTGGATGCCGCCGGCGCCGACCCGGTGCAGCGGTGGCTGCAGCGAGGCGAGATCTGGGTGGCACCGATGATCAACCCGGATGGGCACGAATTCAGCCGCACCGACAACCGGCTATGGCGCAAGAACCGCCGCCAAAACGCCAACGGAAGCTTTGGCGTGGACCCCAACCGCAACTACGGCTACATGTGGGGAACCCTGAACGTCAACACATCCAGTCACGTCCCACAAGACGAGACCTACGTGGGCCCGCGGGCCTTCTCTGAGCCGGAGGTGCGTGCGGTTCGTAACCTGGTAGCCGTCGAGCTGTTTTCAGGCGTGCTTACTTATCACAGCTATTCTCAGTTGATCCTCTATCCGTGGGGATACACATCGAATCCAATTGTCGACCCAACCGACCGTAGTGATATGCAGCAGCTTGCTGAAAAAATGAAAGGACTCATCCACAGCGTCCATGGCAGGACTTATACTCCCGAGCAAGCCTCAACGCTGTACCCGACTGCCGGCGATACCACCGACTGGGCATATGGCGAGTATGAAATATGGTCATTAACCATCGAATTGCGTCCCAGCAGCCAGGCCGAAGGTGGGTTCATCCTTCCGCCGAGCCAAATCCGGCCCACTTTCGAAGAAAATCTCCCTGCCGCATTCGAATTCATTGGTCAGACACTCGGACCCGACACTGTCGAATCAGATTGCAACCCTGATTCACATCCTTCGCAAGGGAGCGATCCCGTCTGCAGTTGCTGATCAATAGCACTGAGGTTGGTCTTCCCAGCGGTGTGCGCTTCTTGCCGCCGCTTTCAGCGTCATCGGTCGGCCCAACTCGTGAAGCGCTTCTTCAAGGTCAACGGCGACAATGACGGTGAATCCACCCTCCACCATCAGCGACCACCGCCGCTGCTGGGGCCGGCAACACAAACTGGACGCCTGGCTCGGCAGTCATGCATGAAGAGCATCAGTTGTTCTGCGGCAGCCGCTCATCCAATGGCGGCCTCGGCAGCCGCTAGTGCCGAGTCAAGGTGCCGCTGCCTAGTGGTCCCGATCAACGTGGTGGCGCAGCCGGAACGCTGGATGGAGTCGCAGGCGGCTACGGCCACGTCGTGGTCTGGGGCGGCGTTAGCTTCTGGCGGTCGCTCATGCGGCTCGACTTGGCTATGCCAGAGCCTGTGTCATCGGAGGAACGGCCGGCGACACGAGGTACTCAGTGTGCGGTTTCATGAACCGTTGAGCCGTTGTGCATCGGGCATGTTCGCAGGAGTGGTGTTTGGTCCGGTCCTCCGCGTGATCTTCGTTCTGGACTCTCTGCGGCAACCGATTGCGTAGTAGTGGGGCACTGCCCGGGTAGAGCAATGGATGCATTAGCAAGCCTTGACCACCTGACTAGGGTTGCAGGGCCGAATCGGCCCCATCAGCTAGGGCCTGGCCGAACAGCAGCCTCTGGCCCGCGAAGGTGTTGTGCCGGACCGCGTACGCTTCTCGGAGATGGCGAAAGACCTTGGCGCTTATTTCCCAACCTCGGCTGCAATTTGGTTCGAGGGATCGTGGCCCGTCGATCGATTCAACGAATCAGATCCACGGTTGCGGTGTAGCCCTCGAGCTGGGCTCTGGTGGGCACGGGCGTCGGCCACTCGCTGGTCTGCCACCCCGTTTGCGGGTTGTTGCATCGTAACAGCCAAAACTTGGGGTTCGTCGGAACTGGCTCCGCGGTGTTGATGGTGGCGTCGGGGGCCGGTGTGACCGTCACGTTCATCGGGTCGAGCCCGTCGAAGACCACCTCGACCTGCTGAGTGCCCTTGGGTAGCGCCGGGTAGTTCGTCACCACGGTGGCCACCTTGTCAGGTTCCTGGAGCACTGCGGCCCCGGACCGTAGGTCGGTGCACAAGCATTCATCGGCGTTACCCGAGGTGAGGCGGTTGGTCATCAGGCGCGTGTGCAGGATGGTCCCGTCGCCATCGACGTGGAGCACCGGTCCGCTCGCGGCCACCGGGTTGTGAGCGGTCACTGTCGCGGCGTCCGCGCTAGCGAACGGCGGGGCCGACGCCGCCTCCACCCCGTCCCCGCCGGTGACCGAGACGATCGCCCACTCCAGCGAGGTGAAGGAGCCGCCCGCAATCACCCGATGGACGCTTACGCGAAACACCTGCTCGCTCGCGCCGTAGCGGAACATGTCCGACCTGGCGACCCGAGGGTGAACCTCGGCCGGCCGCGTCAGGTCCGTGGGACGGTTGGCGGCCGGGACCTGGCCAACCGGCGTGACGGGGACCCGCCAGAACTGGGGCACGGTCGGGATGTCCACATCGACCGTACGCAGGGCAGCCGGTAGCTCTGGGAACGCAACCTGCAGCAAAGTGGTGACGCCGATGCGGAGGCTGCGCTGCGCCAACCAGATCGGCGTACACAGGCAGTAGTCGGAGTCCGGGGCGCGTAACAGCGGCCGGTAGACCGTCCGTCTCCGCGCGTCGACCAGGAAGAGGTTGGCGCTGCTCTCCCACCGGCGGGACAGGCCGAGGTCGACCGAGTCGGGCACGGCGTCGCCGGGTTGCAGGTTGGGCGCGCGAATCGGCGTCACCGACCAGTCCAGCACGGTCCCCCCGTCGACCCGACGAACGGCGTGCACAGCGAACCTGACCTGGACGTCCAAACCATCGGCCGACGTCCAGACCGCCTCGCCGGCCACCGGGAGTTTCGGGTTTGCGACTGGGAGGGGCGTCGCAGTAGGAGGGCTCTCACTGCTCGGCACGGTCGGCTGGGGTGTATCGCGGTCCAGCAGGCCGGGCTCTCGCTCGGAATAGGTGCAGCCGACGACGACCAACAAGGCGGCGGCAACGGTCGGTGCCAGCTGGCACCACCCTCTGCCGCAAGCCCTCGTGGCGGCCATGATCGATGTTAGGTCCATTCCTGGTCCTATCTCGCTTCGTGCTCGAGCCTGTCCCCTTCGGCGGCGGTGCGGCGCAGCAGGAGGGCGGCGCCAATGCACTGACCGACACCGAACGGCGTAAGGGCCCGGGCCGGGGTGAGCGCTTTTCACGAATGTGGAGCGCGTTCGACAGCGCGGCAAGGATCTGCCGACGCTTGGGCGTGGGCTGGTTGTGGTCCGTTAATGATTATTCTGCGCGGGGACTGGCGTCGCACACGGCATCAAGCCTCATGCGGCCGTCCTTCCTAGCCGTATGAGGCATACGGCGGAGGCAGCCGGTGTCACCGTGTTCTGCCAGGCAGCTGGCTGACCCCCCTGACATCAGCCTGACTCACCGGGCTTGAACGACCCTGAACCATCCCGGCAAACTCACTTGGTCACCTTCTCCGGTGAACTGGGTAAGCGCGTCGTATAAGGCAGTCGCAACAGTGGATTGGCCGGAGTACTGGACCGCGAGCTCCGTTGCCCCTGCGCTGAGGAAGGCCTCGACTGCGGCGGCAGCGTCAGCGAAGACGGTGGTCGCGCCTATCGTCTCATCGGAGCGGGGGAGCATCCCGGCCGTGGCGAGCACCTCATCGAGTGCTCCGGGTGCCGACAGGGCGTACATTCCGCTCCTTTTGAGGATCGGGCGCGCCTCTGATGGCAGTAGCGGCATCAGTCTGGCGAAGACTTGCGGGATTGCGGACTTGTCCAGCCGGGTCGGGATGACCACCCAGACATCGCCTTGGGAGACACGTCGGGCCTCGGCCAGCGCCCCGGCATGATCGTCGGCGAATTGGAAGCTGCTGAAGCCGGTCACAATGTCGAAGGCGTCCTCTGGCCACGGCAATGCGTTGAGGTCGCCGACCCTCAGATCCGCCTCCGGGTTCTGTTTGGCAGCGATTTCGACCAGCTCCTGCGACGCATCTATGCCAGCGGCGCTTGCCCCGCGCTCGGCGGCCAAGCTGACGAAACGACCCGCTCCGCATCCGCAGTCAAGGACGGTTGTGCCGGGGCCAACCTGCGCCTGGTCTAGCACGTGCGTGTACACCGGCGTACCCCAACCCTCAGGGCCCTCCCACGTTTCCGCCCAAGTTGCGGCGCGGGCGCCGAACAGCGGGCCCCACCATGTCCCGCTACCCTCTGCATGCTTCATGTCCTTCAGCCTTGTCTGTGAAGGAACTGCCATCTAGGACAAAAACTGCTCTAGCTCCATAAAGGCGGGCAGAGCCAGACTGGTGGCATGCGGACCTACGAGCAGTACTGTCCGATCGCTCGGGCTGCCGAAGTCTTCGCCGAGCGCTGGACCCCACTGATCGTTCGGAATATCCACGCGGGCTCAAGCACCTACGGTGAAATTCTCGCCGGCCTTCCGGGAATGTCACACACCATGCTGACGCAGCGGCTGCGCCATCTTGTCAGGGCTGGGGTGGTCACGACCGCGCCAAAGGAGAGCGGCTTTGGAGTCCGGTACGTCCTCACCGATGCCGGCAATGAGCTTTGGCCCGTCCTCCTGGCGCTCGGCGCCTGGGGCGAACGCTGGGTCGAGCTGCGTGACGAGCACGCCAATCCGCGGTTTCTGCTCTGGACCTGGTGCACAAGCTACCTCGCGCGCACCAACCTTCCCGATCATCGGGTGGTAGTCCGCTTTGAGTTTGCCGACCGTCCTCCGGGCGAGCGCAGGATCTGGTTGGTCGTGCGCCCAACAGAGGCCGAGGTCTGCCTCAAGTCTCCGGGCTACGACGACGACCTCGTAGTGCAAACCCGCACGATAACGCTGGCCAGATGGCACACCAGACAGCTCGAATGGACCGATGCCCTGCGTTCCGGCCTAATTCAGGTCACCGGACCACAGACACTCGCCAAAATGCTGCCAACCTGGAACATTCGGGCCGCACGACCATGGATCGACGCAACCACCGCAGCATAGCCAGCGGCCATCTCGCACCCGGCGCGCAGTGATGGTGCAGCGGCGTGTCAGGGTCACAGCAAACAAGTCGCCAGACAAACAAGATCGGCCAGCTTTGAGTCGCGAGTGGCATGCCGCGCTGCAGGCTAATGATCAGACGTTGGCCACAGAACCGCGCATGGTCTCGCTCGGCTTCAGCAAGTTCGCGATCAGACCGCAGTTACACGCTGGAGCCGCTGCTTGGCGAGGAACGAGGCGATGGCCACCGCAGCGCGATCGGGATCAACAAGCCGCCTGACTCGCAAACGCCGAAGATGCTGCGAGTGCTCGCAGCGTTGATCAATGGTTGGCGATGGTCATAGAAGCACCACGTGGCACCCCCGGCCGTAGGGTGAGAGCAAACCGAGGACGGTCAACGCGACTTGCGGGGGACCGCTGTCTCATGTCCGCTAGCTGTGCAGCCAGGCTGGCCCACTAGCAGCCCCAGGACAAGGGCGTGCCTCACCTGCCACTGCGTCGGCTCGTGTCCGCAGCCCGACCGTCTACCGCTCGTCCCTATCAGGGCTGGCCGGATGAGTCAGCACGCTGCCTGGCAGGATGTCTGGGGCTCAGCCGGCACTATCTGCGGCCTTAGGCCCTGCTGCAAGACTGGATTTGCAGTCGAGCGCGAGATCGATCGCCGAGTCCGGTCGTAGTTCCCGTCCCTCGGCCCAGGCTTGGGACCACTCCTTGGGACCCAGAGGGTCTCGCGATGGCTAGGTATCGGCCGGAGACCCGCTCATCGAGTGGCAATTGCCGGCCTGCGTAGCTGTCCCGGAGCCGTTCGGCCGCGCCAGCCAGCAACGCGGCGCGTGTTGCATTGCCCTGCAGCGCGTACACGGCCGCCAAGCCGACCAGGCCCTCGGCGGTCCCTCCTGGCTCGGCGAGGTCCGAAACGCCGTGAGGCTGCTGCGGAGGAGGGCGCCGGCTCGGTCAGGGTCCCGGTCGATGAGCGCGGCGTGACCGAGATAGCCCAGGCAGCGGGCATGGAAGCGCTGGTCGCCGATTACCTCGTAGGCCCGCAGCGCCTCGCCGATTGCGGCCCGGGCGCGATCGGTGTCTCCCACGCACAGGTACGCCAGTCCCGAGGTTGAGCTGCGAGGTCGCCAGCAGCCAGCGCTCGCTCAGCTCGGCGGGCAAGGCTGAGCGCATCCTCGAGCAGGTTGACGGCTTCCGTGCCGTGATCGCGGGAGATTGCGACCATGCCGCGCAACGTGAGGGCGTTGCGCCGCGCCCGGTCGTCTTGGTGTCGCTCAGCCAGCTCCGCTAGCCCGGCGGCGGCGTCCTCGGCGGCGGCCTCGTCGGCTTGGTGATATGCCAGCCAGCCGATTCCCCACAGTGCAGTCATGATCGTCGCTTCGCTCGCCGGCGGTCGAATGGACAGGCCCGTCTCCAGCCAGCGACGTCCCTCGGTCAACTCTCCTCGCGTCTGCCAGAACTGCCACAGCCCGCCGCACAACCGCAGCAGGGTCTCGCCATCCCGATCATTCGCCGCCCAGGTGAGCGCCGTCTTTAGGTTGGCATCCTCCTCGGCCAGTAGGGCGAACCACTCCTCTCGGCCCACCTCACTCGCGTGCTCGGCGAGCAGCCGGAGGTAGAACCGCAGGAAGGCCGTACGAAGCCCCGGCTCCATGCACGGGCCCGGAACGTCGACTGGACGAACTGCCGGACAACATCGAGCATCCGCCAGCGGGGAACGGCCGACTCCTCCGACGACGCGTCCAGAAACAGCAGACTCTTATCGACCAGTGCACTGACCGCGGCGACCACATCGAGACCGGGTCCACACATTGCCTGGGCGGCATCAAGGCGCAGGCCACCAGGAAACAGCGCGGCCATCTGCAGGACAAGCGCCTCCTCGGCGCTCAACGACTCCGTGCTCCAGGCCAGGGTCTGCTCCATTGACTGATGCCGCTCGGACGGATCCTCCCTGCCAGACGTCAGGTCGACCATGTTCTCCGCCAGCCGGTCCCGCAGCACAGTCAGCGGCAGGTGTCGGACGCGCGCGGCGGCGAGTTCGAGCGCCAGGGGCAGGCCGCTTAGCCGGCGGCAGATGTCGACGACTATCTCCGGACGAGGGTCGAGATCTGGCCGCAGCGCCCGGGCGCGTTCGAGAAACAATGCGGCCGCCGGAACCCGGAACCACTCCGGCTGCGATGCGGTAGGAAGTGGCAGCGGCTCCAAAGCCAGTTCGTACTCGCCGGCGGCATGGAGGCGTTCGCGGCTGGCGGCAAGGACTCGCAGCTCGGGGACAGCGAGAAGCACCGCCTCGAGATCGGCGACCGCCCCCAGCACATGCTCGAGCGGGTCGAGGACAATAAGCGTCCGTCGGCCTGCCAGATGCTCGGCGAGGGCCGCTGGCGAGCCGCGCTCCGGAACCCCAATGGCCCGCGCCAGGGCGGCAATCAACAGTCGCGGATCCTGGTTGGGTGGGATGGGCAGGTGATGCACCCGACCCTCGAAGGGGACTTCCAGCTCAGCGGCCACGGCGAGTGCGAGGCGGGTCTTGCCCACCCCGCCGATTCCGGTGATGCTGACAAGCCGCCTTCCCTTGGCGTCGACTTCGGTGACCAGCCTGCTGACCTCACGCTCACGACCGATGAGGGGTGTGATCGGTCGCGGTACCCTAGAAACGCGGTGCTCGGTGCCTGCCAGTCAGCTCGGACCGCGAGCGGCGTTCAGGAAGGCGGCTCGGTCGGTGTCGGTCAGGCCGAGAGCGACGCTGAGCCGGGCCGCCGTATCGGCATACGCGCGGGCGCGCACTCCGCGCTCGATGTCGCTAATCGTGCGGGCGCTCACGCCAGCACGCTCGGCGAGCTCTTCTTGCGTCAGCCGCGCCTGCTCGCGGTGGCGTCGAAGCAGCCTCCCGAGCGGGAACATCAATTGATGTTACTGGTGCCACCAACTCGGTGACCTACCTTTCCTGTTCTGCAGCTTACTGGCGCATCACGATGAGATGCACGGTCATCACAGGCCGCCGAATAAGGAGGGAATCATGGACACCGCTCGCAACAAGGACCTTGCACGTCGGCTGTACGCCATGATCAACGAAGGACGAGTTGATCAAGTGGCCGACCTCATCTCCCCGGACTACCAGGAGCATGATCCGCTCCCCGGGCAAGGCTCCGGCCGGGAAGGCGCAGTCGACCGGTTCTCGATGATCACGACGGCTCTCGCGCCGCACTTCACCATCGAGGACCTGATCGCGGAGGGCGACCGGGTCGTTGTCCGCTGGACCAACGCGGGCACACATGTCGGCAAGTTCGCCGGCATCCCCGCGACCGGTCGGACGTTCACCATCGCGGGCATCGACATCTACCGCATCGCCGACGAGCAGTTGTCCGAGCACTGGCATGTGATCGACCAGCTCGGGATGCTTGGGCAACTCGGGCTACTGCCACAAGGAGCGACGGCCTGAACAGTTGTTTAGTCGGACGGCCCAGCCCGCCAAATCATCACCTGGCCGACCTCGGTGGAGCGATCGTCGCGGCCGCTCGCTGATGGCGTGAGCGGGCCCCGGGTACAAAGAATCAACCGACGGCATTTACGGCAGCCCATAAAGCGACCCCTCAAGCCTCGGCCCCGACGAGGCCGAAACCCGCCCGCGCAGCCAACCAACGGCGCTCTGTTTGCGATAGCTACCGGCCGCGATCGCGGCATCGTTGATGAACTCCCCAGCAGCCATGCCCGCCCAAAACACTTGATAGACCTCAGGAACCATCCGATAAGAGAACCGCACACCACACCTCCGACTTGGGATGTTGCGATCACTGGGAGAACCCGGGGACTGCCGTGCGTCGTGGTCGGCGGTCCGCGGGAGGTAACGGCCCTCAGGGGATCGGTGCCGATCCAGCTCGCGTTTGATCGTCGACGGATGCCGGCCCAGCTCGGCGGCGATCCGACCCACCGAGAAGCCCAGCCGGAGCAGGTCGGCGATCTGCAACCGTTCCCGGACATCGAGGTAACGGCCCGACCACACCACTCGTGGCACTGGAATGCGCGTCTGGTACTGGTGCGCTCGTCGAATAGTCGTCCCGCTGCGTCGGCTCATGCCCAGGACTCTGCAGGCGCTCGTGTTCGTTTCGCCGGACCTCATCAGCTGCCAGTACGTGTCGACCAGCTCCGCGCGCTTCTGCTGCTTCGTCGACAGCACGATGGTGCGATCCGCGTACTGCCGCGAGGACCGTAGCGCCTCTTCACGCGCAGCTGCCGCAGCCTGCCGCTCACGAAGCTTCGCCGCGGCGCGCTGCCGTTCAGCCCTGGCCGTGACCTGGTCGGTCAACCGCAGCAGACGCTGCGCACGTTGGACGGTGGACCCAGCGGCGCGGAGTTCGCAGAATCGCCCGGTCTAACCACCGATACCCGGTCGACCGGCCAACCCCAGCCGCAGAGGCGGCGGCATCGGCGCCGGTGCCGACGTCATGAACCGCCCAGAACCGAGCCTCCGCCTCGACGGCGACACGGAGGTGATGCCGACCGGGGCCGGCCGCCACCTCGGCTTCCCAGGCGATCAACTTCGCCGACGCCAACCCGATCACCGCCTCTGTCTCAGCGATGCTCTTCCCGCCGCGTCGATGCGCGACGTAGGCCTCGCGGAGCCATCGGTAGCCAGTCTCCTTCCCGATGCCGACCTCCCGGGCTGACCTATTGAGACCCCTGCCTTCCCTCACCGACGTGAGAAATCGGACACCTGCCGCTGACGAGGAACTGAGATGCATGTCGAACCACCTTGTAAACAAGGCGTTGCTTCGACCGATAGAACCTGGGGTGGCCCTAACCGACGCCTAACAGGGGCCTCAATTCCTACGCGAGCGGCCCGGCGGGTTCTCGTCACGGAGCCGCATCTGCTCAAAACGGTGTCTAAAGGATCCGTCGATGCGACCGCCAACGGTGTCCAACGCACCTTCAGGTTTTGACAGCGGCACGCTATCGGCATCGTGCAAGTGTCCACAGATTTGAGGGCAGCTTGACGTTCGGATCGGAGGTTAAAGGATGAAGAGCGGCGGAGGTCGAACCCTCGGCGCTGGGAAGGAGGGCATCGGAGTGGCTCAGAAATTGGTTGGTTCGGAGGTTCCACGACGTGTCTTGTACCGAGTGGAAGAGGCGGTCATGTTACTGGGCCTCAGCCGTAGCCAGCTGTAGGAACTCATCAGATCGGGCAGGTTGCAGACTGTGACAGAAGGACGCGTTCGGCTCATACCAGCCGCCGCTATCGACGCGTATGTGTCGCTGTTGACGACCGAGGCTCAGGCAGATACCAGTGGCGACGCGGCGTAACCCAGGCGAGGGAGGCCTGCACTGGGAAGAGTCTCGGCAGCGGTGGTTCGCCACCGTCTATGTCGGCTACTCCCCCGACGGGAAGCGCCACAAGGTCAAGGTCAGCGCCCGAACCAAGACGGAGGCGAAGGCGAAGCTCCAGCAGCTGCTCCGCGACCGGGACGACGGGCACGTGCTCGGTGGTCAGATGTACACCGTGCGAGACGCCGTCGAGTCATGGCTCGCTCATGGCCTCACCGGACGCCAGGCGTCGACGGTGGTCAATCGGACCATCCTCGCCCGTACGCACGTAATCCCGGCGCTGGGAGCACGGAAGCTGGCGCAGCTATCGGCCGAAGAGGTAGACGAGTGGCTAGCCACCAAGGCCAAGACGCTCAGTACCGACACCCTGCACCGCCTCCTCTCCATCTTGCGCCAGTCCATACGCCGTGCGCAGGCGCGCGACTTGGTGAAGCGCAATGTCGCGCTGCTTTGTGATGCTCCCCGCGGGACCGCTGGCCGCCCGTCGAAGTCGCTCACGCTAGCGCAGGCCGCGGATCTGCTAACGGCCGCGAAGAAATACCCCATCATGCACGCCTACATTGTGGTGTCGTTGCTCACCGGCGCACGGACCGAGGAGTTGCGGGCGCTTACCTGGAGCCATACGGACCTTGACGGCGAGCCACCGAGCATGCAGCTATGGCGATCAGTGCGAGAAGGCGGTGACACGAAGACGCGACTGTCACGGCGCACCCTCGAACTTCCGAACGAATGCGTGGTCGCACTTCGATCGCACAGACGCTTGCAGACCCAGAGTCGCATGCGCAATGCGGCACGATGGCCGGACAACGATCTGGTCTTCACGACGCAACTTGGTACCCCTCTCGACGCTGCCAACGTTCGGCGCGCGTTTCGCAAGGTGGCCGCGCACGCTGGACTCAAGGCTGAGGAATGGACACCGCGAGAGCTGCGGCACAGTTTCGTCTCGCTGCTGTCGAGCGCAGGGATCCCGATCGAGGACATCGCACATCTGGTCGGCCACGCGAACACCCGTACGACGGAAAAGGTGTATCGCAAGGAATTGCGGCCGGTGCTAAGACGCGGCGCGAAGGCGATGGATGACCTCTTTAAGGCGCACCGGAAGGTTAGCGAGCCCCCCAATCTGCCCCCCGCGTCTAGTGAGAACCAAACAGAGCGCTGAAATGACACCGATGCGATTGGAGGCTGATCAGGGGAAATAGTGCGTGGAGCTTAGGGGACTCGAACCCCTGACCTCTTCCATGCCATGGAAGCGCGCTACCAACTGCGCCAAAGCCCCGAGCGGGCGGGCGACAAGCCCACTACAACCTGACCGATCTTACAGTCGAAGCCCAGGACGGGTGAAACTCGGGGAATTCGCCCGCAGTCAGTAGAAGAAGATCGGCAGCCAGCCCGGGTTGTGGGCATGGAGGAGTATGGCCCAGAGCACGCAGTCGAAGATGAGATGCACGCTGACCACGTACGGCAGCGATCGCGTGCGGTTGAAGATATAGCCCTGGATCAGGGCAAACGGCGTTGTCAGGAATGGTCCCCAGCTCTGATAGCCGAGCTCCCACAGGAACGACACAAAGATGATTGCCTGCAAGATGTTCGCTTGCCACATCCGGAAGTGGTGCCGTAGTAGCGCGAACGCTGTGCAGATAAAGAACAGTTCATCCCACAGGCCGACAGCGTTCACGCAAATAAAGAGCCTGATAATCTCACTCGGCTCTCGCACCGCGGGCCAGTTCAGGTAGGTCCCCGAGGTGATGAAGTAAAAGGGCATGATCACCCAGGCAAGCCCCACCACGATGACCAGGTACCAGCGCTCGGCGGTCGTCCATCGCCGACCAGTGTTGATCGGAAAGCGGACAATGTGACGCTTGAAAACGAAGCGGTCGACGACATAGGGAACGACGACAGCGATGAGCAACACGCTTCCCATCAACATGATGTTGCCGTAGCTGATATCAGCCGCCAGCGAGATCGTTCCGATCACACCCAGGCTGAAGCCGATCAGCAGCAGACTTTTGCCAAGATCACGATCGAGGACGAATCCCAAGATCACACTGGCGGCCAGGACCGGGTATCCCGACTGCTCGTGCTGCAGCCCGAAGAGCAGAAAGCCTGACAACGAC
Organism: uncultured Actinomycetota bacterium; assembly: GCA_963759635.1. Taxonomy (GTDB): domain Bacteria; phylum Actinomycetota; class Actinomycetes; order Propionibacteriales; family Propionibacteriaceae; genus Microlunatus. Next base: position 17,208 of record CAVXAP010000023.1, read on the forward strand.
ACACCGCAGGCCGGTAGCAAGGCCCATGAGAACCGCGGCGGCGCCCCGACCTCGGTCTCCGCAGCTGCCGTCGTCACCCGACCAGCATGCCATCCGCGCCATCCAGGTCACGATCAAGCGACGTCGGCTGGGACTCTCCAGTCACCCGATATCAAGATCGGCATTGGCGGTTAGGTTATAGCCCTCGATCCGCCAGTAGGCCCCTGAGCGGTGCCGGTCGATGCTGACCCAGGCGCAGTTGGACAGGCTGCCGAGCAGGCGCCAGTGTTCGAAGGGCAGTCCCACAAATCGACATGTACCAACCCGACCGGACAGTCCGTGGGTGGCAACGACCAGAGTGGAGTGATCTTCGGCGGCCTCGGCAATTTCGGTGAGCGCCTCCGCCATCCTCTCGGCGACCTCCCTCGGACTCTCACCAGTTGGCGACCGGCGTACGTCCTCCCCCGCCCAGAGCCTTCGCGCAAGCTCGGGATCAGCCGCCCTGACTTCCTCGCCAAGCATGCCCTCCCACGAGCCGACATGAATCTCCCGCAGTCGCTTGTCGGTGATGATCTCCAGCCCAGTGCGTTCCGCGAGCAGCGCGGCGGTCTGATAGCACCGCGACAGATCGCTGGAATACAGACTGGTGGGCCGATAGGTAGCAAGAACTTCCGCCGCTCTGACCGCCTGGGCGTACCCCACATCATCGATGGGGATGTCTGCCTGACCCTGGAAGCGGTCGACTATGTTCCACTCGGTGCGGCCGTGCCGCCAGAGGATGATCCGCGCGGCCGTCATCGCCGCTCGTCTACGCGAAGCTCAATCTCTGGGCAGTCGCGCCACAACCTCTCGAGTGCGTAGAACCGACGCTCGTCGGTGTGTTGCACGTGCACTACGAGGTCGAGGTAGTCCAGCAGCACCCAACGCTGCTCACGATGCCCCTCGCGGCGCACTGGCTTCGCATCGTGGGTGCGGAGCGACTCCTCGATGCCGTCGACGACGGCGCCCACCTGGCGCTCGTTGGACGCGGTGATCACGAGGAAAACGTCGGTGATGGCCAGTTGCTCGGAGACGTCGTAGGCGACCAGATCGGTGCCGAGCTTGTCGACGGCCGCGTTAGCAGCCGCGTGGGTCAGTTCCAGCGCGCGCTTGGTAGCAGTCAAAATCTCTCAATCTGTCAGGCGGTGCTGCTCAATACCGTCTGAGCAACGCGCCACCAAGGTTAGCCGTTCGAGTCTGCGCTCCCCCGCAGCCGCATCGTCTCGTCGTGGTTCAGCTCTGCGGCCCGCGTGAACAGCTCGTCCGCGAAGGCGATCTGCTCGTCGGTCAGTGTGCCCAGATAGTCCGCCCAGCGTTGCCCGACCGCACCGTAGACCGGGCCGACCTTGGCAAGCACGGCCTCGAGATCTACTGTCACGATGACCCGACGGCGATCGTGCGGATCCTTCGATCGGACAACGATTCCAGCCCGATCCAACCGGTCGATTGCCGCTGTGATGGCTCCACCAGACGTCAGTCCGGATCGCTCTGCCAGTTCGCCAGGTGTGGCCGGCCCGAAGAGCATCAACAGGCTGGACAACTGAAGATCGGTGCTGTTCAAGCCCGCCCGCTTGGCCACCGCGTCCTGAAACAACACTGCCCGTGCCATGAATACCCGCATCGTGTAGCCGACATGCTCGATCGATGCAGCCCGCTGGGCAGTTGTTGACCTAGCCTCAACCATCAACTATTCTCTCTAATATCGAGAGGCTCCACAAGAGAGAGTCTCCGGATCACAGTCACGAGGATAGTCAAGGAGTTCTCATGCCACGCGCACTTGTCATCGGCGGCGGAGTCGCCGGCCCTGCGACCGCCATGTTCTTGGCCGTTGACGGGTGGGATGTCGAGATCTTCGAAGCCGCAGCCAAACCCGACGACTACGCAGGCGCATTTCTCAACGTTGCGACTAACGGCCTGGCCGTTCTCGAGGCACTGGGCCTACGCGATCGGCTGCTCTCCGACGCACACCCGGCTCCGCACATGATCATGTGGAGCAGCACCGGCAAGCAGCTGGGGTCGGTACCGAACGGTCCGGCCGGCGACCCAGCCCGCGGCGGCGCCGTGGTACGCCGGGGATGGCTGCACCGAGTGCTGCGCGAGGGGGCCGAGGATCGTGGAATTCCGATCAACTTCGGCGCACGCCTGACCGCTATCACGGCTGAGCCCGGTGCGGTGCAGGCGACCTTCGCCGACGGCCGGAGTGCGTCGGGCGACATCTTGATTGGATGCGACGGCATCGGCTCGCCAACCCGGACCTTCATCGATCCGAACGCGCCGACCCCGCACTACAGCGGTTTGGTGGGCCTCGGCGGCTTCGCTCGGGTCCCAGGGCTGACGCCTACCCCCGGCACCCAGCACTTCCTCTTCGGCCGACGGTCTTTCTTCGGCTACCTCGTACGAGCCGACAGCACGGTCTACTGGTTCGCCAACATCACCGCACCAGAGCCCGCTCGGGGTTCACTCCGAGGCGCGTCGGCCGCCGAGTGGCTCGACCGGCTGCGCGAGCTGCACCACGACGACCCGTATCCCGTCCCGCAGATCATCAACGGTCATGCCGGCGAGCTGGGGGCGTATCCGATCTACGACCTCAGCGGAGTTCCGCGCTGGAGCCAGGGCCGGGTGGTCGCGATTGGAGATGCGGTGCACGCCACCAGCCCGAGCGCGGGCCAGGGAGCATCGCTCGCGCTCGAGGATGCGCAGATGCTCGCACTGTGCCTGCGCCAGGAGGTTGATCATAAGGCTGCCTTCGCCCGATACCAGGCCGCACGACAACCTCGGGCCGACAGGGTCGTCAACTATGCGCGGAAGATCAACAGCCAGAAGCGGGTCAGCAAGAGCAGGGTGGCCGTCGCCATCCGTGATGCGATGCTGCCGATGTTTCTGAAGCGCGCTGCGAACGATCGATCCAACGACTGGCTCTACAACTACCGGGTAGCCGAAGACAGCTTGGTCCCATAGGCGGCGAAAAAGACCTCGACCCCCGCATCCGCCAGCGCATTGAGGTCGCGCCGGCTCCGGCCGCGCCCGACTCCGCGGAACATCGCCGTATCGAGGGGCTCGCCGATCACCAGGAATGCGAACTGCGTCGCGGCCATCTGCGGATCGTCGATCGCTAGTCCTCCGCGCTCAGTCAGCCGGGCAAAGGCAGTCGCTAAGGCGCCAATCGTGCGGCGTGGTCCGCCGTCGTGGTACTTGCGCGCTATGTCAGGAAATCGGCCCGCCTCGCGCAGCACCAACTGACGACGGCGCAGCACGTCGGGCTTGACCACCGCACTGACGTAGCTCCGCGCCAGGTCTTGGAGCGCCGCTCGCACATCGGTAGCCTCTGCAGCCGCAGCGACCTCGGCCTGGAAGTCACTGCCAACGTGTCCCACACTGCCGAGCGCGACCTCCCGAAAGAGGGTCTGTTTGTCGCTGAAATGCTTGTAGACGGTCTGTTTCGAGACCGAGGCTGCGGAGGCGACGTCTTCCATCGAGGTGCCGGCGTACTCGCGTCTCAGGAACAGCTCCGTGGCGGCCTTCAAGATCGCCTCGCGCTTCTGCGCACTTCGATCAGACAGCCGTGAATGCATGAAGAAGATTCTAGGGAACTGGCCGATGATCATTCTGGTACTGGACGGTCTAGTTCTACAGGACATCCATCCCGCATCCGAAAGGACTCCGATCATGTCTCAGACTCTTGAGGTTCAGGTGACCACCCCACGACGCGTTCGCCAGGCTCTGCTCGCAGGCGCAGCCGCCGGACCGCTCTACATCATCGTCGGCACGCTCGAGGCATTGCTCCGTGACGGCTTCGACATCCGGATCCACTCCCTCAGCCTGCTGGCCAACGGCACAGGCGGCTGGATCCACTCGACGATGATGGTTGTCAGCGGCCTGCTCACCGTCGTCGGCGCACTCGGGCTGAGTGGCGTGCAGCGCATGGGTCGACGCTCGTACGCCATGATCATCGGGCTGGTGGTGTACGGCCTCGGGATCGCTACAGCCGGGCTCTTGCGCGCTGATCCCGCAGAGGGTTTTCCGATCGGCACCCCGGCCGGGCCTCCTGCGGTCGTGACAGCCAGCGGCATAGGCCACCTGGTTGCAGGGGGTATTGGCTTCCTCGGGCTGATCGTCGCATGTCTTGCCTGCGCACGCAGGTCAGCACGGGCCGGCGATCCTACCTGGGCCGCCTGCTCAGCGGCGATAGGTGTCTACTATCTCGTTGCTTTCGTCGGCATAGCTTCGGGAGCCGGCAATCCGGTGATCAATATCGCCTTCACAGTTGCGGTGGCGCTCGGCTGGGGCTGGCTGACCGCGCTCTGTCTCCGGGCGCTCAACGGAAGAGTCTGCTGAGCACCTCGGCGCTCGGTCCCAGGGTCACATCACCAGGCTGGGCGAGCCAGCATTGACTTGATCAACTTCACCCTGACAGGGGATCCCCCTTTACAGTTAGCTATGGACGCCAGCGACCCCCGGCTGGCGGAGCTCCTGGAGGGCCCAGGCCCGACGGCGTACGTGCCTCGACTGCTGCCCGCGTGGGCTGCCGCTGATCAGGGGCCTGCTCACCGAGTTGTCGATGGAAGCCTGCTGTTCTTCGACATCACTGGCTTCACCCCACTCACCGAACGGCTGGCCCGCCGGGGCCGGGAAGGCGCCGAGGAGCTCAGCAACCTCCTCGATACTGTCTTCAGCCAATTGCTGATGGACGCCGAGGACGAGGGCGGCGACCTTCTCAAGTGGGGCGGTGACGCGCTGCTCCTGCTCTTCGACGATGCGGACCATAGCCGCCGCGCGGCCAGGGCAGCGCTGCGCATGCACCGAGCTCTCGCGCAGCTCGGACGGGCCAAGACGTCTATCGGACGAATCAAGCTGGGTGCGTCCGCCGGTATCGACTCTGGTCCAGTCCACCTGATACTCGCGGGAAATCCCGCCCTGCACCGGGAGTTGGTTCTGCTGGGACCAACGGCTACAGCGGTCACCATGCTGGAACACTCCGCGGGCACTGGTGAGGTGCTCGTGGGTGATGCCACTGCTGCAGACCTCGGTCCGGGGCTGGTACGCCCACGCGAGGGCTGGGGTCATCTCCTTGCCGGCGTTCCGACGCCCGCCAACCGTCCACCGCAACCCGAACCTGAGCCGATGCCGGAAACGGTTCAGCAGCTGCTACCGCCCCAACTGTGGGCGTACCTCTCCCAACCGTCTCGGGAACCCGAGCACCGGACGGTGGCCGTGGCCTTCCTTCGCTTCGACGGTACGGACACCCTCCTAGCCGAGGATGGTGCAGAGATGCTCACGACAGCCGTCGATGAAGTGCTTCGAAATGTGCAGGAGGCTGCAGCCGCCCACGACATCTCCTTTCTCGACACCGACGTGGATGTGAACGGCGGAAAGATATTGCTCGTCGGCGGTGCGCCCCGCAGTGCCGGCGACGACACCGATCGGCTGCTGACCGCGGTCTGCGAGATAGTCGATCGAGCTGGCCGGCTGCCATTGCAAGCCGGCATATCGCACGGCCGGGTGTTCGCCGGCGATACCGGCTCCCCCAGTCGGCGCACCTATTCGGTGAAGGGCGATGCCGTAAACCTCGCTGCCCGGCTGGCCGCGCATGCAGAGTCTGGCTCCATCCTGATGGCAGCCGACGTGCTGGAGCACACACGGCGGTCGTACGCGGTCAATGACGCGCCGATGGCGAGCCTGAAAGGCAAGAGTAAGCCGGTGCCGGTCGTCACGCTTGGCAAGCCGCTCGAGCCTCGCAGGCAACAGAACAGTGAGGACTTCTTCATCGGCCGGGACGCCGAGATGGCCATTCTCAGAGGTGCTACTGAGCAGCTGATCAGCGGATCGGGCGGCCTCATCGAAGTGATCGGTGAGCCAGGAATCGGCAAGACCAGGCTGGTTGACGAGGCTGTCGCGCAGGCCGGCGAGGTCACACGTGCTGCGCTGCGACTGCGAGCGGACGGGCGCTGGAACGCCGTACACACCGGTGCGACGCCTGCTGCACCAGGTGCTCGGCACCAACAGCAGCATGGATCCGGACACAATCGCCAACTGCCTCCAAGATTGCGTGACCACCGCTGCGCCCGAGCTGCGCCCATGGGTTTCGTTGCTCGGTGTCGTGCTCGACGTGACCATCCCCCCCAGCCCGGAAGTGGCCGAGCTGGAGGAGCAGCATCGTGCGGAACGGGTACCTGAGCTTGTCGCAGACCTGCTTGAGCGGATGGTTCCGAGTCCCGTGATGCTCGTGGTCGAAGACTCGTATCTGGCGGATGCGGCGAGCGAAGGTGTGCTGACCGCCATTGCTCGACGGGAACAGCAGCAGCCGTGGCTCCTTCTTGTCACACGCGACGACCGTCCTACCGGCTGGATCCCCGCGGCTACTGGTCGGATTGAGTTGGGACCGCTCGACATGACGTCGTCGATAGAGCTGGCAGAGATGGCAACCCCGGACCGGCCATTGCCACCTGCGATCGCCGAAGAGCTGGCCGTGCGCTCGGGTGGACATCCGCTGCTGCTGCGTGAGCTGGCCCGTGCTGCCGCCCGGGGGGAGGACCCGGACGAGCTCCCGTCGACCGTCGAAGAGCTTGCCGCGAGTCAGATCGACCAGCTGCCGCCGGCGCAGCGTTCATTGTTACGGCGCGCCGCAGTACTCGGCGATGAGTTCCCCGAGGACCTGCTTCTGCAGATGTTCAGGGACGTTGCGCCCGAGAGGTCGGGAACCGAACTACTCGCCGGGCTGTCAGGCCTCATTGTGCTCGACCGGTCACCAGCTCCGCTTTCGTCACCCCATTCTTCGGGAAGTCGCGTACGCCGGTCTGCCCTATCGACGACGCCGCGAACTGCATGCGCAGGCCGCTGAAGTTCTCGAGACCACCACCTCCGCGGCGGACCGCCGCCCCGAGATCCTCGCACTTCACTACTTCGTGGCCCGCAACTACGACAAAGCGATGGACTACGGCTGGCGGGCCGGGGAGCGGGCAATGGCGCGCTATGCGCCAGCCGCCGCCGCCGACTGCCTACCGAAGGGCGGCCCAGGCTGCCCGACTTTCCTCGGGCGTCAGCCCGAGCGAGCGTTCGTTCTACCTGGAAGCGCTGGGCGATGCAGAGTTCTTGGCGGGCCGGCCCACCGAGGCTGCCGCGGCCTACCTGGAAGCGCTGCGTGGCGTACGCGGTCAGCCACTGCGGGAGGCACATCTGGCGCTCAAGCTGATCCGGGTGGAACAACGCCGCGGCCACTACAGCAATGCACTGCGCCGGGCGAGTCTGGGCCTGCGCGCTGTTGGCGGCTCGACAGGCCCGGAGGCAGGGCGCCGTTCGTGCCCAGTTGCAAGCCCACTACGCGTTCTGCAGGGTCAATCAGGGTCGCTACGCGGATGCCCGCCGATGGGCGGAGCGAGGCCTCGCCGAAGCAGAGGCGGCCAATGAGCTGAAAGCGCAGGCCGAGGCGCACCTGGTACTGCACGCCGTTGAAATGTGGTCGGGCGGACCCAAGGGCGAGCAGCACGGGGAGACGGCGCTGCGCATCTTCGAGCAGCTTGGGGACCTCACCGGGCAGGCCCATATGTTGAACAACCTGGCGTTCGCCGCGATCGCCGAAGGCCGATGGCCCGATGCGCTGCTTATGTTCGCCCGCGCGGCCGAGACGTTTCGCCGGCGTCGGCGATGCCACCAATGCCGCGAACGCGGACTACAACCGGGCCGATGTCCTGGTACGGCAGGGCCGGTCGGACGAGGCGTTGCCACTGCTCGAGAACACGCTCCGGGTCGCCCGCGCCGTCGGTGACGAGGAACTGGTGGCCCTCGTCCGCAAGGAAATGGGCAGGGCGCAGAGCCGGGCGGGCGACGTAGCAGCAGGCCTGATATTGCTCGAGGAATCTCGCGCTGAACTGGCCAGACTCCGAGAACCCCACGAGGTGGTGGATGCCGACATCGCCTCCGCCGAAGCGCACTTGCTGGCGGGCCGGCCTGAGCAGGCTCTGGCCCTGATCGAGGGAGCGGTGACTCGAGGCTGCCTCCATCCACGCCGCCACTTTGTTGCCGTCGGCGTACCGCGTCCAGGCCGCTGCCCTGTTTGCCACGGGTGAAGTCGCGCAAGCTCGGACGGCTTTGGCCGAGGGCTTGCGACAGAGCTCCTCACCCGACGTCGCTCACGAGCGCGGATTCCTGCTCGCTGTCGCTGCCCGCATCGCACGTCTGCGACGATGATCCTGGCGCAGACACAGCTTGCGAACAGGCGCGCGAGGCCCTGGAGTTGCTGGGCGTCGTCCGGGTGCCGTTGCCTAGCTGAGTTAGCCGGCTGAGTTAGGCGAAGTGCCAGCGGTCGACCGCGTAGCAGGGCACCCGGACGAGGCTCGAGTTGCTGGGCGTCGTCCGGGCGCCGCTGCCGGAGTTCATCGGCTGAGCTAGCCGCTGATAGCGGCCGTCGGCTTGAAGAGAACGGGCAAGTAGAGGTCGCCGTCGCGTCGGAAGCTGTTCTCATAATCGACGCACGCCTTTTGGTCCTTGCCCGATGACGCCCTTCTTCGGGCACGGTGGCGCGACCTTCTTCAGCGGACCGGTGTTGTTCAGGGTGAAGATCACCTTGAACTTGGTCACGTCTATCAGTCTTGGGACAGAGAGCCTTGTCGCACGCGAGGATGACCTTGGCGGGGTGCTTCCTGCTGTAGAGCGGGTTACCGTCAGAATCCTTGAGGCTCGCAATGGCGGTGATCACCAATGCCTCGGTGTTACCGACCTCCCGGCAGCCGCCGAAGATCATCCACTTCGGCGAGGCCGTCACAGGAGCCGACCGACAAGGTGACGTGACCATCCGCACCGTTCTTCAGAAGAAGGATGCCGCAGTTCGGCACCTTCGAGGTTGGTGCGGCACAGTTTGGATCCTTGAGCTTCAACGCCTTCGCCTGGCGTGGCATCAGCGCCGACCGCCGTGAGAGCGACCTCCACGGTGATCTTGCCCGGCGCCAGGTCCTCTCCGTAAACCACCTTGACTTTCAGCACGACGCCGTTGGCGAACTGTGAGTAGGTCGCACCCACGATGGTGGTGCTAGAGAAGCCTTTTTGGATGACCGCCGTCGTGTTGCCGCCAAGCTCACCAGGGCCCGACACCTCCACCAGTTCGATCTTGGTCGGCTTGGAGACATTGATCGGTTTGCCGTCATCATCGACAGCCTGCACGACGACGTCGAATTTCCGGTCCTGAACCGGATATTGAAGGCGCGAGTCCTGGTCGGTGATCAACACGATGCGGAGGGTGTCCGCATCATCACGATCGCCTCCTTCGCCATGTGTTCCTGTGGCACCAGCAGGAAGCCAGGTACCGAGCATCACTAATGCCGCAGCTAACAGGGCGGCACTCAGTACAGCGAGACAGCGTCGTAGAAGTGATTGTTTGGGCGTCATTGGACAGCCTTTCCCCCGGGGAAGAAGAAGGATTCGCGCTGGAGCAGCGCGCTCAGGAGATTACGGCAGCCGGCCTCGCACCTAGGGGATTTCAGCGCTAGTGTCGCGGCCCGTTTTGATCATCAGTCGATTCACCCGGGCTGAATCGGTGGAGCATCTCCTCTACCTCGGCCCCCGCCTCCCGCGAGCTCGGCGGGTATCCCGTCACAACCGGCAAGAAGCGGTCGCAGGTCAGCGCCTGCAACTCGAGATCGGTAGCCGCCCGAACCGTGGCCGTACGCCGCACCCTGCGCAGCAGCGCAATCTCTCCGAATCCCTCCCCCGGGCCGAGTGTGGTGACCAGGTGACCGTCTCCGATTACATCGGCCGTGCCCGTCTCAATCACGTAAAAGCGGTCCGCCGGGTCACCCTGGCGAAATACTGCCTGACCGGCAGGTACCTTTACAGGCTCCAGGCCACGCGCGAGCTGTTCGATAGCGGGCAGCGGTAACGGCCGCAGCATGGGTAGGCCGTGGAGCAGCGCGATCTCTTTATCGAGTTCTCCCACATTGCGGTCAGGACGCTCCAGGCGACGCCACGTCGCCACCACCAGGATCGGACAGAGGGCGCCGACGGCGACCATTGTCACGGGCACGCCTGTCAGAGCGATCAAGAGAGAGGCAAAGACGGCGCCTAGCCCGACCGTAAGCGAGACCAGGCTCTCCTGCAGGCCGAAGAGTCGGGCAAGAACAGCATCGGGAGCCAATCTGGCCATCAACGTGTACAGGCCGACATCGACAAGGGCGTTACCGAAGCCGACACATGCCAGCAGGATGAGGGCAGTTGCCTCCCGAGGAAAGAGCGGAATCAGCGCGATGGGTAGTCCCCACAGAGCAATACCAATGCCAAACCATCGAGCTAGCCGACGCGATCCCACCAGCAGGGATGCAGCGAGAGAACCGATCACCGCACCTGCACCGACGGCAGCAGAAAGGGTTCCGACACCAGGCTCACCAATGCGTAGCAGATCCAATGCAACGACAACAGTGAAGACGGTCAATGCACCACGGGTGAATGTCTGGGCGATGGCTAACCCGTTGAGCAGTGCCAAGTCGCGGTCCCGCACGACGGTACGGATGCCTTCCGCTACTTCAGCCATCAAGTGGACTCCTCGTGGCGCAGCGGGTCGCGGCGGGGCGTCGTAGCGCAGTCGCAGCAGCACGGCCGCCGCGGCCAGCGAGGCACCCGATGCGACGGCAAACACCGCGGCGACTCCAGTGAACTCCAGAATCACAGCTGCCAGTAATGGACCTGCCAGCGTGGCCACCGAATCCAACAAACCCCGTACCACGTTCGCGCTGGTCAGTTCCTGCCCGGTACGGCACAGTGAGGGAAGCAAGGCGGAATGTGCCGGTAGATAGAGCGTCGCCGCGATGGTCGAGAGCGCGGCAAGGACGTAGACGATCATCAACGGCCCGTCAACGGCGACAACGACGCCGGCCGCTCCTAGAGCAATTCCGCGGATCGAGGACACCAAGATCAGGACTCGCTCCCGACGTCCGCGGTCCGCCAGCGGCGCAGCCAGGGGGGCGATTACAGCGGAGGGTGCCATGCGCAGTAGTCCCACCAGCCCGACGGCGGTCACGCCGCCGTCCCTGTAGGCGACGATTCCCAGTGCCACGGTGAAGGCCCACTCAGCCGTCCAGGCCGAAAGGAAGCTGAGCTGAGCGCGGCGCAGACTGCCGTTCACCGCATTGCTGGCGAACGCAGCTCCGGCCGCCTTCAGCCTGCCGGGCCGCTTCATGCCTGCTGACAATAACGCTCGGATGAGTGACGGCACCGTACGCTAACAGGAAGGGCGCAGCCACGAAGTTTCACACCAAGATCAAGAAAGCGACCAGCTCGAGGTGTCTGATCACCCCAGGCTCGTCAGCTTTGATAGAGACCTCGCTTTGCGATGTATTGCACGATCCCGTCAGGCACTAAGTACCAAATCGGCTGATGCTCCTGCACCCGGAGCCGGCACGCAGTCGATGAAATCGCCAGTGCCGGTACCTCCATCAAGGTGACCTTGTCCTGCGGCAGCTGCGCGATCACCGGGGAGTCAAGATCAACTCCCGGACGCGTACAGCCGACAAAGTGTGCAAGATCGAAGATCGAGTCGACCTCGTGCCAGGTGAGGATCTGGGCCAACGCGTCGGCGCCAGTAATGAAGTACATGTCCACGTCGTCGCCACGCTCGATGCGTAGATCGCGGAGCGTGTCGGCGGTGTAGGTCGGCCCGGGTCGATCGATGTCAACGCGGCTCACTGTGAACCTCGGGTTGGACGCAGTAGCAATGACGGTCATCAAATAGCGGTCCTCCGCCGATGACACTTGGCGGTCAGTCTTCTGCCAGGGTTGCCCTGTAGGCACGAAGACGACTTCGTCGAGGCTGAAGCGACTGGCGACCTCGCTAGCGGCGACGAGGTGGCCGTGGTGGATCGGATCAAAGGTGCCACCCATGACGCCGAGCCGGTGCCGTTCGTGCGGCTTGGTACCGCGCTGCCGGGCCAGGCCTGTCGCGCGAGGTGGCAGGGTCACCCGGTCGCCTCAGTGTCGTGCATTCGAAGTCCCTTGACGGTAGGCGTCGTCCGGGTGGATGCCTGTCGTCGCAAGGCGACGCGCAGCGTCGACACGCAAGGCCGAGGAGGAGGAGGAGGAGGAGGAGGAGGAGCCCCATAGCGGTGTTCTCTGGGCGACGACGGGAACGCAGCGGGGCGCCGCCAGGACGGCGCATACGCCAAGCGACTTCGGATGCTCGGCACTAGCTATGCGGGCGACCCCTGCCGATCGACCAGGTGATCAGCAGCAGGACCAAGAGCAGACCGAACGCGATAACTCCGAAGAACGGGGCAGGAATAGGTAGTTCCCGAGTCGCCTCGGTCTGGAGAAGCGTCAGTCCCAGGGTCATACCCGCAGCGTAGCGGCTAAGAGCAGCTTGTGGGTGACTCAGCTGCTGCGTGCCCGCTTCCTCCTTCAGCTGCCATGAGCTGCGCATTTTGGGCGCTGGGTTTCGACGGGCGGGCTACTGACGGATCTGGCCCGACCCGGTCACCACATACTTCGTGGAGGTCATCTCAGGCAGGCCCATCGGTCCGCGAGCATGCAGCTTCTGCGTGGAGATTCCGATCTCGGCGCCGAATCCGAATTCACCTCCGTCGACGAACCGGCTTGAGGCGTTGACCAGTACCGCGGCCGCATCCACCTCGGCAGTGAATCGAGCAGCAGAGGTCTGCGACTCGGTGATGATCGTCTCGGAGTGGCCGGTGCTATAGCGGCGGATGTGCTGCAGGGCCGCGTCCAGGGAGTCCACGACGGCGACGGCAAGGTCCAGCGACAGATATTCCTCGGCAAAATCCTGCTCCTCTGCCGGTACGACGTCGCCGTACGCCGCCACCTGCGAGTCGCCGTGCACCGCCACCCCGTGTGCGCCTAGCCTCTCGAGGACCTTCGGCACAAAGGAATCAGCGATGTCGGCGTGCACTAGGAGCGTCTCAGCCGCATTGCACACCGAGGGCCGCTGCACCTTGGCGTTGATCACGATGTCGAGCGCCATCTGCTCGTCGGCTCCGGCGTCGACGAAGATGTGGCAGTTGCCCACGCCGGTCTCAATGACCGGCACCAGGCTGTTGCGGACCACGTTGTCGATCAAGCCTGCGCCGCCCCGCGGAATCAGCACGTCGACCAGTCCGCGCGCCGCCATCAGCTCGTTGGTGACCTCGCGCGGACCTGGCACGAGCTGAATTGCCTCAGCCGGCAGCCCGGCATCGACCAGCCCAGCCTGTAGCGCGTCGACGACGGCTGCGTTCGACTCGGCAGCCGAGGATGAGCCCCGCAGCAGAGCGGCGTTGCCGGACTTCAGGCAGATCCCGCCAGCGTCGGCGGTGACGTTCGGGCGCGCCTCGTAGATGATGCCGACGACCCCGAACGGCACTCGAACCTGGCGGACCTGCACGCCGTTGGCGTTGGTCCAGCCGCGTACCACATCACCGACCGGGTCCGGTAGCGCCGCGAGCTCACGCAGGCCCTCGACCATGCCCGCGATCCGGTCCGGGCTGAGCCGCAGCCGGTCAATCAAGGCCGCGCTGGTCCCGTTCGCCTCAGCTCGGGCGATATCGCGCGCATTGGCCTCCAAGATCGCAGTCTCGGATTTCGCCAGCGCGTCGGCCATCGCGAGGAGAGCCGCGTCCTTGGTAGCCCTCGTAGCGCTACTCAACGTCAACGCGGCGGTTCGCGCCTTCTGAGCCTGTTCCTGAACGGTCACCGGACAAATCTAACCCGCCGGTCTCCGCAGTGTTTACACGCGAACGAGCGCGCGCCAGTCGAGCAAAGTCCTTAAGTCCGATCAGTCGAATCAGGTGGGTCGGGCTGAAGAACGATCGCATGGGCACCACGCCAGTGAGGAAGCCGAGAAAGCTCGATGCTTCGGCTTGGTCGGCTCCAATCGCGGCGAATAGCCGTTCTTCCACCTCGCTGACGCCCCGGAGATGGGCCAGGTTGACCGTCCAATCGAAGGCCGGGCTGGTCTCGCGATTGCGTAGCTTTCCATATCTCGCGAGGGCGCTGCCAAGATCGCTTGTCCCACCTAGTCCGCTCACGATTGCCGTCGACAACAACTCGGCGTCACGCAACGCATGGCCGATGCCCAAGCCGGTGATCGGATCCATTACGAGGCCGGCGTCGCCGGCAAGTGCCCATCCCGATCCGTGTGCGGCCCGTACGACATTCGGCAGGTCACCCGTCCCCCGGGTTGGGCCGACCTGAACAGCGGCGCGCGCCCGCTCGCCCAGGCTGCCGGCTCTGTCGAGAGTAGCGATGAGATGAGCCGTCGGATCCCGCCGAACGGCATTGAAGTCGGATATCCGTCCGGCGACATAAGTCAAAGTAAGCCCATCGTTAGTGGGCCACGCGCTGGCAGCAAATCCCGCCTCCGAGTAGACCTCGCCAGCCTTGGCCGGCAGACCGTCCCAGTACGCGTAGAAGGCAAAGGTCCGTGCCGCCACTCTGCGGCGCCCAGTCGCACCGACAAGTCGCGCGACTGTCGAGTGCTTGCCGTCTGCTCCAACGACAAGCGCCGCCGACTCCGACGTCGAGCCACTCCTCCGCTTGTCCCGTAGCCGAACGCCGGCAACCCGATCGCGCTCGGTGATCAGCGCTTCCACCCGGCACCTCTCACGCACCTCAGCACCTGCGTCACGCGCCGCATCGACCAGCAACGAATCGAGGACAGTCCGACGAGGGCTGATCATCATGTTGATCTCGTGGTACGTGGGAAACTCGCCTTCGACGACCGCGGCGCCAGCCTGGAAGCGCACGTGAGGAGTGGGCGGAGTTCCAGCGTCCAGCAGTGGCTCCAGCAGCCCGAAACGCGCAAGCCGCGCCACGCCCGGCAGCTGGATCTGGTGGGTGGAAAGGGTGTCACTCGGGAAGTGGGCTCGGTCGACCACCAAGACACGCAGCTCTGCACGCGCGAGCAACATTGCAGTGGCAGCGCCCGCGACGCGGGATCCAACGATGATGACGTCGAAGCTCATAATCAGCTCCACAGTTCGCTCGACGGCAGCTGGCGCATTTCGTATCACTGTAACGTAACATCGTTACGATATGCTGTCTAGCATGGGCCGACCACGTGAGCACAACGACGAAACACGTGAGCAGCTGTTACGCGTCGCGAGTGGAATCATCCGGCGGGAGGGAATTGAGGCGCTGACCGTGCGCGGGCTTGCGGCGGAAGCGGGGGTGACCACCCGTGCGATCTATAGCCTGTTCAGCGGGTTGCCCGAGATCATCTCGATCCTGTGCGCCCGCAGCACCGAGGCGATGGTCCGCCACCATGAGGCTGTGCCGGTCACTGGCGATCCGATCAGTGAGTTTGTGTCACTAGCGCTGGCATATCGATCTGCAGCGCGCGAGCAGGCCGACCTCTACGAAATGCTTTACACACCGACCGCTGTTCCCGGGCGGCCGGCTGTCGAGTATCCGCAACAAGTGCAACGCACAATCGGACGCGTGCAAGACACGATCCGTCGCGCAACTCTCGCTGGTCAGCTGCGGCCCGTTGATGATCACGAGCTGTTCCAGGGACTGTGGGCGATCGTTCACGGCCTGACGTCCCTTGAGCTTCGTGGAGTGCTCGGAACCCCCGAGGAGTGCGACCGGGTCTGGCGCGAGACGATCACCACGCATGTGCGTGGCCTGGCCACGTCCAACTAACCCAGCTGCTCACAACTACACGGCCAAGCGAGCGGAGCGAGCAATCAAACACCGGATCGCGCGCCGCCAGTGTTGAGGAGGAGCGAGTCGACACCCTCCCAGCAATACACCGGATCGCGCGGCGCCGTGTTGAGGAGGAGCGAGCAACCAAACACCGGATCGCGCGGCGCCGTGTTGAGGAGGAGCGAGCAACCAAACACCGGATCGCGCGGCGCCGTGTTGAGGAGGAGCGAGTCGACACGCTTCTCGTCGGCGAGCGACGACGAAATAGGCGGTCACCCAGCGCGATCCGCAGCGAGCGGAGCGAGCAATCAAACACCGGATCGCGCGCCGCCGTGTTGAAGAGGAGCGAGTCGACACGCTTCTCGTCGGCAAGCGACGACGAAATAGGCGGCCACCCAGCGCGATCCGCAGCGAGCGGAGCGAGCAATCAAACACTGCGCGATGCGCGAACTGCCCACGAAGATCGGTGGGCGAAATCCGGGGCATGTTCGGGTAGTAGGCCGATCCCCACGAAGTAGCCAGGAATGGCTTGCAGGACAGGAAAGCGTTGTACCAACCTGAGCGGGGCGGGAGCCGTCGTCGGTCGCGGGTCTGCGTCATCATCGGCAATGCTTGTCTCTATGACCGCCCGATGAGCCAGCCGCTGGAATGCCTGGGTGAGTACCGTCGGCAGCCAGCGTCGGAACTGCACCGCCCGGAGGCTTGCCGTCGGTACCGGCCCGGTGCGCAGCGACGGAGCAAGAATCCGACCCGCGGCCACCGCATCCTGGACGGCAAGGTTGATTCCCACACCACCGACAGGTGACATTGCATGAGCAGCGTCGCCGATACACAACAGTCCGTCGCGATACCACTTGGACAGCCGGCTGAGCACCACATTCAGCAACCTGATGTCGTCGAAAGACTTCAGCAGCTCAACGCGATCTCCCAGCCAGGGTGCGGCGTCACGTAGCCGCTGTCTGAACATCTCGATGCCGCGGTCGCGGAGTGTCGCAATCGAACCTTTCCTGATCACTACGCCGATCTGGAAGTAGTCCCCGCGGTCGATCATGATCATCAAGTTGGACCGCGAGATGCGACCAACGACCCCCTCCGGATCGGTGGCCAGCCGCGGCAGCCGAAACCACAGCACATCCATCGGCACGCCAAATGTCCGCAATCGCAGACCGGCCCGCTCCCGTACCACGGACGATCGGCCGTCGCACCCGACGACAAGATCAGCTTCCAGATGGTGGCTCTGGCCGTTCTGGAAGTAGGTCACGCCGGCGATCCTCGCGCCGTCCCACACGAGGTCGGTTACTTCAGCCTTCATGATCAGCTCGTAACTGGGCTCCTGGCGGCTGGCGTCGGCGACCACATTGAGGAAATCCCACTGCGGTACCAGGGCAATGTGCTGGTGACGGCCGGGCAGCCCGCTCAGGTCGGCGACCTCGAAGGTGCCGGAGTCGAGCTGGACCGTGAGCTTCTGCACCCAGCGTGGGGGGAGGGCGGCGAAATGCTCCCCAAGGCCTAACTCGTCCAGCAGGGTGAGGGTCGAGGCGTGCACCGTGTCGCCGCGGAAGTCACGCAGAAAGTCGTCATGCTTCTCCAGTACCGTTGTTCGGACCCCGGCACGGGCCAGGATGAGGCCGAGAATCAAGCCGGCCGGACCGCCACCGACGACACAACAGCTGGTCCGCGTCACCGAAGTCTCCATGTATTGAATCTATGCGCGCTGAGTCTGTCGAAGCGCAGCCAGCATGAGCGCTTCGAGCTCGGGACGCGCCTCGCTAGACCAGCGCCGGCGGCAACGCACCTTCATTCTCCAGCAGCCAGCGTTTGGTCTCCAGGTGGCGTCCGGGCTCGCCGCCTGAGTAGCCGCCCAGCCCATCGCTGGCCACGACGCGGTGGCAGGGGATGATGATGGGCACAGGGTTGGCTGCCATGATCTCCCCAATAGCCCTTGCTGGCACTCCGGTGCCGCTGCGCTCGGCAAGCTCGCCGTAGGTGATCGTGTCTCCGTAGCGGACAGTCATCAATGCGTGAAGCACTGCCTCGGTGACCGGCTCCATCGGAGGCAAGTCGAGGGGAAGTGTGAAGTCTCGCCGCTGTCCGGCGAAGTACTCACGCAGCTGGCCGAGTGCCAGCTGAACGGTCTCGTCTGGTTCGGTGGACGCGCCTCGCGGTCGCAGACGCCAGCCAACCTCGCGTACGCCTGCGGGACCGGCAAGGATGCCAATCACGCCGACCTGGCTGTCGAACTGATCAAAGAAGAGCTCAGTCATGATGCATACCATCGTGCCGCACGCCTCTGACAGTTCTCTTGAGCTGCTCGCGCATCGCGCTTGGAATCCGCCGCCGTCGTCGTCGCTCGCCGAGGAAAGAACGCCTCCGCTCGCTTCTCCTCCGTGCGGCGGCGCGCGATTCCCGACGCTCGCAGCACGCGCCGTCGGCAGCGTTCACGCTCTGGTCTGGGCGGTCTCGATGACGACGAGCGCGTCGCGGTGCACCACCGTACGGTCGTACCCGGCACCCAGCTCGGCGGCAAGGTCGCGAGTACTGCGGCCCAGCAGGGCCGGCAGTTCATCGGAGTCGTAATTCACCAGGCCGCGGGCGACGACCAAGCCATCGGGACCGACCAGCTCCACCGGCTCGCCAGAGGAGAACTGGCCGCGTACGGCGGTGATGCCAGCCGGGAGCAGCGAGGCCTTGCGCTGGGTCAGCGCACGGACAGCACCTGCATCGAGGACCAGGGTGCCGCGAGCATCGCTAGCGTGCCGCAGCCACAGCAGCCGGGTCGGTCGGCGGCGACCCGTGGGGTGGAACAGCGTTCCGACAGACTCCCCGAACAGTGCTACCTCAGCCTGCTCGACGGTGGTCAGCACGACCGGAATCCCGGCCGAGGTAGCAATCCGCGCCGCGTCGATCTTGGTCACCATTCCCCCAGTGCCGATCGCGGTACCACGAGTTTCAATGTCCACATCGGCCAGATCCGCCTCACTCCACACCTCGTCGATCTTGCGCGCGCCTGGTTTGGCGGGGTTGGCCGTGTAGAGCGCCTCTACGTCGCTGAGCAGCACGAGAGCATTGGCATGGACCAGATGCGCCACCAACGCAGCGAGCCGATCATTGTCACCGAATCTGATTTCATGCGTCGCAACTGTGTCATTCTCATTGACTACCGGCACGACGCCCAGCTCCAGCAGGCGACCGAAGGTGCGGTACGCATTGCGATAGTGCGAGTGGCGGGTCACGTCGTCGGCAGTGAGCAGGACCTGACCCACCCGAAGCCCGTACTCGTCGAACAGCTGCGTGTAGTACCCCATCAGCAAACCCTGACCGACCGAGGCGGCCGCTTGCTGGGTCGCGAGGTCACGCGGGCGGGCTTTGAGTCCGAGCGGTGAGAGCCCGGCGGCAATGGCACCGGATGACACCAGGACGATCTCGCGGCCCGCCAACCTGGCGCGAGCGAGCACGCCGACGAGCTGCTCGATCCGTTGCGGGTCGATGCCTCCCTCGGTGGTCGTCAGAGAGGATGAACCGACCTTGACCACCACCCGGCGGGCGCCTGCAAGCTCTTCACGCATGGTCGTGATCAGAGCCAGCGTCACTGTTCCCTGAGCCTGTCGAAGGGCCTTCCTCCGCAGCTTCGTCGGATTCTGCGGGCTGGTCCTCAGCGACCTCTCCGTCGGCGTGGTACGCCCGATCCTTCTCGCGCCGACGCCGGGCGGCGGGTCGTTCTTCGGTCAGCCGCTGGTCCGCACCGCGGCGGCTGAGGATCTCGGCACCGATCTCGATTTGGGGGGCGAAGTCAAAGATCACGGCGTCCGCGCCGCCGATCGCGACACCATCGCCGGGCAGCGCGCCCAGCTCGAGCAGCCGGTCTTCGATCCCAATCCGATTGAGCCGGTCGGCGAGATAGCCGACGGCCTCCGCGTTGGCGAAGTCGGTCTGCTGTACCCACCGCTCGGGCTTGCTTCCGCGTACGCGCCACAGCTCGCCTTCGCGCTCGATACTGAACTCATCATGGCCGCCGACCGGCTTCGGTCGAATCACGATCCGTGCGGGTGGACGCGGTGCTGCGGTATCACGGCGAGCCTTGACCAGCTTCGCCATTGCGAAGATCAATTCCCGCAGGCCTTCGCCGCTTCTCGTTGAAATGGGGAAGACTTGCAGCCCGCGGTCGTGCAAATCGCCGGAAGCCAGCTCAGCGACCTGCCTTGCGTCAGGGATGTCGATCTTGTTCAGGGCGACCAGCCGCGGCCGGTCTTCAAGTCCTCCATGCGCTTTCAGCTCAGCCTCGATGACATCGAGATCGGTGACCGGATCGCGGCCCGGCAGATATGTGGCGCAGTCGATCACATGGACGATGGCGGCGCACCGATCAATGTGGCGTAGGAAGTCGAAACCGAGACCGTGTCCTTCGCTGGCGCCCTCGATCAGCCCGGGCACGTCAGCGACGGTGTAGCTGACGTCACCGGCGACCACGACACCGAGGTTGGGCACCAAGGTCGTGAAGGGGTAGTCGGCGATCTTGGGCCTGGCGCGCGAGATCGCGGCCACCAGTGACGACTTTCCGGCGCTCGGGAAACCTACTAACCCGATGTCGGCGATGACCTTCAGCTCCAGGTTGATCGTCCGGGTCTCACCTTGCTCGCCGAGCAACGCGAACCCTGGTGCTTTCCGGCTCGGGGAAGCCAGGGCTGCATTCCCGAGCCCGCCACGGCCACCCTGCGCGACGACAATCTCGGCGCCGTCGTCGGTCAGGTCAGCGATTTGCTCACCGGTGTCCCCGTCGGTGACGACAGTGCCGCTGGGCACCGGAAGGACGACGTCCTCTCCCCGAGCACCGTTGGCGTGATTGCCGCGACCCGGCTCGCCGTTGGTCGCACGCCGATGCGCCTGACGGTGGTAATCGACCAAAGTCGTCAAACGATGATCAACACGAAGGATCACTGAGCCGCCGTTCCCACCGTTGCCGCCATCCGGGCCGCCGAGCGGCTTGAACTTCTCGCGATGAATGGAGGCGCAGCCGTGGCCACCATTGCCGCCATACACGTGCAGGGTGACCTGATCCACGAAGGTTGGGATGGCCATCGCTCAACCTCCTTTCAGTCCTGAGAAACGATGAAAAGGGTGGCCCAGATGCTCGGGGCCACCCTTTTCGGCGTTTGGTGTACGTGGTTACTTTGCCGAGATGGTGGCCTCAGCTGGCTCGGAATCTGACGCGCTGGGGGTCACGTTGACGACTCGACGGCCTCGCCGAGTGCCGAACTCGACATGCCCCGCGACCAGGGCGAACAAGGTGTCATCGCCGCCACGGCCGACGCCATCACCTGGGTGGAAGTGGGTACCGCGCTGCCGGACGATGATCTCGCCGGCGTTCACCAACTGGCCGCCGAACCGCTTGACGCCGAGCCGCTGCGAGTTGGAGTCACGACCGTTTCGGGTCGAGGACGCGCCCTTTTTATGTGCCATGTCGTCGCCTCAGCTCTTGATCTCGGTGACCAAAACCTTGGTGTACCGCTGACGGTGACCCTGACGCTTGCGGTAGCCGGTCTTGTTCTTGAACTTCAGGATGCGGATCTTGGGACCCTTGGTCTCAGCAAGCACCTCGGCGGTCACCGATGCCGAGCCGAGTGCCGCCGAGTCTGAGGTAACGGCATCGCCATCAACGAGCAGCAGCGGTGTCAGGCTGATGTTGGAGCCGACCGCATCGTCAAGGCGATCAATTTCGAGGACGTCGCCGACAGCGACCTTGTGTTGGCGGCCGCCACTCCGCACGATCGCGTACACGCCTGACCTGCTCTCTCTTGCTGTCTGATTAGGTGGTGTGCAACGGTTTGACGGCACACGCAAGGTGCGCGCCAAAGCGTGCGCACCGAGGGTCTAGGCTACGCGGCCGCTCCTAACGGGGTCAAACCGCCTGCGTATCCTCCACCAGGAATGGCTTGCGGTGGGACGAAGGGGGAATTGTGCGCAGTATTTCGGCCACGCTGAGCGTATCGCTGGATGGGGTAATCCAGGCTCCGGGCAGAGCAGATGAGGATACCCGGGACGGCTTCGACCGTGGGGGATGGGCGGTGCCCTACAACGACGAGGTCATGGCTCAGCGGATGGGTGAGGGCATGGCCTCCTCCGGAGCGATGCTCTTCGGCCGCCGCACCTATCAAGACTTCCATGGGTACTGGCCGCAGCAGACTGACAACCCGTTCACCCCGTATCTGAACCAGGTCACCAAGTACGTGGTCTCCAATACACTTTCCGAGCCGCTGCCCTGGCAGAACTCGATCCTGCTGCCCGGCGACCCCGCGGCCAGTGTCGCCGCACTCAAAGCAGAGTCAGGGCAGGATCTCGGCGTGGTTGGCAGCGCCCAGCTGGTGAGCTCACTGCTGGCGGCAAAGTTGATCGACCGATTCGTGTTGCTCATCCACCCGCTCGTGTTGGGTCAAGGTCACCGGCTCTTCGATGAACGAGGACCAAACGTCGAATTCGAGCTCGTCGACAGCCTGGCCACATCCAAGGGTGTGATCATCGCGACCTACCAGGTGCGCTGATCAGCAACAGGGCACGCCGCAGCGTGTGGCTCGGTCGGCTTGCTACGGCCGGCCCGATCGCCTTCACGATCGCCTGGCTCCTCGTCGGGCTGATCCAAGATGAGTACAGCCTCCGTCAGGAAGACATCAGCGCACTGGCGGCACTAGATGCGCAGCACGCATGGTTCATGATCACTGGCTTCGTGCTGCTCGGCGCGGGAACTGTTGCTCTGGCCGCAGGTTTGGCCCGCACTCTCAGATCCCCATCTGCAGTGATCGGGTCAATTCTTCTCATGATCGGAGGTGTCGGTCTTGCGGTGGCCGGGTTGGCGCGCAACGACTGCAGTAGCGAATTGCCGGCTTGCGCTGCTCGGGTGGATGCCGGCGAGGTGTCCTGGCATCACCAGGTCCACGACAACATCAGCCTGATCATCTTCCTGGCCTTGATCGCCGCAGCCCTGGTATTCGGCCGCGCATTCGCTCGAGATGACCGCTGGCGCCCCTTGCGGACCTACTCCATCGTCACCGGTTTGATCGGGTTTGCCCTGCTCGTCCTCTACGTGATCGGGTTCGCCGGTACATGGAACGGCCTCGTCCAGCGGATCTTCGTGTCGGTGTTGTTCCTGTGGATCGCCGTACTCGGTTTTCGGCTGTCCCGAGCTGAGCTTGTCGGCACGAGCCCTGATTAGGGGCCCGTCTTCACCGAATCCAGAGCCGTCATGGCATGTACAGCTCTGGCCGGCTGGTATTTGCAGAGGCTCCTGGCGCAACCTACGTTCACGTGGGCTGTTGGCGGTCTGCACAGGTAGCAACCTATGCAAACCGTCAGCAAAGTACGTGAACGTAGGTTTCGTCAGCCGGCGCCGGATGTCAAACGGAGGGCGGTACGAGCGCCCTCACTGGTGATCCAGAGATCAGTTGCCACGGCAACGCATGGGATGCCGCGTTCTCGGAAGCGATCAGCAAGCTCAGGAGTTCCGGCAAAGCCGCCCACCGTACGACCGTACGCGGCCGCGATCTGCACGATCCGCGTCAGAGGGCTCGACTCCGAGTCGTCATCGAGGAGGGCTGGCACGGTCGTGCCAAGGGAGAGCGAGAGATCGTAGGGTCCGACGAAAAGCTGACCGATCCCGTCAACCGCCGCGATCTCTTCGACCTGCAAGAGAGCATTGGCCGACTCAATCATCACTGCACAGGTCGTACTGCGATTAGCCTCCTCGGACGTCATAGTCGGACCGTCCCAAATGCGGCCCAGCGGACCCCAACTGCGCCCACCGATCGGCGGGTAGAAGGTCGCTACGACCGCGCGCTGCGCATCCGCCGCAGACTCGATCTGCGGGACGATCACCGCCCGGGCTCCGGCGTCGAGCGCGACACCTATCGCGGTGAAGTCACACGAGGGAACCCGCACCACCAGCTCGACACCCCCTGGCGGAAAGCTGCGGGCAGCCTCGATGATCTCGGTGCGCGAATACCCGCCGTGTTGCATGTCAAGGCACACCCAGTCGAATCCAAGGCCGGCGAGCCGCGCCACCATGCCCGGGCCGGCGTCGTCACACCACACACCGTTGCTCGGCCCGCCGTATCCCCGCGGCCGCTGCTGCTCTGCTGTCACAACGCTCATTCTGGCCGCTGGAGCGCAGTCACGTCCGCAGCTTGGCGAGCTCGGTCTGCAGAGCGGTCCTCATCCGAGTTATCGGCGGCGGCGAGCAGCTCGCGGCGATGCGCAAGTGTGGTGCGCAGCCGACCATGGCTGGCGCCCAGCGCAACCTCCGCTGCGTCTATGCGGTGCCAGGCCGGCATACCGAGGGCACGTATGCCCCGTTGCGCGAGCAGCCGGTCTAGATGTCCCGATCGTCCATGGGCCTGGACCGCGCCATCATGCAGGTCGGCCAGCAGTGACGTGACCGTCTCAACGGCATCGGACTTGTTGGTGCCAATCACCCCAGTCGGCCCGCGCTTGATCCAACCAGTCACATACTCGTCCGGTGAGAACCCGCCGTCGCGAATCACGCGGCCCTCGGCATGTGGAACACGTCCGGTTTTCTGGTCGAAGGGAATGCCGGCCAGCGGCAGGCCGCGGTAGCCGACCGAACGCACCACGAGATCAGCGGGCAGGGTGGGGCCACGGCCGATGCCAACCACGAATCCCTCGGAATTGATCATGGTCCGCTCAACTTCGACTGCCGTCACGCGATCACTGCCGATGATCATTGTCGGTCGACTCCAGAAGTGGAAGCTGATGCGCCTGGATGCACCGCTCAGCGGCCGCGCCGCCCACTCCTGGAGCACCACCAGATTGCGGGCCGCCACCTTGTTCCGTTGCACGACTGCCTCGCTGGACGGATCCAGCTCGAGGTCTGCGGGGTCGATGATCACGTCAGCGTCGGCAAGCTGCCCCATCTCGCGAAGCTCTTTGGTGGTGAAGGCCGTGTACGCGGGCCCGCGGCGCCCGAGCACATGAACGTCGGTGATGTTCTTGCGGGAGAGAGATTGCAGTACCTCGTCGGCCATGTCTGTGTCGTCGAGCTCATCGACATTCTTGATCAACACACGGGCCACATCGAGGGCAACGTTTCCGACGCCGACCACCACGGCGTGACGGGAGGTACGGATCAGCTCGTCGATCTCGGACGCCACGAGGTAGTCACGGATGCTGGGCTGGTCAGTATCGGGATGTACATCGGGATGGCCGCAGTACCACGCGACGAGCTCAGCCGCCGCGATGCTTCCTGACAGATGTTCTCCGGGAATCTCCAGCCGCCGGTCGCTGCCTGCCCCGTACGCGTAGATCACCGCATCGACGGACTCCCGGAGCTCGGAAATGCTGAGATCGGAGCCGATAGTCACATCGCCGTAGAAGCGGACAGAGGGCTTCTCCAGGGTGCGCTCGAGGGTATTGCGGATCGAGCGGATGGAGTGATGGTCTGGCGCTACGCCGTAACGGACCAGCCCGAACGGCACCGGAAGCCGATCAATGACTGCGATCTCCACCGCGACATCGGTCTGCTGGCTGAGGGCCTCGGCGGCATAGATCCCTGCTGGCCCGGCCCCCACGATGGCAACGACGAGAGGTGAGGGCTGGGCGGACGTCGCATTGTTGATCAGCTCAACACCACCGGCTCGATCTGCGGCTCAGACGCATCCTGTTCCTGGCCTGCAGTATCGCGGCGGCTGCGACCGCTTCGTCGGCCACGAGCAGGGCGCTCTTCAGACGCTGCTCCGTTGCTGACCTCGGCGGCGTCTGCCGGTGTCGCGCTATCCGTCGCGCTTCCAGCACCTGATGGGGCATTGCTCCGACGGTCGCGCGGACGCGAGTCGCGCGCTCCTCCATCGGAATGTCGGTGCGATTCGACTGCCAGGTCGTGCAGTTCGTAGCCGCGGCCGTGGCACTGCGGGCACTCGGTGCTAAACGCTTCCAGCAGTCCGGTGCCGATGCGCTTGCGCGTCATCTGAACCAGGCCCAGGCTGGTGATCTCGGCAACCTGGTGCCGTGTTCGGTCCCGCCCCAGACACTCGACAAGCCTGCGCAGCAGCAGCTCCCGATTGGTGGGCAGCACCATGTCGATGAAGTCGATCACAATGATGCCGCCGATGTCGCGGAGCCGCAGTTGCCGCACGATTTCCTCGGCGGCCTCCAGGTTGTTGCTGGTGACAGTAGCCTCCAGGTTGCCGCCCGTGCCTGTGAACTTCCCGGTGTTCACGTCGATCACCGTCATAGCCTCGGTCCGGTCGATGATCAACGACCCACCCGAAGGCAGGAACACCTTGCGTTCCAGGCCCTTCGCGATCTGCTCGTCCAGCCGGTACTCAGCGAAAAGATCATGATCACCCTCCCAACGACGCAGCCGATCCTTCAGATGCGGGGCTACGTGTGAGACGTATGCCTCGACCGCGTCATACGCGTCGGTCATCCGGCCATTGCCAGAAATGATCAACTCCGAGAAATCTTCGGTGAAGAGGTCCCGGACAATGCGTACGGTGAGGTCGGGTTCGGCATAGAGCTGTTGCGGTGCATTGCCGGTGGCGACCTTCCGCTCGATGTCTTCCCACTGCGCCTTCAGCCGGTTGACATCACGCACCAGCTCTTCTTCGCTTGCCCCCTCGGCAGCCGTGCGGACGATCACACTTGCGGATTCGCCGACAAGGTCCGACAAGATCTCCTTGAGCCGCCGGCGTTCGATTTCGGGGAGCTTGCGAGAGATTCCGGATAAATGGCCGCCCGGCGCATAGACGATGTAGCGGCCGGGAATCGAGACGTGGTTGGTCAGCCGCGCGCCCTTGGCACCGACCGGATCCTTGGAGACCTGAACCAAGATCGTCTGCCCTGGCTTGAGCACCTTTTCGACTTTGCGATTCTGGCCTTCGGCGCCGAAGTAATCCCAGTCGATCTCTCCCGCGTAGATCACCCCATTGCGACCGCGGCCGATGTCCACGAAGGCAGCCTCCATGGATGGCAGCACATTTTGGACGCGGCCGAGATAGACGTTGCCGATCAAGGAACCGTGAGTAGCGCGGTCGACGTAGTGCTCGACCAGGATGTCGTCCTCGAGCACCGCGATCTGCGCAAGATCGTCGCGTTGCCTGATGATCATCTTGCGCGTCACCGATTCGCGCCGGGCCAGAAACTCTGCCTCGCTCAGGACGGGCGTACGACGCCGACCTGCCTCCCGACCTTCGCGTCGGCGCTGCCGCTTGGCCTCCATCCGCGTCGACCCGTCGATGCCGGTGACTTCGTCGCTGACGTCTTGCCGGCGAGGCTCGCGTACGCGAAGGAGAGTGTCCGTCGGGTCGTCTGGAGACGGAGCGGCCTCCTCTCCCCGCCGGCGACGACGACGCCGACGCCGACGCTGGCTCTCAGTGGTGACGTCAGTGCTGCCGTTGATCTCCCCGGTTTCGTCCTCTTCAGGCTGCTCTGCGTCTCCTGACTCGGCCTCGTCGCCTGTGGTGCGCCGACGACGACGGCCTCCGCGGCGCCGGCGACGCCTGCGGCCCTCGCCAGTCTCGCTTTCGGTCGCCTGCTCCTCGGCTGCTTCGGCCGAGTCCTCCTCCTGCGGCGCAGGTTCGTCGGGCGCAGGTTCCTCAGGGGGACGTTCCACGGGCTCGGGTTCCACGGCGGCGGCTAGCTCAGGTGCCGGTGCGTCGGGTGCCGGTTCTTCACGTGCAGGCTCTTCAGGCACCGCTGCCTCGCTCGTGTCCTCCTCAGCAGCGACAACGGCGACCACCACGGCCTCCGCGGGTGGCGCGTCCTGGAGTGTTGGTGCTGGCACCTCCGGCTCCGCGGAGAGTGCGCGAACCTCGTCGGAGGGAGCTTCGGTTGCCATGGCAACGGCCTTCTTGGCCGTTCTCTTGCGTGGGGGTTTGGCGACTCCACCGTCGCTCGGGGAAGTCTGCTCAGAGCGTTTCTTCGGGGTGCGCTTGGCCGCGGGCTTCCTCGCGGTCTTCTCGGCCGGAGGCGTGATCTCTACAGCGATAAAGTCCTCGCTGACCGGCTCCGGCGACTCCTGCGGGCGCTCGATCTCGGGTGCATTCGGGGCTGTGGAGGGCGGGCCAGCTGGTCGGCTTGCCGCCCGTCTCCGGCGCGTAGTCGGCGGAGATGGCTGTTCAGTCGTGTCTTGGGTATGCGTGTGGGGCTCGTGGGGGTCGAGCATCAGACTCCTCTATGGCGCAAATTGCGCACTTTCTCGTTTCGCGGCATCGGCGCACGGCCGGGCTGCGGAAGCTTGCGGAACCGATGTGGTGAGTCCGACCGTCCCGCGGTCAAGCACTGGCTGCTTCCTTCGAAGCCCGCTCGTCGCGGTGGAGGATCAGGTCCACCTGCTGTCGCGACGTGTTACGCCGCGAATGTCTGCCATCGAGGCCGGACGCACCAGGCGTCCGAGCCATCTCCAGTATCACACACACGTCACAGCTCACGTACGTTGTCGGACCGCGCCGCTGGTGGCGCCTACTGGCCTGGCTCGGTAATGGCTCCGGAAGCGGGGTCGAGCCGACCCTGGGCGAGACGCGTCAGGACCGGTGGTTCAACCGGAGCAAACTCAAGGCTGGCCACCTGCAGGCCGGCCAGCACGTCGTCGGGTCGGACCAGCGGTGTCTGGTGAGCCAGCGTCACGATGAGCCGACCGTCCTCGACCTCGAACGCGACTACGGCCGCACGCGCGTCGAACTCCCGCATCCCGTTCTTGGTCATCCGCTGCACCAGCACCACGTCCCTGGCCAGGAACGCATCACGGGCGGTCTTCAGGGTTGCGGTTGAGAGGCCGGCCAGATCCACCCGCCAACGCGACCCGGTCAGCTCTTCTGCCAAAGCTCCGGGCCGCGCCACGGCCACCTCGACCACATCGAGGCCGGGCGGTAGGGCTGCGTCGAGGGCGTCGCGCACCTTGTCCGGGTCGCATGCCGCAGCCAACCCGATCTCCAGGTACTCGGCTTCGCTTGCCGCGCCAGTCGGAGAGGCGTTCGGGTATGAGATACGTGGGTGCGGCGAGAAGCCGGAGGAGTACGCCATGGGCACCGCGGCCCGACGCAGTGCCCGTTCGAACGCCCGCCCGAAATCCCGATGGCTGGTGAAACGGGCACGGCCGCGCTTGGCGTACTTGATCCGGAGCCACTGCACTGGCGGCGGGTGCTGCGCGGGTTGGGTACGAGGCCTCGGCGACACGAAGTTGAGCCTAACCAGCGACTTGTCAGATCCCAGTTGAGCTACCGTCGTTCAATGCCCTCTCGAGCTCGGTGAGGCACACGAGCCCACGTGCGGCGTGATCTTGGAAGCTCGCGGGCCGGCAGATCTCCCGAGGCGGGGCCACCACGAGGCGGCTCGTCGGTGACCATGCCGGGAAGCTAGCGGCCCGAAAAGCTCCTCCCTTGGGTCCCTCTACTCAGGTCGGACGTCACTAGAAATTCACGGGCAACGACTCTCGATCACGGGTCAGCTGGTCCTGGACAGATCGGCGATGGGTGTTATTGGAAGAAGTTGGCGACCGGTCGGGCCAATCTGGATGGTGGTGTCCAGCTGTGGACAGACGCCGCAGTCGAAGCAGGGTGTCCATCGGCAATCGTCGACCTCGACCTGATCCAAGGCGTCCTGCCAGTCCTCCCAGAGCCACTCGCGATCCAGTCCTGCATCCAAGTGATCCCAGGGCAATACCTCGGCGTAGTCGCGCTCCCGGGTGGTGTACCAATCGAGGTCCACCCCGCTGCCCTCCAGGCAACGCTCGGCACAGGATGCCCAGCGCTCGTAGGAGAAGTGCTCGCTCCATCCGTCGAACCTGGCGCCGTCACGCCAGGCGGCCTCGATGACGGCGGCGACGCGTCGGTCGCCGCGGCTCAGCAATCCTTCGATGATGCCTGGCTTCCCATCGTGGTACCGAAAGCCGATGGCCCGGCCATACTCCCGATCACGGCGGATCGCATCGCGCAGCTTGGCCAGCCTGGCGTCCACGGTTTCATGATCACACTGCGCGGCCCACTGGAACGGCGTATGGGGCTTGGGCACGAACCCCCCGATGCTCACTGTGCAGCGGATGTCCCGCCGCCCGCTGACCTCTCGACCGGTCGCGATCACCCGCTTGGCGAGCTCCCCGATCGCAAGCACATCCTCGTCAGTCTCGGTCGGCAGCCCGCACATGAAATACAGCTTGACCTGCCGCCAGCCCTGCGCGTACGCCGTCGCGACCGTGCTGATCAGATCATCCTCGGTGACCATCTTGTTGATCACCTTGCGCAGCCGCTCGGTGCCGCCCTCGGGGGCGAAGGTGAGGCCGGACCGTCGGCCGTTGCGGGACAGCTCGTTGGCGAGGTCGACGTTGAACGCGTCCACCCGAGTGCTGGGCAAGGAGAGCGAAACATTGCTGCCCTCATAGCGATCGGCGAGTTGGCGAGTGATGTCGGCAATCTCGGAATGATCACTGCTCGAGAGGCTCAGCAGCCCGACTTCCCCCAAGCCGGTCGCCTCGATGCCGCGCTGCACCATAGCCCCGATGACATCGATGCTCCGCTCGCGGACGGGCCGGGTGATCATTCCCGCCTGGCAGAAGCGACAGCCACGGGTGCAGCCGCGGAAGATCTCAACGGCGTAGCGCTCATGTACCGTCTCGGCGAGCGGCACGAGCGGGTTCTTGGGATACGGCCAGTTGTCCAGGTCCATCAGCGTGTGCTTGGCGACGCGGAACGGTACGCCTGGCCGATTCGGCGCCACCCTGTGGATGCGGCCGTCGGGCAGGTAGTCCACGTCGTAGAACTTCGGTACGTAAACCCCGCCGCCAGCCGCAAGTCGCAGCAAGAGCCCGTCGCGGCCGCCGGGCCGGCCCTCGGCTTTCCATTCCCGGATGACCTCCGAGATCGTCAGCGCGATCTCCTCGCCATCGCCCAGCACCGCGGCGTCGAGGAAGTCTGCGATCGGTTCGGGGTTGAACGCCGCGTGGCCGCCTGCCAGGACGATGGGGTGCTGCTCCCGGCGGTCCTGAGCGTGAATCGGGATTCCGGCGAGATCGAGCTCGCTCAGCATGTTGGTATAGCCGAGCTCGGTGGCGAAGCTCAGCCCGAAGACATCGAACTCTCCGACCGGGCGATGCGAGTCCAGCGTGAACTGCGGCACACCATGCTCGCGCATCAGGGCTTCCATGTCGGCCCACACCGCGTACGTCCGCTCAGCGAGGATCCAGTCCTGTTCGTTGAGGATCTCATACAAGATCGCGATGCCCTGATTGGGCAAGCCCACCTCGTAGGCATCCGGGTAGCTGAGACACCAGCGAACCTCGACCGATTCCCAGTCCTTCGTCACGCTGTTCAGCTCCCCACCCACGTACTGGATCGGCTTGCTGACCCGCGCGAGCAGCGGTTCGAGGCGCGGGAATACCGAGTCGGGGCCTGTTGCGATGGTCGTCATGACGCTCCCAGCGTAATGGCGAGTTCGTGATCAGCTACGAGTCAAGCCATGTCCGGAAACCAGAGCGCGATCTCACGCTTGGCCGACTCCAAGGAGTCGGAGCCGTGCACCAGGTTTTCCCGATTGGACAGTGCGAAATCACCGCGGATGGTGCCAGGGGCGGCCTTCCGCCCGTCGGTGGCGCCGTTGATCGTGCGAACGACATCGATGGCCTCGTCGCCTTCGACGACCATCGCCACTGACGGACCGGAGGTCACAAACAGCCGTAGCGGCGGGTAGAACGGCCGCTCGACATGCTCTGCGTAGAGCTGATCGGCGAGCTCACCCGTCATCTGGCGCAGCTCCATCGCCACGATCGAAAGCCCTTTGGATTCAAACCTGCTGATGATCGCCCCGGCAAGCCCGCGACGGACAGCGTCCGGCTTGATCAGCACGAAGGAACGCTGGGTCGGCACGGGCGGTGCGGCGTAAGTCATGCCAAGCACCCTAGGCGATGTCGCCGCCTTCTGGGGAAGTCTCCACGCGCGAATCCAGCCGCTTCCCCAAGGCGAACGACAACACCCACACACCCGCGAGCAGCGCCCCGACGACGAACATCATCGGCGTCACGAATCCGAGAGCGAGGCCCGCAAGCTGGGCGGCCCAGCCGAGGATGTAGCCCACCCGACGGCGAAGAAGGCCAGCGGCCAGGATGGCGAGGACCGCCGCCCCACCTCCGAATCCGGCAGCCGCCGCAGCGGACACATTGGAGATCAAGATCATGACGGGTATGGCGAGTCCGAAAACGATCACCTCGAAGATCAGCACGGTCATCAGCACCACCCGCATCGGGTTGCCAGCGCTGAGGCTGATCACCGCCAATCCCGGTCGGTCTCGTGCCCGTTTTCGGAGTAGTCGCCGTCCCATCCATCGTCGAGATTCCCACTCGCCGTGGAAACGGCCACCGGCTCATCCTTGACGAGCAGGGTGCGTGCCTCGCTGATCGCAATCACCGAACCGCTGATCAGGACTCCCGACGAGCCGACGACATCCTCCTCCGCCAGTGCCACCGCCCGCTCGATCGCGTCGTCGAGCCGGGGAACCACAGTCACGCGCGAGGCGCCGAAGATCTCCTCTGCCAACTCCGCCAACGCTTCAGCCGGCATGCCACGCGGTGTCGAGGCGACCTGAGTGATCACGACATGGTTCATGATCTCCTCGAAGACTTCGAGGATGCCGCGCGCATCCTTGTCCGCCATGACGGCGACAACGCCGATCAGGGGGGCGAAGGCGAAGGCCTCGGTGATCGCAGCTGCAGCCGCTCGGGCACCGTGCGGGTTGTGCGCTGCGTCGAGCACCACCGACGGCGAGCGGCGTACCAGTTCCAACCTGCCAGGAAAGCGGACCTGGGCGAACCCCTGCCGGACCACGTCAGGGTCCAATGCCTTGAGCCCGAGAAACGCCTCGGTTGCGGCGAGCGCCTGGGCAGCGTTCGCGGCCTGGTGCGCACCGTAGAAGGGCAGGAAGATGTCATCCACCGGGCCGTCCGCACCGCTCAGCCGAATGAGCTGCCCGGCTACGGCGAGCTGCCGATCGATGACACCAAAGTCGATCCCCTCACGCTGCGGCAACGCCCCCACCTCGGCGCACCGGGCCAGCAAGATCTGGGCGGCCTCGAGAGTCTGCCCGGCGAGGATGGCATGCGCGCCCGGCTTGATGATCCCGGCCTTCTCCCGCGCGATCTCGGTGATGGTACGGCCCAGCAAGTTGGTGTGATCAAGATCAATCGGGGTAACCACAGCAACGTCCGCATCAGCCACATTGGTGGCGTCCCAGGCGCCACCTAAACCGACCTCGACGATCGCGACGTCGACAGGTGCGTCGGCAAATGCGGCGTACGCCATCGCGGTGATGATCTCGAAGAAAGTCATCGAGACGTCGTCGATCTGGCGTTCGTCGACGAATTCGACGTACGGCTCGATCTCTCGCCACACTTCGTCGAACCGCTCATCGCTGATCGGCTCCCCGTCGATGGTGATGCGTTCTGTCACGCTGGTCACGTGCGGGCTGGTGAATCGCCCGGTACGAAGCCCATCGGCTCGCAGCAGCGATTCGATCATCGCGGCGGTGCTGCCCTTGCCGTTGGTCCCGGTCAGGTGGATGACCGGGTAGACCCGTTGCGGGTCGCCGAGCAACTCGGTCAGGGCCTGGATCCGGCCCAGACTCGGTGCCGGGCGATGTTCCGGCCACCGGCTCGTGAGGGCGGCGACGATCTCGGCATGAGTTTGTTCGGCAGGCATGACGCCCAAAGTCTAGGACCCGACCCCGGTGCGCTGGTTCGCTGGAACCCTTGGTGGCCGGGTCATACTGGCCCGCGACACGAAACGCACGTGTGTGCCGTCCCTCCCTTCTCTAGGATCTCGATCATGACCATTTCAGCTGACCCCCGAACCGACGCGTCGACCATGCCCGGCGCGGACGTACCGGAGAAGCCGGCACTGGAAGGTCTGGAGGACAAGTGGATCGCGCGCTGGAAGGCCGATGACACGTACGCGTTCGTGCGGCCCGAGAGCCGGGCGGAGGTGTACAGCATCGACACTCCCCCGCCTACGGTGTCGGGCTCGCTGCATGTCGGGCACGTCTTCTCCTACACCCACACCGATCTGATCGCGCGCTTCCAGCGAATGCGGGGCAAGCACGTCTTCTATCCGATCGGCTGGGACGACAATGGCCTGCCGACTGAGCGCCGCGTCCAGAACTTCTACGGCGTGCGTTGCGACCCCACCGTGCCGTACGACCCGCACTTCACTCCGCCCGAGAAGCCTGACCCGAAGCACGAGCTGCGGATCAGTCGGCCCAACTTCGTCGAACTTTGCCACGAGCTGACCCATGTGGACGAGAAGGCGTTCGAGGACCTGTGGCGCAGGGTGGGACTGAGCGTGGATTGGTCCAGTCTCTACACGACGATCGGTGATGACTCGATCGTGGTGGCCCAGAAGGCATTCCTTCGCAATGTCGTGCGCGGCGAGGCTTATCTGTCAGAGGCCCCCACCCTGTGGGACGTGACCTTTCAGACCGCTGTGGCCCAGGCCGAGCTCGACGCCCGTGATTATCCGGGCGCTTTTCACCGAGTGGCATTCCACGGCCCAAACGGTCCGGTCCATGTCGAGACCACTCGGCCAGAGCTCATTGCCGCCTGTGTAGCGCTGGTTGCACACCCTGACGACGGACGCTACCGGCCACTATTCGGCAGCAGAGTGGGCAGCCCGCTCTACGGTGTGGAGCTGCCAGTGCTTGCACACCCGGCTGCAGAACCGGACAAGGGCACCGGGATCGCGATGTGCTGCACCTTCGGTGATCTCACTGATGTCACCTGGTGGCGCGAGCTCCAACTACCGGCCCGAGTAATCATCGGTCGCGACGGTCGGATCATGCGTGACAGGCCGGCGTGGATTGCCGACGACGCTGCATGGAACGCAATTGCTGGCAAGACGATCACCTCTGCTCGGGAGGCTGTCGTGGTTGAGCTGCGCGCGTCCGGTGATCTTGATGGTGAGCCAACGCCTACGTTGCGCAAGGCCAACTTCTACGAGAAGGGCGACAAGCCGCTGGAGATCGTGTCGACGCGGCAGTGGTACATCCGCAATGGCGGGCGCGACGATGATCTTAAGCGGGTCTTCCTGGAACGCGGCGCGGAGCTGGAATGGATCCCACCGCATATGAAGTACCGGTACGACAACTGGGTGAGCGGTCTCAACGGGGACTGGCTGATTTCGAGACAGCGGTTCTTCGGGGTGGCCTTCCCTGTCTGGTATCGCCTTGACTCGGAGGGCGATCCCGACTATGACCACCCGATCGTTGCCAGTGAAGAGAGCCTGCCGATGGACCCCAGCTCGGAGGTTCCTCCGGGCTTCAGCGAGGCACAGCGCGGCGAGCCGGGTGGCTTTGCAGCCGATCCCGACGTGATGGATACCTGGGCCACGTCTTCGCTGACTCCGCAGATTGTGTGCGGGTGGGAGCGTGACCCGGAGCTGTTCGACCTCACATTCCCGATGGATCTCAACACGCACGCTCACGAGATCATTCGCACCTGGCTGTTTTCACGCGTGGTGCGGGCTCACTTCGAGAACCATTCCCTGCCGTGGGTGCGTTCGGTGATCAGCGGCTTCGTGATGGATCCCGATCGCAAGAAGATGAGCAAGTCCAGGGGCAACACGGTGGTGCCGACAGATGTGCTGGAACGCTACGGCTCCGACGCCGTACGCTGGCGTGCTGCCAAGATCCGGCCGGGGCTGGATTCGCCTTTTGATCAGCGGGAGATGAAGGTGGGACGGCGGCTCGCGCTGAAGATCTTGAATGCGAGCAAGTTCGTCCTAGGCGCCGGGGCTGTGATCGGCCCGACCGTCGTTACCGAACCGGCCGACCTCTCGCTCCTCGCTCAGCTCAGGGCGTTGATCACCGAGGCCACAAGGGCATTCGAGGCGTACGACTACACCACCGCCTTGGAGAGTACGGAACAGTTCTTCTGGCAGTTCTGCGACGACTATCTGGAGCTGGTCAAGGAGCGGGCGTACGGCCAGGACTCCGGAGCCGCATCGGCCCGGGCCACCTTGACACTCACCTTGGACATCGTGTTGCGACTGTTCGCGCCGATCCTGCCGTACGTCACCGAGGAGGTGTGGTCTTGGTGGAAGGACGGCTCAATCCACCGGACCCGCTGGCCGGAGATCGAGGAGATTGTCGTGAGCGGTGATTCCGCGCTGCTGAGCGACGTGTCGGCTGCGCTGATCCAGATTCGCGGCGCCAAGTCCCAAGCGAGTGTGTCGATGAAGACCGAGATCAGCCTCGCCAAGTTCTACGGCCCGGCGCACGCACTCGCACACCTGCAGGCGGTCGAGGCCGACCTACGTGCCGTCGGCCGAATCACCGGTGAGATCAGCTGGGTTGAAGCTGATGGCCCTACAGCGGTTGACGTAACCCTGGCGTCCCCAGCGTAACCAGTCGCCACTCGAAGAAACCGGTCCGCTCGCAACCCGTTTCCCGCTCACAATCTGGGTGGCACGTGACCGGTTACGTCAGGGACGGTTCAGGCGCTCTTCTCGCGACGCTCACGCTTGGCGAGCTTTTCGCGTGGCACCAGCGTCGGCAGCACCGAGTCTCTGACGACTTCAGACGTAATGATCACCTGGGCGATGTCATCGCGGCTCGGAACGTCATACATGACGTTCAGCAGTACTTCTTCGAGGATCGCCCGCAAGCCGCGAGCCCCGGTGCCGCGTAGCAGTGCAAGATCAGCAATCGCCTCGACCGCGTCTGGGGTGAACTCCAGCTCGACCCCATCGAGCTCGAAGAGCTTACGGAACTGCTTGACAAGGGCATTACGCGGCTCCACCAAGATGCGGATGAGGGAGTCGCGATCAAGCGGGCTGACCGAGGAGATCATGGGTAGCCGCCCGATGAACTCCGGAATCAGGCCGAACTTGATCAGATCTTCGGGTCGTACGTCGTGGAAGGGGTCGTCCGATTCCGGCCGGCGCGTGGCGATGTCATTGTTGAAGCCCAACGGGCGCCTACCCACACGCTGGGCGATGATGTGATCGAGGCCCGCGAAGGCCCCGCCGACAATGAACAAGACGTTGGTGGTGTCGATCTGAATGAAGTCCTGGTGCGGATGCTTCCGGCCACCCTGCGGCGGCACCGACGCTGAGGTTCCCTCCAAGATCTTCAGCAACGCCTGCTGCACGCCCTCACCGGAGACGTCGCGGGTGATCGATGGGTTCTCGCTCTTGCGCGCGATCTTGTCGACCTCATCGATGTAGATGATTCCGGTCTCGGCCTTCTTGACGTCGAAGTCAGCCGCCTGAATGAGCTTCAGCAGGATGTTCTCGACGTCCTCGCCAACGTAGCCGGCCTCGGTCAGAGCCGTCGCATCTGCGATCGCGAACGGCACGTTGAGCATCTTCGCCAGGGTCTGGGCGAGATAGGTCTTGCCGCAGCCGGTTGGCCCGATCAGCAAGATGTTGGACTTTGCGAGTTCGACACCGTCGTCGTCGGCGCGGCGGGCGGGATTGGCGGCTTCGGCCTGGACGCGCTTGTAATGGTTGTAGACGGCAACGGCCAGAGCTTTCTTCGCATTGCTCTGGCCGATGACGTAGCTGTCAAGGAATTGGCGGATCTGATGCGGCTTGGGCAGCTCATCCAGCAGCCCGACCTCGGCGCCCTCGGAGAATTCTTCCTCGATGATCTCGTTGCAGAGATCGATGCACTCATCGCAGATATAGACGCCTGGGCCGGCGATCAGCTTCTTGACTTGCTTCTGGCTCTTCCCACAGAAAGAACACTTCAACAGGTCGCCGCTCTCTCCGATGCGCGCCACACCGCCTCCTCTCCGACGCCCGATCGTGTGGCTGGTTTCCCACCCTAGCCTGACCACTCCGTGAAGTGGAGGACATTTCGTCCACCTGTCAGGCTCACGGCGCCACTAGACCGGAACAGCCTTAAGCGAGGTCAAGACCTCGTCGATGATGCCGTACTCCAGTGCCTGCTCTGCCGTCAGGTACTTGTCCCGCTCGATGTCTCTGCTGACTTCGTCTGTCGTCTTGCCCGTGTCCTCAGCCAGCATCTGCTCCATCAGCGACCGAATCCGCAGGATTTCCCTGGCCTGGATTTCGATGTCGGAGGACTGGCCGTAGCCGCCCTCGGTCGCCGGCTGATGGATCAGGATCCGGCTGTTCGGCAGTGCCAGCCGCTTGCCTTTCGTGCCAGCCGCCAAGATCACCGCGGCGGCGGAGGCCGCCTGCCCGAGGCACACAGTGCGTACATCGGGCTTGATGTAACGCATGGTGTCGTAGATCGCGGTGAGAGCGGTGAACGACCCGCCGGGCGAGTTGATGTAGATCTCGATGTCGCGCTCGGCGTCCATCTGCTGCAGGCAGAGCAACTGGGCCATCACCGCATTGGCGATGTCATCCGAGATCGGGGTGCCGAGGAAGATGATTCGATCCTCGAAGAGCTTGGTGTACGGATCGATCCGGCGCATGCCGTACGACGTACGCTCCTCCCACTGCGGGATGTAGTAGTCCATGGCAGGAGAAAAAGGCTGACCCAAAGCGAAGGGCGAACCCAGTCCGGTAGTCATCTCGATTCGCTCCTTCACTGGTTCGGGGCCTCAGGTGACGGGATCTGAGCCGCAGTCACAAAGACGTGATCAATGAAGCCGTACGCCAACGCTTGCTCTGCGGTGAACCACCGGTCCCGGTCGGAGTCCGCCTCGATCTGGTCGAGCGTCTGACCGGTGTGCTGGGCAATCAGCTTCTGCATGGTCAACTTGATGTGCAGCGACTGCTCCGCCTGGATCCGGATGTCGCTTGCGGTGCCCCCAAGACCGCCGGAGGGCTGGTGCATCATGATGCGGCTGTGCGGCAGAGCGAACCGCTTGCCTTTGGTGCCCGCGCAGAGCAGGAACTGGCCCATCGAGGCGGCCAGTCCCATCGCCACCGTCGCCACGTCGTTCGAGATCCACTTCATGGTGTCGTAGATCGCCATCCCCGAATCGACCGATCCGCCGGGTGAGTTGATGTAGAGGTAGATGTCCTTGTGAGGATCCTCGGCGTTGAGCAACAGCATCTGAGCACAGATGGCGTTAGCGTTTTCGTCCTTGACTTCGGTGCCGAGGAAGATGATGCGGTTCTTCAATAAAGCCTGATACACGTTGTCGTCGAGCCCGAAGCCGTTACGGCCATTCGAGCCGTATTCAGCGGACCGCGGTGCCCACCAGGGCTGATCGAATGCGCTGAAAAGAGAAGATCGGTTGGTCGCGTTCACGATGATGAACCTACCCCGGCGGGTGCGACGAGTCGCGGGGAAAACAGGTGTGTTCGCTGTGGGCGCAGAAGGGCGAAGCCACCTCGGCGGACGCGCGGCTTGCTGACCACTGGAACGCGAAGATGGCCAGCCTGGGCGGTTCTCCTCCAGGACCGACCATCTCGCGCCCCGGCTCATCCCCCGGAGCGTCTCCCCTGTGGACGCTTGAGCCTGTGGCCCCATGGCTGCTGGTCCATGGAGCCATCGAGGTCTGGTGCGGTATCTCTCAAGATCACGAGATCTTCGAATTGTAAACGAGATTCTCAATGTGATCTAGGGCGTCGGCCAATGAATCGTAGCAATTTGACTATTTCGCAATCATATTTACTAAATGATCTTGTCCCTACGATTAGCTGATCATGGGCACCGGCCCCGCTCGACGCGCGGGCAAAGCGACGCGCCGGCGAGCTGCCACTATGTCGAATTTCCTACCGAAACAGGGTCCCTGGCATCTTGGCCTCTGGTTTGGCTCCAGCTTCCCGTCCCGATGCGGAGTTTGCATCGGGAGTACCCGGCTCCAGGTCGGTATGGGGTTCCCGAGAGCTGATCCTGCTACGCGCTCGGCGCCTGCGCCGGGTCGGAGACTGGCTGCTCCGCGGTCTCGTCGGCGACATCTTCCGCAGGCTGGGCCTCCGGCTCCACGTATGTGCCGTCCTCCTGCAGCTTCGCGAGTTCGACCACCGACCCGTCCGAATCGGTCACCGTTGCGGACTCGACGATCATGGCCAGCGCCTTGCCGCGGCGGATCTCCAGCATGTACTCCTCGATGTGGTGCGGGTGTTCCTTCAGGTGGTCCGCGACCTGCTGCGGCGCAACGCCATCCGCCTGAGCCTTACGCAGGATGTGTTGGGTGAAGTCGTTCTGATCAACATCGATTGCGTTGTCCTCTGCAATCTTGTCCAAGATGATCTGCGCCTTGAGGGCTTGCGCGGACCGCTCCTCGAGGTCGGCCCAGAATTCTTCCTCGGTCTGCTCCTCACCAACATCGGCAAGGTATTGCTCGAGAGTGAGACCGGCCTGAGTGAGCTGCTCAGTGATCTGCTTGCGGCGAGCGTCGATCTCGGAGTTGAGCAGGTGCTCGGGTACCTCGATATCGACCTGGCCGACCAAGGTCTCCAATACGGCATCGCGGGACTGACTGGCCTGCTCGAGCCGGGCCAGCCGGGTGAGCCGGTCCTCGATGCTCGCGCGAAGCTCCTCGATCGTGTCGAATTCCGAGGCTTCCTGGGCGAACTCATCGTCGGCATCAGGCAGCTCGGAGCTCTGCACCTTGGTGACGGTCACCTCGATGTCGGCTTCCTCGTCCTGCCACGGACCGCTGACCAGCTTCGAGGCGAAGGTCGCCGTCTCGCCGGCGGACAGCCCGATGACGGCGTCGTCGAGTCCGTCAAGCATCTGGCCCGACCCAATGGTGTACTCCACGTCCTCGGCAGTAGCGTCGGCCAGCGGCTCGCCCTCTCGGCTGGCAACCAGGTTGATCGTGACAATGTCACCGTGAGCCGCGGGTCGCTCCACGGTTTCGCGGGACCCGAAGCGGTTGCGCAGCACGTCAAGCTGCTGGTCGACAAGCGTGTCTGGTACGTCCAGCGCGTCAACCTGAGCCTGCAGGGTCGAGAACTCGGGCAACTGGAACTCGGGGCGTACGTCGACCTCGGCCGTGAACTCGATGAGGTCGCCGTCCTCAAGCTTGGTGACCTCGACATCAGGCTGAGCCAGCGGCGACAGGTTGTTTTCGGTGACAGCCGCGCCATAGAAACGCTGCCACGAGTCGTTGAATGCCTCCTGGATGATGACCCCGCGCCCGAAGCGCTGGTCGATGACGACCGGCGGGACCTTGCCGCGCCGGAACCCTGGGATGTTCACCGATTTGGCGACATCGGCGTACGCCTTATCCATACTGGGTTTGAGATCCGCGAACGGCACCTCAACGGTGATCTTGACCCGGGTAGGGCTCAACTGCTCGACGGTGCTGGGCACGCTGGTTACTCCTGTGATCGCGCCACGGGACGGAATGCGAACCGCCCGAGGATGGCTCACGCTGAGCCGGGGCAATCCTACGGGGCGGCCTCAGCCCGGCCAAACCTCCGCCTGGCGGGCCCGACAAGCCGATTGGCCTGCACGTTGGCGTGCCCTACACTCGTCGCGAACGTCCGGTCGTTGCCGGACGGCCGGGGCGTAGCGTAGCGGCTAGCGCGTCTGCTTTGGGAGCAGAAGATCGCAGGTTCGAGTCCTGTCGCCCCGACTCCGTGATTGCAACGAAACGTCTTTGGGATCAAGGTGATCACGGAATGCGGGTGTAGCTCAATGGCAGAGCCCCAGCCTTCCAAGCTGGCCATGCGAGTTCGATTCTCGTCACCCGCTCCACAGGAAAATCCCTAGTCATCTCCCTCTTTCTTCGGCGCGAGGCTCAAAGATGATCCGTCGACTGCGAGCCTTGGGCCCTCTATGGGCCCCATCTCTTTGAGTTCGCGTTCGATCCGGAACTGCAACGCATCCGCGATCTCGCGATGCCGTCGCGTGCTGGTAGATCAATGCAGCACGCATAGTCCCATGGCCCATGCGGTGCATCAGCTCGCGGGTGCTGGCACCGCTTGCCGCTGCCAGGTTGTTGCCAGTGTGGCGTAGATCGTGGAAGTGGAATCCGGCCGGAAGACCCGCCTGCACAACGCTCTGTGACCAGCGAACCGATCGATGAAAGTTGTTGCGACGCAACGGGGCACCAAGGGGGCCGCGGAAGACCAGACCCTCACCTTCCGCCGGGAACTCAGCCAGGTGTCGCTTCATCGCGTCGACGAGCATCGCCGGCAGAGCGACGACGCGCACGCCGGCCGCCGACTTCGGCGGGCCAGCTGCACGACCTTGCGCACGAGTACGGGTGACGTGGCGCTGGTGGAGAGGCAGCTCATTGGGGGCGAGGGCTCCTACTGGGCCTGCGTGCCCAGCAGCCTGGTCAGGCCGGGTGACGTATCGCCGCACGCGACGAGTACCGGGGCACGAGCGAGGCCGTGACCGGACACATCGACGTTCAGGCCGCGCTCGCCCAGCGCGACTATCTGACCAGCAACTGGGACGACGAGGGTCAGCTGCCCTGGCTAAAGGAGCACAAGATCACGCTGGTCCGCGGATCCGGGCGACTCGACGGCAAGCAAACGATCGTTGTCGAGCGCGAAGGAGAGGCGTAATCGGGGGCCGTGGAGGCCATAGGCTGGCAACCGGGACCAGCGCGGCGCTACCGCCGATCGACGGTCTTGCCGAGCCCAGGCCGTGAACCAACCGTCACGCCACCGCCGCTAAGGAGATTTCCCGGCGATTGGTCTTCATCGGCGGCGGCGCGGGCCGGTGTGGAGCTGGCTCAGGGCTTTCGCCGGCTTGGCTCCGAAGAGTTGAGGATCTGGAGGACTCCTGCGGCTGCTCGGTCGCGAGGAGCCATTTGCGGCAGAAGAGGTGCGCTCAGATCTTGAAGCCGAGGGCATCGCGTACCAGCACGGCGGTACAGCGGGCTCAGTGTGACGGGACCGACGGTCCGATCACCGTCGAGGCGGCCAGCGGCACCTACATCGGTGACGTACTCCTCGTCGCGGCCGACGGCTTTCCCGGGTCAGCAGCGCTGAGCAGGGCGACGTCGCAGACCGAAGCTCGCAGGGGGGAACTCCCGCTGATCGGATCGCTCGGCGTCTGGCGGAGCACAAGGTTGAGGTTCGCACTGTCCGGCCCATACGGCGGGAAGCCGGGCAGTCCAAGTTCGTCGCAGGCCTCCCACCAGCCGTGCTGGCCGAACACGACCTCCGGATCGAGGCTGGCGTTGAACTTCGCGCGCGCCCGGACGCTGCCGTATGGGGTGTCCAGGGAGACCCAGTCCCCCGCGGAGATCCCGCGGGCCGCGGCCGTGGACGGGTGTATCTCGACCTGCGGTTCAGGCGCGCTCTTGCGAAGGGCCGCGACCTGGCGGTGCTGGGTCTCGCAGAAGAACAGAGACTTCGCGCAACTGAGCACCAGCGGGTACCGATCGGCGAGGTCCGGCCGGGAGCGAGGGCTCGTGAGCGGCTCCTCGAAGGTCGGCAGCGGTGAATAGCCATGGGCGGCCAGCGTGGCCGAGTACAGCTCCACCTTGCGCGACGGAGTGGCGAACCCGGTGTCGGCGTACTTGCGGTACCGCGTGGTCAACGGCACCCGAACACCCGCCGGGTTAGCCCGCAGCTCCTCCAGGGTGATCCCGCTCGGCGCAAGTTGATGGCGGAACGCTGCCTCGATGTCGCCGTCCCAGAAGTGCCCGCCGAGGCCCAGGCGCGTCGCGAGGTCGAACACGATCTGCAGGTCCGAGCGGGCCTCGCCGCGCGGCGGTACGAGCGGCTGTCGCAGCTGGACGAGCGACTGCGCCTCCTGGTTGTACTCGAAGCCGATCTTCAGTGCCTCGGATTCGAACGGCGTCGTCACGGGCAGCACAATGTCGGCGAGTTCGGCGGTGGGGGTCATGAACAGGTCGGCCTGGACGAAAAAGTCCAAGCCTCGCAGCGCATCGCGGCCGCGGGTGCTGTCTCCGTGTGCCATCACCATGTTGCCGCCGAAGCTGACCAGCGCCTTGATCCGCTGGTCGAGGGCCGCTGTGTAGAAGTCCTCGCCGGTGACGAACTCGAACCGGGCCGGTCCGAGCGGCCGCATGTCGACGCCTACCGCGGGCGGACGGGCGTCGGCCAGGAATTCCATCCCGTCAATCGGGTTCGATGGCACCGCTTCGAACAACACGTTCCCGCCCGGGACGTCCAGACTGCCGGTCAGGGAGTAGAGGACGTTGATCGCGCGCATGGTCTGAGTCGTGCCGCTGTGCTGCTCTAGCCCGCTCCATGTGTAGAACGCGACCGGTCGGGCCTCCCAGAGCGTCCGCGCCGCGGCGACGATGTCTGCAGCCGGCACTCCCGTTATCTCCGCTGCCACGTCCGGCGGGAAGTCTGCACAGCGCGACGCGAGCAGATCCCAGACGGTACGGCCCTGAACCTCCTCAGCAGCGTTGGTCCAGTCGCGGACGAAGTCGGCGTCGTACCAGCCGTTCTCGATCATCACGTGCGTGAGGGACAGAGCGAGTGCCGCGTCGGTGCCAGGCCTTACCCGCAGCCAGTGGTCGGCCTTGGCTGCAAGGCCCGCCTTACGCGGGTCGACGACGATCAGCTTCGCGCCGCGCGCGACTGCGGCAGCGGTGCTGGTCGCATGGGCGAGGCGGGCGACGGACGGGTTGTACCCCCAGAAGAGGATGCAGCCGGCGTTCTCGAGATCCGGCAGATAGACGCCGGGCACGGAGGCGCCGAACGTGTAGAGCGGTGCGAGGTACCGGCCCCACCCGCACAGCTCCATGTAGTTGCAGTAGTTCGGGCTGCCGAAGGCACGGATCAGCCGCTGAACCCAGTCGACGGCGTCGCTGATCGCCGAAGTGGACGGCGAGCTCGAACTGAACCCCACCGACGCCGGCCCGTCCGAGGCAGCGAAGGTCATTAGCCGTTCGGCAACCGCGTCCAGCGCCTCGTCCCAATTGATCCGCTCCCACCCCGGGTCCGCGGAATCCTTGGGGTTGGTCCGCCTCACCGGGTAGAGGAGCCGCGCGGGGTGGTAGAGGATTTCCGGCGCAGCCTTACCTTTCACGCAGATTGCCTTGCCGGTCGGGTGGGACGGGTCGGGATGCAGCGCGACGAACGTCCCGTCTGCGACCGTGGCGCGCGCCCCACAGCGCGACACGCACAGCGGGCAAAATGTCGGGACCGTGTCCCCGCCCATCACACGATTGTCGCGCCCGGCCTAGGGGGAGGCAACGGCCTCGCTACCGCCGACAAATCCCGACGAAGCCAGACTCTGAGGAGCCAAGGTCTCCAGAACCTCTGCCGTAACGGGGTTCATCTTCTCGTCGGGCTCGATGCTGGTGCTGGTCGGTGATCTTCGACGACGTGTGCCCGAGCATCTCGGCCGCTAGCTCCGCCCGCCGGCTCGATCGATCACGGCGGCGACGGTGCGACGGAACGAGTGCGGAGTGA
Source organism: uncultured Actinomycetota bacterium (assembly GCA_963759635.1). Lineage (GTDB taxonomy): Bacteria > Actinomycetota > Actinomycetes > Propionibacteriales > Propionibacteriaceae > Microlunatus. Next base: position 62,102 of record CAVXAP010000023.1, read on the forward strand.
CTCCCGTGATGCTGACTCGGCAAGGGCCTTTCGCAACCGGCGGCGGAGGTTGTTCGTGAGCAGCGGCGTGTGGTTGCGGCTGAAGAAGATCAGATACTCGGGGTCCTCAGACGCAACGACCACGAGCCGCTCACGCATTACCTCTGCGGTGAAGCTGGGCACCGAGACGGTGCGCGTGGACTTCGAGGTCTTCGGCCGGTCCTGACGGTGCGTTGCCGTAGCGGTTGGGCTGGCAGCCGCTGTTGATCACCCCATTCATCGGTGTGGTGGAGGTGTGCAGACGGTCGCGGAGGTCCAGCGAGCCGTCGGTGGCCACCGAGAAGACGCTGAGGTCGTCGCTGGCGGCGTTGGTCACCAACAGGTGCTGTCCATCGCTCCTCAACGCGACGGAACCCTGCGACTGGAGGCGTGGCGAACCTGCACCCTCGCTGCCCGTCGCCACACCTCCGACACGCTCCAACGAGCCATCATCCGACCGGCGGAACGCGATCACCTCGTTAGGTGCCGTGTTGGTCTGCACGTAGACAGCGCCGGAAGCCGTGGCGTTCGGCGGTGTCTGGCTCATGGACTCCTCCTTCCGGTTGGGTTCCACCGCGGTAAACCGCGTCACGGTTTCCGTCAACTTCCCTATGTTGTGCTGATGGAAGCGGAACGTCGTTCCGGGACCTGGGGGCGTCCGGTGTCTTGATGCGCGCAACGGCATGGAACAACGGGTCATGCGTTTAACCGGCTGGCCGCCTCTTGCACCCCGAAATGGCGCTGAGGGCATCGGTCGTCTGGCAGGAAAGACTCTGCCCGAAACCGACGGGGCGATTCCCTCGGTGTCAGTGGCCGCTCGTAAGCCTCGAAGTCGCTGTGAGCGAGCTGAGGGTCCACGCGGACACACGGGTCGACACCAGTCCAGATACCGCTCGCGCCTACGTGGAGCCCTTATGGGACAGAGACTGGGGCCCTTGTCCTCTACTGCCTCGCGGGCGCGATCGGCACGATCGTTGTATAGGGAGCCAAAGGATCCGCGACGGAGTTGACCTCGATGACAGCCCGCCCAGCAGCAGGTGGCGCGTCCATACCCCAAGATCGCTCTCCTGCGCCTACTCGTCTGGCCCGGTGGGCGGTCCGAATTGCAGCAGTCGTCGCAGTCGCGCTCCTGGTGTCGATCGCGATCTTCGCCGTGGCGTATGGCGTCGGAGGCTGGGGCGCCATCGACGACAGATGGGTTGGGTTCATCGTCGCTGTTTCACTGATGGGCGGACTGCTGGCGTCGCTCGTCGCCTTCGCGCTCGCTGTCACTTCCAAGGTCAAACACGAGTGGTGGGCAATGCTGTGGCTCCCGCTGTCGCTGTTTCCGGCCCTTCTGGCTTTCCTGACGCTGGGCGAACTGTTCTGGTGGGAGTAATGACAGCGGCGCGACTGGGACGGAACCGCTGTTCAGATGACAGCGGAACGGAAGCCGCCCTCAAAGCGCTGATGAGCACTGGTGCCCTGCTGCGGTTCGCCTGGATTTCTGTGCCCCTCATTCCCGTGGCATTCGTCGCCGTGATGCTCATCGGCGAAGGGCTGATTTTCCCTCCAAGGCTACGAGTCCGGGGCGGACCAGTTCCCACCGCTCGGCGTGACCCTGCTCGCCGCCATTCCTCCGCTGGTCCTGGCGTGTTGGTTGGGGGCAGCGGCTGGTTCGCCATCGACCCAGAGGCATGGGTTCGCCCAGATCGTTCACGATTTAATGGACGTGGCCTTGCTGGCCAATCTCGGGCGCGTGGACGACAAAGAACACATGGTCGGATGAGACGTGCACTCGCGGGGGTGTGCTGGCTTCCGCGACGCGGCGATGGCCATCGGATGGAAGCCGAACTCCTCGGCCACCACCCGCTCTGCGTCGACGCTCCACATTGGGATGTCTAGCCCTACGACGTTTCGGCAGTCCACAGCAGCGCAAACCTTTGGGGAAGCGGGCTGCCGTCTTAGCACTCCAGGCGTGGTTCAGTCGCAGGTCAGCTTGAAGGAATCTCGGTAGGTGCCAACCGCTAGGACGACGTAAATGTCGGCTGAATCAGGGTGAAGGACGAGCCAGGAGCAGCCGTATGAGGTGTCTTCCTTCGTGGCGGGTGGGGTCGTGAGCGATGCATGCGAGTGAGCCATGATCATCTCTCGGTGACATGGTTGAGGGATGGTGATCCGGAGCAGACAGAGGGGTTGCTCGGGAGAGCCGGCGTGGCGGGGCTTCGGCTAGGCCAGGGAGAGGAACAGCTTCTCCATCTTCTTGGTGTCAAGACTCTCGGCACCGCCCTCTTGGGCGAGGCACTGCTTCAGGCCGGTGGCCACGATGGCGAATCCGGCCCGGTCCAGGGCCTTGCTGACCGCGGCGAGCTGGATGACGACGTCTTCGCACTGCCTGCCCTCCTCGAGCATGCGGATGACGGCGGTGAGTTGTCCTTGGGCGCGTTTGAGGCGGTTGGTGACCGGTCCCAGGCTGCCCGGATCGAGTTGCACCATCACTCCTCCTCGGTCGATCCGCCGGTCAGGCTGTCCAGGGCCGCGGTGAGCCGGCTGGTGGCGTCGTCGGCCACCGGCCGCAGGTCCGGGTTCGCCGTCAGCGCCACCATTGTGTGCGGGTCGAGAGCCTCGACCACGGTGGTCTGGTCGTCGGTGGATCGGACCACGACGTTGCAGGGCAGCAGCAACCCGATCGACGGCTCGGCCTGGAGCGCGGCAAGGGCGAGCGGCGGACGGCAGGCACCGAGGATGACCTGGGGTGCCAGCTCGGCATCCAGCTTGGCCTTCATCGTTGCCTTGAGATCGATCTCGGTGAGGATGCCGAATCCCTGGTCGGCCAGCGCGGTCCGGACCTGAGCGAGCACGGTTTCGTACGGCCGGTCGACGGTAGCGCTGAGGGCGTAACCCATCTGATCTCCTCATCTCGCGAAAGATCAGTATATACCCCGGTGGGTATAGCCTCAACGCAAGCCAGGTCTCGCAGGGACGTTTTGAGGAATGACTCACAACCCGGTAGCGTTATCCTCGATATACCCCCAGGGGTATCCTAGGGTGAGGAGAGGGTCAGGGATGAGCTCCTACGAGTCCATCGCGACCCGCCGGTGTGTCAGGCGCTCGACGTGGCAGTTCGGCCATGACCGCAGTCCTCACCCATCCCGGACGTTTCCTCCGCTTCAGGCGGCGTGGCGCCTGGATAACCGCTGGCCGCCCATCAACAACGGCACCGAAGGGACCTGAGCACGATGACTGCGACGAAGCCCACAGCGCAGCGGTACGCCGAAGAGTCGCCAGCCGCACCGGCCGCGAGGCTGGTGCCGACGATCATTCCGATCGAGACGCCGACGCTGGGTGACCGCAGCTACCTGGTGCACGACGGCGAGGTGGCGATGGTGGTCGACCCGCAGCGTGACATCGACCGCGTCCTCGACCTCGCCGCCCGCGAAGCGGTAACGATCACGCACGTGTTCGAGACTCACATCCACAACGACTACGTCACCGGGGGCTTGGCGCTGGCCGAGCAGACCAATGCGCAGTATTTCGTCAACGCTGCCGACCAGGTTTCCTACGCTCGAACTCCGATCAGCGACGGCGACGAGATCACGATCGGCACCGCGATGCGCGTCCATGCCCTCGCCACCCCCGGGCACACCTTCACCCACCTCTCCTACGCACTGACAGCCGATGGTGAGCCGGTGGCAGTGTTCACCGGCGGGTCGCTGCTGTACGGGGCAACCGGCCGGCCAGACCTGCTGGGCAAGGAGCACACCCACGATCTGGTGCACGCCCAGTACGCCTCGGCGCACCGTCTGGCCCGCGAGTTGCCCGATGCCACGGAGGTGTTCCCGACGCACGGTTTCGGCAGCTTCTGCTCCGCCACGCAGTCCGACGCGACCGACTCCACGATCGGCCAGGAAAAGCGGACCAACCCGGTGCTGACCGCCTCCGAGGAAACCTACGTGGCCGAGCTCCTGGCCGGTCTGGACGTCTACCCCGCCTACTACGTCCACATGGCCCCGGCCAACAGCGCCGGGCCCTCCGCACCGGATCTGTCGATGCCAACGCTCGCCCAGCCTGCCGAACTACGGAGTCGCATCGAGGCCGGGGAATGGGTGGTGGATCTCCGGAACCGGACGGTCTTCGCGGCCGGGCACGTCCCCGGCACCTTCAACTTCGGCCTCGACGGCGACTTCGCCACCTACCTCGGCTGGCTCATCGAGTGGGGCGCCCCCGTCACCTTGCTCGGTGAGACCGCGGACGACGTTGCCACCGCGCAGCGGGAGCTGGTGCGAATCGGCATCGACCGGCCCGCTGCGGCCGCGGTCGGCGGACCCGAGCAGTGGACCACCCAGCCGCTGAACTCCTTCCCCCGCGCCACGTTCGCCGACCTCGACCACGTCCGGCACCACCGCGCTGCCGTCGTCCTCGACGTCCGCCGTGCCGCAGAGTTCTCGGCCGCCCGCATCCAAGGCGCCCTCAACATCCCCCTGCACGAGCTGCCGAAACGGATCCACGAGGTTCCCGACGCCGAGGTCTGGGTCCACTGCGCCGGCGGCTACCGGGCCTCCGTTGCGGCGTCGTTCCTCTCCGCAGCCGGGCGACGGCTCGTCGCCATCGACGACACCTTCGACAACGCCAAACTCACTGGGCTGCACCTCATCACCGACGAGGCGGCCAGCAACGCCAACAGCAAGGAAGGACAGGCATGCTCCGCAAGCTACGAACCCTGATTGGCCGCCCCGCCACCCTCACCGCCACCGAGGCCCACCAGGCCATCGCCGAGGGTGCCCTGCTCCTTGACGTTCGCGAGCGCAACGAATGGCAGACCGGGCACGCGCCACAAGCGATGCACCTCCCCCTCGGCCAACTCGAAGAACATCTCGCAGAGCTTCCCGTCGACCGATTGATCGTTGCTGTGTGCCGCAGCGGCCGCCGCTCAGCCATGGCAGCCGACCTGCTCAGCCGGCGCGGTTATCGCGTCGCCAACCTCACCGGCGGCATGACCGCGTGGGCCGCCGCCGGGCTCCCCGTCATCATCGACAGCTACAAGCCCGGACACCTCACCTGACCTCCCACGTCGTCCGACGCCACTACTTTCCAATCCGCCATGCCCCTGCACGTACCCCGCCAGGTCGAGACGACCAAAGCCAGAAGCGGGATGCGACTCATCGCTGGTGCACAGGCCGTCGCTGGAGTGGGCGCCAGCCAGCGACTCGCCCGCGCCCTCACCAGAGGCGTCGACGTCGGCGTCCGACCGACCTTGTCGACGCTCAGCGACACCTGCACCATGGGCAGGCTGCTCTCCGTTCTCCACAACCGCGGCCTCCACCGGCGAGCGACCCAGGCAATCCTCGGCCAGCTATCGACCACCGCGACCGCACCCGTCTGCTCATGACCACAGCGATGGCGACGGCCCTGATCCTGGGTCTGCTGATCGGCACCCTGCTCGGCCTCCTCGGCGGCGGCGGGTCGATCCTGGCCGTTCCCGCCCTCGTCTACGCGGTGGGTCTGCCGCTCGCCGCCGCCGTGCCAACCTCGCTGCTAGTCGTCGGGATCTCCGCAGCCACCGCAGTTCTTCCACGCCTACGCCAAGTCCAATGGCGCCTGGCCGCCATCTTCGGCGCCACCGGAGCGCTGGCCGCGTTCGGCGGCGCCGCGCTCAACAGGCACCTCGACCCGTCGGTCGTGCTGCTCGGCTTCGCCGCGCTCATGGTCGTCGCCGGAGTACGGATGCTCCAAGACAAGGGAGAGGTCGGCGGCTCATGCGCGCTGCCCGGCGGCGGAGTGAACTGGCGCAGCTGCCTGCCCAAAGCCGCCGCTGCCGGAATTGTGGTCGGCTTCCTCACCGGGCTGTTCGGGGTCGGCGGAGGCTTTTTGATCATCCCCGCTCTCGTACTCCTCCTCGGCCTGCCGATGGCCACCGCCGTCGCCACCTCACTCGTGATCATCGTCCTCAACTCCGCAGCCGGGTTCGTGGCCCACCTTGGGGACACCACGATCGACGTCGGAATCGCGGCCACGTTCACCATCGCCGCCATCGCCGGATCACTCACCGCCGGTCGCCTCGCCAGCCGACTACCCGCAGCCCGCCTGCGCCGGTGGTTCGCGTACCTGGTCTTCAGCGTCGCCACCTACGTGATCATCCAGACGCTGACGACATTGCACGCCTGACCGCGGCACCGAGCCGGCCCTCGGTCGCGGGTGAGAAGGACGCGGCGACTCGGCGGCTGCACGCCGGCGCCACATCGGGCGAGACCGTGTCCTGCCGAGCGCCACCCGAGGCAAGCCCCCCGATCGTGTTGGAATCCGTGACGCAGGCTTCGCCGACGGCGCCCCGCTCGCCGGCGTGGTCGCCGACGCCCTCGGTGTCCGGGCAGCAGTGTGGACCGTCGACGCTCTCACCGCCGCCTCCGGGCTGGTGGTCGCCGTGCGGATGTACGAGACCTGCCATCGGCTCGCAGCCGCCACCGCGCCGCCAGAAGGAGGCAGCGATGGGTGACCGGGCCCGAGGACGCCCTGTACGCGGAGTTCGCCGAGTTCGGCAAGGCCCCTGCGAGCCCCAAGAGGCTGGGACTGCTCGACCTGCTCGCCCAAGGCCCCGCGGCGTCGACGACCTCGCGGCCGCCGCCGACCTCGTCATCAGCAGCTGTTCAGCGCACCTCCAAACCTTGCGCGAAGCGGGACTGGCCGGCACGCGCCGCGACGGCAAAGGATCTACTACTCGCTCTCGCCAGCCACGGCGTCCCGGGCCTGTGGCACCACCTGCATGGGGTCGCTCAACGGCACCAGCTTGCTCGACGGGCCTACGTCGGCCCTGAGGACACCGACGCCTCGACAGCGCCGAGCTGCTACGCCGCCTGAATGCCGCCGACACGGTCGTCCTCGACGTGCGCCCCGCGCCGCCCGCCGGGCTACCGACGGACCGCTTGAATGGGGCCTGGCAGGCCACCCCGGTAGAACCGGGTGCCGCCTGACCCACCCGCCACTCGGGCCCGCGTGTAGGCCGGTTGACACACCTTTGCGGAGCGTTCGTCGCTATGCACACGAACTCAGCACAGTCAGGCTCGGAACGTGAAGAAGATCCTGCTCATCCCAACGGGCCCGCCCATGGCGCCGACGAGACGTCCAACGCAATCCACTCGCCGCCGCCCTCAACAGACGCGACGACGCCCAGGTGACCGCCTTTCCCATGGGAGATGCCGTCACCTGCGCCATCGCCGGGCAGAAGGCGCCGGACGGCCACTACACCCTCGACCGGATGCTGAAGAGCTTCACCCGCACAGCGGCCACATCGCCTGCTGCGGGACCTGCCTCGACGCACGCGGTCTCACCAAGGAACACCTCATCGACGAGGCACCCCGATCCACCATCGACGAGCTCGCCGCTTGGACCGTCGAGGCCGATCAGGTCCTCACCTTCTGACCTCGCGGACTGGCGGACGCGGTGGACAGGGACGGAGTGCGGCGCCACGGCCCTCGTCTCAGCCGCGCTTGACAAGGTGCCGTGAGGCGGCTGTTGGCTGCGCAGGACCGGCGGGCGCCGCCCTCAGGGCGTTCGAGCCGTTGCGGGGAGAGGATGTTCGAGGCCGGCACGGGACGCGGACGAGCGCAACAGCAGCCGAGTAGAGAATTCGGTAACCGCCGGTGGCGCCCAGGTCGTTGTCACCAACGTCCGTCTTGAGTACTTCACAGAACTCGGACACAAGCCCCTGTCGGCTCGCTTCCCGACGGATTTGCGACGCAATCGCGCGGGTGGCCCCGAAGGTGCCAATGGCCGCAACCTCGAACATGACGACCGAGTCGGTGCCGCTCGCGGTGATCCCCACCATCGATCCGTCGGGACTGAACCGACCTGCGGGGGATCGCTCGCAGCGACGAGCTAAAGCGGAACTGTTGGGCTGGCTCTCCCGGGGTTTGTCGAGCTGGCCGGCGCCATGGCCGTGGACTGACTCAACAGTGGACTGACCACCTGGAGCTTGAAGTCGGCCTGTCGTCCATGGTTCATCACGAAGCGTTGGATGAGAAGGGTTGGCATGATCATTATCGGGATCGATCCGCAGAAGCTGGTGTATACGCCAGCACGCTCGAGCCTGCCACGAATCGTCGGATCGACTCGATGGAGATTTGAGGCGACATTGGGGCGGCTACCCTCGCCCACTCAAGTAGCCGTCGGTTTCGATGAGCGACGCTGGGCGGTGGAGGGCCCGCTCATCGCACGCGCCGCTGTACTGGCCTGGGGCCGATGGTCACCGTCGCCGCCGCAGCGACGTCGCGTCCCGCCCAGCCGCCCCTCCCTCACGATCCTGGCTCTCGCCGCCACCCTCCTGTGGTTGTACGACCTGGCCACCGGTCCGCAGCCGCCCTTAAGCGGAGACCACGCAGCCGTCCGCCGTGGCCGGCACCAGCCCGCGCGCCCGGCCGATGCACCTGACAACCAGCCGGCATGGCGTCCTCGCCCTCCACCTGCTCCGGTGCGCGATCGCGCCACCCCGGCCAAGCCGGTCGGGGATGGTGTGGTCAAAATGGGCATCGAAGCAGTTGCACGGCGAGCCCTGCTCGCACCAGCCGCCTCACGCAACGAGACAGCTGTAAGGGGGTGACGCAGTCGGCAGGCGACCCGTCGCGACCCGGTGCGAACAAGCCGCCTGCCAGCGACCCGGCGGGCCCAGGCCAGGACCCGACCGACACCGAGACCGAACCCGACGCCAGATTCACCTTCGCCAACGAACGCACCTTCTTGGCCTGGCACCGCACGTCGCTCGCGCTCGTCGTCGCCGGGCTGGCGATCGTCCAGCTCCTCCCACCGTTCACCGGCATACCATTCGGTCGACACCTGCTCGCGCTACCACTGATCATCCTCGGCGGCGTTCTATCGGTGGGCAGCTATCTGGAGTGGATCCGCAACCAGCGGGCACTACGCCGTGGGGCTGCGCTTGGCAGATCCGTGCTGCCATTGCTGCTGGCCATCGCGATCACCCTGCTGGCACTCGTAGCGGCGACACTTACCGGGCTGGCCAGAGCTCGAAGACCTGACACGTGCGCGGCCCCGCCAGCCCGGAACCACCCGAGGACATCGAAGACCGCGATCCCAGCCTCGCTCGCGAGCGCACCGAACTGGCCTGGACTCGCACCGCCATCTCCTTCGCCGCCCTCGGCGTGGCAATACTCCACACCAACGCGGTCGCCGGCGCGCTGGTGCGAGCGACCGCCGTCGCGGTATGGATGCTCGGGCAGCTGTCCGCACGGAACCTGACTTCGGCAAAATCGCAACGGCGTCCTAATAATTTAGGCGGTTCGATGCTCGACACATCGGTTCAGGCGTGTGGGGAGTTTTTGACGCAGGCGTGATGGGCTGGCCCCGCGACGGATCTCAGCGAGAACGAGGCGCAGCAAAGGCTGCGGATCCCAACGTGATCTACAACCAGCCGTGGTAGTCGCGACAGTCGGGGTGGAACCGACGATCGACGACGTGTTCGTCGGCTTGGTTTCTTCGCAGCGCGCAGCGCCGAGTGAACACAGAGTTCGCAGCAGGCGTCATCGCGTCGCCCAGCCACGGAGAAAAGCCGAATAGTCGGGGCGATTGATCGTTGCGTGCGCCGCTTTGTTGATCAACTCCTGATCGAGCCTGATGCCGAACGTCTCTCGCACACCGCCATCAGTAGCGCAGAGCCTGGCCGAAAGTCTCTTCATTCGTGCGGTAAAACGCTGCACAGCGCGCGGTTATCGGTTCCCCCGCCAAATGGCTGTAGTGAGAACCGTGGCGAAGCTGCACCAGGCTGCATAGGGTGACAGCGCTACCCCCGCTGCCCGGTGGGCCTGGCCGGCCCGGCGGGCCAAGTCGATGCTGCTCGTCGCGAGAGCGCCGGCCACCACGATCGCGGGCACCAGCTTGTGCGCCTTGAAGAAGACCCAGCTCCAGGATGTGTTCAGCACCAGGTTCAAGGCCAGCGCGCGCTGATAAGCGACAGCCGCCTCGGGATCAGCGACCTGTAGCCGATCGATGACGACGGCGGAGGTGATCGCAATGTCCGAGTACAGCAGCGTCCACACGATCGGGAACACTGGCCCGGGCGGCTGGATCGCCGGCTTGTGGAGAGCCAGATACCAAGGGCTGTTCACACCCCCGCTTGCCACGGAGCCGAGCACAGCCGCCGCTCCCACCGCGGCGGCAGTCCTGGCTAAGGTCTTCTTGATCATTTGTGAAATGACTCCTCTCGATGAACGCGCCTATTCTCTCCCGTTGAGCCGGATTCTTGCTCAAGTCCAGCTTCTCGCCGTTTCGCGGCGCCAACGAGAACTGAGCGGCTCGCGGCTGGTACCGGTGTTGCGACAGACCTGACGGCACGCTGTGACGGACTAAACGTCTGCGGCGGAACGCAATCCACGCGGCCGGCCCTCTCGCTCAGACCGTCTCTCCAGCCCGCGTAGGATCCTCAAGATCTCCGTTACGCTGTTTGATGCCCGCCTGCGCCACAGGGCCACGGCGAGCACGACCGCGGGGGTTACGCCAGGACCGGTGGCGAACCGGTCCGCTTGATTGCGACCCACACAGCCGACGCCGCCACCATACTGGAGTACTTACAAGCCCAGCCCGCCGTCGTGGTCGGCACGAGCGCCGGGGCGATGATCGCGGTTGAGCTCGCGGTGCGTCGTCCGGACCTCGTACAGGCCGTCATCGCCTACGAGGCCGCATGGCGGGCGAGCCGTCACCTCCCGAACACCTCGCAGCTCGCGGCGACGGCCAAGACGGGATGGCAAGCCCTGCGCGGCCGATATGGCGCCGACGCCGAGACGCTGTTGCGCGCCGCCTACAGCTACCGCGACGGCGGAACCGCGTGGGACGCCTTCCCCGAAGAATGGCGGCGGATCGCCAGGAAAAACGCTCGACCAGTCTTGCTGGACTTCCGAAACTCCATCGGCAACGATCCATCAGCGACCGATCTCGCCAATGTTGCGGCCCCCGTTGTATGCAGCTATGGCGCCCGCAGCCCCGACAGCATCATCCGCCTCACCGCTCCCTAGCGGCGGCCATCCCCACAGCCACAACCCATCAAATTGAAGGCGCCGTCCACGCCGCCCCCTTCGATGCAACATGCAACTTCGTGCAGCTGATCGCCGACACCGTCACCTCCCAACAGCGCCGGGCGTTCGGGCGATAGGGCGTGCTGGACCTCCCCTTCCTAGCGGGTCGTGTCGTTGGCCGGGTAGCCGTCGTACGGCCGCATGGCGCGCAGCCACGCGTGGAAGAAGTCAGCCAACTCCGCGTAGTGCATGTCGTCCATGTAGGGCGGATCGCTCACGACCAGATCAACCGAGCCGTCTGGAAGGTCAGTCTCCGCCGAGTTTCGGCTGGCAACGTATGCAGCCTGACCCCGCACTCGCCATGAAAGCCGACCAGGAGTCCGCCAATGTCGCGGCCAGCGGGCGAGCGAGTCCGGCCACGCGCTCGACCCCGCTCCCGGTCTCAATCAGTTCCGCCGGGCCTGCCTTGCATTCGTTCGCGCGATGCGTAGGGCCGTCGCGGTTACGCCTCGACGTACAGGGTGGCGGTGGGCATGACGACCCCGTGCGACTCGGCCTGGGCGGCTATCTCGGGAGGCGGCGCGGCCATGAAAGCGTTGAAGGCGTCCAGGTCGTCGACCTCGGCGACCACGGCAGCCTGATTGCTGCCATCCGCGGCCACCAGGTCGGTGACGTTGCTCCCGCCTGGGAAGGACGCGATGCGCTCCGCTTTTCCCTGCAGCCAGCGTTCGACGTCCTGTACGTCGTGCGTGATGAGGATCCGTGGCATCTGTTGCTCCTTGCTGGGTTGTGATGAACGGGTGAGGTGCTGGTGGTCCCGTGCGTTGCGATCGAGCGGCCCTGTGATGCGGTCAGCTCTCCGTTACGGCGAGCAGCATCTCGACGTACTCGAAGGGGATCGGCCCCATGCCGGGCGGTAGGTTCGGCGCGACGTGGTCGTCGTACCAGGCCTGGTGGTCCTCCCGGGACTCCCACACCTCGATGACGCGATACCCGCTGCTCGCGGCGCCGCTGATGTGGCTCACGAACCCAGGCGCCTGCGCCAGCGCGTCCGCCACGCCGGCCGCGCGCATCCCGTCGATGAAACTGGCGTCGGCACCCGGAGCCTCAGCGATCATGATGACTGCCATCCGTGTTCCCCTCCTCGTTTCGCTCACCCGGTCCGGCTCGTGCCGGTATCGGAGCGGTCAGGTTCTGTTGATGTCGAAGTCAAGGACCAGCTCGGGCACCGTGAACGCGTGGCCCCAGGTGGTGCCATGGACCTGACGGACGTGGTCGCGGAACCAGCGGTCGAAGGACTCCGGCGAAGTCGCCAGCATCGTGAATGCGGTCTCCAGGTCGTCGGCCTCGACGTAGACCACGGCGACATCCCCGGCTGGCGCGGGCTGGATCCAGACCGCCTCTCGGATGATGCCCGCACGGCGCCGGGCGTCCTGGTAGGCCTCCTTGCGGGCACCCACCCAGCACGAGGCCAGCCCGACCCGGCTCGCATCGGTTTGGCCAGGCAGCAAGCGAACGGCGAAAGCAACGGACTGCATGCCCTAGATGGGGACCGGATACATCTCGACCCACTGACCCAATGCCTCCATCAGCATCGGGCCCGCTTCGAAGGGCGCCGCACTTCTCGGACGATAGATGACTGCGACTCGCATGCCGTCTCCTTCCTTGTTCACGTGTTGTAGCGAGCCCCGCGAAACGAGATTCTCGCGGCGTCTCCCTCGCACTGACTCTTCGATTGTGTTGCGGTCCGGCAGTGAAGACATCACTCGATCGAGTGAGGCACAGGCGCTTTCAGCAGCGGCCACCGGCCGCTCGGTCGCGGCGAGGCTCTCCCAAACCCTTCGCCATCGCTGCGCGGAACCGCGCGCGAGGGCTCGACCAGAACGGCTGGCCGGGGCTATGCAGGAGCGCCGGCGGGTACGACGCCGAGCTGCTGCATGAGCGACAGCATGTCCGCGACGCCCCAGTGCTCGCAGACCAGGCCCGCGCCGTCGAACCGCATGATGTCGATGAGCTGCACATCCACGCTGGCGCCGGTCGGCGGCACGCCCATGAAGGGGCCCCTGTGGGTTCCGGTGACCCTGACCCGCGTCACGAATTTGTCCCCCTTCCCGATCATGTCCTCGACGTTCATACGCATGTCAGGGAAGGCGTCGAGCAAGGTACGGAAGAAGTCGAGCGTCCCTTCCTTGGTGGCAGGGAACCCTGGTCCGCCCTGGTGTTCGACGAAGTCGTCTGCTACCAGGTGGCCGAACCCGGCGATGTCTCCGGCGTTGATCCGCTCGTAGGTGTTCCGCATCGTAGCAGCGTGGTCCACGGTCGCCCTCCCATTTGTCGGTAGCAGCCTGCGTGATTGCATGCCATCTAATGTGCTGCCGGCCGGCGGGGACAACATCACTCGATCGAGTGATGCGCGACGGCGGCGAGGGCGACCCGGTTCGATACGCCGAGTTTGGCGAACACATGCCGGAGGTGGGTGTTCACGGTGTGCGGCGAGATGTACAGCCGCCGGGCCACAGCGCCGTTCGTTAGACCTTCGGCGACCAGCAGTGACACAGCCCGCTCTGTGGCGGTCAGACTTTCCCAGCCTTCCGTGGGCCGGTGCCTGGGCCCGCGGGAGCCGGGACGGATGCCGAGGGACCGCAGCTTCGCCCGGACCCGGCCAGCCCAGGCATCGGCGCCAGCCTGCTCGTAGCGTTCCAATGCCTCTACCAGCAGCGCCGCTGCTTCGTTCCGCCGTCCGTCCTGCGCCAGCAGCCTGGCCGCGTCCTCGCAGGCACCGGTGTGCTCGACTAGGAGGGGCGCCCGCCGGGCGAGCGTGACCGCCTCTATGATCAGCTCGATCTCGCCGTCGACCAGTCCCTGGCAGCGCAGCGCCAGGCTGCGCACCGTGGGCACCTTCGGCGCCAGGCCCACCCCGGCTGTGACGGTGCCGGCCACCTCGGCGGCGACGTCACGATGCCCCAGTGCCAGAGCCAGGCGCACGAGGTCCGGGGCGAGACAGCGGTGGTAGAACCGGTTCTCCCGGGCGGCGTCGAACCGCCAGCACCGCAGCAACAGGTCATAGGCCCCTTGTCGGTCGCCCTCAGCCACCTTCAGTCCCGCCGCCGCGAACGCAAGGACTCCCGCGTTGTAGCTCAGCTGCTCGCCCTCCAGCGAGCCGGTGAACCCGTCGGCCAGCTCGCGCGCGGCCTGGTGATCTCCCGTGGCCGTCGCAATGATGGTGCGGTAGGCGAGCGACTGTGACACCAGAAGCTGGTTGTCCTTCTCCTGCGCCGCCTGGCCGCCGGCAATCAGGCCGGGAACTGCGTCGTCCCACTCGCCAACGACGAATGACGCCTGGGCATCAGCCATCAACGTGTCAGAGAGCCACCACGCCGAGCCGAACTCGTCGTCCAGAGCGGCCCGGAACGCTGCCCGCGCCTCGCTGACAAGGTCGCAGTCGAACAACGCTAGGCCGAGGAAGAACTTCGGCTGCAGCGGCAGCGACCTCGTGTCGGGCGAGTCAGCCGCGAGGGCGGCCGCGCGCCGGGCGTGGGTCAGCGCCTCGTCGAAGCGGCCTTGCCGCCCCACCGCAACCAGCAACGCCGTCAGGGCCCACACAGACATCGCCGCGTCGCCCGCCTGTTCGGCGATGGCGAGCGCCCGGGTCGCGACCGACTCGCCCGCCCGGGGGTCGTCCGTATAGGTCAGAGCCCAGCTCTGCTGGGCCAGCATCAACACCTGATCGGAGGGCCGGAGCCGCACCTCCTCGGCAAGACTGACCTGCGCCAATGTGATGAGCTCGGCGGCGCGGTTCTGAAGAGCGAGTGCACCGAGGAGCGCCAGGCGCAACGGAGTGTCGACCTCGGCCGCGTGCTGCCGGGCGAGCACCGCTTCCGCACGCGCCGACGCCTCGGCCACGTTCCCGGCACGCAGCAGCGCCTGGACCACCTCCGACGACACCTGATCGGCGTCGCGATGACCACCCGGCAGCAGCGCCTCGGCCCGGCGTAGGAGCTCGACGGTGACCGACGGCGCCTGTGCCGACGCCGCGCGGGCGGCGTCCCGCAACCAGGCGACCGCCTGCTCGTCACCCCGCTCCGCCCCCAGCATCAGGTGATCGGCCACGTCCAGTCGATCCGCGCCCGCGGCCATCAGCGTGACGGCTGCCTCGCGGTGCAGAACGCGGCGGGAAGGCGGCGGGATGTGCTGGTAGATCGCGTCGTGCACGAGCTGGTGCCGGAACACGACCCGTTCGGCAGCCTCGTCGAGAAGCTGAGCGTCGAATGCGTGGCCGAGCCCCCGGACCACCTCGGCCGACGGCCTGCGGGCGACGGCCACGACATCGCGAAGCGACACGGCGTCGCCGAGCACGGCGGTGACCTGCAGCAGCTCCAGCGTGACACTCGGCAGGTGCCGAAGGCGGCGGACCACCAGGTCACTCAGCGAGGCCGGCAGCTCCGAGGTCGTGACCTCGACGGTGTCCCCGTCGCGGCGCAACATCCCCTCATCGGACAGTGAGCGCACCATGGCGGCGGCCCACAGCGGGTTCCCGCCGGCCTTGGCCAACATGGCGCTCAGGGCCGGACCGGGAGACGCCCCGATCACCTGACCGGCAAGCACGGCCACGTCGTCGGACTTCAGCGGCTGGAGCTGGACGGTGCTCGCGCCACCTGCCGCCAAATCATCGAGCAGCCGGACCACCTCGACCGGCATCGGGGACGGCCGCGCTGTCACCACCACGAGCAACGCAGCGAGCGGCAGCTGGCGGGCCACCGACGAGAGCGCCACGAGGCTGGCGCCGTCGGCCCAGTGGAGGTCCTCGGCCGCCAGCAGGGACCGCGCTCGCTGTGAAATCCGGGCGTCACGGGCCATTAACGGGCCATTAGCTGTCATTTCCGCGTCCGATCCGCTCATCAATCGCAGCCGCTATCTCCCGATCCCGCTTGCGGGTGGCGTGCTGATAAATCAATGCAGCGCGCATACTCGCGTGCCCCATCCGATGCATCAGCTCCCGTGTGCTCGCCCCCGACGAGGCCGCCAACGTGTTTCCTGTGTGGCGCAGATCGTGGAACCGGAAGCCCTCAGGCAGTCCCGCCTCGGCCACGCGTTCGGCCCAACGCACCGATCGATGGAAGTTGTTTCGCCGTAACGCCGCCCCCATCGGCCCCTTGAAGATCAGGTCCTCCGGATCGCTCGGTCGGAACTCGGCCAGGTGCTCGCGTACCACTGCCATTAGCACTGAGGGCAGGGCCACTGTGCGGAAACCGGCATCTGACTTTGGCCTGCCCGGAACTCGTTCGCCGTTCTGCAGTTCAGCGAACTTTCGCACCACGTGCACCACTCCCGTGTCAAGATCAACATCTCGCACGCGGAGAGCCACCAGCTCACCCCAGCGCAGGCCGGTGAAAGCGGCGAAGATCACCAACGCCCGAAACCGCCGTGGCATCAGTGCAGCTAACCGCCACACCTGATCTACAGACGCTGTCGGCCGCTCCGATGTCGGCTCCTTGTCGAACCCCCGCATCCGGCAGGGATTTTCCCGGAGCAACCGGTCATCCTTCACCGCCGTGTTCAAGATCGCTCGCAGTAGGCGGTAGGACTTCGCCGCGGTTGATTCCGAACGCCCTGACGCAGAAGATCGGTGCGCCACAAGCGCACCAGCGGGGGCGTAATGCGATCCAGCGCCAGGTCGCCGAACCAAGGCATGATGTGCAGCCGCAACAGCATGGCGTACAGTCGCGGCTCCGCGGCTCTAGCCGCCGATCCGCCACCCAGTGGGTCGCGTAGCCGCCGAACATGATCTTGCTCTGTTCCGGCGGCTGCCACTCCCCCGGCAAGATCCGATCCTCCATCAACGTGAGCCATTGCTCCGCTGACCGCTTGCTGTCGAACGTCATCGGCGCCGATCGGGTCAGCCCATCGGGACCTTGATAGCGGGCCTGCCACCGTCCCGAACGACGCCTGCGTACGCTGCCAAAACGACGGTGGCCGGCCTTGTTGGCCATCAGCGCACCCCAGGCAATCGCATTGCCTCGACCGTCTGTGCCGCGACATAGTCAGCGATGGCGCTCTCGGGAATCCGGACGTGGCGGCCCACTCGAACAAAACGGATCCGCCGCTCCGCGATCAACCGACGCGGGAAACGCTCCCCGTGTTCAGCATCTCGCCGGCCTCTTGAACTGTGAGCAGTCGCTCAGGCATGGCCCTCCTTCGATCGTTGGCGGCGCGGTTGAGCCGCCGGTGAGGACTTGGATGCGATTCCCTGCTGGCCGGTCCTGGTCTGGGGGTTCGGGGACGATCAGGTCTCCTGGGTACTCGAGATGACGGTAAGCCGGGCGAGCTCGACAACCTCAAGGCGTTGATCAAGGAAATGGTCGAGTCGACCCGCGCCAAGCCGGGCGCGCTGAACTATCAGTGGTGCATCTCGGACGACAACACCACCGTTCACAACTTTGATCCCTACAGCGACTCGGCGGCAGCCAAGACGCATCTCGACGGGTTCCTCGCGAACTACGCAGGGCGCTACATGGCAGCCGTCGACACAACCGGGCTCTCGGTGTACGGCGCTCGGAGCGACGAGGTGAAGGAGATTCTGAACGGCTTCGGAGGGGTCTACTACGGCTTGATCGAAGGCTTCACGCGCTAGATTCACGCGGTTGCGGGCACGATTGGGAAGTCCAGGAAAACCCCGAGACCCATGATCACTTCGAAGTATGTCGGCGCTGTGATGCTTACCGAGACACGCGGCGCCCGTCGCGTGGCCATCTGTCGTCGTGGCTGCTGGCGCGCGGCGAGCACGTCGTCGACGCCGCTAGAGAAGCCAGCGTGTGCCGCGCACCAGACGCTCCCAGGCCTTGCCGAGCCCCCACGTGTGCCCGGCGTACGTCGCGGCAAGCACGATAAGTACAAGGGCGTCGATGATGTGGTAGTCGACGATGGGGTTTGTCGACATGCTGGGCTCACCAGCGGACGTAATTCTGTCCAACGGCCACTCGGCGGCCCACATGAGGATCATCATGATGGAGCCTGTGATTGCGGACAGGCGCAGCCCGATGCCGAGGATGACAGCTACGCCGATACCAAGTAGGCCAAGCATGAAGAGCCAGTCGGCCCAACCGGCGCCGGCCATGCCTTTGAACGTGCTCTCGAACGGACCCACGTCGACGTGACTGAGAAATCCCTGCGTTGGCGAGCCGCCGCTGATCCACGCTCCTTTCGACTGTGTTGCGTATCCCCAGCCGACCAATTTGTCCAGGAATGCCCACAAGAAGATGAATCCAATGGCGATCCTGGTCACGGCCAGGGCGCGCGCAGCGAACGGGGTGATGCGGGTGTAGTACACATCAAGCTCTTGCGAGCCAACTGTAGCCACGTTCTGGTTATCTCTGACAGTCATCGCGATGCCTCCGGGTTAGGTACCTCGTCAAGCCAAGCTTCGCGCAACACCGAGGATCCCGCCTGTTCTGAAGGTCCCCACCATGTGTGACCATCGTCCCGGCCGGCGCCGCGTGAGAGCGTGTGTGTATAAGGTCCATCGTTCTTGCGGTTTCCCGGTATCGGGTTCTTGAACCAGACCTAGTGTGAACAGGGTGACTTCGATGCCGAAGGACGTGCCACCTCGACTCTCTGAGGACGACCGCGAGGCGGCCGTGCGGCGCCTGCAGGACGCGTTCGCTGAGGGTCACATCTCGCACGCGGAGATGGATGATCACCTGCAAGCGGTCCTGACCGCCAAGACCCATGGTGACCTGGTTCCGGTCCTTGCCTTGCTGCCAGAGACCGACACAGGTCGCATTTTGACTTTGGCCGGCAAGAGCGGACGGTTTCGCCGGCGCGGCGCATGGCGGGTACCCCGAGTTCTCAAGGTCGACTCCGAGTACGGCAAGGTCGACCTTGATCTGTCCCGTGCAATCATCGAGGACCCGGTTGTCGACATTGAGCTGCAGCTCCGCTTCGGTAGGGCAAAGATCACGGTGCCCGGCGACGCCGTCGTCGACCTCGACGACTTGCGCACGGTCTGGAAACAACCGGTCTACCAGGTCCCGCAGCACCTCGACGCTGGCGGACCGCGGATCCGGGTCTACGGCACCCTGGAGTACGGGCGGCTGAGGATCCGGCACAAGGGGCGTTGATGCCTCAGTCAACGGTTTCTTCTGTCGAGCCTTCGGTCGATCGATGCCGATGATTGCGCACCGACCCGGAGCCCAGAATCTCTTCATGTGAAACTTGTTGATCACTGTCCTGGGACGGCGAGAACCTGTTCATCACCTTCACAGGTGACTTGTCGACAGATTTCCGGCCTGCAGACGATCAACGCGCAGCACCAGTGCCGTCACCAGCTGCGCCGACTAGGTTCTGGACCGTTGGCGCCACTTACCCATCGGGAAGTCGTTGTCTCTCAAGGTCACTCCTCGCCGTTCGATTTCCGTGAAGTAACAAGATCGTTCGAATCCGTTTGACGATCGAACGTATCTGCGATTAGATCTCGCCTCGAGACGGCCGTCTCAGCATGTGAGACGGCCACCACGAGAGAAAGAACCAGGTTCTCGGCAACACCATCGGTGATTTCGCTCGCAGGCAGCGTCACGATGATGCGGTCCTGACGCTGCACCCGACCGCCCAAGCAACTCGTTGACGATCTGATCGGCCCCAGGTTCGAGCCGCGCGTCACGCTCCAGCACCGGTTCGGGCTTGACGCCGAACAGCTCGGACGGATCATGCAGCACGACGATGAGCGGCGTTTATGGTCGAAGGCTCTCAGCGGAATCAGCCCGAAGCCACGAGAACACGCTGGGGGCGGGCTCAGCTGACGTCCGATCAACGATAGGGCTCAGTTGGTCACCCTTGGTCGCAGCGACCCGGCCCGACCCGTTGCCGGCGGCGCCGAAGGGGCAACCTCATTCCGCGGTTGGTGGCTCCCCGATGATCTCCTCAACCGGCCGCCGGGGCGTTGGCGGGAGCGGGTCCTCCTGCGCCCAGCCGATGCGGAGCACGACTTGCGGCGAGAGGGTGCCGCCGAGAACGTCGTTCTGCAACGTCTCGCGAGTGGACCCGACCTCCAGCGGCTGACTGAGCGGACAGTTCCCCAGTCCCTGCCGGGTTGCCTCCAGCAGGACAGCGCTCATGGCCTCGCCCGCTCGCAGCTGCGACAGCTGGTCGTCAGAGGACGTGCCGATGACCAGCAGTGTGGCCTCTTCCGGCTCGACGTTGTATGGCAGCACGCGCTGCCCGCCGAAGTCCCGTGCAGCCTCGACGGTGGGCGGGACTGGTCGCGCCAGGTTGCTCGCTGGAATCCCTTCGGCGCCGGGTCGGTCGGTCCAGTCCTGGAGCTCCTGGGCGTAGCCCGGCACACCGGACTGTGCGGCCGCCGCAGCCGCGAAAGCTGCGACGAGGACCGCCCGTGCGTCGGAGTCGTTGATCACTCGCAGCAACGCCCCCTGCTCCACCGCGCGCTCGGTCAGTTGGCGTTGAAACGCCTCCGGCATCGGCCATGAGCGAAAGGGCCTCCGGTCGGACCTGCGAAGCGGTATCCGGTCGCTGAGGGTTGCGTCAACTCGATCGGTGCCGTCCTCCCCGAGGACGATGGAAGCCACGAGATCGGATTTGGCCGCATTGGGCATCCGATACACGCTGGCGGCCACCCCGGCAGCGGCGAGGCCGATGCGCAGGTGATGGAGCGCCGCGCCGCAGCTGAGCATCAGGTCTCGCTGGTCGGCGTCGGTGGCCGGAAGCCATCGCCTGCGGTCGGCATACAAGTCGATGCGCTCCTCGGAGACGACGAAGACCCAAGGCTGACTGTTGTGGATCGAGGGCGCGCACCCGGCCAACTCCACCGCGTGGCGGACGGATTCGGAGATAAAGCTTGTACCGGTCATGACTCAATGCCACCTGAGATCGTTGGGTATGACGACCGGCCACGAGCCTTCGATCCGATGATCATCGATGGCGGAAGCGACGGGTCAGCAGTCGGTCTAGAAGCGAGCCTCTCAGACCCACTGCCGACCTTCAAGGTCTGAGGGCCCAGACGCGATAGGCCTTCCGACCCCGAGCGTCTTCTGGGCAGGGGCGGACCCAACGCCATTGTCGGGACTTGTGACTCTTGGTGGATCAGCGGCCTTTCCTTAAGGTCGAGACGTCGGGACTCCCGGCGTGCCATCACGGAAGGAAGGGTCAAATGTCAGCGGCCTCTGTGTATCGGTTCGACCAGTTGGATGAGGTCGAGAAGGAGCTTGTGGGCGGCTGGGACGCGGTCCGTGGTCTCCTCGGCGGCAAGGGCGCAAACCTGGCGGAGATGACCCGGCTGGGGATTCCCGTACCGCCGGGGTTCACGGTTACGACCCAGGCCTGCCTGCGCTACCTGGCCGACAATAACACCATGCCGGCGGAAGTGTGGGAGCAGGTGCTGGGCGCCCTGCGTGACGTCGAGCAGGTCCTCGATAAGCGGTTTGGCGACCCCACCAGTCCGCTGCTCGTCTCCTGCCGGTCGGGCGCGAAGTTCTCGATGCCCGGAATGATGGACACCGTCTTGAACATCGGCCTCAACGACGACACCGCCAAGGGCCTGGTGACCCTCACCGGCGATGCGCACTTCGTCTTCGACTCGTACCGCCGGCTTATCCAGATGTTCGGCACCGTCGTCCTGGGACTCCGAGACGAGCTGTTCGAGAACGTGCTCGCAAGCGCTCGCGTCGCGCGGGGCGTCGCCAGCGATGCCGACCTCTCCGTCGACGACCTCCGCTCGGTCGTCGCCCGCTTCCGCGACATTGCGGCGCAGTTCCCGACCGATCCCACCGAGCAGCTGCGGATGGCCATTGAGGCGGTGTTCGCCTCGTGGAACGGCAAGCGCGCGGTTGACTATCGCAATGCCGCCGGCATTCCCCATGACCTCGGTACGGCGGTCAACGTCCAGGCGATGGTGTTCGGCAACCTCGGCGAGCACTCGGCGACCGGCGTGACCATGACGCGCAGCGGGGCGACGGGCCAGCCGGGCCTGGAGGGCGACTACCTCATCAACGCCCAGGGCGAGGACGTCGTGTCCGGCACCCGTGCCACGCGTCCGCTGGAGACCCTCGCCGAGGCGATGCCCCGGGCCCACGCCGAGCTGCAGCGGACGGCCGCTGCGCTAGAAGCCCACTACCGCGATATGCAGGACATTGAGTTCACTATCGAGGACGCCAAGCTATGGCTGCTGCAGACTCGGGACGGAAAGCGGACAGCTCAGGCCGCCGTCCGCATCGCCGTGGATCTCGCCGACGACGGCCTCATCACCCAGCAGGACGCGTTGCGGCGGGTCACCCCCAGCCAGATCGACTTCTTCCTCCACCCACAGCTCGCCGCCGCAGCCCGTAAGCAGGCGGCAGATGAGGGACGACTGATTGCCACCGGCCTGAACGTGTCCCCCGGTGCCGCTGTCGGCGTGGCCGCGTTCGATCCGGACAGAGCCCAGCGGCTGGGCAACGACGGGCGCAAGGTCATCCTGATCCGACCCGAGACGAAGCCCGATGACGTCCACGGCATGCTCGCCTCGGAGGGCATCCTTACCACCCGCGGCGGCCGGACGAGCCACGCCGCTTTGGTGGCGCGCCAGTTCGGCAAGCCGGCCGTCGTCGGAGTCAGCGCGCTCGAGGTCGACCTCGTTGGCCACCGAGCCACCGTCGGCGACCTGGTCATCGAGGAAGGCGACTGGGTGTCGCTGGACGGCAGCACGGGCGAGGTGTTTCTCGGGC
The DNA here is from genome assembly GCA_963759635.1 of uncultured Actinomycetota bacterium. GTDB lineage: Bacteria > Actinomycetota > Actinomycetes > Propionibacteriales > Propionibacteriaceae > Microlunatus. The sequence goes on from CAVXAP010000023.1 coordinate 84,825, forward strand.
AGCTCGACACGTTCGTACCGGACATCACCGACACCTGGCTCGCCATGCTGCTCTCTTGGGCGGATAAGTATCGGCGCCTGGGCGTCCGCGCGAACGCCGACTACCCGCAGGACGCCCAGCGGGCCCGGGAGTACGGCGCGGAGGGCATCGGCCTGTGCCGCACCGAGCACATGTTCTTCCAGTCCGAGCGGCTGCCGGTCATGCAGCGCATGATTATGACCGACTCGGTCACCGAACGCCGGGACGCGCTCGAAGAGCTCGAACCGCTGCAGCGGGCGGATTTCCTGGGCCTCTTCCAGGCTATGGACGGTCTGCCGGTCATCATCCGGCTCGTCGACCCGCCGCTGCACGAGTTCCTGCCCACATTCGAGGAGCTCACGAAGCGGATCACCGACGGCAAGATCCGTATCTCCGCGGCCGGCTCCCTAGACGAGGTCGACGCGATCCTCGGCCGGCTCCGCAACGACGAGGACCTCCTACGGCGTGTCCAAGCACTGCACGAGTCGAACCCGATGCTCGGGTTGCGCGGGGTCCGGCTGGCGATCCGCTACCCAGAGATCCTGCAGATGCAAGCGCGGGCGATCTTCGAGGCGGCGTGCGACGCGGCCGAGGCTGGCGGGGATCCGCGGCCCGAGGTCATGGTGCCCCTGACCAGTGATGCCGGCGAGCTGATCAAGGCGCGGCAGATCATCGAGACTGAGGCCAAGGCGGTGTTCGAGGAGCGCGAGCGGGCGATCCCTTACCAGATCGGCACAATGGTTGAGACGCCGCGAGCCGCGCTCACCGCCGACCGGCTCGCCGAGTACGCAGACTTTTTCTCGGTCGGCTCGAACGACCTGACCCAGACGACGTACGCGCTCAGCCGCGATGACGCCGAGACCAGCTTCCTGGTCGACTACCTACGGAGCCACGTGTTCGAACAGAACCCATTCACCTCCCTGGACAGCCAGGGGGTCGGAAAGCTCATCGATATGGCCATCGCGTCGGCTCGCGCCCGCTCGGACGGGTTCGAGGTCGGTCTCTGCGGTGAGCACGGCGGGGACCCCACCTCGATCACCTGGTGCCACGAGCACGGCCTCACCTACGTCAGCTGCTCGCCCTTCCGCGTGCCCGTCGCCCGGCTCGCCGCCGCCCAGGCGGCCCTGGGGGAAAGCGACTGATGTGACCACACCAGCGGGAAACACGCACGACGACCGAACAGGACGGGAACGCTTCTTTCAGCGGTCTGAGCGCCGTCACACGCCAAGGGCGGTCAGCACAGGCAACTGGTCGGGCGACTTGACCCGGCAGCCAGACCTGCAGCAAGCACGCTCACGTACCGGTCCGGTACGCCAGGAGCGGCCGGTCTATGTCGATCTCCTCCCGCCGTGCAACTCAGCCTGTCCTGCCGGCGAGAACATCCAGGGCTGGCTTGCCCAGATGA
>CAVXAP010000024.1:0-77924 GCA_963759635.1 uncultured Actinomycetota bacterium
GCCGGGTGTTGGCGCCCTGACCCGGGGCCGCCGGGTGATGGCGGTCACACAGCCGGGCGTTCGACAGCCGGTTCGTCGTCCACTCCTTCCTCAGGGAGGAGACCTTTCTGATCAAGGACGTAGAGCAGCGCGAAGCCGGGCACCACTATGACTGCAGCGAGGACCACCACTGCTAACACGGCGGCCAGCGTGCCGGTGGGTGCCGCTGCCGCGGAGAAGGTCAGAGTCTCCGGCAACACGTACGGCCACTGAGCCACACCCCAGGCGACGATGGCACTTGCTACCGCGATCACAGCTATAGGCCGAGCGCCACGCTGAGCGTTGCGCACAAGCAGCACTATGGCACCGACTCCGCATAGAACGCTGAGAATGACCAGCGGCAAGGCCCGTGATGTCAGCCCCTGGAAGAGATAGGACGCATCAGCACGAAGTACGAAGGTGCCGAACACGCCGATGACGCCGACGACAGCGGCCGCGACAATGGCCCCCCGGCGGAAATACTCGACCATCGCCGTGTCATCGAGACGTCGCGCGTCCCAAACAAGATAGACCGCGGCCAGGTACGCGACGGCCGCCACCGCCAGGACGCCGCCATGAATCGAGCTCGGGTTGATCCAACTCGTCACCGGATCTCCAGCCTGGCCGCCGGCCGGAACTCGTCCCGAGGCGATGCCACCGGCGATGGCGCCCATGCAATAGGGCACCAGCACCGAGGAGGCGGCGAAGGCCGCCCCGAAAATGCGGCGATAACGCAGGCTGATGACCGACTTCCGGAAGGCGAAACTGGCACCGCGCAGCACAATGCCGAGGGCCGCAATCGTCAGCGGTACGAACAGGGTAAGCGTGATCGACGCGTACGCCTCCGGGAATGAGGTCCACAAGATCACGAAGATGAAGATCAACCAGACGTGGTTGGCTTCCCACACCGGTCCGATGGAATGTTCGATGAGGCCGCGCGGATGCTCGCCCCGGTCAGGTCCGCCTGCGGTCAGGTCCCAGAAGCCGGCCCCGAAATCGGCACCCCCGAAGACCGCGTACGCGACGACGGCCAGTAGCAGCACGACGGCGACCGCTGTACTCATCCGACCGTCTCCTTCGCCGGCGCTTCTTCGGTCAGCGCGCTCGGACCGTAAGGGGTGTCATGATCGGTGAAGCCTCCGGCCCTGCGGAAACGCCTGCTCATAGCGCGTAGCACCAAGATCGTCGTGACGCCAAGCACGGCGTACAAGATCACGACGGCGATGAAGGTGATCCAGACCCCCGTGTTGCCGGTTGCTGCGTCCTCGACTTTCATTAACCCGTAGACGATCCAAGGCTGGCGCCCAACCTCGGTGACGATCCATCCGGACTCCATCGTGATCACGGCCGCTACGCCAGCCGCAGCCGCCGCCCGAAGAAACCACTTGGTCTGCGGCATGCGGCGGCGGAAGATCCACGACAGCGCATACCACACAGCCAACAAGAACAGCAGCGTCCCAAAGCCCACCATGACGTCCCAACACAAGTGGACGATGTTGGTTTCCCGGATGGTTGGGCGCTGATCGGGCGGCACCGTGTCCAGGCCTTGCACTACCGTCGCCTTGCCCGTGCTGGGATCAGAAAGCCACGAGGCCAAGCCGGGGATCGGGATACCACCGGTGACCGTGCCGTCCTCATTGAGATGCCCCAGAAGAGTCTCCGGTACATCGCTGCTCGTCGTCCGCACCAGCTCGATGGCGGCGAACTTGACCGGTTGGTTGTCATACACCCAGCGGGCCAAGCCGTCACCGACGCCCATCTGGATCGGCGCCGCGACGGCACCGACCGTGAACGCGATCACAAATCCCAGGTAGTGGTAACGGTCGCGCCGACCTCGCAGCATGCCCACGGCATAGACCGAGGCGATCAGAAATCCGCCCACCAAGTAGGCGGCGATAATCATGTGTGCCGCCTGCCACGGCATTGCCTTGTTGAAGATCACCTGGATCGGATCGACCTGGACGATGTGGCCGTCGGAGTCGAGGGTGAAGCCGCCCGGGGCATTCATCCAAGCATTCGCCGCAACCACCGACATGCTGCCGAAGATCCCAGCAAGCACGATCGGTACCCCGGTCCAAAAGTGCGCCCACGGCTTCAGCCGACGCCAACCGAAGATATAGATCGCGACGAAGATTCCTTCGGTGAAGAAGAACAAGCCCTCGAAGCCGAACGGCACCCCGAAGGCCTCACCCCACTGGCCCATGAACCGCGGCCACAGCAACCCGAACTCAAAGCTCAAAACCGTGCCGGTGACCGCCCCTACGGCAAAGGTCACCGCCATGTACTTCGACCAGCGCTGCGCCAACGCCAGTGCATCGCGGTCCTTGTGCCGCAGCCCGCGATAATTTGCGATCAACGTCATGAAGGCCCATGACACCCCGAGTGGCACCAGGATGATGTGAAACATAAGTGTGAACGCCATCTGCGCCCGCGCCCACGGCACCGGGTTCACGAAGAGGATTGTCGTAAGTGCGCTGAGTGTCGCGGTCACGATGACACTGATCCTTCGGTTGGGGATGTCAAGAGCAGTCCACCAGGGCGAGCCTTCTGATCTGTGACATATCAAGCCTGGCCGATGTGCCGATCGGAGGCATCACCCCAACGGGATGAAGTCGGACTGTGCCCGCAGTCTGTGCACCTTATGGCAACGTGCAGGCCCAGCTGTGTCGACCGTGCCGTATGCAACCTCGGCACCTGAAATCTTGGATCCAGGTTTCGGCCGACGGCATCGGTAAGTTCCGGACTCGGTAGAGATCCCCAGCTTCATCAGCCGCCGCCGGCAGCCCACCCCAGCGGCCAGCGTCACAAGGTGAGCTGCGGCCATTGAGACTGTGATTCACCTAGGCGAACGCTGTGCCCTCCGGAGGAGCTCGAGTGGCCTCTACCCGGTCCGAGCCACGCTCACTGGGGTCCTGACTCCAGTGTGAATGTCAGTGGGCTCCTCTACGGTGAAGGTATGTTCGATTCGGTCGAGGAGCCGCTGGCAGTGAAGACTGCTGACTTGGCGGGGCTGATCGAGCAGAATCATGCCGAACTGGTGTCTGCGGAATGCCGGATGCTACGGCTGGCCTGCGCCTGGGCTGATGTGCACTACCTGGATTCGGGCAGCGATGAGTACCAGCCGTTGATCAAGCGTGCATGTGCGTGGGGCGGCGAGGGGACGCCGGAGGTATCGGAGTACTGCGCCGCGGAATTGGGCGCGCTGCAGGGAACAGGGATCATGGCGGCTCGAGCGTTGATCGCTGACGCGTTGGACCTGCGGTATCGGCTGCCGCGATTGTGGGGTCGAGTGTTAACCAGTGGTGTGCGGGCATGGCAGGCACGCAAGATCGCGGAGCAGACCCGGTCTTTGTCGTGGGAGGCGTGCGCGGATGTCGATCACGCCCTCAGCGACTTCGTCGGGATGATGCCGTGGCCGCGGTTCGCCAAGATCTTGTCGGCGGCGGTGCTGGAAGCTGAACCGGCGCTGGCCGCGGAGCGGGCACAGCGGGCCCGCGCCGCGCAAGACGTCTTTAGTTTCGACTCCGAGGACGGCTTGAAGACGATCGTGGCCAAGGCAGCGGCAGGCGATGCCATCTGGTTCCTAGCGACGGTAAACCGGATCGCTGAGATCCTGGCCGCCCGGGGCGACACCGATTCTGTGGGGGCACGGCGCGCCCGCGCGATCGGGCTGTTGGCCCATCCCGCCGAGGCGCTGCGGCTGCTGATCGAGCACCAACACGAGTGCACCGACCTGGCCGACGAATCCACCAAGCCAGAGGAATCCATGGAGCCGGGCGAGCCCGACGCCACCTTCGAGGATGTACCCGGAGATGAGCCCAACGTTACGTCCGAGGAGCAGGACGAGCCCGACGCCAGGTCCGAGGAGGACCACGAGTCGGAGTCGGAGACCGATGATCATCAGTCATTGTCACTGGCGGTGCCGCCGGCGTTTGCCGCCCAGGCGCCGCGGCCGCAGGTGGTGCTCCACTTTCACCTTTCCGAGGCCGCTCTGCGTATTGGTCACGCGGTGGTACGGCCTGAAGACGGCGGCCCGCTGATCCTTGAGGAACTGCTGGAGTTCTTGGGCCGTACGCGGTGCCAGGTGCGAATACAACCCGTCCTGGATCCGACCGGGGTCGCGCCGATCGACGGTTATGAGGTGCCGCAGCGGCTCCGGGCGGCGGTCAGACTCCGACAAATTGCCGATGTCTTCCCCTTCGGAACCTGTGTGAGTCCCAAGATGGACCTGGACCACACCGAACGGTACGTGCCCATGGACTACGGCGGGCCGCCGGGTCAGACGCGGCTGGGCAACCTTGGCCCGATGGCCCGTCCCAGTCATCGGGCGGTCACCCACGGCGGGTGGCACAAGCACCAGCCCGACCCGGGGTACTTCGTGCACCGCTCACCCAACGGGTATGTCTACCTGGTTACCAACCAAGGCACTCTTGCGCTTGGCCGCACCGACTTCAGCGCTGCAGTCTGGGATGCCTCCGCGCCGAAGCCAGCCGCGATCCCCGCCTAGCTGACGGCGGTCAGCGCCTTCGGCAGGAACATCGCGCCGTACTACGTGCCACTCAGGTCAGAGGCGTTGGAGTCACTGAAATTGAGCTGGCCGCTGGGAAGGTCACCAGGGTGATTCCCTGCAAAGTCCCACCAGGTTGAAGGCGATGCTCTCGGCTTGGACGCCATGGCGACGCCTTGGGCGTTCGTGAACCGCTTAGCCCCTCAAGCGGTTGCCGGGCTGGCGGTCGTCGCTGCGGACCGGTCCAATGCGATGTGTGGTACCTCTTGTTCGTCGTCGCCCCAGGCGATGCGATGTGGCTTCGAGGACGCTTCGACGGTCGCGGCGTGATCGCGGTCGAAGTAGTCCCATGCCCAGGTGAGGAATGCGTCAGTCTTGCTGTGTGCTCCGCTCAGCAGCATGGCATGCACCCCAAGCCAGGCGGCGAATGCTACCGGGCCCTCGACCTGATGCCGATGCTTTCCGACCTCCGCGACAGCGGCGTTCCGGCCGATCATCGCCATGATGCCTTTGTCCTTGTACGCGAACGGCTTTGTCGGCTCTCCTCGAAGCTCGCGCAGGATGTTCTCTGCCGCCCACCGGCCCGACTGTTGCGCGACGGATCCCAGCTGTGGCAAAGGCACGCCGCCGTCCTCACCGGAGGGGATGTTCGCGACGTCGCCAACCGCGTACACACCTGGGAAGCCATCGACCTTCAGATCGGGGAGGACGTCCAGACGCCCGCCCCGCCCGGGAACCGGTCCGGCAGCCTGCGCGATGATCGAAGCCGACTCGCCGCCGCCCCAGACAACCGTCCGGGCTGCGATCGTGGTGCCGTCATCGAACTCGACATGGTCGGGATGAACGGCGGCGACGCCGACCTGGAGCTTGACGTCGGCGCCGGAGTCGGTCAGCTTGCTCATGGCATAGTCGTGAGCCTTGTTCGAGAACTGGCCAAGCAACACCGGCCCGCGGTCGACGATGGTGATCCGGCCAGGCTGACTGAGCTGCCCAGTGCTGGACAACGCATGCATCAGCTCGGCCAGCGCACCGGTGGTCTCGACTCCCGTTGGGCCACCGCCGACCACCACCACATCGAGCATGCCCGGCTCGGGCGGGTTCTCAACGGACGTGGCCTGCTGCAGCAATCGCTGCAGGTGCCGACGTAACCGCTCAGCGTCGGCCACCGAGTAGAGCGGAAATGCGTGCTCCTCCGCACCTGGAACGCCGAAGAAGTTGGGACGAGCACCGGCCGCCATCACCACATGGGAGCCGGTCAGAGTCCGTCCATCGGACAACGCCAGGCTGCGTCCACCCAGGTTGGCGGCGGCCACGTGCGCGGTGACGACCGTCACCAAGGGGTAATCCTTGAAAATCGTCCGATGCGGCCTGGCGATATCCTCGGCAGGCAGTTGCGAACTGGCGACCTGGTACAGCAACGGCTGGAACTGGTGATAGTCGTTACGGTCCACCAGTGTCACGGGCACTCCCTCATCGCCCAATTTGTGGGCGCAGGCCACACCAGCCAGACCACCACCCAGGATCAGCACACTCGGAGCCATTGATTCTCCTTTGGTACTCATGTCGCCGCCGCGGTAAGCGGTTTGGTGACCGTCTCCAGGGACTTGCCCTCCGCCTTGATACCGAAGACCAATTCGATGATCCCGCCAAGTGCCATGATCAGTCCACCGGTCACATAGCTCAGGTCGCGCGGTTTCTCACCTGCAATGACTTCATCGTCAGCGGCAACGACACGCGGCGTGGATGTGCTCAGGGACGCGGCCACCTGGGCAACCGGTAGCAAGACGAGATCGCGACTGTCCATGAAGGGCCTGTACTGGGTCGAGGCGAGCGCCGGCGGCGTGACCGCGGAGAAGATTGCGCATCGTCAAGACGATCGCAGAACTGCCCCTGACTAGGTGCGCCGATAGGCGCGAATGCGGGGTGGCAGACGCTCAGCCGCCACAACCGCGATATCCGGTACGACACCGGCGAAGACCGCCGCGCCGAGTGCTTCTGCGGGCATACGGTGGAGAAGTTGTCCGTATAGCGTGTCGACGTCCAGCCCGACACTGGCAGTCCTGCCCTTCGCTTCGGCGTACAGACGCTGGGTGCCTCTCGTGGCAAGAACGTCGACGTGCTTCACCTCGAGTAGGCCTACTTTGATAAGAGCTGGCAGCTACCGACATCCCGATGCTCAGATGAGGTCCCGTGCCTGGTCACATGGTCGAGAGTCGGACAACATGACTGCGGGCCAAGGGACGGATGCTCGGTGGCATCGGGCCGGCTTCCGCGATCATCGGAGAGTAGCTGATACGCATGGTTACCGCGAGCGGTGAGCTGCTTCCTCTCGCAGTTGCGATCGCGATTAGCGTGACCACGATCATGACGACGGTACTCATGTTGTTGTCGCCGAAGGCGAAGAGTAGAAGCGTGGGTCTGCTGGTCGGGTGCGTGGCCGGGGTCGGGGGGGCTGTTGCACTTTTCACGCTGCTGGCTGACCTGTTGCCGACGCAAGATTCCGGCGGGTCGTCACTAGTGGCCGCTGTGATCAAGATAGTGGTCGGTGTGCTTCTTGTGGTGTTGGCGCTGAGACAGTGGCGGGGGAGGCCTGCGAGTGGCGGCCGTGCTGAGTTGCCGAAGTGGATGGCGGGAGTTGACTCGATGACGCCGAGCAAGGCGCTCGTGCTCGGCCTGCTGTTGTCCGCGGTGGTTCCGAAGAACCTGTTGCTTGCTCTTTCGGCCGGTCTCATCGTCGGAGAGGCCGGGTTCAGCGGCGGTCCGGCCGCAGTCGTCATCGTTGTGTTCACGGCGATCGCCACTTCGACCGTGGCGGTACCGGTTGTCGCCCACCTCGTGGCGCCGGCACGAATGCGCGTGCCATTCGACAGACTACGGGAGTGGCTGGTGGAGAACAATGTGGCGATCATGGTTGTGGTTCTGCTCATGATCGGAGTTGTCATGATCGGCAAGAGCATCGCTAGCCTCTGACTCGACAAGACGAACGAAGCAGCCCGACGACCCTGAAAGCCCGCCGGGCGGGGCCTCCTCAGGATGATGGCTCTCGGAACCCATCATGAACGTCCCACCGGAGATCCATTAGCAGCAGGCGGGACCGGGCGCAACTCGGGCGGATTCCTGCAGTCGAAGACGTCTAGCTCGCAAAGACGGTGGCCCAGTCGTTCTTGATGCTCACCACGGTCCATCCATCGGCTTCAGCTTGACTGAGTGCCTGCTCGGCCCCAACCCGGTAGTCGAATTCTCGCTCTGCGTCGTCATGCAGGAGGAGGAGCCGCAGGGTCAGCCGGTTGGGGTGGTGGGTGAACTCCAGCATCGCAGAATCGCCATTCGAGTTTCCGGCCGCGAGGAGCGGGCGTCGGCCGACCTGGTTCCAGATCCGCACAGGTTTCTCCGGGCCGTCGTTGAGGTAGTCGGCCTCGGGCTTGTGGGTGATGGTGCCGCCCTGGTCGTCGCTGGTGTACGCGAAGGTGCTGCTGCTTCCGATGACCCGCTCGCGGGGGAGGCCGTACATGTCCTGGCTGATGGGCCGCATGAAGTCACGACCGCCGCCCGAGGCGATGTAGCTCGCGAATTCGTTGGCCCTCAGATAGTCGAGTAGCTCGACCATCGGTGCGTACGCGCACTCCAGGTAGCTGCGACCGAGCGTCGGGTGCTGTGCGGTGCGAAGGAAGCGGTCCGCGGACGCCTCGAAATCCTCCACACTGATCCCGGCGTAGGCCGTGAGGATGCCTCGGGCGAGCAGCCTCAAGTTGGTGTCGTCGCCGGCATAGTGCTCATCCATCAGGGTGCCGAACCAGCCGTAGTCGCGGTCGGACACGGCTTTCCAGGGCTGCTGCTCAGTGAGCTCGGGCTGCGTCGCCGTCATCTCCGCGAGGCGTCGAAGGATGAAGTCCAGCTGGATCGGCATCGGCTTCTCGCACCACAGGGTGCCGTCGTTGTCGAACACCGCAACCCGTTCCTCCGGGGGCACGGCAGTCGATCCGTCTTCGCCACATGTGCGTGCCACGAAGTTCATGATCGCCTGCTTGGCCGGCCCATCACGCCAACTCGACAGCTCCCCGGTCATGCGTTCTCCTCCTTGTTCGCAAGACCCACAATCACAACACCGCACGCCACTGGCAGGGTCATCACCCGTACGGGGTGATGGCATGCCGATGGGTCCGGTGAGGCTGATCACATCATGATCGTTTGAGATCGCGTAATGCTGGGCCGATCTTGGCCATCTTTCCGAGCCATGTCTTGGTGCACATCGAGCTCCACCATCGTGGAGTGCGAGAGCAGCAGCCCAAGGGTCTACTGAATGGAGTCGGGAATCCATATGCGTGATGGATCATCTGCGACCGGAGACACGAAATCAGACCATCATCGGGTTGCTCGGGTTCTGGGTCGCCGGAACGAAGTCAAGTCGATCATCAAGGGCTCCACGAAGAGGCATGCCTTCATGAGTCGGTTGCTAGGTTGGCGCCTGGACCGCTTCGTTGGCCAGGCTGTTCCAGTACCGTCTTGCGCTGTCCGACCGCACGGAGCATTGCCACGAGCACTGCGTGGAGGCGGTCGGCCCCTTCGATGCGCTCAGTCGGCAGGACCTGGGCGAGCGCCCGAGGGGTCAGCAGGATTGCGCGGTCCTGCCAGCCGCCAAGTCCACCGTGGGCACCGACGAGCGGTTCGAATGCCGCGATGTCAAGTGTCGCGTCTTCGATGCGGCTGTTGAGGTAGAGGTCCGGGGCCTCAGGCATCGCGACTGCCCGGCGGAGCACGCGGGCAGCATGGTCGCCGTACGGCTGGAGAGGGTCTCGTCCGGTCACCTCACTGGTATCGAGCCGGATCCGGCCGTGCGCACCGAGAGCCCACGGCACGCCTGCCGCGTCGAGGCCGGCGATGAATCCGATGCCCTCGTGGGCGCAGAGGCCGGGAACGAGCTTGGGCCAGCGTTCCTGGAGATCCTCCAGACTGAGCCGTACGCGAGAGTGCACATACAGCGTGCCTAGATTTCCTGAGCCGAGCACCGAGACTTCGGCGGTGGTCACGGCTTCGGCGCTTTGGTCGATGTGTCGCCTGCTCACGGCGGCAGCGCGGTTGGCGGCTCTGCCGGTTACGCCGGAGCCTGCGAGGTCTTCGGCGAGGGACTCGACTCGTCCCCACTCCTCCACCGGGGCGTCGAGGGAGGCCACTTCCTCCTCCATCAGCCGCGTGCACACCTCGCCGAGGTCGGCGCCAAAGCGGTCCCGGAACGTTTGGCCCTGGGACTGGCCGTGGTCAGAGAGCACCACGATGTGGTAGCGCCGGGCAGCGTGCTCCGCGACCCGCTCGAGCGTTCCGAGGACCCGATCCAAGCCGTCGAGGGCTGCCAGGGACTCGGGGCGGAACATGCCGGCATGGTGGGCGATCTCGTCGTAATCGACGTAGTCGACATAGATGCTCTTGGTGCCCTTGCGCATCTCCTCCGCGATGACCGCGGTGTTGAGGTCGCGTTGCAGCACGTTGGTGGCGGCGCGAAGTCCGGCGTAGGCCCATCCGCGGTGGATGCGTGGCAGGATGTTGAGCCGTTTCTGCCGGGCGGCCTGCCACCGCTCCTTCATGATTTCCGCGACCGTCCGCACCACACCTCGGGTGAACCCGTTGGGGTTGGTGAGGAACCAGGCAAACGTGTGCCGGGCGGCCACGGACCCGCGTGCTGCGCCGAGGCGGCTCATGGTGAGCATGGCGCGAGGCGCGTCGCCGGTAAAAAGGTTGCCCAAGGCGAGTCCGTTGTCGGCAAGCAAACCGGCTCCGTTGGTCGCGCGCTGCTCGATGACCGCGGCATCTCCTGGCCGGTTTGCGATCAAAACCCGACCTAGTTCACGGTCGTACCAGCGAAAGGCGGGGACACCGGCCACCGTGCCGTGCAGGATGCCGAGCTGGCTGGCCGGCGTGGTGCACGGCAACTGCGCTGTCCACTCTCGGAGCACATAGTCACCCGAGGTGACCCAGCGCCGCAGGGTGGGAACCCCACCCGCCTGGATAGCCCACCGCAGAACCGGGAAGGCGACGCCGTCCAACTGAACGAATACGATACCGTCCACTTCCGGGTCGGGGACGGGTTCGGAGGCCACCCGGCGCCGCAGCAGCGAAGACGTGAACGACTCATCGGTGCCGGCACTGCCTAACCAGGCCGCAGCGGTGCCTATTGCGGCAACGATCCACGATGCCCAGAACGCGGACCAGAAGGTAGCGGTGATCCCTGGCGCGATCCAGATCGCGACGTAGACCAGCAGCGCCTGCCCGACCAGTCCGGCAAGAACGACCGCGAGCCAGCCAATGCGGGCAACCACCCGAACGAGCACTGGCCGGAACGCCAAGCCAAGCAAACCGGCGATCGCCGTCGCCACCAGGTAGGCCCACGGCGCGACGGCTGTCAGGCCAGGCAACAAGGCGCCAGCGACGGCCAGCGCCACCGACGACGCCAGCCACACCACGACCAGCCGAACGATGTCACCTAGGCGCAGGCCGGTCTGAGGCTGCGCTTGCGCTCGTTCAGACACCACAACCACACCTGCCTAGCCTCCGCCGAGACAGCGAGGCCCGTTACCCGCATCTGCACCGTATGCCTGGCGCGCCAGACTTGGATCTGATCATGCACTGGCGGACGCCCTGACCTGCAAATTACACCGACCGGACCCACCATCCGGGCTCCCGGAGTCTGACACTGAAACCGGACGGCGGACCGATGATGCTGGCCAGATCAGGACGAGAGCTTTTGGGACTACAGAAGGGAGATCAACGGTGACCCGGGTCCCGCCGTTCGTCCACCCCATCGCCAGGGCCCATGTAGATGGGTCGACGAAAGCCCAGCGGCAGCCGGTCGGCTGGCTCCTGACCAACCGCCTCATCAATTCGAGACGGGTGGGTGGGCAGGCCGCGCAGTGACGGGCACACTGACGTGGTGGGGGCACAGCACCAGCACGTGGCAGGACGGCGGGACCACAGTCATCTTCGACCCAGTCCTGACCGCTCGCCTCGGCCATCTCCGTCGAGTTCGGGGTCCAGTTCCGCCCCCGGACGCTGCGCATGCGGACGTCATCCTGATCTCCCACCTACACGCCGACCACACGCACCTGCCCTCGCTTCGACTGCTCCCGCCCACCGCGGATCTCATCGCCCCAGCAGGCTCCCGCCGGCTGCTCAAGCCAATCACTGCCCGCGGTGTGAAGCTGCACGAGGTCCAGCCTGGTGATCTTGTAGTGTTCGGCGGCCTACAGATATGTGTCCTGGCCGCCGACCACGACGGCCGGCGACACCCTGGGAGCCCTCATCGCGGTCCCGCGCTCGGCTATCTTGTCGAGGGCTCCCGTCGCTGCTGGTATCCGGGTGACACTGGTCCCGACCTCGCGTTCGAGGAAGTGGCGCAGGTCGACGTCGCCCTAGTGCCAGTCGGAGGTTGGGGACCCACTCTCGGTCAGGGCCATCTCAACCCTCAGCAAGCGGCACAGGCAGTCCGCCTCATTCACCCAGCTCATGCCGTCCCCGTGCACTGGGGAACCTGGTGGCCGATCGGCCTCCCCGAGCGCCCCGATCTGATCGATCGGCCGGCCACGGCTTTTGCCGAGCACGTCGCTCGTGTGGCACCGACCACCAGCGTCCATCTCCTCCAACACGGCCAATCGGTCAAGCTAACCTGACGCTCCTCGTCGGGGTCGTCGCACACCGTCGTGTTCGGCCCCAGCCCATTCTCGCCGAGGCCCTCGGACGAAGCGGCTGTCGGAGGGAGATGGTTGGGGGAGGGCCCGCGAAGCGCTCTCGCGCTGTCTGGTCGCTCGCAGTTGCTGCCAGTTCTCAGCCCAGTAGCACTCAGATCTCGATGCTCCTACGCACGCACGATGACTGTGGGGCAACGAGCATGGGCCAGGACGTGTCCGCTGACCGACCCAAGTAGCATTCCGGTGAAGCCGCCGTGACCCCGATTACCGACAACTAAGAGATCAGCACCGTCGGAAGCATCGACGAGAACTTTGGCGGGGTGTCCCTGCACTGTTCTTTCGGTCACCGACTCGGGGGAGGCACCGACAGCTTCGACGGCATTTCGCAGGATCTCCTTGGAGATGGCTGAAAAATCAACGCCCATCGTGGAAATCCGACCACCCGGCACCTGCGGGACTTGCCAGGCATTGACTGCCTCAACGGCCGCACCGGTTAGCGCACCCTGGTTGAGCGCCCATCTGAGGGCCAGCGTCGATGCCGGCGAGCCATCCACACCCACAACAATGCGACCACCCAAGGTCCTACCTTCCGTCGGCAATAACCATCTGGCGTCACAGTATGGCAACAGTGGAACGATCCGTATCCGCCTGCGGGGACTGGGCGCAGGGAGTCGGCTGGAAAGGTTAGGACACCGTGGCTTGGCTTCCCGCAAAACCAGAGCGAGGTCCCGAGGTTCGCGGCGGCCGTCAAGTCCGGGCGGGTGACAGCAAACCGGTCTTAATCGAGGTGTACCCGCGACCTAGCGCAGTGTCCGCACACTAGGCTTCGCAATGATGACTCGGTCCCCCGATGAAGTGGCCATCCCAGCGCCCCAATGGAGGGCGTACCTGCCCGGTCTCGCGCTGGTCACGTCGTACCAGCGGGCGTGGTTGCCCAGAGACATCGTCGCGGGACTCGTCCTCTCGGCGCTGCTGGTGCCCCAAGGGATGGCGTACGCCGACCTAGCCGGGCTGCCGCCGGTGACCGGGCTCTATACCTCGATCTTGTGCCTACTCGGTTACGCCGTCTTCGGGCCGTCCCGGATCCTGGTGCTAGGTCCCGACTCGTCCTTGGGTCCGATGATCGCGGCGACGATCGCCCCTCTGCTGCTCGCGGGCGGTGATCCTGCGCGGGCTGTCCTGCTCGCCTCGCTGCTCGCCGTGCTGGTAGGCGTCGTCATGGTCGTGGCCGGGTTGGCCAAGTTCGGGTTCGTCGCCGACCTACTGTCGAAGCCGACGCAGATCGGCTACATGAACGGACTGGCGCTGACCATCATCGTCGGTCAGCTTCCCAAGCTCCTCGGGTTCTCAGTGGACGCCGAAGGGCTGCTGGCCGAAGCGCGCCGGTTCGTGTCGGGGCTCGCGCAGGGCGAGGCGAACACCACAGCCGCGATCCTCGGGGTCGCGTCGCTCGTCGGCATCCTGCTGCTGAACCGGCTGCTTCCCAAGCTTCCAAGCGTCCTGATCGTCGTCGTACTGGCGGCTCTCGCGGTCAACGTGTTCGACCTGGAATCCCACGGTGTGGACACAATCGGCGTGCTCCCGCAGGGCTTCCCGCCCTTCACGGTCCCAAGGGTCGGGTGGAGCGATGTGCCGCCGCTCTTCGTCGGAGCGCTCGCCATCGCCGTGGTTGCGCTGGCGGACACCATGTCCACGGCGTCGGCCTTCGCTGCCCGCCGCAGCGAACAGGTGCGCGGCAACCAGGAGATGATCGGCATCGGTGCCGCGAATATCGCTGCGGGCTTCTTCCAGGGCTTTCCGGTCAGCACCAGCGGGTCGCGTACGGCGGTGGCGGAGCAGGCGGGCTCGCGGTCCCAGGTCACTGGGGTCGTCGGCGCCGCCGTGATCACCCTGGTCCTCGTTTTCGCCACCTCCGCAATGCAGTACGTGCCACAGCCGACATTGGGCGCCATCGTCATCGCCGCGGCGCTCTCCTTGGCCGATGTCGCCGGAACGCGTCGGCTGTGGCGGCAGCGCCGGATGGAGTTTTACCTGTCGATCATCGCGCTGCTCGGCGTGGCCCTCCTGGGCGTGCTGCCTGGGATCCTCGTCGCGGTGATCCTGTCCATCCTCAATGTCTTCCGCCGCACCTGGTGGCCACACCAGGCCGAGCTCGGTCGGGTCGAAGGGATCCCGGGCCTGCACGACACCGAGAGATACCCGCACGCCGAACTGCTGCCGGGTTTGGTCGTCTACCGCTTCGACGCGCCGCTGATCTTCGCCAACGCGCGGATGTTCGGTGAGGCCTTGCGGGCGATCGCCGAGCAGCGCCAAAGCCTCCGCTGGCTCGTCATCGCCGCCGAGCCCGTCACCGATGTCGACACCACGGCGTCCGACATGCTGCAGGAACTGGACGTCTGGCTCAACGAGCGCGGTGTGTCACTAGTCTTTGCTGAGATGAAGGACCCCGTACGCGAGAAGATCGAGCGGTATGAGCTCACACGTACGATCGACCCCGCGCACTTCTTCCGCACGCTCGACGAGGCCGTCGCCGCATACGTACGGCAGACGGGTGCCACCTGGCAGAGTCCGGGGATAGCGCCGTGACCACAGCGGTAGCGGGCGGCAGGCCCAACCCGTTGCGCCGAGCCGCGGCGGCGGTTGCGCTGGCGGCTCTGGTCGCGGCGTTGCTCTACCTGGCAGTCTCGGCGATCCAACGCTTGGGCGTTCTACTGACCAGCGTGATCTCGCTCGGAGTCGCCGTGGTCGCCGCGTGGTACATCCTGTCCCGACGCGGGGTAGCCCGTGCCGTTGCTGTCGGTGTCGCGGCGCTTGCGCTGGTCGTATTCGCGGTGGTTGTGATCGTTAGCGAGAGCCTTATCGTGCTCGCGGTCGGGCTTGGGCTCGCCGCGGTGTCGATCGCCACGGCGAGCTACGCGCTGAGTTCGCCCGCGGTAGCCAGAGCTATCGAGCGGGCGCCGAGTCCGCGTCACCCGGTCCTGCTGATGAACCTCAAATCCGGTGGAGGCAAGGCCGAGCGGTTCGGGCTTGTCGACCTGTGTCGGCAGCACGGCATTGAGCCGATAGTCCTGCGGCCAGGCGACGACCTGCGCCAGCTGGCCGAGGACGCGGTCACGCGCGGTGCCGACCTGCTCGGCATGGCTGGCGGCGACGGCTCGCAGGCACTCGTGGCCTCGGTCGCGAGCCAGCACAACATCCCGTTGGTCGTCGTACCCGCGGGGACTCGCAACCATTTCGCGCTGGACCTGGGTCTCGACCGCGCCGACGTCCCCGGCGCGCTGGACGCGTACGAGGACGGTGTGGACACCACGATCGACCTCGCCGAAGTCAACGGACGCATCTTCGTCAACAATGCGTCCATGGGGGTGTACGCGAAGATCGTCCAGTCCGCGGACTACCGGGACGCCAAAGTGCAGACGACGGTCGCCATGCTCCCGGACCTGCTGGGGCCGACCGCGACGCCGCTCGACCTGCGGTTCACACTGCCCTCCGGCCAGGAAGCGGCCACCGCCCAGCTGCTGCTCGTCTCAAACAATCCGTATCAGCTAACACACCTGCGCGGCAGGGGCACCCGCGAGCGCATCGACGGCGGCGTACTGGGGGTCGTCTCGCTGCAGGTCGAGACAGCAGCCGACGCCGAAAAACTCGCCGCGTTGGAGGCGGCTGGCCAGGTGCAGCGCTTTCCCGGCTTCAATGAGTGGGCGGCCTCGGAATTCGAGGTCCGCTCGGCCGCGCCAGTAGAGATCGGCGTCGACGGCGAGGCGCTGAGTCTGCAGCCGCCGCTGCGCTTCGTCATCCGACCCAGCGCCCTGACGGTGAGGCTGCCACGCACGGCGCCAGGGCGATCGCCCGCCGCGCGCACCGTACGGGTTGCGGCCAAGCCCACGGTGACTGCGCTGTGGTATACGGTGCTCGGCCGGCCGATGGGGGCCGGATGACCAGCCCGACACCTTCTGAACCGGTCGAAGAACGGCTCGCGAACCGCCTCAGCGCCAGGTCCGCCCGCCCCCGGCCGTCACCGCCGGAACGGCTTCTCCGCCGGCTCGGGCAGCTGGATCGCGCCGCGTACCGCACTGTGGCGGAGATGTCCACTCCGCTGCTGGATGTTCCGCTGCGACGAGTGTCCGATTTCGCCAACTTCTCCAAGCCATGGTTCCTGGTCGCGGCAGGGCTCACTATCTTCGGCGGGCCCCAAGGGCGCCGCGCCGCCGCGACCGGAGCGGCGGCAATTGGGGTCACCTCGTTGGTGGTCAACCAACCGATGAAGCTAGCTGGTGAGCGTCACCGCCCGGACCGTACCCGACTGGGCGTCCCGGAGAGCCGCTGGGTGCCGATGCCGTCGTCGACCTCGTTCCCCTCCGGTCACTCGGGATCGGCAGCAGCGTTTGCCGTCTCGGTCGGGGACGTGCTGCCCAAGCTCAGGCTGCCGCTCCGGGCGGCCGCCGCAGTTGTGATCTTTTCTCGCGTTTACACCGGCGTCCACTATCCCGGTGACGTCGTCGTGGGTGCGGCGGTCGGTGCCCTGCTCGGACGGGCAACCTCGACGATCGCGCGGCGGCTCCGTCGCCGGCGAGGAAGGACCCACGCTGGGCGAAATTAGAACGCCTTTCGGGACGGGCTCACAAACCGACGCAGCGCCGGCTCCGGATGCTCGGCTGGCCCTTGATCGGCTTGCTGGGTGGCTGCATACCGCCCTGCCAACGGTTGCGCGGTCAGTCCGTGGACAAGAACGCTGAGCAGGACGGTCAAGCCAATTGTTGCGACCACCTTGTCGATGGGCCCGGGCACGTTGTGCAGGTCTTCCAGCGCTATCAGAGCGAAGACGATCGAGGCCAGTCCCCGCGGTCCGAACCAGCCAATGAAGAACACCGTCGGCCAGTCCATCCGTGCGCCCAGCAACGAGATCGCCACCGGCAGCATGCGGATCACGGTCAGGCTCAGCACGGCATAAAGGAGGATTCGCCAGCTCCAGCTTTCGGCGATCGTCGGAACGCCGATGGCCCCAAAAAGCAGCCAGCAGATCATCGATGCTAGACCGCAGGTCTGCTCGACGTAGTAAACCTCCCGCTCCTCTCCTCTACCAGCGAAAGCGCCGAATGCGCTTCCTGCTGCGAAGGCGGCCACGAAACCATTTGCACCGATCAGCGTCGCGCAAAGGTACGCGAGCAATGAGAGTGCCAGCACGGATGGCCCTGCAAACTCTTCCGAACCCCAGCCGCGCCGACTGGCAGAGCGCAGCAGCAGGCCTCCCAATGCACCCAGCACCG
The DNA here is from genome assembly GCA_963759635.1 of uncultured Actinomycetota bacterium. Taxonomy (GTDB): domain Bacteria; phylum Actinomycetota; class Actinomycetes; order Propionibacteriales; family Propionibacteriaceae; genus Microlunatus. The sequence continues at coordinate 17,469 of CAVXAP010000024.1, forward strand.
CACCTGTCAGTGCGCCCACAACCAGACCGCTCAACCCATGGGCGGGACCTTCGTGCGCAAGACCAGCCTGGGCGGCGATTGCGGTGAGGGCCACCGTCACGATGGGAGTGGCGATTCCATCATTGAGTCCGCTCTCCACGTTGAGCGTCTGCCGCACTCGATACGGAACTCGCCGATCCGCCATAAACGCCGAGCCAAGAGCCGCATCGGTCGGAGCCAGTGCGGCGCCCACGAGCAGCGCATACCACGGGCTGAGGCCCAGGACGGTGACGGCAGCGGCCGTTCCCAATGCGGTGGTCAGCGGCAAACCCATAGCAAGGAGTCGGACGTAATGCCCGAGGTCTTCTCGCAGGTCGGAGAATCGTATGCGGCTGGCATCTGCGAACAGCACCCAAACAAGCGTGACCTCGGCAATGATCTTCGTCGCATGGGGATCTGGCGCGAGGTTGATCAACCTGAGGCCCTCGGCCAGCAGGAGGCCGACGGCGACGAAGAAGATCGGTGTCGAGATGAGTGCCGCTCGCGCCGAAACAATTCCCCAGGCAAATATCGCCGCGAGGATTAGCGAAAGCGCGGCAATGTCCATGAACTCATTTCACACGGTTTCACCAGGCCGTCGCCCCTTACGCCTGCGTGTCCAAGTCTTCAGGATCAGCGTCGTGCCGGGGGCGACATCATCCACACGATGTGGGTAGCGGCACCCGCCGGTGCCGGCCCAGCTAGGCTCCGCTCAGGAAACCGCCCCGATTTACGGCGGTGGGCTGTCGGTTGATGCCGAGAGGAGCAACGAATGCCTTCAGATCGCGAGCAGCGGATTGCCGAGTTCGTCGAACCATTCCGCGTCAAGCCAGGTTCAAAGGTATCGCTTGCGAAGGATTTCGACCCAGCGTTCAGGCGCGGTCCCAGCTCTAAGAAGCAGGGCCGAGAGTTGCTGGCCCGTGGCATTGAATTGCTCGCCGAATATCAGTCAAGGCTGTACGCGCAGCACACGCACGGCGTACTCATCGTGCTCCAGGCGCTCGATGCCGCCGGGAAGGATGGGACCATTCGGCACGTGATGAGCGGCGTCAATCCGCAGGGCGTTTCTGTGCACAGCTTCAAAGTTCCGTCCAGTGAGGAGCTGGATCACGACTACTTCTGGCGGTATGCCCAACGGTTGCCTGGCCGGGGCGAGATCGGGATCTTCAATCGGTCTTACTACGAGGAGGTCCTCGTCGTCCGGGTACATCCGGAACTGCTGGAGCGCCAAAAGCTTCCAGAGGACACCCGCGGGCCAGGGGTGTGGAAGCGTCGCTTCAGGGAGATCAACGAGTGGGAGCGCAGCCTTACCGACAACGGCATCAAGGTCGTGAAGTTGTTCTTGAACCTGTCGAAGGAAGAGCAGCGGACTCGCTTCCTGCGGCGCATTGATCTTCCCGATCACAATTGGAAGTTCTCTTCAGCCGACGTGCGGGAGCGTGAGCACTGGGACGAGTACCAGGAGGCTTTCTCGGAAATGCTGACTCATACGAGCACCGAGTGGGCTCCGTGGCACGTGATTCCCGCCGACCGCAAGTGGTATGCCAGGATCGCCGCCGGCGCGGTGATCGCCAACGTCTTGATCGACATCGACCCCCGCTATCCGACGATCGATAAAGAGGCTCAAGAGGCGCTCCAGGAAGTCAAGAAGACTCTCGAAGCACAAGCACCGCCGGGCGCGGCAGCGGATCCCTTCGCTGCAAGTGAGACACGATGACCACGACTGAGGATGCGACGGCCCCTCGGCCGTTACCGGCCGAGCAGCGTTGGTACGCCCTCGAGCCGGAAGATGTTGCAAGCAAGCTAAGCGTCGATGTGGGTTCAGGCCTCTCCGCGGCGGAGGCCGCAGAACGCCTGAGACGTGACGGCCCGAACGCGCTTCCCGAGGAGAAGCCGCCATCGAAGCTTCGCCGCTTGCTCGGCCAGTACACGAGCTACATGCAGCTGATCCTGGTTGGCGCCTCAGTGGTATCGCTGCTGATCAAGCAGTGGAGCACAGCCATAGTGCTATTCGTACTCAGCCTGATCAACGCAGTCACCGGTCTGCGCCAGGAAGGCAAAGCCGAGAGCGCTATGAATGCGCTCAAGTCGATGATGGAAGCGACTGCACGGGTGCGTCGCGACGGCGCTGAAGCCGAGATTCCAGCCGAGCAACTGGTCGCAGGAGATGTCGTCTTGATTGCGGCCGGCGATGAGGTGCCTGCTGACGGGCGGATCGTCTCCTCAAGTTCGTTGCAGATCGATGAGTCTGCTCTTACCGGGGAGAGCGTTCCGGCCTCGAAAGACGCCGAGACCTTGTCGGGCGGCTCGCTTGGCGCCGGCGACCAAGCGAACATGGCATTCATGCATACCCCTGTCACCCACGGCAGCGGCGTCATGATCGTGACCAGTGTCGGGAGCAACACCGAGGTTGGGAAGATCGCCGGCATGCTGTCGGCGACGGCGACGGAAGAGACACCGCTGACCAAGCAGATGAACACACTGACGCTGTGGATCGTGGGCGCGGCCGGCGTAACGATGGTGATCATGTTCGCCCTCGGGATCTACCGGGGCCAGTCATGGTCAATGCTCTTCAGTACCGCCGTAGCGCTTGCCATCGCGGCGATCCCGCTAGCGCTTCCGATGGTTGTCCAGGTTGTGCTCTCGCTCGGCAGTGTGGAGCTGGCCAAACAGAAAGCAATCGTCAAGGACTTGCCGTCTGTGGAGACGCTCGGCTTCACGTCGGCGATCAACTCAGACAAAACGGGAACGCTGACGATGAACCAGATGACCGCCGTCGAAGTTCTCGATCCGACCGATCGCTACACCATCACGGGCACCGGCTACAGCCTTGAAGGCAAGATCAGCCATCCCGCGGGCAAGACGGACACGCTCGACAACGCCATCCTGCCGTACGTCGTCGCGAACGACTCAAAGTTGGTCGACGGCAAGGTCGTTGGCGACCCCACCGAAGGAGCATTGCTCGTGCTCGCCCACAAGGCTGGGATGCACATCGACACGACACGGGAGCAGCTGCCGCGCCTGGCGACGCTCCCATTCGATCCCACCTACAAACTGATGGCGACGTTCAACCAGACCACAGACACCTCGGGAAAGCCCGTCGTACGCTGCTTCGTCAAGGGCGCGGCACCTGCGGTCATGGGTCGGACAGCGACCGCCCTTTCCGGCGGGACAAGCATCCCTTGGGACGACGAATTGAGGCAGCGTGCCGAGGCGAACGTAGCCAGGATGGGCGCGGCCGGTCTTCGAGTGATGGCTGGCGCGTTCCGTGACCTAGACTCCGCGCATTTCGATCCGGACGGCGATCTGTTGGGCTACGTTCACGATCTCGAGATGACGAGCCTCGTCGCCATGGTCGATCCGCCGCGAGAGGAGTCCAAGGCAGCTGTCGCTAACGCGCAGCAAGCGCACATCAGGGTACGGATGGTCACCGGCGACGACGTGGTCACTGGCGCCTCGATTGCCAAGCAACTCGGCATCGATGGTGATGCAATCCTCGGTGCGGACTTCGCCGCGCTCTCCGAGCAAGAGCGGCGGGACCGGATCGACTCGATCGGCGTAGTGGGGCGCGTCGCGCCTGAGCACAAGGTGCTGCTCGCGCAGACTCTCAAGGACAAGGGCAATGTCGTCGCTATGACGGGCGACGGCGTTAACGACGCGCCGGCGATCAAGGCGGCAGATATCGGGGTCGCCATGGGCAGCGGCACTGAGGTGGCGAAGAATGCCGGCCGAATGATTCTCTCTGACGACAACTTCGCGACAATCGTCTACGCCGTCGAGCAAGGCCGCAAACTCTACGACAACCTCAACAAATTCATTCGCTTCGTGCTGCTCGAGCTGGTCGCGTTCGTCTTGACTTTCCTCGGCGCCACGCTGCTCAATCTCGCAGCCGGGCAGCCATTCACGCCGGTACAGATTCTCTGGATCAATTTCCTCGTCAATGCACCATTCGGTGTCGCACTCGGCTTCGACGAGGAAACACCTGGCCTGATGTCTCGTCGACCCCGCCCGCGAGGCGAATCGATTCTGACCAAAGGCATGATGATCACCTGTGGTCTCGGCGGACTGTACGTCGCCGTCGTCAACCTCCTGCTGATCTTGGTTGGCAAGAACTATTACGGCAGCATTGTGATCGGCCAATCGATCGGCTTGGTGGCCTTCTCGCTGATGCTCGTCGTTGCAGCCTTCGAGGCTCGCAGCGAAAAAGGGACGGCGTTCAGTGTCGACACGTTCAACAGCTCGCGGATGAACAAGACCGCAGTTGTGGAAATTGCCTTTGCCTACCTGATCACTCAAGCGGATTTCTTGAACCGGCTGCTCGGCACGAAGGAGCTGACCTTTGCGCAGTGGGGCTTGGGCTTACTCGCCGCAGTTGGGTTACTGCTGCTGTGGGAGCTCGGGAAGCTGATCGCGCGCCGCAGTGGGGCAGCAGAGAGGGCAGCCGGCCGCTAACAACACGGCAGGCCAGGCGCGCCTTCACGCTGAGCTGGCGACCAATCCAACGCGACCTCACCGCGGAGGCGCGGGCCACCACGGCACTGGTTGAAGCCCGACGTCGCGGAGTCGCGGCCGACCCTGGGAACTGCCGGTGAAAAGATTGATATGGACGGGTGAACGACGAGTCCACCGCGACGCGCCGCCCGGTCGGAAAGTGGCAGTGCCACGCTACTTGAGGACGAGGGTAAGGACGACGGCGATCACGAAGACGCTTTGAACCGAGTGCACGATGATCCCCATCCATGCGCTTTGGAAGCGCCGCGTCGGATAGGCCTCGAGAAAGATGCCATCCACCAAGGTGGCCGGCATGACCCACGGCACGTGCAGGTGATAGAGGGTGAACAGCACCCCGTTGGCAACCCAGTCCCATCTGCCGAAGACGGCTCGCATGCGCGGCAGCAGCAACCCCCGAAAGAGCAGCTCCTCGCCGAGCACGGTGTTGAAGACGACAGACACGACGATGAGCGCGAACCAGCCCCACGCCCCGGTGAAGAAAGCTGCGCCACGCTCGGAGCCGAGAAGATCGCCGAAATCTCTGGCCGAGGGACCTGGGATCCCGGGCACCATCCCCCACACGGCGACGAGGGCGACAAAGAGCAGTGCCCACCACCACACCCTTCCGCCCACGCGTCTGGTCTTGGGATTTCGAGGTGGCCGGAGCCAAAGAGCGTCGCGCACCCGCGACCATTCCAGTGAGCCCAGCTCCCGCCTGAGGAGGATCAGCACCAGCACGAACTGCCAGATGAGCCCCACGGTGAGGAGGATCAGCAACGCCTGAGTGAGTGGCTCATCGCCCCCGAATCGGTCTGCGAGCCAGGGAGCCACGACCCATGCCAGGAGGCCCATGGGGATGGCCGCGGCGGCCCACACGGCAAGGATCTCGAGCAGGGTGTACTGCCTTACGGCTTCATACCGGTCAACTTCCTGATCGGGAGCCGTGGGCGTCGCCGCCGACATCGCCCTCACCTCTCCTGTTGCGACCCAACCATCTCAAAGGCGAAGAGGCAGTACAAGCTGTGGCACCGATATCAAAAGGCGCACTCTGGAGGCGTTCGACGTAGACCAGCCCGCAGCTTCATCGGTCATGGCTCCGCGGGCCATCACAAAGCCACTGCATGGTTCTCAAGCGGCCTCCCAGCGAGCCTCCGCGGTGTCGGCAACGTCGACGGTACGGAGCATGAAGGCCAGCCCATTGGACCGGCCCTAGTCGGTCAGTAGTCAAGGCGGGTCGGCGGCGGGTCGAGAGAGGTATCGTTAACGGCAGGGCTTGCCATGCAGTGAAAGGTGGTCTGGTGTCCACTGGGTCAGGCGACGAGGAGCGCGCGTGGGCCGCTGACAAGCGCGATTTCGTTGCTGATCGGCGAGATGCGGTTGCTGATGAGCGGGACAGGTTGGCCGACACCAGGGACCGGACCGCCGACGACCGGGAGGCAGAGCTCGACAAGTGGGAACGGCACATCGACGCCCGCGCCGCGGAGCTTGGCGTTCCCGCTGAAGAGTCTGGAGCGTCTGCGCAGCGGGCCGAGGCCAGCGCCGGACGGTCGCAGGCGCGACAGAACCGAGACGAGGCGCGGGCGAAACGGACGATAGCAGCTGCCGATCGGGATGAATCGAGGAAGCGGCGGCAAGCCGACGCTTCACCCACGCGCCTCGCGATGGTGTTCGCCGACATTGCCGAGCAGCTTTACGACGCCAACAACTTCGATGACGTCCTCTCGCGGATCGCCGAGGCCGCAGTATCAACCATCGCCGGCTGCCGGATGGCGAGCGTTACGCTCTGTGAGCGGAGCGAGTACCGAACCGCCGCGTCCACCAATCCGGCCGCGGCGGCGGTGGATCAAGCGCAGTACCAGTCATACGAGGGTCCCTGCCTGGATGCCGTCGATGCCCCAATGGTGTACGCGGAGTCGTTTCCCGATGAGCGCTGGCCGACCCTGGCATCACGTCCGACCGAATCGGGGGTACAGTCGGCCCTTTCCTACCGCCTGGCCGCGGCGAGCAGCGCTACCGCCGACTCAGGCGGCGGATCCCTGAACTCCTACGGCGTCATCCCGTACGCGTTCAACGACACTGCGCAGGAGATTGGACTCATCTTGGCTGCGCACGCCTCGGTGGCGGCCCGGGCGGTTGATGAACGCAGCACCCTTCAAAGCCTTGGGCGTGATCTGCAGCAGGTCTTGCTGTCCCGCGATGTCATCGGCCAGGCCAAAGGAATCTTGATGGAGCGGCTTGAGATCACCCCGGAGGACGCTTTCGACCTCTTGCGACGCTCCTCGCAGAATCTCAACGTGAAGCTGCGGGACGTGGCGCGCGGCCTCGCCGAAACCGGCGAGTTCCGGATGACAAGAACCTCCCGCCCCGCCGACCAGCAGTGAGGCCTTAGCCAGTCCCCAAGTTCAACGCTGAACGCGATCGCCATCGGTCTCGCTATTCCTGATGGCTCTGACTACCTGCTGGTCGGGGGTGGCAGCCTGCGGCGGGAATCAGTTCTTAGCAGGCTCGCGCCATCGGGGGCCAGATCGACTCAACGGCGGTGGAGGTCCTGGACGAGATCGCTGTTCCCGTGGTCGCAGAATCCCCAAGCCCCTCACCGACGAAGTGCTGCGGGCCGCTGATTACGTGATCACCATGTGGTGCGGAGGCGCCTGCCCGATCTACCCCGGCCGCCGATACATGGACTGGCCAGTGGCTGACCCCATTGGGCAACCCTTGGAGGAGGTACGCCGCCGCATCCGTGGCGATATCACAGCTCGCTTTGAAGGCCTCGTGTCAGGCGATAGACATCCCGCTCGCATGAGCCTGCCGAAAGTGATCTTGAAAACAGGCAGAAACATATTGATCTTGAAGTAGTCGTCGCGGGACCGAACACGGCATTCGACGTGGACCTGCTGGACGAGTGCCGGTCCCCGCGGCAATCATCGACAGCATCGATGCGGCCATGGGCGAGGCACAGCCTGACCTGAACGGGCATCTTCGCTTAGTTTGGCTATGGGTCTTACCACCATTTTGACCACCATTGGGTGTCCACCGAAATACGCCCAAGTGCAAAAATCCGGTTAAGGCGGTCGGCTGTGACCCAGTCAATCAACCGCAGGGCGTGCGAGTTGGCCGACTTGGAATCGCACTCTCTCGATGGGTGCATCCAAGTCAAGATCGATGAGCGCCGAGGGGAACCACCTGGCTCTCAGCTGTACTGCTCATCACCAGACACACACCGAGGGAAACAGACAGGTTTCGGGGTCGTCTCGAGGCAGCTAACCGCCAAGCAGCACCTCAGGTCCTGCGTATGTGCTCTGCCCGGATGGCAGCCGAGTCCGTCAACAGGTCTACGGGCGAACAAGTGCCTAGGACCGGTTTGACTGGCAGTCTGATTGGCAGGACGAGGAGCCGCTGCGGTCCTGGCAGCGAGTGCCCGGGCCGCCAACGCAGCCTTCATGTTGCAGATGTCCGTGCTGCTCAGTTTGGAGATCGCGACACGACCGTTCCCTTGGCCATCGCAGGTCAAAGCGGTGCTGGTGGGGATGCCTGCGATCGCCGACTCCATTAGTCTGGGTGGCTGGTGGTGAAGCGTACGCCGCTTGGCAAGATCATCTAAGAGAGCGCTGATTGATCAACTCAGGTCGCAGCCTCGGCGCCAACTCGAGGGGTTGGCTAACGTGTTCCACGTATGGCATTCGAACGTGGAACCACCGACGAGTCGCGACGACGCTCGGGTTCGCGGTCGCGTACACAATCCACGCGCTCGATTGATTCGGGGCAATCGAACCTCCGGTGTGGGTCACTCAGTGGCACGCGCCTACACGAGGCCATTAGTCCGTTAGCCCGAACTCCATGCGCAGCGATGGACTGGCCTGTCGCCATGACCCTCGTGTGTGCCCGTGCCCGTGCGGTGCTCGTGCGCGCGCCGCGTGCGTATTGGTGTTGCTGACCAGGTCAAGAAAATTCTGGGCACGCGGTCCACGCGAAAGGCAGACGGTTGAGACCTTGAGGGACGCTTGAAAAGCGAGGTGCGCCGTCAATAGAATTCCACATCCGTGACCTTGACGGTTAGCTCGACGCTGCGGGAGCGGGTCGAGGTGACCTTCTCCCACGGCTCCTCATAGGATTCGTCCTCGAGCCAGATCCAGATGCTGCCATACTCGGGCCCATCCTTGGGACCGGTCACCTTATAGCTCACGTCGACGTCGCCACCGGTCTTCGGCCAGTCGTCCTTGTTGGCACTATCGACGACCACCCGGTATGTGACGTCGCAGCCGCCGGAGCCGTAGCACTTTTTGCGGAGGGTCTTGATATGGAGCTCAATATCGGACTTGTCGATGTTGTCGCTCGGGTCGGTCGTCGTGGCCGGCTCTGTCGTTTCGTCAGCGGGCAGCGCCGTGGGCCCGAGGGTCTCCTCGCAGCCTCCGAGGTCGCATGTGGTCGTCGGTGCCGGTTGCGCTGTTCTCGCAGTGTCTCCGTTGTCTCCGAGGATCGCCCCGACCGCGCTGACGAGAATGCTGAGAAGGATCACCGCAGCGATAACGATGCTGAGCTTCTTGTTCCGCTTGATCCAGCTCTCATTCGTCGGCGGTTGTTGCCAGGTCATGCTGGGGTTTTCGCTCATGCTCGACACAGACTCCTGAGGGTTTTGAGGTCCCGGTCATCGTTGATGATCAAGCCGGAGGCGAGCACGCTACGTTTGGGCATCGGGCGAACTTCCGAGTTCGGTTAGGGGTTTGCCAAGGCCCATCAGGAGAGGTCAAGTTCTTTTGGCGGGCCGCTCAGGTTCCAACTATCGCACGGACGATTGGGGACTAGAGAAACGCTTGAGAAAACCACTCAAGCGCTCCTTGAAGGCGTGCCCGCGCTCCCCTTGCGACCTCCGTACGCGCATGCGCGCGCGAAAGCTCTCCTCGATCTTTCATCAGGTGACTCAGGGGCGTCACCAGGCGAGCTCCCGGGGGGCTGGACACTCCTATATCTCCCAGGCAGCTTGCGGTTGAGCTCCATGCGTGGCCCGGGTGACCGGGCGCCGTGGATTCGCGACGTTGAGTCGCGCAAGATCGTCGAAGCGGTGAACGCAGACGCGCTTGAGCGCGTGTTTCACAGCATCCGTAGCTCGCTGGAGCGCGCTATCGCCGAGGACGTCTTCCTCGACGACTTTCCAGTTGCGCCTCAGGCGCAAGATCAAGAGTAGGAAGGGCAAGATGATGCGCGCGGAGTACACCTCGGGATGACTCCTTCTACCTCCCCGAGAACGAAGCCGCCCAGCGGCGGGAGGCGGTGATCAGCAATGGCTAACGAAGCCGTCGCGATCGCGCATCGCTGGCTGGACCTGATCACGGACGAGATCGGCGACTCGAAGATCGAGCCACATTCTGGGCACCGGGGGCGCACGCACATTTCCTTCACGGCCTTGCCGGCTTAATGCTGGCCGCGTCCCGTCGCCGTTTCCAGCCGAAATCCAGGCTGAAGCTGAGCAGCAGTATCACCACGAGTGTCACCGCCGAGGCTGGCTCGTCAACCAAGGTGGTAAAGACAAACGTAAGGAGCGACAGACCAGTAGTGAGAACGCCCAACACCAAGACGCTGACCCGAGCGCCGGTCTCCGAGCGGACCCGGAGGTGCCCGATCGTGACGAGCATGAAAATGAGCAGTGCGGCGGCGCTGCCGATGGAGGCTATGGCGGTCAAACCGAACCCGACCGCTAGCGCCACGGCAGCCGCGGCGGTGATCAGGAGGCCCACGGGGGCCCGGCCGCCGAGCCGGCGCCCCATGAAGGGCGGGAACTGGCCGCCGGAGGCTAGTTGCTCACACAAACCGGCGGCCGGGTAGAGCCCACCGTTGGTGGCTCCAGCTGTGGCGAACAGCCCCGTGACGCTCATTAACCAGTATCCGGCCTGGCCGAGACTGGGCTCCGCCGCCACCGCCAACGCGGTCCCACCCGAAGCGATCACCTTCTCCACAGTCAGTGTTCCGAACACACCGAGCGAGACTGCAATGTAGATGACGGCGGCGATACCCAAGGCGAGGTACATGGCTCGGGGGAGCTCCCGGCCAGGCTCTCGAAGGTCCTTCGCAGTGAAGGTCACGATGCCGAAGCCGAGGAATGCAAAGAATGTGAGAGCCACGCTGGAAAAGATCTCCCGAAGGGGTGGATACCCAGAGGGGGCCAGCAGCGAGGAGTCGATGTTCGCGATGGTGACGACTGCAAATACAGCGAGGATGCCGATGACGATGAAGACGATCACGCTTTGCGCGCGGGCAACGAGCGTAGAGCCCATGATGTTGACGCCCGTCATGAGGAGCACGATGAGAGCTGCGAACACTTTGGCCCAGACCTTGCTCTCGTTGGCGAACATGGCGCTGGCGTAGCTGCCAAACGAGACGGCCACCATCGCGGTGACGATGGTGTTCACCGAGTACGTCATCCATGCCGTGATGCCGGTGAAGTGCCCGTCTCCGAAGCCGCGCCGCACGTATTCCAGCAGCCCCGCCGCCGACGGATAGTGGGCGCCGAGTTTGGCGAAGGAATAGCCCTGGATCACGGCGATGATCCCCGCCAGGGTGAACGACAGCCAGACCGCGGCCCCGGCGACCTCGCCGGCCGCGCCCAGGAGTGAGAATATTCCCGCTCCCACCATGGCAGCGACGCCGATGAAGGCGGCCTGTGGCCAAGAGATGTAGCTACGGGTCTCAGGCTCAGTCTCTGCCATCCGGACCATCCCTTTCACCACTAGAGCGAGCCGCTCAGGCTGACAGCGTCGCTCAGCGGGGCCTGGCGGTCGCGGAGATTGTCTCGCGCTTGCGGGCAGGCTTGCTCATCGGGTTCACTGACAACCCGTCGTACTGCCACCTGCGGCCCCGGTGCCCAGAATTTTTCTACACCCCGATCGGTTCACCACTCTTTCGCAGGCCAGCGCTGTCCCGGACGGACTGGCGGGCCAGGATGAGTGCATGATGCCAGGATGAGTGCATGATCGACGCGCGCCTCACGCGCCCCCAGCCCAGAATTTTCTTGACCTGGTCAGCAACACCAATTAGGCGAGAGTCGTCTCGGTCGATGCGAGCCTGGGCAAATTATCGCGGGGGCGTCTGTGTACGATCGTCTCGGTCGATGCGAGGAGGCGGACATGGGAGAGGCGCGTGAGGTCGAGGATCGCATCACTGACGCGATACTGAAGGGCGATTCGGAGGCCCTCAAAGCGCTTTACGCTCAAGACGCGGTCGCTGAGACGCCAGACCAGGGCACGATCACCGGGCGCGACCAGATCGCCGCCTACCTGGCCGAGTTAGGCACGGCGTTTCCGGATGCCGCGTGGGAGGTGGAGTACAAGCACGAGATCGGCGACACGGCGATCGACGAAGGATACTTCGTCGGGACGAACACCGGCTCAGTGACGGGGCCGAACGGCGAAACCATTCCCGCGACAGGAAGGCGTGTGCGGAGCCACCAGTGCGATGTCGCGACGGTCGAGAACGGGGTTGTCACGAGCCACCGGTTCTATTTCGACGTGCAAGACTGGCTCACGCAGCTCGGTCTCGCGCCCGAGTCCCCGGCGTAGCCCGCCAGACCAGGGCACGATCACCGGGGCGCGACCAGATCGCCGCCTACCTGGCCGAGTTACGACTCACGCGCCCCAGGCCCCAGAATTTTCTTGACCTGGTCAGCAACGCAAGCGAGCTGCGGCGGTCGTGTGCTTTGACGCGCGTTGGCGCGTTCACCCGCAGTGGGTGACTCCGGCCGGCGCGAGCGCTTCCACAATGTCTTGTGGACAGGCTCACACCGTGGGCCGGAGAGAAAGGTCGGCGGATGGGGTGTCTGCTCGCGGAAATCCGGCGCACTACCAAGCCCGTATCCTGCTTACCAGCGCCGCCCGACGCGCGGCGTGAACACGCGCGGCGTGAACCCATTGAAACGCAGTAGGGCGCCACACTCAACTGTGAATAGCCTGTTAAGGAGGTGCTTTATGTCGACCAGGCACAGCAGCCTGTCCTTACGGATTCTGGCTGGTCTCGAACTGGCTTTACTTGTCGCGGTCATTTTGACGGGAATCAAGCTGGTGTTTGCCAACCTCGGCTTCTTTGTTCTGTACGTCGTTTTCGCGGCCATCTTGGTGCTGGGAGGATGGCTGGCGTTTTCTGGTACCGGGCGCCGGCGCAGTTGGGGTATGTTCATCGCGATCGGAGGTGTGCTGGGGCTGCTTATTTTGATCCTGGCCTTAGCCCGCAACGCCGCCTGGCAGATCGTGTTGATGGTCATCTTGTGTGTGGCGTATGCCGTCTTGGCGTCCCTGCTGGCTGCCCGCTATTGGCGCCAGCAGGCCCTTGCGGCGGGACCGGGGCGCGACTTTGAGAACCCGTGGCTCGTCATTAACCCGAAGTCCGGCGACGGCCGGGCCATGAAGGCCGGCATCCCGGCAAAGGCGAAAGACATGGGCATTAAGGTCCATGTCACTGAGGCCGGCGAGGACATCATCGCGCTCGCCGAGGAGGCGGTGCGCAACGGCGCCGACGTGCTCGGCGTCTCCGGCGGCGATGGAACTCTGGCAGCGGTAGCGACGGTGGCCATGCGGCATAACTTGCCATTGGTAGTACTGCCTGGTGGTACGCGTTGCCACTTCGCCCGCGACATCGGCCTCGATCCGGAAAACATGCCCGACTCGCTGCGGGGCTTCACCGGCATTGAGCGCCGGGTTGATGTCGGGGTCATCAATGGCCGCACTTTCCTCAACAACGCCTCGTTCGGCATATACGCCGCCATCGTTAGCCGGCCGGATTACCGGAACAACAAAGCCGGCGTCTCCCGCGAGGTCACCCGTGCGCTCGTCACTAGTGACGCGCCGTATTTCCCGCTGCATTACCGGGATGCCGACGCGAATGAACAAGACCATGCGGCCGTCATCCAGGTGGGCGTGAACCGGGTGGCCACTCTCAGCCTGACCGAGCTGGGCCAACGCCAACGCATGGACGAGGGCATCTTGCATGTCATCGTCATACCGGCGATGAACGACCAAGTTGCTGGGCAGTTAGCCGGTGCTCTGGTGCCGTTCCGGCAAGCCGGTGGTTACCAGGAATGGACGGCCACCAGCTTCACTATCACCGACCCCAGCGATCAGGTCCTGGCCGGGATTGACGGCGAAAATGTCGAGCTCGATTCACCGGTCGAAATCAAGGTCAAGCCGGCAGCCTTGCGCCTGGTCGTTCCGGCGGGAGCCCGCCAATCCCGGCCGGTCAAGCCGTTTTCCAAGGCGGGCGCCAAGGCGCTCGTAGACGTACTCGCAGGTAGGGCCTAAAACTCAGGTATTACGCTCTGCCACTTAGCGGCTCGCGGACGCCGTGCCCAGAATTTTTTCGCAGTGGCTGCATCCGACGACCCCAATACGCGCGTAGGCCACGATCGCACGCGCATCAGAAGACAGACGGGACTCGTGCGTGCGTGTGCGTGTACGCGCGTATCGGGGCCATCGGCCAGTCGTGGAGTCTCAGACGGCCCTGTGAAAATTCTGAGGCTCCGGGTCCGTGCCGAGGGGAGTCCACGCGCACGGCGTAGGTAGCGGTGGCGCTCCGGACGGGAGCATTGCTGGTCAGGTTGGCTCCGTGATGGTCGACTAGGAGCTGTCGGCCGCGGTGGCGGCGTGGGATTCGTCGAGATCTTCATCGGCGACCTCGTGCGACTCGGCGGCTCCACCCAACGCGGTCAGCCCGGCCAAGACGGCGACCGCTTCGTCGGCCGGTGCCAAGACACCGACGGCGGCCTTGCCGTCGCCCAGCTCTGCGGCGATGCGGTCACGGTCCGCCTTGTCCAGGCCGAGCCCCTTGTGGTGAAGTGCGCCGAGGATGCCGCCGCCAACTCCTGCGGCGAGGCCGACCGGAGTGAACAGCGCCAGAGCCAGCCCGATCCCAGCACCCTTGCCGGTACTGCGCTTGCCCACCTTGTCAGCCTTGATCTCGCCCTTGTGGTTGAGGACCAGCACACCGATCGCATCATCGTGAGCCAGTCCGGAGTCCTTCACGCTCTGCGCGGCAGCATCCGCCGCGGCTTCGTCCTTGAAGATTGCCAACACAACGACCTTGTTTGCCATGCCGTACCTCAGCCGTTCGTCGGACTCCATTAGAGCCGTGGCAGCGGAGAGGTCCGCAGGGTCAAAGTCCCCGCAGGGTCAAAGTCCACCCTGTCCTCGTGGGTGAGCGCTTGATCGCGTCGGCCTCTTGGACGCTTAGCGTCCCTCTCATCCACGTCATGCAGGATTTTATCGGGATCGTCCGAAGTGTTTCGCCGAACTGTGGATTAATTCCAGATCAAGGTCCCAGAGACTCCGTTATCGCTCGACATGGCTGACTACGCCACAGATATCGGCTCTCTGCATTGAGGACAAACGGAGTCGAAGAGCTGGTCGATATCGACCTCGGCCTCTTCCTGTGCCCGACGGGCACTGGGGTCCGTCTCTTCCTGGAGCTGGCGAATGACGGCGGCTGCAGCCCCGGTAACGGCACCAAGTGCGGTGGTAGGCATTCCACACGGCATGGCCCGCAACCGTATAACCCTCCGTGACTGCCATGTCGCAGCCGCGGTGAACGGGCAGATTTCCACCCGGGCCGTTCTCCGTGATCAACGGACGGATGAAGCCTTGATCACCGCGATGGATAGGACGATCACAGAGATAGCACGCCACGCCGACCGGTGCTGGCGCGCATACTCAAGGATTGGAGCGCCCCAGTGGTCGCCGAAGAAGATCGTCATTCAGCCATACGCCACTGCTCACAACTCATGATCAACAAGATTAGTGATCACATGACTGGCATTCGCCACCACTGATCTTTGTCAGGTTTCGCCTTCACTTGGACGCTCTCGAGATGAGAGGGGAGCGGGAGGGAGGTAATCGATGTCAAGTTCCGGGCTCTCCCGAGTTGGCGGAGTGGCAGGGCGAGGGGCCCCGTATAGTCGCCGGACCGGACCTGCGGCTTGGACGGACTGCCCCTGAAGACGCTGTTCTCCAGAGTTCTGAGGCGCTCCTCGATTTGCTCCACCCGCTCCTCGAGGGTCATTCCTGCTGAGGCTCCTGCGGCCTCGGATTCGCCTGCTGTTCTGGTCGGTTTCCGGACGACCTGAGCAACCGCTTTGTCGTCGACTCCGCCCATTGGCTCCCGCCGAGGGATGGCCGCACCGGTGCTCGCCGTCGGCGACGGCGCGCTCGGATTCTGGGCCGCGGTACGCGAGGTGTTCCCCCAGACCCGTGAGCAGCGCTGCTGGTTCCACAAGATCGCCAACGTCCTCAACGCGCCTCCCAAGTCTGCCCAGCCGGGCGCGAAGGCCGCGCTGACCGAGATCTGGAACGCCGAAGACAGGACCCACGCCCGAGCCGCGGCGAAGGGGTTCGCCGCCCACTACGGCGTCAAGTGGCCCAAGGCAGCCGCCAAGATCACCGACGACCTCGACGTGCCCCTCGCGTTCTACGACTACCCCGCCGAGCACTGGATCCACCTCAGAACCACGGATGAAATTGTCAAGATCGTGCCAGTGTCGGAGGGCAGAACACCGGCGGAGTCGGAGCCAAGTTGCGGGCCAAGATCGCATGGACCTGGTTTTTGATCCTGGTCCGCTGCCGAACCAGGTGAGCGCGGCGGGTGACCTGACGACGCAGCGCCCGGGTCCGATCGTTCGGCAGCCACACCGGCGGCAGAAAGTCAGCCGCCAGCAGCTGCGCAAGAATCCGCGCATCGACGTTGTCGGTCTTGACCTTCGCCTCCGCGATCTCACGCGTCTTGGACGGATTCGACACCACCACCACCCGACCCACGATCGGCGTCAACAGGTTCGCGATCGCATCACTGTTGCCGGTGGCCTCCAACGCCACCTCATCATCGGTGCGGAGATCAGCAGCCCAGTTTCGCAACGCTTCAGGTGTGACACCGATCCGACCCTCATCTCGCACCAGGCCGTCCTCGACTACCGCGAGCTGGGCGAATTCGCGATGCACATCCATCCCGATATAGCGCACCACCCCACAACTCCCTTCTATGATCGACAAAGGGGAACCCCTGGGACGGAACGACACCTACGGATACGCGCTCGCAGCGCAGCCGGACCAGTCGCAGGGGCGGCCAACTACTAACACGGGCTCGCAGCCCACCGAACAAGAACGGCCTGCCCATACGTGTTCCCCGAAGGCCCCTGTTCCGGACGGTCACACCGTATGCCCGGCTCGAGACGCCGAGCCAACAGAACAACGCGCGGACCTCGCGGTATTTCATACCGGGTACTAACCCGATCGAGTCGACCTTCGCCACCGTCCGGCTCCGTCAGCGGGTCACCAAGGGACCCGGCCACCGCGCCGCCGGCCTCGCGATGGCGTTCAAGCTGATCGAAGCAGCCCAAAAGCGCTGGCGGATGGTCAACGCCCCGCACCTGGTTGCCCTGGTCCGAGCCGGCGCCACCTTCAACAACGGCAAACTCGTCGAACGACCCGAAAGCCAAGATCAACAAGCCGGAGGTCGGCTAGCGGCGTGACACACCCATCCACAGGTCTTGACTATTCCTCGCTGAACTAGCTCCCACAGGGCTAACACCTAGTGGTCGGAGAAGCCTAGGTCCGTTGCTGGACCATCTGACCACCGCTGAGCGGAAAGAAGAGGACGAGCACTGACCGCCGCTAGCCGTAAAACCGACCCGATCCGCAAGATCACCACCAAGAACGGGGAGGTCCGCTATCGGTTCATCATCGATGTGGGGCAAGCAAGCGCCCGGACGGCAAGCGTGACCAACGATGCTTCACTTATCCGTCCCTGAGGGAGGCCCGTGCCGAACGGGCCAAGATCATCTCTGATCGTTCCCGTGGAACCCTGGTCAAGCGCACTAAGGTCACCGTGGCTGGGGCGATCACGACGTGGCTTGACGGCAGGAGGAATCTCCGGCCGAGCACTCAGCGGAACTATGCCGACAGCCTCAAACTGGTGTCGGCCCGTCTCGGTCACATCCAGCTCCAGAACCTCACCAAGGCCCATCTGGACGATCTGGTGACTGCGCTGCTGGATCATGGCCGAAGGGTCAGCAACGTGCAGCGGCAGGGCCTCAGCCCCGCAGCATCAACCTGGCCCTGACGCTGCGGCTGATGCTCGCTGACGGCGTCGGGGTCGTGGAAGGTGAGCCCAAGACCGAACGCGGAAAGCGGACCCTACCTCTAGACGATGGCCTGGTGGCCGCACTGCGGACCTGAAGACTCGGCAGGCCCGGGAGCGGCAAGAGCATGGAGAGGCGTACTCCCCGGGCTGTGGCGACTGCTCCGGGGCTCACGTGGTCGTTGACGAGCTGGGCTATCCGTACCGGCCGGAGTGGTATTCCGACCAGTTCCGGAACCTCGCCAAAGCGGCCGGGTTGCCGATCATCCGGCTCCACGACGCACGGCACACATGCGGGACGCTCATGCACCTGCGAGGAGTGCCCACAGCGGTGATCTCCAAGTGGCTCGGCCATGCCACAGCCAGCTTCACGATGGCTACTTACGTCCACTCCCAAGATGACGCCCTGGCAGCGGCCGGGGCCGTGTACGCCACCGCCATCCGGGCCTCGCAGGGCGGTGTGTGAAATTCCTGTGAAATTCCGGGCCACCAAGCGAGCCGAGATGCGCTGTGCTGAGTTCGGGGATAGGGCTCTGACTAGGTTCGATAGAGGTGCGCCGCGAGGGAATCGAACCCCCAACCCGCTGATTAAGAGTCAGCTGCTCTGCCAGTTGAGCTAGCGGCGCGCGAGGAGCAACAGTATCAGGATCTCTCATCTTCAAGTACGGCCATTGCGGCGTTCTGCCCGCCGAGGCCGCTCACCGCGCCGCCTCGTACGGCCCCGGAACCGCACATCAGGATGCCGGGATAACCAGTTGCCACGCCCCACCGCTCCGCGGCGGTTGTAGCGGATGCATCATCGGCTAGCCACGGCCAGGCAAGGTCACCATGGAAAATGTGGCCGCCAGGCATCCCGAGTTCGGCTTCGATGTCGAGGGGTGTCATCACCTCGATGCATGGCTCGCCCCGCCGATCGAGGGCAAGGCAGGGCTCCAGCGGTTCAGCGAGCACCGCCCGAAGCGAGCGCAGCGCCGCATCCTTCGCCCGCTCCCGAGAGCCTGCTGGATCCGCCGTGAACAGGCCCGCCGGCGTGTGCATTCCGAACAGCGTCAAAGTGTGGTAACCCGCAGCCCGCAACTCCGGATCCAGGATCGAGCCGTCGGTCAGGGTATGGCAATAGATCTCGCACGGCACAGGATCCGGGATATGACCGGCTACCGCGTCCGCGTACGCCTCCTGCAACCTGGCATAGCCCTGGCCGAGATGCAGTGTGCCGGCGAAGCCGATAGCTGGGTCGAGCCCAGATCGGAAACGAGGGAGCCTCCGCATCACGATGTTGATCTTGATTTGACTGCCGATCGGGGCTTGATACGGTTTTCCGAGCAGCCTGTGCAGCGTTGCAGGTGCGCAGTTCACCAAGATCATGTCAGCGCTGATGGACTGCCCATCGGGCAGGCACATCAAGCCACCGCCATCGGCCAGTGGCTTGATGGCAGTAATAGGGCAGCCTGTCTTGATCAAGACCTTTGCGTCATGGGCTACCCGGACCAGCTCAGCGGTCAGCGTTCCCATGCCGCCGACCGGCACCCTCCACTCTCCATCGCCGTTGCCGATCATGTGGTAGAGGAAGCAACGGTTCTGCAGCAGCGACGGGTCGTGGGCCGAGGCCAACGTGCCGACCAGGGCGTCAGTCAGCACCACACCGCGTACGGCGTCGTCAGCGAATCTTGCCTCGATGAGCTGGCCGAGCGGCCGCTCGACCACGGACGACCAGAGTTCCTGATCGACGTGAGCATGGAGCTCAGCGGCACGGGGGAGTGGCTCGGTCAACGTCGGCTCGATCACCGTGGCCAGTTCCTGCAGTCCGGCCTTGAACGCCATCCACGCCTGGTATTCGCGATCGTCGCCCGTCAATGATCGAAACGACTCACGCGTGAGACGTCCTTCCTGACGCTCGATGAGCAGGCCACCCGAGCCGACCGGCGTGTAGGACCTGACCCGACGCGGACGCAGTTCCAATCGGAGTCCCAGCTCGTCGATGATCGAGGTCGGAAGCAACGAAACCAGATACGAGAAGCGGGAGAGCCTTGCTGCCACCCCTTCGAACACTTCTCTGCTCGCTACAGCCCCGCCCAGCTCCTTGCGCGCTTCGAAGACACGTACCTGATGTCCGGCCCGGGCTAGATAGGTGGCGGCGACCAGCCCGTTATGCCCGCCGCCAATGATGACAATCTCGGAGTGAGTCCGTGTCATCGACTCCCACTACCGAGTTGTCGCGACGGCGCTCTGTAGATGCCACGGCGTGCATTGGACCGGCGGACCCTCGCCAGCCGTTGCCTTCTGAGCTTGTCGATCTCGGGATGCACCAGCGGTGGCAGTTCGTGCCCGAGGGCGAGCTCGAGGAGGTGGTCGGCGAGCGCGGGATTCCTAGCCAGGATCGGGCCATGGGGATAAGTGCCGATCACTGTGCCGGCGACCGCGCCTTCAGTGCCGTCGTTGCAGTTGCCGATTCCGATTTCCACTGTGGCAAGCGGCTTCACACCGGGTCCGAGCCGCGTGTAGCCGCCGTGGTTCTCGAATCCGGTCAACCACTGCTCACGACCATCTCGGCCGTTCCAGCGGCTGATGATCTCACCGACCGCGCGCACCGGACCTCGCGTGGTGGTGACGTCCAGTAGCCCGAGGCCGGAGATCACCTCGTCCTTGTAGCCGACAGTGAAGCTCTTGCCGACGATCTGATAACCGGCGCACACCGCGAGTAGGGGGGCGCCGCGCTCCACCGCTCGATAGAGCCCGCCGTCGATCTTGAGGGCCCGTACGGCCGAGACCTGGGCTGCATCTTCGCCGCCACCCAGCAGATAGATATGGCCTGTGTCGGGCAACCGATCGCCCGGCTCCACGACCGTCAGTACCGGCTCGTACCCTCGCCAGGCCAGGCGCTTGATCAGCACGGTGGCATTGCCGCGGTCGCCGTAAAGACCGAGCAGCGACTGATAGATCAAAACCACCTCGACGCGCTTGCCTGCGACCCGGCTGCTCACCTCAGACCCTGCCCATCTTGCGTAACCGTTGGAAGGGGGTGTACGTGGCGATTACGTCGACTGGTTCGGGATGGCCGGTAAGTGCGTCAGCGAGATCGGGCACGCAGCGATAGTCGACCTCGGCATACCTGAGGCGTACCGCCAGGTCCTGCGCGCGGCGACCGGTCGCGATCACTGACCTCCCCGCAAGGCGCTCGTACTCCACATCCCAGAGCCAGGACACATCGCGACCATCAGCCGCGGCTGAGTCGATCGCCAGCACAACGGTCTGGGACTGAGCGAGCGGCAATGCCTCCGCCCAGCCAGCCGGGTTCTTGGCCAGCAGCAGGCGCGCCGTGGTAGTCCCGAACTGTGCGGTGGCGAAACGACCAGCCGGCGACGTGACGGTACGCATCCCTGTGAGCGCGGTTCGAGCGTCGACGCCCATCAGGTGGGCCGCCGCGAGTGCGCATGCCGCGTTGCTGATGTTGAACGTGCCGGGCACGCTGAGTTGCGGATCCCAGACATGGCCTGTCCGGTCGACGATGGTGCCGCTCTCCACCCTGAAGTCACCCTTGGGTTGGGCGAGCCCGCAACCTGTGCAATACCAGTCACCTCTTTGACCTGAGATCGGGTCAGGCTGTGTGCGTACCAAGTTGGCGTCGCATTTCGGACAGAGCGAGGAGTCCTGGGTCCAGGTCGTGGCTGTGTCTACCCAGATGACCTGCTTGGCAGCCAACGCCGCCCAAACGATCAGCGGCTCGTCGGCGTTCGCAACGACAATTGGGCCAGCCGGACCAGCGTCGCTCAGAGCCTGGCGCCAGCCGCGGCCAAGGCCCTTGATCTCATGGTGGCGATCGAGCTGGTCGCGGCTGAAGTTCAGCAGCACCACCACCTCTGGCCGGCCCAGCCGAATCATGTCACCGACCACCCGCTCGTCGGTCTCCAAGATTGCGATCTCAGCTTGCGCATGCCCGCTCAGCGCCGAGGTGAGGCCGTGATGCAAGTTGGCACCGTCTGCGTTGTGGACCAGTCGGTTTCCATCATGGTTGAGAGATTCGCGCAACGCTGCAGCCAGGAAGTGCGTGGTCGTGGTCTTGCCATTTGTGCCGGACACCAGCGCGATTCGCTTTCCAACAAGCAACTTGCCCAATGCGCTGGGGTCGAGCTTCAGCATCACCTTCCCCTGGATAGATGCTCCGGTACCTCGACGCGCGACCCGGGAAACAGCCCCGGCGAGGCGTCCGGCCACCGTGGCTGCAGTGAGGCGGGCAGTCGAGATCGACATGGCAACAGTGGGGTGGGACGGGTAGTAGGTCATCGAACCTCCGCGACGATCGTTCCCCGATTCCCGGCCTGGCCCCTGGGGTGAGTGACGGGACTCGAACCCGCGACGTCCTGGACCACAACCAGGTGCTCTACCAGCTGAGCTACACCCACCATGCGAGAGGCCCTGAACATGCTCGGCGGGCCACACCGCGCAGCGTGAAGTGTACCGGGCGGCGTCTTGACCGGCGTAATCAGTTCTCGCTGGGTACGGCCCCTGTCAGCGCGCCCTGATGGTGATCGGCTATCTCCTTCGACGCCGCGCTGTCGGGGCCAGGCAGTGGTACGAACACCGCCTCGCGGTAATACCGCAGCTCCTCAATGGACTCTTGCACGTCGGCAAGCGCCCGATGATTGCCCGCCTTGGCCGGGGCCTGATAGTAGACCCGTGGGTACCAGCGGCGTACCAGCTCCTTGATGCTGGAGACATCGACACTTCGATAGTGAACGTGGCGCTCGAAGGTGGGCATATCCCGGGCCAGGAACGCGCGATCGGTGCCGATGGTGTTACCTGCGAGCGGGGCCTTGCCGGGTTCTGCTACGAATGCGCGCACATAGTCGAGGACGCGTTGCTCGGCCTCGGCCAGGGATAATCCGGAGTCCAGCACGTCGAGCAGGCCGGAGGCCTCGTGCATGCCGCGTACGAAGTCGCCCATCTGCTCCAGTGCCCGGCTGCTCGGCTTGATCACCAAGTCGACTCCGTCGCCGAGCACGTTCAGATCAGCGTCGGTGACCAGTGCGGCCACCTCGATCAGCTCGTCGTTGATCAAGTCGAGTCCGGTCATTTCGCAGTCGACCCAGACCAGTAGGTCGTTTGTGGCCATATTTAGGGTTCCTGTGCCTCTCGTCTTTCTCGCTGGTGACGTCGCCGGGGGGCGTATTTCGGCACCCACTTGACCAGCCAGCCCGAGCCGGCCCAGGTGAGCAACCCCATCGTGACAGCGGCCGCTGCCAGCGAAGCGACTGCGCTGACGGCACTGATCACGAGCGGGCCGGCGGCATTGCCCAGATCACTGCAGACCCTCCATCCGCCAAGAAACTGTGCACGATTCTCCGGCGGTGAGGCGTCGGCGCCGAGAGTCAGCACAATGCCGGCGGAGATGCCGTTTCCCAAACCCATGAGCGCAGCCACCAGGCCGACGCTAGTGGGCCCAGTGGTCAGCGGCAACAGTACGAAGCCAAGCCCGAGGACGATCATGGTCGGCACGGCGACATAGACCCGTCCAAAGCGGTCCATGATGGCGCCGCCGGGATAGAACAGCAGCATGTCCACCCCCGCGGAAATCCCGAAAATCACGGCGGTCGTCGCGGCGTCCACGCCGATGGATTCGGCCCAGAGAGGCACGATCGATTGCCGGGTGGCGCGAGCGGCGGAGATGACAAGAATGCCGATACCAAGCGTCAGCAGGATGTGGCGATGCTCCGCCAGCACGGAGATGACGGACCGATGGTGGCGACTTTCACGAGCTGCGGTGGTGTGGCGGTTTGTGGTGACATCGGGCAGGAAGGCGGTGAGGATGGCGGCGGCGATGCTCATGGTGGCCGCGAACGCGTACGCGGCGCTGATGCTCCAGCGCGTGACGATCACGGCAGCGATAAATGGTCCGATGAACAGTCCGATCCGGAAGGTGCCGCCCAGAGTCGACAGGGCGCGGGCGCGAAACGGTATCGGGATCGCCTCGGTGAGGTAGGCGTGCCGGGCAAGGCCGAAGACTGCATTCGCCACGCCGGTGACCGTGATGGCAACTGCGAGCAAGATCACGGATTGGGCTAGGAAGGCTCCCAGCAGCGCCATCGCATCAAGAACGCAGGCCGCGATCAGGGCTCGCTGCTCCCCGATTCGGGCGGCTAGTGCGCCCGCAGGAAGATCGCCGATCAGCTGCCCGATACCAATCAGCGCCACGATGAGCGCCGCCGTTCCCACGCTGGCGCCAAGTGCTCGCGCGGAGAGCGCTACCAGCGGAAGGATCGCGCCCTGACCGATGGCCACCAGAATGGTGGGTCCGTACACAGGAACGACGATGCTGCGCAAGCGGACGAGCTGTGGGTTCCTTTCGTGGAGCCCGGAGGGCAATCCGTCGCTGCCCGTGACGTCGCTCACTCGAGCGAACTTACCCAGGCTTGGACACCCACCCGGCTGCCGTCTGAGTGGTGGAGCTCCCAGCGGCCTGCTATGCCTCAAATTTCCGGCCAATGCGGGTTCTTGGTCAGTGAATGGCACGTAACTGCCAAATTTCCGCCAGTGCGGACACTTTGGACCATTGATCCAGGCCGGAGCTCCGCAATGATGATCAGTTTCTGATCACATGTGGTGTTCATTGCGTATGACGACGCTAGCCTGATAGATCCGGCGCTACAGTGATGCCCGAGCCGGCCGTACGGGCACGGACGGCGCGCTCTCGGCCCCCGTAGCTCAGAGGATAGAGCAGCAGCCTTCTAATCTGTCGGTCGTAGGTTCGATTCCTACCGGGGGCGCAAAACATGGCTCTGACTAGGTGCTCCAGTTTCGAGATCCGCGAACATACGGCGTTGCTCCCCACATCGCTCCCCACATGTTGGATAGGTTGCCTCTGTGAGGAACCTCGAATTGGGCGAATCCGGGGACGTCTCGGTGACCGCGCAATACAAAAACAGTGCCGGACGATGGGTTGCCGCACCCAGGCCACAGAAGGCGACCCGATGGAAAGCTCGGGTCTACGTGCGTGGCCACGACGGGGTCCGTCAAGAGATCGTGCGATTCGGCCGGACGAGGCGCGAAGCTGAGGCCTCCCTGGAGGCGGCAGTGGCAGCCGTCCTTCGCGGAGCCGATGCGATCATCAACCCGACCATGCCGCTACTCGAGGCGGGTGAGTGCTGGCTGCAGCAGATCGCGCGACCAGACTCGGGGCTCAGCGCGCGGACGATCGCTGACTACTCCTGGACCTGGCAGAAGTACGTTGACTCCACGACGTCTTCGCTCCGCGGTCTCACACTCCAGCAAGCGAATGACCCCCAGCGCCTGCGCGGCTTCCTGCAGCGGGTGGCCGAGTCACACGGCTCCGCTTCGGCGAAGAAAGCCAAGAGCGTTCTGCATGGCGTGATCGGCTACGCCGTCGACAACGGCGTGCTGGCTAGCGACGCGACGCGCCAGGTACGGACCGTCACCTCCACCGCAGCCAAGTCAAAGGTGCGCGACCACACTCGGGCCATGACACGCAGCGAACGAGACCAGGTCATCCACGCAACACTCGTTGCGGCTCGCGAGCCAGGGTTGAATCCCCGCACCCGACGCAAGCGACGAGCGACGGCAGATCTCATCGCGTTCCTGGCAGGAACGGGGGCCCGGATCGACGAAGCGCGGCGGGTTCGGTGGCAAGACATCAACCTTGAGCGCGGACGCGTCTACCTGCGGGGCACAAAGAGCGAAACGTCAGACCGGTGGCTGAACCTTCCCGACTGGCTTGTGGAGCAGCTGGCGACGCGCGCCGCTGACGAAGGCGCCGAGGGCTACGTCTTTGCTGCGCCGGCCGAGCGCGACCCCGAGCGTGTGTGGGACCAAAGCAACAGCGCGGAAGCGGTTCGCGCCGCTCTGGACGGGTGCGGCCTGAACTGCGCGGTTCCGCACACGTTTCGCCGCACAGTCGCGACTCTCCTTGATCAGGCGAACCTTCCCATTGCCCGGATCGCCGACCAGCTAGGGCACTCCGATGTGAGCATGACCGCTCGCGTGTACCTTGGCCGTGACCTCAAGGGTGACAAGCGCGACCTGGCACGGGTCCTGTGAACCAGGTGCCCAGGAGAAGCCCTGGGTATCAGGAACCGAGAGATCGAATGAGGCGCGCTACGGTTTCCCGCACGTCACTCGGGTCACCGAGAGATGCAGTTCCGGCTGGTTCCCGCGACACGAATCCGGCCTGTTCGTAGGCTTCGATATCCGAGAGTCGGTATCGGACCCGGCCGGCCAACTTGAGATAGGCCGGACCTCGGCCCTGGGATCGCTGATTCGCCAAGGTCCCGCGTGAGAGTTGCCAACGCACCGCCAGCTGAGCGTCGGTTAGTAGGTCGCTCTCGCGTCCCGTCCTGCCAATCGGATCCGACCGTCGCATCATCGCGCCCGCCCTTCCAGTCGCCGAGATCCGCGTGCAATGGGACTGGGCGGCAATGACCGTGCCGCCGCGACGTTCAACGTGTAGCGGACTTGCAGCTGCCCGGCCGCAACGTCAGGACGAATCTCGTCGCGGGTGCCGAGAATGTGGCCGCTGAACCGAGCTAGCCCCGCCACCGGCTCCGTCGTCTCCCGATCCAATTCAGCACCACCCATCACGCTCGCCCTCTCCATGCACTTGTGTCGACCCGTCTCGTCAAGCCAGATCCGGGCCCCGCACGCGCACCCACTCGGCTGTGGATAGAGCGCAGGGGTCTCCGGCTCACATCAGCCTTAAGCACTGAAGACGGCGGTCGGCGGTCAGATCACGTCGCGCGGGGGATCATTCGCCCTACGTGGCCAGCTGCTCGATTCGGCTCGCCGCGTGCTAGACGCCCCCCGCGCGGCGACAGAGACAACGTGGGGGATAAAGGAGTTTGATTGTCAGTCGTGGCGCCAGACCTTGACCGAAGACACGAGGAGGAGCGCGACCAGCAGGGGGATTAGCACGCCTTCGGGGACGGCACCGAGGAGGAGACCTCCGAGGATGGTGCCGATGATCGATCCGGTCGCCATGGCGAGTACGAAGCCCTTGGTGGCGCGTAGGACTTCGAAGCTGCGGTCGCGGCTGTAGCGGGCGAACGCTACCAAGCATGGTCCGCCTGGCGCCTGCACCCACAACACCTGGACCGGATGTCGCCCTGGCGGACGGCAACCGAGCCAGTGCCGGCGAGCTGATCATCACCCGTAGCAATGACCGCCGGCTCCGCACATCCGCCTCCGACTGGGTGAAAAACGGCGACCGGTGGACCGTCCTCACTGCTCATCGAGACGGCGGACTGCGGGTACAGCACACCCGGAGTGGCCGCACCATCGAGCTGCCCGCCAGCTACGTACGGGAATCCGTAGAACTGGGCTACGCCACGACTATTCACACCGCCCAGGGGATCACCGCCGACACCATGCACGGCCTGATCACCGGCAACGAGTCGCGGCAGCAGCGATACACCATGTGCAGCCGAGGACGACTCAGCAACCACATCTACCTGCAACTGGTCGGGGACGGCGACCCGCACACCCTCATCCGGCCCGACACGATACGCCCCTCCACGGCGACCGAGCTGCTCGAACACATCCAGGCGTGCCTCCCCCTTTCCGGACTGCGGACCCTTTAGGGTCCATTCTCGAAAGGAGAGGAATTAATGTCAGCGAAACATCAGAAGTATTCGCCGGAGTTTCGTGAAGAAGCGGCCAGAATGGTGGTCGAGGGGTCGCGGGCTATTGCCCAGGTGGCCCGCGAACTCGGGCTGAGCGAAACCAGCCTGGGGAATTGGGTGCGGGCCTACCGGGAAACCCATGCCACCGACGATCCGCCGTTGGAATTGTCGGAACGGGCGCGGCTGCGGGAATTGGAGCGGCAGAATCGGGAACTGGAAATGGAAAACACTTTCCTGAAAAAAGCGGCAGCGTACTTTGCCCGGGAGCCTCGGTGAGCGACAAATACGCGTTCATTGACGCCGAGTACGCTGCGGCCTGTGCTCCCAGCATCGGGCGGATGTGCCGGTGGCTGCAGGTGTCGCGGTCTGGGTATTACGAGTGGCTGCACCGGCCGGTGAGCGGGACCGCGCAGCGGCGGGAGTTGCTCAAGATCAAAATCGAGGCGTTGTTCGGGGCCTGCGATGGCACCTACGGATATCGGCGGCTGCACCAGGAGCTGGTCCGCGGCGGCGAACAGGTCGGCCCGGAGCTGGTTCGGGAGCTGATGCGCGAGCTGGGTCTGGTCGCCTGCCAGCCGCGGCCGTGGCGGACCACGACCGTCCAAGACGGCGAGCAGACAGCCACACCGGACCTGGTCGGGCGGGACTTCACCGCTGAGGCGCCGGGATGCAAACTCGTCGGCGACATCACCTATATTCCCACCTGGGCCGGCTGGTTGTATCTGGCGACGGTGATCGACTGCTTCAACAAAGAAGTCATCGGCTATGCGATGGCTGACCATATGCGCACTAGCCTGGTCAGCGACGCGCTGGGCATGGCTGCCCGAAATCATCGGTTGGTCGACGGCTGCATTTTCCATTCTGACCGCGGCACTCAATACACCTCAACCGAATTCGGTACGAAACTCGCCTCGCTGTTCGAGCCTACGGGCTTGCGGCGTGATGCTGCGAGCGTGATCTTCAACCTGCCCGGCTATCGGGTGGTCGATGCGGTCGATTTGCCGTTGGGCGGGCGCCGGGTGAGGAGTGCAGCCTGTTGATCTTGCCGACGGCTGCCCGCATGTGGGGTGATCTCGGCGCGAGTGCACGCCTGGATCGTGCAGCGGGTACGCGACATTCCGCACGCCGGGCCAGCTGGAGGTGATGGTGCGCAAGCCGCGGCTGGTGTGTGCCGAGCCGGAATGTCCGCGAGGCACATTCACCCCAGCGACCGAGCAGTTGCCGGTCCGGGCCCGCTGCACCACCGGCTGCGGACGGCGCTGCTGGCTGCGGTGATCGATTCGGGTCGGGCGGTGGCGGAGGTGGCCGCGGACTATGGGTGTGGCGTGGTGGACGGTGCAGGCGACGGTCAACGCGGCCGTGGTGCTGCTGCCGAATGTGGATGAGCTGCACGTGCGTAGGCTTGGTATCGATGAGCACCGCTACCGTCGGGTCCGCTGGTTCCGCGACGAGAGCGGTGGTGGCTGGCGGCGGGTGGAGCCGTGGATGTCGACCATTGTCAACGCCGACTGCGGTCAGGTGCTCGGGATCGTGGACGGCCGCGACTCCGCCGCCGTGGGCGGCTGGCTGAGCGCAGCGCAGCCCAGGCCTGGCGGAACCGGATCGAGGTGGTGGCGATCGACCCATCGGCGGCATTCAAGAGGGCGATCAACGAGCAGCTGCCGAACGCGAAGATCAGTGTCGACCCGTTCCATCTGGTGCAGCTGGCGAACCTGATGGTGACCCGGGTGCGGCAGCGGCTGGTCGGTGAGCGTGAGCAGCGCCGGGGCCGCAAGGTCGACCCGGCCTGGGCGCACCGAACCCTACTGCTCCGCGGCTATGACACGCTCTCTGCCAGGGCCAGGACCCGTCTCGACCTAGTATTCGCCAGCGACGACCCCACCGATGAGCTGTCTGCCGCTTGGGGTGTAAAGAGCAGCTCGCCCTTGCCCAAGACGACACCCCAAGATCCGCAACCACTCGGCTGCGGGAGCAGCAAGATCCCGCCGTCCGGCTCGGCACCGCCGTCGAACGTTACGTCGACGCTTTGCATGTGGCTGCCGAAGACATCGTCGGCAGGACTGCAGTACAGGTATTGGAGGGCCTTTGCCAACCAGTTGGTGCCCGAGTTGACGGATGAGCCGGCATGGCCGACCCTGCGCGCCCACCTGCTCCTCCTTGCCGGTGACGGCGCCGACCCGCACCAACGCCTCCGTGCCGCATACGACGTCAAAGAGATCAGCAGTGCCGACGACCGAGCCGCCGTACTGGACTGGCGTCTGGACGACACCAGCCTGCTCAGCGGTGGAGGCGGTCCGCTGTCGTGGCTGCCCGGCATTCCCGACCGCATCGCCGCCAAACCCACATGGGGTCCATACCTGGAGGCCCGATCAGATCTGGTTGCTCAGCTCGCCGGCCAGGTCCGCCTCAACGTTGGAGGTGAAGCACCGGCCTGGGGCGCCCAGCTACGCGCTCTCGTGTCGGCCGAGCTGATCGCCGACATACGCGTGTGGCGCGCCGCCAGTCAGGTCGACCCCGCCGACCTGCGACCGACCGGGCCACCCAGCTCGGCCGCGCCACCCGAATCTTCCAACAGCGACTCGACCTACGCCTCGCCGCCCCGGATACCAACGCAGACCGGCATTGGCGGCAGTTGCTCGCCGCAGAAGTGCCTGACGCCACCGCAGACCCATTTCTGCCGGAACTGGCAGAAAGATTGAACAACCTCACCCGGGCAGGCTTCGACGCGGCCCTGCTCATGAGGTCGGCGGCCGCCGCAGGACCCCTACCCGACGACCACCCCGCCGCAGCGCTCTGGTGGCGCATTCTCGACCGGCTACCGCAACGCCGAACCAGGACCCCGCAACCCCTGAAGCGATCCCGGCGACCAGGCGCACGACCACGACCTCACGCAAGCGGCAGCCACCCGTGCCGCGCTCGGCGCCGCCTCCCGCGGTCGGCCCGAGTCGCTGAAACCTCGCCTCCCGACCCACCACGACGCCTGAGATGTGTTTCGGTGGTCTGTCGCCCAACCCGCTGATCGGTACCAAGCGGCGCGACGGCCCTCCGCTCCGCGTGTCCTCGCTGCGCTGCGGCGCCGCTAAGCGTCGGGTGACGGGTGGAGGGGCACATCCCCTTGGTGTTCCTATGGTGGTGCTGACGCACCAACCGCCCACGGATTGGCGCTATCCAGGCGCGGAACTTCTCCTCCGTCACCGATGGGATCGAGGCCGCCGTCGCCCTCGCTCAGCAGGTCGCCGGCGAGAAGAACGTGGGCGTCGCCGCGAACACCATCGCACCGCAATGCCGTGAAGCGGGCTTGCTCGATGAGGTGGTCGTAGACCTGGTGCCGATCGTGATGGGTAAGCGGGGCCATACTCCAGCGAGCTACCTGAGGATCACCGACAGCGATTGGCTGACCCGACGACACTCACCTGGTGTTTCCAGACAGCCGGCTGCGAGTGTGGGCTCCGACGTCGCCTATGTGGCCAGCGTGCTGAAGATGATCAGCGGTCGGATCCTCCTGGTCGGCAACATCTTGCCCATCGGACGTCCGCGTAGCCGTCCGGCAGCGGGCACGATCGCCATGTCGTCCGCAATGCTGCTCGCCTTGTGGGCTGAACTTTTGCTCAGACCGGGCGACCCGCTCGACCAGCCAGGTTTCACGAAGCGCTGCAACGACTTACACCAGCGAGTAACCCGCTGAAAGGACGAGGCCAACATGATGACCACCAAGATCAGCGCCGATCTCCACGCTCGAGTGCTAGCCGCTGAGTCTCAACTTCAGATTGAGAGTCCTGATGGCCCCGAGGGAAAGCCCGTGAAAGCACGCAAGACTTGCCAAGCTGCACTCGTCAAGGTCCTCGCGCAGAAGAAAGCAAGATCAACAAACTGGAACGACCACATCATGACCAAGTCGATCAGTGCCAGCGAGCGGGGTTTGCCCCATTACAGAGTCCGGGTCATCCGTCCTAACGCCACCTCGCATCGTGGACCGAGGCCAAGATCGACCATGACTGACGACGCTGGTCGCAGGCACTGGGTCGATGACCACCAGTACCGCGACACCATAGGCTTGATCAACTGCGGAGCCAACACATCCATCGCACGGAGGTAGACCGAATGACCACCACGCCGCCCCCAAACTTCGGCGACGTGCCCTGGCCCGAGAGAGACCTAGAGGCACCATACGATCACGAACGAGCTGCAAAGGAATTCCTCGATGCTGCCGATCGGATCTACTCGCAAGCCAATGTCGGTGCCATCCCGTTTGACATCAACGTGATCACCGCCGCTCAGGTCAACGCAACCATCGGCGTCGGCGAAGCCATCCTGGCCATGCTTCAGGAACTCCGCTCAAAATCAAAAGAAGAGAAGAAAGGCTCAAGATCAAAAGAAGGGAAGAAAGGTCCAGCCTCCAACCAAGATCAAGATCCTCGAGGAAGTGAAGGGAGAAACCTATGACCGCTCACCGTGGGCTTTGGCTATCGGACAGCCTCGCTGATCGCAGGTACGCGGTCAGCTTGTGCGCAGGTTGTGCCGTGTTGGTCGAGTGCGATCGGGACGCGAGCTGGGCGCGCGCTCGGGAGTGGCACTGACCCAGCGCCTGGAGGCGCTGGTCTACTACTTCGACAGCCACCCCGGGATGGTCGCCATGGCCGCCGGGTCATCGGAGCCACACTCGAATCCACCGAGCTGACTTTCACTTTCTCGGGGGGAAGCACGAGGAAGACCAGAGCAGCCAATCCTGCGAGTCGGAGGGTGGTGAAGCTGATCTCGACCCAGCGACGCTGAATCTTGTCCCGGCTGATGATGCGGCTGATCCCGTCTTTGCGGAACAGTTCCTCCATTCGTCGCATGTCTTGGTACACCGTCTTGCCCAGGAGGTTCACTCTGAACGGCTGGAGCATCCGGCTGAAGAAGAACCGGGTCGGGGTATGGCTTCGGGTGGTCTCGAACGCGATCTCCACCGGCCGCGCGATCTCGATCTCACACTCAATGCGCCGCCTGACAGGGCACCCGAGCTGTGCGCCCACGGACAGCATCGCAATGCGGCGTCTGTAGCGGTCCATGGACTTCCTGACCGCCGGAAGAGCCAACTTCTATTACCCGCGGCGGACTGAGATCAATCGGTCATTCTGCCTATGGCCTTATGAGGTGATTGCGGTTGAGTGGGTATGAAATCCAAATGTCTCTGAAGTCCTATTTCGGTGTGCCAGCCTTCGTCGTGCGGCCACCGTCGGGCGTGCTTCGAGCGCTACCGCGGTTGGTTCTATACGAAGGTCAACGCCGTGGCCCGTCTTAGGAGGTTGCAGTGAGTGTGTTGCGATTCGACCCGTTCGGTGATCCGTTCCGGCAGATGGATCGGCTGACGAACCAATTGCTGTCGGGAACTCGGACCCCGATGGGGATGCCGATGGATGTGTGGCAAGCCGATGATGGGTTCCACGTCTCGCTGGACCTGCCCGGCGTGGATCCGTCCAGTGTGGACATCAGCACTGAGCGACACGTCTTGACGTCACTGCAGAGCGTCGCCCGGAATACCAGCAGGGTCAGAACGTGCTCGTGGCGGAGCGGCCTCAAGGAAGCTTCACGCGGCAGTTGCAATTGGGCGACACGGTGGACTCGGAGAACGTCCAGGCGAGGTATGCCGACGGGGTCCTGCATCTGACGCTCCCGATCACGCAGGCTGCCCAGCCGCGCCGGATTCAAGTGCAGATCGGCGGTGGCAGCGGACCGCCGCGGCCAAATCCATCAGCTTTCACTTAGTCCGGCTCCTGGACCTAAGAGCTTCGAGTAATGGCGCACAAGCTCCACCCTTCACCAATACGGCTCTCGCAAGGTGGAACACCGACAACCGCTCGCGAATCTGGCGGGTGTCATTCGGACTTCACTGCGCTGCTTGTGCCCCCCGGGTGTGCCCCCGGCGGTTCAGACGGTCCAAACCGGTCCGATCCGCCGCGGTTCGCAGATGGTGGAGGTAGAGGCGGGACAAGGCCGGGGGTGAGGCAGCATCTGGTCATGCGTGACCCGCTAGTGATCCACGTCGTGCGCCACGGGCGCACTCGCTCGAACCGTGTGGGGCTGGTGATGGGATGGGCAGACGAGTCGATCGAGCCCGACCAGCACGATGCCGCCGACGCAGTAGCAGCGCGGCTGGCGGCCGCTCCCGCACCGGTGCGGGTCGTGTCGAGCCCACTCGCCCGGGCCCGTGACACCGCAGCGCCCCTCGCTGCCGCCCTCTCCGTGGATCTGGAGACCGATGCCCGTCTCGGTGAGCTGTACCAGGGTCCTTGGCAGGGGCTCGCGGAGTCAGAAGTGGCTCGCCGATGGCCGCTCGAGTGGTCGGTGTGGCGTACGGCGCCCGAGACGCTGGATCTCGACGGGCGAGAGACGCTCACAGCGCTCTATGCCCGGGTGGCCGACGCCTTCGACGATCTCGTGCGTTCATCCGATGCCGCGACAGTGGTCGTGTTCACCCACGACGCAGTGGTGCGGGCGGCGGTGGCGTGGACGCTGCGCGTCGGCCCGGCCACCTACCGGCACATCGATGTGGCGAACTGCTCGATCACCACGATCCACGCGTCCACTTCTGGCCCGAGGCTGGTTGCCCTCAACGACACCAGCCACCTGCCGGGCAGCGAACGATGAGCCTTGCCGGGTCCGACGCGACACAGATCCGACGAAGAAGCGCTCCCCGTCGGGCCCCGGCCAGCAGGTCACTCATCGGTGGCGCCCATCCAAGGAGCGAACGCGGCCGCGCTGACCGGCCCTGTCACGCAGCTGCGGGTTCACTCGGCGCGCTCAACCGCCGGAACCGTTGCGTCAGCGTGATTCCCGATCCTGGTGGAGATCCGATCGTGGTCGCGCAGCTCGATCGCAGCACGAGCTGGCGCGGCGGTGTGCGGCTGGCGGGCGCCCAGGTGCGGCACTGCAGCGCTGTGGGGAAGTGTGACGACACCCAGTCGGCGGCGGGTGGCGACCGCCGTGCTGATCGACCGCAGGTCAGGTGCGTACGCGAACCCCGAGCACTCGAGGTTCGATGTTCCTGGCCGCAGCACACCTCGGAATCGCATCCCTATCGAGGCCGCCAGCTGACCGTCGCGGCGCGAGTCACCGACGACGAGGCAGCGGTCGGGCGGACGCCCCGACCAGTCGAGCACGGAATGCACCTGCGCGGCCTTGTCGCGCCCCGGTGACCACCCGTCGACAACTCGGAAGTGCTCTCCGAGGCGGTGACGGTCGATCCACTGGCGGACCAGCTCCCGTCGGGTCGAGCTGCAGATGCACACCTCGACACCGGCGGCGTGGAGTTCGTCGAGGAACGCCCGCAAGTCCGGGAACGGGTCCACACCGTCCATCAGGTCCGGCTTGGACACTTCGAACCGGTGCGCGGCACGAGTTCGCGCCGGTCCGCCGGACGGATCGATCTCCTGTAGCTGCGTCGCGAAGTCCGCTCCCGTCGACGCCAGATACCGAGACCGGGCGTCGTCGACGCCGAGCCCGAGCTCTTCATGGATCACCTTCACCGCAAGCTGGGTCAGCGGGCCCATCGAGTCGGCGATCGTGCCGTCAAAGTCCACGATCACCACGTCGACGTCGGCCCACTCGAGACGGCTCGCACGCCACGAGCGGACCATCCGCACAGCGATGATCCACCAGCTCAATGCCGCAACCACCCCGAGTGCGACCGGCAACGGCCACGCAGCCACCGCGGAGCCGGCCAGGCCCGCGGTGAGCACGAGCAACCGAAGGTCACGGCCGCGCCCCGACGCCACCAGTCGCCCCTCATAGCGGTGCCCCAGATCGAGCGCGGCACGGCTCGTCGAGTAGCTGACGAGCAGGTGCCCGACTGTTGCGAGCACGCCGAGCATGCCGGCAGCCACCCCACCACCGACCTGCGCCGCCAGGTACAGACCCGCCGCGGAGAACACCAACCCGTCCACGACCCGATCGAGCATCGGGTCGAGAAACGCTCCGAACCGGCTCCCGCGGTGCGCGACCCGGGCGATCTCACCATCGGCGCCGTCGAGGATGCTCGCCAACTGCACCGCCAGCGCAGCGACCAACACCCAGCCCGCCAGGATCGCGGCCGCTGCGCTCAACGCAACAACGGCGGCGAGCACGGTGACCGTGTCCGGACGCAACCCTGGCGCGACCGACAGCAGCAGCGGTGTGATCACCCGGCCCGACATGACCCGGTTGACCTTGGCCACTGCCCCGTCACGCTCCTTGCCGCCACCTGCGAGCAGCCACCGCGACGCCATTCGCAGATCCCTGCGGGTGTCCACGTCCACCCAACGGGCGCCGGTCACGTCACAGCGCTCCAACCGACCCTGATCCGCGAGGCGGTGCATCCCCGCCGACAACGACGTCTCACCCGCCGCGACCGCGTCACGCAACGCATCGAACACCCCGCCGGTGCACAAGAACGCGCCCGTGTCGAATGCGTCGAACGAGGAGATCCCCTTGCCGATGTCACGGACCAGCCGGCCTTCGGTACGCACTCGGGTCACGTCGTCGAGATCGACACCACCTGCGGCGGCAACCGAGTAGTCGACTGCAAGTACCGCACCATCCGACGGCATCTCCGAACCCACCAGCGACCACAGGATCGACCGGTCGAGCACGTGGTCGGCCATGACGAGCAAGAACGGCGCGCCCCCCAGTGCTTCCTCGGCAGCCAACACCGACAGCCCGTTGCCTTCGTCGAACCGAGCGTTGCGCACGCATCGCACCGAGACACCGAGCCGCACCGACAACCCAGCGCAAAACCGCTCGATCTCCTCGGCCCGATACCCCACCACCACGACCACCTCATCGACTCCCACGTCGACTAGGTTCCGCACGGCACGCTCCAACAGGGCGACACCGGCCACCGAGACGAGTGGCTTGATCCGCCCCCGCGGCGTCCGCAGACGAGATCCCTTCCCACTGGCGAGCACGAGCCCACGCACGACCTCCCCCTTCCGGACAGGCGGCGGCCACCGAGCCGGTAAGTAGGAGTGCAGGACCACCGCAACCGAGCGGAACACCGAAAACATACCGAAGGCGAACACCAGATGGACAACGCCTGAACGACACCTGAATCCACCCCGCGTCCGGGCCGCCCGCCACACCGCACACGTCATCGTGGAGCGGAGGCCAGCCCGACCGTTATCGGCCAGCCAGGCTGCGGGCAGGGTCAACGCCACGGGACCCTGCGGGAGGACCCCGCGATGGTGGTTCGTCCCGAGAATCGGTTCAAGCCGGGCGGGCCTCGGGGCTCACGCTGAGCGGGCGGGGCTGAGGACGAAGGTGCGGGCGAGGTGGTTCCACCGGCAGTCCGGGCCACACCTCGAATACGTAGGCCGCATAGTCGCCGGATCGCTTGGCGATCGCGCAGCTCGGCCTTGGTGGTGATACAACGTCCGTGCGCCGGGCTCCGAGCACTCGCGCGCGGCACGGACCAACTCGGGGTCGGCGTCGCGCATCTCGTGCTGCGCGAGCCGCCCCTTGCGGTACTCCTGATGAGCGCTCGGCAGAGCGGGCATCGGCGCACGCCGACGACATACCCACGTTGCCCCGACGTCGTCCTCACGTCGACGTGGTGGCTTCCGATAGTTGCGGCTCGATATATCGAACCGATACTCTTACCCTCGTGATCGAGATGGCGATCCTCGGGGTCCTCAAGGAGCACGAGGCGCACGGCTATGAACTGAAGAAGCGGATGGCCGAGCTCGCCGGCGGGTCCGGCGGCGTCTCGTTCGGCTCCCTCTATCCCGCGCTCAACCGGCTCGAGCTGGCCGGCGCCGTCCGCATGATTGATCACGCCCGGCCCCGGCTCGTCGGCCCGATGACCGGCGCCATCAGCGGTGAGCTGGCGGCCCTGCGCCACCAGCGCAAATCGGCGACGAGCGAGCCGAAGTCCGGCCGCCGCGACAAGAAGCGCAACCGCAAGGTGTACGGCATCACCGACAAGGGCGAGACCCGCCTGCGCGAGCTCCTCGTCAACGCCGACCCCTCCGACGACCGTGCCTTCCACGTGCAGGTCGCGTTCTGCCGCTTCCTCGAACCCAGTCGCCCGGCTCGGCCTCTTCGAGCGGCGGCGGGCCCACCTGACCACCGAGCTGGCCAAGCGCCGTCGGCCCTCGGACACTCCGACCACCGACCCCTACCTCCGCTCTCTCAAGGAGCGCGACATCAGAACCCTGATCGACGACCTCGGCTGGCTCGATGAGCTCACGCGCATCACCCAAGAGCAACTCGTCCCGGCCGTCCCCCAACCGGTCGTCACCGCCACAGGAGGCACCCATCCATGAGCAAGATCCGCTTGGCGATCGCCGGCGTCGGCAACTGCGCCAACTCCCTCATCCAAGGGCTCGAGTACTACAAGGACGCCGACCCGTCTGACGAGGTGCCCGGCCTCATGCACGTGGTGCTCGGCGGCTACCACATCCGCGACATCGAGCTCGTGGCCGCGTTCGACGTCGACGCCGAGAAGGTCGGCCTCGACGCCGGCAAGGCCATCTGGGCCAGCGAGAACAACACGGTGAAGTTCGCGGAGGTCGGCGAGCTCGGCGTGACCGTCATGCGCGGCCCGACGCTCGACGGCTTCGGCGAGTTCTACCGCGAGACCTGCGAGGAGTCGCCGGCGGCGCCGGTCGACGTCGCGCAGGTCCTGCGCGACACCCGCACCGACGTCCTCGTGTCCTACCTCCCGGTCGGCTCCGAGGAGGCGCAGCGCTACTACGCGCAGGCCTGCCTCGACTCGAAGACCGCGTTCGTCAACGCCATCCCGGTGTTCATCGCGAGCGACCCCGAGTGGGCTGCGAAGTTCGAGGAGGCCGGTGTGCCGATCGTCGGCGACGACATCAAGAGCCAGGTGGGCGCGACCATCACGCACCGCATGCTCGCCCGCCTGTTCGAGGATCGCGGCGTCGCGATCGACCGCACATACCAGCTGAACTTCGGCGGCAACATGGACTTCAAGAACATGCTCGAGCGGAAGCGCCTGAAGTCCAAGAAGATCTCGAAGACGCAATCGGTCACCAGCCAGATCGACCAGGGCATCTCCGACGACGACGTCCACATCGGCCCGAGCGACCATGTGCCGTGGCTCGACGACCGCAAGTGGGCCTACATCCGCGTCGAGGGCCGCAACTTCGGCGACGTGCCCCTCAACGTCGAGCTCAAGCTCGAGGTGTGGGACTCCCCCAACTCGGCCGGCGTGATCATCGACGCCCTCCGCTGCTGCAAGGTCGCCCAGGACCGCGGCATCGGCGGCCCGTTGCTCGGCCCGTCCGCGTACTTCATGAAGAGCCCGCCCATCCAGTACCGCGACGAGGAAGCGCGCGAGCTGGTCGACGAGTTCGCCCGGTGATGTAGACAGGGGCGATGCGCTTCGCCCTCTGGCCCAACCTGACCCAAGCCGTGGGCCGACGCTCTGGCGCTCCGCCACTCAACACGACGGTGCCCGCCATCTGCGAGCCGCGGACGCACCGGCTGCCCACGCCGGCCGGTCCCGATCCCCGCCCCTTCTCCGCCACGTTCCCCGCCGAGGCGACCCTGCCGCACCACGTCGTGAGCTACGGGCCCGACATCCCGAACGAGCGGGCCTACCGCCTGCTCGGCAACGTCGAGGGCAAGCGGGTGCTCGAGCTCGGTTGCGGCGGCGAGCAGGCCTCGATCGCGCTCGCCCACCAGGGCCGCTGATCGTATGACGCTGATGAGTTGACCGCAGATCACGTACAGGTATCTATCGGGGCCGTTTCTTGGTCAGGTGGATTGTGCCTTGGTGGTCCCGCCGTGCTTGTTGCAGGCATGGAGACAGTCGTTCTCACGACTCACGTGAGCGTGGTCAGCGCTCCGCAGCCTCGCTCTAGCTCGGGACCTGCAACTCCTCGAGCGCCAAAGTGCTGGGCGCAAGGTTCGAGTAAAGACGATAACCTCCATCAAATTTAGAAGCTTCTTCTATTAAGCCAAAATGACGCGGAAGCAGTTTAGAGGCTCTTCACAATGCAGGGTGTAGAAGGGGTCTGAAGCCGCCGGCCTCCAAAAGGCATCTGGCGATGTAGTTGGTGAGGTTGCGGAACCCGAGGGCGGAGCCGCGGAGGTGTTCAAGTCGGCCGTTGATCGCCTCCGTCGGGCCGTTGCTGGTGCCGGGCCGGTCGAAGTAGGCGAGCACATCGCCGGCGCGCTGCTGCAGCGTCCGGCCGAGGGTGATGACCTCGCTCAGGGCTTTCGGGACGCCGTCGCTGAGTGAGCCGATCAGCTTCTGCATCAGCTCACGGCCCTTCCTCCGGTCGGGTTCGCGGTAGGCCGTGATCATGTTTTGGTAGACGGCCCAGGTGGTTTCGACCTCGACGTGCGCATCGCCGGCGAACAAGCTGTCCAGCCGAGTCCGTTGTCGGTCGGTGAGCAGGTCGGCGCCGGTGTGCAGGGTCCGCCGGGCTCGGTAGAGCGGGTCGGTGCTGCGGCCGCGGTGTCCGTGGAGCTGTTGCTGGACGCGGCGTCGGCAGCAGTCCAAGGCGTCACCGGCGAGGCGCACCACGTGAAAGGGATCCATCACCGGGACCGCGTCGGGCAGCTCCTCGGTGGTGGCGGTCTTGAAGCCGGTGAACCCGTCCATCGCGACCACCTCCACGGCGTCGCGCCACGACTGGTCGCGTTCACTCAACCATTGCTTGAAGGCTTGTTTGGAGCGGCCCTGAACCATGTCCAGCAGCCGGGCAGGGCCGGTGCCGTCACGGATCGCGGTCAGGTCGATGATCACCGTGACGTACTTGTCACCACGGCGGGTGTGGCGCCAGGCGTGCTCGTCGACGCCGATGACCCTGACGCCGTCGAACCGGTGGTCGTCATTGATCAACAGCCGCTTGCCCTCGGCCAGCACGGCGTCGTTGGCGGTGTTCCAGGCGACGCCGAGACCGGCGGCGACCCGGGCGATCGTGAGGTGCTGAACGACCAGTCCGTCCAACGCCCACCGCAGCCCTCGCCGCGACAACCTCGCCCGGGGCTCGGCGGCCCGGCTGGTGTCTTGCCGCCAGACGTGGCCGCAGCCCGTGCACCGGTAGCGGCGCACACTCACCAGCAGCGTCGTCGGCCGCCATCCGAACGGCTCGTGAGCCAACCGGCGCAGCACCGTGTCCCGCGGCACTCCCTCGCAGCCGCACCGTCGGCACCACTGGTCGGGCTCAACGACTCGGCAGGACAAGACCGCGCGGTCAGGTTCGAGACGTTGACCGGTGACTTCAAGCCCGAGCTCGTCGAGCCGGCAGAACAAGGTAAGATCAGCGCAGGCGAAGCCCGCAGCAGGGGTAGCGTCAGCCACGTCGAGGTCTTTCGGGATGAGTGTGTAGGAGCCTTCATCCTCGGAAGGCCTCGACGCCTATCCCGGGACCGACGCGCCGACCCGCACTACACCGTCAACTGTGATGAGCCAGTTTAGAACTGGCAATGCGTCTTTTGGCATTTATCGGTTCGCTTAGCCAAAAGCGGGTTCGAGCCTCCCAGCGTCACCTGTTGCCCTTTTTTTATGCACTCAGGCTCGTCTTGATTTACTAATCCGACGCAATGAGCATATATATCATAGCCGAATAACTGACATCGGAGCTAATGCATTTATGGAAAAGCGGGAACAGTACAAGCCGAAATGTTATTGGCGCGATATTCATTGCAATTACCCGCATGATGAAGGGGCTTGTAATCAACTTTTGAACTTTCTGCGCCTGCTGCCAAGGTCATGCTACTTTGACAGGAGGTGAGAGGCATTGTCTGCCTCCACTATTAGTAAGGAACCGGTGACCGAACAGCCCCGTCGCGGTCCCAAGCCACTCCTCGCGGAGAAAGGGAAGGGCAACGGCGAGATCACCTTGCTGTGGTTCTTCATCGTCGGACCCATGGTGGCCCTGGCCGCCGCCGTCCCGGTCTTTTGGGGCTGGGGCCTCGGTTGGCACGACGTGGTCTTGGGCGCGGTGTTCTACGTTATCGCCGGACTCGGCGTCACGGCGGGCTTCCACCGCTACTTCACCCATGGGGCCTACAAGGCCAAGCGATGGCTCGAGATCACCATGGCCGTCGCGGCCTGTTTGTCTCTCGAGATGTCGCCCATCGGCTGGGTAGCCGAGCACCGCCGGCACCACCAGTTCAGCGATGAGGAGAACGATCCTCACTCGCCCTGGCGGTTCGGTACGACCAAGCGGGCCCTGACCAAGGGCTTCGTCTACTCCCACATGGGCTGGCTCTTCAACAAAGAGCGGACCAACCCGGAGCGCTTCGCGCCGGACCTGCTCAAGGACCCGGCTATGGTCTGGCTCGACAAACACTACGGCTACATCGCAGCGTCGAGCTTCTTGCTGCCTACTCTCATCGGTGGGTTGTGGTCCTGGAGCTGGCAAGGTGCCGTTACCGCCTTCTTCTGGGCGGGACTGGTGCGCGTGTCGCTCCTGCACCATGTGACGTTCTCGATCAACTCGATCTGCCACATGGTGGGCGACCGACCGTTCGACTCGGGCGACAAGGCCGCCAACTTCTGGCCCTTGGCCATCCTCAGCTTCGGCGAGTCGTGGCACAACTCACACCACACCGACCCGAGCTGTGCTCGTCACGGCGTTCTGAAGGGACAGATCGACATCACCGCGAGATTGATCTGGATCTTCGAGAAGCTGGGCTGGGCCTGGAACGTCAAATGGCCCCGGATGGACAAGTTCGACTCCAAGCGTCTGGCATCCGCCTAGACCATTCTCTACTAAGCCTGGTGAGCGAAGGGGAGGCTAAATGCCCCTTCGCTCACCCCGAGCTCTTTGAGCCTATTTTTGCCGCTGGAGTAACGCGGCGACGGTTGTGCGATGGATCTGGAATTGAACAGCGAGGGCGGCAGCGGTGGCCCCACGTCGGTATGCAGCGATCAGCTCTTCGATGCGTGCGGGGCCGAGCCTGTGCTGGACTTGCCTCACGGGGGCGTGGTTGGCCGGGCGCAGCCTCGCACTAGCTCGATCGCGCAGCTCAGCGAGCGTCTCCGGGCCAGGCAAAAGGTTCGAGTAGAGGTGCCTAAGCTCCACCTTTGGAGCCTTGTTCGAACCCTCGTCACGTGCGATGCGGTCGAGCAGGGCGGCATCGGCACTCATTGCTCCCGCGGCATTGCTTTCGCGGCGTCCATTGGACGGCTTCTGTAGGCGTACGCAGTGGCCCCGCGCATGTACGGCATGCCGCCTGAACATGCTGCGTACAGGAAGGGGGTGGCTGTCCTCGGCTCGCAATTCCGGGCAACGACGGCGGGCGAGATGGGGCACCCACCTAGCCTGTCCTGCAGCGGAGATGCGGCGTTGGGGCCTACCGCTAGGCAACAAGTTGCGAGGGGGTGTATCGTCGGCATTGCTGGAAACACAGCCGTCCTCGGGCGGGAGAATGCCGTGTGTAAGGCCGCTTCTCCATGATGGCTGATTGCGCCGAGGTTAGTAACCGGGAAATTTCCCACTCTCAGGTTCTGTCATGGTGCAAAAAACAGCGGGCCCCGCTCTCATCGGAGGCGGCAATAAGACCGACGAGATCGGCAGCGAGGCGCTGAAGCGTCTCTTCGAGGCGTTCATCACCTGCCGGACGACTCTCGACGACCTCTCATATCGGGCGGCCGCGCTGGGCGCGGACCTGAGCGCTCCGGTCATCGCAGCGCATCTGACCGGAAAGTCCTGCATCTCGGCTCAGAAGCACAATGTCCTTGTCACTGCCGTCAACGCCCGCTTGGCCGAGCTGTCATTGCCTGCATCTGCTCGCGATACGTCAGATCCCAACGATCTGAGAGGGCTGCGAGCTCCATCGCGCGGTTGAGTGGGAAGTAGATCAGCGGGATAAACCGACACGGCAACGTCGTCACTCCGATCTTGGAGGGCCGTCGCCTATTGGTGGTGCTTTCTCAGGTGCTGCAGCAGATTGGCGCCACTCCAGGTGGAGACCA
Source organism: uncultured Actinomycetota bacterium (assembly GCA_963759635.1). GTDB lineage: Bacteria > Actinomycetota > Actinomycetes > Propionibacteriales > Propionibacteriaceae > Microlunatus. Next base: position 60,621 of record CAVXAP010000024.1, read on the forward strand.
CGAGCGAGCGACGCAGCGTGTACAGCGGCGCCGCGGGATCGAGCTTTTTGGCCTCCAACTGAAATGCGGTCTTGTATCCGGCCTTCGCCAGATGTGGGAACGCCCTAGCGTTGACCACCCCGTACGGATATGCGAAATGCTCCACAGGCTGCCCACTGGCCCTGCGCAGCGTTTCGCGGCTCTCCTCGAGCTGCACCTTCCAGGCATGGCCGGAGAGATCGCTGACGGCATGGTGGTCCCAGGTGTGCGAACCAATGGTCATGCCCGCGTCGGCCAGCCGATGAATGTCACGGATGCTCATCCACCTGGGCTTGCCGAGCACAACGGTCATGACAAAGAACGTGCCCGTCATGCCGCGCTTCTTCAGCTGTACAAGTCCTTCGTGAGCCTGGCCCGCACTCCCGTCGTCGAAGCTCAGCATGACCGGCTTACGCGGCAGCTCCGCGCCCGCGGTGAGATGGCGGAGGTATTGCGCCGGGCTGATCGTGGTCCAACCGTCCCCGGCCAGCGCGTCCAGATGGGCACGAAAGTGTTTCGGCGGGCAGATCAGGTTGACCCGGTTGTATTGGCTGTCGCTATGCGTCCAGTTGCGCAGCTGGTGATAGCACAGCACCGGCACGGTGGCCCGCTTGATGATCTCGTGAGAGCTGGCCGGCTTGGTTGGCTTGGCAGAGTGCGGCCTGGGCCGAACGGAGGTGACGGTCGTGCTGGGCTTGGCCGTTGCCGGGGCGGGAGGAGGGGTGGTGCTGTCCGACGAGCCGGAATTGGCTTCCGTCGCGGACGGCGTACTGCAACCGGTGATCACCATCCCGGCCGTCCCCAGCGCGCCGGCAAGAAGAGTACGGCGTTCCACCGCGCCCCCGTCGGGTCCCATATTCATCCTCTGCGGAGTCGGCCGAGTTCAAGCGTGGCCGAGACCGCGATCGCGGGCGAGAATCGCCGCTTCCGTACGACTGGCCACATTGAGCTTAGTGAAGATCGACGACGTGTTGTTGTTCACGGTCTTCAGCGAAAGCCCCAGACGAGCAGCGATGGCCGAGTTGGACAGACCCTGGGCCAGCAACCGCAGCACATCGTGCTCACGCGGAGTCAGCTGAGGAAACGGATCCTCGTCTGCTGATCTGGCACCGAGTCGGGCGAGCACCCGCTGCGCAACGGCGGGCCCGAAGATTGCTTGGCCGTCGGCGACTGCCGTCACGGCACGGAGGATCTCCTCCTTGGTTGCGCCCTTGAGCAGGTAACCACGTGCGCCCGCACGCATGGCCTTGGTCACGGTCACGTCGTCGTCGCTCATGGTCAGCACCAGCACCGCCACCTCAGGTGCCACCCTGCTGATCTCCGCCGTCGCGCTGAACCCGTCGGTATCCGGCATCGCGAGGTCCATGATGATCACGTCTGGTCTATCGATCACGGCAGCCTTGATCGCCTCGCGGCCGGTGGCAGCCTCCCCGATCAGCTCGATGCTGGGATATTCGGCAAACAGCGCGCGCAGCCCATCTCGGACCACTGGATGATCATCGGCAACCAAGACCTTGATCATCGACTGGCTCGCAGCGGGAGGACGGCAACTACCCGTCCGCCGTCGGCTGTGGGACCTGCTTCGCAGGCACCGCCGACCTCGGCGGCCCGGGTCTTGATGGAGGCCAGGCCAAGCCCGGGCGACCAGGGTGTCGTAGCGCTGCCATTGTCGGTGATGATCATTTCTAGGGTGCCGTCAACGGTGCTGAGCCGTACGGAGGCACGCTGGGCATCGGAGTGTCGTACGACGTTGGTCAACGCCTCGCCGGCAATCCGGTAGGCGGCCACTTCGACCGCCGATGGCAGTGCCGGCAGGTGTTCCGGCGCCTCGATGATCACCTTGATCGGGCCGAGCCGGCTGCCCTCCTCGCGCAACGCTCCGACCAGCCCGAGCTCGTCCAGAGCAGCAGGGCGCAGGCCGTAGGCCAGCTGGCGTACGGCTTCGATGGACTTCCGCAGCTGATCGGCCAGCTCGATGGCCAGCGACTCGGCTCGTTCTGGTCGGTGCTGGGCGGCCAGCGCGATGCCGTCAGCCTTGAACGCTGCGCCGGTGAGCATGGGGCCGAGACTGTCATGCAGCTCGCGGCGCAGACTGGTCCGTTCCTCCTCGGCGGCGCTGATCACCCGCTCGCGGGAAGTGTTCACGTCCTCCGTCAGTGCTTGCGCGTGCAGCACGATCGCAAGCGGCGCCGCCACGAGATCCATCACCTTCTGGTCGGCTCGGGAGAGCCGGCGCTCGCCCCGGCGTGGTGCTGTGATGAGCTTTCCAAGCTCCCGGCCGTCGTAGCTCAATGGCCAGGTCTGCGAGGCCGCCGTGGGCTCGCCGCTCGCGACGAGACTGTCGTCCGTCCGCTGCACTGCGACATAGCTCAGCCGCAGTGACTCGCGCAGGGCATCAACGACACCGCCGATGTCGTCTCCGGTCAGCCGTTGCCCGACTGCGGACACCGTGGCAACGGGGTCGCGTCGGGTGCCGTACACGGCGCGGTCGACCACGCGTTGCAGCCGCACCCGTACGGGGTTGAAGGCCAACGCGATCGCAAGTGCTGCGACTGCTGGCGCCCCCGCGCCCCGGAGAACCCGATCAAGCACCGCAACCAGTCCGACGTAGATCGCGATGACGCCGGCGGTGAGCACGGCGTAGACGACCACCCGCGACAGCACGATTCGGACGTCGTACAGGCCGTGCCGCAGCACAGCGATGGTGACCGCGGCCGGGATCAGCGGAAAGCTCAACAGCAGCAAGATGTTCTGCCCGGTAGGGATGGCGAACCAGATCGGTGCATTGATCAAGATCACGAGAAGCACCGCGACCAGCAGCCACAGCACCTGCTGGCGGACGGTTTCCGAGCCGCGAACGAACCGGACGACCAAGCTGATCACCGAGGCCAAGATGATGATCGGTGTCGCCGCGGAAGCGATGCCCTCGGTCACCGCCCACCATGGCGCGACAAGGAAGGATGAGGCGCCGTACTCGGGCGTCGGGCCGACAAACGCGTTGCCAAGGGCTGCGGTGGCGAGGGTCAGCCAGACCAGGATGCGCCAATGCCCGCTCACCGGCTTCCCAGTCGGGAACAGCTGCAAGATCAACGGCAAGCAACAATAGACGCCCCAAGACCAGGAGAACATGTTGATCGTCACCAGGAGCCGCATGCCGAATTCCGGCCAGTCATGCGCAGCGCCGTAGATCATCGGCGGCGCGGTCGCCGCAGTCAGCAGGTGGGCGATGCCCATGATCAGAAACAGCCAGCCAATCGGGTTGTCGGATTTGGCGCGCGTAATCAAGAGACCGCAGGGTGCCGCGGACAGGCCGATAGCCGTGTTGGTGATCAAGAAACTGGACCAGAGCGATTCCCGGTCGAGGCCGGCGAGCACAGCACCTGTGACAGCGACGGCAGCGAGTAGCAGGACGAACGCGAACAGCGCGTACGCCAACACCGACAGCCGCCTGGCCATGCCCACATAATCCCGCCCACAACTCCCGATCACCAGGGAGTTGGCTCCTCAGGCGCCCGGGCAGACTCCCGGGGCGAGGCAGCGGGAATCCTCCTGCCACTCGACTTCAGGTCGCGGCAAGGTGCAGAGACCAGCCGGTTTCTATCCACCAGGAGGACATCATCATGACGCTGACAACCACTCGCACCAAGATCAACGACGACAGCGGCCCAGCACGGCGAGTCCGGGATGTGCGGAGCTTCCAGCGGTACGCGGCGGCGATCATCCTGCCCATTCCCCCGACCTGTGTCGCGATTGGGCGGCTGTTCCAGACCGACGACTCCGACACGAGGCGGACGTTGGACCTCATTGCGGCGAATCCCGACCGCCAGTTCACCTTCGCACTGCTCGGCTTCATCGGCCTCCTCACCGTCGTCCCGGCCTTCCTCGCGGCTGCGGGACTATCGCGGCGTCGACGTCCGGTACTCACCACCATCGCGCTCTCGATTAATCTCGCGGGCTATCTGGGTGCCTTCGCGATGGCCGCGATCGACAGCCTCTACCTGATCGGCGCCTTGCTTCCCGCAGACCAACGCGATGTCGCGGCCATTGTGATCGACAAGATGTGGTCGAGTGGGATCCCGGGATTCAGCGCCAATCTCTTCGTCCTGGGCCACGTCCTCGGCGCGATACTGATGGGTCTTGCCCTGCGCGGCAGTATCGCCACCATTGGTTGGCTGGCCATGTTGTTGACCACACCGATGCATGTCGTGGCATTCGTCGTGCTGCAGATGCCGGCGCTGGACATGGCCGCTTGGCTGCTCATGACGCTGGCCTTCGTGTGCTGCGCGGTCAAGATCATCAAGACACCTAATGACGAATGGGACTTACCTCCGATCGGCTTGTCCGCCGGCGCGAGGATCTCAAAGCTCGCCTAGAACGCGATCAGACGACGAGGGTGGGGCTACGACCCCATCCTCGTCCGCTGCAGTGACCGCGGGACGGCTGGGCCACGCCCACGCGACTCGGGCGATGGTGAGGAGGAGCGCGACCTCGACAACGCTGCCGAGGATGAAATAGAGCCCAGGTCTCACCGAGGATCGACACGACCACGGACACCACATAGAGCAGGCTGACAACGAGGTTGGTTGTCCTGTTGATCCTCGCTGGCGCGAGGAGGGAGACGGTGACCATGAGGCTCGGGATCAGGATGTAGGCCGTGGTGAGAGCCAGGAAGGCCTGGTCGATCTCGAAACCCGCGCCCGGGACCTTGCCGTCCAGCGCGCCGTTGATCACGTCGGCCCGCCAGAAGCCGAAGATATCGACATAGGCAAAGACGAAGAGCATCGAGACCCACAGTCCGCTGAGCACGATCTTCACATCCACTCCGGAGTCGTGAAGGTTCGTTGTCCGATTCTTGGTCACTAACCGTTCTCCCTCTGTTGTCGACGAGAAGCCATCCGATCTTCAGTGCGGGCCGGCCAAGCTGCGCACACCCCAGCCATCTGGTCGAACCTGACCTGGCCGAAAGGTCAGGTCACATGTGGTCGTCCGACTAGCGCGCCGCCATCGCTGGCTCTCTAGGCTCAAGGTCATGTGGGCTGTCGCTAGGTCGCTGTGGGCCGAGCCTGCCGCGACGAACCCTCCTCCGCGGGACCGATGGGACTGGATCTTCGCCGCAGTCGTCATGGCGATCGCGGCGTCGGAAGCAGTCTTGCGTGCCGACGTGGTCTGGCCGCGAGCCGCACTGGCCCTCGGGTGCGCCCTCGCGGTTGCGATCTTGAACCGGCGGGCGCCGTCCTTTGATGGCGGTCGCCCTCGCCTTCGGGACCTTCGCTGCTGTGGACATCGGTATGGCAATCGCCAATCTCGAGCCCATGGTGCTCTACAGCGGGGGCGCCGTACTCGTGCTCGTTTACTCGCTGTTCCGGTGGGGCTCAGGACGTGACATCGTCGTGGGTTTCGCTGTCATCGTGATCGGCTTCGCCGCCAGCGTTCTCACCGACTACACCGGACTCACGGACATGATCGGAGGAGCGGCCTTACTCCTGTTCGCAGCCGCACTCGGGTTAGCAGTCCGCTACCGGTCCGCGGCCCGTGAACAACTGATCGAACGGGCCAAGCTCACCGAGCGCGAGCTGTTGGCCAGGGAGCTTCATGACACGGTGGCCCACCATGTCTCCGCGATAGCGATCCAAGCCCAAGCCGGGCTGTTCCTCCTACGATCCGGCTCACCCGACAGGGCAACCGACGCGCTCGAGATCATCGATCGCGAGGCCGGCCAAACGCTCGCCGAGATGCGCACGATGGTCGGGGCCCTGCGTGACCGCCGGGAAGAGCCGGAGGTGGCCGCGTCCCATGCGCCTAGCCGACCTGCAGCGTCTGGCAGCGGACAGCAACGACTCACTCCGCGTCGGTCTTGAGCTACGAGGAGACCTCCGGCAGCTGTCGCCGGCTGTTGAGGCGGCGCTCTTCCGGATCGCCCAGGAGTCGGTGACCAAACGCCCGGCGTCATGCACGGCAGGCGACCCGAATCGAGATCGACGTCAGTGGCAGTGCGACGGACGTACACATGACGGTGAGCGACAATGGCGCTCGCACCGACCCAACCCGACGCTCGCTCGGCTACGGCTTGGTCGGCATGACCGAGCGGGCAAGTCTGCTCGGTGGCACGCTGATTGCCGGCCCGAAGCCAGATCGCGGTTGGAGCGTGCAGGCCACTCTCCCGCGTACCGGTACGGCGCTATGACGATTCGAGTCCTGATCGCTGACGATCAAAGCGTTGTCCGGGCCGGACTGTCGACAATCCTCAGCAGTCAACCCGACATCGAGGTCGTCGGCCAGGCCGCCGACGGAGCCGAAGCCGTTGCTCTCGCTCGTACGCTGCGCCCAGACGTCTGCCTATTCGACATCCGGATGCCCAATGTCGACGGCATCGAGGCCACCCGGCTTCTCGCCGGGCCAGAGGTCAGCCACCCGATCGCCGTCGTGGTGATCACCACATTCGACACCGATGAGTATGTTCACGGAGCGCTCAAGGCAGGCGCCCGAGGGTTTCTTCTCAAGGGGGCCGCACCAGAGCAGTTGATCCAGGCTGTCCGCGTGGCGCTTGATGGCGACGCCCTGATCGATCCCGGGGTCACGGCGCGGCTCCTCGCGAGTTTCTCGGCCAGCTCGCGTGCTGCCGTAGCTGTCCAACCCATCGAAGCTCTGACCGAACGCGAAGAGGGAGTCCTGCTCGCGCTGGCCAGGGGACGCACAAACGCCGAGATCGGCGTAGAGCTTCACATCAGTGTGAGCACAGTCAAGTTCCACGTCGCCAGCCTGATGACCAAGCTCGGAGCTCGAAACCGCGTTGAGCTCGCCATGTGGGCGTACGAAACAAAACGGGTCAGCTAGACGCCGGCTCACTGCATCCGGAAGTCGTAGTGGTACGGCAGTGGCCGGTCGCCGAACGCCGCCTGCCATAGCGTTCCTAGCGTCTCTCCCTCCCGAAGATCGGGCAACTCGATCGCGGTTTCGAGGAAGGCGCGAGCGGCGTCGACTCGGCCAACGGCCAGCAGGGCGCGTATCCGCTGCAGGACAACTCGGCCGTGCGAGGAGATCCGGTCCGGCGCGGCGTCGATCATCGCGAGGCAGGGGGTCGATTGACCCGTGGTCAGCAATTGATCGGTAGCCTCGACCAGCAGCGGCAGGCTAGTCGGCGCCTGAGCAACGGCACTCCCGTACAGGTCTGCAGCGCCGGCATGATCACCGCGTGCGATCGCGAGTTGGGCTAGACCCCGGGCCGCCCAGGGCGTCGACCTGATCTTGGCTGAGCTCAGGTAGCCGAGCTGCGCCTCCTCGAGATCGCCGCGAGCGTGGGATCGAATCGCCAACATGAGTTGCCCCCACCAGCCCTCGGCTGCACGGTCGAGCACCGGCTCCCAGCGATCTGTGATCGGTGGCACCAGGACCTCCGTAGCTGCGGCATCCTGGTCGACCTCGCCCGTACGAGCCAGCGTGACGAGGTGACGGAATCCGTCAGACTGCGGCTGTCCGAACGGGGTGCCCGGCAGACCGTCGGAATCTTTGCCGCGTACGAGGAGTTCGGCCTCGCCGGCGCCCGAGCCGGCCGTGATCTGCTGAGGCGCAGCATCGGCCATCTCGGCTCGCCACCAGCGGTGCCATTCGTCGAGCTCCTCATCGGGAATCATCCGGGCTACCAGCTCGGTGACTTCGGCGAGCGCGTCCTGCCAAGAACCGTGTACGGCTGCGGGCGCCGCCTCGATTGGCGCGTACGCCTCCGCCCAGCTGATTTCGGCGCTTCCCTCCAACCGCAGGTGCTCCAGTTGTGTGGTGGCCAGACCGGCCTGGATCTCGAGGTAGCGAGACTCTGGTCCGCACAGCCACTCTTGCCAGTGTCGGCCGCCAGCGGCCGTGCCCCAGAGAAACAGCTTGCGGCCGCGCAACTGAGCGGTCGAGGTCTGAACCATCCCGCGACCGTGCGCCTGCACGGCGGCGATCCAGGGCCGCCGCTCGGGAGACACCTGGAAGAAGTAGTCCGCGGCTCGCCGCGCCGAAAGCGGGTAGCTGATGTCGGCGGCCGGGCCGTCGGCAAATGGGATGTCCACATTCGCGATGGATCCGTCATAGCTGGTACGCCAGGCTTGAGTTGCCGGTGCCAAGACCCGCACGCCTGGCTTCTCCGAAACGGCGATATTTGTCCACCAGTACAGCGGTTTCGGCTCGGCGGTCGGGGTTGCGGATGCGGACGAAAGCAAGCAGCAGCGGTCGGTCGGCCGGCATCAGCAGGTCGACCGAGAACACGAGATCTCTCGTACGCTCCCACTCCCAGATCCGCAGCACGGCGCCACGGTTGGACGGCACACTGCCGCTGAATACTGGTCGGCTCGTCGTCGCCGAGTGTCCAGTGGAGCCTAGGTTCCACTCGATGCCGCCGGCGAACCAGGCGTCGGTGAGCGCGAAGTTGGCGAACTGCAGGCGCCGGTTGGTGAAGACCAGATCCCGGTCGGCCGCTAGGTCGCGCAGCGACCAGAGTCGGCCTCCAAGTCCCGGAAGCACCAGCGCTTCCAGCCGACGATTCGTCAGCCGGAGCGCTGGGATGTTTCGCGACCGCAAGTCGCGCGAATAGCCGTTCTGCAACGCGTATGGCAGCGGATTGGCCAGCCGACCGTACGCCATCCGCTCACGCATGTCGGCTGGCAGATCGAGAGACCCCGACGGGTCGGGGAGCCGCTGCAGCCCGGTGAACGGCGGCAGCGGCGACTCCGGTCCACGATCGGCCGCGAGCAGCCGCAGTGTGGTCTGGCTGACCACTCCGGGCGGCATGCTTTCGACCCTAGCCATCCTTGCGCCCGCCGGAGATGGGTGTGGCCCGCCGGTAATGGCGGGCCACAGGTGGGGCTTTGGATCGCGGACTAGGAGGCATCGGCTGCTCCGTGTGGTTGATCAGTTGTTGGCGTTCATTTGGTTGTTGTTGGTGTTGCCACCCATTTGGTTGTTGCCGCCTGCCAGCATCGAGTTCAGGGCGTTTTCGGTGGCATTGTTGAGCTGGCCGGTCTGCGGCAGGTGGGCGTCGCGCTGGAGGTACATGATCGCCTGTACGGTGCCGTGGTTCATGTAGCCGGTGGCTGGGCCGTTGTAGTAGTTCAGCTGGCCCAGCTGCTCCTGCAGCAGCTTGATGGTCGCGGAGGGGCGGACAACGGGCGGGACCGGCGGATGCGGCCTGTTCGGGTGGTAGCTGTGGCCGCCCGTAGCGGGAACGAAGCTCTGGCCGCTGGTCGACGACTGTGCGGCGGGATACTCGTCAGCGACGGTTGCGGTCCGTGCATGCGCTGATGGCCCAAAGGCGACCAGTAGCGCGGCGACGATGCCGGCGAGGGCGAGGCCGGCGGCGACGATCGTTGCGACGATCCAGCCGGTCGACTTTGTGGTGGGAGCGGTCGGGGTGGTGGTCGGGGTGGACATGATCGTGATCTTCCTTTCGTTGTGGTTCGGACTCTGGTGTTCCGTTGACCACAACTTTCCGGCAGTAATCACCTTGCCGGGATCCGCTGAATGGTGGGCGTACCGGCTGAACGCGGCCTCCACCGATTGGGGGACAGCATGATCAACCGCGGGGCAAGTTAGTCGAGTGAGTTCCCCGCGAAGCGATCAGTCGCCATCTGTCCGGCCCGGGTGCAGCGTCGCAGGAAGTCGATAACGAGGTCGATCTGATCATCGGAGTAGCTGTCCAGGATTTCGTCCAAGGCGCTATTCATGCCTCCATAGAGCCGGACGATGTCACGCTGCTTGTCAGGTACACCGCGGACGAGCACCGCGCGCCGATCGTTTGCTACGCGATCGCGTACGATCCACCCGCCGCTCTCGAGCCGGGCGAGAATGCCTGTCATCGTCGCCAGGTGGACGCCGACCCGGCGGGCGAGAGCAGTTGGGCTGAGCGGTCCATGCCGAACGATCACGTCGAGGCAGTCAAGATCGATGTCCTTGATCTCGATCTCGGAACCGACCCGATGGGTGAGCACCGCTAGTTCGATCCGTAGCTCGCGCAGACTCTGCTTCGCCGCGGCGATGCGCCGCCTGCGGGCTCGTTTCGCTTCGCGAGCCGCAGACTCGTTCGCACGCTGAGCCTTCATTGGCATTTTGATTGTCGCCCTCTTCAAGTACTATGAATATCATATTATATGAAACTCGTAGCAGTGATATACGATTCGCTGCTGTGGCAGGAGGGAGCATAGCCATGAGAATTGTCATCTTCGGAGCCAACGGAGCCACGGGCCGGCTGCTAACCGGGCAGGCCCTGGCTGCCGGGCACGACGTCGCGGCAGTGACCCGTCGACCGGCCAACTTCCCGATCACTCACGAGCGATTGAGCGTGGTGGCGGCAGACGTGCTGGATGAGCGCGCAGTCGAGTCCGCGGTGGAGGCGGCCGATGTTGTGTTGTCGACGCTCGGGACGCCCTTCACGCGTAAAGAGATCAACATCTACAGCGTCGGTGTCGGCAACATGGCCCAAGCCATGTCGCAACACGGCGTAAAGCGGCTGGTCGTCGTGAGCTCGAGCGCCACCGAGCCGCATCATCACGCTGCTGGCGGCTTTCTGATGAACCATGTGATCCAGCCGCTCGTGACCGCGACTATCGGCAAGACCACGTACGCAGACATGCGACGCATGGAGGAACTCGTGCGTGCCAGCGATCTGGAATGGACGATCGTACGTCCATCCGGCCTGTTCGATGCGTCCAGAGTCACGAGCTATGAGTTGCGCGAAGATCAGGCACCAGGAATCTTCACCAGCCGCGCTGACCTCGCTGCGTGCCTGCTCGAACAATCCACCGACGGGCGGTTCGTGCATAAAGCGGTCGCGGTGACCACGTCCGAGGGAGTGCCGACGCTGTTGCACATGCTGCGGCAGGAAGCCTTCAAGGACAGCCGTCACACCGGCACGAGTGACTCCAGGAGGTCGGCCAACTCCACTGGCATGGTGATCATCGGGAAGTGGCCCGTCGGCAGCACATAGATCGGAATTCCAGCTGCGCGTACGGCGGTGACTACCGGGGCCATCGGGTCGTCGTCGTCGCCATGCGTCCCACACGTGATGTAGACCGACGGCACATCTAACGCGCGGGTTCCGGGGGCGGCCGGCTCTTGGTACGTTCCGATCGGATGCGGGCCGCGCCGAGCCAGGAGCTCTTGTACGCGCGACGGGTCCACTCCAGCACCGACCGCGCCGAGCGGGCCGAGTCGCTCCAACGGAATCGGCGGCATCTGCCACACGTGACCGCTGAACAGGGCAGCCGCTTCCAGGCCAGCCCGCATGGACGCAGGCATCAGGTCGAACATGGACCGGCCGGACACCGGGACAAAGGCGTCGAGATACACCAGCATCGCCACCCGCTCCGGTACGCGATCGAGAACGCCTGCCGCGACGAGGCCGCCGTAGCTGAACCCGACGAGCATCAGACCGGCTGGGTGACTGGGGAAGGCACCCGATGACGTCGTCGATATGTGTGCTCAGCGATGTCTCCGGTCCACCGTCCGCCAACCGCTCGCCCACTCCAGTGAGCGTCGGGGCCGACACCCAGCGACCTCGCTGGCGCAGGATCCCAGCCTCTTGATCCCACAACCATCCACCGGTTCCAGCGCCATGGATCAGCACTATGTCGGCCACTTCCACCTCAGCACTATCCACCGATACAGGCCGATGCGTTCATAGCGCCAAGTTTGGGGTTCAGTCGCCGAGGAGGAACCGCGATCGAGGTGCCGGACCATCAGGCGTGATGCGCGGCGCGGTGGCGAGCGAGTACGTCGAGACCAAAGTCCACGGTGGGATCGCGCCACACCGAGTGAGCATGGTTGGCATTGCGCTGAGTGTTGTCCCACTCGATGAGGAGTCGGGGACCTTGCAGCCGGTAGTAGTGAGGCTGTCCTGGGGCTGTTGGTCCTGCCCAGGCAAAGTGCACGGCATCGAGGGCTGGCTCGTCGTCATAGCGGTGCAGCGGGGACAGCCCGGCCGGAGCTCGGTCGAGGTAGGTGCCGAGGAGTGCCCGCAGTGTCTCGCGTTGCTCGGCATTGAGCTCGGCCGCCGGTACGCCCTTGGGTTCGATCGTGTACGCCACCGCGTCGTGGTCGGCGTCGCTCAGTCCCGCAGTGTCATCGATAGCGTCACTGATCGCCTGCAGGTTGGCCTGCTCCACCGGGTCGGGGAACCGCTCGTCCCGCCAGATGCCAGTCAGCGGTATCACCCGGTCGCCGTCGGTGACGTAGGTGCGGTTGGCAGTGATGAAATCCGACGGCGCCTTGGACAACAGCAGCGCACGCGAAGCGAGATCGGGCTGCAGTGAACGCATCAGATCGCGGCCCAGGTCCTCCACCCTGCCAAGTGGCCGATTGACAGCCCCTCCCAGCAGCGTCGACGTAGCGGGATCCGCCCCGAGGAAGCACGGCGTCGTCGCGACGAGCATGCCGTCCACCACGAGGTTGTTCAACGACACGTGGTGGCCGCCGAACCGCCAACCCCACGGACGTTCGCTGCCCGGCTCGCCAAACACCCGCAGGTAGTACAGCCCAGGATCGCGACCACGCTCCCGGCCGAACCGGACCACGAAACCCTCGATGAAATCGAGCACGTTCTCCAGGCCCATCGTCGTCGCGACCGAGACGTACGCGGCAGGTGAGAGTCCGGTCGAGACGAGCCGCATCGTGGCCCGCTGCTGCGCGGGTCGCTGCTGATGGATGGTCAGGCCGCCATGGTCGGTCGGGGTGTAGAACCAGCGACGGCGTTCGTTGTCGCTCGGGTCGTCGGCCGGAACAGCGCCCTGGCCGATCGCGCGCTGCTCCGCGTCGAGGGTTTCCAGCCACGCGCTAGCTGCCTCGGCCATCCGGGCCGCAACCTCGCGGCGGGTGGTTTCGTTGTCGTTGACCATGCCTGCGTCGGCCATGCAGGGAATCTAACGCGGCAGCGGGGTCCGCGGATACCGCTCTTCCGCATCCGCCGCGCGTCGTGCTAGAGAGATGTCACCGACCGGCGTGCAGCGCCTGCGACATCGAAGGACCCATGTCAGCGACACGTCAGAGGAGACTCTCGTGGCCACACCCACCGAAGTGACGACACCAACCGACCACCGCCCCGAGCTCGTCACCGTGATCGCCCACATGCGCGCGAAGCCAGGTAAGGAGCAGGATCTCCGCGATGCGCTGGAGGCGCTGATTCCACCGACCAGGCAGGAGGAGGGGTACATCAACTACGACCTGCACCAGGGCATCGAGGATCCGAGCTTGTTCTACCTGTATGAGAACTGGGAGACAGTGGACACCCACGAGACGCACATGCACACCCCGCATCTGGACGATTTCGCCGGCAGGCTCGATGATCTGCTCGACGGCAGTCTCACCGTGGTACGCGTGCGGCGGATCGCCTGAACCTAATTGATCATGGCCAGCGCAGTATAATCAGCCGATGGTGCGGTACGCGCCCGCCCTCCCGGTCGGATGAGCGACACCGGCGAAACACCGCGGCGCGCCGGCTGGCCCGGGTCGTCGTCGTTGATGATCATCCGTTCTTCCGTGATGGGCTGTCCCGGGGCTTGAGGCAGAGCGGCTATCTGGATGTCGTCGGCGAGGCGGGCAGCGGTAGAGAAGGGCTCGAGCTGATTCGTGAACTGGAGCCAAACGTCGCCGTACTGGACTACCAGATGCCTGATCTCGATGGCCTCGACGTCGTGCACGCGATCGTCCGCGACGGCTTGCCGACCCGCGCGTTGATCTTGTCGGCGCTGACTGACAGCGCAGTGGTCTTCCGGGCACTGGAAGAAGGGGCACAGGGCTATCTGTCGAAGGAATCCCGGCGGGCCGAGATCGTCGACGCTGTGCTGCGAGTTGCCAAAGGTGAGACGGTGGTCCCGCCGGAGCTCGCGGCTGGCTTGGCAAGTCAGATCCGGCTGCGGGCGAAGCAGGCGGCGCCGGTGCTCAGCGAGCGGGAGCGGCAGGTGCTCGAGGGATTTGCTCGCGGTCTGTCCATTCCTGATCTTGCTGCCGAGCTGTACCTCGGGGCGAGCACTGTGAAGACACATACGCAACGTCTGTACGAGAAACTGGGGGTTCGGACCGCGCCAAGCGGTTGCGGAGGGCATGCGGCAAGGATTGCTCGAGTGAGCGCGGCGACCGGCGTTCTCATCGAGCATGCGTTCCGTGGGGCCCACATTCAACGCATCCTGCGACTGTTGCTCGGGCTGTTCTTCGTCGGTGTGCTGATCTTTCAGCCACCCGATCAGCACCTCGCTCTGTGCTGGCTCGTCGTCATCTGTTACGCCCTATGGAGCATCGCCGTCGCGGCCTTGGTCCGGGCTGCCGGAGTGCGCTCGCTGCATTATGCGTGGCTGGCCCTGTTCGTCGATGTCTTTACCGTTGCCGCCCTGACCTTGATCGCCGACAGCTCCGCTCAGCAGTCCTGGGCGCCATATCTGTTGATCAACGGGTTCTTCGTGGTGCCAGTGATTGCCGCCGCCCAGCTCAACCCGTGGATCTCCGCGATCGTCGCCGTCCCTGCGGTGCTGGTTTACCTGGTATCCAGCTTGGTGATCCGGAAAGTTGATGCGGACCCGATCTCCGAGATCGTGCTCCGTACCGGATTGTTGGCTGTCGCGGAATCGGTTGTGTGCTGCTGTCCCGCGTCGAGCGATCCCGGGTCTCGACGATCGCCCGGTTGCTGGACGAGCGCAATGACTTGCTGGCCGAGATGGTCACCATTGAGCAACGCGAGCAGCGGGATCTCGCCGAGACCTTGCATGACGGTGCTCTGCAATACGTGCTCGCCGCCCGTCAAGAGCTGGAGGCGGCTGAAGAGGGGGATCCGGAGGCCGTGGAACGGATCGATGTTGCCTTGGCCGAGACCTCCCGGCTGTTGCGCTCCACGATGACCCAGCTCCATCCGGCTGTGGTTGACACCGCTGGCCTGCTGCCGGCGTTGCGCACCTGGTAGAGCCGACAACGCTCGGGCCAGCTTTCGGCAGAGCTGCGGACCCGGAACTGGGATGACAGCCTCCGTACGCCGCTCGATGAACTGCTGCTGACCACCGCCCGGGAGTTGATCACCAACGTGGTCAAGCATGCCCAGGCGCGTACGGTCTCGATCGAGCTCGCTCGCGAGGCTGCAAGGCCACGCTCCGGGTCAGTGACGATGGCGTCGGATGGCTGGGGTTGATCTTGATGCTCGTCTTGGCGCGGGCCATCTCGGAGTGGCCTCCCGAAGGATCCGGCTCAAAGCCGCCGGTGGCCGGATTAGATTCAGCCCCGCGGATCCGCACGGCACGATCGTCGATGTTGAAGTGCCTCTCGACGCGGCCTATTCGTTGCCGCGGGCAGCTGATCAAGCACCGCCTCGCGATGCTGTGATCTCCACAATGCGCGTGAATCGCTCGTAGACATGCGAAAGGCCCGCCGGTAAGCGGGCCATTCGCATCGGCCTTGATCGTGGAGACTAGGAGGCATCGGCTGCTCCGTGTGGTTGATCAGTTGTTGGCGTTCATTTGGTTGTTGTTGGTGTTGCCACCCATTTGGTTGTTGCCGCCTGCCAGCATCGAGTTCAGGGCGTTTTCGGTGGCATTGTTGAGCTGGCCGGTTTCCGGCAGGTGGGCGTCGCGCTGGAGGTACATGATCGCCTGTACGGTGCCGTGGTTCATGTAGCCGGTGGCTGGGCCGTTGTAGTAGTTCAGCTGGCCCAGCTGTTCTTGGAGCAGCTTGACCGTGGCCGATGGACCAACCGGCGGGTTTGGCCTGTTGGGATTGGAGCTGTGGCCGCTGCTCGACGACTGGCTCGGTTCCCAGGCGTTGGCCTTGCTGGCGTGTGCCGGTGCGCCGAAGGCGAATAGCAGTGCGGCCACGATGCCGGCGAGGGCGAGCCCTGCGGCGACGACGGTGGCGACGATCCAGCCGGTCGACTTGGTCTGGGTAGTGGTGGTGGTCGGTGTGGACATGGTAGTGATCTTCCTTTCTCGCTGCGGTTCGGACCTTCCGTCCCGCTGACCACAACTTTCCGGCAGCCGCGGCGTCCACGGGATCCGGCGAATGGTGGGCGCACCGGCTGAACATGGCGTCCACCGATCGGGGGACACCGTGATCAGCCGCGCAACCAACTGATCAGTCGATGTCGTCGGAAAGCATCGGCGCTGATGATCAATAGGTCGTCGGCGCAAGGCCGGCGCAGTACCGAGGAGGACTCGAAAA
Organism: uncultured Actinomycetota bacterium; assembly: GCA_963759635.1. Classification (GTDB taxonomy): domain Bacteria; phylum Actinomycetota; class Actinomycetes; order Propionibacteriales; family Propionibacteriaceae; genus Microlunatus. Next base: position 76,800 of record CAVXAP010000024.1, read on the forward strand.
CCATGACCACACCAACCTTTAACACCCAGCAGCTCGACATTCCCGAGACCGCCGTCGCCGACCCGGTCGCGACGCCGCGTCAGAGCCAGCGCGGGGGCATCGACACCGCCCGTTTCTGGGTTGGCGCAGCACTCACGGCCGGCATCAGCGCTTTGGTCGCTCTGATCGCATTGATCATCACCAATGACCTGCTGCACGTCCCCGTCATGATCAGCGAGGGCGGCCGGCTCGTCATGATCGGCTTCGGCGCGTACGCGTTGTTCGCCGCAGCTGCGGCCGTCGCGGCTTCCGTGCTGTACGCCGTGCTGGTGAACTTCGCGCCGCGGCCCGGCCTCTATTTCGGCTGGATTGTCGGCCTGGTCACGCTATTGGCCGCGCTGCTTCCCCTTACCACCGGAGCCGTAGTGGTCGATCAGTTGGCCCTGGCGGGGATCAACCTGGTCGTCGGCCTGGTGATCACCGGCCTCGTTCCGACGGCGGCAGTCCGGTCGCGTTGAACGAAAAATGATCGTGCGCGTTTGACCCTTCAAGACAAGGGTCAAACGCGCACGATCTTCCACATTTCAGCAGCCAGGGATGCGCCTGATGACATAGCCCTGCTGCTGCAGCGTGGTAATGATCTGTGGCAGCGCTGCAACGGTTTGTGAGCGGTTGCCGCCGCCGTCGTGCATCAAGACGATGGTTCCAGCTCGAACCTGAGGGCCGGTAGCAGTTTTGACAATGTGCGTGATCCCGGGCTGGCTCCAGTCCCGCGTATCGACGGTCCACAACACCTGATGAAGACCTAGCTGGCTCAGAATGCGTTGCACAGTCGCGTTCGTCGCACCGTACGGCGGCCGTACGCAACGACTCTGAGGGCCGTGCGCCACCTGCCACTGAATCTGACTGGGCGTCAGCTTGGTCAAGTTTGGATGGTTGTACGTGTGGTTGCCGACACTGCTGCCCTGCGCTCGGATCCGGGCAGCCTCAGCCGGGTACTGGGCTTGGCGGAAGCCGAGCTCGAAGAAGGTGGCTGTGGAGTGCGTGGCGTGCAGGATGTTCAGGATGGCCGGTGTGTAGGGACCGGGTCCGTCGTCGAAGGTCAGATAGACGACTCCGCCCCGCTTGAACGGTGCCTTGGCGCCT
>CAVXAP010000025.1:0-165377 GCA_963759635.1 uncultured Actinomycetota bacterium
ACCGCCCCGCAGCTGCGCGAGTCAGAGCTGTGGGCGCAGCGCGAGAGGGTCGCCGAGCTGGAGCGTCGGCTCGACGGGCTGGAAGGGCCGGCGGTCGACGACCTGCGCAGCGTCGTGGAGTACCTGGTCCGCCGCAGCGTGTGGATCGTCGGCGGTGACGGCTGGGCCTTCGACATAGGCTCTGGTGGTTTGGACCACGTCTTGGCCAGCGGGCAGAACGTCAACGTGCTCGTACTCGACACCGAGGTCTATTCCAACACCGGCGGGCAGATGTCCAAGGCGACACCGCTGGGCGCGGTCGCGAAGTTCGCCGCTGCGGGCAAGACGATGCCCACCAAAGACCTCGCGCTCCAGGCGATCGCGCTGGCGAACGTCTACGTCGCCCGGGTGGCGATGGGCGCCGACCCGCAGCAGACATTGACGGCGTTTCGGGAGGCCGAGGCCTACGATGGGCCGTCTTTGATCATCGCCTACAGCCATTGCATCGCGCACGGCTACGACATGAAGTACGGGCTGGACCAGCAGTACCGGGCGGTCGCCAGCGGGCACTGGCCACTGATCCGCTATGACCCAGTGGTACGCGCCACCGGCCGCAACCCGTTCTTCTTGGACTCACTGCGGCCACGGATGAAGCTGGCCGACTACCGGCGACGAGAGCTGCGCTTCCGTGCCCTCGCGGCGGCCGACCCGGCCGAGGCCGAGCGGCTCCTGGGCCTCGCCCAGCAGACCGCGGACCTGCGCTGGCAGCTTTACGAGGAGATGGCGACCCGGGGATCCGAAGCCTTCGCTGCCGATGCTCGGAAGGACAGCTGATGGACCTGGGCACAAACTATCTGGGTCTGCGGCTGGGTAATCCGCTGGTGGCTTCCGCGTCGCCCCTGAGCTCCAGCCTCGATGGCATCCACCGGCTGTACGACGCCGGCGTCGGCGCGATCGTGATGTTCTCGCTGTTTGAAGAGCAACTCCGGCAGCGGGCTCTGCACCGCGCCGAACTGCTGGACGAACCTGCGGACAGCTTCGGCGAGGCACTCAGCTATTTCCCCGCCACCGCGTACGACGATCCGGGCCCTCACGAGTACCTGAGCCTGCTGGAACGCGCTGCCACCACCACACCAATCCCCGTGATAGCGAGCCTGAACGGCGTCACTCCCGGGGCTTGGGGCGAGTACGCGCGGCAGATGCAAGACGCCGGCGCTGCAGCCATCGAGCTGAACATGTACGGTGTGCCCGGCGATCCGCGCATCTTGGGCAGACTGCTGGAGCAACGCCACATCGACGTGCTGCAGCGGGTCAAGGACGTCGTGACCGTCCCGATCGCGGTCAAGCTCAGCCCGTTCTTTAGTTCAATCGGCGAGATGGCCCAGCGGTTGGACAAAGCCGGAGCCGACGCGCTGGTGCTCTTCAACCGATTCCTGCAACCAGACATCGACGCTGAAGAGCTCGCGGTGGTGCCCCGAGTCACCCTCTCCAGCCAACTGGAGGGGCGGCTTCCGCGGATGTGCATCGCATTGCTGCGCGGCCGGGTACGTGCCGCACTCGCCGCCACCTCCGGCGTCGAAACTCCCGAGGATGTCGCCGCCTACCTGCTCGCCGGCGCCGACGTAGTCATGACCGCCTCCGCGCTGCTGCGTCACGGGCCCGAGCACGCGGCAGTGCTGCTGGACGGGCTGAATACCTGGATGAGGCGCAAGGGCTTCCAGACCGTAGATCAGTTCCGCGGCATGCTCGCGGTACCGGCAGGCACTGATGGAGAGGCCTATGAGCGCACCAGCTATGTCAGTGCAATGCGCGCGGCGAATGCCGGTGCATACGAGACGTACTGAGCCGAGGTGGCAGCCAGCCGGAGTTTCAGTCAGCTGCGCAGCTCGCGGGTGAAGCATGGGCAGTTCATGTGACGGCACGCGATCGGAGAGGCCCGCACGGGACAGAGGGACACACGCGACACAACAGTGGGGCGAGCCGCCTTGATGCAACGTGCGGGCACAAATGGGGGTTCCCGTTCCCTCAGTTGGACCCCCGCTGATGGCCACTGCGGCCGACCAGCATCACCGGGCAGGGCGAACGTCGCATCAATTCCTCGGCGATCGGTCCGACGCGAATGCTCCAGGCCTGCTCGCTGTGATGCGAGCCCAACACGAGCAGGGCGGCCTTGTCCAATGATTGTTCCAACGCCGTACCGACCTGACCGCTCCTGTGCGTGACGTCGATTCTTAGGCCCGGGTAGGTGCTCTCGATCCGACGAATCGAGTCGAAGAGCGCTTCCTCGACGTTGATTCGTTCGGAAGGATGTGCCGGCGAGGCCGTTGCCGCCGGCGGAATCGTGACAATGCTGAGTAGCGATCCGCGCAGCGCCGCCTCCTCCGCTGCAGCTTCCAGGGCCCGGCGCCCGGTGGTTCCCTCGGTCCAGCCCAAAACGATCTTGTCGTAGTCCTGGCCAACAATCGGGCCTGGCCCGTTCACAGTGACTACCGGGCAATGGGCGTGCACCACGACCCGATCCTCCACAGGTCCTAGAACTCCGTGTTCGGCGCGAGGCCTCGCCGAAGCTACGCCCAGGACCAGCAAGCTGGCGGCGCCACTGAGCGCGACCAGTTGGTCGCTGATGGACCCAGATTCATAGAGCCTCGGCACGACCGATATCTCGGGCTCGAGCTCGGAGGCCTCTGCTGCCCTGACTCTGAGCAACGTTTCGGCTTCGCTCTCCAAATCGTCGATAGCTTGATCGTCGGTGACTGAAGACTTGATGTGCACAAGCGACAAGACAGCACGGCGCAGGCGGGCCTCGCGGGCCCCCCACAGAACAGCCCAGCGAGCCTCGGGCGACTGATCAACGCCGACGACGACGTCGTCGCCGCTCACGATGCGCCAGCCATGATTGGTCTCCTCCAGCGGTTGCTCCAGCACCACTTTGCCGTCGTCATAGGCATAACGCCAGGGCCGACCGTGCACTGAATTACCAAGAGTCACTCAGGCTCAGGGCCGATATGGCTCGTCCAAGGGCACGGCGACGACAGGGCAGGTCATCCGGCCCAGGCACTCATGTGTTACGGGGCCCGAGACATCGCCGGTCCAGTCCTGATTGGTACGGGTACCAATCACAGGAGGTCGGCATCGGCCGCCTGAGCCACCAGCACCGTCGCGGTGTCGCCTTCGGCAAACTGCAGTTGCCACCCAAGCCCCGGTGACGCCTCCTCAAAGACCCGCCGGATTCCACGCCGATATGGCGCGCCTACTTTCTCTTCGGGCAGCCGACATCTTCTAGAAGTATCTGCCTTGGGCGATCATCTCGAACTGGCCGACCGTTGGGCAAAGATCTGCGGCGATCTAGTGGCCATGAGCCGGTTGCCCAACGCGAGACCGTAGTGAAGTGGTTGACTCCACGGTGTCGAGGCCCTCGCCGGTTCCTCATTGTTCGGCCCTCGGTCGGGCATGTCCCTAACTTGCAGCAGCGACCGATGGCACAGCACCGCGGATAAGCGCGCGCCTTGCGTCCTTTCCCTGGGCACAGCACTGGCACTGCTCCCGGAGTCTGTCGTGCCACACTTGTACGTCGCGCACCGAAAGCAACCCGGGTGGTCGCCGCCCGACCATCTCGCAACTGGGATCAGGACAGCAGCGCCATCAGCACACGACTAGGTGTACCGATGGTGCAGGTCCGCCACAGCCTGGTCACGCTCGTTAAAGAGTGGAATACCGACCCGCGCCAAGCCGCGCAACAACCGTTGCGGGCCATCGACAGGTCAAGCGCCGAACGTCACGAGCGGTCGAAGGCCCGGCTGGAGGAGCGGAGGACCGCTCCGGCCCGCGGTCTCGACCAGAGTCTCCACCCAAACTCACCGTCACTGGGCACCACGTGTAGGACCAGGCCCGGAGGAAAGGCGAGTACCTCCATCAAGCCAGACCGGGACACCGCGGACCCGAGCACGGTAGTTAGGCCAGCAGCTGCGGACGCGGCGAGCCACCGAAGACTACACACGTCGCTACCGGACACCCGCCATAGCGCAGCCGGCGGCAGCCCTCCCCGGACGCTGAGGAGCAGGCCATCGAGGATGATCATCACCTTCACATGCGATCCGCCTTGGACGTACGCGCCGCCCGTCGGGACAAATCGCGTCGCGGTGTCACGGATGCATGTGAACATGATCAATAGCGCTGATCTTTGACTTGATGACGCAAGAGTTCTTGCCCGGAACGCGATCAGAAGCCGACTGACGGAGTTCATACGATGGCTGCTGCCGGTGCATCTTCGGAGCGGTTGACCTGACCAAGCCTAGAGCTGCTTGATTTCGCCTGTGTCAAGATCAACGAGCCCCAGCCGCGGCGACTGATTCTGATCATGTGTCGACTTCAAAGCACGAACGTCCGCAGCATCTACATCCATCCGCCTGCGGCGACTCGCATCCGCACCATCTTCGTCCTCCCAGATGCCCTTCATGTTCACGAGCAGTTCGAACATGGCCACAATGCTCGGCCCGCAGCTGCCCAAGGTCGAGCAGACGATGCGCGACGCCAAGAGATCAACTCGCCGACGTCGAGGCCCTCCGCGACGACGCCGATCAACGCGGCTGGGACAGCGAGGTCACCCGGCACGAGCAACTCATCGAACGCCTCCAAACCCACCCCGGCCGCATCGATGTCAACTGACGACACACCGCACGAGCTGCTTGACCCCGAGTCCATGGCCGGTTAAAGGAACGGCTCAACCGCGAGGTGAAACGCCGCACCGACGTCGTCGGCGTCTCTCGACTTGTGTTCAGCGCACACTCGTGGTCTGAATCAACTACCAATCCTCGATTGCTCAGGAAGTAAGATGAATACCCCTCGCGCACACCACGCTCCTGGTTTAGTCCCACCCAGCCGGCTCTGTGCCAGACCAGTCCAACCGCCGGCCGCGGCCACTCTCCAACCGCATGCGGTCACCCGCGGACGATGAACGTGCCGATGGCGTGCGCCACCCACTCCTGGTCTTGCTTGATCTCGGTCTCAACGATGGTGATCGTCCGGCCGCGCTTGATCACGTGGGCATCAGCCACCAACAGCCCCGGCCGAGCCGGGCTCAGGTAGGTGATCTTTAGCTCGATGGTGACCCCGAGGGTATGCGCCACAAAGGATTCGACGGCCTTGGTGCTTGCGACGTCGGCCAGGCTGCCCAGCACTCCGCCGTGGACGGTTCCGTGGGGATTTAGGTGCCGCTCGACAGCGGTGAGGCGCACCTGCGCACGACCGCCGCTACCCGGGTCCCACTCGAGCCCGAGATACTCATCGAAACCACTCATCGCCCGCCTCCGCACCTGCTTGCCGGTTTCGCTCACCCGTCGCGAGCAGGACGATGGCAAGCAGCGTTGAAGAGAACCCGGTGGCCGCACACCTGCCGAGCCGAAGGCATGTGTCCGCAGGGCACAAGCTGACTCTAGTACGCCTGGCGAACGCGAACCCCGCCCATGACCCGCGGTGAGGTTACCAGCGGATCGGCGTCACCATACAGCCTCGGCAAAATCAAGAGCTGTAGCGTTCCGCCATGAACCTGACGCGAAACCCGTAACAGCTGTCAATCGGGACAGGTACGAGCACCTCGTGATGCCCGACGACCAGCGTCCGGTAGAGGTTCCGCCTCATCTGTTGCGACCGTCGGAATCGGATGGCCGCGCTGGTCACTGGGCGTTCGGCAGACGACCGTATTCGTGGGGCGTGTTAGTCGCGGTCAGGGTGCATTCCTCACCTGTCGTTACGCTTCGACCATGGCAGATGCTGGGTACGAAGGATCTGCCCCTGCCCGCCCGCACTACCTAGAGTCTGTGGACAACGCACTTCGGCTTGTGTTATTGCTGGCTCGCAGAGGCAGCGTCAGCGTGAGTGACGCTGCACGCGAGCTGGGATTGGCCCCATCGACGACGCATCGGCTACTCAGCACGATGCGGTATCGCGGCTTCGCGGTCCAGTCGGCAGATCGAACGTATCAGCCAGGCCCTGCGATGGCGGATCTTTGGAACGCACACTCGTCGTCGCAGGCACTGCTGGCAGTCGCCCTTCCCCACCTGCGTTGGCTACAGCAGCAACTCGATGAAACATGCCACCTCGTGGTTCGGCATGGTCGCGAGGTGCGTTTTCTGGCAAGCGTCGAAGCAGACCAGCCCCTGCGAGTCACCGCGCGCACCGGCGCTGTTCTTCCCGCCCACCTGACCTCCGGTGGGAAGGCTCTGCTAGCTGACCTGACCGCAGCCGAGCTCGACCGCCTATACCCGTCGTCAGGAGTCCCGGCGCTCGGCCTGAGTCCCGACGAACTCGCCGCCCTGCATCGTGATCTGAACGCAACCCGCAGACGCAAGTACGGACTGAACCGCGGTGAGAGCGAACGGGGAATCGTCGCCGTTGGTATGCCTGTGCACAGTGACGGGCGGGCAGTGGCGGCGATCTCGGTCTCCGTTCCGAGTGTGCGCTTCTCCCCGGCCCGGCTTCGCGAGATGCTGCCTGCTATCCATGCCGCTGCGGCAGCGATCGATACCGAGCTCGGCAACGCGCCGCGCCAGTGGCGGCAGGCGAGTTACTAGCCCTGGGGCTGCTGGCCGAACGATGTCATGCCGCCGACCATCTTGGCGAACTCCTGAGTGAAGTCTGCCTGCGCCTTCAACATCGAGGCGAACCAGTCCATCTCACTCACTTGCGGAGACGACGCAAGCTTGCGCTGCTCCTCGGCGATGGTCTGCAGCCAGTCGACGTAACGCTGCAAGGCATCCTGCCCAACCTTGGTCGCACTCTCGACGATCTGCTCGTTAAGATCCCGAGCCTGCTCACCGAACTTCCGCAGCTGCTCTTCCGACTTGCTCATTTGCGCGGCGGCCTTTTCGCCAAGACCCCGCATCTGCTCGGTAACCTGCTCAAACGGCTGCTCCGGTGAGGTGGCAGCACTGGGCTCGTTCTCCTGCTTTGGCGTTCTCGCCTGTGCCATTTCTAACTCCCTTTCGTTGAATCGGTTGATACTTGGGTAGATCGACGGTAAAAAGTGGTGTCCTCTCACTATGTCAGCCATAGAAGCGAAGCACTAGCTCCGCCACGCACGCCGGCTTGGGGCTGTCCTGCAGCTCAACCGTGGCGGTCACCACGATCTGCACTCCCCCGGCAATCTCAATCACTTCGGCGAGCCGGGCAGCGAGCCGGATCTTCGCCCCAACCGGTACCGGAGCCGGGAAGCGGACCGAATTGAGACCGTAGTTCAACTTCCTCTCCACAGGTTCTACCTGGAGGAGCTGCTCGAACAGCGGAAGGATCATCGACAACGTGAGATAGCCATGGGCGATCGTGCTACCAAACGGCGAATGCCTGGCACGCTCTGGATCAACGTGGATCCATTGGTAGTCACCAGTTGCCTCCGCAAAGAGGTCAATCCGTGCTTGATCGACTTCCAGCCAGTCAGTGCCACCGAGGTCGCTGCCACCCAGTTTCGGTAACTCCGCCAAGGTGACCTTGGTTAACATTTCCGCACTTCCTCTGTGTTAGTTGATCACTCTGCGAGTTGCAGTAGGCGTACTGCATTGTCTTTCAAGATCATCTGCCGTACCTCATCCTTGAGATCAAGTTCGGCGAAGTCGGCTAACCAGCGGTCGGGTGTCAGCAATGGGAAGTCGGAGCCAAACAACACCTTTTGTCGTAGCAAGGACCCGGCGCTGCGTACCAGCTGAGGCGGGAAGTACTTAGGCGACCAGCCAGATAGATCAATGTAGACGTTGGCTTTATGGGTGGCCATCGAGATAGCAGCGTCCACCCAAGGGACAGACGGGTGGGCCAAGATCATATTCAAGGCTGGAAAGTCGGCGGCAACATCGTCAAGCAGCATGGGATCGGAGTACCGGAGTTTGATGCCACGCCCGCCCGGTAAGCCCGCACCAATTCCGGTCTGCCCGGTATGGAATATCGCTAACACTCCAAGACGCTGCAGCGTGCCGTAGAGCGGGTAGAAGCGCTGGTCATTCGGCTCGAACCCCTGCAAGCTGGGGTGGAACTTGAACCCACGGACTCCGAATTCAGTAACGAGTCGCTCTATTTCTCTCATCGCCGCCTTGCCATGCCACGGGTCCACCGAGCCGAAAGGGATAAGGACATCGGCGTTCTTGGCGGCGCCCTCCGCTATCTCTTCATTGGAGAGTGGCGGATGACCGGTGACTGTTGAGGCATCTACGGTAAACACCACGGCGGCAATGTGGCGCTCACGGTAGTAGTCAGCGATCTCATCGAGCGTCGGTGTGCGGTTATGTCCCGCCTTGAAGTACTTCGCGGATGCCTGGAGTAGTTCACCATCCAGGGCGAAGTGGCCATGGCCGTCTGCCTCAATGTGGGTGTGGACGTCGATCGCTGCTACAGCGTCCACGTCGATCCTCGGCTCGTACATGTCAACTGTCCAGAGGAGGCAGCTGCTCGCCGATCGACTGCTGGTAGGGGGACAGTGTGGTTGGCCAGATTTCTGCCAAGGCATCAGCGGTCCAGCCTCCGTCGGCGAAGGCGGCTACCGTCTGTTGGGGATGGCTCCAGATCGTGACACGATCGCCGCCGATTCCGATGGCCTGGCCGGTGATGCCGTCAGCGGCCGGGGACGCGAGGAAGGTGACCAGACCAGCGACATCTTGCGGTGAGCCGAAGGCCAAAGCGCGCCGCGCGAAAGTCGGAAGGTCCTCCCCGCGGTTGACTGCCTCGACGTACGGTTTGAGAAAAGGAATGGTCTCCGTCATGGTAGTGGCGGCGACAGGCACGATCGCATTGACCGTGACCTTCGCCTTTGCGAGTTCCATTGCCCAGGCACGCACCATGCCGACGATGCCGGCCTTTGCCGCCGCGTAATTGGTCTGACCGAAGTTTCCCCGCTGACCAGTTGGGGACCCCACGCAGATGATCCGTCCGCCTTCACCCTGCTCGCGAAGCCGGACCGCTGCAGCACGGGCGCAGGTGAACGTGCCGCGTAAGTGAACGAAGACAACGGTGTCGAAGTCGTCGTCGGTCATCTTCCACAGCACGCTGTCACGCAGCACGCCCGCGTTGGTCACCATCACATCGAGACGACCAAATTCCTTGACCGCCCGATTGACGAGATCATCCGCGGCTTCCGCTGTTCCCACGGCGCCAGGTTGGGCGACCGCCACACCGCCGTCGCTCTGGATCGACGTTGCGGCTGCGTTCGCAGCTTCCTCGTCGACGTCGTTAACGATCACCGAGGCGCCCGCTTGAGCCAGATCCCGTGCGTACGCGAACCCCAGGCCGCGGCCGCTTCCGGTCACTACTGCCACCTTGCCGCTTAAATCCATGCTGATCCTCAGCTATGCGTGATGATGATCTCGAGATACACTATCAGTCTCGTTGAGGTTGTCAAAGATGGAGATTGTTAATTATGCCTTTTCCGGCCCGCGCCGAACAGCCGATCGTGGCGCCGCATCTCCAACTCTTTGGGGACATCGGGTTTCTTCTCGCCAGGGCCAGCGGCATAACGATCCGGAGCACCAATGCACGGCTGCGACCTCTCCGACTCAGGGTTCGGCACTTCTCGGTCTTGTCCGTCGCTGTCCAGGCGGGCGGCGTCTCCCAGCGGGAGCTGTCGGTTCTCCTCGGGCTGGATCCCAGCCAGATCGTCGCCCTTGTTGATGACTTAGAGCGGCAGCGTCTGGTGGAGCGGCGAGCGCATGGGAGGGACCGCCGGGCACGGATTATCTCGGCCACGCCCGAGGGCGAATCCCGCTATCAGCAAGCGAGTGAGATCGTGCAATCGGGCCCGTGAGGAGTTCCTCACCGCTCTCGATGTGTCTGAGGAGACTGTTCTACGCGACTTGTTGATGCGGCTCGTCTCTCGCGATATGCCGGAGGTCGATGAGCAGAAAATCATTGCCCGGCAGCGGCGATGAAGTGCCGCTGCCGAACCGCGGCTGCTTCAGCCTGCGGGATCGATGGGTTCCTCGTCGCTCAGCAGCGTTCGCACCAGGTTGAGGGTCAGCTCGCGCTGCGCCTCGAGCAAGCGCTCGGCGAACGCGAATGCGTTATTGATAGCGTCTTCCAGATCCGCCCCTTCGTCGGCGAACTCGGGTTGATTAGCGAGGCGCTTGATGCTCTCAGCCCAGACATCAATCGCTTGCGCGACGGCCTGGCGGCTACGAAGACTGAAGGCGGTATCGGGATGGGGTGGCCCGAACTCAAGCGGCATACCTGAAAAGTTCATGATTGGGTCCTTCCCATGCCGGCGGCGCCAGCAGTGTCCCGGAGGCAATCATCACATCTCACCAGAGCGAAACCCAACTCTCGGTCCTCGTTCGCCCAATGGAGGCGGTCGATCGGACCGGCATCGAAGCGATGATTTCGCGGTGCTCGGCCGAGACGCTCTACCGCCGTTTCTTCACTCCAATCCCGCAGCCGGCCGAGGACGAAACCATGCTGGATCGGTTGCCGCGAGTTGGTCCCGGTGATGCCGTCGATGTCGTTGAAGTGGCTGGGCGCATTGTCGGGATGGGCAGCTTTCATCGCCAAGACGGTGAAGACGAGGCCGAAGTCGCACTGCTGGTGGAAGACGCCTTCCAAGGACGTGGTCTTGGCACCGAACTGGTGGGACACCTCGCCGGTCGAGCCGTGGCGGCAGGAGTGACTCGCTTCGTTGCCGACACCCTGGTGGACAACCATGGGCCTCTGGGCGCGATACGAAACGCGGGCTACGACCCCCAGCGGGTGGCTTCGGTCGGGGGCGTAACCCGAGTGATCGTTCCCCTCATTCCTGCTAAACTGACGACCGACTAGGACTGCCGACCATGTTGTGGTATCGAGGCACAGCGCGCCTCGATGAGCCAGACCCCACGTGGTGGCCTTGCTGCCAGCCGGGAGTTTGGTGGCTTAGACTTCAGTAACGCATCGCCGGGACCAGCCAGGCACCGCTGAGAGGAACAAGTTGAGCAGTACGAACGACCCGGCGAAGACGTGGCAAGACATGGTAGAGGAGTTCAGTAAGGCTGTACCCGAATCGGACTGGCCCAAGTTTCTTAAAGCGATGCTCGCTCCGATGCAGCAGCAGTCTGAGGCCCTTCGGCTGGCGTTCGAGAAGCAGGCTGAGTTTCAGCGTGACCTCACCGAACGCGCTCTTGCACCGATGAAGCAGATGCTCGCCGAGCTGCAGGAGGCCGCCGAGACGACGCGTGCTGCTGGCGAAGCCCTTCGACAGGCCGGGGACATGCTCACCGAGCAGGCATTCGCGATGAATCAAGCCTTGAAACTTGCTAAACCGTTTGTCGAGGCGGCATCCTCGTTTCAGAAGGATTCGGGCAAGAAATAGGTCCAGTTGCGAGCTATCCCCAAACGGTAAAGCAGATCAACTCTTGGCTGGTTGACCCGCACTGTCCGCCATTGATCCTAAGTCGTGGTTTTTCTCTGCCGTCGTTGATTTCTTGGCCGTTGATTTCTTCGCCGTCGTTGATTTTTTGGCCGTCGTTGATTTCTTGGCCGTCGTTGATTTCTTCGCCGTCGTTGATTTCTTGGCCGTCGTTGATTTCTTGGCCGTCGTTGATTTTTGCCGTCGTTGATTTTTTGGCCGACGTTGATTTCTTGGCCGACGTTGATTTCTTGGCCGACGTTGATTTCTTGGCCGACGTTGATTTCTTAGCCGGCGTTGGCTCGGGTGAAGGCGCCGAACTCTCAACCGGTTGATCCATCAGTTGCTGGAGCTCATCCTTGACCAGATCTAGGAGGTGCCAGAGGTCGGGAACGAGTTCCGGATCCGACACCAGACCGAAACCGATGGTATCGAGGTAGCTGGCGACGGTCATCATCATCCCTTGGCGCTCCAGAGCAAAACCTATGGGGTAATGCGCCTGCATGCGGTGTCCGGCGAGGTAGAGCGGCACGCGGGAACCCGGCAAATTCGATATCGAGACGTTCCAGCGCGGGTCTTCCTCAGGCAATTCCATCGACGCGGTGACCCGGCTCGCCCGTGCCTGCAGAGCCGGCATCATCAATTCGCCGAGATCGCCCAGGAGATTGGCACCCATCGCGTTGTGCTCCTCCTTGGCCGCCTTCATCGCTTCGTGCGCCGCCCGCACGCGTTCCACGGGAGTAGCCAGATGGGTGGGGAACTCAGCGACCAAGATAGAGACACGATTGCCGAGCTTGGTCTTCTCCTCCTCAGTGCGGACCGAGATCGGCACGCAGACCAGCAGCGGCTCCGCGGGCAGAGCGTCCCGCTCCTGCAGCCAGCGCCGCACGGCGCCGGCGCAGACCGCCACCACCACATCGTTCAGGGTGACCCCGAACTTGTTCTTGACATCCTTGACATCACCAAGAGCAACGGGGCCGAAGGCGACCATCCGCTCGGCACTGATCTTTTGGTTCCATGGTGTCGGCGGCACTTCTCGTTCGGGCGCAGAGAGAAAGCCACCGTCGATGCTCTGATCGCCAGTTGGACTGCGGATAGCTTCGCCCGGCTTTGGCAGGTTCTGCAGCAATCGCTTTTGCACTTCGAACATCCTCAACGGCCGGCTTGCCGCGCCGGCAAATCCGCGCATCAGCATTTCGCCATCTTCGGGAACTCGGTCAGGCCGCCACTCCTCGGCAGGTCGTGGCACCTCCCGTGGCTCCGGAGTCGGATCGAGCAGGATGCCCGTAATCTCCCAACCCGATGCGCCATCGACTGCAGCATGGTGGAACTTCTTGATCAGTGCCTTTCTACCGCCCTCAAGCCCGTGGATCAGGTGCAGCTCCCACAACGGCCGAGAGCGGTCCAGGTGCCGGCTAGCGATACGGGCCGTGGCATCGGCCAATTCCTTGTCACCACCGGGTGCCGGCAGCGACTCCTCAGTCAGATGGTTCGCAAGATCAAAGTCAGGATCCTCGATCCAGTACGGCTCATCGATCCCGAACGGCACCTCGACCAGCCTGCGCCGCAGCGGAGCGAGGAGATGCAGCCGTTGCTCCACCACCGACCGCAGCTCCTCAAGAGTCAGGCCAGGACCCTCCGCTTCGAAGATCAAGATGTCGCAGGTGTGCTGGAACTCGGTATCCGACTCGTTGATGAACCAAGCGTCGAGTGGTGTGAGTTGCTGCATTTCGCTTCTACCCTTCCCTGCTCTGAGGCGCTCGCTGAACAGATCGGTTACCGACGAACGGTTGAGCCGATGACATACGCCGCGGCATGACTAGGTGCTGCCCAACACTATCTAGGCCAGCGCGCGAGCCTCACTCTGGGTTGCGACCGGACTCACCCCTAAACGGTGCGGAAGCTCAAGCACTCGCGGGTTGATTCGGCGTCTTCGCGGGTCTATCCGAACTAATCGCGGGTTGATCCATCAGCTGCTGCAGCTCGTCCTTGATCATGTCCAAAAGGTGCCAAAGGTCGAGGACGAGTTTCGGATCCGACACCAGTCCAAAACCTATGGTCTGGAGGTAGCTGGCGATGGTTATCATCAGCCCTTGGCGCTCCTGGACCATGCCTATCGGATAGTGCGCCTGGAGCCGGTGTCCGGCGAGGTAGAGCGGCACGCGCGAACCCGGCAGGTTGGATATCGAGAGGTTGTGACGCGGCTTTTCCTCAGGCAGGTCCATCGACGCTGTGACCCGGCTCGCCCGGGCCTGCAGAGCCGGCATCATGAACTCGCCGAGATCACCCATGAGGTTGGCACCCATCGCGTTGTGCTCCTCCTTGGCCGCCTTCATCGCTTCGTGCGCTGCCCGCACACGTTCCACCGGAGTAGTCAGGTGGGTGGGGAATTCAGCGACCAACATAGAGACGCGATTGCCGAGCTTGGACTTCTCCTCTTTAGTACGGACCGAGATCGGCACACAGACCAGCAGCGGCTCCGCGGGCAGAGCGTTGTGCTCCTGCAGCCAGCGCCGCACGGCGCCCGCACAGACCGCCACCACCACATCATTCAGGGTGACCCCGAACTTGTTCTTGACATCCTTAAAGTCTCCAAGAGCAAAAGGCCCGAAGGCGACCATCCGCTCGGCACTGATCACTTGGTTCCACGGTGTCGGTGGCACCTCTCGTCCGGGTGCAGCGAGGAAGCCTCCGTCGATGCTCTGATCGCCGGTAGGGCTGGTGATAGCTTCGCCGGGCTCAGGGAGGTTACGCAGCAATCGCTTCTGCACCTGGAACATCCTCATCGGCCGGCGCGCGGCGCCTTTAAAGCCGCGCATCAGCATGTCGCTCTCGCTGGGAACCGGGTCCGGACGCCACTCTTCGGTGGGGGGTGGCACCTCCCGGAGCTCCGGAGCCGGATCGAGCAGGACGCCGGTAATCTCCAAACCCGAGGCACCGTCGACAGCGGCATGGTGAAACTTCTTGATCAGAGCCGTCCTGCCACCCTCCAACCCGTGAATCAGGTGGAGCTCCCACAACGGCCGAGAGCGGTCCAGCCGCCGGCCGGCGATGCGTGCGGTGACATCGGCGAGCTCCCGGTCACCACCCGGTGCCGGCAGCGACTCCTCGTACAGATGGTTCGCGATGTCGAAGTCCGGATCCTCGATCCAATACGGTTCATCGATTCCAAACGGCACCTCGACCAGCCGGCGCCGCAAGGGACCCAGAAGATGCAGCCGCTGCTCCACCACCGGGCGAAGCTCCGCAAGCGTGAGCCCTGGACCCTCCGCGTCGAAGATCATGATGTCGCAGATGTGCTGGAACTGGGTATCTGACTCGCTGATGAACCAGGCGTCCAGTGCGGTGAGTTGCTGCATTTACGCTTACCTTTCACTGTCGTGAGGCGCTGAACGATTGAGCCGATGACCCCGTACGGCGGATAGTCGCGCGCTGCGAGCTATCCCCAAACGGCGAAGCAGATTAACTGTTGGCCGGTTGCCCCACTGTCCCGACATTGATCCCCTGCCGCCGTTGGCTCCGTTTCAGACCACAGTTTCTCAACAATGGCATTCAATTATCACCGCCCACAGAGAGGAGCGGTGCCCGAAGGCACGGGCGCCGCCCTATCCGGCAGCCCATCAGCGGTCAATGAACTGGGCACGCAGCTCGACCTTGATCACCTTGCCTGATGGATTACGCGGAAGGTTGTCCACCACGATAATCCGCGTGGGCAGCTTGTAGCGAGCCAAGGAGGCGCCGGCGAAGGAACGCAGGTCCTCCAAGGTGGGGGCGGAACCACGAGGGACGACGACGGCGGTCACCGTCTCCCCCCAGCGGTCATGAGGCGTCCCGATCACGGCGACGTCGAAGACCGAAGGATGTGCGATCAGAACGTTCTCCACCTCGGCCGAGGCGACGTTCTCCCCGCCGGTGACGATCACGTCCTTCTTGCGGTCGGCGATGTAGAGAAAGCCGTCTTGGTCCAGGTAACCCACGTCTTCGGTGTAGAACCACCCTTCCTGGTCGAAGGCCGCTGCGGTGGCGGTGGGGTTCCGCCAATAGCCGGGCGTCACGTTGGGACCTCGGACACACACCTCCCCAAGCGCTCCCGGCCGGCGCACCTCGTGCCCGTCGTCATCGACCACCCTCAGCTCGCTGTACAGGGGCGGTTGACCGACCGAGCCGACTTTCGTGATGGCGTGCTCAGCCGTAAGGAAGCAGCACGAGGGAGAGGTCTCAGTGAGTCCGTAACCGTTGAGCATGGTGATCCCACGGTCGTGGTAGAGACGGACCAGGGACTCCGGCACCGGGGCACCACCGCAAATGATCATCCGCACACTGCTGGTGTCAGCGGCTGCAAATCCCGGCAGAGCGCTCATCATCTGGAACATGGTCGGGGCGCCGAAGAGCGTTGAGACGCGATACCGCTCAATGTCGTCCAAGCAGCGCTGTGCGTCGAACGAGCGATGCAGGACCACCTCGCCGCCCATACGCCAGGTGGTGGGGATGGTGACGTTGAGCCCTGCGATATGAAACAGGGGGGAGGTCGCCAGCGTCACATCATCGGCGCGAACCTCGAAAAGGTGCATCAGGTTGGTGACGTTCCACCACAGGTTGCCGTGGGTCAGCATGACCCCCTTGGGCTTCCCGGTCGTCCCCGAGGTGTACATGATCAATGCGAGGTCGTCAGCCGCGATTCTCGACCATTCGGTCGACACTGGACTGCCTTCGATGAGGTCGATGATGTCCCCCCACCCGGCCGCAGGCTCGTCTAGCTCGACCCCGAGATAGCGGCGCACCGCGAGTTGGTCCCGGACCGGGTCGATCGAACTCCGACGGTCGCGGTCGGTAACGAGCGTGTGGATCCCTGCATCGTTAATGATGTAGGTGAGTTCCGTGCTGGTGAGCCGAAAGTTGAGGGGCACGAAAAACAGCCCCGAGCCGAGAGCTCGCGAGGAATGTCTCGAGGAGCGCGGGATGATTCGTTCCGATGTATCCGACCCGATCCCCCACTCCGACGCCACCTGTCCGCAGTCCATCCGCGAGACGGTCGACACGGTCCAGCAGTTCCGAATAGGTCCACGACCGGCCTTCGAAGGTCAGGGCTTTGCGCCCGGGGCTGCGACGGGTCCGGGCAGCAAACCACCCGGTGACACTGAGCTCGGGCTCAAACATCATCTCTCCTCACACCATGACCACTTCGGCCAGCGACCCGGAGGCCGTGAAGGACGCGGGAGATGGAAGTCGACGCATCGGGACCCAGCCGTTGGCGCGCACCGACCGGGTCCCGTTCGCGCCTGCCGGAGGGGCTGGGGTCAGCCCTGTGGTGGCGCCGCCATCTTGGCTTGACGCTCCGCGTCCAGCTTCTCCATGGTCGCGCCCTCCAGTTGCATCGCATCCAGGGCGTTGGCGCCGGAGTAGGTCCGGTGCAGCAGGAAGACCGCCACGCCCGAGACGGCCAGGACCACGCCGTAGACCTGGTAGACCGCTGGGGGGGCAAGGCCTTGGGCGAGGAGCAAGGCGGCGATGTTGGGGGCGAGGAATGCGACTATCCGGCCGAAGCCCATCATGAGCCCCACCGCGGCAGCGCGGATGCCGGTCGGGTAGATGGGCGGGCTGATCGCGTAGTAGGCCGCCACTCCCCCGTTGGCCGCAACGCCGACGAGCACGGCCAGGACGAGTACGAGGGAGGTCACCGTGAAGAAATACGCGAAGGCGAAGAACACGACGGTACCGAAGAACATCACGACCGCGGTCACTACCCGTGGGTGGATCCTGGTGGCCATGGCCGCGAAAAGCAGCGCGCCGGCCACCCCGCCCGCCGCGACCAGCGCCTGTGCGGTGATGCCGATGTTGGCGTTGCCGGTGGACTCGGCCACGAGCTTGGCGGTGAAGCTGTTGGCGAAGTAGAAGGCCGCGATCAGCATCGCGTAGGCGAGCCACAGCAGCACGGTCCGGCGCCCCATGATGCCCCGCCACATGTCCTTGCCGAGGGAGGGCTTGAGCTCCGCGGACGTCGGCGCGGGCAGCTCGTCGGCCGGGGGCAGGCCTAGCTTGGCTCCGATCTTGTTGGAGGCCTCCAGGGCGCCCTTGGGGTGCTTCTCGACCAGGTAGCCCACCGACTCCGGTAGCGCGATAGCCGACCAGATGAGCATGATTAGGGTGACGCCCGCCGAGAACAAGAAAGGCCCGCGCCAGCCGTAGGTGCCGATCAGCCAGATCGACAGGAAGCCGCCGATCGCTGCTCCCAGCGGGAAGCCGATGCCGTATACGCCCATGACGGTACCGCGCCGCCTGTCGGAGGCGTACTCGGCGACGAGCACGTTGATGCTGGGGACGATGCCGCCGAGGAACAGGCCGGCGAAGAACCGGAAGATCAGGAAGGCGGTGAAGTTCGGCGCCAAGCCGCTCAGGATCATCCCGATCACGATGAACATCAGCGACGTGATGATGTGCCGGCGCCGGCCGAACCGGTCGGCGAGGGGCGACAGGACCGCGGCCCCAACGCCCATGCCCAGGGTCCCGATGGAGACGGCCAGGCCGGCCTGGCCGATGCTCAACCCCCATTCCTTGGTGAGGGCCGGCAGGGTGAAAGCGGTGACCAGGATCTCGTAGCCGTCGATGACGGTGAGCAGGATGCAGATGACGACGACGTTCCACTGGAAGCCGGTCATCGGGTTTTGCCGGATTGCTTCTCTCAGTTCCATGGCGGTGGCTCCTCGGTGACATGGCGATGCAGGGGCGAGGCCGCGCATCGCACTGGTCTTAACTTATGGCTCCGTGCAGTTTTTTGGAATGCCAGGACGTGATCTTTCGCTTCTGCGGAATCTCAAGCTGGACCCGGGGAGGCCCACTGTCTGGGATCTGCTCTCCGACCACCCTGGACACTGCTCCCCGAGGTGCCTGCCGAGACAGGCGGGTCCGGCTACGGCCCGGACGAGATGCTGCGTCGTGGTGTGTCCGGCGCAGTGTTCAAAACCGATGCGGATGCTCCAGTTCCAGAAGCATTTCCTCGACTCGCTGAGAGACCGTCTTCCCGATGACGGCTTCTACACGTTCCCGGCGATGGCGGCGCGGCTTACCCCGGGGGATTTGGGGAACCAGATGCGCGAACTGCTCAACAAGCGCCAGCGTGCGGCAGGCCAGCCAGACATCGTGCCGTACATCCCCACGATGTCCCCGGCCCGGACGGCCTTCACCGGACAGATCTCCGCCAACCGTCAGTTTGTGTTCGCCGATATGAGCTTCGCGCGGGTGCGCGCCAGCAAGAACGCGGCGACGACGATGAACAACGTCGTCATGACTATCTGCGCCGGAGCGCTCCGACCGTACCTCATTAACGATGGTGGCATCCCCGACCAACCGCTCACGGTCTGCTGCCCCGCGTCGCTCCGCCGCGGCGACCTCACGGACCCGTGGGGCAACCACGTCCACATGCTCTTCGCCGAGCTCCCGACGAACGTCGACGATCCACTCGAGCGGCTCCGGCTCACCACGGACAACCTCACTCGTGCGAAAGCGAGTTTCGACGCAATGCCGACCGAGCTCCTCCGGGAGTCGACCGAATTCCTGCCGCGGGATATGTTCGACTGGTTCGTCGATGCGGTGGTCCGGCTGCCCGAGGACCGGCTGCAGGTGCCGTGGAACGTCATACTCTCCAACATTCGCGCTCGAAGGAGCCGCTGTATGTCAACGGGCTCGAGGTCGAGGGCGTGTGTCCAGCATCCTTCCTTCCGCCAGGCGGCGGGATCAGCATCACGCTGCAGAGCCACGTCGATACGCTTTGCTACGGGTTTATCGGGGCACCCGAGAAGACGGGTGACCTGTGGCCGCTCGTGGGCTACATGAATGATGCGCTGACCGTGCTCGAGCGCGTCATCGCAGGAGCGGAGCTGGACCAGCCGCTCGAGGACCCGGCGACGGTTGCGGCCGACCCCATGGCCCACCGGCAGCTGACGAGTACCCGGCGCCCACTGGCGGCGAACCCACGCCGAAGGACCCGACGGCCTTCCCCCTAGCCTAGGTCAGCTCTCGACCGGTACGTCCTTCAGCTGCTGCAGCTCGTCTTTGATCAGGTCCAGCAAGTGCCACAGGTCGGGAACCAGGGCGGGATCTGACACCAGCCCGAACCCGATGGCATCGAGGTAGCTGAAGAGGGTGATCATCAGGCCTTGGCGCTCATGCACCATGCCCACCGGGTAATGCGCCTGCAGTCGGTGACCAGCCAGATAGAGCGGCACGCGCGAACCCGGCACGTTCGATATCGAGAGATTCCAACGCAGCGGATCCTCCAGAGCCTCAGGAGCCTCAGGAAGGTCCAGCGACGCCGTGACCCGACTCGCCCGCGCCTGCAGAGCCGGCATCATCAACTCACCCATATCGCCCATCAGGTTGGCGCCTATGGCGTTGTGCTCTTCCTTGGCCACCTTCATCGCTTCGTGCGCAGCCCGCACCCGTTCCTCGGCGGTCGCGAGGTGGGTTGGGAACGTGGCAATCAGGAGGGAGACCCGGTTGCCGAACTGCGTACGTTCCTCCTCAGTCCGGACCGAGATCGGCACGCCCACCAACAGGGGCTTTGACGGCAGGGCGTTCCGCTCCTGCAGCCAGCGCCGGATGCCGCCGGCGCTGACGGCGACTATCACGTCGTTCACGCTCACGCCGAACCTGTTCTTGATCTCCTTGACGTCACTGAGAGGCACCGAGCCGAGCGCGACCGACCGTTCGGCGGTGATCTTGCGGTTCCACGGCGTAGGCGGCGCCGCTTGCCCCGGTGCAGACAGGAACCCGCCGTCGGTGCTCTGGTCGCCCGTCGGCCGCAGGATCGGCTCACCCGGTTTGGGCAGGTTCTGCAGTAACCGCTGCTGCGCCTCGAACATCCGAAGCGGCCGAGTGACTGCGCCAGCGAAGCCGCGCATCAGCATCTCACTCTCCTGGGGCACCGTGTCGGGCCGCCACTCCTCGGTGGGCGCGGGCACTTCACGTGGCTCAGGAGTCGGGTCGAGCAGGATGCCAACGATCTCCAGTCCGGAGGCACCGTCGACGGCGGCATGGTGGAACTTCTTGATCAGCGCCGTGCGGCCGCCCTCGAGCCCGTGAATCAGATGCAGCTCCCACAAGGGTCGGGAACGGTCCAGCGGTTGCCCGGCGATCTGTGCGGTGAGCTCCGCGAGTTCCCGGTCACCACCCGGCGCCGGCAGCGACTCCTCGAGGAGATGATTACCGAGATCGAAGTCAGGGTCTTCAATCCAGTATGGTTCGTCGATCCCGAACGGCACCTCGACGAGGCGCCGCCGCAGCGGACCAATCAGATGCAGCCGTGGCTCCACCACTGCCCGCAGCTCCTCCAGCGTCAGCCCGGGTCCGTCGGCATCGAAGATCATGATGTCGCAGATATGTTGAAACTGAGTATCTGACTCATTGATGAAAATCGCGTCGAGTGCCGTGAGCTGTTGCATCTCGCTTCGTCCTCCTCGCCTGAGGCGCGTCGTAGTAGCAGGTGTCGCCCGCCGATGATCGTCGATCGCAACAGGTCCGGTTCATCGATGTCGCCGCCCGAACAACGGCCGATGCTGACCTAGTGGCAGCACCCGAGGGCCGGTGGACTATCACGACCCTCCTCGCCGTGGTGTTGCATGTAGGTCGCTTTCGGGCGAGGTCTCCGCGCTCGCGGCCAGGGCATCCAGGGCCCGCCGAGCGACGTCCTCTACCTCGCCGGACCCGTCGATGGTGATCAGGATGCCGCGGTTGGCGTAGCTGGCCAGCAGCGGCGCCGTCTCTTCTGCGTAGACCTCTTGGCGGCGGCGGATGACGGCCTCGGTGTCGTCGCGCCGCCCCTGTTCGATGGCTCGCTGCAACAGGCGGCCTATCAGCTCCTCGTGATCGACCCGGAAGTTGACGACTCGCTCCAGCACCTGGCCACGCTGCGCGAGGAGCTGGTCAAGATAGTCCGCTTGGTCGGTGGTGCGCGGATAGCCGTCCAGCAAGAAACCGCCGTCGGTGTCGGTCCGAGCAAGACGGTCGGCGATCAGCGCATTGGTCAACTCATCAGGCACGTACGCCCCGCGGTCCATGTAGGACTGAGCCTCGACCCCGAGCGGGGTACCGAGGGCGGAGTTCTCGCGGAAGATGTCCCCGGTCGAGATGGCGGGTATGCCCAGCCGTGCGGACAGGATCGCCGCTTGGGTGCCTTTCCCCGCGCCAGGCGCACCCATCAGGAGCAGTCTCATCGCAGCCTTCGATCCGTGCTCGGCACTACGTCGGCCATTCCCACTCCTTTGTGACCATGGACTGATCACTGCGCGCCGGCGCGGTGCGGCCCGCCCACGCTGCTATTGTTTAAGCTCGGTTTTGAGGATTTTGCCCGTGGGCCCCTTCGGCAAGTCATTGATAATCTCGACCATCCGCGGGTATTTGTACGCAGCCACCCTGGCCTTGACGTAGCTGATCAATTCCTCTTCGCTTGCGGATTGACCTTTCTTGAACGAAACAACTGCCTTGACTTCCTCGCCAAGCCGTTCATCAGGCACGCCAATCACTGCAACTTCATTCACAGCGGGATGGGCATAGAGGACTTCCTCTACCTCGCGCGGATACACGTTATAGCCACCCCGAATGATCATTTCCTTCTTGCGGTCGACGATGAAGAAGAACCCGTCCTCGTCGCAATAGGCAAGATCTCCGGTGTGCAGCCAGCCGCCAGCGAAGGCCTCCTCGGTCGCCTGGGGGTTGTTGAGGTAGCCATGCATGGTGCAGTGGCCTCGTAAAACGATTTCTCCGACATTGTCGCGACCTGGAGGCAGTGGACGGTTGTCCTCGCCCCACAGCTCCAGATCGACCCCCCAGAGCGGCTTGCCGATGCTATACGGCTTGCGGTCCTTGGGACGGTTGTATGTGGCCAATGGACCCGACTCGGTGAGGCCGTACATTTCGAGGATGGTGACCCCGAATTCCCGCTCGAACGAATCCATGAGCTCTGCCGCGATTGGCGCGCCGGCGGAGCCGCAGGTCCGGAGCGTGGAGAGGTCGTAATCCTTAGCTTGGGGGTATTCCAGGAGTGTGTGATACATCGTTGGCACCCCGTGCAGCACCGTAGCGCCATTGGTTGAAATGGCTTCCAGCACGCTGTCGGCTTTAAAGCGCTTGACAAGCACCACCGCCCCGCCCACTGCGAAGTTGGCGTTAAGGATTCCTGACATCCCCAATGCATGGAATAGCGGCATGACGGCGATGGTGACCGAATTTTCGTCCATCTCGAAGGCTTCGACGTGGGCGCGGGCATTCATGTAGAGCTGAAAGTGCGTCAGCTCGACGCCCTTGGGGCGACCAGTCGTTCCAGAGGTGTAAAGCAGGACTGCGGTGTCGCCGGGGTCCCGCTGCACATATGGGGCCTCGGCGGACCCCTCTGGCTCGGCAAGTAAGTCAGTGAACCGTCGTGTCGGTCGGTCAAGCTGCTCGTGTGCGAGCTCCTCGCCCGCTGCTCCGAGTACGAAGATGTGCTCAGCCCCGGCAAGCTCGCCGCCGCGAATCCCCTCAGAGCCAGACTCGGTTGAAGTGATCACGACGCGGGCGCGAGCGTCCGTAAGAAAGAACTCGACCTCTGGCGCCTTGTTCAGCAGGCTCATCGGCAGCAGAACGGCGCCCGCTTTGAGGATGGCGTACATCGCAGCGGGGAACTCGGGCACATTGGCGAGCTGAAGCCCGACGACATCGCCCGGCTCGACACCGAGGCGTACCAGGTTCTCGGCAATTCGATCCGATTGCTCGTTCAGCTCCTGGTAGCTGAGGCGCCCGCCGTCAAAGATGACTGCCGGCCGGTCAGGGAACTGACGCGCTGACTCACGCACTACGACCGAAAGATTAAATGACACCGTACCCAGCCCCCTTGTCAAGAACCGTAGGACAGTTGCGGCGGCTGATCATGGCCTGCTTGAAGTTGTATTGCCTCGGGCCATCGTTCTCGGGACGCCGGCGACTCGGCTGTGAGGTTACACCGATGACCGGTCCGGCGATAGACGGCGATGCCGAGCTTTCCGCTGCGTGGAATGGTCTGCATCGCGCTCTGGAACGATCAGAGGAGATGCCACGGGGCTCGAATTCACGAGCTCGTCAAGGCTGGCCGGAAGTCGAGCCGCCATCTCCCACAAGTCAGGAACAACGTGCGGGTCCGCGACCAGTCCGAAACTGATCTTGTCAAGGTAACTGGCAGCGGCGATCATGAGCGCCTGGTTGTCCATCAGCATCCCAACTGGATAGTGGGTTCGCAGCCGGTGTCCGGACAGGTACAGCGGACGATCCGGCCCCGGCAGGCTGGAGATCGCGATGTTCCAGTGCATTGGCTGATCGAACGTTGGCCAGGCCATGGCGGTCGTCAACCGGCTCAGCCTGGCTTGCATTGCGGGCATCACGACCTGTCCCATGTCGCCAAGCACGTTGGCGCCGACGAAATCATGATGGTTCTTGGCCAGCACCACTGACTCGTGAATGGCCTTCAGGCGTTGCACGGGATCGCTCACCTGGGTGGGCAAGGTCGCGATCAAGATCGAGACACGGTTGCCAAAAGACCCTCGCTCTGCTTCGGTGCGTACCGAGATCGGGATGCAGACCACGAGGGGCCTGGTCGGTAGTGCGTTGCGTTCGATCAACCAACCTCGCAGCACGGTCGCGCACATTGACACAATCACATCGTTGACCGTGACCCCGAACGCGGACTTCACGGCTCTGATCCGCGACAGGGGGACATCCTCGAAAGCAACGCTTCGCTCACCACTCACCCTGACGTTCAACGGCGTTCGCGGCGGATTCCCTGCGAGTGGATGGTGAACATTCAAATGAGTAGC
The DNA here is from genome assembly GCA_963759635.1 of uncultured Actinomycetota bacterium. Taxonomy (GTDB): domain Bacteria; phylum Actinomycetota; class Actinomycetes; order Propionibacteriales; family Propionibacteriaceae; genus Microlunatus. The sequence continues at coordinate 24,145 of CAVXAP010000025.1, forward strand.
CACTCGGCGTTGCGCCTCAAACATCCGCATGGGCCGCCCTGCCATGCCCGCGAACCCGTGCATCATCAGCTCGCTGGCGCAGGGCAAACGGTCCGGAATCCACGGTTCTAATGGCGGCGGAACCTGCCGGGGTTCGGGCGTCGAATCCAGCAGGATCGTCGTCACCTCCAGACTCGATGCGCCGTCAAGAGCAACGTGGTGAAATTTCTTGATCAGCGCCGTCCGGCCCTCGTGGAGCCCATGCACGAGGTGCAGCTCCCAAAGCGGTCGAGAACGGTTCAGCGGATCAGCCGCGATGAATGCGGTCAGCTGTGCCAGTTGTGTGTCGCTGCCTGGAGACGGCAGTGTGTGCTCATAAAGGTGCTTGTCCAGGTCGAAGTCGGGGTCCTCCACCCAGAACGGCTCGTCGAGGCCGAACGGCACCTCAACCAGCCGCCGTCGAAGGGGTGGCAGGAGGTGCAACCGCTCACTGAGAAGTCGTCGAAGCTCGGACAGCGACAACCCAGGACCATCGGCTTCAAAGATCAAGATGTCGGTCACGAACTGAGATGATCTGGGGCTCTCGTTCATCAAGAACATGGTGTCCAGTGGTGTCAGCTGCTGCATCGCACTTGTCCTTCCCCGCTCGGCCGACGCTGGCCGCTCGTGGTGAGGCTAATTTAGCACGATGAGGTCACTAATAATTGATATTCTCAAAAATTATGACGTACAATCTCTTTAGTCTGCGCACCTACGACTCACCTGATGGTGCCGCGGCCGACACCTCGTACTCCTAGCAGAGGAGCCAAGACGAATGGCCTATGTTCAGGTCACCGAGCGGCAGGCACGCCAGACGGCCGAGGCGGCCCGCGAGGCCGAGTGGAAACGGCCCAGCTTCGGCAAGGAGCTCTTCCTCGGCCGGTTCCGTTTGGATCTCATCCATCCACATCCTCAGCCCGCTGAGGAGGATGTCAGGCGCGGGGAGGATTTTCTCAAGACCTTCGGCGACTTCCTGGTCACCGAGATCGATCCGCTCGAGATCGAGCGAACAAGCAAGATTCCAGACCGGGTGATCGACGGTCTAGCCAAGGTCGGCGCATTCGGGATGAAGATCCCTGTCGAGTACGGCGGCCTTGGCCTGTCGCAGCTGTATTACAACCGTGCTCTGATGCTGGCGGGCACCGCTCACTCCTCGCTCTCTCCTCTGCTGTCAGGCCATCAGTCGATTGGCCTGCCCGAGCCGTTGAAGCTCTTCGGTACGGCAGAACAAAAGCGCGCCTGGCTGCCTCGGCTGGCTGCCGGGAAGATCAGCGCCTTCCTGCTGACCGAGCCTGACGTCGGCTCCGACCCTGCCCGGTTAACGACGACGGCTGAACCGACCGCAGACGGAAGCTACCGGCTCAATGGGACGAAGCTGTGGGCAACCAACGGCGTCATCGCCGGTGTCTACGTCGTGCTGGCAAAGGTCCCGCCTTCGGAAGGCCACCGCGGCGGCATCACGGCCTTCATTGTGGAGGCCTCCTCTCCAGGCGTACAGATCCTGAACCGCAACGCCTTCATGGGCCTGCGGGGCATCGAGAACGCGCTCATGCGCTTTACCGATGTTCGGATACCCGCCGAGAACGTTATCGGCCGCGAAGGACTTGGCCTCAAGCTCGCCCTGACCACGCTCAACGTCGGTCGGCTTTCGCTGCCCGCGATCTGCGCGGCAAACGCAAAGTGGTCGCTGAAGATCGCTCGAGAATGGGCGAGCGAGCGGGTCCAGTGGGGACGGCCCATCGGCCAACACGACGCCATCGCACAGAAGATTGCCTACATCGCAGGAATGGCCTACGCCCTCGAGGCAAGCGTCGACCTAGCGAGCCTGATGGCCGACCAAGATCGTACGGATATTCGCATCGAGGCAGCGATCGCCAAGTTGTATGCATCTGAGCAAGGATGGCGGGTAGCCGACGAGCTAGTCCAGATCCGCGGCGGACGTGGTTATGAGACGGCCGAGTCGCTGAAGGCACGCGGTGAGCGGCCGATCCCGGCTGAGATGGCTTTGCGGGATATGCGGATCAACCGTGTCTTCGAGGGTTCTACCGAGATCATGCACCTACTGATCGCCCGGGAAGCCGTCGACCAGCACCTTAGTGTCGCCGGCGCGATCATCGATCCCGATGCGAGCCTGGGTCAGAAGGCTCGGACTGCGCTCACAGCCGCCGGCTTCTATACCCGTTGGTTCCCCCGCTTGGCTGTAGGCCGAGGGCTGAATCCCGCCTCGTACGCAGAGTTCGGCGACCTGGCAACCCATCTGCGGTTCGTGGAGCGCATGTCGCGGAAGCTCGCGCGTACGACGTTCTACCTCATGTCCCGCTACCGGGCAGGGTTGGAACGAAAGCAGAGTGCATTGGGCCGTGTCGTTGATATCGGCGCCGAGCTTTTCGTGATGAGTGCCGCTGTGGTCAAGGCACAGCTGCTCGCGACGCAGGACCCGGAAGAAGCGGCGACGGCCCGGGAACTCGCCGACCTGTTCTGCCGCGGTGCCCGGCGTCGAGTGAACCGGCTGTTCTCCGATATTTGGTTTAACGATGATGCCGAAAACTACACGGGAGCCCAAGAGGTCCTAGCCGGTCGGCACACATGGCTGGAGAGTGGAGTCCTCGACCTATCGACCGCTTTGCCAGTCACTCGACCGACGGTTGGGAATGAACCGGCCGAGCCGCAACCGGGTCCCTCTAATCGGGATGAGGCGGCTCCGCTTGCCGGAGCTGGACCCGTTGTTCAGTCGTGATCTTGAGAAGAAGCAGTTGATGACTGAGGAATTCGCCAAGGTCGGCGATTTGCAGCTGTGTTACGAGACGATCGGGCAATCGGGAAACCCTGCCGTGCTGCTGATGACCGGACTTGGCGCCCAGCTCATCCACTGGCCCACCGCGTTCTGTCACGCCCTGGCCGAGCGCGGGTTCTACGTCATCCGCTACGACCACCGAGACGCCGGCCGGTCGACAGTCCTGGACCACCTGCCAGTACCAGCTCGCTACCGTTTGCTTCGCAAAGACGGCCTCGGAGCCCCGTACTTACTCAGCGACCTGGCCAATGATGCGGCCGGCCTGCTCGACGTCCTCGACATTGGCTCAGCCCACGTTGTTGGAATGTCGCTGGGCGGCATCGTCGGCCAGACCTTGGCCGTGCGGCACCCCAGCCGAGTGCGCTCGCTGGTGTCGATTGCGGCTAACACCGGAGCGGCGAAAGACCATCCGAAGTTGCCGGTGCTGTTGGCCATGGTGCGGCGTCCCCCGCAGGATAGGCACCGCTTCGTTCGTCAGGCCGTCATAGCTTCCAAGATATTCGGCTCTGACCTCACCAGCGACGAGGCGCGGCGCTTTGCCGAGGCCCTGTTCGACCGCGGAGTTCATCCGGAGGGTATCTTGCGCCAGCTCGGGGCCATCTTTGCGGCGGGTGACCGTACCCGGCAGGTTGCCAATATCGCGGCACCGACGGTTGTCATCCACGGCACCAATGACCGAATCCTGCCTGCAAGTGGTGGCCAGGCCACGGCCGCAGCTATCCCCGGCGCCGAGCTTCACCTGGTTCCCGGCATGGGACACGCGCTGCTCAGGCAGCACTGGGATCAGTTCATTACATGGATCGTCGCCAAAGCTCAACAGGTTCAGGCGCGGTAGCCGGACGCACTGGTAGCGCGGAAGGCAGGCTCGTCAGGTGGTGATCCCCAATACAGGTATCGCAAAAGACGAGGCCGCGGTGGTCCCGGTTTTCTTCCTGTCCGACAGCACGGGGATCAGCGCGGAGACCATGGGCAATGCCTTGCTGATCCAGTTTCCAGATCTTCGCTTCGAGCGCACTTTGATTCCCTTCATCTCCTCCGTGGAGGATGCCCGGCGCGTGGTGAAGATCCTGGACGCGGCGATGGAGGGCCCGGTCACTCCGTTGGCATTCACAACCGCGGCAGTCGAGGAGGTTCGCCAAGAGCTGCACAAGTCTCGATGTCCCCTGATCGACTTCTTCGACCTGCACATGTCCAGGGTTGAGTCCAATCTCGGTGTTAGAGGGATGCGGGTAGCGGCTCGACTGCACGGAGTCGGCGACATCAAGCGTTATAACTCGCGGATGCAGGCGGTCGAGTATGCGATGGAACACGACGACGGGCAAAGCCTGCGTGCGGTGGACAAGGCTGAGGTGATCTTGATCGGGCCATCTCGTTGCGGTAAGACACCCACGACCATGTACCTTGCGTTGCAACACGGGATCTTGGTGGCGAATTACCCGCTGGTGGAGGAGGACTTCCAAACCTCGGAACTCCCCCGGCCCGTCCGCGGGCTTGGGGACAGGTGCTTCGGCCTCATCAGCACGCCGGCTCGATTGAGTCAGGTCCGGCAGGAGCGGCGGCGCAACTCGCGTTACGCCTCGTTGGAGCAGTGCGCGTATGAGCTGCGACGCGCTGAGGCGCTTTTCCGGGCACACCGAATTCCGGTCATCGATTCCTCGGCCAAGTCGGTAGAGGAAATGTCCACCCTCATTCTTCAAACCATCAACAAGAAGTTCTAGACCGAGAGGCGGCAGATCGTGGAGACCAACGTCTTGTGGTTCACCGATATCGGACTAGCTGATCTTGAACAGGTAGGTGGCAAGAACGCCTCCCTGGGGGAGATGGTGCGCAACCTCGCAGCTGCCGGGGTGCGCGTACCGGACGGCTTCGCGACTACCGCCGACGCCTACCGCCGGTTCCTTGGCGCGACCGGTCTGGCAAACACGATCGCCGAGCAGCTAGCTGAGCTCGACGCTGACGACGTCCAGCAGCTTGCTGCCACCGGAGCCAAAATTCGCGCGGCAGTAGTGGACCAACCCTTCCCGGAAGATCTTGAGGCCGACATCCGGATCGCGTACGCCCGGCTGGCCGAGGGTGACGGCGGCATGTCCTTCGCCGTACGGTCGAGCGCTACGGCAGAAGATCTGCCGGACGCCTCTTTCGCCGGTCAGCAAGAGACCTTCCTCAACATCCGCGGCATTGAGCAGATCTTGATAGCCATTCGCGAGGTATTCGCCTCTCTCTACAACGATCGGGCCATTGCGTACCGCGTCCATCACCACTTCGACCACGCCGCTGTTGCCCTCTCGGCTGGTGTGCAGCGGATGGTACGCTCCGACCGCGCCACCTCCGGGGTGATGTTCACCATGGACACCGAATCCGGCTTCTCCGATGCCGTCTTCATCACCTCCGCCTACGGCCTCGGCGAGGGCATCGTGCAGGGGGCTGTCAACCCAGACGAGTTCTATGTCTACAAGCCGGCGCTGCGGGCCGGGCGGCCAGCGATCTTGAAACGCGGTGTCGGCAGCAAGGCCACGAAAATGATCTACTCCCCCGACGCCTCAGTGGGGCGGTCCACGGAATTCGTCAGCGTGGGCGAAGAGGACCGCCAACTGCTCAGTCTCACCGATGAGGAAGTGCAGGAGCTGGGGCGGCAGGCTCTTGCCATCGAGGACCACTACGGCCGGCCCATGGACATCGAGTGGGCCAAGGACGGCAACGACAATCAGCTCTACATCCTCCAGGCCCGGCCAGAGACCGTACAGTCTCGAACTGCTGGGGCAACCGTGCAGCGCTTCCGCCTTCGCGAGCGGGGAACGTTATTGGCCGAGGGTCGCGCCATCGGCCAGAAGATTGGGTTCGGCGCTGTTCGGGTCCTGAAGTCGATCGAGGACATGCATCTGTTCCTACCTGGAGATGTGTTGGTCGCTGAGATGACCGACCCGGATTGGGAACCGATCATGAAACGCGCGGGTGCGATCGTGACGAACCGGGGCGGACGCACCTGCCACGCTGCGATCATTGCCCGGGAGCTCGGCATTCCCGCTGTCGTTGGGACTGGGCGCGCCACCGAGGAGCTCCCTGACGGTCAGCGGGTAACGGTCTCCTGCGCCGAAGGTGACACCGGCTATGTCTACGCGGGCCAGCTCGACTATGCGGTCGAGGAAAGCCAGCTGAGCACCATGCCCGACATCGACGTACAGATCATGATGAACGTCGGGACCCCGGACCAGGCCTTTGCGTTCTCGCGAATTCCGAACCGCGGCGTCGGGCTAGCGCGGCTGGAGTTCATCATCAACTCCCAGATCGGCATTCATCCCAAGGCGCTGCTTGATCTTGATCAGTTGCCCGAGCCGCTCCAGGAACAGATCAGGAAGAAGATCATTGCCTATCCGGGTCCGCGGGCATTCTTCGTACAACGTGTGGCCGAGGGTGTTGCCATGATCGCCGCCGCCTTTGCCCCTGCCCCAGTGATCGTGCGGATGTCGGACTTCAAGTCCAACGAGTACGCCAACCTGCTCGGGGGTGAGTTCTACGAGCCTCACGAGGAGAACCCGATGATCGGTTATCGGGGGGCATCGCGGTATCTGTCTGCAGAGTTCGCCGACTGCGTCGCCATGGAATGCGAGGCCCTCCGGTTTGTCCGGGACGCGATGGGACTGACGAATGTCAAGATCATGATCCCCTTCGTGCGCACCGTTGCTGAGGCGAGGGGCGTGGTTGAGTTGCTCGCTGAACATCGGCTGCGCCGCGGGGCGAACGGCCTCGAGATCATCATGATGTGCGAGCTGCCGTCCAATGCCGTTCTCGCCGATGCCTTCCTCGACCACTTCGACGGTTTCTCCATCGGCTCAAACGACCTGACCCAACTCACCCTTGGCCTCGACCGGGATTCCAGCCTGGTGGCCGCCACCTTCGACGAACGCGATCCGGCGGTGCTGTCTTTGATGAGCACTGCGATCGCCGCCTGCCTAGCACGCGACAAGTATGTGGGTATCTGCGGCCAGGGTCCTAGCGATCACCCAGATCTGGCCGACTGGCTGCTCGCTCAAGGCATCGAGACCATCTCGCTTAATCCCGATACCGTCGTGGACACGTGGATGCGCCTGGGCAAGGCGAGTCTGGCATCGCGCTGACGCGCCCAGGCCACTAACCGTAAGCGTGGCTAGGCGCCGGCCGGCACCTCGGCCTTGATCGGGGTGAACATTGGCGGCTCTTGGTCGGGCGTAAGGGCTGTGGGCCCGTACAACCAATCGATGAAGCTGTAGTCGTAAATGTCACGCTCGAGGAGCACCCTATTGCGCCATTCGCGATACGAACCTGGCCGGTGATGCCAGAAGTCGCCCCAGGCGCGAGCCGTTGTCACGACCCGCCTGCAGTGCTCGGGCCGGACTGCGTTGTAGGCCGCCAGGACCGGATCCCAGTCAACGCGGCTGGCGGATCGATTTACGCCGGCATGCTCGCCCAGCACCCACGCGTCCTCGATGGCCATGATTGCCCCTTGTGCCAGATACTGCAGGGGTGCGTGAGCGGCGTCTCCGGTGAGGGCAATTCGTCCCTGCACCCAATTCATGATCGGATCCCGGTCAAACATCCGCCACCAACGGTCCCGCCACATCAGGGGCAGGCCGGCTCGGATATCGTCGCAGGTTTTCGCGAAGGCGGCGTCGAGCTCATCGGGAGTCCCCCAATCTGCCTCTCCCGCCAAGGCCTTCGGGGACTCGAAGACGGCCACCTGGTTGAACATCTCACCCTTCCGAAGCGGGTACTGCACGAAGTGGCATTTCGGGCCGATGTAGACCACAACCGCGTCGAGGTCAACGTTCAGCTGGTCGACCATCTCGATCGGGATGGCGCCCCGGTACGCGACATAGGCCGAGCTCACGGGTTCGTCGTTGCTCAACAATGACCTGGCGGTCGAGTACAAGCCATCGGCCGCGAGCACGACTGGCGCGAATTCCCGCTGGTCACCATAGATGACGACAGCACCCTCGTGGGTCTGCTCATATCCGGTCACGTTCGCGTTGTTGATCAGTTGGACCCCTGCCCGCTGACAGGCCCGCAGCAGCGTGCCATGCAGGTCACTGCGATGAATCACCAAGTACGGGAACCCATACCGGCGCTCGACATCGGCGAGGTCAAGGTAAGTGAGCACCTTTCCGTCGAGAGCGTCCTTCATCATGATCTTCTTGGGCAGTACGCCAAGGGCTTTCACCTCCTCAAGCAGCCCCCATGAATGGAGGATGCGAGTGCAGTTAGGGGCGAGTTGCAGGCCAGCGCCGACCTCACCAAACTGCGGCGCGCTCTCCAAGATGCGTACGCGCAGGCCCTGCCGACTCAGCGCTACCCCGTTCGCCAGGCCGCTGATCCCACCGCCTACGACGATGACATCGACGTTCTTTGTGCTCATGAGTCTCTCCTTCGTGCGGGTCCTTCACAGCCATGGCGGTAGCCTCGGTACCGCCGAGGCCACAGACGTGGCGATCCCGGTATCGCTTCGACCGGTGAGATATGCAGCGACATCCGGAATCGACCCTTGTAGTTCGATGGGCGTCCCAGCCCCAGTGACGATCCAACGCTCTTTGCCCGGTTCAGCGAGGAGGGTGAGCGCGGGGCCGTCACTGGTGGATCGCTTCGCGACCACGTCGTCAATCAAGGCCACCAAAAAGTCCACTGACAGATCAGGAAAGTCGACCACGCGGTCGAGGTCTACGGCGTGCACCATCACTTCGCGCGCACGCAGCCACGGAATCTCGCTGGCAGGGACAATGCGGCCCTGCGCGGTCTGGACGTGCCGCTGCCAATGCTTATCGTCAAGCCCAGCAAGAGCCTCGGTGAGACGTATCGCAGACTGCTCGACCCAGGCGCGCAACACCCCAGCGGGACGATCAGCACCCGACTCGATGTCGGCGTTTCGCTGACCAGGGGAGGAGTACATCGGTGTCTCCTCCCCTGTCGCTGCCCAATGAACGAGGTTGAGCAAAGCTTCAGCGTTGCCCGCTACATGGGCCACGAGATGCTTGCGGGTCCATCCCGGTAGCGCGCTCGCCAGGTCAAGCTCGTCGTCGCGAAGCTCAGCAAGTGCTCCAATGAAGAGCTTGGTGCCTTGCTCGGCCCAGCGAAGAGCGTCGTCCAAGTCGCGGCGGGTCATGAGGCCAACGCTTCTGCCACGACCGTGTTCTGGCAGCGGCCCACACCCGCAATGCGAGTAACCAGTAGCTGCCCTGATTGCAGGTAGATTGGCGGCTTGCGGGCATGACCGACCCCGCCTGGTGTGCCGGTGGCAATCACATCCCCCGGCTTGAGCGTCACGATCGTCGACGCATACTCGACCAAGGCAACGGGATCGAAGAGCAGATCCCTCGTGTTGTCCTTCTGCATCGTCTCGCCATCCACCTCACTGGTGATGTCGAGGGTTGGGCGTACGCCGCCGGGCAGTTCTTCTGGGGTAACCAGGTACGGTCCCAGCGGGGTCGTACGCTCCCAGGTCTTTCCTTGCAGCCACTCGCGAGTGCGGTACTGCCAGTCACGACAGGTGACGTCATTAAGGACCGCGAAACCAGCGATGGCGTCTTCCGCCTGGGTCCCTGTCACCCGGCGGGCTGGGCGGCCAATGATCACCGCCAGCTCGGCTTCCCAGTCGAGCTCTGCGCTCTCCGGCGGCAACACAATATCGTCGTTCGCCCCCACCAGGCTCTCGGCGAACTTGGCGAACAAGGTCGGATACGCTGGCAGCTCGCGGCCCATCTCCAAGATGTGGTTGCGATAGTTATGACCGACACAGATGATCTTGCCCGGCCTGGGCACCACCGGATGGAAAGCAGTACCATCCCCCACCTCACGCGCCGGCTCAGATGCCGCCACCGCTTGCTCTCGCCAGTCGGGGCGCGCCAAGAACTCGCCCAGGTCGGCGGCGCGCAGGTCGACGAGATCACCATCCTCGACGCGGACCGCGCGGGTTTTGCCCTCTGCGGTCCGCATCGTGGCCAACCTCATCGGCGGGCGCCTTCAACCTCGACCCGATCCAGGTGCAGCGCCTCGAAGACCGGGGTGTCACTGAACCGGAACAGGTCCAATGCACCGGAGTCGGAATCTGACGGGGACGCTTCCGACCGCAACGACAAGGGCTGCCAGGATGGGACGACGAAAAGATCTCCCCGTGAGACACTCCACGAGCTATCTCCAATACTCACCGTGCCGCTGCCGTCGAACACCTGGTACACCGAAGATCCAGCCTCCCGCCGCGGAGCAGTCTCGACGCCGCTGGCGACCCGATGCATCTCAGCCCTGATGGTCGGCAACACATCGCCGCCGCTTGTCGGGTTCGTGTAACGAACCGCCGCGTGTCCCCGCTCGATCGTGCCGGGATAGCCATCTGCCTCGAGATCGAGCTGGTCGCTGAGAGCCGCATTGGTATCCACCCACCGGTAAGCAAACAGAGGAGAGCCGGGAGACGCCCCAGGCGCAGAGACCGGCCGCAGACCAGGGTGCCCCCAAAGGCGCTGAGAGCGCGACCGCTCGGGGGTGCCGTGTTCCTCGTCAGTGATCTCGTCGCGTCCGAACTCGAAGAACTGGCTCTCGGTGAAGTATTGGAACGGAATGTCAAGGCCGTCGATCCACGCCATCGGACGGTTGGCAGCGTTGTGGTGCGCGTGCCAATTCCAGCCCGCCTGAGGCAGAAAGTCGCCGCGATTCATCGGCACCGGGTCGCGCTCGACAACCGTCCAGACGCCCTCACCCTCGACCACGAATCGAAACGCGTGCTGGGTGTGCCGGTGCTCCGGCGCATCTTCGCCAGGCATCAGATACTGAATGGCCGCCCACAGCGTCGGCGTAGCGAACGGCTTGCCCCCCAGGGCGGGATTTGCCAGGGCGATAGCCCGGCGTTCACCACCTCGCCCGACCGGTACGAGGTGACCTGCGCGATCGGCCAACGCGAGCAAATTTTGCCAACGCCACACGTGCGGCGCGGCTTTGGACTGGGGGTGAAGCGGCATCAAGTCGCCGATCGCCGTCCACAACGGCACCAACAGCTCTTCCTCGAAGCCGCGGTACAACTCCTTCAACTCCGGCGTGGGTGTTGGCTGGCCCGGCGCGTCAATGGCCGTCAATCGCACCGGCGACATCACCTGCTGTGTCATCTTGTCTCCTTCTCTGGATGTGGCAGTGCCTAAGAGGTGCATCGGCACCCAGCGGATGATTCGCTAAGACCGCTGATCGAGATTCGAGCCTGGATGGCACTTGCCATCGTTCTAGGATGGCCGATTTTCCGGCCAGCGACACGGTCGATTCCACCTTGAGGAAAGCTTTGCCAAAAGAAAGTCCAACAACCGCCGTGGTATCCCTTGAGCTCACACCTCAGCCCAGGCCCGCGACCTTCCTGAGCCACATGGGCCTTGTGGCGAGGATCGGTTAGCAGATCTCAGCCGAGCAGATGGTGCAGGCGCACGGTGCCTTGCGCAACAAGTCCTCGCTGCTCGTGCCTGGTATTGACCTGCCAAACTTGTCCTTCTGGACCCTGCTCGATCGGCAGAGCGATCGACAACAGCGGGTCACCGACTATGCAGGATCTAAAGAAACTGGTGCTGTTGGAGATACCGACAACTCGGCCTTTATCTCCGAACCAGATGGAGGCGCCTAGGCTGGCCAGAGTCTCAACTACGCTGCAGTGAACGCCGCCATGGAGATACCCGTACGGCTGGGTGAGCGCGGCGGTTACCTGCCAACGAGCCTGCACCTCGGCTGGACCGGCTTCGGTCACCTCAAGCCCGATACTCTCAGCCCAAGGCCCAAGGTTCCTCGGGCTCAGGGCCACAGGCTCACTCGCGGAGTTAACCACGTTGGAACTCTACCGGGCTCGTCCCACAGATCCGGTGCGCGGAAATGAGTTGAGACCGCGTTGATCCTTAGCTTCGGTTCTCTCCTCTGTGAGTACGAGGTGAAGGGCGTCATCAACCAATTCAGACGGCACCTTTTCATCAACTCTCGATCTTGATCAGGAGACAGCCCTTGGGTGGTGTTGTTGCCGAGGGTCTGGTAATGATGTCCCAAGAACTCCCGAGTAGCGATCGTGTCGCGCAGCGCGGCGTCATGGTCCGGAGGTGGTGTCCGGGTGGCTTCCGAGTCGGCATGGGAAGTCGCCGAGCGCGCAGCGAGCGTCCTCGCTCCCGAAGCCGATCTCATAGAGACCCCCGATGTTGCCAATTTGGGTGGCGCTCTTGCTCTGGCATTGCGCGGAGCTTTAAGCCACAGCTCGAGCAGTTTTGGCGCCGTGCTGGATTTTGTGTCCGTGATGACCCGCCTTCCACACGCTGCCCTTGGCCCGGCACTCGGCGTTGAGGTCGCTCCACCCGTCGAGATTAATCCTCGAGACCGACGGTTCGCAGACCCTGCTTGGTCATCGAATTCGCTGTTCTACGCGCTGCGAATGGCTTATCTTGCAAGCGGTCAGCTCATTGACCAGCTGGTATCCGCTGCAAGTCTAGATGCTCAAACAGATGCGAAAGCGCGACTGGCTGCCCGGCTGGCGTTGGACACTCTTGCGCCGACAAACTTTCTAGTGACTAATCCCGCCGCCCTAAAGCGTGCGTTCGACAGCGGCGGCATCAGCATCATGAAAGGCGTTCGCAACTTCATATCCGACGTGGTAAGCAATGGTGGCCGTCCACGCCAGGTCGACACAACACCGTTTGTCAAAGGCAAAAACCTCGCTGCGACTCAATGCAAGGTGGTCTACCGCAACGACATTATGGAGCTATTGCAGTACGAGCCGCAAACCGAGATGACTTATACGGTGCCATTACTTTTCAGTCCGCCGTGGATCAATAAGTACTACATCATGGATCTGGCGCCCGGCCGCAGCTTCATTGAATGGGCCATCCAACACAACCGTACGGTGTTCGCAATCAGCTACCGCAACCCGGCCGCTGAGATGTCGAACGTCACAATGGACGACTACCTCATCCATGGTCCGCACACGGCGCTAGATGTGGTCCAGGAGATCACCGGCGCTGACACTGTTGACATCCTGGGATTGTGTCTCGGCGGGGCGATGACCGCGATCGCGGCCGCATATTTCAACGCAGCCGGGAACTCTTGCATTGGCACCATCACACTACTCAATACACTGTTGGACTACTCGAAGCCCGGCCCTCTGGCTGTCTTCACCGATGAGGAAGCCGTAGCCAGGGTCGAGAAACAGATGGCTAAGAAGGGCCAGCTGCCCGGTGCCTCCATGGCGGGCACATTCGACCTGCTGCGAGCCAACGACCTCATCTTTAATTACATTGTCTCCAATTGGCTGATGGGACAAAATCCTCCGGCGTTCGACATGTTGGCATGGAATGCCGACAGCACTCGCATGCCAGCGGCGATGCACTCTTTTTATCTACGCAACTTTTATGTCGAGAACAAGCTGGCCAACGGGGAATTGGAGATTGCCGGCCAAACCATAGACCTCAGCACAATCAAGCAACCGGCATATGTCGTCGGCGCCCAGAACGACCACATTGTCCTGTGGGAGGCCGCCTACGCCGCCACCAGCCTACTTGGCGGTTCCGTCCGCTTTGTCCTAAGCAACGGCGGTCACATCGCCGCAATGGTGAATCCCCCTAGTCCCAAGGCGTGGTTTCTTGCTGCAGAGAATAACCCGCCCACCCCTGCTGAATGGCGCAGCATCGCGAGAAAACACGCCGCATCCTGGTGGGAGGATTGGACGACTTGGTCGATTGATTTTGCCGGAGAATTGACCAACCCACCGCCTCTTGGATCAAAGAAGAATCCGGTTCTTTATGACGGACCGGGCGAATACATCAATACATGACATTCCGTAAAGCCTGTCAGCACTAGAACCTTCAGAGCTCTCGGGTACGAAGGAGATGGAGTCATGGGTGACACACGACAGCGCCGGGGCTTGCCAGAGGGCGGGGTTAACTTTCGAGCAGGCGACGACGGCCGCTCTTCGACACGAGCGGGGAAACGCATCCTTGCCGATGCGGTCCGTGACCTCGACCCCGCCCTTGCCGACCGGATCGGGCGGGAGAGCGACTGGCGACACCGCTATCCACAACACTTTCGAGACCTAACCCTAGTCGAGGCCCAATCGGGTCCTGCTGCGCTCGATGTCGCCAACCGGGGACTAACGGCGGCGTACGACGAATTCGTTGTCGTTACCGACGACGGCGACCTTCCACTGGAGAAGGCGAGTGTCGCGGACCGCGGCCACTTTGAGACCGCCGAAGTCATTGGTCAAGGCGCGCGCAGGCGGGAGCTCGTCGTGCCCTACCAAGGTGACCATTTGATCGGTGACTCGCTGCTCAGACAGCTAGACGACTGGGTCAAGCGCGGCATCACCGAGCCCTCCTTCGCCGAAGTAGTCGGGGCGGTCGTACGCAATCCCGACTGGCTGGACCTTTCCGACCGCTCCTTCGCACTTGTCGGTGCAGCCGCGCAGATGGGTCCATTCAAGCACTTGGTCTCCTGGGGTGCCCGGGTCGCGGCCATCGATACCCCCCGTGCCGAGAAGTGGCAACGGCTGATCGCCGATGTGAGATCGTCTGCGGGCCGCATGCTGGTTCCCACCAAATCAGATGCGCCGAGCGGAACGGAATTGGCCGATATTGCGGGTGCGGACCTCATCAGTCAAGTGGCACAGCTGCAAGATTGGTTGGCCAGCGGGGCGGGACCTCTCACTATGGGGAACTACGGCTATGTCGATGGCGCTGGGTTCGTACGCCTATCCATGGCTTTTGATGCGCTCTTCACTGGACTGAACCGAGTCCGGGATGATCTTTCCCTTGCATATCTGGCCACACCCTCTGATGTCTTTCTGGTTCCGACCGACGCAGTGCGTATGGCCCAGCAACGCTATCGACAGCCCCGCCCAACGCTCCTGGCTGCTCGCCTGATCCACGCGGTGTCTCGCGGCAAGTATCTCCGGCCGAACTATTCAGGAGAGAGCCGGGCTGAGGCGGGCAACTTCGGGCTGGTTAATGCGTTCATCGTCGAGCAGGGACCGAACTATGCGCTTGCCAAGCGGCTGCAGCGCTGGCGGATGATCGCTGCGCGAGCAGACGGCATTCTTACGTCGGTGCATGTTGCGCCTCCCAGCAGGACGCAGTCGGTCCACAAGAACCCAATCATGGAACAACGGCAACGGCTTACCGCCCGCCTAGGCATTGAGACATTCGATGCACAGACGTCGCAGGCGATAGCGGCAGCGATACTCGTACATGATCTCCGCAATCCAAACGCGCCAGCCAATCCCCAAGTGCCAATGGGCCACCCTCACGAGATCTTCATGTTCGCGGCCAATCCTGGAGGCCGATGGCGCGTGCCCCTCGAACCCCCTAGCTCACTGCCTATCTTGCGGGGGCTCGACTTCATGAGATCGGGTGCGCTGCGGCTGGTAGCCCGTGGTGGGCCGCGAACTCAGTAACTAGATTCGAAAGGAGCCTCTGGCACAGCTGGCGCGCCCGACCAAGTTGGCCGATGTCCACAAGAGCTGAGACAAGCCAGAACGAGCAAATTGTGAACGTACCCTCCTCGCCCGAGAGACCATTGTCGGTCTCTTCCACCCGGTAACGCAGCACAAATCATCTTCGGTAAGTTCATCCGCGATCGCCAGAACACTCGCGTGGATACGCGGGTCGTCAGATGGCAGGAATCCCATCATGGGCATCAGCAGAACAGAAGCGTCCAACGCCGAGGCCTCGGTAGTGCTGAGTGAACACTCCACGTTCGTCCAACGCCGAGGCCTGGTAGTGCTGAGTGAACACTCCACGTTCGTCCAACGCGTTGGAGCAGATGTCGGCATGGATCTCATTCGCCGCAGCTTGCCAGCGCGTGGCTACGTCGTGGTCCCCACGGAAGGCGAGCGAGCCGTGCTCCGCGATCGGCCGCCACCCAGCACATCAATTTGGACGAGGTGAAATGCTTTGGCTCGCCCCGCACCGCCCACAGGCCGGAATCTGGCTCATGCCAGTGTTGTAAGGCTGCCTCGACCTGTCTGGTGATCACCCGCCACGTGCGTTCGTCGAGCCGGTCGCGTGACCGGGTGTGCAACCAGATGGAACCGAGGACCGCCCCCCACACGTCGTGCTGGCGCTGGTTGTATGCCTCGTTTCCCGCCCGCACCGGCCGGGCGCCCTCATAACCGTCTAAATGGTCGAGGATTTGCTCCGTAAGCTCATGTTCACCGCCGACCCCGTACATGATCTGCAACTCGTCGGATTGGTCGGCCATGTCTGTCACGAAGTAAAAGAAGTCGTTGGCCTCCCAGTTGAACCCCAAGGAATAGAGGCCCCAAAGCGCAAGCGTCGAATCACGGACCCAGCTGTAGCGGTAGTCCCAGTTTCGCTCGCCTCCCGGAGTCTCGGGCAACGACGTGGTCGCTGCCGCCACCAAAGCTCCTGTTGGTGCAAATGTGAGACCTTTGAGCGTCAAGGCGCTGCGTTCTAGATAGCTTCTCCATGGATGATCGGGAAAGCTGCCGCGAGCGAGCCAGTGCTGCCAGTGGTGCGCGGTCCACACAAGTCGTTGATATGCCTCCTCGAACGTGTAGGGCGGTTCGTGTTCCGTCCAGGAGAGAGCGCAGAACCGCGTATCGCCCTCCTTGAGCAGCGTCCTGGCGGTCGCACGGCCAGCCTCGAAGCCCAGCCGCATGTCTGCTGTCAGGGTGAGCTCAAGATTCCAGTCCTGTGCCCGCGCTACTCCCTGGTTGTATCCCAGGTCCGTGTAGGCCCAGGTGACAGGGCGCCGGCCGTAGTCGAGAATGGGCTCACACTCCAACGTCACCTGAACTTCCCCTACAACACACCGAACGGTACGCAGCAGAACATGGTCAGCGTCATAATCCGTCAGGGCTCGTTGGTGCGTGTGCGACTGCTCACCCTCACGGTGCCCACCGGCCCATCAGCAAAACGTCGCGTGCGATAACCCAACCCGTAGCCGTGCCCCAGCTAGTTTCCAGCACCATAGTCCCCGGTAGATGCCGCAGAGCAGCCGACACCTTTATGTCCGCCGGACCGAACCGAAAGCCACCGGCATCCCGATCGAGCATTGCCGCGAACACACTGGGTGAGTCCAACCGCGGCAGACACAACCACTCAACCTTCCCGCTTGATGCGACCAATGCAGTGACTTCACGGTCGGACAAGAAGCCATACTCGCGATCGGGGATACGGCGAGTAATTACCCTCACTCCAACGGCTCGCCGCTACGGCCACAGATCACATCTAGCCGTCACCTAGTCCCCTGTCAATCCGATCGCTGACAGCCTGCGCGCCTTTGGCGGGTTGCCGCACCGCTTTGCCCGTGCGGATGAGCAGCGCGGCGGCGCGCCGTGATGTGCCGGGCTGGCCAATCAAACGGTGTAATGTCGCGGCCCAGCTGATGGTGGGCGTTGTCCATCGAGGAAAAGACGAAAAGGCCGCACGGCCTCCTACCGTTAGGTTGGCAGTCGTGACGTCGCCGCTCACGTACTTCGTCGTCTAAATGCCCTCGGACAAGCTGGCTATTCAGGTCAGCGGTAGAGGCTGGTCCGCTGTACACGTCTTCGGATCGGCGGCTGCCCGGCAAGTCGTTGATGAAAGCGCCGACGATGAAAGTCAGCACCACACCGCCGATGCCAGCGCCCGAAGGCACGAGCCGCCACCAGCTTGGCTCGCTCATGGACCGACTGGGTGATCGCGGAGGCCAACGAGCCGTACCGGATGTTGACCAGTGAGTAGACGAGTCCCAAGCTCGCCTATGTGGCAAGGCGTAGATGATCTTCATGCCTGCCTCAAAGCTCGACGGTACACGGAAGGTGAGAAAGCTCATGAACAGCAACGGGACTGCGCCGAACATGATGATTGGCCGGAACTTGTCCCAGCGTGTCGCGCGTTTCGGAAATCGCCACTGAATACTCCTTGGTGAGATCCTCGGCGCTGGGCTGCCGGGGTCTATTTGATTGAATTGCCCGGCACCCAGGCACGTCCACACGTTGCCTGTTGTTGGTGGCCGGCCAGCTCACCTCCCCCTGATCGCCGCTCATCGCGGCTTGGTTTCCACTGTGCGTGCGACTGTTTTTTCCGACAACTGGGATGGCCGGTGATGCGTGGTCGAACCTGGGCGTGCGATGGCTTTTGTTTGGCGCCCTCATCGATTACGTCCAGATTGTGCTATGTAAGTTGGCAACAGCTGGCAACAGATTGCATATTCAGGCGCCATGCTGGCTGAATTGACACTGACCCCTCAGCCGACACCGATCAAGAACGGAGATCCGCCCCATGGCAGTCGTGAGCCCGGTCGCCACCCAAGCGACCGCCCCGAAGAAGCTCACCTGGCGCAACTACTCCGGTTACGCCGCAGGTGATGCCGCGAACAACCTCGCCTTTGCTATGGCGTCGTCGTTTCTCCTCCTGTACTACACCAACGTCGTCGGCCTAGAGGCTGCGGCCATCGGCACGATGTTCTTGCTTATCCGGTTCTGGGATGCCCTCGCAGACCTAGTGGCAGGCCGCCTCGTTGACGCAAAGAAGCCGGGCAGATTGGGCAAGTTCCGGCCATTCATCCTCTGGTTTTCGTTGCCCCTGCTGCTGTCCAGCATGGCGATGTTCTCGGCGAACACCTTCTTCCCGGGCATGAGCGCCGGCCAGGCCCTGTTGTACGTCTATGTCACGTACGCCGTAATGGGCACGCTGTACAGCCTGGTGAACATCCCGTACGGTTCGATAGCCCCGGCGATGACTCAAGTACCTACCGAACGCGCCACGCTCGCCAGTTGGCGAGTATGGGGTTCCAACATCACCATCCTCATGCTGTCCTTTGTGGTGGCGCCGCAGATCAAGCGGTTCACTGGTAACCCGGAGGGCCTGCAGCGCTCGCTGTTCATCACCACGGCGATCTTCGTCGTGGTTGGCATGGCCCTCTATCTCTACACGGTCGCCAATGTCAAGGAACAGGTCATTCGCGAAGTGGCCGCTCCCACCCTCAAGGAAAGCGCTAACACCCTGGTCAGGAACAAGCCCCTGCTCTGGCTGTGCCTCGGCAGCCTCGCCTTCCTCACCGGTCTCACGGCCCTGGGCACTCTGGCCCCGTACTACGCGATTTATGTCCTCAACGACGCGCAGTACATCGCCTGGAACGCGGTAGCACAGGCCATCGGCACCTTCGGGGTGGCGGCATTCATTCCGGCGATCGTGCGGCGCATGGGCAAGCGGAACGGATACATCGTGCTCGGCGTGGTTGGCGTCTTCGCTGGCGTCCTGCTCGCTTTTGCCCCGCCCTCCGTCCCGCTGATCGCGGTGGTTGGCTTCTTCCTGCTGGGCATCGGAATGGGCGGTGTCAACACTCTCATGTGGGCGCTAGAGGCCGACACCGTTGAGTACGGCGAGTGGAAGACAGGTATCCGCACCGAAGGCACCACGTACGCCTTGTTCTCCTTCACAAGAAAGATGGGCCAGGCCGTCGGTGGCGCCGCCGGTGCCTATGCACTCGGGATCGTGGCCTTCAACTCCCAATGGGCCAAGGACGGCACCCCGCAGGCGCCCGAGACCGTCGCGGGCATCCGGCTCGCGACTGGTGGCCTCGTGGCCGGGTTCATCGTGGTGTCGCTGCTGATCATGTGGTTCTATCCACTCACCGACAAGGTGTTCCGCCAGATCGTCCGCGAGATCGCCGCCCGCCGCGCCGAGCGTTCGCTGACTGAGTCGGTTACCTCGGAGCAACGTCAATGACGATATGGGAGCTGCACGGCATGAACAGGACGATGGACGCTGGATCTACCGATAAGGCCCGAATGTGCACTCGCCCTACAACGGGCAACGAAAGGAGGTTGTGATGACCGACACCACCCCAAGGGCAGCGCAGTCGTCGAAGGTTGTGGTGACCCTGTTTGAGTCTTACGGGTCGGGGGCAGGCTATGTCAGCGAAAAGGTGGCTCAGGCGCTGGGGGTTCCCTTGCACCCCCAGGCGTTCTCATCGGAGGAGATCGAGGACGCCATGACCAGGCGCGAGAGCGAAGGGGTACTCACCCGCGTTTTCGGTGCCATGGGAGGTCCGTACGGCTCGTACGCCGGCTTAGAGGGTCCGGGCGTGGCCCTGGCGCAGCGGGACAATTACGAGCTCGTGATGCAGAACACTCGCTTTGTTGAAGAGGCAGCGCGTGAAGGCGGCGTCATCGTGGGCCGCAACGGTGCTTTCATCTTGGCGAACTGGCCAGGAGCGCTACACGTCAGGCTCGACGGCCCGCTCGAGCGGCGGATCGCCCGCGCAGCAGAGGAAAGCGGAATTGACAGAGAACGGGCCGCCAAGCGCCAAAAGCGCGAGGACCAGGTCCGCGCCGACATGTCCATCGAGCTCTACGGCTGGGATCCGCGTGAGCTGGATCAGTACGACCTGGTGGTGAATACGGGAATCATGGACCTGGACACCTGCGCCGACATCATCGTCCAGGCCGCCGGGGTCACGGCCGGACGGCAGAGGGCGTCGTAACGGAAGACGAAGGAATCCTGCTGGACCCGGTTACTTCCTCTCCGGGAACTTGCCTTACTCGCTGATGGGTGGTTGAGCTCACTCGCGTAATCGTGGTCGAATCGAGTGGCACCTCGTGGCCGGTCCAGCTGGAGAGCTCCTCATGTGGCTCGGCCTGGCAGACCCGGGGCCTGGAAGGCTGTATCGTCTCAGTTCCGGCCGCTCAACTCAGATCGTCCCTTGACCAGATACCGTCGACCAGATAACCGTCTTGAGCGGTCTGGAGTGGAGTTCCGACTGCTCCCACGCCTACGACAACGACACCGCTACCTTCACGATCTCGGGTGTTCGACTGTGACGTCACCTCGGGCTCAACGAACCGGCGAGTGTTCGCCGAGATCCCGGACCAAGGCCGTCCCGACGGGCTGAGAGTCGACAGCGAAGGCGGCGTATGGACCGCAATCTTCAACGGAGGCGCGGTACACCGCTGCGGCCCCAACGGAAGCTGAAGGCGGTCGTGCCTTCCGCTGGTCAGCGCCTGACTGCCGAACCAGGGTGAACGTCGCACGACGCGGTTCTGCTCGCGTGCTCGGGATCCCGGGTGCACTCCCCGAAGGTGAGTCAGAACTCCGCTCTAAAGCCGGGCCTGCCACTTGTCGGCCCACACCAGCTCATTGGGCGTGCCCTTGAACTCCGACTCCCCCATGATCTTGTCGACGACCTGGCGGATCGCTTCATCGTTGTTGTGGTAGGCGTTGATGAAGCACTTGACCATCGTCGCGTCGTGCAGGTGGGTAGTGAAGTTCATCGAGGCCATGACCGTTGGCACCTCGTGGACGTACCACGGGCACTCGTTGCTCATGGCGGTCTTCCATCGGATCCGGTAGTTGTTCTCGGCCCCGTAGCCGACTACGTCGGCCACGATGATCGCCGCGTCTACCTCCTCTCGGTACTTCAGACTGCTCCCCTTGACCCGAGTGTTGCCGTCGTTGACGGTCACCTTGAAACCTCGGCGTTCGAGTTCGGCGACGAACTTGTCCAGGGCTGAGCTGGCTCCAAGGATGCCGCCCTTCTCACCGCTGAGGTAGTACAAACGGACTCGGGGATGCGTCTCGGGACGGATCGGCAGTTGATTGAAGGTGTTCTTGACCAGCGTGATGCCCTTGTCCGCGGCATCCGCGCGCATCTGGAGGTGTTCTGCGCTCCCGATCACCTCGAGGTCTTTCTCTGTCTTGCGGAGCCGGCCGTCGGCCTTCTTTTGCGGCAGGTTGAGCTTTGCCTTCAGCCCCAGGACCCGCCGTACGGCGTCGTCCAGCCGCTCGCGCGAGATGGTGCCGTTCTCTGCGCCAGCCCGCATGAACGCGTAGTCCTCGTCCATGTCGTTGAAGAACAAGAACATGTCGCAGCCCGCAGCGATGGCTCGCGGCACGTAGTCTTCGCGACGCATGGCCGAGGTCATGCCGAGCATGTGGCTAGCGTCAGTGATCACCAGTCCGTTGAAGCCCAGCTGCTCCTTGAGCAGGTCTTGAAGCAGTTCCTCGGCCAGCGTCGCTGGCAAGATCTCAGGGTCGGATAGCGCCGGGTTGAGCTTCTTGGAGTAATAGGGCAGGGCGATGTGACCAGCCATGATCATCTCGACGCCGCCGTCGATATGGTGTTGGAAGACTCGCCCGAAGGAGTCGTCCCATTCTACGGGCGAGAGGTCGTTGACCCCCAGCACGAGGTGCTGGTCGCGCTCCTCGGTGCCGTCTCCGGGGAAGTGCTTGATACAGCAGATCACCTCACCGCCGTCCCGCAACCCCCTGATATAGGCGCTGGTGTACTTGATCACGTCGTCCGCGTTGGTGCCGTACGCCCGAGTGTTGACGATGGTGTTGCGCCAGTTGAACAAGATGTCGACGCATGGGTCGAAGTTCACGTTGACGCCCAGCGCCGTTTCCTCGCGGGCCGATACCAAGCCAGCGTTGTAGGCCACCGTCTCATCGCGTGACGCCTCGCAATGCGCGCCGGAGGCGATGTAGGTCCCGTCAGCACACGCGCCGTTGCCGCCCGCGTCACAGTTCGCCGCGATCAGCAACGGGATGTCGGATGCCTCCTGCAACTCATTGAGCAGGTCTTGCACCTGCCCGGAGTCACCGCCCTGATAGCGGGCGCCCCCGATATGGAACTTCTCCAAGATCTGGGAGTTCGACAACTCGTTGCCGCTGAACTCGTCGGCACCGAAGAAAAACAGATTGACGAACAGCTGTCCAACCTTCTGCTCCAGCGTGAGCCGGGACAAGGTGTCTTCCACCCAGCGAATCTGATCGACGTCGAGGTTGTAGGGCTTGGCGGTCAGATCGACGGTTCGGGGCATGATCTCCTCCTCAACGCACGGTCGCTTTGGCGTACGAGCTTGCGGTCCCGGAATGTCTGGATTGAGTTCTCCATGGCGGCTTGCCGGGCAGCAGCGCCTCGAACTCCGCGATCAAGGACTCCTCGTATCCCCCTGCGTAGGTTCCGCGGAGGAATTTGCCGAGCGCCTCGTCGTGGAATCGCTGCCAGGAGGCTTCTTCGTCGCCGGGGTTGATCGGGTAGAACAGCGCATCTCCTGCCTTGGCTGCGTCCCGGTCGCCTGGGGCGTCACCAATCAACATGATGCGGTCGTCAGGGTATTTGCCCTTGGCTGCGAACTCCAGATGCTGCTTCTTGGTGCCCATCTCTTGGCCCGCGATCACGCTCATGTACTGGGCGAGCTCGTGCTCGGTCCATTCCCGTTCGAGCGCCTCGCCCGGGGTCGCCGAGACCACCATCAGATCGATATCGGGGTGCATCAGCTGCAAGCTCTCGCGGACGTAGGGGAAAGGTGGCACCCCCTTCACCATGTCCTCGATCGAGGCGTTCACGCCGTCGTTCCAGGCCAGCGCCTGGTCGAACTCCTGATCGGGATGCTCTGCGGCGTACTCACGAAGGCCCACGTCGCTCAGCGGATATCCGGACGCGATGAACTGCTTGAGCTTCTCCCCGCTCGGTACCGCAACCCGTCTGTCCTTTACTTCCTCGCGCTCCCGCAGTAGGTCGAACACCCGAACGAGTGCGATCCATCGGTTGAGGCCACGACTGGTCGAGTACAGGTTCACGAACTCCGCGGTCTCCCGGGCGTACTTCGACACCGGCTGGAGATTCCACCACTTGATGGTGTTCGGCGTGAAGCACTCCTTGTGCTTGATCTCCATGGCGTCGAATGCGCAGCCATCGGAGTCGATGCCGACAAAAAACTCGTGCTTCGGCTGGAAGTCGATCAAGACTTGAGCGGCGGCGGGTGGTTTGCTCATGATTTGAATGCTAGTGCCCGGCCACGTTGCTCCACTAGGGCAACATGGCCGGTGCTCGCCATAGTCAGCAGCCTCATCCCACGGTGAGCGTCGCCGTGTGCGGAGTGTAGTCGGCGGAGTTGCCGACGTAGACGCTGTACTGCCCTGGCTTGATCACGAAACTCTGCGTGCAATAGTCCCAGACGCTGACGGGATGGTTCGTCGCCGCCGGGTCAATGGTGATTTTCACCGGCTTGGACTCCCCCGGCTCCACGAATACTTTCTGAAACCCAACGAGTCGTTTAGGGGGCTGTCCCTCCACGGGAATCCCGACATATATCTGCACTACCTCGGCCCCGGCCACGCGGCCGGTATTCGTCACCGATGCGGTCACCGTGACTGGCGCACGGGCACCGTCCGGCGCGTTTACCGACACATCGGCAATGTCGAAGGTGGTGTAGGACAGCCCAAAGCCGAATCCGAACTGCGGCTTGATGCCTTGCGCCTGGAACCAGCGGTACCCCACCTCCAACCCTTCGGAATATCGGATCACCGGGTAGCCGTCGCCTTCGTCGGTACCCGGATACCGTTCGGGCTTGCCGGCGTACAAAGTGTCGTCCTCCGACCTGGGGTAGGACGTCGGCACCTTTCCGGAGGGATTAACCACACCGAACAGTAAGTCCGCGACGACGTGCCCGTCCTCAGTGCCTTGGTTCCATGCCTCCAGGACCGCCGGCGCCTTGTCGATCCAGGGCATCAGCACAGGGTTGCTGTCCTTCATCACCACGACGGTGGTCGGGTTGATGCCCAGCAGTTCGCCAAGCATCCGGTTCTGGTCATTGAGCATGTTGGCATCGGGCTGGTCAGCGCCTTCGGTCGCCACCAGGCCTGCCATAAGCACCACTACGTCGGCTTCCTTGGCCACATCCTTGGCCTCGTCCAGGTTGGACAGATCATCGGCGACGATCACCTTCGTCACGATCGCGGACGAGCCGAGGTCCCGCAGCACATCCTGCATACCTTCCAGCGGCGGCACGGTGTACAAGGGGATGACCTTGGACGAGCCGCCGCCACCCAGGCAGGCCTCGTCTACGAACTTTGATTGACCAATGATGAGGATGGAACCGGCGTTCGGATCGAGCGGCAGCAAGTCCCCTTCGTTCTTGAGTAGGACGGCAATCTGCGAGCCGATCGTTCGGGCCACAGCGCCATGCGCCTGGGCATCAATTTCGCCGGGTTGGTACGGGCGCTCGAATTGTTGGAACCGGAACATCTGGGTGTATCGGCGGACCAAGGCACGGTCAACGGTCTCGATCTCGAGGCTGGTATCGGAGAGGGCGGCCTTGACATTCGTCTCGTTGAGCCATTTGGCGTCCGGCATCTCGTGGTCCATACCGGCGTTGAGCGACGGGGCACACGAGCGGCACGACCAGAAGTCTGACTGGACGTAACCATCGAAGCCCCATTCAGTACGCAAGATGTCGGTCAGCGTGTACCGGTATTCGGTTGCATAGACACCCCGCACCCGGTTATAGGCACTCATGATCGCGGCGATCTCGGCGTCCTTCACCAGCATCTCGAACGGCAACAGGTACAGCTCTCGCAGAACGTGCTCGTCCACTTCGACACTGGCCCGGAACCGTTCGTACTCTTGATCATTGACCACGTAGTGTTTGCCCATGGCGATCACGTCGTGAGCCTGAATAGCCTTCGTCACCGCGACCCCCATCACCCCGGAAAGGTACGGGTCTTCGGAGAAGTACTCGAAGTTGCGACCGGCAATCGTGGTCCGATGCAGGCACACGCCGGGGCCCTCGAGGACGTGCTGGCCCAGCGCCGCCGTCTCCGAACCGATGATGTCACCGTAGGAGTGCGCCAGATCTGGGTCGAAACCCGCGGCGAGGCCGATCGTCATCGGCAGGGACGTCGCCGGCGGGCTTGGGGTACCGTCGCCCATCCCGACACCCACCGGGCCGTTCGTGATCCGGAACCGGGGAATCCCCAACTCCTCGATCGCCTTAACGTGACGCTCGACCCTGATCTGCGCGGCAAGCTGGTCCATGTCGGCCCCGGACTCTGCCGCCTCCCTGGTGATGGCATAGATGTCGATGGTCTCCATGGCACCGTGCAACTGGGCGATCTTCTGCTCCAGCGTCATCGCTTCGACGAGCTTCTGGGCCCGCTCACTGGGTGACAGAGACGAGTCCTGCCACGCGATCATGGTTTCGGACAAGGTCAGATCTCCTTCGGTGGCTTTCGGCGGAAGGGTTCGCGTCTCTAGTGCCGTGGAACCCAAATCTCTTTACGCTTCGCGCCGCCCAGGCACGCACCTCGCGGCGTTCTCCTCGGTCGACATACGACCCGGTATCCCTCCCTCGTCGGCCTTGCGATCCACGCACCTGAACGACGCCAAGCGCAAAGGAACTTGGGTTCCACGACACTAGTTCCTCACGGAGAACTTGCCTTCTTGCCGGATGCGTTTGTTGAGTTCGGTCAGGTACTCGTCTTCGTCGAAGTCCAGCGAGACCTCTGTACCTATCCAGCTGGACAGGTGAATGGCGTTGGCCAGACGGACGCCGTTGATGCCGTCCGAGCCCGGTGCGATGAGCGGCGTGCCGTCGAGAATGTTCGCGGCGAAGTTCTCCAGGACCCCAGTGTGCTGGGTCCCCCACTTGGACTCGAACTCGATCACCTCAGACGAGTAGTAGATCTCGGTGTTGAGCTGGCCGGTGAACAGTTTCATGACATCTTGCATGTCCATGCCCTCGCTGAGCTCTCGCTCAGGCTTCTTCAGCCGAGTCACGGTGGCGGTCAGGCTGTTGTCGACGACGATCTTGCCGTTGTCACCCAGAATCTCGAACCTGTCGGTACCGACGAGGTCATGTACGGCGGTAATGAAAACGCCAGTGGCTCCCTCGCCGTAGTCAATGACCGCTGTCACCTCGTCCTCAACCGCGATGTTGCGGCGAAAACCGTAGGCGACCTTGGCGTAGACGGACTGCGGAATCCCGCAGATCCACTGCCATAGGTCTAGCTGGTGTGGCGCCTGGTTGACCAGCACCCCACCACCCTCGCCACCCCAGGTCGCTCGCCACTCGCTCTGCTCGTAGTATCCCTGCGGTCGCCACCATGTGGTGATGATCCAGCTGGTGTGTCGGATTGCGCCGAGCTCGCCGCCGTCGACAATCTCTTTGATCTTCTGGTAGAGCGGGTTGTTGCGCTGGTTGAACATGATGGCGAAAGTCAATTCCGGTTTTGTCTCCGCGAACGCGTTCAGCTCTTTGACCTGCTTCGTGTAGACGCCGGCAGGCTTCTCCACGAGCGCGTGAATGTTCCGCCTGAGCGCCTCGATGCCCATTTCCGGGTGCAGATAGTGAGGCACGCAGGTGACGACCGCATCCACATCGCCGCTGTCCAGCATGGTGACGTAGTCGTCGTAGAACGGCACACCGGGATACTTCGACTCCACGACCTTGGGCTTCGCCTGGTCCACATCGCAGATGGCACCGATCTCCATGTTTGGCACCATGCCGTCCTGAATGAATCCTGCGTACATCGACCCTTGGGCACCGAGCCCGATGATGCCGAGCCTTACCTTGTTAGCCATTCGCTGCGTCTCCTTGCCTGGGCCTGTGCCCGATCACCGTGTCTGCACCATGGGCGTAGTGTCCCAAACACGGGTCAAGCCCAGCAAACAGTTGCCATAGGTTGCACGCGCACCGGCGCGAAGGAGGTGGAATGGCAAGAATCGGCGTCCAGGCCATGATGCTGAAAAACCCGATCGAGGCAGATGGCGCATTCACAACCCTTAAGAGGCTGAGTGAACTCGGGTTCAGCGCTGTCGAAATCTCCCAAATCCCCATGTCTGAGGCCAACGTCGGCGAGATCGATCGTGCCAGGGTCGAGTTCGGCATGGAGACCGCGGCTCTGTCCGCAGCCCTGGAGACGCCGGTTGGCGCACCCGGTGACTCACTAACGAACGACTTCGACAAGATCGTGGCGGACTGCAAGCGGCTGGACTGCGGGATGGTCCGCATGGGCATGATGCCGTTCCCGGCAATGGCCTCCAAACAGGCCCTACTCGACTTCTGTACCAAGAGCAACGAGATGGCCGCCCAGCTTGCCGAGCAGGACATCGACTTGTACTACCACAACCACCACGTCGAGTTCGCCAAGTATGACGGCAAGTACATCTTGGACATCATCCGGGAGAGTGCTCCACTGATGAAGTTCGAGCTGGATGTCCACTGGATTCAGCGCGGCGGGAAGGACCCGGTGAGGATTCTTGAGGATTACGCCGGCCTGGTGGACCTCGTCCACCTGAAGGACTATCGCATCGGTCAGATCCCCGCGGACGCTTTCGAGTCCCTGCAGGCGGGTGATTTCCAGGCGTTCATGGCAGCCTTCGAGGGCGTCGTTCAGTTTGCGGAGGTCGGAGAGGGCAATCTCGACTTCGAGTCGATCATCGATCAGAGCCTGGCAAGCGGGGCGAAGTACCTGCTTATCGAGCAGGACAACCAGTATGGCCGAGACCCGTTTGACTGCCTCGCCACCTCCCGGGACAACCTCATCGCTCTCGGCTACGGCAATCTCCTCTGAGGCCGGCTAAGCGGGATCTAGATCAGCTTGGTAACAGGTCGGCTGTTGGGAACTGCACATCGCTCACAGTCGACTGTGTAGTGGTAAAGATCTTGATCGACTGCACCTGCAGGCTGTCCGGATCCAGCACAGTGAGGATGTGGTGACCTGGCGGCTACCGGTAGCGGCCATCCCGGTCGGACGGGGTGGAAACCATGACCCCCCGGTACGGGCACTAAGAGCGTCACCAGCGCACCGGGCACTGCCGATCCGGCTCGGAGCACCCGGCTGAGACCTGCAGCAGACGCTGGAACCCCGGCAGCAGCGGAACAAGCATGGTCTGCTGCAACGAGACCGTTGTCCGGGCCAAGCTAAGGACAACGATTACCGCCCAGGTGGGCGCCGTCGCTCGTCTTGCACGGCCAGTCACGAAGACTCCTACCGTCGACGGAGCCTGGAAGCTCGCTGTGTGAGGTCAGCGCCGGGTGTCTCAGAAGTCGCACCAGATGTTGTCTTAAGGGTCTCGTTCCTCGGAGTGTGGGCGTTGATCGCGGTCTCCCACCGGTAGGTCGATCAGTGCCCGCCAGTCGGAACTGTGGCTCGCCACTCGCTCCCGGCGGCCGGCGCAATCGCGGCCTCGTACAGGGTCTGGTACTCCTGCTTGCGAGATTGGTAAGGGGCAGCCCGACCTCTGACTGGCTGTCGGATTTCACCGATGGCCGAAGCCGCGCGAGCTACGCCTGGCGCGAGGATGTCGAGCGCGATCAGGGCGGTACCCCGCAACGTGGAACGTTTGATCGTCACAGGAATGACGGGCGCCTCGAGCACGTCGGCGAGTATCTGCAGCCATGCCGGCAAGTCATGAGTTACCCGCCCGCTCGCGAGGATCCGTTGCGGCTGGCCTGCCACCGATTGAAGCTGATCGGCGATCCTGGCGTAAGAGATCGCGACGCCTTCCATCGCTCCGCGGAGGAGCATTGCACCGGTTGTGGCCGCGGAAACTCCTGCGAAGACTGCCCGTGCGTTGGCCGCCCAGCCCGTGCTGCGCTCTCCGGAGAAGTAAGGCAAGACGAGCGGGGTGCCGGGCTGCGGCGCGGCGGCCAGAAGAAGGTTGACGTCATCCTCAGGCGACAATCGCACCGTGGACTCGAGCCAGCTGACCACCCGGCCGACGTCGTTCACCGCCCCACCCAATAGGGAGCGCGAACGGTCAATGCGGTAACACCAGAGGCCGGATGGAATCTCTTCAGGAATTCCGGATACGAGCACCCGCATGGCACCACTGGTGGCTGCGGATGCAGCAATGGCTGACTCGTCAGCTGCGCCGGCGCCGATGTTGCTGGAGAAGCCGTCAGAGATTACCGGGAACCAGGAGGCGCCCGCTAGGGCTGCCCATCTGCGGCGTACGGCAGCATCGACGTCGGTGAACGGCTGGTCAGGATCGCGCACCTGGGACATCTTTTTCACGTCGACCCCGCAGACATCCAGCAGCTCCAAATCCCAGTCACCCGTACGCCGATCAAGCATTCCCGTCCACGCTGCCGTCGACGTCCCGGCTGCTGTCACCCCGAGGATCTGCAAATAGATGTACTCACCGAGGGACATCCAGTGCTGGACGCTGCTGAAGGTGTCCGGCATTGTGTCGCGCAGCCACGCCAGCCGCGGCGCCAGATAGCTCGCGTGGAGCCGACATCCGGTGCGCTGTTGGATCACCCGCTCGTCCAGCTTGCGTCGCAGCTCGCTGACCTGGGCTGCACACCGGGAGTCGGCGTAGGTAAAGCATGGCGTGCGAGCCTGCTGATCGGCGTCGACGCCCAACAGCGAGGACGCGAAGGTGTCTAGGGCCACTCCGCGAAGACGTCCGGACAGCCGATCCGTGGCCAAGGCCGTGATGATCTGTTGCACCTCCCCGACAATCTGGTCCGGGTCTATCTCCGAGGTGCCGTCATCGCGCGTGGTGAACTGGTGCGGAACCTTCTGCCGCCTGCCTTGGACCGGGCGTCCCGCTGCATCGTAGACATCTCCGCGACTCGCTGTGGAACCGATGTCGATGGCGAGCACGAGGGGATCAATCGCCTCGCGGAGTTTGACTCTACCGGCAGGTGTTGCCATGTGCTCAGTAGTTGATCAACAACGAGCGGTCTGGGTCGTGCCTTCCTTCAATGAGGCGAATTGTTCCCGAGCGAGACCGCATGGATAGTGAATGGGTGATCACCTGGTGCGACCCGAACCGGACACCCTTGAGAAGGGCTCCATCGGTGACACCGGTCGCGGCGAAGAAGACATTGTCGCCAGAGACAAGGTCCGATGTCGTCAAGATTCGCTCCAAGTCGTAACCGCCCTCCAGCGCGGCTTGCCTCTCCGTGTCATTGCGCGCGATGAGCCGGCCCAGCATCTCTCCGCCGAGGCAACGGAGCGCACACGCAGCCAGCACGCCCTCTGGGGTTCCACCGGTACCGACTAACAGGTCCACACCAGTCTCGGGTGCGGCGGCCATGATGGCGCCTCCGACGTCTCCATCCGGCAGAAATCGGATTCGTGCACCGGCCGCGCGGATTTCGGAGACCAGCGCTTCATGCCTTGGCCGGTCGAGAACCGCCACGGTGAGATCAGCTACCTTCTGGTCAGCGTGCCGCGCGACGGTACGCAGCGTGTCCGCGATCGGTGCATCAAGATCAACTTGTCCAGCCACCGCGGCAGGAACTACCAGCTTCTGCATGTAGACCGCCGGGCCCGGATCGAGCATGGTGCCGCGCGGCGACACGCCTAACACGCTGACCGCGTCCGGAAGGCTCTTGGCCGTGAGCGTGGTGCCATCGACTGGGTCAACCGCGATGTCTACGGCGGGACCGGTGCCATCGCCCACGTGCTCGCCGTTGAACAGCATGGGTGCTTCGTCTTTCTCCCCCTCCCCAATCACCACGACACCGTTCATCCGAACAGATCCAAGCACGGGACGCATGGCGTCCACGGCAGCTTGATCAACCTGTTCCTTGTCACCAAAGCCCATGTATCGCGCGCAGGCGATGGCGGCCGCCTCAGTTGCCCGCACCAACTCCAGGGCGAGATTGCGGTCCGGGTCAGTCGGGTCGACCACTGGAGCTTGTGTCGAGTTTGCGCTGTTGATCTCTGCGCTCATGAGATTTCCGTCCATTTCTGGGTGTCGAGGATCTAATCAGCCCGTTGAGCTGACAGAAGAGGCGAATATGGCCGCAACTTCGTCATAGTCGTCGATCAGCGCATGCAGGCTGGCTCGAAGTTGCGCGTAGGTGGAGACATCCGACGACGTCACAGCCACCGTCGCGGCGCTTCTCTCCGGGTGTGGTCCGCCGACGGCAATGAGGGCCTCGGTCAGTGTGGCGGCTCCGCCGAGGGCATACCAGCCAAGGGCCGCTGCCCCCAAAGCGGTACCACCGGCCTCGGCCTGAACCGACATTGGCCGCGCAAGCGTCGCGGCCATGATCTGACGCCACAGATCGGCGCCAAACGGGCGACCAGTTGCTCGAATGGATTGCACAGGAGCAACAGTGTCGAGGGAATCCACGATCGTAGAAAGTTGGAGGCAGACGCCCTCAAGCGCAGCGCGGATGAAATGACTGCGGGTGTGGTGGGCCCGGATTCCCAAATAGGCGCCGGCGATATCCGCGTCCCACAGCGGTGCACGCTCGCTCAGCACGTACGGCAACATCAGGAGGCCGTCGCTGCCTGGGGGTGCCTGCGCCGCCAGATTGAGCACGGCGACATCCGCGGGACCGTCGCCGACCAGGTCAGGCGCGAAGGTCTTCCCCGCCCAACGTAGCGTGATACCTCCGTTGCTGACGGCTCCGCCGATCACCCAGACCTCATCGGTGAGGGCATAGCAGAACAGCCGTCCTTCGTTGTCGAAACCTGGCTCCGGCAGGACCATCCGCACAGCCCCACTGGTGCCGAGGGAAAGGCCGGCCACACCAGGGGTGATGGCACCAGTGCCGAGATTGCCCAGCGGACCATCAGCAGCGCCAACGACGACCGGCAAACCTGCGGGCAGGCCGAGCTCCTGCCCGATCTGTGCGGTCAGCCTGAGCACGGCGGTGGTTGGCAGCACTGATGGCAGCTGGTCGGCCTTGAGACCGGCCAAGTCCAGTGATTGGGCGTCCCAGCTGCGGCTTTTCAAATTGAGCAACCCGGTCCCCGAAGCACTGGAGAGCTCGGTGACCAGTTCGCCGGTGAGGTGGTGCAGTACGCAGTCCTTCAGGCCTGCCCACCAGCGCACCTGACCGGCGAGCTCTGGTTCGTGCCGGGAGAACCAGACCAGCTTGACAAGCGGGCTCATCGGATGGACCGGTGTCCCGCTTCGGTGCAACAGCTCGCGCGCCAGACCATGTTGACGCAATTGACGAGCCTCACCGCGAGCGCGCGAGTCGGCCCATGTCACCAGCGGTGTAAGTGGGCGGTACTGAGCATCCAGCCCCAGCAGACCATGCATGGCCGTTGAAACTGAGATAGCCACAACTCTTGACTCGTCGAGCCCAGCTACACACTCGGCAAGGGCGCTGTCGATGCCGGCCAGCACGCTCGCCGGATCCTGCACCTGCCAACCGGGTTGTGGTTGCTCCAGTCGATACTCGCGGAGGGCGCTGGGCAGCTCGCGTTGGGCTCCACTGACGCCAAAAGCAGCAACCTTGACTGCGGTCGTCCCGACATCGAGGCCGATGATGACCTCAGTCGTACGGTTGGTCATGTCACTCGGACGCTATTGCATCCGTCTGACGCAGGACGGCATCGACCAACTCTTTGTCGCCCCCGAGACCGGGCTCGAGAACGTTCAAGACTGCCGGTACGGCGTCTGGCAGCTCACCGGAATTGGCTGCTTCCTGAGCGGGGCCAGCTCCTGGGTCCTTGATCGGAGCGCCCAGCCCGCGCAGATGCAGTACCCAGGCGGCGAGTGCGGTAGCGCAACCGGTGGGGACCCGACCGGCTGACCGCTCCCCGCGGAGAGTCGGCAAGATGCGCACCCGAAGCTTGATGGAGCCGTCCGCTGCAATCTGGGCCAGCTGATGGCGGACTCGGGGGTTGGAGTAGCGGGTCAGCAGGGCTGCACGATAGTTGGCGATGTCGGAGGCGGGAAGGGTAAGGTGCCGACTCGCCTCATCCCAGAACGCGTCCACCCAGGATCTGCAGCTTGGATCAGCGATGGCTTCATCGATCGTCGAATATCCCCGGATGCTGCCGGCATACGCCAGCATTGAGTGTGATGCGTTGAGCAGCCAGAGTTTGCGTTGCTCGAACGGTTCCACATCATCGACCAGTGTCGCGCCGGCTTCCTCCCAGCGCGGCCGGCCGGCCGGAAAGCTACCGGAAACCACCCATTCGCTGAACGGCTCGGTCGGCACCGGATAGGCGTCGATATAGCCGCATTCCTTCTCCACCAGCGCTCGGTCCTCATCGGTGGTGGCCGGCGTAATCCGGTCCACCATCGAGGTGGCGAAATCGACATGGGAATCGATCCAGTCCGGCAACGTCTCGTCCAGCATGCCGGCGAAATCCGTAACCACGGTTCTGGTAACGGCACCGTTCTCGGGCAGGTTGTCGCAGGACAGGACGGTGATGGCCTCTGCTCCGGCAGCGCGGCGGGCGAGCAAGCCTGCGACCAATCGGCCGGGCAGGGAACCGACCGGGTTGCGGGGATCTGAACGCAAGGCTTCAAGATCACTAACAACGACGTCCCGACCCGCGTCCAGATGCCCATCGGCTCCGCGGAGATAGCCTGCCTCGGTCACGGTGATAGTGACGACCGCTACCTCAGGTCGGCTCAGGTAGTCGAGATAGGCCTCATGGTCGGCGGCGGCATGAACCGCCGAGAGCGCACCGATCAGCTCGAAAGCGTCGCCCTCGGCGCTGCGGGTGATCAAGGTGTACAGACCGTCTTGCGGTGCGAGAGCTTCGGCGGCGTCAGGTCGGCGACCAGTAAAGGCGGCGATACCCCACTGGTCGGCATCCGGACTGTGGGCTGTGTACCAGGCTTGATGGGCCCGGGTGAAGTTGCCGACACCGAGGTGGACCATTCGAACTGGTGCCGCCGGGGGCATGTCGGGCAGCGAACGGGACAGACGGGGAACTTCGTTGGCTGCGGTCACAGTTTGAACGCCCTCCTTGGATTGGTGACGACCAGGTCATGCATGACGTCCATAGCCTCGTCCTCAGCAAGTCGGCGCTCGGCTACCAGATGTGCGACAAAACCCGCGTCAAGTCGACGCGACATGTCGTGCCGAGCCGGAATGGAACAGAAGGCGCGCGTGTCGTCGATGAATCCGGAGGTCTTGCCGAAGCCGGCGGACTCGGTGATAGCGGCGCGGAACCGGCGGATCGCCTCGGGCGCGTCAATGAACCACCATGGCGCGCCAGCGAACACCGACGGATAGAAGCCGGCCAATGGGGCGATCTCGCGGGAAAACACAGTCTCGTCGAGGGTGAAGATCACCAGCTGGAAGTTGGGATGGGTGCCGTAGCGGATCAACATGGGGCGCAGGGCATCGGTGAACTCCATCTGCACCGGAATGTCGGTCCCGACATCGGCGCCGTATTTTTCAAGGGTTGGCAGGTGGTGGTTTCGCCGTACGCCGGGATGCAGCGTCATCACCAGCCCGTCATCACACGCCATCCGTGCCATCTCCGAAACGAGATGGCGCCGCAGCGCAGTGGCCTCCACCTCGGAGACTTCGCCCTTGCGAGCAGATGCGTAAATGCGCTCTGCCTCAGCCACCTCGATCATCTCAGTGCGAGCATCGAGGTGGCTGTGATCGGCGGAGACCGCGCCGTTGTCCTTGAAGTATTGGCGACGGTTCTCGATGGCGGCGATATAACCGTCATAGTCACCCGTATCGATCCCGGACACCTCAGCCAGCCGGTCAACATCGGCATTCCAATTAGGCTGTGCAGGCTCGAGGTACTTGTCGGGTCGGAAGGTCGGAATAACGCGACCCTGCCAACTCTCGTCATCGCGCAGGAACTGGTGGGCGGCCAGGTCGTCGCACGGGTCGTCGGTGGTGGCCAGCACCTCGATCTTGAACTTCTCGTACAGCGCCCTTGGCTTGAACTCCGGCGACTCGAGACGGCTGGCGATCTCGTCATAGATCTGATCAGCGGTTTCGGCGCTTGGCCGCACCTTAACTCCGAAGATCCCACCCAGCTGGTCGTCGAGCCAGTACCGCACTGGCGTGCCCCGGTAGACGCTCCAGTGCGAACACAGGGTGCGGAACGCATCACGCGATTGCTGTTCGGTCATGGTGCCCTGAGCCACTCCGAGCGCGGACAGCTCAACGCCATAGGCGTGCATGAGGCGGTTGACGTAGTGGTCCGGAGTGATCAGCAAAGACGTCGGGTTGCTGAATGGAATGTCTTCCGATAACCACTGCGGCGGCACGTGGCCGTGCGGTGAGATGATCGGCAAATCCTTGACACTGTCATACAGCTGGCGGGCGATCGAAAGCACTCCAGGCTCAGACGGCAATAGGCGATCCGGATGAAGGCGGAGTTCAACAGTGGGGGACATAACCACCATCCTGCTGGGAAGGAAGCCGAGCCGACAATAGGTTGCCGTTTATTGTCGCTGAGACGCGTCGCGGCGAGCGTCAGATCTGTTGCCCGCCGACTCTGTCGGATAGGTGGCCAACGCTGTAGCGCGTCGACATGGTGTGCACGTTACCCGCGCCCAAAGTGACGGTGTGGTGCAACACATTCGCCGTCTCGACGCAGACCAGGCTGGGCCACTCATCGTCGCCGAAGTCAGCCATGGCCGCTGCTTTATCGCTCCAAGGGTTCCAAACGACCGTGTTGGCGGAGCCATCCTTAGCAATCGTGATGGTACGGCGACCAGCCGGATCGATGATGGCCAATGTCGCCATCGATGCGTACACGCGGTCAGTTTCCCTGGTAAAGGTGACCGGCCCGATCTGCAGTGCGACCTCGTTACCTGTGTGGGGCGCCCGCTCGAGGAGCGGCGCACCGTCGAGACCCTCGATTGTGACCTGTCTGATGTCTCTGACCGCGAAGTAGCTGTGCAGGGCTTCCTCGAAGGAGTACTCCTCGTCACCAGAATTACGGACTGCCAACGCGATGGCGAGATCGGCACCGAAGGTCACCGTGTACGTCAACTCGAACGGGCGCTGCCAGGCCTGCACCCCAGGCAGCCCGGCGACCTCAGCATCAGTCAGTCGCAAGGTGAGCGTGACGACTCCGTCGGTGTCCTCGGCGGCAATGAGCGACCAGTCGGCCAGCCGGACATAGCCATGGACGGAAGCCATCCCTCCTCGCCGCCCCGCGCCGAACCAGGGAAAGCAGATAGGTACGCCACCACGGATGGGCTCAGCCGGCGCAAAGACGCTCGCCTTGCTCATCCAGATGACCGGGTCCTCCCCACCCGGCGTCCACCCGGATATGTGGGCGCCGTGAAGGTAGATTTCACCCACGGCCACCGAAGTAGACACCCGCAGCAGCGGCAATCCTCCTCCGCCGTCGACAAGCGTGACCGAGTTCGGTAGTTCAGCGACGACCGATGGATTGCCCATGCGCCGACGCTATTACGGTGCGGCTCGTGACGCCACCAGGACAATGGCGTTGCGCGTTTGCTTCGTTAGTTGGTACCGAAGGGATTGTCGATGACGAACTTCCAACCATCGGGGCCTCGGCGGGCCACATCAGCTGTGCTGCCGCTCATATCGACGTCACTACCGTCGGCACCTTTGCCCTTTAGTGACCAGTCCGCGATCGTCAAGGCAATGTCACCGCTTACGTAGACATTGCGTACATTCATGGTGATGGGCAGGCCGATCGCCAAGAACTGCCCAAGTGCATCACGCCCGTCGTCGCCCGTTGTCACAATGCTCGGCTGGGGCACGAAGACCGATTCCGTCTCAGCGAGTGCAAGCATCCCATCCACGTCTTGGGCGTTGAACCGATCGGCCCATGCGGTGTGCAGTTCATTGGCGTTGTTAACAGGGGTGGCCATGACGCCTCTTTCTCAGCAGTCCAGGTGCAGCTTCGATTGGCTCCATAGTCTGTCGGTGTAGCCAAGCAAGCTGCAAGAGCGATCGGCCGCCGAACCGCGCGCCGGAGAGTCGAGGAGGGACAAGCGATATGAGCGACACCGCCGTTGAAGATATGGACTTAGTCGTCGTCGGCGGCGGGAAAGCCGGCAAAACCTTGGCAATGGAGTTGGCTAATGCGGGCCAAAAAGTCGCTATGATCGAACGCTCCAAGATCGGCGGGACCTGCATCAACGTTGCGTGCATTCCGACGAAGACCATCATCAACAGTGGACGGGTACTGAAATCTGCACGCCGCGCAGCGGAGTTCGGCATCACCGGCGTTGAAGAACCACAGATGAGCGTTGACCTGCTGCGTCACCGCAAAGAGGACGTCGTCGCCACCATGGTGGCTGGACAGCTGGTTTCCTTCAAGGATTCTGGTATGGATTTCATTCTGGGGAAAGCACGGTTCGTCAGGGACCGCACAGTGGACGTCGCGCTGAATGACGGTGGCAGCCGCACTCTCCGTGGCGCACATGTGGTCGTCAATCTCGGCACGGAGCCGCTCCTCCCTCCGATCGAGGGCCTGGCCGAGTCCAGCGTGCAAACGAGCGACACACTCCTTAATCTAGAGTCACTGCCCAATAGCATCATTGTTCTGGGTGGCGGTTATGTGGGCTGTGAATTCGCCGATCTGCTGAGTACGATCGGCGTGCAGGTGACCATTGTCCAAGGCAGCAATCAGCTCCTCTCCCGAGAGGACCCCGATATTTCCGCCGCGATCGAGAAAATGTTCACTGATCGCGGCGTAACCGTATATTTGGGCGCGCGAGCCGAAAAGATCACACGTAATGCCGACGGCACGGTGGCTGTGTCGCGATCCAATGGCAAATCCGTGGCCGCGGAGGACATCCTCGTTGCCCTGGGTCGAAAGCCAGTTACTGACGGAATGAATCTTGACGGCGTCGGCGTGGAATTGACGGAACGAGGATTCGTCAGAGTCGATGAATACTTACGCACGACCGCGAATGGCGTATGGGCGGCTGGGGACGTCGCTGGAACGGCGCAATTCACTCATGCGTCTTACGATGATTATCGGGTTCTCAAAACAAATCTGGCTGCACAGCGCGGCGAGGGACAACTGAGAAGCACTGCGGGACGGTTGATCCCTTACTGCGTGTTCATTACCCCGGAATTGGGTCGCGTCGGCCTCACTGAACAGCAAGCCCGGGATGCCGGGCACGACGTTCGCATCGCCCGTATGCCAGTCACAGCGATTCCACGTGCTCGTACCGTTGGGCATCTAGAGGGAATCTGGAAGGCTGTAGTCGACCGGGACACGAACAAGATCCTGGGTGCAGCATTACTGAGCACCGGAGCCAGTGAAGCAATCGCCGTAGTTCAGATGGCGATGCTAGCCGGGCTGGAGTACACCGAATTGCGGGGCGCCATCCTGACGCACCCCACAATGGCGGAGGGATTCACACTGCTCTTCACCCCCGCATTCTTCGAAGACTGAATGAGTCAAGAAAGGGGTGCCCATGCAGGTTGAACAGATAACTGGACCAGTCGCTTATCACGGCGAAGGATCTGTCTGGGTCGCCGGCATGGGGAGGGTTGCGCTGGGTCAACATGCTGGCAGGCGACGAGCTGACGCTGGCGGCTGATGGCACGATCAATCGCCGTCATGTGAGCAGCGTCGTCGCCACGGTACGGCCTCCGGCGCCAGGGCGGCGCGGTATTTGGCGTTGAACGTGGATTCTTGCTGGAGGAGACCGACGGAACCCTCCGAGCGCTCGAGGAGCTTTGGAGCGATCCAGGCATTCGGATGAATGAGGGGGCTGCGATCCGGATGGGAACTTCTACTGCGGCTCCATGGCATATGACCAGACACCGCACGCAGCCGGCGTGTACCGCCTGGCTCCCGAGCTCTCGATACAGACGGTTCTGATTGACGTCACCGTCCCCAACGGTCTGGAGTCGGAGCCCAGACGGATCACGCGTCTATTACAACGACACCGCTACCTACAACGATCACCGTTTCGCCTATGACACTCAAGCAGGTCTGACGCATGGGCGCGTCTTCGCCGAGATTG
This sequence comes from uncultured Actinomycetota bacterium, assembly GCA_963759635.1. GTDB lineage: Bacteria > Actinomycetota > Actinomycetes > Propionibacteriales > Propionibacteriaceae > Microlunatus. Next base: position 63,362 of record CAVXAP010000025.1, read on the forward strand.
CTGATCGGGGCCGGCCGACGGCTTAACGGTAGACAGCGAAGGCGGGGTGTGGACGGCGATCTCCAACGCCAGCGCGGTGCACGGGTACACGGCTGAGGGAGTGCTTGAGGAGGTGATCGAAGTGCCGGCGCGCAAGGTCACCGCGTGCACCTTCGGCGGTGATCACCTCGACCAGCTATTCATCACCACATCGCGGAGAACATTGACACGAGCGAGGACCCGCTCGCCGCTTCACTTTTTTGCGCCGATGTCGCAGTCCGCGGCCTCCCGGTGCGGGAGTTCGCGTGCTGATCACCGCGGTACCAACTTGATCTTGTCGGTTCCAGCTCAAGTGCTCTACCCGCCGCGCCGTCCTGTCGTATCGCGGATGATCAGACGGGCAGGCAATAAGACTGGTGCGACTGGATCGGAGGCTGGACGGCGGATGCTCCACAAGAGATGGTTGACCGCCGCTGAACCAAGGCTCACCACCGGTGAAGCGATAGTAGTCAGCCGAGGTTCTAGCAACGCCGCATCCAAGATGTTGTCGAAACCGATGACCCCGACCTCCTCGGGCACGCGATGGCCAGCTTTGAGCACCGTCCGGATGAAGCCGATGGCGATCAAGTCGTTGTAGGCGATTACGCCATGAGTCGGGTCCTTTAGCCACTTCTTCGCAGCCCAGACCCCGCCAGCCATTGTCGGGTCGCAGGGCCCGATCCGGCAGACCTTCAACTTCAACTCGTGCCCGGCTTCCAGGACGCCGCGCCAGCGCATACTGTCAGCCCAGGAGGCTTCCGGCCCGGCAAGGTAGGTGACAGCCCCAACACCAGAGTCCGCCAGGTGTGCGACGGCATGCTTGATCGCGCCTACGTTGTCGTTTGCCACCGAGGCAACCTGATCTACTACGCGGTTCATCACAACCAGCGGACGCTGTTTGGCGGCGGTACGGATGGCCGAGTCTGAGATCCGTGGCGAGGCGAGGATGATGCCATCGACTGAGGGCAGCACCCGTTGAATTGCGCCGCGCTCGGCCGCCTCGGACTCCTGGGTCTCCACCACCAGAACCGTGTAACCGAGATGCGTCGCCGTACGCTCAGCACCACGCACCATGCCATGAAAAACTGGATTGTTGATGTCGGCGACGATCATTGCCAGGATCATCGTCGGCTTCTCTGGGATATCGCGTTCGAAGATCTCCGATCGGTAGCCAAGCTCCTTGGCGACCTTTCGGATATGTTCAGCAGTCTTGAAGCTCACCCGGCCCGGGTTGGACAGCGCACGCGAGACGGTCGATGTCGCAACGCCGGCGACGCGTGCGACATCGTAAATCGTTGGCGTGCCGGCGAGACCTTTAGTGAACTTGGCCCCTTCGGCGGACGCCGTCTCTTTAGCGGATGCGTCCTCGCGCCGCCCGCTGCTGCCTGCAACGGTTCCCATTCGCGTCCTTCCCAGGCCAAGCTAGCAAGTAATGGCAACCACTTTCGGGCCTGGCCCGCGACGTGAGTGAATAGACCTAGATCACTCCAGCCACGCATCGAGGAGTCTGCATGCTGCGTCCTAAAGACACCAGTACCCGCGAACGCAAAAGCTTGAATGGTCTGTGGCAGTTCGCGTTAGACCAGGCAGGCGAGGGTCGATCGGGCCAGTGGTTCGCCGGGCCGCTCCCGGGCGCCCGTGAGATGGCCGTACCGGCCAGCTTCAACGACATCGCCGGCGATGCAGCAGTCCGCGACTACTTCGGCGACGTGTGGTACCAAACCACGGTTTGGGTGCCGCGTGGCTGGCAAGGACGGCGCATCGTGCTCCACTTCGAGTCCGCGACTCATCGCGCCACGGTCTGGGTCAACGACGCTGAGGTTGTCTCGCATGAAGGCGGATACACCCCGTTCGAGGCTGAGATCACCGAGCATGTGACACCGGGCGAGCAAGTTCGGATCACAGCTGTGGTCAACAACACGCTGAGTTTCCAGTCGATCCCGCCTGGCGTCATCGAGGACACGCCTGCCGGGAAGCGTCAGCGCTACTGGCACGACTTTTTCAATTACGCCGGGATCCACCGGACAGTCTGGTTGTACTCGACAGATCCAGCACACGTTACGGACGTGACAGTGATGACCGACCTCGACGGCCACACCGGCGTGGTCGACTACGCGATCGAGGCCGAAGGAGGCGATGATCTCCAGACCAGGGTGATCTTGTGGGATGCAGACAGGGCTGAGGTCGCGACCAATACCGGGCCGACCGGCACACTGCATGTTGCAGGCGTGCACAGGTGGGCGCCTGGCGACGGCTACCTCTACGAGCTGGAAGCCCAGCTGGTCCAAGGTGACACCGTCGTCGACAGTTACCCCCAGACTGTCGGTGTGCGAACCGTCAAGGTGGACGGGATCAAGTTCCTGATCAACGGGGAGCCATTCTCATTCAAGGGCTTCGGCAAGCACGAGGATGTGCCGGTCATTGGTAAAGGCCACAATGACGCGTACCTGCTACACGACTTCGAGCTGCTGAAATGGATCGGTGCGAACTCCTTCCGCACCTCGCACTATCCCTACTCCGAAGATGTTCTCGACTACGCCGACCGGCAGGGCATCGTGCTGATCGACGAGACCGCCGCGGTCGGCTTGAACATGGGGCTGGGTGGCGGCATCTTCGGCTCGCAGGGCTATCAGACCTTCTCCCCCGAGACCGCCAACGACATCACCCAAAAGGTGCACGCTCAGGCGATCCGTGAGCTCATCGCTCGGGACAAGAACCATCCGAGTGTGGTCCTGTGGAGCATTGCGAACGAACCCGAGTCAGAGACGCCGGAGGCCGAAGACTACTTCCGACCGCTCTTCGACGTAGCCCGTGAGGCCGATCCGACCCGCCCCGTGGGCTTCGTCAACGTCATGCTCGCCCCACACGGAAAGTGCCGGGTGTCCAAGTTCGGTGACGTGTTGATGCTCAACCGCTATTACGGCTGGTACGTCAACACCGGCGACCTGGAAGCGGCCGAGCTGGCCTGGGAGAAAGAACTGACTGCTTGGGCAGGAGAAGGCAAGCCGATCATCATCACCGAGTACGGCGCCGACACCTACCCAGGCCTGCACTCGGTTGTGGCCGGAAACCCGTGGACCGAGGAGTACCAGGTCGAATACCTGGACATGAACCATCGGGTCTTCGACCGCATCGACGCCGTTGTCGGTGAGCAGATGTGGAACTTCGCCGACTTCACCACCACCTCCGGCATCATGCGCGTCGGCGGTAACAAGAAGGGCGCCTTCACGCGCGACCGCCAGCCCAAGGCGGCGGCGCATGCGCTACGCCGCCGCTGGCGCGACGACCTCTGATCAGCTGGCCCAGAACGATCCTCCAAAGAAGGAACCGTAGCTATGTGGAGCTTGTCTGGATTCTCCGACGAAATATCGCCCGACTTCGAGGAACAGTGCGCCGTGGTGTCGTCATTGGGCTTGAAGTACCTCGAGTTCCGCAGCGCCTGGGACGTCAATGTTCTCGACCTAGACGACGCTCAACTCGACAAAGCCAAAGACATCTTATCGACGCACGGGTTGAGCGTTTCCAGCATCGGCTCGCCTATCGCCAAGATTCCCGTCGACGAGGACTTTGGGCCACATCTGGACCGAATGCGGCACGCAGCAGATGTGGCCCATCGCTTCGACGCACGCTATATCCGCATCTTCTCCTTCTTTATCCCGGCCGGATCCGATCCCGACAGCCACCGTGACGAGGTGCTGAGCCGGATGACCGAGTTGGCACGGGTAGCAGAGGCGAACGATGTCATTTTGCTGCATGAGAACGAAAAGGAAATCTACGGCGACATTCCACGGCGTTGCCTCGACATCGTCGAATCAGTCGGGTCGCCGAACCTGAAGGTGGTATGGGACGCCGCCAATTTCGTTCAGGTGGGCGTCCGCCCGCTCACCGAGGGTTACGCCATGCTGCGCCCTTATCTGGAGTACGTGCAGATCAAGGACGCCATCCTCGCCACGGGTGAGGTAGTTGCCGCTGGCCACGGTGACGGCGAGCTGGTCGAAACGATCCGTGAGCTGAAAAGGGATGGCTTCGATGGCTTCTTCTCCCTTGAGCCGCACCTCAGCCAGGCGCACGCGTTGGGTGGCTTTTCGGGCCCGGAGCTGTTCACCGAAGCCTGGAAATCATTCACCGATATCTTGAAATCCGAGAACATTCCGTACGCATGAGCAATTCCATTAGCTCCAGCAAGTTCCGGTTCGCGCTGGTGGGTGCCGGCATGATCGCCACCCATCACGGCAAAGTGATCAGCGAACTGGCTGATCAAATCGATCTCGTCGCAGTAGTAAATCGCACTCCGGAAAAGGCCGAGAAGATCACAGCAGAGCGCGGTGGAAAAGCGTTCACCTCGTTGACAGATGCCATGGCCGCAATCGATATCGACGTAGTCGTCATCTGCACGCCGGCCGGCGGGCGCGCCGAGGTGGCGATTGAGGCCCTGGAAGCTGGCAAGCACTTGATCATCGAGAAGCCAGCGGAGGTCACTCTCGCAAAGATTGACGACATCATCGCCGCACAGCAAAAGGCCGGCACGCTAGTAACGGTCATCTCCCAGCACCGATTCGACCCCGCCTCCGAGATTGCTCGGACAGCAATCAAGAATGGCGAGCTGGGCCGCATAACGTCCGGAGTCGTCTCAATCGACTGGTGGCGGGACCAGAGTTACTACGACTCAGCAGGCTGGCGTGGCACCTGGAGATTCGAGGGCGGCGGCGCCCTGATGACCCAGGGTGTGCACACCGTCGACCTGCTGGTGGCCATGCTGGGCAGACCGGTTGAGGTTTTCGGATGCACCGCCATCTTGGCTCATCAGCGGATCGAGACCGAGGATGTCGCAGTCGGCGTCGTAAGGTTCGAGAGCGGCGCGCTCGGCGTACTGCACGCCACGACCGCCGCCTTTCCGGGCCTGAGCGCACGCCTTCAGGTGCACGGCGACAAGGGATCGATCGTCATCGAAGACGACAAGCTCACCTTCATCCGCGTCACCCCCAAGGGTGCGGCTCGCGCAGAGCAGTTGTCCGACTCAGAAGACGGCGCCATCAACCAGGTCGCCGAATACGCACTACCCGAGGAAATCTCGGCCACTGCCGGGCGGGACCCAGCCCATCTCTCCGACGCCCACCGCTACCAGTATGAGAACTTCCTAGCTGCGCTGCGGGGAACCGAAGAGATCCGTGTGGGCCTGACCGAGCATCGCCAGACCATCAGCGTGATCGCTGGCGTCTACGAATCCGCGCGTACCGACAAGCCCGTCAGCCTCGTTTAAGGCTCAGGCTGAAAGAGGAGACAGATGACCGAGACAACATCCGGGAATGATCGCTCCAGGCGTCGACCGCGAATAGCGGTCAACCCGGTCCCGTACTGGGTCCGGGACGGAAAGGTCGACAAATCCAAAGAGGTGTTCGACCAGGCCTTCGCAGACTTTCACGACATCGGGTTCAGCGCGGTCAAGGCTGACGTGCCCGAGGGGATGTCAGTGACCGAGTACGCCGATTGGATCGGCAGCTACGATCTTGCTCCCTCGATCAGCCTGTTCAGCTCACCGTTCGATGAGACCATCGACATCGTAGACGAAGTCGAACGTGCCAAGCGGTTCGCCGCCGACCAGGTCGCACTCGGCTTGAATCGGACGATGGTTTCGTCGATGGAAATACCAACGCGTATGGCTCAGCCCGCGGTGGGCGCGGACTTCGACAAGAACCGGTTCGCACTCGCAGTCGAAAACTGCGGGATCGTCTGTCAGGTGCTGCAGAGCGAAGGCCTGCGCCCGCTGCACCACTCCCATGTCGGCGGCGTGTTCGAAACTGAAGACGAGATCGTGCGGTTATTGGACACGCTCGGTCCAGACGTCATCGGGGTCGGCCCCGACACCGGACATCTGCGCTGGGCAGGCGTGGACCCTGCCGCCTTCATCCGTCGCTACGCTGACCGAATCGGCGGCATTCACATCAAGGACTGCTTCGCTGACTATCTCGATCCCGCAGCTCGGTTAGGCATGAGTTACCACGAGGTCTCCGCGACCAAGCGACTCTGGGCAGAACCGGGCCGTGGGGTCGTGGACTTTGACGCTGTCGTCGCCGCGATGCCGGAGGACTACGATGGCGACTACATGATCGAAATAGACGAGCCCAGTGTCGACTCGCGCTATGAGTCGCACAAAATCTCGTTCGCATGGGCCAGACAAGCGCTGAGCTTCGCACAGATCTGAAGGCCGGACCCGATGGACCGCGCGCAAACAGAGGTGGGCATCTCCCAGGACAGATTCTTAGCCGCGCGTGTTATCGAGCAGGGTCGGGAGCTTCTGGCCGCATTCAGCGAATAGGGGTCGCCTTTTCCGGAGGCGTGGATTCCGCGGTGTTGCTGGCGTTAGCGGTCAAGGTCTTGAGCCCCGAGCGTGTGGTTGCGATTCTGGGCGTATCACCCAGTTTTGCAGCCGACTAACACTAACGCGCGGCGGCGCATCAGGTCGCTCGCTACATTGGGGTCGATCTCGTTGAGATGAACACCCAAGAGGGCTCGCGACTCGATTACGTCGCCAACGGCCCGGATCGCTGCTTTCACTCCAAAGACGAACTCTTCATCCGTATCAGCGATGAAATGCTGGCCAGTCATCGGCTTGATGCCGTCGCGTACGGCGAGAATGCTGACGACGCGAAACGGCCAGACCGGCCCGGCGCTCGCGCCGCAACCATTCATCACGTGCTACGGCCGCTTGTCGTACTGATCTTGACAAGCCCGCCGTACGCCGGCTGGCGCGGGTTTGGCAGCTTCCCTGCGCTGACACGCCGGCAGCGCCGTGCCTCGCGTCACGGATTCCTCACTACCAGTCCGTGACACCTGGAAAGCTGCGTCAGGTCGAGCAGGCCGAAGCTGGCTTGCGAGCGTTGGGGTTCGGCGATTTTCGAGTACGCCACCACGGCGACATCGCCCGGATCGAGCTGCCTCCCGTTGACCTGACGCGCGCCGTCAGTGATCCGATGCGTACCGCCGTGGTTCGCGCCGCCCTCGACGCTGGTTTCCGCTATGCCGTCGGAGACCTCTCCGGGATGCAGTCGGGACTGTTCACCCTGACCGCGCTGGAGGACACTTCATGACTGAACGGATTGAGCCGCACCGGCGCACTGTTAGCAGGCCGGCGGGCCATTAGACCCTGGACGCGGCTCGAATCTGCATTGGATGATCAACCATTAGAGACGAAGTACATCGACACAAGGAGGCCGACATGTCAGATCTTGCTCAAATCGGTGTCACCGGATTGGCGGTGATGGGCCGCAACCTGGCACGTAATTTCGCTCATCACGGCCACCGAGTCGCAGTCCACAACCGCACCTACGCCAGAACCGAGTCGTTCATGGAGGAATACGGCAATGAGGGCGAGTTCGTGCCGGGTAAGTCGATGACTGACTTCGTCAAGTCGCTGGAGCCCCCGCGTCGGATTCTGATCATGGTCAAGGCGGGAGGGCCTACCGACGCCGTGATCGACGAGCTAGTGCCGCTGCTGGAGAAGGGCGACATTATCATCGACGGCGGCAACGCCCACTTCCCAGACACCATCCGTCGGGAGGCGGCCCTTCGGGAGCACGAGCTCCACTTCGTCGGCAGCGGAGTTTCCGGAGGTGAAGAGGGCGCCCTGAATGGGCCCTCGATCATGCCAGGCGGTTCCCTAGAGTCGTATGACTCGCTCGGTCCGCTGCTCGAGTCGATCGCAGCGCAGGTCGATGGTGTGCCCTGCTGCACCTATGTCGGCCCCAACGGCGCCGGCCATTTCGTAAAGATGGTGCACAACGGCATCGAGTACGCCGACATGCAGCTGATCGCAGAGGCGTACGACCTCATTCGCCAGGGCACTCAGCTATCGGCTGGCGAGATCGCGCAGATCTTCCGCACCTGGAACGAGGGCGAGCTGGAGTCGTTCCTCATCGAGATCACCGGTGAGGTGCTCAGGCATGTGGACGCGGAGACCGGCAATGCCTTTGTCGATGTTGTGCTCGATCAGGCCGAGCAGAAGGGCACCGGCCGATGGACCGTGCAGAACGCTTTAGATCTCGGCGTGCCGATCACCGGGATATCGGAAGCCACCATGGCTCGTGCGTTATCAGGCTCGGTGCCACAGCGGGAGGCCGCCAGGGCGAAGCTGCCGGGGCACGCCGCGGAGTGGCAGATCGCCGACCGGGACGCCTTCGTGGAGGACGTCCGGCAAGCGCTGTACGCGTCCAAAGTCGTGGCCTACTCCCAGGGTTTCGACCAGATCGCCGCTGCCAGCGAAGAGTACGACTGGAACATCGACCGCGGCGCAATGGCGCGGATCTGGCGGGGCGGATGCATCATCCGAGCCCGGTTCCTGAACCGGATCACCGAGGCATACGAGCGGAACGCCGACCTGCCGCTGCTGCTGGCAGACGACTATTTCACTGACGTGGTAGACAACTGCCTGCCGGCTTGGCGTCGGGTGACAGCCGGTGCGGCCCAGAACGGGGTTCCGACACCCGCATTCTCCTCCTCGCTGGCTTACTACGACGGCATTCGGGCCGAGCGACTGCCCGCCGCGTTGATCCAGGGCCAGCGAGACTTCTTCGGCGCACACACCTATCAGCGTGTTGACAAGCCCGGCACCTTCCACACCGAATGGAGTGCAGACCGTAGCGAAACCCAGGTTGGTCAGGCCGCCACGCCGAACCTCAGCGAGCCTCAAAAGGCCGAGGGGGTGCCGTCATGACTTCGTCTGCCCCAAGCGCGGATCTATCCTCATCGGGATCCGCTCGCACCCTCCAGACCATCGGCGGTGTAGGCGACCGCCTGGAATCTGCGGAGGTGACCGGCTTCGTCCGGAAGGCGCTCGCCGGCGCCGACTTGGACGGCAAGCGAATCTGCCTAGTGGTGCCGGACGGCACCCGAACCTGCCCGCTGCCGATGTTGTTGCAGGCCGCTCGAGATGAGCTGAGCGGCCGGGCAGAGGAGGTCACCGTCGTCATCGCGCTTGGCACCCATCAGGGGATGACCGAGGAGCACCTCGCGTCCCATCTGGGCTACCGCCCCGGGCAGTCAGTGGACACTTACCCGGGGTGGCGGATCCTTAACCATGAGTCCTGGCTGCCGGAGACGTTCGCCAGCTTAGGCACGATCGGTGCGGACCGGCTGACCGAGCTCACCGGCGGCCTGATGACCGACACCTCGGTGGAGGTCAAGATCAACCGCCATGTCGCCGAGGCGGATGTGGCCATTGTCGTCGGGCCAGTGTTCCCGCATGAGGTGGTCGGCTTCTCCGGCGGCAACAAATACTTCTTCCCCGGCGTTTCTGGCCAAGAGGTGATCGACCTGTCCCACTGGGTGGGCGCCTTGATCACCAGCGCAGAGATGATCGGCACCCCCGGGATCACCCCGGTGCGGGCCTTGATCAACGAGGCGGCGGCGCTGATCCCAGCCGAACGGATGGCGCTCTGCCTTGTCGTCGCCTCCGGCACCAACATGCTGCATGCGGCCGCATTCGGCACTCCGGAGGAGGCGTGGGCGTTCTGTGCAGAGGTCTCCGCTGAGACCCACGTGACCTATCTTGATCATCCGTACCGGCGGGTGCTTTCGGTCATGCCCACCAAGTACGAGGACATCTGGACCGCGGCCAAAGGCTTCTACAAACTGGAACCGATCGTCGCCGACGGCGGCGAGTTGATCATCTACGCCCCGCACATCACTGAGGTGTCGGTGATGCACCCACACATCATCGAGATCGGCTATCACAACCGCGACTACTTCCTCGGCCAGTGGGACAAGTTCCGCAACCAGCCTTGGGGTGACCTCGCGCACTCGACGCACCTTCGAGGGCAGGGCACCTGGGATCCGGAGAACGGCGAGCAGAACCGCGTCACCGTCACCCTCGCCACCGGCATACCAGAAGACGTCGTCCGGAAAGTCAATCTCAATTACCTCGACCCGGCCACGGTTGACGTGGCCGCGTACGAGGCCGACCCGGATACGTTCGTCGAACCGCATGCCGGCGAGGTGCTCTACCGGCTGCGGCCTGAAAAGCCGAGCCGGGAACCCGCAGAGTCCGACGGGCGCGGTAGCGCGCCCGAGGGGCTCGACGGGTAGCAAGGGTCGTGTCCGGCGACAAAGGATGAGTTCCGATTCCGTTTCAGAATCACTGATCGAGTGTCCTTGCGCAGCTAACTCAGGTACGCGATCGTAGGGTCATGATCATCGGCCTTTCTGACCACCGCAGGGGGGTTGGCGCTCACACCATGCTCCGGGGTTGCCGACCGGTGCATGATCAGCAGAACATGCGAGCTGGAGCACCAGTTATTTAAGCACTCGCTGGCTAGCCAGCCAGCGAGCAACTCTCGACATCGGACCCTGAAGGAGCCGCCTGATGAGCGAGCAGACGATGACACGCACAGACACCGGCGCGGTTGACGTCACGACTGCCCGGCTGCCTTGGTCCCGAGTGATCGGCTACGCGTGCGGAGATGCCGGATGCAATGTCGCGTTCCAGATGACAGGCCTCTTCCTGTTGATCTACTACACCGATGTTGTCGGGCTCTCGGGAGCAGAAGCGGCCGGAATCATCGGGTTCGTGAAGCTTTGGGACGCCTTTGCTGACATCTTTGCGGGCCGCATGGTCGACCGGACAATGACCAGGTGGGGCAAGTTCCGGCCCTTCATTCTCTGGTTCTCCCTCCCATTGCTTCTGACGAACCTGCTCGTCTTCTTCGTGCCCGACTTCGCTCAGCACGGCGCCAAGCTCGCCTGGGGCTATGTGACCTATGCTCTGACGGGATCGCTGTACTCGTTGGTCAACATCCCGTTCGGCTCGCTGGCCGGCGCCATGACCCAGGATCCTGGAGAGCGTTCGAAGCTAGCCGGTGCCCGCATGGTCGGGTCAGGCTTCACCATTCTCATCTTGTCAGTGCTACTCGCTCCGCGGCTGAAGACCGCAGAGAACCTGCAAGCAGTCTTCCTCATCACGGCGTCAATCTTCGTCGTGGTCGGGATGGCCTTCTTCATGACGCTGTTCTTCACGTCCAAGGAGGTCGTCCATCGCGAGGTCGCGAAGGTCACGATCAAACAGACGGTGCAAACGGTCACCAAGAACGGACCGCTGGCACTGCTGTGCCTGTCGAGTTTGTTCTACCTCACGGCGCAGAATGTGGTCGGCGCCATCGTGATCTACTACGCCCGCGACTATCTGAATGGCCCCGCTTTCCTGCTGACCGTCGTCACGATCATTACGACCGGCGCGGTGCTCTACGTCGGCCCGTTCGGTCCGTTTGTGACAAGGACACTCGGCAAGAAGCGCGGGTTCATGATCGCTTGTCTTTTGACGGCAGTGGGCGGCGCCATTGTGCTTGTCGCCCGCACGAACATTCCGTTCGCTATGGTCGGCCTGTTTATCATCGGCGCGTCCATGGCCCTGCTTAACACTATGACGTGGGCCCTGGAGGCCGACACCGTCGAGTACGGCGAATGGAAGACCCATATCCGTACCGAGGGCGCAACTTATGCTGCGTTTTCCTTCACCCGCAAGGTGGGGCAGGCGATCGGCGGCGCTCTCGTGGGTGCCGCCCTCGGATACTTTGGCTACGTCAGCGCGGTCAAAGGTAAGGCTCAGCCGCAGTCCGAGGCCGCAGTGAACGGGATCCATCTCACCATCTCTGTCCTGCCGGCTGTGCTGTTCCTCGGGGCCTTCTTGATCATGGCATTTTATCCGCTGACCGAGAAACGCTTTGGGGAGCTCATGGAAGTTATCCGGTCTCGACGGATTCAGCACGCGGCAGAGGAAACTGGGATGGCAGCCGAGGTGAGCGGACGATGACTGTTCGTGACGAGAACGCGGCGACGACAACGATGACAAAACCCGTCGTGACCTTGTTTGAGATGTACGGATCCGGCGCAACCGAAGTCGGACCGAAGGTGGCCGAGGCTCTCGGCGTGCCGTGGGTGTCGCAGGCGTTCACGTCCGAGGCTATCGAGGAGGCCGCCGAGCAAGCCCGCGCGGAGGCTGACACAGGGCTGCTCAGCCGGATCTTCCGAGCGCTGGGAGGGATTCCCAACCCTATGCAAGACGACTCTCGCGGCCAAGCCATGTACGCCGCATCCGATCACGACATGGTTGCCGAGAACAACCGTTACGTCCTTGACTCGACAGGGACGGCGGGGTCATCCTCGGCCGCAACGCTACCGTGATCTTGGCCGCCCGGCCCAACGCTGTACATGTCTTGTTGACCGGCAGTGTCGAGGGCCGCGTGGCTCGTGCGGCCGCCGCAGCCGGGATCACTCGTGAACAGGCCGTCCGCCGCCAGGTCGTCGAGGACTACGTACGTTCGGAGATGTCTCAGCGGCTCTATGCCTGGAATCCGCAGGATCCGTCACGCTACGACCTGGTCATCAACACGAGTCGGATCGACCTGCCGACAGCCGTCGGAATCATCGTGGCGGCAAGCAGGAGGCCGCCTACCTGATCTCGATGAGGAACAGTCCCGTCTGCGGCTCGTCAATGCTCCTGGCCGCGCGGCCAGACAGTGGGCGGTGTCCGGATCTAGGTAAGGGGCTCGTACAGCACTCATGCATATCGATGAGACGGACCCACGATGCCGATTGGCTAGACATTCCACGACCGGAAGAGGTCAAGCTGCACGGCTGAGTTTGTCTGGTTCGCTGTGCCAGGCGAGGTGCTCGTCGTAGAGGGGGTGGTGTCGTAGGCAGCCGTGGAGGATGCCGACGAGCCGGTTCGCGAGGGTGCGTAGGGCCTGGTAGTGGGTGGCTCCGCGGGCACGCTGCCGGTCATAGAAGGCGCGGGCGCCGGGTGACTTATTGAGTGCGGCGAACGCCTGCATGAACAGCGCATCGCCGAGGCGGCGGTTGCGGGCGAAGCGGGCAAGGACCACCCGTTTGGTCCCGGAGGCTTGGGTGATCGGTGACATGCCGGAGTAGTTCTTCCGCGCTTTGGCGTCGACGTAGCGGCCGGGGTCGTCGCCGAACTCGGCTAGCACCCGGGCGCCGAGGATGTCACCGAGGCCGGGTTGGCTGCGGTAGACCTCGGCGTTCGGGTGCGGGCCAAAACCCTGCTCCACCTGCCCGGCCAGCACCTCGGTTTGCTCCGCCATGACGGTCAGCACGGCCGGTCCTGGGCCACAGCAGCACTCGGCTTCGAGAGTGACCCGCGCACCCACGCTCGTCTGCTGCGCGCGCTGGGCCTCCACGGCGCTCGCCCAAGGCGACAACAGCGGCAGCAGTCGACGCCGCGGGCCGTCAGCTCGACGCCGCGCAGCGACTGCCGCACGAGGAACTTGTGGCTCTGGCCCACAACCTGCTCCGCATGGCCGCGTGGGCACGGGGCGACTATGCCGCCGCCGAAGCGCAGCACCGGTCCGCCCTCGACGAAGCACGCAGGTGCGGGGAACCGTGGACGCCAGCACTCGTCACCGCGCTTGCAAGACAGGCTGCCCACGCGGCGGGAGACCACGACGTGGGCGCGGCCATGCTCAGGGACGCAGAATCCCTGGCGGAGACAATCGGCGAACCAATGGCGTTGGGGACCACCTTGGACTACCGTGCGCATGCTGAGCTCGCCGCGGGCCGCAGCGCCGAGGCCGCCGCATTAGCGACGCGGAGCCTCGCCGCGTACCGGAGCATCGGCTACCAGGAAGGGCTCGCGTCAGCCGGGACGTTGGCGGACAACCTTGCCGTCATGGCCGGCGATCACGAACGGGCAGACACGTTGCTGCATCAGGCGAGGGACGCGAATCGGCGCCTACGCCATCTCGGTGGCACGGCATCCGACCTCGAGGCGATGGCTCCGTGCTCAACCATGACAGAGGCGACCGTCAGCGAGCCGCCGCGAACCTGGCCGAAGCCAACGCTCTCAGACGACGGACCGGCACCGCGCCTTCGGCGGCTCTGCAAAACCAGCTGAGCCGAGTCACACAATCACTGGCCCGCTCGATGGTTCAGGACCGCAACGGCTGAGCCGCGGGTGCACGTATTGTTCAACGGCGCGAGGACCCGGCCCAGCGTCGCGCGGGCCACCAGATTTTGCCCCCAGCTGGGGCCGTGACGGCCAATCCGCTACCCGCTAGCCACCCGTCGCCCTTGACGCGGGGCGCGCTCGCTGTCGGGACCGTCAATCACTGCTGCGCTCATCGAACGGCTCTTCGGTCTGGAGGCGCAGAGCAATGTTCGGCGCCTGCATCAGGGAACGTGTAGTGACTGGATCTCGCGGCGCTGGCCCACGGCCGCTAAGCCACCTGAAGATGAAGAATGCAGGTCGACTACCCCGGATCCGTCAAGGTGGAGGGGTGCGGAAGCGGATGAAACGGAAGAAGAAGCCTTCGAAGCCCTACCGCGATCAGTTCGGACATACTCCCTTGTCGCCTGAGAAGGACCTCTCTTGGACATGTCCTCGGTGGGTGGCGTGCTAACGGTGATCACCATCCGAGTTTCAGGCCCCACGGCGATGAGACGCCCACCTCCCTCAGTAATTCCAACGTGCCTGGTACGAAAAGGGCCTCGCCGTTGACTTGTGCGGATCGTTTCCAGACAATGAGTTGACCTCCAACCCTTCTCCGCAGCCGAATGTGGGTGGGTCCATGACGCTGACATCGCAGCCCTTGTCACTTACGGACAAGTTCACCGCCGATGAGGCGAAGATTTACCTAACCGGAGTCCAGGCGCTGGTTCGCATGCCTTTGGTGCAGCGGCGTGCGGACGTGGCGCGTGGTTTGAATGTCGGGACGTTCATCTCCGGCTACCCGGGATCCCCTTTGGGTGGCTATGACCTCGAGCTCCAGCGGCGCAAGCCGCTGCTCGCGGAGCACCACGTCGTCCACACAATGGGGGTGAACGAGGAGTTGGCGGCGACGGCGGTGATGGGGAGCCAACTGGCCCTCCAGTTGCCGGATCCGAAGTACGACGGCGTTGTGGGCATCTGGTACGGCAAGGCGAACGGCTTCGACCGGGCGATGGACTCCTTGCGACAGGCCAACTTGTGCGGAACCACCCGGACCGGAGGCGCGCTGGCGCTGGTGGGTGATGACCCGACGGCGAAGTCCTCACCGACGCCGGGGGCGAGCGAGTTCTCCGTGGCGGCGCTGATGATGCCGATGCTGTTCCCCGGTGACGTCCAGGAGGTCCTCGACCTGGGCCTGCACGCTGTGGCGATGTCTCGGTGCTCCGGACTGTGGACGGCGATCAAGATGTCCACCTCAGTGGCCGACGGGTCCGGCTCGGCGTTCGTGTCCACCGATCGGGTCCAGCCCGTGATGGTCACGGCTGTGCTGGACGGTCGTGAGTATGAGCACGTGCCGTCGTCGCACCTATACGGCGAGAGCGTGCTGAGCCTGGAACGCTCCATGGTCTACGCCCGGATCGAGGCCGCCCTCGCGTACGCCCGGGCCAACGACATCAACCGGATCACGCTGCGCACGCCGAACGATCGTCTGGGGATCGTTTCCTCCGGCAAGACCTACTTTGATCTGCGGCAGGCGCTGCGCGAGCTGGGCCTAGACGACTCGGACCTGCAGCGCCTGGGCGTGCGGCTGCTGCACATGCGGATGCCCTACCCGTTGGACGGGCAGATCGTCCGTGAGTTCGCCTCGGGTCTGCGGCAGATTTTGGTGCTGGAGGACAAGCGGCCGTTCCTGGAGCTCTTCTTCAAAGACGAACTGTACGGCATGTCGGACCGGCCGCTGGTGCTCGGCAAGCTCGACGAAGCCGGCGCACCGCTGGTGCCGATCCACCATGAGCTCGACACCCACTCGATCGCCCGGCTGGTCGCCGACCGGCTGGGTCCGCTGCCGGGGTTGGAAGAGCGGCTCAAGCGGATGTCGAGGCCGAGGCTGGAGCCGCTGCCGCTGTCGCGGTCCCCGTACTTCTGCTCCGGCTGCCCGCACAGCTCCTCGGCAGCTGCTGTCCCGGAGGGCGCGGTGGTTGGCGGAGGCACCGGCTGCCACGTGCTGGCCGTGTTCATGCGTCCCGAGGATGTCGGCAACATCATCGGCATCACCGCGATGGGCAACGAAGGCGCCCAGTGGATCGGCGCCTCTCCGTTCAGCGGCCTACCGCACCTGATCCAAAACATGGGCGACGGCACGTACGCGCACTCTGGGATCCTCGCCATCCGGGCCTCGGTTGCGGCCGGTACGAACATCACCTACAAGCTTTTGTACAACGACCACGTCGCGATGACCGGCGCCCAGCCCGCGATCGGGATCACCCCTGTGCCCGAGCTGGTTGTGGAGCTGCTCGCCGAAGGCGTCCGGCGCGTGATCGTGACTACAGAGGACCTGGACCGCTACGACGGGGTGCAGCTGCCCGATGGCGTCGAGGTCTGGAACCGCGACAGGATGGTCGAGGCCCAGGAGGTCCTGCGGCGGGTCGAGGGCGTGACGGTGATCGTCCACGACCAGGAGTGCGCCGCGGAGAAGCGCCGCCGACGCAAGCGCGGAACGCTCGAGGACCCGCCCACACGGGTGCTGATCAACGAACTCGTCTGCGAGGGCTGCGGCGATTGCGGCGTACAGTCCAACTGCCTGTCTGTTCACCCCGTGGAAACCGAGTTCGGCCGCAAGACCCAGATCCACCAGCCGTCGTGCAACAAGGACTACTCCTGCCTCAAGGGCAACTGCCCGTCCTTCCTCACCGTCACCCCGGGCGAGCGGCGCGAACGCGCGGCCGTCGACGAACTCGACGCCGACGACCTCCCGGAGCCGCAGGTGCAGGTGCCGACCGAGGAGTTCGCCCTCCGGATCACCGGCATCGGTGGCACGGGCGTGGTCACCGTCGCCCAGACGCTCGCCGTCGCGGCGCTGCTCGACGGGCGGCACGTGCGCGGTCTGGACCAGACCGGGCTGGCGCAGAAGGGCGGCCCAGTGATCTCGGACCTCAAGATCACCACCACCGCCATGGACCAGGCCAACAAGCTCACCGCCGCCGACTGCGACCTCTACCTTGCCTGCGACCTGCTGGTCGGTGCCCAGCAGGGCAACCTCGCCGTGACCGACCCCGCTCGCACCGTCGCCGTCGTGTCCACCGCGCAGGTTCCGACCGGGCAAATGGTGGTGGACACCCGAACCACCTTCCCCGAACCCGAGCTATTGCTGGATCGGATCCTGCGGTCCAGCCGTGAGGACGCCAGCGTGAGCCTGGACGCACAAGCGGTCTGCGAACAGCTGTTCGGCAGCGACCAAGTCGCCAACATGATGCTCGTCGGTGCGGCCTACCAGGCCGGAGCGCTTCCACTCAGCGACACCTCGATCGAGGAGGCGATCGAGCTCAACGGCGTGGCCGTCAAGATGAACGTGCAAGCGTTCCGTCGCGGTCGGCAGGGCGTCTGCGATCCCGACGGTCTGCAGCGCGCGGTGTCGGCCACGTCGCCGGAGCCCCGGTCCGCCCCGACGCCATCGCCTGCAGCCCGCAGGCTCGCCGCCCAGGTCCGAGCGACTCCGGGTTCGGAGCTGGAACGCCTCGTCGCCATCCGGGTGCCGCTGCTCCTCGCCTACCAGAACAGCCGCTATGCCCAGCGCTACGTCAGTCGGGTGGAGCGAGTCCGCGCCGCGGAGGCTGAGCACGTCCCCGGCCGCTCCGACCTCGCCGAGACGGTGGCGTTCAACCTGCATAAGCTGATGGCGTACAAGGACGAGTACGAAGTCGCTCGCCTGCACCTCGATCCAAGCCTGGACCGGGAGATCAACGACCGGTTCGGCAGCGAGGCGACGTTCGCGTTCATGTTGCATCCACCCCTGCTGAAAAGCCTGGGATTGCATCGCAAGATCAAGATCCCCGGGAAGTTGGGCATCGCGATGTTCATAGCCCTGGCGCCGATGAAGCGGCTCCGGCACACCCGATTCGACCCCTTCGGCCACGACCATGTCCGGGTCGTTGAGCGGGAACTGGTCCGCGAGTACGAGGAACTGCTCGATGAGATCGTCAACCGACTTTCGCCGGGCAACCACACCGTGGCCGTGGACCTGGCCGGCTTACCGGACATGGTTCGGGGCTACGACGAGATCAAACTCCGCAACGTTGACCTCTACCACGAGCAAATCAGCCGGCTGCGACCGCAGTTGACCGACGGCCGGCGCGACCAGCTGCACGTAACCGCTGCCGAGACGCCCTCCGACCCCGGGAGGAGCTGAGTTGACTCCATTTCGCCACATGATCACCCGAATGCGTAGACGCGTTACCGGGCGACCCGGCGAACAGAACGCCGACAACCTCGAGCCTGAGCCCGACATCGAGGGTCATCTGGACCCTAACACTGCATCCTTGATGGAGGGTGCTCCTCCGGCGGGTACCAGCGGAAGGACGCAGCCGGCCGGGACCTCACCGGACCCCCGACCAGCACGCGGACCCGGAGAAGGCGATGTCCAGAATCTGCCCGGCTGATCGCGTCTCATGAGCAGTCATCCTCGGTCGACGGCATGGAAGTCGTCCACACCCCAGCGTCGCGCCATCCACCCTTGGGCCGCCTATCGCAGAGGTCTGCTCAGGGGTTGACTGGATCCGTTCCCTTCGCCAGGTCTCTGCCGTTTGGGAGGCCTACGGCAAACCCAACGGCTTGCCTCGGCACGGACACAACGCTCGAAGCGCGTGTTACGGAACATTGGCCTACCCGACCAGCGCTTGGCCCCGATGCGCCAGCCGGTTGACAGCGGCAGTCTTGAACTCGATTGTGCTTCAGATCTCAACAGAAATCTGGTGGTGGTGGTGACCGAGGGCCGATTCTCCGGAACGAAGAGCATCTTCGCGGTGCGCAGCATCAAATCGCTTCTCGAGGAGACAGAAGAGCAGGGTCACCATCTCAAGCGCACTGTGGGCGCCACACAGCTCATGTCGATCGGCATCGGCGCCATCATCGGTACCGGCATCTTCGTTGTGATCGGCGAGGCCGCCGCACTCGCCGGACCGGCGATGATCTTGTCGTTCATCATCGCCGCCCTGGCCTGCGGCTTCTCCGCGTTGGCCTACGCGGAGTTGGCATCCTCTATTCCGGTCTCTGGGAGCGCTTATACCTACGCCTACGCGACCCTGGGAGAGATCATCGCGTGGATCATCGGCTGGGACCTGCTGCTGGAGTACGGCCTGGCGTCGGCGGCGGTCGCCGCCGGGTGGGCCGCCAACCTGGCCGCATTCCTCGAGTCATCATTCGGTGTCCAGATCCCGCAGGCGATCGCCGCCTCTCCAGAGGGCGGCGGCGTGATCAACCTGCCCGCCGTCCTGATCATCGCCGCGATCACCGTGCTGCTGGTGCGTGGTGCCAAGGAGAGCACGGTCGCGAACATGGTGCTCGTCGTGGTGAAGCTTCTCGCACTCGCGTTCTTCATCGTGGTCGCAATGTCGCAGTTCAGCAGCCAGAACTTCACGCCGTTCGCCCCGAACGGGTTCAACGGCGTGATTGCCGGCGCGGCCATCATCTTCTTCGCATTCCTCGGCTTCGATGCAGTGGCGACTGGTGCAGAGGAAGCACGAAACCCGCGGCGCGATCTGCCCATCGCGATCATCGGTTCGCTGGCGGTCGCGACCATCTTCTACGTGCTCGTCTCGATCGGTGCGCTCGGCATCGCCACTCCAGCACAGCTCGCCGAGAGCGAAGCGCCGCTCTCGGCGGCGCTGGAGGAGGGTGCGGGAATCAGCTGGGCCGCGGCGGCGCTATCGGTGGCCGCCGTCGTCGCCCTCACCAGTGTGCTGCTCGTGCTGCTGTACGCACAGACGCGCATCCTGTTCTCCATGTGCCGCGATGGGCTGTTGCCCGAGGGGCTCGCCAGTATCAATGCACGGTACGGGACCCCGGCGAAGCTCACGGTCGGGTTGGGAGCCTTTATCGCCGTGTTCGCGGCGCTGATCCCGCTCGGGCAGCTCGTACAGCTTGTCAACATCGGCACGCTTTTTGCGTTCATCATCGTCAACGTCGGCGTCATCATCTTGCGGCGGACGCGGCCGGAGATGCCGCGGCCCTACCGGGTGCCGTTCAGCCCGGTCTTCCCGTTGATTGGAGCAGCCATGGCTGTATATCTCATGATCGGCATGCCGCTGGCCACCTGGATCCGGTTCTTCATCTGGCTCGCGGTCGGAGGGCTCATCTACGCCGGGTACGGCTACCGGAATTCCCGCGTCCGCGCCGCGCACGGGGAGTACGGAGTGCTGCCCGCCGAGCCGCCCGACATCTTGCACAGGCACGAACCCCGCGACTGAGGACAAAAATCGACGAAGGAGCGTGAAGCATTGACCGCCTACGGCTTCGCCTGGGACGGCGAGTTGACGACCGTGAGGTACGACCGTGAGACCGGCACCTGGTTCCTCATCGGAGTGCACTCCACTGCGCTCGGCCCCGCTGCTGGTGGCACCCGAGCGATGCAGTACGACTCCATCGACGAGGCAGCCACTGACGTCACCAAGCTGGCCAGCGCGATGACGCTGAAGATGGCCGTGGCCAGCCTTCCCATGGGTGGCGGCAAGTCGGTCATCGCCCTGCCCCGTCCGCGGAAGGAGATCCCTCCGGAGATGTGGGCTCGGTTGCTCCACCTCCACGCCGAGAACCTGAACAAGCTCGCGGGCGCCTACTGGACCGGCCCCGACGTCAACACGAGCTCGGACGACATGGATGCCCTCGGCGAGACAACGAAGTTCGTCTTCGGACGCTCTCCGGAGAAGGGAGGCTCCGGGTCAAGCGCCGACAACACGGCGGTCGGTGTCTACCACTCCATACTGGCCACCGCCGAGGCCGCCGGTTTCGGAAGCTCGCTGAAGGGACTTAGGGTGCTGGTCCAGGGCTTGGGAGCAGTTGGCAACCGTCTCGCCGAACTCGTGCGGGACGATGGAGCGCTGCTCAGCGTCTCCGACGTGGACCCAGCCCGCGTGTCGGCCTGGGCGACGTCGGGCGTGAGCGTCGTGCCACCGGACGCCGTCACCTCGACAGCTTGCGACCTGTTCGCGCCGTGTGCGACCGGCGGAGTCATCGACGAGGGAACCGCCGCCCGTATCCCCTGCTCCGCGATCGCCGGCGCGGCAAACAACCCACTGACGGGTCCGATAGTGGCTGAAGTTCTAGCCGAGCGGGGAATCGCGTATGCCCCAGACTTCGTGAGCAACGGTGGGGGTGCGATCCACCTCGTCGGCTACGAGGTGTTGGGTTGGCCGACGGAGACCGTCGACCAGCAGATCCGCAGTATCGGAGACACCCTGCGCGTGGTGTTTCACGACGCACGGAACCGGGGTGTGAGTACCGAGCAAGCGGCTCGGGACCTGGCCGAGCGCAGAATCGAAGGCACGGACGCGGCGTAGTCGAGCGCACCGGGACGATCCTTTGAGCAGGCCGCACCAGTCGTGAAGCGGCACGGCGTCCGGGAGAAGGAGGCGGCGAGATGCGCAAGCCTGCTGGCTGGGGAGCAAGCGGCTCTGGCCGGCGGGGTTGACCCACGAGACGAAAATCTCGCGAGCTGCATCCCGTACCGGATCGTCTCTCGGATACGCTCGCTCCTCGGGAAGGGGTCAGAAGTCCTGGTGCATCCGGGTCGTTGGCCTCGTTCAGCAAGACCAGGCCGCCTCATAGGGTTTTAGCGCTGATCGTGGTTAACGGCGACTTGGGCCCGGAGAGGGGAAGCGCCATGATGCGCGCTCAAGAAGTTCTGACTGATCTGGACACCACCAGACGGTGGCAGGAAGAGTTCTACAAGGACCTGCACGCTCACCCGGAACTCAGTTCCCAGGAGAGCAAGACGGGGGCCGAGATCTCCCACCGACTTGTCGGGTTCGGTTATGAGGTGCAGTCGATCGGCGGCGGAGTCGTCGGTATTCTGACGAACGGTGCAGGTAAGACGGTGCTTGCCCGCGCGGACATGGATGCTCTGCCGGTCGAGGAGAAGACCGGGTTGCCTTACGCGTCGAGGGATACGGCGGTGGACGCCGACGGGGTCCAGGTCCCGGTCATGCACGCCTGCGGACACGACGCGCACGTCACGTGTCTACTTGGCGCCGCTGAACTGATGGCGACGCAGCGCCAGCCGTGGAGCGGCACGTTCATCGCGCTCTTCCAGCCAGCCGAGGAGACTGCGGCGGGAGCGAAGGCGATGGTGGACGACGGCCTCACCACCAAGATCCCCAGACCCGACGTCGCACTGGGCCAGCATGTACTCACCCACCAGGCAGGCGTTTTCGGCATGCAGGTGGGCCCCGTGCTTTCGGCCGGCGACAGCGTCAAGATCACCGTGTTCGGCCGCGGCTCACACGGCTCGATGCCACACCTCAGCGTAGACCCGGTCGTCCTCGCCGCCTGTATCGTCCTGCGCCTCCAGAGCATCGTGTCTCGGGAGACGAAGCCGGGCGAGTTCGCCGTCGTCACCGTCGGCAGCTCTGTCGCGGGCACGAAGAGCAACATCATCCCCGACCGTGCCGTGCTGCTTGTCAACCTCCGGACCTACGACATGGCCGTGCGTCAGAAGGTGGTCGACAGCATCGAACGCATCGTCCGCGCAGAGTGCCAGGCGTCTGGTTCACCGGAGCCGCCGACCTTCGAGTACTACGACCAGTTTCCGCTGACGGACAACGACCCGGACGTCACCGCCATCGTGACGAAGGCATTCCACGCTCATTTCGGTGACGACCGAGTGATCTCCTTGGGCCGGATCACCGCCAGCGAGGACTTCAGCCGGATTCCCGACGCATTTGGAACGCCGTACACCTATTGGGGCATCGGCGGGTTCCCGCCGGACCAGGCGGCGCCACCGAACCACTCCCCGTCGTTTGCGCCGCAGATTCAGCCGACATTGAACGCAGGCACCGAAGCCATCGTCGTCGCAGCCATGGCTTATCTAGGGAAGGACAACGCATGACCACGTCTGAGGCGGCCCCCACCACCGAAGTGGGCTTTAGGGGAAACGACAAGCTGCTGACCGGCATTGTCCTCGGCGTCCTCACCTTCTGGATGTTCGCCGGAACGATCGGCACGGTCGCGCGCAGCGTCCTGACTGATATTAACGGCGGCCCGATCGACCAGGTCGCCAATCCCCATGTCAACCTCAACCAGATGAATCTCGCCGTCTCGATCACGGCCTTGTTCTCCGGCATGTTCATCGTCTTCATGGGCGGCCTGGCCGACCGGGTCGGCCGAGTGCGGATCACGCTCGTCGGCAACGGCCTGGGCATTCTGGGGGCGCTGCTGATTATCCTCGCCAGCGGCAACCTCGCCCTACCGCTCCTGCTCGCCGGCCGGGCTATTCAGGGTCTGTCGGCAGCGTGCATAATGCCGGCGACGATGGCTCTCGTTAAGAGCTACTGGGACGGCGAAGGACGCCAGCGTGCGGTGTCCATGTGGTCCATCGGGTCGTGGGGAGGGTCTGGGTTCGCTGCGCTGTTCGGTGGCTTCGTCGTCTCCAACTTCAACTGGCGGACGATCTTCTACGCGGCGATTGTCGTCTCGGTCATCTCGATCGTGCTGATTTGGGGTACCCCTGAGAGTCGGGCCGACCAGGCGGCACACCGCAGGTTCGACGTGGTCGGGCTGATTATCTTCATGATCTCGATCCTCGCGTTGATGATCGTGCTGATCTTCGGCAGGCAGCTGGGCTGGACGACGCCTACGACGCTGGGCCTCGGTGCGATTGCCATTGTCGGTTTGGCCGTTTTCGTCTTGTATGAGCGCAAGAAAACCAATCCGTTCATCGACTTCGCGCTCTTTCGGAACACCACATTCACCGGGGCGACGATCTCGAACTTCGTACTCAACGGCACGATCGGGTTGCTCATCGTCAGCCAGCAAATGCTGCAGATTGCCCGACCGGAGCTATTCGACCCCTGGCGGGCGGCCCTGCTGACCATCGGCTACGCCGTTGCCATCATCGCCTTCATCCGGGTCGGCGAGAAACTGCTGCGGCGCTTCGGGCCACGCAAGCCGATGATCTGGGCATCGATGCTGGTCGCTTTGGCGTGCATTCTGCTCATGCCGACCAACCTCCTTGTCGGCCCGTACAGGGTGCTCGCCGTGATTGCCTACACCGTCTTCGGCGTGGGCTTGGCCTTCTACGCGACTCCGTCGACCGACGCTGCGCTGTCCAATCTGCCCCCAGCAGAGGCTGGTGCAGGGGCGGGTATTTACAAGATGGCCTCTTCACTGGGAGGTGCCATCGGGGCCGCCATATCGTTGACGATATTCACTTCGTTCCTTGGTGGAGGCGTCACCATCGTCGGGGAAGTCCTCCAGATGCAGGGTATGCAGGAAAACGTAGCCGTCCGCCAGGCTGGATTGGTGACATTCCTGTTCAACCTGATTCTGGCCCTTATCGCCATCATCGCGATTACCGTCACTATCCCCAAGGGGAAGAAGTATTACTGATGACCAGCTTCGCGCTGAGCCGTCCCGCAAGCTCGGGAGCCGGCTAAAGCTAAATCAGGCGCTCGCAAGGTCGCGGAGCGATTCGTAACCCAGCTGGGCGAGCAGGGCAGTCGCCTCCGGGAGTATCTTGTCGTCGAACCAAGCGTTCGGCGCGTGGTTGTACGGCGCCGTCTCATGGTCCACCCCGTCCGGGACACCCGAGTAAAAGATGAAGGTCCCCGGAACGTCCTCCAGCACACTGGCGAAGTCCTCGGAGCCGGTGAGCGGCAGAGTCATCTCGTAATACCGGTCGGGGCCGACGATGGCCTCCATCTGCTCGAACGCGAAGGCGGTCATGTCGGGGTCGCACAGGGTGGGCCCCGTCCCCGAGTCCCAGACCACGTTCGCGGCCATGCCGTAGGCGGCGCAGATGTGCTCAACGAGTTGCCTGGTCAAAACCTCCATCTTCTGCCGGTTCTCCGGCGAGAAGGTGCGAATAGCGGCCTCAATACGGCACTTCTCCGGGATGACATTCGTGGCCTGACCGGCGTTGGCGATGCCGGTGTTAATGACAACCGGGTCGAACACGTCGAACTTCTTGGCCGCGAGCACCTGCAGTGCTGTGAGGATCTCCCCCATGACCGGCACTGGGTCGTTCGACAGGTGAGGTGCGGAGCCGTGGCCACCCTTGCCAATGATGTCCACGCGCAGGTAGTCACAACCAGCCATGATTGTCCCAGGCCTACTGGCGAAATTGCCGCTTGGGAACTTGGCACTCATCACGTGCATGCCGAACGCGCGGTCGGCCCGTTTCCCGGCAGCGTCAAGGACCCCCTCCTCGATCATCAGACGCGAGCCCTGAAAGATCTCCTCGCCAGGCTGGAACATGAACACGACGTCGCCGGGCAGTTCGTCCTTGTGCGCGTGCAACAGCTTGACCGCTCCCGTGAGCCCGGCGGTGTGCAGGTCATGGCCGCACGCGTGCATGGTGCCGATGGTGGACGCGAATGGCATACCCGTTGTTTCGGTGACAGGCAACCCGTCCATGTCGGCGCGCAACAAGACGACGGGACGGTCGGCGACATTCTCCGGTGCGGCTGCACCGCGCAGGATGGCGGTGATCGACGTGAGCTTGGTCCCCCTAGTGATCTCAAGATCGAGACCTTCCAAGGCCTGGAGAACCTTGGCCTGAGTCCAGGGGAGATCGATGCCGACCTCCGGATGCGCGTGCAGTTCCTGCCGGAGTTGGATGATTTCGGGGGAAATGGCCTGTACTTCGGCCAGGAAATCGGCCATGGCGAACCTCACTGTTTCACTAGGTGGGTAGCCCAACTTTAACGTTGGGCCCCGCGCCCCCAAGCGGATCCAGGGCGAAGATGGGTAGCTCGTCGATCCAGCGGCGCCCTCGTCGCGGTCGGTGGTGGCGGGGAGAGCAGGTGGGGGAAGTACCGGCTGAGGTCCTTACTGTGCCGGCTCCACAGCGTCGTGGGGCACCCGGGCGCACCAGTGCCGCGCGGAAGCGGTCTCTCACTTCGGTTCTACGACGAGTCAATCCAGGCGTCAATGTCAAACTGTTCTTCGGCTCATCGAGCGACACCCTGCCTTCCGCCTTCGACCGAACCGCCGATTTTCTAAGCCTCCGCCTAAGAGGAGGCAGAGAGTTCGTTGGTAGGGTCCAAGATCGACTGGGAGTGCAGATTTTTCGTGCACACCTTGGTTTCGTTGGTAGCCGTTGAACGTCTGCGACTGCGTTGGTCGTGGGCCAGAGTCCGCGCTGATCTGCGAGCTGGGTTTGATTTCGTCGAGCCTTTGCCGTGAGTCGGTGGAAGGTGGCTTCGGTGCGCATACTAACGGTATGCACCCCACACACAGGGCAGCCGTCAGCAAGATCAACCGTCTGACCCTTGACTCGGCGACCGCCTAAGGGCAGATCGACCGCATCGACCACCCGATAGCCGGGCAGGTTGAAGATCACGCCCGCAGCGTCACGCCGCAAGCCCATAAGCTCGAATACAGCTCGTGGCCCTTCCTCG
This sequence comes from uncultured Actinomycetota bacterium, assembly GCA_963759635.1. Classification (GTDB taxonomy): domain Bacteria; phylum Actinomycetota; class Actinomycetes; order Propionibacteriales; family Propionibacteriaceae; genus Microlunatus. The sequence goes on from CAVXAP010000025.1 coordinate 89,702, forward strand.
ATGGATGCATGAACACACCCATCTCAGCGCAGGGCCACGAGCCCTTGCATCAACAACTCACCACCCTCAACTACGAAATGCCGCTATGGGGCCTCGGCTGCCCTACCCTCCTGGAATTGCGTTACGCAATGCCCGCGACGTTTACACCCGTCGGGCCGAACGGGTGTCGATCTGGCCACGAAGCCGGAGGCTCGCCCCCGCAGGCTGCGCTGGAATCTCGCCCGGCCGTCCCAGCCTGCGGGAGGCCGCTCTGGTCATCGATATTGGCCGATGATGCACGAGCCCGCTCAGCGGTATGCACCCACCCGGCGCATCAGCGGGCCATGTAGCCCCCGTCGATGTAAAGTTCGAGCCCGGTGATGAATGCCGCATCGTCGCTGGCGAGGTAGGCGACGCCGGCGGCAATGTCCTCGGGTTGGCCGAGACGCCCCATCGGGGTCAAGTCGGTCATCGTCTGCCAGTACTCGGTCCCCTTGGTGTCTTCGAGGATAGGTGTCTCGATGAAGCCAGGATGGATGGAGTTGACCCGCACGCCGCTCGTCGCCCAGTGCAGTGCGACGTTCTTGGTGAGCGTCCGGACCGCGCCCTTGGCGGCGTGGTAGGCGGGCGAGGTTCCGAAGCCGCCGCTGGTGCCGAAGATCGAGCTGATGTTGATGATTGAGGCGTGCTCGGATGCCTTCAGGTGCGGGCCAGCCGTGCGCATCCCGAGGAAGACGCCCGTCTGATCGATGGCGATGGTCCGCTGCCAGTCGGCCAGGGTGGTTTCTTCGATCGGGAGCAGGTCGCCTAGTCCGGCGTTGTTGACCAGGATGTCGAGGCCACCGAACTGCTCAACGGCTATGGCGCACGCGGCTTGCCAGTCGGATTCACTGGTGACGTCGTGCCGTTGGAACGCCGCCTTCGCGCCGGAGTCGCGCACCTCGGCGCTGGTGGCCTCACCTGCCTCCTCGTTGATGTCGGTGATAAGGACTGCGGCGCCCTCCTGGGCGAGCCGCTTCGCTGTTGCCTTGCCGATGCCACTGGCAGCCCCGGTGACGAGGGCCACCCGACCATCGAGCCTCCCCATGGACCACTCCTTTGCTATGTCCCGAACAGCTTGAATCATGCCCTCTCAGTCTCCGCCCGCCGGTGCGCGCTTGGTAGGTCCATTGGTCCTGTCGTCAAACGCCATGCATACCGCCGGACGCGCGAGGAGATGGCCATCACCTCAAAGAGCGTCTCAGCACAGGAGGCCCGCGGTGAGAAGTCGTTCGACTTGCCGGCACGATGTCCAGGACGCGACCCCGCAAGACAAACCGGACTATTAAATGAGGCATCCGCCGGCGACCCACGAAATTCCGGCCTCAACCCCGATCACCGGGCTGTGTTCTATGTTGTCGCGCTTACCTGAATGTTGTACTCCGCCATCTCGGTGATCAGGTTGTCTTGGACAACATACTTTTGCGCCCATTCGTTGCGGAACTTATCACCGGTGGCCGTTACGGTACCGGACTCATAACCGAACACGACGACCGTGTCCTTCTCTGTCACGAACTCCGTTGGCTGGAAAGCTGTCATGTCAAGGTTTCTGAGAATCCGCGTGAAGAACTTCCGCGCACCTTCCTTACCGACGTAGGTTCCCTTCGCCGGTCGCGGGTTCGCACCTATATATGTCCAGCGTGAATCGGGATGCACCGTCTCGAGCAGCTTGTCCACATCACCGTCGGCAAAGCTCTGGAACATGCGTTGAACAGTTGCGAGGGGGGAGTCAGTGGTCATCACCATCGCCTCATTGTGCCCGTACGGCGCTTGGCAGCTCAGCAGCGCTGTCCGGCGGAACGATGCAAACGAGGCGGTCGACCCACCGGGCGGAGGTTGACCATTGCGGACAAAAGTGTCACCAACGACATGAAACGGCGGTGAATCCAAGTCGTTCGTGACCACTTCGGCGATCGGGGCCGCGGGCGATTTGGTCGTACGGCTCCGGCTACGGCGGCAACTCGCTGCTCGGCAAGAAGTGCTACGCACTGCGGATCGCCTCAGTCATCGCTCGCGACGAAGGGTGGCTGGCCGAGCACATGTTGCTCATGAAACTGACCTCACCGCAGGGGCGGAGCTACCACCTCGCGGCCGCCTTTCCCAGCGCTTGTGGGAAGACGAACCTGGCCATGCTGCGTCCGACCCTGCCGGGCTGGACGGCGGAGACCTTGGGCGACGACATCGTCTGGATGCGGTTCGGCGCCGACGGCCGGCTGTACGCGACCAATCCCGAATACGGACTGTTCGGCGTGGCTCCCGGCACCAGCTGGCGGACGAACCCCAACGCCATGGCGACAATCGACCGCGGCAACTCCTTGTTCACCAACGTGGCGCTGACCGACGACGGGGACGTGTGGTGGGAAGGCATGACCGGCGAACCGCCCGCGCATCTGACCGATTGGCGAGGCAGGAGCTGGACACCCGACGAGGCCACCGGCCCGGCAGCACTGGCTTCAGCTAGGCGCAGAGCACCGAGAAAGCATGCCGACCATTTTCTTTCTATGTGAACTGGTTCCGCCGGTCCGCCGATGGGGACCTCCTCTGGCCAGGATTCGGTAAGAACAGCCGGGTGCTCAAGTGGATCGTCGAGCGCCTGGAGGGTCGAGCGCAGGCCGTCGAGACGCCGGTCGGCTCCGTACCCTCGCGCGGCTCGCTCGATGTCGACGGCCTGAACCTGCCGCCCGAGGCGCTGCAGGCCATGCTCACCGTAGATGCCGAGGAGTGGCGAGCCGAGTTGGCGTTGATCGAGGACTGGTTCGCCATGCTGGCCCGAAGCTCCCCGCGGCGCCCCGGACCGAGCTCGACAGCCTGACCGACCGCGTAGGCTCCGCATTGCCAGAGCCGGTACACGGGGCGATGACGTAGTGACCTACGCCTTGTCGCGCGTCGCGCTTTCTGAAACGATCAGGACGTAGCTCTGATTAGAGTGCCCCCAGTGTGCAGCCGTTCCAATCGGCGGTTGATCTTGAAGGAGGATGTCGTGAGCGTCTACAGGGTTACCGAGCTTATTGGGACCAGCACCGAGTCGTGGGAGGATGCCGCCGCGACGGCGGTGAGAACAGCCCGTGAGACGCTCCGCGACCTGAGGGTTGCCGAAGTTGCCGAGCAAGACCTTCATATCGACGGCAACGGTGGCATCACGTACCGCACCAAACTGCGGCTCTCCTTCAAATACGAGAAGAGTTAACGGAGTTCTGCGGCGGGACCGGACCCACCCTCCAAAGCATGGGTGGTTCGGCGGACAACGACAACGGTGCACTCGCCGTGCGCAACGACGTGCTTACTCATCGACCCCAGCAGCAAGCTGGCGAGGCCACGAGACCACGGGACCCCACCACGAGTAAATGGTCGCTGCCGGCGGGGTCGATCACGACCTTCGCCGCGTTGTCCTGGGAGACATGGGCGGTTACGGGCACCGGCGGCGGGTCTCTTAGCGCCTCGCTGAGTGTCCGATACAGCATGGCCTTGGTCTCGTCGGGCCGGCAGAGTGTCGCGCGCCGGGACTGCGGCGTACGAGGCAAGAGCTACCGGCGGCCACGTCCAGGCACTGACAGCCAGCAGTTCCTTTGTCGTGATCGCTCGCTTGTCGCGCCTGATGCTGAGTGGAGTCGCTGCCCGCCAGCCCCGTTCTACGCCGAAGCGGACCCTCAGTGCCGTTCGGGACAGTTAATGCAGGTAACGTTACATCCGGCTATTGATGACCCTAGCGCTGACCTGACGCTGGTGAGGTCTCGTTGCTGCACGCGGCAGGCATGTAGCACGGTGCTCGGACTGCCGCGTATCCGTAGGCCAGTTGGCCTGGCCACAGGGGTAGATGCAGCGATGAAGCAGCCGCACACCGATCCTGAGAGTCGCCATGACCGACTGGCGCTGCCCTCGCGGCTGGCGTTGCGCCTGCACTACGGCTGGATCGTGGTGGTCCTCGGCGTGCTCGTTGTGATGTGCGCCCTCGGTATCGGACGGTTCGCGTTCGGGATGCTGCTGCCGTCGATGGGCGAGGGGCTCGCGTTGTCCTACCGCGAGATGGGTGTCATCAGCACGAGCAACTTCATCGGTTATCTCCTCGGTGCCCTCGTCTCGGGACGGCTCACCGTGGGCATCGGGGCCCGCCGCCTCATCACCGCAGCACTGGCGACGATCTCGGTCTCCCTAATGATCATCTCGATCAGCTCGGGCTTCTGGCTTATCCTGGTCCTGTTCACCGTGACCGGGCTGGGCAGCGGGAGCGCCAACGTCGCGATCATGGGCCTCATCTCGCACTGGTTCCAGCGCAGCCTGCGGGGCCGAGCCTCCGGCTTGGTGGTCACCGGCAGTGGCTACGCAATCATGTTGACCGGGTTGATCATTCCCCTGATCAACTCCAGCTATGGCGTCAACGGATGGCGGGTTGGTTGGTTCGTGCTCGCCCTCCTCGTCATTCTTATAGCCGTTGCGGCCGCTCTCCTTCTTCGCAACCATCCCAAGGATGTGGGGCTTGCCGCCGCAGGCCACCCGGTCAAGGACGCCCACCCCCATTCCCCCGTACTTGCATCCGAGCAGCGACGGGCGACCTGGCACCTCGGATCGATCTACTTTGCGTTCGGTTTCAGCTACGTCATCTACGTCACCTTCATCGTCACCACTCTTGTCCAGCAGCGCGGCTTCCGCGAGAGCACCGCCGGGTGGTTCTGGTTCGCCTTCGGGTTCTTCAGTATCTTCTCCGGCCCGATTTTCGGGGCGCTGTCGGACCGCACCAGCCGGCGCATTGGGTTCGCAGCAGTCTTTGCCCTGCACAGCGTGGCCTTCGGTCTGGTGAGCACGCTCCTGCCCGCGCCCTTTCTCTACCTCTCGGTGATCCTCTTCGGCCTGTCCGCCTGGAGCATCCCCGGGATCATGGGGGCCGCCGTCGGGGACTACATGGGTCCCCAGCAGGCCGCACACACTCTTGGGATCCTCACCGTCTTCTTCGGGGTCGGCCAGGCGGCCGGCCCCGCCGTCGCCGGGGTCCTAGCCGACTGGAGAGGCACGTTCGACTCCAGCTACCTTTTAGCGGCTGTCATCGCCATCCTGGGTCTGGTCCTCTCGCTCACGCTGCGCCCCCCGAGCAGCGATCATTCCGCGGCCTGACGACGAGGGCGACTGGCGGCGGGTGTTTTGGAGGTGGACGTTTGCTTTGCCGCGGCCTTCATGTCGACGGCGGTCTTCTCCGGCTCTGGCTGCTCCTCGACTGCTTCCGGATCGAACAGCAGCCACACCGCTCCCAACGGGGGAATGGTGACAAGTGCCGACGCCGGATACCCGTGTGATGGCACCAGTTTCGCTACCACTTGGCCGAGGTTGCCGTACGCGCCGGTTCCGTCGTAGTGCCGGGCGTCGGTATTGAGGACCTCTTTCCACACGCCGTCTTCGGGAAGCCCGACGCGGTGGTCCGAGCGAGGCTCCACCGAGAAGTTCACCAGGCAGGCAAGCATCTGCCCCTCGCCGTCGTAGCGAAGGTAGGAGAAGACATTCCCGCCGCGATCATCGGGCTCGATCCAGGAAAAGCCGGCGGGATCGGTGTCCAACAAATACAGGGCCGGATGCTCCCGATAGGATGGCGTTGAGATCCATGACCAGTCGTTGGACGCCGCGGTGCCCCCAGCTGTCGGATTCGTCCCAGTCGACGCCCCGCTGCTCGCTGAATTCCCTGCGCTGACCGAACTCTGTACCCATGAACAACAGCTGTTTGCCCGGGTGAGACCACATGAACGCGTATAAGGCCCGCATCGTCGCGAACTTACGCCATTCATCCCCCGGCGCCCGCTCAAACATCGACCCCTTCCCATGCACAACCTCGTCGTGGCTGATCGGCAAGATGAAGTTCTCTGAGTACGCGTACGACATCGCGAACGTCATCTCGTCATGGTGATACTGGCGGTTGATCGGGTCGTACCCGTAGTAGCGCAGGGAGTCGTTCATCCACCCCATGTTCCATTTGAAACCGAAGCCCAACCCGTCGTGTGCAACATCCCGAGTGACGCCAGGCCACGAGGTTGACTCCTCAGCGATCATCATCGTGCCCGGCTCACGCCGATAGTTATGGGAGTTGACCTGCTGAAGCAGAGCGACCGCCTCGAGGTTCTCGTTGCCGCCGTACTTGTTGGGCACCCATTCACCATCATCGCGGGAGTAGTCGAGGTAGAGCATGGAGGCCACAGCGTCAATGCGCAGACCATCGATGTGGAACTCGTGCAACCAGTAGTACGAGTTGCAGAGCAGGAAGCTCTTCACCTCGTTCCTGCCGAAATTGAAGATGTAGGAGCCCCAGTCGGGATGCCAGCCGAGCCGGGGATCCTCGTGCTCATACAAGGCGGTGCCGTCGAAGCGCTGCAGCGCCCACGGGTCGGTGGCGAAGTGGCCAGGAACCCAGTCGATGATCACGCCAATGCCAGCCTGGTGCAGCGCGTCGACCAGCTGACGGAATTCATCGGGCGACCCGAGCCGGGAGACGGGCGCAAAATAGCCGGTGACATGGTAGCCCCATGAGCCCTCGTACGGGTGCTCGGCGACCGGAAGGAACTCGACATGGGTGAATCCCTGCCAGCTCACGTACTCCACGAGCTCCTTGGCGAGGTCAAGGTAGGTCAAGCCCTTACGCCATGAGCCCAGATGGACCTCGTAGATGCTGACGGGCTCCCTATGGTGTTTTTTTTCCCCGCGGTACCACATCCACTGCTCGTCGCCCCAGACGTACTGACTGGTGTAGACGATTGAAGCGTTGTTCGGCGGCGCCTCGCAGAACCCGGCCATGGGGTCGGCCTTCTGCCGCCACTCGCCATCGGCCCCGAGCACCTCGAACTTGTACAAGGCGCCGCTGCTGACGCCCTCGACGAAGAGCGCCCACACCCCGCTTCCAGTGATAAGGTGCATGGCACTCTGCTCCCCATTCCAGGCGTTGAAGTCGCCGACGACCCGAACCTCGCGTGCATTCGGCGCCCACACCGAGAAGCGGGTGCCCAAGATCTCGCCGCGGTCGGGGTCAAGCACCGCCGTCTCAATCGCTCCGAGCCGCATCCAACACTCGCTGTCATGACCTTCGTTGAATCCGGTGAGATCTTCGCGCTTGAGGTTGCCGGTGGGGTCGATGGCCATGCGTATTCCTCTACGGTGATTGGGGTGAGGTGGGTGCTGATCCGAAGGCTACGTGAGGTGCTACTGCGGCCTACCGATGAATGATGGCTCGCGTTTGGTCTGGGGCGTTGTGCACCGGTTCAGCACGTGGGTGAGCTTATCGACGACCGCTAGGAGCACGCTCGGCTCGCTCACATCCGGACTTCCGGGCGAAGCTCGATGAACCGGAACCGCTCGGCGACAAACGCGGGCGCCGGCAAAGCAGGCGGTAGCCGCCCGATTCGCGCCGGCGGCATGTCCGAGAACGCCGCGGTTTGGCTCAGGTGCACCGGGCCGGTGAGGTTGAACGACAGGGCGACACCGACGTCGTAGGCAGGCGTCGTGCACGCGGTTGAGGACGCCGGCATCGGTGGAGTAGGCCGCGAGGTCCCATTGACATGCTGGCAGCCCCCCGGACAGACTCAACCAGACCGCTGTTCGGGATAGGAGACTGCGTGTACGGATGGCGAGCCGCGACCAGGGTGGCCTGGGCACGGCTGTGGAACCGTCTCAGTGGAGGTGACGCCCTGGACGGTCCTCCTCACGGTTACGGACTAGGAATTATGGAGGGTTGATGGCAATCTTTCGCATACTCGAGGGGAAGGCGCGTCCGGGCGCTATAGAGCGGCTGTCTGAACTGTTGGTGCGGCAAGAGCGAGAGATCGTTGCGAAGGCCCCCGGCATTGTCTTCGCACAGTCCCTTTGCAGCGGCGACTCCGTGCTCGCGGTATCGAGCTGGCGCACTGCCGAGGACATGCAGCGCTACCTCGATCAGCCGGCAACGAATGATTTCTACGCTGCGCTACCCGAGCTGTTGATGGGCGTTCCCAGCGTCCGGACATATGAAGTCATCCGACCAGCGGGCGAGAGCAGCGACGCGCAGCAGTCTCAGCGACACTGGGGTGCCGCGTGACCTGGTACTACCCGAAAGGATGGATCGACCAGGAGGACGGGATCGAGCAGGTCCTTATCCACTACGCGTGGACGCCGCCGCAGCAGTGGCCTGACTGGAACTGGGGCCACGAGACTCGGGTGTTGCAGGACATGGGTGGGTTTCCTCGGCAGCGGCTGAAAGTGCTGCGCATGCCGCGCGACGTCTGGGACATCGACAACGGCTGGCCGACGCCGGAGTACCGGTTCCACTACTACTTCGAGGTTTTCCAGCACAGTAACCGCTGGACCACTGACCTGTTCAGCGAAGATATCGTCTACCGCGATCTAGAGTACGTCGACAACACGGGCTGGGTCACCAACATCTGCATCTACTGGTCCGTCGGCGATTGGACCGCACCTGTTTACAGTCCGATGGAGGACCCGCGCTTCCCGACCGACTCAGAGTTCCTCTCCACGCGCTATTACGCCTACTGGGACAAGGAGCGCTTCCACTACTCGAAGGCCCAGATGCTCAACGCGATGGACCGGCCACACAGGTGGCAGGCCCGCATGTGGGGCCCACGCGGTGGAACGCTCGTGCAGCAGTACCACATCGGGCGAATGTATCCACCAGAGGAGAAGAGCGAGTCGTGGCTCGGCCCCGACGGCCCGGCCGCACCCGATGCAAACTATTGGGAGCACCACCTATGACGGCCGATGAACGTCTCCTGCCGCTCGCACCCGACCTGGCCGCAGCGCCTGTGTTCGCTATTCGCAAGAGCTGGGTCGACACCGAAGCCGGCATCGGCATGGTTCAGATCCATTACGCGTGGACGCCATCGGGCGAGCAACCCGATTGGGAAACGGCAGAGGAGACCATACTTCAGCCTCATCCCGACCTGCCCGGACTCCGCAGCGCTGTACTCGAGGTGCCCAGGTTCGTCAACGGATCGCCCACGTACGCCCTCCACCATTTCTTCTTCGTTATCCGGGGTACTGATCGGATAACCTCGCCGATCTTTACCGAGGACATCGTCGCCCGGGAGATTTCCTACGACGATCCGGTCGGGGATTACACCTCGGTGGGGGTGGCGTGGCAGGCCGTCGAGGACTCGTCCGGCCTCTCGGTTCCCAACTACACCGCGGCGACGATGGATGGCCTTTCCTTCGAAACCCTAGGTGCGGATGCACCAGCCAAACCAGCGGCCATTTATGAGTTCGTTCGCGCCCAACTACTGCCGCATGTCTTCCGCGCCCTGGTCTGGGGGGTGAAGGGATCGCAGGTGCGCTACGTCTTTAATTTGTTGCGTTCCGGGAGCCCGAACCCAGCTGACGACGGTGGACACTGGGCCGACAACGGGGGCGCCGGCTGGACGGTCGAGCTCTGAGAATGCCGCCAGCTTCGACAGGTAACGTCTACGAGCGTCCGATACGGTGGCTCGGACCACCCGAGGAGCGCCGCCGGCGAGCACGACTCCGCTACATCGGGCGCCTCGTACGAGGGGGTCGACGACTTGTCCTCCACTACGGGTACGACGGCTGGTCTGAGCCAGTGCGGGACGTCCCAATGGAGCGTGTGGACGACAAGTCCTGGACCGCCGAGATCGAGACCGAGGGCCACGTCGTGGTCGACTGTGTCGTACATGACGACGGTTTGGATCACTGCGACAACAACGATGGAGCCGACTATCGGTTGTGGGTCGGTCTCGATCCGGTCGACGCGCATGTGCACGCCAGAGAACCGGGCAACGGATCGTTGGGTTCGCGCAGCCTACGGATTGCCATCAGTTCGGCCGGTATGACCCACGGGGTGATGTCCTGGGCGGACAACCATTTCGCTGATCTCGTCGTGGCTGCCATGCCTTGGTTAACGCCCCTGGTTTGGGTGTCGCCACCCGGCCCCAGCCCGGGCGACGTGCGGACCCGACTGGCCGAGGGTGCCGCCGGCCTCAAAATCCATCCCGCGTTCGACCAATATCCCGCGAACTCACGGGTCCTCGATCCCTATATGCGGCTCGCCGCTGAAGCCCAAGTTCCGGTCACCGTGCACAGTGGACCCGGATATGCGGACCCGAACTTGATCCGCCAGCTTGCCGAGCGCTTTCCCACGATCCCGTTCGTGCTCTACCACACGTACCTGGGCCCTTACGAGGGCCGTCGACGCGCCAGCCTGCACGCTCAACAGCTCCCGAGCCTCCATCTGGAGACGTCGTGGTGTTCGTCGACCGAGGTGGAACGGCTGATCGATGAGGTGGGCCCTAGTCAGGTGCTGTTCGGATCGGACGCCGCCATCGACGGGCCGCTACATTTCGTGCGCCGACCACCCAACATCGAGATGATCGAGAACTACAACCAGAGCCTGCTTCGGCTCGCGCGACGCTTGGCGCCCGATGTGCTTCGGCGACTGCTCGAAAGCAATGCCCGTGCCCTCTTCGGCATCGCACCCGACAGTTCTCCCACGAAGAAGGTGGAACCACGATGAGCGAAAACCTAAGCGCCGAGGTTGACCCCTGACGAGATCGCCCGTCGATCGGTTGCAACCAGGGCGGGCTCGGGTGCAGATGAGACCGATGCCACGTCAACGGGTGTGGGATAGCCCACAGCGGATATCCTCGCGCCGGCAAAGGTTGGCGACGAGTTGGTCGCGTCCGCCGGGGAGCGGGCGCGTTGCCGACGCAGCGGTATCCATGACGTCACGGTGTCCCGACTGGCCGGTGAGGTCCTAGCGGAGTTCCGGGACATAGCCACACATTCCGCGGTAAGCCAATTGAATTCTTGCTCGAGAAGGACGATGAGGCAGCGGATCGCTGCCCGGACTTGCCGTAGAGGAGAGAGACATGCGGATCACTCCGCAGCCCGGAGGCCTGGACCCCATCGGGACGCATCTCGGGACGAGTTAGCCAACCTCCAGCTGCGCCGCTTGCGGGAAACCTTGCGTTCGGTCTATGAGAACGTCCCCTTCTACCGGGAGGCCTTCGGGGACCGCGACGTCCATCCGGACGACTGCAGGACCTCGCGGACCTGGCGCTTTCCCATTCACCACCAGGTTCGACCTGAGGGACAACATGTCCCCTCCGCGGGGAACTTGCTGCATGCGCGGCCGGATTATGTACGTCCTGTATGGGTCCGCTTGACGCAGAGCGGCCAAGCTTCGGGGTGGAGATCACCGACTCCCCGTACGTGGTGGTCAGTATGCGAATCATGACCCGGATGGGTCGCTCCGCGCTGGCCGCCATGACCGCAGACGGGGAGGCCGACTTTGTGGCCTGCCTGCACTCGGTGGGTGCCCCGCTCCAACCGGGGCAGGCCGACGTCCCGTGGCCGTGCAACGAGGTGAAATACATCAGCCACTTCCCCGAAGAGCGGGCGATTTGGTCCTACGGCTCCGGCTACGGCGGCAACTCGCTGCTCGGCAAGAAGTGCTACGCACTGCGGATCGCCTCAGTCATCGCTCGCGACGAAGGGTGGCTGGCCGAGCACATGTTGCTGATGAAACTGACCTCACCGCAGGGGCGGAGCTACCACCTCGCGGCCGCCTTTCCCAGCGCTTGTGGGAAGACGAACCTGGCCATGCTGCGTCCGACCCTGCCGGGCTGGACGGCGGAGACCTTGGGCGACGACATCGTCTGGATGCGGTTCGGCGCCGACGCCCTGACACAGTGCCCGATCCTCGCGCCCGAGTACGGCGACCCGGCCGGAATCCCGATCGACGCCATCATCTTCGGCGGGCGTCGGGCGGACACGGTGCCCCTAGTGGCCCAGGCCCGGGACTGGCCACACGGGGTGTTCCTGGGTGCCACGCTGTCCAGCGAGACCACCGCCGCCGCGACCGGGGCGGTCGGTGTGGTGCGACGCGACCCGATGGCCATGCTGCCATTCCTCGGCTACGCGGCCGACGCCTACTTTGCACACTGGCTTCAGCTGGGCGCAGAACATCGAGCAGGCCTACCGGCCATCTTCTATGTGAACTGGTTCCGCAAATCTGCCGCCGGGGCGTTCCTCTGGCCGGGATTCGGTGAGAACAGCCGGGTACTCAAGTGGATCGTCGAGCGCCTGGAGGGTCGAGCGCAGGCCGTCGAGACGCCGGTCGGCTCCGTACCCTCGCCCGCCTCACTCGATGTCGACGGCCTGACCGACCGCGTAGGCTCCGAATTGCCAGAATCGGCACACGGGGCGATGACGTAGTGGCACGTCATCGACCCCGCCAACCGCATAGTGATACATCGTGGCCCTATCACGGCAGCTGGGGAACTAGCTGCGCTCTTTCAGACCGTCGAAGATGACTCGCAGCAGCGCCTCGGATAGATCCTTCGGCAGCAGGTTCCGCAAGCCGTCACGGCTGCCGCCAAAGCCTTTCGGGCGATACCAATCCACCATCGAGTTGATCATCCCGAACACGAGCTTGGTGACGAGGATCGGCTCGACGTCGCCACGTACGTCACCTTCCCTCACAGCTTCGGCGACCAGCCCCGCAACGGTACGGTCGAATTCCCGCCGTCGCTCCAGGGCCCACCGTTCGGTTTCGGTGTTGCCATGAACCCTCACCAGCAACGTGACATAAGGCAGGCGAGTTGCCAACACCTCGATCTCCCGACGGATCACGTGTTCTAGCCTCCCGACAGCGGGACCTTGGTTGGCCTCCAGCTCGTCGAGTACGGCGAAGAGCGGCGTGACCGCACGCTCCAGAGCGAGCCTCAGCAGCTGTTCCTTGCCATCAATATGGTGGTAGAGCGACGACTTTGACAGGCCAGACGCAAGGGAGAGATCTCCCATGCTGGTCCCGTCGTAGCCGCGCTCGGTAAAAACGGTAGCGGCAACCTCGAGTAGGGACGACAGGTCGTGCCGCCCACGAGACGACTCCGAGCTCATAATGTCCGCTTGGGTGGTAGGCATAACTGCCGTCCTTCAAACCAGTAAGGCCGAGCGGCGCACAGGCGAATGAAGCGGTCGCCTGCAGTCCTCGGCGGCCATAGTCTTCTGAGTGGACGCCGCCGCGAGGTGCTCCTCCAGAGTAGACCGCTTGACAGATACGGGAGAATACACCTGGTAACCGACCGTTCGGTCAAGACGGAGGCGATTGTTATGAGCCAAGCTTTTCTTGTCGACGGAGTCCGAACGCCGATTGGCCGGTATGCCGGAGCGTTGGCCACGGTACGCCCCGATGACCTGGCCGCGATATCGCTCCGGGCGTTGACGGCCCGGCACCCTCAAATCGACTGGGACGCCGTCGATGATGTCATTCTCGGGTGCGCTAACCAGGCTGGCGAGGACAACCGGGACGTGGCGCGCATGGCCCTACTACTCGCCGGTCTTCCCGAGCAGGTCTCGGGCACCACGGTGAATCGGCTCTGTGGCTCCGGTGCCGACGCGCTATCCATTGCGGCGAGGAGCATCCGTAGTGGTGAGGCCGACCTCCTCATTGCCGGCGGTGTAGAAAGCATGAGCCGAGCGCCTTTTGTCATGGGGAAGGCCGAGAGCGCCTTCTCTCGAAGGGCAGAGATCCACGACAGCACGATCGGCTGGCGGTTCGTGAATTCCGCGCTCAAAGCGGCCATCGGCACGGATTCGATGGGTGAGACCGCCGAGAACGTCGCCGAGGATTTCAATGTGTCAAGGGACGATCAGGATGCCTTCGCCTTGCGCTCGCAGGAACGTGTAGCCCGAGCCCAAGATTCAGGTCGCCTGGGCCGGGAGATCGTGCCGGTCACCATTCCTCAACGTCGCGGTGAGCCAATTGTGGTGGACCGAGACGAGCACCCCCGAAAGACCACGATGGAGGCGCTGGCCAAGCTCAAGCCTGCCTTTCGGGTCGGTGGCACGGTGACGGCGGGAAACTCTAGCGGCGTGAACGACGGCGCAGCCGCTCTGCTCGTCGCCTCCGAACGGGCCATGGAGAGGTACGGCTTGGAGCCGCTGGCCAGGGTGGCTGGAAGTGCTACGGCCGGCGTTCCACCGAGGATCATGGGTATCGGTCCCGTTCCCGCGAGCCGAAAGGTGCTTGACCGTGCGGCACTCTCAGTGGCCGACATTGACGTGGTGGAGCTCAACGAGGCCTTCGCCGCGCAGGCACTCGCAGTTCTTCGGGAACTTGGTTTGCCGGACGACGCTGACCATGTCAACCCAAACGGCGGCGGAATCGCCCTCGGCCATCCACTGGGGATGACCGGGGCCCGCCTCGCTCTGACGGCGGCTGTGGAACTACAGGAGCAGAGGGCCCGCAGAGCCCTGGTCACGATGTGCATTGGCGTGGGCCAGGGCATTGCCGTCTTGCTGGAGCGGGCCTGACGGTAGCGGTAGCAGTTCAGTAGGCCGCGGCTCAGTACGCTGATGTGACCGGGCGACTCAGGGACTGATTGTTCGCGGTTGGCGCACCTCTACGACTGCGAATCTGTCGGCGACGAAGCCGACGTCCACCAGCGCAGTGTTTGCTGCTGGGTTGTTGCCGGTGCCATGAAAGTCGGAGAAGGCGGCCGACTGATTGACGTACAACAAGTCGCCGGTGAGGTTGATCGAGAGAGTGGTTCCGGCGGTAAGTGCGAGGTTTCGGCCTGCCGCCATGACGTCCGCTGATGTGGTGTACAGACCCGTGGTGAGAGCTCCGCGAGTAAGGGCCAGTTCCCTGGCGGCCGCCAGGCTGTGGGCGGTGTCTGTTGATTCGACGATGAAACTGATCGGACCGAACCGCTCAACCCCGTACAGCTCGCTGTCATCTACGTGCACGGCGAGAACTAATGGAGACCGGAGTTGCGCATGCGGGAACTTCGGATGTGGCAGCGTCTCGCTGTTCCGCAGGACCTTGCCTAAGCTGCTTGTGTCCTCAACGCGTCGCAACACGTCAGGGTTGCCAATGGCCCCGAGCACGTCGGCCACTCGCGACGGGTCATGGACCAATTCATCGAGGGCCGCGACAATTCCCTCCGCTACCTCCTGGTGGGATACGTGCCCGCGGTCGCTTGCGATTCCACCGCGTGGCACAAAGATTGCCTGTGGCGCCGTACACATCTGGCCGGAATACAGCGCGAGACTGTAAGCGATGTTGCGGCACATTCCCTCCAGGTCATCGGTGGAATCGATGATGATGGAGTTCACGCCTGACTTCTCCGCATATACCCGGGCCTGGCGTGCGTTGTCCTCGACCCACTCACCGAACTCACGAGAGCCGGTGTAGTCGATCAGTCGCACCTGGGGATGGACCGCCAGCCTCGCGGCATGCGGCTGCTCTGGCCCATCTACCACCAGCGAGAGCAGGTCTGCCGAGAAGCCCTGCTGGAGGAGGACTTCGCGTCCCACTCGAACAGTCAAGGCCACCGGTAACACCGATCGCGGGTGCGGCTTGACGACGACGGGATTGCCGGTGACGAGGCTGGCAAAGAGCCCCGAATAGCTGTTCCAGGTAGGGAAGGTGGAACAGCACAGAACCGCTGCCACGCCGCGAGGCGTGACCACATACTCCTTGTCCACGACAACTCTGCCGTGGCGGCTGCGCTTCTCCCAGGTCGCGTGCCCGGCCTGTGCCGTCATGGCGGCATAAGCGTGAGCCACTGCCTCGAGGCCGCGATCCTGGGCGTGAGGTCCGGTGGCCTGGAAAGCCATCACAAACGGCTGACCAGTGGTATGCATGCCGGCGTGTGCCAGTTCGAAGCTTCTCCTGTTGAGGCGATGCAGGATCTCCAGACAGATCCCGGTCCGCACCTCTGGGCCAGCATCCCGCCAGGTCGGTATCTCAGCGGCCGCAGCGGCGACCGCCCCTTCTGGAGCCACCGCAGGGTACCGAATGCCCATTTCCAGCCCATAGGCTGACTGCTCGCCGTCGACCCAGTAGTTCGTGGATAGGCCCGGAACAGAGAAATCCGTACCGAGCAGGGCCATGAATGCTGCGAGACCATCCTGGGAAGCGCTCTCGCCATACACCGACCGGCTTGGGGTATCCGGGTACGGGGTCCAGAATGCGCGCTCATGAATTGCCGCGATCGCCTGCCGAAGGACTTCGGCATGCCGCGCGAACAGCGACTCGCTCATCTCGTTGGTTCCTCCATGGCCTCGTTGGCGCCTCCGCCACGATGCGTCGATGATCGAACGAACGTTCGGTCAACTGTGCCAAGCCGATTGCGGCCTGTCAACCGGTCGGCGTCGCGTCGGACCCCGACCCTCGACCGCTCTGTCGCCGGGTGGAAGTATGTAGGTCTCAGACACCTTGGTTAGCGAGATCGGGAAGTCAATGAACATCACCGAAGTCATGGAGCAGGACGATGTACAAGCGGCCACCGGGTCTAAACTGAGAGACCGGGTCGCGTTCGTCACAGGGGGCACGCGCGGCATTGGTGCGGCTATTTGCCGCAGCCTAGCGAGCCAGGGCGCTGAAATTGCAGCAGGGTACGCCGGGCGGCAGGAAGGTGCGGAGTCGTTTGCCGCAGCGTTCAGTCAGGATTTCCCTCAGGCAGCTGTCAGCGTTCACCGGGGCAACATCTCCTCCGGTGAGGACTGCCGCCGCACAGTCCAAGAAGTCATCGATCAGCACGGCAAGCTCGACATCTTGATCAATAACGCCGGGATCACGATCGACCGGACCGTCCTCAAAATGACCGACGACGAATGGCGCAAAGTGCTGGACGTGAACCTCTCAGGCACATTTTTCATGGCTCAGGCGGCGCTGCGGCACATGATTGAGCGCGGCACCGGGAGGATTGTCGTCGTCTCGTCCATCGTCGGCGAGATCGGCAACATCGGCCAGGCAAACTACGCGGCATCGAAGGCCGGCCTCTTCGGGCTGACCAAGACCCTGGCGCGGGAGGCTGCGTTCCATCTGGCTCGCGCTGGCAAGCTCGATCCGGAGGGCTTGGGGATTACGGTCAACGCCATCTCACCCGGCGTGATCGCCACGGAGATGGTTGAAGAGATCCCGGAGAAGGTGCGGGCAGACCTGACTGCACGGATCCCGCTGGGGCGTTTCGGCCGTCCAGAGGAGGTCGCCCGGGTTGTCCACTTCCTCGCCGCCGACGCCTCCTCCTACATCACCGGTCAGGTTTGGGGTATCAACGGCGGGCTGGATATGTGATCAGGCCTGCCGATCAGGCTCGCGTGAACACCAGGTAGGACGACACGGCGGCGCCGCCGGGCGCCTCATGAGCGCCGGTAACTTTGAAACCGGCGTTCTCTGCAGCGCGGCGGCCCGGCTGGTTCCATTCAGGAACCACCGATCGTAACCGGCGGCCTGCCGCGACGGATCTTGCGTGCTCTACGACCGTGCGGGCAAGCACGTTACTCAGGCCGCGACCGACCAGATCGGGCCGCAGGCCCAACGCCACATCCAGCATGGTGGGATCATTGCGGAGGCCGGGAACGCGTGCGGCTTCTCCGAAGCAGCAGTACCCGACGAGCTGACCGCCGGCATCCCGGACGGCCCAGTACCCTTCGTCTGGCAGGGGCGGTTCGAGTGAGTCATTCACCGCCCAAGGCCCGGGCGTTCTCCACATTGCCAGGTCCATGCCGTCCTCGATGGACAGCTCTCCTACCGTGAACGGGAGTCTCGGCTCTGCTGTCACCGCCCGGTCGCTCGGCGTGGACGACGGATAGCTGGTCATGCAGACGGCCCCCTACTGGTCGAAGTCGACGACGACGCGCTCCGTCACCGGGTGAGCCTGACAGGCGAGGACGTAGCCGCGTGCCACCTCATCATCCTCCAGCGCGAAGTTCTGGTCCATCTCCACCTTGCCATCCACGACTTTGGCACGGCAGGTACCGCATACCCCGTTCTTGCACGCGTACGGAGCATCGCCGCGAACCTTCAGAGCGGCATCCAGAATCGGTTCGCCCTCAGGACTCAACGTGAACGACGTCGCGCGGCCGTCGAGTATGACCTCGACCTGGCTACCCGATGCGGCCTTGCCTTCAACTACCGGAGGCCGCGGGGCTCGTTTCGGGGGCGTCGCTGCAATGAAAAGCTCCCGATGGACATTTCCTGCTTTGTGACCGCGGGTGACGAGCGTGTCATGAACGATGTCGGTGAGAACTTGCGGGCCGCAGAGAAACCAGTCGTCGATGTCCGCATCGGGCAGGATCGTCTCCAGGATCCGGTTAAGCCGATCAGCGTCGAGGAATCCTGACAGCATCTCCACATCCTGCCGCTCCTCATCTAGCACATAGACGACCCGGAAGCGCGCAAGGTAGCGGTTTCGAAGATCCTCGATCTCCTCGAGGAACATGATGCTCGAGGTCGACCGGTTGACGTAGATAAGCGAGGCCCGGCTCTGCGGCTCCACTTCCAGGGCCGTCGATAGGATCGACAGGATCGGGGTGATGCCGGAGCCTGCGGCGATGGCGCCATAGTGCTTGGTCTGTTGGGGATTCAGCGTGGTGGTGAAGCGGCCCGATGGTGTCATCACCTCAAGCGAGTCGCCTACCTCGAGACGGTTTAGGGCGTATGTAGAGAACACCCCGTCGGGGAGCCTCTTGACGCCGACTCGGAGGAGACCTGAGGTGGCTGGCGCGCAGATCGAGTAGCTGCGCCGGACATCGTCGCCAGCGATCGTAGCCCGCACGGACACGTGCTGCCCTGCCTGATATGTGAACTGGTCACGCAACCGCTCGGGCACGTCGAACGTGATCGCCACTGCATCATCGGTGATGCGGTCCAGCTTGGCCACCTTCAAAAGGTGAAAAACCGCGTGCCGCCGGGAGTCGCCGCCCACGGAGGGGGGTACAACCGGTTCAGGGGCCGTCTCGGTCCCGCCTTGACGCTCCGCCGTCATCTGGCCCTCACTCATGGTCACAACGCCTTGAAATAATCGAAGGGCTCCAGGCAGTCCAGGCACCGGTGAAGCGCCTTGCACGCGGTCGAGCCGAAGCGACTGATCTCCTGAGTTCTCGTCGAGCCGCACTGCGGGCATGCGGGCGAGGGTCGCCGGGTCGAGAGCGTCACGAGCACCGGGCCATCCGAAGGGCGCGGACCTGGCGGGGCGATGCCGAAGTCGAGCAGGGCCTGCCTGCCGCGGAGAGTGATCATGTCAGTACTCCAGGGAGGGGAAAGCACAAGGTTGACCGACACGTCGATGAAGCCTTCATTCGCGAGCTCGCGGCGAACGTCCGCGGAGATCTCGTCCATGGCGGGACAGCCAGAGTACGTCGGAGTCAAGTTGACGGTCACATGGCCGCCTTCGTTGACAGCCACCTCCCGCAGGACTCCGAGATCCTCAATACTCAGCACGGGGATCTCGGGGTCGAGAACGCGCGCCGCAATAGAGCGCAGCCGACCCGCCTCATCATCCCCGGGGGGCGCGCTTGCTGCTCCCGGATTGGTGCGCGTGTCGTTGTTGCTCACCACTTCGCTCCTGGGTGTGCTCGGTGCAGATTCTGCATCTCGGCCAGCGGGTGTCCCAACGCCTCGCTGTGGATACCCTGGCGACCACCTGTCGGTCGCCAGCTCGACTCTTCCGGCATTGTCAACGTGGCCTCGTCCAGGACGGCATGAACGTACCGCTCCCACTCGGGCCGCAGCGGCCCTGGGTCGACTGCGATGCCCTGTGCGACGAGGCGGTTATTCGTCTCATCTTGCTCGAATAGTTCGTAGGTGTAGGGCCACATCCGCTCCAGGCCTCGCTGCATCCGCCGCTGAGACTCCTCAGTCCCGTCGCCAAGGCGCAGGGTCCACTGCGTCGCATGGTCGCGGTGGTAGACGACCTCCTTCGTCGCCTTGGCCGCGACGGCGCGCAGCGTGTCGTCAGCGGAAGCGTCGAGCTGCTGGTACAGCGCAAGCTGGTATGTGGAGAAGTACAGCTGACGAGCAATCGTCACCGCGAAATCGTCATTGGGCTGCTCCACCAGCTGGCAGTTGAAGAACTCCCGCTCGTCGCGAAGGTACGCCAAATCATCCTCGTCGCGTCCCATGCCTTCGGCTTCGCCCGCGTAGGACAGCAGTGTGCGCGCCTGGCCGAGTAGGTCGAGGGCGATGTTGGTCAGCGCAATGTCCTCCTCCAAGTCGGGAGCCCAGGTCGACCACTGCGCGAGGCGGTGAGAGAGGACGAGCGCGTCGTCACCGAGGCGCAGTGCGTAGGTCGCGATGCTGTTGATCACATCTGCACCCGACCGGGGATGTCGTAGAACGTCGGATGCCTGTACGCCTTGTCGGCTGCCGGCTCGAAGAAGGGATCCTTCTCATCGGGTGAGGTCGCCGTGATTGTCCCGGTCGGCACAACCCAGATTGAGACGCCCTCCTGTCGGCGGGTGTAAACGTCCCGGGCGTTGCGCAGGGCCATGGTGGCGTCGGGGGCGTGCAGGCTTCCCACGTGATTGTGAGACAGGCCGCGACGGGCCCGCACGAACACCTCCCAAAGCGGCCATGAGCCAGCCGATACGGGCTGTGGGCCGCTCGTCGCCACCCCCTCGGTAGGGACGGCTCCATGGCCACCCTCCGCCTGAAAGTCACTGCCCTCGGGCTGCGAGTCCTGCTGCTTGTCGGCTGATCTCTGCGCCTGTGGCGTCGGCTCGTTGTCGGTCGACTCCTTCGCCCGCGGGGTCATGCTGCTTGGGCGACAGTCGCCGACTGATGCTTGGCTGCGTACGCCATCGCCGCCTCACGGACCCACTGGCCTTCCTCAAAAGCCCGCACCCGCTGCTCCATCCGTTGCCGGTTGCACGGGCCGTCGCCTCGGACGACCTGGTAGAACTCCTCCCAGTCGATCTCACCGAAGTCGTAGTGGCCTCGCTCCGGGTTCCACCTCAAGTTCGGGTCGGGCAACGTCAAGCCGAGCACATCGGCCTGCGGCACACACATGTCAATGAACTTCTGTCGGAGCTCGTCGTTGGTGTGGCGCTTGATCTTCCACTCCATCGACTGCGCGGTATGAGGTGAGTCCTTATCGGGGGGGCCGAACATCATCAGCGAAGGCCACCACCACCGGTTTATCGCGTCCTGCGCCATCTCTTTCTGCTCCGCCGTACCGTGAGACAACGCGTACAGCGCTTCGAACCCTTGGCGCTGGTGGAAGGACTCCTCCTTGCAGATCCGAATCATGGCGCGCGCGTACGGACCGTAGGAGCACCGGCACAAGGGAACCTGGTTGACAATCGCTGCACCATCGACGAGCCAGCCGATCGCGCCCATGTCGGCCCAGCTCAGAGTCGGGTAGTTGAAAATACTGGAGTACTTCTGTTTGCCGGCGTTCAGCAGCTCGAGAACCTCGTCTCGGGATGCGCCGAGGGTCTCCGCCGCACTGTAAAGGTAGAGGCCGTGACCGGCCTCGTCTTGCACCTTCGCCATCAAAATGGCCTTGCGGCGCAGGGAAGGCGCCCGGGTGATCCAGTTACCCTCCGGTTGCATACCGATGATCTCGGAATGGGCGTGCTGCGCCACCTGCCGGATGAGTGTCTTGCGATAGGCCTCCGGCATCCAATCGCGCGGCTCGATGCGCAGGTCCTCAGCGATCGTCTCGCTGAACTGCTGCTCGGCGTCGGTGACCGTCCCGCCGCCGCTTGATTGAATCTCAGAAAGCTCGGGTTCAGGCGAACCGTACATGGTCAATCTCCAGACTTTGGGGGCCTCTGACTTGCCAACCGAACGTTCCGTACACTATAGCCAATCCAGTCCCGGCGGCCAGTCGACTCGAAGGACCCCGGACCAGTCGCGCGCGTCGCAGAGTGCGCGGTCACGGCATAGGAATGAGGACGCACGTCGTGGTCGAGAGACTCCCCAGTTACGTAGCAGATTCATGGTTCACACCGAACCGAGACGGCGACGCCGTTCTCGACTCAAGTACCGGGGAGCCGGTGGCTACCGTCTCCAGCGAGGGCATCGATTTCGCCCGCATGGTGGAGTACGCCCGGACCGTGGGTGGGCCCGAGCTGCGGCGTCTCACCTTCCGCGAACGCGCCGCACTGATCGAGGCGCTCGCAGGACACCTGACCGAGAACAAGCAGGAGTTTTACGACCTGTGCACGCGCACCGGCAACACGCGCAAGGACGCCGCCTTCGACATCGAGGGCGGCCTCAACGCCCTGTTCGTCCACGCGAAGAAGGGCAAGACTGAGCTCCCGGATGACTCCCTACTTCTCGATGGAGAGGTGGAACGCCTGGGCAAGAAGGGAACGTTCGTGGGCCAGCACATCTACGTGCCGTTGCACGGAGTGGCTGTTCACATCAACGCCTACAACTTCCCGGTCTGGGCACTGCTAGAGAAGCTGGCGCCCGCCCTCATCGCCGGCGTGCCGGTGATCGCAAAGCCAGCCAGCCAAACAGCATTTGTCACTCAAGCCGTCGTCCGCAGTCTGGTGGATTCCGGCCTGCTGCCCCAAGGCGCGCTGCAACTGATCTGCGGCAGCGTTGGCGACCTCCTCGACCACCTCAGCGGCCAGGACGTCATCGCGTTTACCGGCTCGGCGGCCACAGCGGCCAGGCTCAGATCTCATCCCAGCGTCGCGGCCCGCTCAGTCCGGTTCAATGCCGAAGCCGATTCCTTGAACTCCGCGATCCTGGGCCCCGATGCGACCCCGGGCACTGAGGAGTTCAACCTTTTCGTGACTGAGGTAGCGCGGGAGATGACCCACCGGGTGGGCCAGAAGTGCACCGCTATCCGCCGCGCGTTCGTTCCGCTCGAGTCAGCCCCTGCGGTGTTGGACGCCCTTCGAGCCAAACTTGCTGAAGTACGTGTCGGCAACCCCGGCGACCCGGAGGTCTCGATGGGTCCGCTGGTCAGCCTCGACCAGCGGGAGTCGGTCCGAGCGGCGGTGAAGCAACTGTCGTCCGCCGGAGAGATCGTCTTCGGCGACCCGGACGTCGTCGAAGTGAGCAGCGGCGACCCCGAGGTGGGCGCCTTCATGTCCCCCGTGCTGCTGTGGTGTCCGGACCCGACCCGATCTGAGCCACATGAGATTGAGGTGTTCGGGCCGGTTTGCACGGTCATGCCATACGACTCGATCGAGAGCGTGGTCGAGCTCGCTGCGCGCAGCGGCGGCAGCCTGGTGACGACCTTAGTGACCAACGATCCAGCGACAGCGCGACAGGTAGTCGAGGACATCGCGCCCTGGCATGGTCGACTGCACATCCTGAACCGGTCGAGCGCCGCCGAATCCCCTGGTCATGGTGCGGTGCTGGCCCAGCTGGTGCACGGGGGCCCGGGCCGTGCCGGCGGTGGGGAGGAGCTCGGCGGGCTGCGGGGACTGCGACGGTACCTGCAGCGCACGGCGCTGCAGGGATCCCCGGACATGATCACCAGCATTACCCGTCGTTGGGTTCCTGGCGCCGAGAGGCACACCGATGGTGTGCACCCGTTCCGCAAGTACCTCGAAGAGCTGCGGCTCGGGGACGCGGTCATCGCTGGCCCGCGCACGGTCACGCTGCAGGATATCGAGAGCTTTGCCGAACTCACCGGAGACACGTTCTACGCCCATATGGACGAGGAGGCGGCACGGGCCAGTCCGTTCTTCGAGGGAAGGGTGGCACACGGATACCTGGTCGTGGCGATCGCCGCAGGTCTGTTCGTTGAGCCGTCGCCCGGTCCTGTCCTGGCGAACTACGGCGTGGATCGACTCCGCTTCGTCAAGCCCGTCAACCCTGGAGAAGAGCTCACCGTCACCCTCACCGCCAAGCAGATCCGGCCGCGTAAGGGCTATGGGGAGGTGAGCTGGGACGCGGTCATAACCAATCAGGACAACGTGCCTGTGGCCGAGTACGACCTCCTGACCATGGTCGCGAGCCGGCCGGCGCGATAGCTAGCCGTCCGGGCAGCACGCGAACGGCACGGGGAGCAGCCGCTCGGCGGCACTTGGTTGCGGATGGTGCTCGGCAGTATGGCGCGCCCTGGAAATGGAGGCAACATGTCGGGGCGGTTCTCGGGACGAACGGCTGTAGTGACCGGCGGTGCCGGCGGAATTGGCGCCGCGACGGCCCGGCGCCTGGGCGCGGACGGCGCGGCCGTGGCGATTGTCGACCGGGATGAGGCGCTGGTCGAACAGACTGTCGAGGTGCTGAAGTCGGCCGGCAGCACTGCCGTGGCCGTTGCCTGCGATGTGACCTCAAGTGAGGCGGTGAACTCGGCGATGAAACGCATCGTCTCGGAGCTGGGCTCGCTCGAAATACTGGTCAACAATGCCGGCGTGACGCGGGACCAGCTGCTGTTCAAGATGTCGGAGGATGACTGGGACGTGGTCGTGGACGTCAACCTCAAGGGCGCGTTTCTCTGCACCCGGGCAGCGCAGGCCAGAATGGTGGAACAGCGGTACGGCAGGATCGTCAATCTGAGCAGCACGTCGGCACGAGGCAATCGTGGCCAGGCCAACTATGCGGCCGCTAAAGCGGGTATCCAGGGGTTGACCCGCACGCTCGCGATCGAGTTGGGCCCGTTTGGGATCACCGTCAACGCTGTGGCTCCCGGCTACATCGCGACGCCGATGACGGACGAGGCCGCTCATCGGCTCGGTCTGGATCCGGATGAGCATCAGCGGCGCGTCGCCGAGGCGAACCCGCTTCGGCGCGTGGGGACACCAGATGACGTCGCGTCGGTGATCGCGTTTCTGGTCAGTGATGACGCGGCGTACGTGTCGGGACAGGTCGTCTACATCAACGGAGGAGCGCGATGAGTGCAGAGCCGCCACCGAGTCCGACGGGCTCGGTAACCCTCCGGTTCTTGGCGGCGCCAACGGATGTGGCGTTCCTCGGCGGTCAAGCCGTCGCCGGCGGACGCGTCCTGGAGTGGGTGGACAAGGCTGCATACGCCTGCGCCGTGGGCTGGAGCGCGAGTTACTGTGTGACCGCCTACGTCGGCAACGTCAACTTCTCCCGGCCCATTCATAGCGGTGACGTGGTCGAGGCCACTGCTCAACTCGTACTCACCGGCCGGTCAAGCATGCATATTCAGGTCAGCGTACGAGCGGCACCTGTCGCGACCGGCCGGTTCGAGCAGACCACCTCATGCACGGTTGTCTTCGTGGCCGTGGACGACGCCGGACGGCCGAGGGCCGTCCGATCCTGGGAGCCGGCGTCCGATGAGCAGCGCCATGCCGCGCAACGGGCGGCTGAGCGAATCGGAGTTCGGCACGCGATCGAGCAGGCGATGGCGACACAAACATACTCAGCCGACAGCGAAGCACCAACGGCGGTCCTGCGTTTCCTTGCCGCGCCGACGGACGTTAATTGGGGCGGCAAGACCCACGGCGGAACCGTCATGCGCTGGATCGATGAAGCCGCCTGGGCGTGTGCAGTCCGCTGGAGCGGCCTGGAGTGTCTGCCCGCCTTCTCCGGCGGCATCAGGTTTTATCGACCGATCCCGATCGGAAATCTCGTCGAAGTCCGCGCCCGGTTGCTGCACACCGGCCGGAGCAGTATGCACATCTCCGTGCACGTCAGCTCAGCTGACCCCAGGGTCGCCAACTTCGACGTGACAGCGCACTGCCTCACGGTGTTTGTGGCCCTTGCCGACGGACGTCCGGTCGCTACCCGACCTTGGCGTCCGACCACGGCGGAAGACGTTCGCCTGGACGCTCACGCCGTTCACCTCATGCAGCTGCGTTCTGTCTAGCGATGGTTTCTTCGATCGGGTCCGGCTTAGCCTGGACCGGCAACACCGCTACTACCGAGCCCTGGTCACCGCAGATCCGATGGCTTGACCGCCCTCCTCGCCCATCACGATCGTGTAATGGTTGACGTCGTTGACTGGCCGGATCTCGATCTGCGGATACATCTCGTGCCAGTGCACGACCGCCGGAGGCGGGTACAGCGGCGGGACGTCGTCCAGCAGCCCTCTAGGAGCGATCAGCCACTGCGTGGGGTGGCGCAGCCGCTTCAGGGCACCAGCTAGCGCGTCACCGTCTACCACGTCCTTTGAGTCGGCCATCACACTGCCGGCAGTCACCCGGGACCGCAGGCGCGGAGGCCGGCCACCAAGGTCGTAGCGCGCGTAATCCTCGGCCAACGGTGTCCAGCTAGCCTCGAAGGCGGGATGATGGCGCCAGAATTGCACTCCAGACTCGACCGAGGGGAACGTCATCGCGAGCCGATTAGCCAATCCGGAGGTGACCCGCTCGACTTCGGCTAGGCGCTCCTCGGTGGAGTGACCGCCCAGCGGCAGCCCACCGTCAACAAGAACAAGCGAGCGCACGCGATCTTCGTGCCGGTCAGCCGTCACGAGAGCGACGTAGCCTCCCATCGAGTGCCCGACGATGACAGCCGATGCCACGTCGAGGGCGTCGAGGATCGCCACGACATCATCAGCGTGTCGGGCCATTCCGAAGGGTCCCACAACTCCGGCAGACCCACCCCGACCCCGCAGGTCCGGCGCTACGACGCGAGAGGCCGGAAGCTTCTCGACCAGGTAGGGCCAGCAGCGGTGGTTACCAGTGATTCCGTGGATCGCCACGACGGTTGGCCTACTCGGTTCCTGCACCGCTTCCCATACCCCGACCGCCAGCGAGCCTCCGGGGACTGACAGGCGGCGCACGGAGTATCGGTCCCGAGCCGGCACGCCAGGAACCTCAGCAGTGCGATCCTGATCTGTGGTCATCGCCGCCCCCACCTTCCCATCGTAGGCGGTTCCAGGTCGCCGGAGCAGCCCGGGATGGTTGTTGCAGAGCAACCAGGAATAGCGGTCAGTTGCGGTGATCGATGGGCCCACCCTGCCCATGGAGCCGATCCACTCCTGGCTCGTCCTCGAGGGTCCACCCGCTGACGCCCACCAGTGCGCCAACCATCTGGACGGGGGCCACAACCACCAGTGCGAGCAGTGCCGGGCGCCAGTTCGTCGAGGTGCCCTGCAGGGCCCCGAAGGTCAACAACCCGATCCGGCGATCAAGTAGCCGAGCCCCTGCATGAAGCCCGACAGGGCGAGCACTCCCTGGGCTGCGCGCGCCCGGAGGCTCACCACGTACCGGCCAAGCGGGAAGAAGGATGTCCCCAGGCCGATCAGGATGGCCCATGCCCACGCTACGAGAAGCAGCCACGCGGGTCCGCTCTGTGAGTCCTCGGTTGCCCAGTCACCGTTTCGGGGAGCCCCTTCGGTGGGCCGTCAGGCCGCACGAGTTGGGATACCGTCGGAGGCCATCGCGCAGATGGCCTCCGCCACACTAGTAGAACGCTGCCGGGCCAGGTCCCCAAGGCGGCAGCCCTGCCGCCCTAGACCGCAGCGAGGCCGAGCGGCATACTGCAGTGCAATGCGCTCGCCCTCGATGAGGACTATCGACTCGAGGCTCAGCGAGGCGATCCGTTGAGCCGAGGAGAGTTCGTGTTCCAGGTAGCTGATCGCGACCCGGGCGATTTCCAGCCGGATGCGTGATCTGGTCGTGGCGTCATGACATCGCTCACTCCCGAGAAGCTTGGCTCAGTAGGCGTCGTAGGAGGCGGGACCATGGGTTCCGGCATCGTCCACGTGCTGCTGGCCGCCGGCATCGACGTCACCCTCGTCGAGTCCGATTCGAGTGCCTTGGAGCGCGCGAACACGCTGATCCGCCGCAGCCTGGACGGGGCGCACCAGCGCGGCAAACTCGAGGCCACCCCGGATGATTTGCTCCGCCACCTCGCCACGACCACCGACCAGCAGGATCTGACCAACGCAGCGCTGGTCATCGAGGCAGTGCCGGAGATTCCCGACCTCAAGATCGACTTACTGGGCGCGATCGAGCAGGTCGTGTCGTCCGACGCCGTTCTCGCCACCAACACCAGCTCATTGTCACTGGCCGGACTGGGCGCGCACCTGACGCGGCCCAACCGGTTCCTCGGGATGCACTTTTTCAACCCCGTGCCAGTGCAGGTGCTCCTCGAGGTGATCCGAACCGACGCGACCGACCGCTCGGCACTCGACTTTGTCCACGGTCTCGCACAGCTCCTGGGCAAGGAGACCATCGAGATCCGCGACTCTCCAGGCTTCGCCACGAGCCGCCTTGGTGTGCTCCTCGGACTGGAAGCGATTCGAATGGTCGAGGAGGGAGTGGCCTCGCCGGAGGACATCGACAAAGGCATGGTGCTGGGCTATCGCTATCCCATGGGGCCCTGCCGGCTCGGCGACCTGGTCGGGCATGATGTCCGCCTTGGGATTGCTGAGTATCTCCACTCCCAGCTCGGCCCCCGTTTTGAGCCGCCGCAGTTGCTGCGGGATATGGTCGCAGCGGGCAAGCTAGGGAAGAAAACCGGCCAGGGGTTCTACACATGGGACTGATCCGGGTGGAACGCACCGGTCCGCTAGCGTTGATCGGACTGGACCGGCCGGAGAAGATGAACGCGCTCGACCAAGCCCTGTGCGACGAGCTCACCGACGTTCTCACCGAGCTGCGCCATCAGCCGAGGCTCCTGATCATCCACTCCACCACCCCTGGGGTCTTCGTTGCCGGAGCAGACATCGCCGAGTTGCTCGAGCGGGACGCCGAGATCGGACTGCGTGGAGTCAATGCCACGCTCTTTGAGTTGCTGGAGTCACACCGCTGGCCCACCTTTGCCGCAATCGACGGACCCGCTCTCGGTGGTGGCTGCGAGCTCGCCCTCGCCTGCGACCTGCGCGTGGCCTCCCGACGCTCCCGCTTCGGTCAGCCGGAACTGGGTCTGGGGATCATGGCCGGGGCCGGCGGCAATTGGCGGCTTGCGCAGGCCGTCGGAGTTCCGATGGCCCGGCGGATGCTTTACACCGGGCAGGTGCTCAGCGCAGAGGAGGCTCATCAAGCGGGCCTGGTGGACAAAGTCGTACCAGACCAGGGGATCCTTGACGCCACCATCGAGTACGCCGGCACGGTTGCCCAACAGTCATGGCGCGCGCTCGAACTCACCAAGGTCGCCCTGCGCCTGCACCGACCCGCAACTACCCTCTACGACATGACCGCGCAGGCGCTGCTTTTTGAAAGCAATGAGAAGAAGGCACGTATGACGGCCTTCGTTGAGGAACGGGCGCGCCGGCGCGCCGAACGCGAACGCCGACCGCAGGAGGATCCGTCGTGACCGACCAAGAGATGGTACAGATCGACATTGCCGATGGAACGGCGGAACTTGTGCTGAACCGTCCGGCCCAGCTCAACGCGATGACGCCGGAGATGGTCGCTCAGATCCACGCAGCTATCGACCGCTCCAGCAAGGAGGGTGCCCGAGTCCTGCTCGTCTCGGCAGCCGGACGTGGCTTCTCCGCCGGCCGCGATATCGCGGGCGCTCAGCCCGGCACCGAGGACGGTGGCCAGGTACTGGCCGAGATCTTCAACCCCTTGGTCCAGAGGGTCGCCGACGTGCCGTTTCCCACCGTTGCCGCCGTCCAGGGGGCGTGCCTGGGCACTGGTCTGGGGCTCGCTCTGGCCTGCGATGTCGTGATCGCAGCGGACACCGCCAAGTTCGGCTCGCCGTTCGCGAAAATCGGTGCCGTCTTGGACTCCGGCGCTCACAAAGCCTTCGTCGAGCGGCTGGGTCCAGCCGTGGCGTTCGATCTGATTTACTCCGGCCGGTTCCTCACCGGGGCAGAGGCCGCGGCGGCGGGACTGGTGTCCCGCGTTGTTCCTGCCGCCGAACTCGCTGAGACGGCTAGGGCTTACGCCCGCGCCATCGCCAAGGGTCCGGCGCTGGCCTTCGCCGAATCAAAGAGGCTGGTGCGAGAGATCAGCGATACGTCGTGCACGCTGGCACGGGTGCTCGAACTCGAGGCCGCCGCGCAAAGCCGCTCCTCCGCCACGCGCGACTACGTTGAGGGGTTCACTGCTTTTCTGGAGCGTCGTGAGCCGACGTTCATTGGAGAGTAACCGGTGCCGCACCTGAGCCGGCCAGGGGCCAAGATCTGGTGGGAGATAACCGGCTCGGGCAGTCCGCTGCTCATCATCCAGGGCTTGGGATATCCGTCGGTTGCTTCGTGGCGGCTCGTTCCGCAGCTGGCCACCCGGCACACCGTCATCTTGCTAGACAACCGCGGAGTTGGCCGCAGTGATGTGCCCAAGAGTGCCTTCACGATTGCCGACATGGCCGCGGATGCGGCGGCGGTGATCGAAGCGGCCGCGTTGGGGCCGGTGCACCTGGTGGGATTCTCAATGGGTGGGCTGATCGCCCAAGAACTTACTGTCTCCCGCCCCGATCTGGTCCGCACCCTTACTCTGGGCTGCACCTCCCCTGGCGGTCCGGACGCCATCCTGCTTTCCCAAGAGGTCGCCGAGCTGTTCGTGGAGCTCCAGAACATACCGGCGCCGGAGGCGGCGCTGCGGGCTGCACCAGTCGTCTACGCCAAGAGCACGCCGAGATCGGCGGTGCAGGCCGACATCAGCGTTCGGATGGCCCGGCCAACCTCGCGGGTAGGCTACCGGATGCAGCTCGCTGCGGTCGGCCAGTACAGCGGGGTTCGGCCACGGCTCTCCGAGCTTGACTGCCCGGTTCTCATCCTGCATGGCACTGCCGACCTGATTGTCCCACCGGAGAATGCCGAGGTGCTGAAGAAGGCCATCCCGCACGCGAAAGTCCACTTGTTGCCCGGAGCGGGACATGTATTCACCACAGATGCAACCGAGCCAGCGCTGGCGGCGATGCTCGAGTTCTTCGACGAGCAAGACGCGGCGCCGCAGTTCCCTAGACCGGCTCCTGTCGCCAGCACGATGCAGGACTCCTTTCCGCTCACCGTTCCCGCGATACTCCGACGTGTCGAGGCACTCCACGGCGAGGTTGAGCTGTCGGTGTTCGACGGAGCGTCGGTGCACCGCATGCGCTATGCCGACGTTGCGGCCCGCATTCACCGACTCACCGGAGCACTACTCGCCGCTCGGGTCAAAAAGGGACACCGCGTCGGCACCTTCATGTGGAATAGCCAAGCCCACCTCGAGGCCTACTTTGGGGTTCCCGCTGCAGGTGCGGTGCTACACACCATCAACGTCCGGCTATTTCCCGAGCAGGTCGCCCAGATCATCGATCACGCTCAGGACAGCCTGTTGGTCGTAGACGCCTCGCTGTGGGACACGCTGGCGCCAGTGCTGCGCGGTCGACCAACTGTTCGCCTCGTTGTGATTGCCGGATCCCTGGACCTGGACGCGGCCCGCCGAGCGGTCGATGTCGACGTCGTTGGATACGAGGACTTCCTGGCGGCGGCCACGCCGATGCGCGGTGACGTCGAGGACGAGACAGCGCCGGCGGCGATGTGCTACACCAGCGGCACAACAGGCGCCCCCAAAGGCGTCGTCTACAGCCATCGCTCGGTCTACCTGCACGCGACAGCAAACCTCCTGGCCGCTGGCTTTGGGATCAGCGATCGTGACCGGGTCCTGCAGGTGGTCCCGATGTTTCACGCCAACGGCTGGGGCTTTCCGTACGCCGCATGGCTGGCAGGCGCCGCTTTGATCCTCCCGGACCGCTACGTGCAGCCGGAGGTCCTTACCCAGTTAATCGCGTCCGAGCGACCAACGGTTTCCGGCGGCGTACCCATGGTGTGGCGCGGAGTACACGACCATGCGCTCGACCACGGGCTAGACATCACGTCCCTCAGGGTTATCTCTTGTGCCGGATCAGCCGTTCCCGAGTCGCTCCTGCGGGACTACCAGGCGCTCGGCATTAACCTCTACCAGGCGTGGGGAATGACGGAGACCTCACCTCTTGCGGCGATTGCCCGTCCGCCAGCGGTCACGCGCGGGCGAGACGAGTGGTATTGGCGGTCCCGCACTGGCCGGCCTGTGCCCGGGGTGGAGATCCGTGTCGTCGACGACGCCGGGACGGTGCTGCCCAACGACGGCTCATCGGCCGGGGAACTGGAGGTCCGCGGGCCCTGGGTCGCGGCTGGCTACGCCGGCGGTATTGGTGCGAAGAACTTCCACGACGGCTGGCTCCGCACCGGAGACGTGGGTACCATCGACGACGCGGGAGCCATGAAGATCACCGACCGCCTGAAGGATTTGATCAAGTCGGGAGGTGAGTGGATCAGCTCGATCGAGCTTGAGAACCTCCTCACCAACCATCCAGCAGTCGCTGAGGCTGCGGTGATCGCGGTCCCCGACCCCAAATGGGGGGAGCGGCCGCTGGCCGTGGTTCGGCTCCTCCCCGGCGCCAGCGTGGGCGATGCCGAGCTGCGCCAGCACCTTAGCCACCACGTGGCGAAGTGGCAGCTGCCGGAGTACTGGGCCCGGGTGGAAACCATCCCCAAGACCGGCGCGGGGAAGACCGACAAACAGCGACTCCGGGCGAGCTATGCCGCCGGCGAACTGGCCGTGACGACCGTACACTGACTGCCGTACTGGCAGGCTCGGCTTCTGGGGGCCTCCCGAACCGATCCGCCTATCCCCGCGGCAAACCGCTCACATGCCGACGGATCGGGCGCCGTGGACTACTTTGTCGTGCCGTTGCTCGCCCGCTTCGTGACCCTCTTCGTCGCGCTCCGCGGCCGCCGTTTGCTGGCTCCTCGCGCAGGCTTGGCCACTTCGGCTGGCTGCCCCTCGGTAACGGCTGTGTCCGCCCGCGTCGTGACTCGCTTCCGGGCACCGCTTTGCTTCCGGGCATCGCTTTCGGACTCAGCTTCGACCGGCCTCGGTGCAGCCGGGGGCCGGCTAACCAGCAGGAGGCGGTGAGCGAACTGCCTGTTGAGGTCAAGTAACTCGCGGGCGAATGCGAACGTTGAATCGACCACGTCCTTGGGGTCCTCGCGCCAACCCGGGTTCAGCGGTGAAGAGCCCTCGAGTTGCGGCAGACCTGGAGTCATCGACAACCCTAAACGGGTGTTATCGTCCGAGGTCGCAGTGACCGCGACGGTGGCCCACGCGCGCACAGCTTCAACAGTCGCGGAGTGGCTGGCGCGGATTTGCTCCAGGATCTGAATCTGCAGCCAAGCGAGAGCTTCTTTAGTCGGGATCATGGCTAGGTCTCTCCAAACTGGTCGGTATGTGTCGCGAGGTCGCTACTTCTGACTCAGAAGCCTCAGCGGCTCCTCGGGGTTGTGTCACTAGGGCGGGTCAACCGCAGGTTTCCGACACAACAACGAGATCAGCTGGTCGCCTCACCGGAGGCTTTGCTGCCAGTGGCGCTGGCCGTCGTGGCGCTCGCTTTTTGAGCGTCGATCAGCTCGTGGGCGAACTTCTTGTTCAGATCGAGAACCTGGGTCGCGAAGGCGTACGAGGAGTCGACAATCGCAGCCGGGTCGCCGAAGGCAGCCTTCAACTCAGCCGGCAGCTCGGGAACGGCAGGGGTGTTTCCGGACACCTTGGCGAAGGCCTCGGTCCAGGCCTCGACGGTCTTTATAGTGGCGGCCTGATAGGACCTGACAGCCTCGAGCGCATCGGCCTGTAGCTTCTCAATGGTTTCCTGCGGAGTAGGAATGCTGGTCATGGTAGATGTTCCTCCTGTTGTAGTGGTTTGGAGCAGCGAAAGGCTCACTGCGGCTGGTGCTGAGGGACGAACGGGGTTCGTGGCGCGATCATCGAAGCCCGAAACATTTCGTGGACAAACGCCTTGTGCAGATTCAGGATCTGGATCACGAACGCGTAGTAGGAGTCAACGATGCGCTCCGGGTCGCCAAGGGCGTCCTGGGCGAAGGTCGGCAACTCGTGGTAGAGGTTGAGATCGGGCATAAGCGGTCCGGCAGCTGTCATCCAGGCATGAAGGGCCTCGATACTGCCCTGCTGCCAACTTGTTAGGACGGCGAGCATCTGGTCTTGCGTGCTGCGGACCACGTCTTCAAAGGTGATCATGGGTAACTCCTCTTGTGTCTGTGGCCACTTTCGAGCATCGACAACTGTCCGCGGGGATGTAAACGCCCCTGTGAGCTGATCAAAGAGGCAGGCCACGGCATCTGCTCGCCTCAGAGATCATGGCCCAGCGGCGTCGGCCACCGAGACAACTTCCTGATGCGGCTTGAGGAAGCTCCGATAGACCGCAATCAGGGCCTGTTTTTCGGCCGCTCCCAGCCGTGGGTCGGCGCGTACTGCAGCCTCCACGCCGCCGGGGCCGCCAGGCCGCCAGGCTCGCCCGACTGATGAACGCCCTCGCGCAGCATGTCTTCGATTGAGAGCTGCAGAGCGGCGCCGATCTGGATCAGCACCCGAAGGGTGGGGTCGTGCAAACCCCGCTCTATTTGGCTGAGGTAGGCGTTGGACACCTGGGTGGCTTGCGACAACTGGCGCAGCGACATGTTGGCAAGCTCCCGCTGGTGGCGGATGAAAGCCCCCATCGCTGCACGCTGGGACTCCCAAGGATTCAGCAGATTGTCAGTCACGTGGCTCTCGGTTCGTCCTGAGAGTGCGAGGACGGGCCTGGCCGCTGGTACACAGCGCCTATTTCGGACGCGAGACCTCAAGCAGCTGATGAACGAACTGCTTGTTGAGCTCGAGTAACTGGCGCGCGAAATCATAGACCAAGTCGACGATTGCCGACGGGTCGCCCATCGCGTCATTCAGTGGGGCGGGGATGTCGGGCGTGCCGGGCACAGGGGTGAACGTAGAGCCAGGAGTGGGGGCGAACTTCGCAACTGCCTCGTTCCAGTTCTTGACGGCCTCCAATGTTGCTGTCTGCCCGGTGCGGATGGCGTCGAGTGCCTGGGTCTGCATGGCAGCCATAGCCTCCGGTGCGTTCTGCACGGTGAACCTCCCTTTAACAAGTCGAGCACTTAGCTCGTGCGGCCACTATATAGAGCGAGCGTTAACTATGTCAATCACTACACGCTCACAACGGCTGCGACCGCTATTTTTTGGTTCGTTTCCGATCGGGTTGCCTCACGTCGCGGGCGTCGGCCGCGCGGATCAAGTCCTTGGCACCCTCATCGATGGCATCGAGAAGCGGGGTGACACTTGAGAAGGTGGCCTCGTCGGTCACTGCACTGATAGTGGCCATGCCGTCGTAGGACAGCACTGCAATGGCAATCTTCAGCGGGGTCCAGAGCGCAATGCACGCGGCCAGTCGATGAAGCTTCCGCCCTGACAGGTAGAGGGGGTTCTGCGGTCCTGGCACGTTGGTGATCACGGTGTTCACGAACGTTGGCGCAGTGGACGCCATCCGACTGCCCATGATCAAGGTCAACGGGCTGGCCAGGCTGGCGCCGGGATTGATCATGTTCGCCGGCATGGCATGCATCAGTTGCTTGAAAGCTTCCGTCTGCTTTCGGATTCGATCCAGGCGCTCAGTTGCAGGCATCCCGCCGAGCGGGACCTCGACCACCATCGCCCCAATCTGGTTTCCACCGGGGCCGCCGCCATCGCGCTCGGAAAGCAGCGACACTGGGACCATCACGCGCATCGTGCGGTTCTCGACGGTTTCGTTGAGGTACTCAGCAATTACGGAGGAGTAGCCGTAACCGCAGGCGGCAAGGATCAGGTCGTTGATGGTCCCGCCAAGCTTGGCACGCACCCGCTTCAAGGTGTCGAGCTCTATCGACAGCATTCCCCAACGCCGGCCGGCATGCAGAGGTCCGTTGATCGCAAAGGGGTTCAGCGGGATGCCAGTAGGCAGCAACGGGCTCGGATCGAAGGTGTCCGGGATCTTGGGCAGCTCTGGCGTACCCGCAGCCAGTGCGCTCCACGCCTTCATTGCGTCCTTAGCGGCATCATCGGCGATGGATGCGATGAGCGCCGCGTCCGAGACCTCGGGCCTGGGGCGCCAGTTGTCGAGCACCGGAGGCTCACCCTCCGGTTTAGGGCTTAGCAGTAGGCGGACTATCTCGGTGGAGTTGACGCCGTCCACCATGGCGTGATGCATCCGGACCACGAGCAGCCACCGGTCCTCCGGGAGGCCGGTAATGAGATGCACTTGCCACAAGGGAATGGTGAGGTCCATCGCTCCTGACATAACACGGGAGACTGCTGCCCCGACCGGGTGCAGCGCCGGCTGGGCAGGGTGATGGTGAACGTGGCGCCACATATTGAAGTCCGTATCGTCCATCCACACGGGCAGCCCAATCCCGTAGGGCATGTGCCGGACCTTCTGCCGGAATCTCGGGACGAGGGCGATGCGATCGGCGATGACCTGCATAACTTCCTCACGCGTCAGCGCGGGGCCGTCGAAGAGGAGCACCATTCCGACGTCGTTGTGGCTTTTGCCATCCTCGCTATAGAGAAAGGCGGCATCCATCATGGACAAGCGGTCCATCGGGACTCATTCTCCTAAGACATAGCGGCCCGGCGCGGGCACGATGGGCTGATACCCCGCTTTTCCTGGCACCGTCGGGGCCTTGCGAGTTCCGTCGCTGCGGGCAAGCAGCCAATCCACCCAGTGTGGCCACCAGGAATCATCATGCTTGGTGGCAGCCGCCACCCACGCATCGGAGTCCTCGACGACATCAGGATTGGTGAAAAACGCCGCGTTGGGTTTGCCCGACGGATAGATGATCGACTGAACATGACCGGTCGGCGTGAGCACAAAGGTCCTCTCACCCCCAAGGATCCTGACGGCGGCGTAGCAGGCCTTCCACGGCGAGATGTGGTCGGTGCGACCGGCGATGTGGTAAGTGTCGACTTGAATAGCGGCCAAGTCGATGGGCTCCCCCAGCGCACGCACGCCTCCCGGGCGGATGAGGCTGTTAGCGAGGCTCATCTCGGTCATCTCCAGCGCCAATTGGGCGGTGAGACCCTGGCCGTCGGCGTTCCAGAACATGATGTCGAATGCTGGGGGCTTCTTGCCCATGAGCCATTCGTCGACGAGGTAGCGCCAGATCAGATCATTGGGCCGCATCCACACGAACGTGTTGGCAATGCTCTCAGCACTGATGATCTCGCCATGCTCGGCTCGCTGACGGATGTTTTTCAGGCCTTGGTCGGAGGCCGTGATACCCAGGCCACCGGGTTCACCGAAGTCGACTACCGTCACGCCCATTGTGCCAGTGCGAATCGTCTGCCGTCCGGTTACCTCCTGGTGGGCCAGCAGCATGCAGAGGAACATGCCACCGGAGCAGTCACCGAAGATGTGCACGTTGCCGCTGCGGGCGATCGTCCCCGCCACCTCCACGGCCTCGAGGGCGGCCGCTAGATAACTGTCGATCCCCCAGGAACCATGCTCCGGCTTGGGGTCACGCCAGACAATGGTGTATACGTCCACCCCACGGGCGATGGCATATTCGACCAAGCTTCGGCCCGGGGCCAGGTCCCAGAAGTAGTACTTGTTCACCGGTGGTGGAAGCAGCAGGAGCGGTATCTTGCCCACCCGCTCGGCAGTGGCGGTGAAATGGATCAGCTCGAACATCTCGGTGCGGTGGATCACCCAGCCGGGAGTGGCCGCGACGTCGACGCCGACGCGAAAGGCGCTCTTGTCCACCTGAGCCGGCAATCCGCCGTTGGTCTGGAGATCCCTGAGGAAGTTCGCCACGCCATCGATCAGCGAGCGTCCACCGGTGTTCATCGCTTGTTTGATGGCAGCCGGGTTTCCGGCCAGGAAGTTGGTCGGCGCCATGGCGGTCGTCACCGCCCCCATCAGCAGCCGGCTCCTCTCCCGAGTTCGCCAATCCACCTCGTCGTTGTCGACCAGGCTCATCATCTCTCTCTCCCAGGCCAGGTAGGCCTTGGCCCAACGGCGGTACAAGGTGTCTTCTTGGAAGGCGGCGTCTTGGAACCGAAAGTCCTTTGGCGGGATGGCCACGCCGTCGAAACCTGCGAGTAGTGCCGGTATCTCGATCATTAAGTTGGAGTGCGCCCGGGCGACGGCCTCTGGGGTGACTGTCTTGTTCAGCGAATCGATGAGGAGAAGAGGGTCCAGAGTCGACAAGAACTCGCCCCCGAGCGCAGCGTCGGCCGCATCGTCAGGGTCGGAGCTCCCATCGCTGAGTAACGGCCGTTCCGGATCGGGCATCAGGCAGCCGCCTCCAGTCGAACCCGATGCAGGAAGTCATTGATGTGCGCGGCCGCGACGTCCGGAACCTCAAAAATGAACAGGTGGCCAGCCTCCTCGTAAATCTGCAGCTCCGCGCCCGGGATGAGGGAGGCTATGAGCTTCGAATTCGCCACAGGAGCCATCGGATCCTCCTCGCCGCACAACACTAGAGTCGGGACGTCGAGCGTTGCCAGCCACAGCACTGAGCTCCACTCGACGAAGGCAGCGACCTGACAGCCCACACCCAGCAACGTCGAGCGATGGGCGTCCCAGCCTGCAAGCTCATCCTCGAAGAGCCGGGGGTATCGACCGACCCGGCCACGGTAAATCACCGGAGCAGCCATCTCCCGGGCCAGGGGAACCTGGTAACGCAGCGGGTTCGCCGCGACCATGAGGGTAAGCAAGTCTGGGGGAAACCCGCCCCAGCCGGGAGCCGTATTCGCCAAAATCAGTGAATTCACGTACGCGGGTAAGTCCTTGGCCATCTGCTGGGCTATGGTGCCACCGTAAGAGAAGCCCAGGACGTTCGCGCGGTCCACGCCAAGAACATCGAGCGCCTTCTTGTAGAACTCGGCGATCTCCACCATGGACAGGATGCGGTTGGGCGGACTGGATAGCCCCGTCCCTGGGTGGTCGATCGCGATGATGTCGTACCCGGGCAACCGCCTGGTCAACGGCTCCCAGGCCTCGATACACCCCCCGAGTCCGTTGATGAGGAGCAGTGGCACACCCTCGCCCGGCCGCCGGCGGACCCGCACCTTCAGATCGTAGATGCGAAGAAAGGTGTCCTCCAGCGATGAATACCGAATCCTCTTGATCGCGCTCATGCAGCTGGGATGTCCTCTCTCACTCGAAGACGAGCACGCTGCGCGCGACCGAACCGCGCTGCATCTCGTCGAAAGCCTTGTTGACGTCTTCAAGGCCCACACGCGCGGACACGAGTTCGTCGAGCTTGAGCCGACCCTGCAGATACATGTCGGCGTAGCGAGGCATATCGGTGCGGAAGTTGTTCGAGCCCATCAGGGAACCGACCAGCTTCTTCTCATACATGAAGTCGACGCCCGGAATCTCCACGCTTATCCCCAGCGGAATCATTCCGACGACCACGGTCGTTCCTCCCGGCCGTAACATGGCGAAGGCCTGCTCAGTGGTGGCCTTGAGCCCGATTGCCTCGAACGAATAGTCCACCCCGTCACCGGTGAGCTCACGGACCTGCGCGACCGCATCCTCCTCGGCGGAGTTAACCACATCCGTGGCGCCGAATTGCTTCGCCAAGTCGAGCTTGGCCGGAACCTGGTCCACGGCGATGACCCGTGCTGCTCCCGCCAGCTCAGCGCCCTGGATGGTGTTGAGCCCCACCCCGCCACAGCCAATGACGGCCACCGTCGAGCCGGCCCGCACCCGGGCGGTGCGGAACACCGCCCCGAGGCCCGTGGTGACGCTACAGCCGAGGAGCGCGGCCCGGTCCGGCGGGAGCTCGGGGTCGACCTTGGCCACGGCGTTCTCGTGGACCAGCATCCGCTCGGCAAAGGCCGAGACGTCAAGGAACTGCCAGATGTCCTCGCCGCTTCGCCTCAGCCGCTGGCGCTCACCCCGACGGCGGCGGGTGCCGCGCTTACTGCACAAGACGAGTTGGCCGGACAGGCAGTACTCACATGTACCGCAGAAGACCGACAGGCAGGTGACCACGTGGTCACCTGGCTTGACGTAGCTGACGTCGCGGCCGACCTCGAGCACCACACCGGCGGCCTCGTGACCTACAACGGTTGGCGTACGGGTTCGATACTTGCCCTGCATATAGTGCAGGTCACTGTGGCACACCCCTGCCGCGCCAGTCTGGATGAGGATTTCGCGCGGGCCAACCGCGTCGTGGTCGACGTCGTCGACGACAATGAGATCCCCGGGCGCCGATTCCAGTACCGCAGCCTTCACGTGTTGGTCTCCTTTGTTTGTCCTCACCACGAATGTCGGATGAGTGAATCTGTGATGTCTGCCTAGCCTCTTTCCCTCAGCGACCGCTGGTCGAGATCGGTACGCTCTCCGGCTTCTCAAGGACGAACATCGTCGCCAGCTCCAACCCGCCCATCTTGGCAAGGTTGCGACCAGCGGCCGCCCACTCCGGGCTGGCCATGCCCGCGGCCAGGGCGTCGGCGTCAGCGAAATCCATCACCGCCATGAGATAGACGGCCGGCTCGCCGACCAAGGTGCGTCTCACCCGGGAGACCTCCACGCGGGTCAAGCCGGGGGTGCGCGCGACGAGCGGCAAGTGACCTTCCCGATAGCGCCGTTCGAAGTCTGCGGGGTCCTCGGGCATCCGATAGAGGGCGACGAATCGACTCACGACTCAGCCTCCTGCCATCGTCGCTGATGGTTGGTCACTCGTAACGCCTCGGTCGATGATCGAGGCAAGCGCGAGGCGTTGCATCACCTCACAACTCACACCCTAGCGCTCCACCTGCCTCGAACTCAGCACATAACGACCGAACGTTCGGTGCAGTCTATACCGCGAGAGTGGGCTGTGCAGGGTCATATGCTCGACATCACTCCCCACCTCTAGGAGCACATCGTGAAAGACCGATTCTGCAGCACATTTCCGGCTCTCACGTTCGAGAACCCGGCCTCGGGGATCCTTGAGATCGTCATGACCAAGCCGGGGCGGCTCAACGCCGCGGACCGGAGCATGCATCGACAGCTCGCGGATCTCTGGACCACCGTCAATGCAGACCCCGAGGTCGAAGTGGTCGTGGTTCGTGGGGAGGGTGGTGCCTTCTCCGCTGGTGGGGACTTCGACATGATCGACGACATCATCGCTGACTTCGGTGACCGGGCCACCGTGTGGCGGGAGGCTCGAGACCTGGTCTACAACCTGATCAATTGCGACAAACCGGTCGTGTCGGCGATCGAGGGTCCAGCCGTTGGCGCCGGACTCGTCATCGGTCTGTTGGCGGACATCTCGATTGCCGGGCGTAGCGCGCGAATCATCGACGGTCATACTCGCATCGGGGTCGCGGCGGGAGACCATGCCGCCATCGTGTGGCCTTTGCTGTGCGGGCTCGCCAAGAGCAAGTATCACCTGCTGCTCTGCGAGCCGCTCTCGGGAGAGGAGGCCGAGCGGATCGGCCTGGTCTCCTTGGTTGTCGAGGACGGGACTGCCGCCGACAAGGCGATGGAGGTCGCCATCCGACTGCAGCAAGGGTCAGCGTCGGCCATTCGGTGGACCAAGTACGCCCTCAACAACTGGCTACGGCTGGCGGGCCCCACTTTCGATGCCTCGCTCGCGCTGGAGTTCCTCGGTTTTACCGGGCCCGATGCCAAAGAGGGCGTCAGTGCCGCTCGGGACAAGCGGCCGGCCCGATTCGTCGGTCCGGCCCCTCAGTAAGCAATGTGCTTGCTGCCCGTCCCAGCACACCACTGGGGGCAGCCTGGCGGCTGGGCAAATCATCGCCAGTAGGAAGACTCCGAACCTATGGTGTCGCGCCTGGTGCTGATCGCCCACACCCTCCGCCACTCTGGACAGATCAAACGTTCGGTCGGTAATATCGCCGCGCAAGCTGGCGAGCGCAGGTCCTGGCGCTGAGGCCACTTCTGTGGCGGTGGCGCAGCACATGGGAGCGATCGTCGGTCACCCGAAGTGGCTTGACACGGAGCGTCGAGCCGCGGCAGGGGCTCCGGATCTCTGCTGGGGCCATCAGCATTCCGATTGAATCGTCGTCCCGGAAGGAAGAAAACCATGCTGGACCTATCGCCTAGGACCGTCGACCTTGAGCCGATCGAGCGGGCGAGCCGGGACGAGATCTCCGAGCTCCAGCTGGCGCGGATGAAGTGGTCGCTGAACCACGCGTACAAGAATGTGCCCTTATATCGGAAGAAATTCGACGACTTGGGTGTCCACCCGAGCGACTTCAAGGAACTCGCAGATCTCAGCAAGTACCCATTCACAGTCAAGAACGACCTGCGGGACACCTACCCCTTTGGAATGTTCGCCGTTCCGATGGACCAGGTCCGCCGCATTCACGGTTCGAGCGGCACGACGGGCAAGCCGATCGTGGTTGGCTACACCCAGAACGACCTCAATATGTGGGCGGACGTCGTTGCCCGCTCGATCCGTGCCGGCGGCGGCCGGCACGGAATGATGCTCCATAACGCCTACGGATACGGGCTGTTCACCGGCGGGCTTGGCCTGCACGCGGGCG
Organism: uncultured Actinomycetota bacterium; assembly: GCA_963759635.1. Classification (GTDB taxonomy): domain Bacteria; phylum Actinomycetota; class Actinomycetes; order Propionibacteriales; family Propionibacteriaceae; genus Microlunatus. The sequence continues at coordinate 131,609 of CAVXAP010000025.1, forward strand.
CGGAGCGGCTGGGCTGCACCGTGATCCCGATGTCTGGTGGTCAGACGGAGCGACAGGTCCAACTCATCACCGATTTCAAGCCCGACATCATCGTGGTGACCCCCTCCTACATGATGACGATGCTGGACGAGATGGAGCGGCAGGGCGTCGATCCGGCGGCGACGTCGTTGAAAGTGGGAATCTTTGGCGCCGAGCCCTGGACGGAGGAGATGCGCCGAGAGATGGAACAGAAGCTCGACATGCATGCCGTCGACATCTACGGGCTCTCCGAGGTGATCGGGCCTGGCGTCGCGTGCGAGACGGTCGAGACAAAGGACGGGCTGCACGTCTGGGAGGATCACTTCTATCCGGAGATCATCGATCCCGAGTCCGGCGAGGTGCTTCCCGACGGTGAGACCGGTGAACTGGTGTTTACGTCCCTCACCAAGGAAGCATTCCCGGTTGTCCGGTACAGAACCAGAGATCTCACCCGGCTGCTGCCAGGGACCGCGCGATCGTTCCGCCGGATCGAGAAGATCACCGGCCGCAGCGACGATATGATCATCCTGCGCGGCGTGAACCTCTTTCCGAGTCAAATCGAGGAGATCCTCCTCACGATTCCTGGGCTGACAGCGCAGTACCAGCTCACGCTCCGCAAGAAGGGGCGGATGGATACCCTCGACGTCGCGGTCGAGGCTCGGCCTCAGGTCAGCGAAGTTGACCGGGAGACCTTGGCCAAGCAGGTTAAGGGCCGAATCAAGGACGTCATCGGGGTTAGCGTGGGGGTGGGAGTGCTGCCGCCTAACAGCGTTACGCGTTCAGAGGGAAAAGCGAAGCGAATCGTCGATCTGCGAAACGTATGAGCGGGCCTGACGTTAAGGGTGCGACGCCGGCTACCGACCGCGCCGACACCGACATTGACAGCGAGGCCGTGCTGCGAATGTTCCGCGATGACCTGGCATCCGGAACGCTTGGCATCGAACTCGTCTCCGTCGGCCGCGGCACGGCGACGGTCACGATGACAGTTCGTGACGAGATGGTCAATGGACACGCCATCGGGCACGGCGGCTACGTCTTCCTCCTGGCCGACACGGCCTTCGCCTGCGCCTGCAACTCCTACGGCCCGGTCACCGTCGCCGCCTCCGCCGACATCATCTTCATCGCCCCGGTACACCGAGGAGACCAGCTCACCGCACGTGCCACGGAACGAGCGCGGTGGGGGCGGAGCGGCATCTACGACATCACCGTCAGCAACGACAAGGGCGTCGTCGCGGAGTTCCGCGGCAACTCCCGGACCATCGGTCGGGAAGTCCCGACCAGTCCGACGAGATAAGGCATGCGCATGATGACGCTCTCCAGCAGAACGATCGCGGGTCCTCTCCATGCGCCCCCAGAAAGAAGCTCGAGGCCGTTGACAGGCAATCGCAGGCCGTGTCGGAGTTGACCTAGGGCAGATTCAGAATCAACTGAAAGGATGCGGGCAATGACACCTTCGGGCAGCCCCTCGGCTGAAGCCCAACAGAGGTACTACGACGGAATGGTCGCTGCTCGCCATAAGCTGGTGATGCCATTGGTGATCTTCACATTGATCTTCTTTTTCCTCCAGCAGATTCTCACGAACTTCACCTCGGTACTCGACGGCGCACCTTTCCCTGGCATGACATGGGCGTATCTTTATTCCTTCGCCCAGTTCGTCGTCGTGATCATCCTTACTACCTACTATCGCCGCAAGATGGACGCCACCGAGGCGGCGCTTCGCCCAGGCGAAATTGAACCCGTAGCGGCCCACTACGAGGACCACCAGACGTGGGACGAGCACGAGGATGAGCTCGAAACAGAAGCCGAGATGCTCGAGCGCCTGGAGCACGAAGGGTCCGACGATGCCGGGAAGGGACCTGGAGCATGAGTGCAGAGACCGGAATATTGTTCACTGTCTTCGTGGCGATAACCCTTGGCATCACCTACTGGGCTGGCAAGCGCAACAAGTCCGTCGAAAGCCATCTGGTGGCCGCAGGTCACATCCCGGGTGGCCGGAACGGCATCGCCATTGCCGGGGACTTCATCTCCGCGGCCACGTTCTTAGGCACCACGGGAGCGATTGCCCTCGGCGGATTCAACGGCTTCTACCTCGCCGTCTACATTCCAGTCGCCTACCTGCTAGCCCTGCTGGCGGTAGCCGAGCCGCTGCGTAACCTCGGGCATTTCACCCTCGGTGACGTTCTCGCGACACGATTCCGAGGTGACGGAGTGCGGGCATCCATCGCAACGTCGTCGGTGGTGATTTCGCTGCTCTACATGGTGGCTCAGTTCGTCGGTGCGGCTTTGCTGATCCGGCTACTCTTCGGGGTTCCCTACTGGGTGGCGGCGCTAGCCATCGGAATCCTCACCACGATCTACACCCTGTTCGGTGGCATGCTCGCAACGACCTACATCCAGATCATCAAAACAATACTTCTTATGAGCTGTGGCGCATTGCTTCTCGTGCTGGTTTTGTGGAAGTTCGGCTGGAACCCAATGAACATCTTCCAGCGCGCCGCCGAAGCCACCGATGGGGCGGCGCTCAGGCCGGCCCGGCGCGGCGCCGCCGCGCAGTGGGAGCAGTTCTCGCTGATCCTCGGTGTGACCCTGGGGGTCCTTGGACTCCCACACGTCATGATCCGCTTCCTCACCGTCCGCGATGGATCGGCGGCCCGGACCTCCGCAGTCACCGCCATCTGGATCTTCGCCGGCTTCTTGATCACACTTCCGTTCGTGTCCTACGGCGCGATGCTCCTCCTCGGCCGGGAGGCCATCGTTAAGGCCAGCCCCGGAGGCAACCTTGCGATGCCGCAATTGGCCCAGAGCCTCGGCGGCGAGCTACTGCTCTCGTTCGTCTCAGCCGTTGCCTTCGCCACCATCCTTGCAGCGTTGTCTGGGCTGGTCATCGCGACAACCGGTGCGATCTCGCACGACATCTACGCCAAGCTGCTACGAAAGGGTCGCGTCGACCACAAGACACAACTGCTGGTTGCGCGTATCGCCACAGTAAGCAGTGCGGTTATCGCCATGCTGATCGCCCTAGTTGCACAGCGGCAAAACGTCGCCTTCCTGGCCACGCTGGCCATAGCAGTCGCCGCCAGCGCCAACCTGCCGGCGCTGCTCTACACCATCTACTGGCGCAAGGCGACCGCCAAAGGCATCGCCTGGGGCATGGTCGCCGGGCTCGTGACCGCCGTGGTGATCATCCTGCTCAGCCCGACGTTCCGCCAAGGCGCCGCCATACTGCCGATCAGCAGTCCCGGCCTGATCTCCATCCCGGTGGGATTCCTGGTGATGTACGTGATCTCGTTGCTCACCCAGCCCAAGGGTGAAGCCCTGAGCGTGGCCAACAAACTCTTCGACCGGATCCGCATCCAAGCCGTCACCGGGATGGATCCGGGCGACCCGGACTTCGTCCCACCGTCGCAGCGGATCTCGGCCCACTGAGAGTCTGGTCCCAGGGAGCCGCTAGCTCCCGGACTGGGTGTGGCCGAACAGTTGGTCCCCGGACGCTGCCCCGGGGGAGCTGTGCAGTTGATGCTGAGTCGTCGCTGCCGGACGGAACCTTGAATTGAGTCTCGTAGCAATGGTCTACGCCTTTCCTGCGTTGCGGTTCTCTGAAACGATCAGGACGGAGCTCTGATCAGAGCTGCCCAATGGCCCAGCCGTTCCAATCGGTAGTTGATCGTGAAGGAGGATGTCGTGAGCGTCTACAGGGTTACCGAGCTTATTGGGACCAGCACCGAGTCGTGGGAGGATGCCGCCGCGACGGCGCTGAGAACAGCACGTGAGACGCTCCGCGACCTGAGGGTTGCCGAAGTTGCCGAGCAAGACATTCACATCGACGGCAACGGCGGCATCACGTACCGCACCAAGCTGCAGGTCTCCTTCAAGTACGAGAAGAGCTAAACGGGGTTCTGCCGCGCGACCGGACCCACGCTGCAATGCATGGTGGTTCAGCGGACACGAGAACCACCACGTGCTGACTCACCGACCCCAGCAGCAAGCCGGCAAAGCCGCCGAGACCACGGGACCCGCCACGAGTAAATCATCACCGCCGGCGAGGTCGATCAGCACTTTCGCCGCGTTGTCCTGGGAGACGTGGGCGGTTACGGGCACCGGCGGCGGGTCTCTTAGCGCCTCGCTGAGTGTCTGATGCAGTATGGCCTCGACGCAACGCTTCGGCTCAATCTTTGGCAGCAGACGCGACCGCCTGATCCTGAGCATCTCGACCTTCAGTGCGGCAATGTTGGTGTCTCCCGAAGAAACGTCGTCAACGCCACTTCATCGCGCGGATACCGGGCGGATACGGCGGCAAGGCGAAGGAATACGTCACCGGGCGCATCATCAACCTGTCCTCGATCGTCGGTCAGGGTAGGCAACATCGGTCAGATGAACTAGGCGGCGTCCAAGTCTGGCCTGCTCGGGTTGACCACGAGCATGGCGCTGGAGGTCGCCTTCCTGCTCAGACGCTCCCGGCAAGCTCGGCGTGCATCGCCACCGAGATGGTCAGGGCTATTCCGGACAAGATCCGGGACAATTTTTGCGACAAGATCCCGATCAACGGTTTCGGCGAGCCAGAGGAGATCGGCCCACGTCGCGCATTTCCTGGCCGCGGACGCGTCGTCGTACTCACCAGCCAGGTCGGAGCGTCAAGAATGGACATGTAAGCGATCCTCAATTGCGTAGGCATCCGGCGGTCTCGTGCGAAAGTCTTGGGGCCCGAGACGAGAAGCAGCCGGCCCGGGTCCCCGATGGCAACTTTCGAAGGAGACCCATTTCATATCTCTGCCAGTCGCCGAGATAAACCCGGGTCACGCCGATCTCTGGGGCATTGATGAGCCTCTCCCAGGTCTTCACGCTGCCGGCACTGCCGTGGTGACATGACACCGATTCGGTAGTGATGTTCTTTCGGGGGCGAATTCAGAGGCTGGATCGAAACCGCTGACCCGATTTCGCCTTGTGGAACTCCGCCAAGTTATCCCGTGACCTGATCGACTAATAGGCGGAGTTGAGCCAGCGGCGACTGAGTCGCCGGGCTAGAAAAAGGAAACGACAGCTCCGAACTCGCTCCATCGCTGTACTTTCGGTTCTGATCAAGGACATGGAAGGAAAGGGTGAGTCGGGCGGCGGACGATTCTTAGCGAGCCACACCGGTGTGCTAAGTGTTTGCGACTCTTCCTGGAGTCTGCCGCCAAGGCGGTCCCAACGCGCTCTGCGCGGAGGATGGACGTCGAGCGCGATCGTGAATCGGTCTATGTCGGATCGGGCCTGGCTCGACCGACGGGTTTCTTCGGTCCAAACAAATGAATTATGGTGAAGCGTTGACGTGACGTTTTGCTGCGCGCTACCTTGCTTTAGTCCGCGTCTGTGGTCAATTCGGCTCCGTCCGGTTCCGGGCTGAGCTTGAGCCGGGAGTTGCACATGTCAACTGTTGACGCTAGAGATAATCTCGCCGTCCAGATGGATCCTGGACCGATCGCGCTCGCTGCATTTGCGTCGAGCACCTTAATTCTAAGCTCGGTAAATGCTGGCTTTGTCGATAGGTCAGCACTTCAGGCGGTGATCGCGAGCGCGTGGATCCTTGGGGGGTTGCTGCAATTCGTGGTGGGTTTGTACTCGCTCTCGGTGGGAAGGCTCTTCGCAGCTGTGGCATTTACCTCCTACGGGGGCTTTTGGCTCTCCTTCGCCATCTACGAGACCTTCTACCTTAAGAATGTTCCGGCCGCCGAGCATGGGCACGTGACGGCGCTGTTTTTGGCACCCTGGCTGATCTTCACCGCCTTCCTGTGGATCGGCTCGTTGAAGACGAATGTCGCTTTTGTTATCGGCTTGGGAATCTTGTTCATCACGATCTTGGCCCTTACCTTGGGACAAGCTCTCGGCAGCGAAGGCTGGATCAAACTGGGGGGGTGGTTGGGCCTCGTCCTTGCCCTAGAGATCTTCTACATCGCGGCCGCCGAGTTGATCAACCAGATGTTTGATCGCCATATTCTTCCTCTCGGCCCCCTCGGCGTTGGTCGCGAGCGTGAGGTCTGATCCGGTGTCAATAGTGTTAGCGGCGCCGCATGCTCGTCACTGTAACCGGCCGTGACCCGGACAGACTGCCCGAGCCTTCGGACGGTCGCGAGCTGAGGTTTCGGTTTAAGGTGTGGCCGGCCCGCAACATAGCGTAGAGCCACCAATAAGGGTAGCCGCAGGTTCTGTCGACGAGGGTCGCGATTGCGGACTTGTTGGCATCCCCGGCGATCAGATCGCCTTCCGTAAGCTGATGCCTGACGCGGGAAGGTCCGGTGTGGCTTGGGTCGCCTTGCGTGATGTCACTTACTGGGCCGCCCGGCCTTCTTGGTGCGCATTGGCTGCTGATTGAGATGTGCGCTTGGTCGCTGGTTACGGATGCGTCAGCGGGGTGTTCCGCAGCGCCTGCTCGAACAAAATTTGCCCCTCAATGACTGGAGACGTGCATGGTGAGAATGACAAGTTGATTTGGCCCCGCTGTGCTGAGGCGGATACCAGCGAACGTCGCAACCCCGACGGTAGGCGGAGGTTGCGATGGGATGGTCCCGAACGACGCATGCGGGTCGTGCGCCAACGGAGAAGCAGGATCGGTTCGTTCGGTTGATCGCGCAAGGAGTGAGCAATCGCGAGGCCTGCCGGATCGTCGGGATCAATCGCAGGACCGGGACACGCTGGAGACTCGGGCGCACGATCCGAAACACGGCGGGCGAGGCGGTGCACTATCCGCCCGTGCGCATCTTGACGCCGCCGAAGCGGCACCCTCGGTATTTGTCGTTGGACGAGCGGATGGTGATCGCCGACCTGTGGCGGGAGAAGCGCACCGTGCGCGAGATCGCGCGGGAGTTGGGTCGTTCCCCGGCGACGGTCAGCAGGGAGCTGCGGCGCAACGTCGACGATCGCGGCCGTTATCTGCTCCGCAGTGCGGACCGGGTCGCGACCGAACGCATCGCACGGCCGCGTGCCCGACGCGTGATGGTCGATACCGAACTGCGGGCCGTGGTGGAGGACCTGCTGGGCAGCGGTGGAGTCCGGAGCAGGGTCTCGCACGAGCTGCGCGAACGGTTCGGAGACCAGCCTGCCCGGCGGCTGTGCACCGAGTCGATCTACCAGGCGATCTACGACCCGGACGCGCCCGTAACCCGCCCGGCTAAGCGCCGCTGGCGACGCCGGCGGCGTCGCGTCCAAGGCCTGGAACGACGCGGCCGGCTCACCGCGATGACGATGATCGCCGACCGTCCGGCAGAGGTGGCCGACCGAATCCAGGTAGGGCACTGGGAGGGCCACTGCATCATGGGAGCCGGGAACCGGTCAGCGATCGGCACTCTCGTCGAGCGGCGCACCCGCTACTTGATCCTGATCCACGTCCCGACCGGCAGGCCGACCGCCGAAGCGATGCAGGAGGGCCTCATCGCCGCGCTGGACAACTACCTGCCCAGCTGCGCCGCACGCCGACCTGGGATCAGGGCAAGGAACTGGCGATGCACCAGCAGATCAGCGAGCAGACCGGCACTCGGGTGTTCTTCTGCGACGCCCACTCGCCGTGGCAGCGCGGCTCAAACGAGAACATGGAACGGGCTGCTGCGCGACTACTTCCCCAAGGGCACCGACCTGCGGCAGGTCGCGTCTGAGGAGCTCACTCGCGTCGCCCACGAGATCAACAAACGGCCCCGCAAGACACTCGCGTGGGCCCGGCCCGCGGATCTGCTCGCCGGCGAGGCCGTGTGGCGAGCGCCTAATCTTCGCTCATCCCCAGAAGATGGCGGTCGGATCGCGGTCGACCTCCGCGAGCAGTTCATCGACGCTCGCGGAGGCAGGCACGCGGTCGTACTCGTGGAACTTCAGATTGCGGTCGCGCCAATACAGCGACCACAGCCGGGTGGCTTTCGAATAGCGCAATCGAGCGATCGGGAACCGCGTCCACTCAGGACCGAAGTCGGCCCGCCACGGCGGGCGGCACTCCACGATCGTCAGATGCCGCCCGGCGACATCCGCCTCAACTCGAACCTCGTCGCGAACATGCTCAGGAACCCGAGCGCGGCACCACCGCTGCACCCGAGCAACGTCCGTCTCCGGCAGTTCCGACACGCCCGCTAGTCTGCCGCTCAGAGGTCATCCGCGTTGCGACGTTCGCTGGAATCTACCTGGCCTGATTTGGCCCCACCCCCGGGGGGTTGGTCAGGGTTGGGCGGCTCCTTTCTTGCTGCGGCTGGCGCTGAGCCGGTAGCTGCTGGTGGCGGTTTGGATGATGTGGGCGTTGAACGTGAGCCGGTCCACGGCGGCGGCTGCGAGGCGGGCTCGGTGAAGGTGTTGCCCCATTCGGAGAAGGGGGAGTTGGAGGTGCAGGCGATGGAGGCACGCTCTTCCCTGGCGTGCACGTTGTGACCGGACCGCGCAGTGAAAGCGCGCGGCCTAGACCCTGGTGTTGGCGGGCACCACCGCGAGGTGTGCGCCGTTGATCGCGACCGTGTTGCCACCGCCGGACGTCTTCTCCGCGGTGACCGTCAGGTTGACGTCTCCGCCGTTTCCGCCGAACAGATGGGCGAATCCTTTCAGCGCGGTGAGTCCGGTTTCCATCAGGTCTCGGAACAGGTCGTCGGATTCGATGTTCTGCTCTTCGGTGGTCACCACGACATCCAGTCCCCAGCTGTCGTCGGTGTCGATCGTGGACAGGACTGTCTTCCGCGGCGAGACGGTGACGGCCCGGAACGACGGGCCGCCAGGCGTCGAGACCTCGCGGGCTGCCGGGGCGTCGCCTGCTCTCGGCGTCACCGTCCATGTCGTCCGACCGAACCGGTCCGTCCCAGCTGCCATGATGACCCCTCCTACTACGATCCGTCACTCCATTCTGGTCGGTGGCGAGGCCCCGAGCATGGGTCGAAAGGCCCCAATCGACCGGGACGACCAGGTCGGGGAGGGCAGAGCCCCGTCAACGAGCCGTCATCTCGGTTGCGATGGCAGCGAGGTCTGCAATTTGGGGTCGGGACCCGAGGCAGGATGATCACCGCGCACGGGCAGACGTAGCCGTCGGTGAACGTGCGGTAGCTCCTCCTGCAGACGGAGTGGGCGATGAAGTCCTTCCGGCCGGACGGCGCCGTGCCGTGCGTCGCCTCTACTTCGGTACTGACCTCGACACCGAATAGGTTGATGAATGGAGCTTCGATCTCACGGTCGGCTTAGGAGGACCCAGAGGACGTCGATCCGGCGGCGGGGCGAGGGTGATCACGGCCTGGGCGTGGGTGTTACCGCCAGGCGTTTCTTGAGGTAGAAATCTGCGCGGACAGATAGAACACGTGCCGCAGCGGTCGGCTGTAACGGCGCGGTTTGTGCAGGTTGCCGGATCGTCGGCCAGAGGCGTTGCGGACCGGCACCAGGCCGGCTGCAGCGGCCAGGTGGCCGGCGCTGGGGTAGGCGCGGAGGTCGCCGGCGGCGACGAGCAGCTGGGCGCCCAGGATGGGCCCGAAACCGGGCATCGACTCGTCGGTCTTGGCCTGATGGTGGCGACGGAACGTCGCGGCGATCTGCTGGTCGAGGCCGTGGATGCGCTGGTCGAGCTGAAGAAGGCTCGCGGCTAGCTCGGCGATGATCATCTCGCCACATGCTGGCCCGGCAGTTCGATGTCTTGACCGCGGGCGGCGGCCAGAGCCCGGGCGGCGAGACGGGCGGCGTCTCGGACCTGCCGGCGGCGCAGCCATTGGGTGTCGGCGTACGACCTCACGTGTCGGTTCGTGTACGACCTCATGTGTCGGTCTCGGCAGGGTGATCATTGCAGGTTGTCACCTCCTGAGACGAGGGTTAGGCGGTCTTTGAGCCGGGGTCCGTTGATGTTGATCACGTCGCAGTGGTGGAGGAGCCGGTCGAGGATGGCGGTGGCGAGGACCTCGTCGCCGAGGACACCACCCCATTCGGCGAAGCTCCTGTTGCTGGTAATGATCATGGAGCCCCGCTCGTATCGTCCGGAGACGAGTTGGAAGACCATGTTGGCCTCGGCCCGGTCCAGCGCCAAGTAACCAACCTCGTCCACGACCAGGACTGCGGGTCGGAGGTAGGCCTGCAGCTGTCGGTTGAACCGCCGGTGGCCTCGGCGACGCGGAGCCGCCGGACCAGGTCGTCCAAGGTAGTGAAGTAGATAGAGAACCCGGTTTGGCAGGCTGCGACGGCGAGGGCGGACAGCGAGCATGGTTTTCCCGACGCTGGGCGGTCCCAGAAGGGCGATATTGGAGCGGGCCGGCACGAACTCTAAGGTGGCCAGGTCGCGGACCTTGCGGGCGTCTAGGTCGGGCTGGAAGGCGAAGTCGAACTCGCTCCAATGTCTTGCGGTGCGACAACCCCGGACAGCTTCAACGCGTTGCGGAACCGGCGGCCCTCCCGCAGCCCGACCTCTTCTTCCAGCAGCAGATCGACGAAATCGAGATAGCCCATCTGCGCAACCTCGGCCCGCTCCACCATTGGGTGATGGTCTCGGTCAGATGGGTCAGGCCAAGCTTGGCGGCATGGTTGCGGATCCGGTCCGCGGTCAGCGCGCTCACCGGCCCTGCCTTCGCTCGAAGCCAGCCGCCTGAGCGTAGTGGGAGAGGGATCGGGTGGCCACAGTCAACCAGCGTGCCGCCGGGTCAACAATGCCGCCAACGGCTCCGCCGCCGCCGGCTGGGCCGCAGTGTCGAGCCGGCCGGGTTCGGCAGCCTCGACGGTGGTGTGCGGGTGTGCCCGTCGGGCGGCCCATCCCAATGCGTAGGGTCGACCATCCAGGTGCCCCGCGGATAGCACGCGGATGGGTCCACGGCGAGGGCATGAATGTGGATGCGGTCACCAGCTGGGTCCGGGCCGATATGCAGCTGCACCCGCTACCCGGGCCGCACCGTCCGGGCCGGCACCGAATACAAGCTGGCCTCAAACGCCACCGGGCAGTCCTTGCCGACGCGGCGCAAATGCTTCTCCGCCGCCACATAAGGCCGGTCGGGCAGCGGAGCGAGGCCGGTCCGATCCGCCTCGGCGCGGACCCGTCGGCCGATAGGCAGCCAACACGTCGACGCTGAACCCGTAATGCTCGGCGAACGCCGCCGCCTCTGGATGTAACGGCACCGCCAACTTCGGTGCCACGTGGCGTTTGATGACGGTCTTGGTGCGGTCATAAACGACCGAGCCCGGCACCCCACCGAAATGCGCAAACGCCCGCCGGTGACAGTCCCAAAAGGTGGCCAGGTTCATCGAGGTGGTGAAACAACAAAACGGGGAATAGCTCAGCGTCATATAAAACGAATAGACGCAGCCGATGCCGACATGGGCAAGCAGATCGCTCTCCTCGCCCCAATCGACCTACGCCTGCGCCCCAGGCACCACCTCGAACCGGCGGTGCAAACGGTCAACGGATTGTCATCGCCCTCGGCCAGCTCCGCGGCGATCCGCGGTCGAGCCTCAACCACAAACATCTTCACGGGCTGGTAGTTGCCAGTGAAGCCGTGCTCGGCGACCAGCCGCTCATGGATCACCGTGGCCCTCAAATCGATGTCGGTGCGCAACCACCCCTCCACCAACGGAATAAACGGGGTGATCAGCTTGGGTTGCGTGCCCGCCCGCGGCGGGCAAGCCGGCGGCGCCGGCGGCGCCGGCGGCGCATCCTCGACCAAATACTTCCGGACCGTCCGCCAACACAACCGCAGTCGCGGCCGATCTCAGCGAACGTAGCGCCAGCAGCATGCAAAGCGCGGAAACGGCGAATGTTCATCCAAGACTCCAAATCCAGGATCATGAGCAGATCACCCTTCGGGTCGTCTACTTGGCGGTGGACAACCGAAGGGTGACCCCACTCAAGGCGAGAAAGGGACACAACTCGCCGAGACCCACCTACACGTCAGGCCGTACACAGAAGGACATATGAGGCTTTACGCGGACATATGGCGAGGTGAACGCGTGCCGACGGCCTATCAGCATCTGATGCGCCGGCTGGCAGAAGCATTTCGATTCATCGCCGCTGAGCTGGGAGCACGCCGGCTTCCGACAGCCGCCAGGGATCGGCTGCAAGAGATTGGGCAGGCCAGTGCCCACCTGCAGCTCGCGGCCTCCATCTCGGCCGTGGTGATCTTGGCACAGACACGCTCCTTTGTTGCCGACATGATGGAGTTGACCGGCATGGACCACCTAGAAGCGCGGGAACCCATTCCAGAGATGGACTGAACCGAGTGCATGATTTCGCTTGACTGGGGAGCTGGCCCAAGGTGGTTCACTGCCCATGCGGGATGGAGCAGCTCAGTAGCTCGCTGGGCCCCCAAGAAGTCCCAGGCTCAAATCCAGTATCGCCCACCAGTTCGAATTGGCATCTGGCTGGACATCCCACGACTGGAATGGGTCAAGCGACGAGGTTGATTTCGTCGTTGTGGGTGTGCCAGGCGAGGTTCTCGTTGTAGAGGCTTTGATGCCGCAGGCAGCCGTGCAGGATGCCGACGAGCCGGTTGGCGAGGGCGCGGAGGGCTTGGTAGTGGGTCGCGCCGTGGTCACGCTGCCGGTCGTAAAACGCCCGGGCGGGCGCACCATCGCCCGGTCGCCGGCGACAGTGAGATCGCAGAGCACATCAAGGTCGCCGCCCGCGCCCATCAGCCGATGATCTGGTCGCGGGTGCGGCAGGTAAACACGCTGCGATCGTTGCTGCGGGAGTACTACCCGGCCCGCTTTTGGTGCTGATCTGGCCGGACGAGAAGCGCTGGCAGTGCTGGCCGCGCACCCAGCCCCGACCTCGGGCGCCGGCTGTCCCAGGCCCGGGTCGAGTCACTGCTCCGCAAGGCTGGCCGGCAGCGCAACGTGGCGGCCACCGCGGCCAAGATCCGCGCCACTTTGGCAACCGAGCAGCTGACTGCCCGACCCGGAGTGGTGCCTGCTTATGCGGCCAGCGCGTCGGCAATTGATAGCGGTTGTGTCGGCGATGGCAGAACAGACCGAGGTGCTGGCCAGGCAGGTGGAGCAGGGATTCGGCCAGCACCCGGACGCTGAAATCTACCTGAGCCGGCCCGGCCTAGGGGTCATCCTCGGCGTCCGGCTGCTCGCCGAGTTCGGCGACGACCCAAATCGCTACGCCGACGCCAGGAGCCGGAAGAACTACTCCGGCATGTCACCGATCACCAAAGCATCTGGCACGAAACGAGTCGTGCTGGCCGGCTTCGCCCGGAACCGCCGGCTCGGCGACGCCTTGTTCCTCCGGGCCTACTCCGCCTTCAGAGCCTCACCGGGCGGTCCAGCCGGACGATCTCAGCAAACAGATGCGCGTCGGCTTGATCGGACTTCGGCCCCTGACGTGGAGTGCCGCTCCCGGTAGCGGGCCACCTGCATCGGGTTGATCGCATACACCACATAGCCTGCGGCCAACAGCGCTTGTACCCACGGCCCTCGCTCGGTCTCAATTCCGAGCAGCACCTGATCCGGTTCGGCTGCCGGATCTAGATGCTCCGCGACCAGCTCATGCAGCATCGTGATCCCCGCCAAACCCTCCGGCAGCCACCGCCGGGCCCGCACTGTTCCCTCGTCGTTTCCGATTTCGATGTCGTGATGGGCCTCAGCCCAGTCGTCCCCAACAAACAGCACCGCGCCTCCTCGCTCGCGTGTTGATCAACAAGACTCGAACCGCGGAGAAGACCTGCTACGACCTACTGGATTAGTGCTCACCGGCACGACATCCCACCACCACTACCGGCCCCCTCACCAACCACCGGGCACGATCTAGCCGTAGACCTCGACATAGGCCTGGGGTTTCCCAGTGCTCACCGGCAGCGGGCTCGGGCAACTGAATGCCTCAACGAGACGCTGCTGCACTCCCATTAGGGATCTCGGTGGGTGATGCGGTACACCCGTGCTATGCCCGCTGATCCGCCTGTGCTGCTGGTCTTGGACCTCGCCGGGACGTTCGCGTTCGCGTTGAACGGTGCGTTGACCGCGGTCCGCACGGTGCACCTGGACATCGTCGGGGTCATCACCCTCGGCATGATCACCGCACTTGGTGGGGGCATCATCCGCGACGTCTTGCTCGGCGCCCTGCCGCCGGCCACGTTCGTCGACTGGCGTTACCTGGCCGTGGCTGCCAGCGGAGGATTGATCGCGTTCATGTTCAGCCGCTGGCTGACCCGGCTCACCAGCCTGATCGACCTGCTGGACGCCGCCGGACTCAGCCTGTTCGCGGTCACCGGAGCAAGCAAGGCGCTCGAGCTGGGGGTTGGCCCGGCGCAGGCAATCATCCTTGGGGCGGTCACCGGAGTGGGTGGCGGCACGGTTCGGGACGTGCTAATCCGGCGGGTACCCAGCGTCTTGAGCAGCGGACTGTACGCGATCCCGGCTCTGGTCGGCGCTGCGCTGGTCGTGGCCGCCGACAGCGGCGGTGTCCGCGACGTGCTCGGCGTACCGGTGGCGCTCGGTGCGGCCGTGGTGTGCTTCCTGATCCGGATGGTCGGCCTGCATTTCGACATCGACGCACCGAAACCACCTGGGGCTGGGCCTGAGGGATCCGCCTCGTCAGGCGGTGGCGGTGACTAGGCAGCGACCCAGGCGACGGCCGCGACGAGCAGCGCCTCGGCCGCGACGAGCAGCGCCTCGGTCGTAGTGTCCAAGGTGGGCTGGAGAACGGGTGCGAAAGTGGCCGAATGGAAAGGCCCCCGGCCCGTGTCTTTACGATGACGATCTTGTGGATCTGCGACTCCGGCTACGTGACGCGGACGTTCGTGCAGACGGGACGCACCGTCGAGCTCCTCTTTCGGCTGAGGACCAGCACCGGCTCCCGCTGACACCCCGAGAGGCCATTGCCGCCGCACGCGGTTTCGCTGCGGGCGGTCCGCGGACGGGTGCCTTGCGGCAGCCGAGCTCCTCCAATAATCCGCCGGCCAGCTCCACGCCAATCCCGAGCAACAGCGGAGCAAACTCCCCGGGTGGTCACCGGCGCGGGAAGGAACTTGGGCGGATAGCAGGGACAGCGCCAGCAGCACTACCGTCATCGCCAGTGGAACGGTCAGCAACGCCGCAGTACACCGGCGAATGCCTACCCGCCTTTTGCGCAACCGGGCCGCCAGCTCACGAAAGCCGGCCCCTCCCTTGACCAGACCAGTCAACACAACGCCGGCCACTGGGGGGACCGACGAGCAGCGCCGTCACCGCGAAACCGAACAACGGATCGTCCTGCCAACTGGTCCCGGCGAAGAACCCCGACCGCCGACCAGAAAGAACCCGCCCCAGGAGACTGCGAACGTCAAAATGAAGTGATAACGGGCAGGATGTCGCCTCACAAAATCCCGAAAGGCCGCCACTACGGTCGTCGCACACCTCACGCTGATCTTCGTGACGCTGTCCAGTGGTCGGCCACAAAACTCGCACGAGCCCGAACCCTCGTCCACCAACTGGACTTGGTAAGGGACCTGTCCGGCAAACGTTGCCGATTCTCACTCAACTTCCCAGCCGCTATCAAGTGGGATAGGGCGATGGTCCCAATTCGGTGGCGAGAGCTGTGGGAAGGGTGAAGATCAAGTTGCGATCAGGCGCCACGAGCCTCGGCGTGTCGTTGAGGCGGCGAGCCTGCATCACCTTCGCCCAGGGTCCGCTGCCGGACCCCAGTGCCCGAGCTTGTCGGGTTAACCACCGCGCGGATCGTTTGGATCTGCCCGCCGAGTACGTCGAGCGTCAACGTGCCGACCACCTTGCCGTCGCGATCGCGAAGAATCCCGCCGGGCTGGCCGTTCACTGCGCGTTGTTCCACTCTCGCGTCGATCCTGGCCATCACTGGGAAGATCGACGCGACACGCGCGCGACAACGAGTCCGCCAGCTCGACCGATCGCTCCGGATCCTCGTACGGGTCGGCGAGCAATGGCTCGGGGAACCATGGCCCAACGTACGTCTCCCGGCGGACGCCGGAGCGTTCTTTCCAGCCTCTAGCTCCTTACAGCCTGACCAGGGCGGCCTCTCCACCTGCACCACGGGTGATCAACTGCTCCGAATCTTGGCTAGGAAGCTTGACGGTGGTAGGTAAAGAAGTCCGATGATGCGGAGTTGGGTACGTCATCGAGGTCCCGGCTGACACCCTGCACACCATCCACACCCTGACCGAGGTGGGAATGGAGGTCGATTCCGCGCTCGATGCCGGCAGATTTTCCCTCGTACGACAACATCCGCGCACGCCGCTTCGCGGAGGTTATCCCCAGGACACGCCTTGGAGTCGTAAGCCGCCAGCCGGCTTCGCGTGGACCTCCGATGGAGAGCCGGCCGAAGTCGTTCGAGAGACGCAACTGCCAGCTCGCGACCACTAGTCCTCATCACTTCGTCGTACATCCGACCGCGCCGCCCGCTACCCTCGCTCCATGAAATTCCCACCGGTGCAGCCGTTTCCCGACGACGCGTTCACTCGAGTGCTCTGTGTCGTGGCCCACCCCGACGACATGGAGTACGGCACGTCGTCGGCCGTTGCCGCCTGGACGGCGAAAGGCATCGAGGTCGCCTATCTGCTGCTGACACGGGGCGAAGCCGGCATCGACACAATGGACCCGAAGGCGACAGCGGAGTTGCGCGTACGTGAGCAGATCAAAGGATCACAGGAGGTCGGCGTCACACAGGTCGACTTCCTTGAGTATCCCGACGGAGTGCTTGAATACAGCATCGCTATGCGCCGCGATATCGCGCGGGCGATCCGGTCGTTTCGTCCCGACGCGCTGGTGGTGAGTGCTTGGGACGTCAAATTCGCCATCGGCTTGAACCAGGCGGATCACCGAGTCGCCGGGTTGGCGGCCGTCGATGCGATGCGCGACGCGGCGAACCGGTGGATATTTCCCGAGCTGCTCGACGAAGGACTCGAGCCCCATCCGACTCGGTGGCTCATCACGAACGGATTCGAGAATGCTACGCATGGCGTGGACATCAGCGATGAACCGCTCGAGCGCGGCATTGCCTCGCTGGAGGCGCATACGGAGTACCTGGCCGCGATCCCAGGTCACCCCGCGCCCCGCGACATGATCTCAGGCTTCACGGCGTTACAGGGCAAGGCGATGGGTGTCGCAAATGCGGTGCTGTTTCAAGCGTGGGATTCCCAAGCCCGTCCAGACCTCTTGGAGGAATTACAGGCAGCTCAAGAACAAAAAGCATCCGCGGCCGATGCCGGCTGATCATTATTGACCGGCGTGATCTGATACCGGCACGTCACCGAAGCAGTGGTCTCCATGGGCCTGAACTCGGCCCGTCTCGCAGATCTGTGACGGAATGACCCGGCCTGAGCGGTGTGCGCTGCTGGAGGCCGGTGCAGTGGCTGAGACCTGTGCTTTGCTGTCTGACCGCGACGGCGGCCGGTAAAGGGTCTTGATGATGAGTCCGTCACCATCCCGTCCGTCACCCCGGTGCTCTCGGCCTGGGCTCGACAACGAGGCGGTCGGTGTCGGACTCGTCGTAGGAGGGCTCCTGGTCTCCAGCACCGCGCTCAGCAACGGACCGTCGGGCTGCAGTACCGCCGGCACCGCTAACCCAGCGGCCCGCCAGTCCGCACGGTGCTGTGATGGCTACGCCAGAGGTTGTGTCATCGGAGGAGTGGCTTAAGGCCACGCTCGCACTACTCAGGGACCCAATACGCATCCGGACGTTGCCGTAAGGCATCGGCCATACGAGAACGGCGTCGTCATATGGGGACAGCTAATTGAGACACGTTGCACGCTTCCACTCGTCGGGCCGGGAGTGGCGTCACGTCCTGCGGTGGTAGCCGAGGTCATCGTTCGGCATTCCGTTGGATCCGGAACTCCTGACCGAGTACGGGTCACCGTGGGGACAGCACGAGCAGCCCGGCTCCTGACGTCGGGCTGATCCTGCATCGACGGCGGCGTCAGTCGATGACTACCGCCGGCGTGGCCTGGTAGGCCTCGAGGAGAGCCGCCCCGTCACGAACCTGGTCGTCGAGGTCGGAGGTGACGAACGGCTCGGGCCGTTCACTGCGGCCGAAGCCTCGCCGGTCATGGATCAGGTGAGCAGCGCAAGAACGGAACGACATACGGCGCTCTGTTGTCGGCGCCTGGAGCTGTTGCGGTGCGAGTGAGTACCGACCGACCGCTAGCGCGACTGAGGGTCCTCGGACTCTCCGACGGAGTGACCACCACCGCCCAGGAACCCACGCCGTCCCCCACGCCGTCCCCCACAGCGGCCGCAGAAAGCGCTGCCACAGCCGAGCCATCGGTCGTCTCGCGCGGAGGTTGGGGGGCAGACCCGGCATACATGACCTGGGCGCCGCAGTTCTATCCGACCAAGAAGCTCACCGTCCACCACACGGCCACCAGCGACAACTACACCGACCGAGCCGCGGCCGAGGCCCAGATCAGGTCGATACTACTACTACTACCACTCGGTTACCCAGGACTGGGGTGACATCGGCTACAACTTCCTGATCGACAAATTCGGGACAATCTATGAGGGCCGCTATTCCCGCGACTACGCCGGCGCAAACCCCACCGGCGACGACGCAACCGGTCAGGGGGTCACGGCTGCACACGCCGCGGGATGGAACTCCGGAAACGTCGGCGTGGCACTGCTCGGCACGCTAACGATCCAGGACGCCACCCCAGCTGCGCGCGGTGCGCTCACCCGGCTGCTGGCCTGGGAAGCGAGCCGTAACGGCATCAACCCGGAAGCCACCGAGGCATACGTCAACCCGGTCAGCGGTGCGACGATCACCAGCGCGAACATCGCGGGCCACCGCGACTATGCCGCCACAGCCTGCCCGGGTGACACCTTCTACCCGACCCTGCCCGCGATCCGGCGTGACGTCACTGCCCTGATCGCGGGCAGCACACCTGCGGTCGATACCACTCCACCGTCCCAGCCCACTGACCTGACGGCCGTCCCCGGCCGCACCCAGGTCACCCTCACCTGGAACCCGCCGGTCGAAACCGACGACGTCAACAACTATCAGGTTTGGCGCAGCAGCAGCGCCACGACCGGCTTCACACAGGCGGGTACACCTAAAGGCACGACCCTCACGGTCGGATCCCTGAAACGGCATACCACCTACTACTTCCGAGTGCGCGCCGTCGATACCTCAGGCAACATAGGTCCCTTCAGCGCTACGGTCTCCGCACGCACCACTTGAGCCGCCCACCGTGACCCTGTGGCAACGACGTACGGGCGCACCATGACATAGCCCAGGGATGAGTCCCTACGCCCGATCAACGCAGGAATCGGCCGCTTCGGCTTGGCGACGGTTCTGGCCGACACCTGGTAGGAGGCCCGGACGCCGATCCGAGGCGACCTGCCGTACTCGACGACTACGACCCGATCGTCGAAGCGCCTGACACTTTACGGCCGCTGGGACCTAGCTGCGGTGATGGAGTTCATCCGGTGGGCCCTGCCAGACTCGGATTCGAAACAAGAGATCAGAGTACGAAACTGAGGCCAAGACCGTTCGCCGCCGCCTCTCGTAAGGGGCGCGGTCGGCTGGGTGCTCGCACGTCAATGGATTTGTTTGATCGGGTCAGCCTTACAGCCTGGTTTCGAAGGTATGGCCATTGTGCGTGGGGGCTCAATGGAATGACCACGCCAGTCCCGTATCGCGGTCGGGTCGGCCGCATCTCACGGAGTTTCGATTGTCAGCTCGAAGTTGTTCCCGTCGATCTTGACCTGACCTGAAGCACACCGGTAATCGTCGGTCCCTCCGATGATCGCAGCCGTATTCACCAGACTGGAAAACTTGAGGAGCCCTCGGGTCTGGAGTTGACCGCCCTTCGGGAAGGGCGTGCCTGGGATTCCTGGCAAGATGTATCCAGCTTCACATAGCCACAAATCCGGCCTGCGAACACGGACATAGAAACCTGAGTGTTGGCCTCTGAGGCTTGGATCACCGTTGATTACGGTGATGTCGTCGCTGGAGGCGATCATGTTACCCAGCTGGTTGTTCAGTGGGGTGACGGCTTTCTCCTCAACTGTCTTAACTTTCAAATTAATGATTGTCGTCGGCATATCTGTTTCCCCGGCTCAGGATCGTCCACGGAGTACCAGATGACGAACCGAGAGCCGTGCTCGCGATGGGCAAACGAAGGTTCGAACGTATGGCCGCCTCGGGTGGGGAGTCAACGGCACGCGCCGGAGCCGGAGCATCGGCTTTGCACAGAGTCTCATAGAAGATCACGCCGCAGATGGTCTTGCTGAGCCATGAGCGGCAGTGTTTCTCTCGCACAACAAACGTTCGGCACGACGCCGACCGCCTGCATCCGCTTCGCCGTACTGAGTCGGATTGAGATCTTGCATATCTTATTAGAACACTCTTACGATTCTCAGCGCAACTAGAACGCGCGGCCCAGCTCGCCGACTTCTTCGGCGGCAGCCAGTCGCGAGAAGCCAGAATCTGCTTAGTCCGCACCGACAGGTCCAGAGGCGGGTTGCCGTCGTCGGATCGGTTGCGCATTCCACGTCATCCTCTGTCGTCGTGCTGGCTTCCGGTCGCTCATTAGAAGCGGAGACACACTCAGCATCGAGTTGATTGAGCCCGACACCAACGCGACTGTCGTCCGCATCGTCTGGCCTAGCGCGCCAACGATCACCACACCCGCCCGCTACAACGAGGTAGCTAGTACAGCCATGCTGTTCTCGCTGAAGCGTCCACGAGACTCGCCAGGATCAAAGCGAGCAAGCGACGGCTTAGCTTGGGCGGGCCGACCGCAGGTACTCCAGGACTTTGCGCCGCCTCCCCCTGGTCGGCCCGCCTTCCCGACGCTACGGAGTAGCGGTCAAGGCGTACACGTACACCGGACGAACATCGCGTCTGTTGCCCTAGCAGGAGGAAGTCGCTGGAGGTGTATTGAGGCCCCATTTTCGTGGTGTGGTCGAAGCAAACGTCGGTGAGGAGTGCCTTGCTCAGGACAGTGCAAGTCGGCGCACCGCGCTGCGGCCTCACGTCGGTGCACTGAAGGGGCAGCCCTCCAAGCTCCGCGCCCCTCAGAGTGATATTAGCGAAAGGCTTCGGCCTATCACCGATCCGTGGCGGGCGACGGCCGCCAGTACCTTGAGTTGGGTCAGATTCTGCATAGATCAAGCTCGTCTGTGAGATCCGGTGGAGTTGGCATTGCACGTCATGAAGAAGGACGGCCACCATGGCTACGTCGACCGAGCTCATCCGGCGAAGCTCGAACTGATCCGCCGATTACCAAAGGAGCATCAGCCATGTCACTCGCGCGCATCCAGTTCTTCTCCATCTCGCTCGACGGTTTCGGCACGGGCGAAGGTCAGAGCCTCGACGCACCGTTTGGCCACGCCGGCGAAAGGCTGCACGAGTGGATGTTCGCTACCCGGTGGTGGGGCGAGATGGTCGGCCAGCCCGGCGGCACCGGCGGCGTCGATGACGCCTTCTTGCGGCTGTTCGCTCCGGGGATCGGCGCCGAGATCATGGGCGCCGGGAAGTTCGGTCCGCCCGGATGGCACCAGGACCCGGAGTGGAAGGGCGCGTGGGGTCCCAACCCGCCGTTCCACACACCGGTCTTCGTCATGACCCATCACCCGCGCCCGTCGATCGAGATGGAGGGCGGCACGACGTTCCACTTCATCGACGCTTCGCCTGCCGAGGCGCTCGAGACGGCCCGCGAGGCTGCGGACGGCCAGGACGTACGCGTCGGCGGGGGTCCCACCATGATCCGCGAGTTCGTTGCCGCCGGGCTCGTCGACCACATGAACATCGTGGTGGTCCCGATCCTGCTCGGCCGAGGCGTACGCCTCTGGGACGGACTGGAGGGCCTCGAGAAGGACTACCAGGTTGAGGCCACCTCCTCGCCCAGCGGAGTCACGCACGTGACGTTCACCCGTACCGGTCTCTGAACCGCCTCGGTCGACAATCCCAAGGGGCGCGGGGAGGGCTCGGGACCGTGTTCCATATGTGTCGTTCCAGGTCACGGAGCCAGATGTTGATCGAGGCGACGTGGACGGTGACTCCTAGCGCACGGCGAGCTTGTCGAACCGGGTGGCCACCGTCCGGTGCTGTTTGAGCTGGTTGATGCCGCACTCCACGGCATGACGCTGCTTGTAAAGCTGCGAGTCGCACCTGGGTGGCCGGCCGCCGTTGGGTCCCTTCTTACGCCGGTTGACGGCTTTGTCGTCCTTTCCGGGATGATCGCCTTGATCCCGCGCCGGCGCAGATAGCCGGGTTGGCCTTGGCGCTGTACGCCTTGTCGGCCAGCACGCGATCCGGCCGGGGTCCTGTGACAACTGCCCTGATCGGGGGACCCGGATCTGCTCGAGCATTCTCATGAACTGCGGGCTGTCGCCAGGCTGTCCGGCGGTGATGAGGATCGCCCAGATGGCTTACGCCGCAGCGCCCCAGGTCATGGGCGGCGAGGTGAGCCACCGCAACCGCCCGGCCCGCAGCGAATGCCGCGGCGCGTGGGATGCCCGATCCAGCGAAGTTCGCTCGGCGCACACGAGGGCCCAGTCAGCCAACAGTCGCCCGCCCCACCCCGGTCGGTCGCATAGGCCACCGGGGGTTGGGCCAGCGGAGACGGCCGCGGCGAAGGCCTTGTCGACCCCGTCGCGGGTGTCGAGCGCGCAGCGAGAGTGATGCCGACCCACCCGATCGGGTTGCCGCTCCCGGTCACACGGACAGTCGGGCAAGGATCTCGGTCATGGGCGGATCCTGCAGTCCCGAGGCACCAGCGCCGCTCTGCGCTGGATACCTCGGCAGCCTGGTTCTTCACTCGACTGCGGTCAATGCATCGACGGGGCCTCCGGCCGTGGCCAGGAACCCGTCGGACGTTCGGTACGCCGACAGGGTCGGGGCGTTGGTCACATCGAGTGCTGCCTTTTGGCCTTGACTTTGACGGCGAGCACTGAGGTCAGTGGACCGTAGAGGACGTGGTCACCCTCGGTGAAGCTGAATCCTGCCGCCGCGATGTGCTCCCGCGATGTGCTTCCGCGATGTCCTGCTGCCGCGGCGTGCTTCTCTTGACCGCCTTCAAGTATCGGGCTGTCGCCCACCCCTTCACGCCACATGAACTCGTAGGAGTCGATTCCGAACGATGCGTCGTGGATGGTGTGCCAGCCGTCAACCAGGAGTACGTCGGTGATGTCGTCAACTTCGATTGCGAGGCTCATTGTGGTTTCTCCTTTCATGATCATTTTTTTGGCATATATGTTCTATGCGAAGTCCGGCGAGTACGGGAACGAATCTCTCTTACCCCACACATGTAATTCGTTGATCCCCATATGTATCTAGTCCCATCCATCGGGAGATAGACATAGGGGCTCGGGTAGAAGCGGGGGAGCTCACTCGCCGGCGACAAGGTCATAGACTCCGCTCTCCTTCTGCAGCAGTCGGCCGAGCTTCAGCCACCGGCCAGTGGCCTTGTCTGCGGCCTCCGCATCAACCGGCGGCCGTTGGCCACGGTCTCGAAGGTTGGCGGGGACAGGTCGATCTCGTCCGGCCTCCTCGGTGAATGTGGAGGAGTTCGTCGAACTGTGGGCGCGGCTGCAGGCAATGATGCGCCAGGCGGTCGACGACGGCCGGATCATTACAGTAGAGGCCGAGGACGGCTCGCCGTGCCGCGGGCCGGGTCGCGGCGGGTGTACAGCCTGCAGCTTTGCTACAAACTGCGGCACGCCGATCGTTACCGAGACGATCACCGGGCGGGCGACGTACGCCTGTCCCCGATGCGAACCGGAGGGGACGGGCTGAGCGCCAATGCAGACATTCACTCCGTACGCGGATTTCGAAGAGTCGCTGCGCGCACTGCATGTGAAGCGGCTGGGCAAGCAGCGGGTTGAGGTGATCCAGGTAGTACGGGCGCTGACCATGCGTGGCTACGCGTGGTCCTCGCACCCTGCCGTGCTCATGTGGAAGGGTACGAGGAGGCTCTCGGGCGCTACGGGCTGACCGCGTGCAAAGTGTGGACCGAACGCGGGTTCGGCGACTCCTGTGCGGCGACAAGCGCTGCGACCTGCGGGCCGCCGGAATCGCCGAGATCCGAAGCTACGAGGAACTGGCGGCGACCGACGCGCTGCCGCCCTGGCTCTTCGACGAGGCTGTGCAGCTGAGCCACCGCTCCTCGCAGCTGCGCAAGGACCCCGAGCACTACGGACCGCTGTTCCCGTCCGACACGCCGCGGGATATGGACTACGTCTGGCCGGTTCGCTCACCTGCGGTGATCGAGCGCAAAGAGGAGAACGCCCAGCGTCGTGCCCAGCGGACCGCCGAGAAGCTGGTACAGAACATGGAGCGGGTCCGCAAGAAGCGCAGCGCGGCGGCCAAGCGCGGCTGGAAGACCTGCCTCGACAAGGCGAAGCGGGAGGCCGAGCGGTTGCGGGAGAAGGCCGGCGATTAGAGCCTCGCCTCGGCGAAGATCGTGAAAAGTCTGCTGAGAAGACCGGCACGATCATTAGCGATCCCCGGACTGCTGTGGTGAACCTCTCGGCGGGCGACGGCGAACCACTGAAGCCAATTAGCGGGCGTCGCGGACGGCCGCGGCGGCCTGGCGTGCGGCCACCAGGATGGGGTCCCAGACCGGGGAGAACGGCGGTGCGTAGGCCAGATCCAGCGCGGTCAGTTCTTCTACGGTCATGTGATTCCATAGTGCTGTTGCTGCGGTGTCGATTCGCTTTGCGGACCCTTGGCTGCCGACGATCTGGGTTCCCAGCAGGCGACCGGTACGACGTTCCGCCGTCATTTTGACGGTCATGTGCTCAGTGCCGGGAAAGTAGTGTGCCTTGGTACCGGACCGGATAGTGACGGTGATGTAGCCGAAGCCGGCTCGCCGGGCGTCACGCTCGCGTAGCCCGGTCCTGGCGATCTCTAGGTGGCAAACCTTGCTCACCGCGGTGCACACGACGCCGGGGAAGGTGGCATAGGAGCCGCCGATATTGTGTCCGATCACTCGACCGTGTTTGTTGGCGTGCGTGCCCAGGGGAACGTGCTGATATTGACCAGACACCAGGTTCAGTACCTCCACGCAATCCCCGCCGGCCCAGATGTGGTCTTGGCCTAGAACGCGCATCTGCAGGTCGGTGCGGATGCCGCCGTGATCGCCCAACGGCACCCCGGCCGCTGCTGCCAGCGCTGCGTTGGGGCGTACCCCGATGCCGAGGACCACGATGTCGGCCGGCACGATGCCGTCCGCGGTGACCACGGCGCGAACACGGCCGTCGCGGTCGGTCTCGAAGGCGGTGACGGCAGTGTCGGTGTGCACGTCGATGCCGAGGTCATCCTGCATTGCCCGATGCACCATCTCCCCCATGTCTGGGTCGAGGGTGGTCATCGGGTGAGGTTCCCGATCGAGGATGATCACATCGAGGCCGTGTCGTGCCAGTGCCTCGGCCATCTCAACGCCGATGTATCCGCCGCCCACTACCACGGCCCGCTCCGGCTTTCGCTTGTCCAGCTCGGAAATTACCGCCGCGCCATCGTCAAGAGTCTGTACGCCGAATATGCCTTCGGCGTCGACACCGGGCAGCGGCGGACGCACCGGGACGGCACCGGTGGCGATGACCAGCTGGTCGAAGCCCTCGGTGTAGCTGCGGCCCCCGGTCAGGTCCCGAACCGCGACCCGGCCGGCGTCCAAGTCGAGCCGCTCGACCTCGGTGCGCATGCGCAGGTCGATGCCGTTGCGTCGATGCTCTTCCGGCGATCGAGCAACCAACTGCTCCCCGTCCGGCACGTCGCCGGCAATCCAATAGGGGATGCCGCACGCCGAGTAAGAGCTGTGTTTCCCGCGTTCAAAGCCGATCACGGTGAGATCGTCGCCTCGCAACCGCTTGGCTTGCGATGCGGCACTCATCCCGGCAGCGTCGGCACCAATGACAATCAGTCGTTCCCGCATGAATCCACCACCTCGATCGACCCCGTGCCGGAATGAAGCATTGCTCGGTCAACTCGTGGCCGGTCAAGCCGACAGCAGAGTCGTACGGATGTCGGTTCCCGCCCGAACGGCCTTGGTGACGGGTGTCTTTTCGGCGATTTCGGCCAGTTTGGAACGAGCCTTTTCGTCGAGTGGGCCATGTACGGTGATCAAACGGTCGATCCAGCGTGTCGCCCGTTCCTTCACTATGTAGGTCAGCTGGACGTCGACTCCTTCCAGCGGCAAGTTCTTGCGTTCCGCGTACATCCGCAACGTGATCGCCGTGCAGGCACCCAATCCGGACAGCAACAGCCCGAACGGTGGCGGGCCGGTGTCGCCCCCACCGTGGTCAACCGGCTCATCCCCCCGAAGGGCATGCCCGCCGGCGTCGACGTGTACGGCGTACGGCGTGTCCTCACTCGACACCGTGGCGGTGGCGATAACCTCGCCACGCTTGCGGCTCATCGGCTCACGCACCCAACTTCGGCTTGGATCCCAGCCTCAAGCCCGTGTCACACCTCTGCTTGTCGAGGCCGGAATTGAGAATGGATGCATCCGTCGCGAGGCGCAGCGGAATGTGAGCCATGGTCATTGGTCGCTCCTTGTCTCTCCTGCGGCGGACATTTATGATCATGCTCCACCGGCCGCTGCGCCAGGGACGTCTACCGAATTCGACCACTGGGCCTGAGCCGTGTGTTGGGCATAGGTGGTGCGGGCACGGGGTGGCCTGCGTAGCCATGAACCGTGCCGAACCTGTCGCCGTTCATCCACTACTCGCGGGCCGCGACGATCTCGTCGCGATCGCGGCCGATTAAGTTCCACCACATGACGATATGCTCCTCGAACGGCTCACCGCCGATCAGCAACACCCGGCCCCCTTGGTCTGCGCGTAACGCCAAGTCGGGCCTGTCCGAGCCCAGATACAGCAGCGGACCGGTCGACAGCGGAAGGCCATCCACCTCCACGGTGCCGATCAGGCCGAGGGCGGCGTACTCCCAGTCAGGGTGCACCGGAACCCGGGTGTCTGCTCCGGCCGCAAGGTCTGCCTCGACGCCTACCATCGGGCTGTAGACCCGGGCCGGGGAGGCGGCACCGGCCAGTTCGCCCATGATCACGGTCACGGTGACGCCGGAATCGGTCAGCACCAGCAGGTCGGGATGGTGACCGAAGTGCGGGTTGACATGGCGATCCTGTGCGGCAGAGCCGTCCACAGCTGCACGCCATGCAGGATCGGCGAGTGACCGGGCGGGCTCTCCTCGGAATGTGAAATCCCCTGGCCGGCAGTCATCAGGTTCAGCTGCCCGGTATCACCAGCTGGTAACTGCCCACGCTGTCCCGGTGCAGCACGTCCCCACAGATCGGCCAGCTGACTGTCTGCAGCCCTTTGTGCGGGTGCGGAGGGACCTGCATGATCAGAGGTCACTGGTTCGAGCCCAGTGTCGCCCACTGTTGAGATAGCCGACCAGCTGCGAGACCTGTCGAGCCGACCCGGCACCCTCGGCGTCCACAGCCGTCCACACGAGCTCAGCCGCGCGGCGTGGCAGCCGGACCACCCCGGCCACGGTCTCGGCAGTCGGCACCTATATGTTCCCGTACATCTTGATCTTGGCCGCAGCACGGATTCTGGCCGATCCGGCGGATCAGCCGCAGAATCTGCTGGCAAACTCAGCGCCGATATACGACAAACGATGTCCGATGGGCGACAGTGTCGTAGAGGGAGCGTGCCGGGGCGTTGTACTCCTGGGTGAGCCAGTAGACGCTGGCGGGGCCGGACTCGTCGGCGAATGCGTAGACGGCCTCCATGAGCCGGCGTGCGACCTCCGCGCCACGCCATTGCTTGGCGACGTAGAGGTCCTCCAGGTAGCAGGTCGGGTGCGTGGCCCAAGTGGTGGGATGAAGGATCAGGTGCGCGAGGCCGGCCAAGTGATCTTCCTGTTCGGCAACAAGTCCGTGCACTGCCGACGTCGGGTCGCACAGCGCCTCCCAGGTTCGTTCGGTAACCTCCGGCGGCAACACGGCCCGGTAGAAGTTGAGATAACCGTGCCACAGCGGTTCCCAACGTTCTCGGTCGTCCACTCGGATTGGTCTGATGGTTATTTCGCTGGTGATGTGGCACCTCCCGTTATCGGCTCAATGAAGGCCCAGCGGACTCGAGTCCGTCCCAAATCACATGCCGCCGAGTGGTTCTGATCATGCCGTCAGTATCGCTGGTTCGGCTACCTCACGCTCTCCGGGCCATTGCGCTGGGGTTGGCGTCGCCGCGCCTCGGCAGCTCAGCCGACGGGTGCAAGAAGTGCATCGACGGCTCCCATCGATGACCGCGATTGCATCTGGAATCTCTGGATGGTCGTAGTGGCAGAGTTGGATCAGAAACCGCTGATCCGCAAGCCATTCGAATGTGGCTTGTCCGCTCACAACGGTGCTAGGAAACGCCGGACGAGTGGCCTCGGTCGCGCACCTGCCGACCAACCGCTGCCAACCCTGAAACTCAATGTGCTGAGTCTGTGGCTGCATCGCATCCTCCATCTCCGATCACGCGGGTGACGATAAGACCTGGCCTCACCGTGAAATCATCTGAACGCGGCCGCGGCGTCGGCCTGACGGTCGTGGTGGGGTTACCCGCTTTGCTGGCGCCTTGGTCCATGCTTCTTTGTCTTGCTCGAACTCGGCGGGCTGCGGTAGCCGGAGTGCTGTGCAGCTGTCTTCACCGCCGACGTCCCCCCGTCGCCCGCATGGTCGGCCCATCCTGCTGACCACGTTGAGCCTCGGCGGCGGCGCGTCTGGGTGGCCGGCACTCGGCGCGATGCTCCTGCTCGCCGCACGGCAATGTCGCCGATCATGTCCCGCCCAAGGTCAAGAGTGTTGCCGCCGATGAAGCTCGGTAATTGTAGCGACAATCTGTGCACGTTCGATAAATTTGATGGCTCTCTGCCTTGGTGATGGGCAAAATCATCTGAAACTGTGTGAAACTGAGTCCTATGGGAAACGTGAAGCCTATGGACAATTCACTCTCGAGTGACTCAGATCGGTTCCTGGCGGTCGGTTCGGTCACCCAATCCGATCGACTTGCGATCGAGCTGGTCCAGCGGCCCGACACTCCCACCGCGATCCTGATCAAATGGCCACCACAGCCGACCGTCACCGATCCCGCGAAGCTTACAGCGACGATTGCCGCGATCGTACGCGTCTTGGGCACGGCGCAGATTGAGCTGGCGGCGCGCCGCGCTGCTGGGCTTTAGCACCGCTGCCAAAGTCGCCTCCCTCTCAGTGCGCGCAGCATTGCCTCACCCGATTCGGTAATTGGCAAACAGATGGGAGTGTTCCTTTTAGGGGTCGAGCTCTCCATCAAGCGGCCAGTCCCTCGCGAGCCGTCTCACGATCGAGGCGGCGGCTAGGTTAGAGGGACGAAGAGATGGAGGCACGCATGGGTGCTCCGCAGCCAAGTGATCACGCCACCACGAGAGAAAACGAGGCGCGCAGCCTCGACCTCGTGCAGCGCATCATCATCTCAGCGCTCGTTGCCATGGTCTTCGGTACGTTCTCAGCCGTTCTCGCCGCCTACCTCGTGATCCGCGGCAATCAGGATCTTCCCCCGAGCAGTGTGACTGGACTGTGGGTCATGACCGGGGTACTCGGACTGGCCACAGCAGCAACCATCCTGCTGGTCAACCGCCGGCGCCCCTACAGCCCGTGGGTACTCCTCGGCCTGCTGCCTATGGCGATCTCCGCTCCCTGGATTCTGGGCTAGCGCTCGATGAGCGCCTGCTCACCATGGGACCCGCGGCATCAAGGATCGAAATCTACCTCGGACCGCTCGGCGAAGGTGGCGGCAACTGCTCGGGTGACACGATGCTCCGGGCTGAATGTCTGATCGTCCCAGTGCTCCACCCCCTGGACGTCGCGCATTGACGAGGTAATGAAGACCTCGTCCGCCCGCTTGGCCTCATCGAGGGTCAGGTCTTGTTGCTCGACCCCGCACCATTCCATGATCAACTCCCGAGTGACGCCGGCCAACGGGCCGGAGCTCAGCGGTGGTGTGATAACCGTGTCTCCAAACACGACAAAGACGTTGGTCCCGGTCCCCTCACAGACATGACCTGCGGTGTTCAGGAAGATCGCCTCACTGGCGTCGTGGTTGGTCGCATACCCGAGACCTCGAACATTCTCCGCGTACGAGGTGGATTTCACACCAGCAAGTGCGCCATGTTCGTTGCGTGTCCAAGGGGCAGTAACAATCGATGTGAGCCGCGGAGAGGCACCGACCGGCGCGAGCATGATGATCACCGTCGGCGGCCCGTACGCCGCCTCGGACCCTAGCGGTCCGCGTCCGCCGGTGTAGGTGATCCGCAGCTTGCCACGCGGGAAGTCACGGCCCCTAAGCACCGCATCGATCGCCTCGCGGATCTGTCCATGATCAGGTTCTGGAAGGCCCAGGGCTGCTGCCGAGCGATTCAGGCGATTCAGATGCCGCCGGACGGCAAAGGCGCCGCGTTCGGTCACCTTCAGCGTCTCGAACACACCATCGCCGACAACCAGGCCGTGGTCAGTACCGGCAACGGTGGCCTGGTACGGATCGTCATAAAGACGGCCGTTCAGCCAGATACTAAGCTGTCCGATAAGGCTATGCGGAGCGGATGCGGTGAGCTGCACCTGGTCAGGCTATCCGGCTGCTGATCGGGCTGGCTGCTCAATGGCGCCTCGCTTGGGTGCAGCGCGCGGACACGTTTGGACTCGGGCCTTAGCCTCGGCTATGGTTTCTGATCGCACCCAAGCCGTTTGGTTGCAGGGATGCGGACGTGGCTCAGCTGGTAGAGCATCACCTTGCCAAGGTGAGGGTCGCGGGTTCGAATCCCGTCGTCCGCTCGGAGCGAGTCTCGCCCAGTCCCAATGGGGAGCAGTGTTTCCTGGTGGAGTGGCCGAGAGGCGAGGCAACGGACTGCAAATCCGTGTACACGGGTTCAAATCCCGTCTCCACCTCGGGCGATTGGCGCAGCGGGAGCGCGCTTCCCTGACACGGAAGAGGTCACTGGTTCAAATCCAGTATCGCCCACGAAGAAAGCCCTAGTCAGCCACCCGTTTTGCGACGGAGCCCGCGCATGTGCGCTTGGATCGCTTGACCTGTCGGCCAAACTGTCGGCCTATCGCTTGGCGTCGCCATCGAAGAGCTCGTTGATGCGCGCCGCGTGATGACTGGGCGCAGTTCCTTCCGGTACACGCGCTCGGTGACGCTTGTACTTCCATGGCCGACCAGGTGTGCGATCTCCTCGATGGTCACCCCGGAGCTTGATAGCAAGGACACGAAACTGTGCCGTAACTCGCGCGGGGTCCATTCCTTGGGGTTGAGCCCAGCGGCGCTCGCGACCAGGCGGAACGAACGCCGCACATTGGCTGCGTCGAGTGCCGACCCTTGCCGGGTGCAAAACACTAGGCCGAGCTCATTCCAGGATTCGTCTGCCTCCCGTCGCATCTTCATCTGTGCAGCCTTGTGATCGCGAAGGGCCTCGACGCATCGGTCGGGCAACTCTAATGTGCGACGCGACTTGGCGGTCTTCATCCGGCCATCGCGACGGACGGAGCGCCACACTTGAATGGTTGGCGGGTCCCCGTCCAGGTCCAGCCGATCCCAGGTGAGCGCCCGCAGCTCCTCGGTTCGCGCGCCGAGCAATAGCGCCAAGACGATGTATGCGTTCATTGAGGTGCCCTTGGCGGCGGCGAGTAACTTCGTCGCTTGGTGCAACGTCAGCGACTTCGATGGTCTGCCTTGCGTGCCCCGCGGAGCCTCACATAGCAATGCGACATTCCGCCGCACGAGTTCCCTCGTCTGTGCCCGTCGTATTGAGCGCCGCAGGATGGACAACAGTCGATTAAGCGTATCTGTTGATAGCGTCTCGGACTTCGCGGCAAGCCAGCGTCGACCTCCTCAGGGGTTAGGTCCACCAGGCGGCGGCTTCCTAGTGCTGGGATCACATGAGTCTGGGCCAGAATTGTGCGGTTGGTCACGGTCATCCCGCCCGGTCAGGCCATGTTCAAGCCAGGACTCGACGGCCTCTCGTACGGTGTAGGTGCGGTGTTCGGTGGGAAGGCCGTCACTCTGGTCTCGACGCATCGCGAGCAGCTTCTGCTTCGCCTCTGTCTTGGTCTTCCCGCTCACCCACCGCCGTTGCCGCTTGCCCGTGGGGCTGAATCCGACATCGACGGCCGCCATCCACCGCTGCCGCGATTCGTCCCAGTAAAGCGAGCCCTCGCCGCGGCTACGGCGTGTGGGCATTGGTCCGAGCCATCGCTTCTGTCACGAGAAGATCGACATACGCGGTCATCGATGAAGCTGGAACCAGGCGGCGGCGTCCCTGAGTTACCGTCAGTAGGCGGCCTGACCGGATCTGCTCATAGATGACCGTCCGGCTCAGATTGAGCATCTCCATCGCCTCAGGCACTGTGTAAAGTGCCCTACCTGACAAGGTTGTTGCGGAATTCATGGCCCTCCTTTCGCACTGAGATATACGGCTCCTCTGACCTTTGGGCGTGTGAACACCAGCGCCAGCGCGGCGGCTTAATTGGAGGTAACGACGGTCTGATCAGTGGCGTCGGCAGCCCGTTGCGCACCGGGTCAGTGCAGTTCATCTGCGTGGTCCTCTTGGGGCGGGATCGTGCGGGCGCGCGATCTCACGGGTCTCGGCGGAACGCCCGCGGTGCGCTTCGTGACCGGATCTGTTTGCTCCCTTGCCATCGCTGGGGTGGAGTTGAGCTGCCGCGGCGACAGCGTGGTTGGTGGTGGCGATGACGTCGTCGGCGAGGTTGATCAGTCCCCGCCGGGCTGGCTCTGGCAGCGGGATCAGTTGATTGGCCGCGATTTGGCTGCGCGTGGTCCAGGTGACGCCTTCGTAGCGGGTCTCGCCCTGCTCGATGGCGATCTCCGCCTCCCCTTGGGCTCTCATGCCGATGATGCGCGCCGGAGCGGTCAGACCTGGGTGATCGGCCGCGGTGTCGCGGAAGACGTAGGCGATGTCGACGGAGGCGACCATGCTGAGATGAAGGGTCTTGACAGCGTCGGGAAGGTCGAGGCGGCTGGCGAGCTGCTCGGCCGTGGCTCATCCGGTCGGGTTGGTGGCGGCGGCCGCGATCGCGGCGCGGACTTCGCTGGCTGCGGTAACGAGTGCGGGGTCGGTGCGGCTGGCTGGGTTGGTGTGAACCATCCCGGGTTTGGTGCACACCTTCTTGATTGGGAAGGTGGCTGCCATGCCGAAGAAGTACGACGAGCAGGCCCCGGGCCAAGGCGGTCCAGTTGGTGCAGGAGCATCGTGACGACTTCGGCTCGGAGTATGAGGCGATCAAGGCGATCGCGGGCCGGCTGGGGATGAATCCGGAGACGGTGCGGAAGTGGCTGCGTCAGGCCGAGGTCGAGGCCGGCCAGGTCGACGGGAGGACGACCGCCGCGGCGCGGGAGATCCGGGAGCTGAAGCGGAAGAACGCCGAGCTGGAGCAAACCGTCGCCATTCTCAAGGCCGCGACGTCTTTCAACGCGTGCGGAGAGTCGGCCCGCAACACCGATCATCTGTACTCTCGTCGCCGAGCATCGTGCTCGGGTCGGGGTCGCGCCGATCTGCCGCGTGCTGAGTCAGCATGGCTGCCAGATCGCCCCGAGAACCTTCTTTGCATGGGCCCGCCGGGCGCCGTCGCAACGAGACCTGTGGGACATCGTCATCACCGAGATCTTGGCCGGCTACTACGAGCCCGACGAGCTAGTGCTTGCGCCACTCAGCGGGTCTTGCTCCCCGCTTTGCTCCCGGCTTTGAACCTGGTGCGGCATGATGCGATCTGACCTGGGATGACATCCGGGAACGGGCTGGTTGCGTCCTCCACGTAAGTCGGCTCGCTTCATGGTCCGCTCCGACGCGATGTGACCCGCCACCCTGGTTCACGCGATAGCCCCAGTCCTCGACCTGCCGGCCGTTGGCCA
>CAVXAP010000026.1:0-345766 GCA_963759635.1 uncultured Actinomycetota bacterium
CGGGGGCACAACGACCTCCAGCCCCAGCGCCATGCTGGACCACCAGATCCCGAATCAGGTTGTGGACCTGGCCGAACAGTTGCTGAAGGCGCCACGCCACCTTGGCATTCACTCCGGTGGCATGGTGCTGACCGAGCGTCCGGTGGGGAATTTGTCCTATCGAGCGCGGCCGTATGGACAACCGGACCGTTCTGCAGTGGGACAAGGACAGTTGCGCGTGGATGGGATTGGTGAAGTTCGACTTCCTGGGCTTGGGCATCCTGGCCGCCATCCAGTACACCTTCGATCTGGTAGCGACCAGAGTGGGGGAGCGCTGGACGCTCGACACCATGCCCAAAGAGGAAGCCGGGGTCTACGACATGTTGTGTCGCGCCGACTCGATCGGTGTTTTCCAGGTCGAGAGCCGGGCTCAGGTCGGTACCCTCCCGAGACTGCTGCCCCGCAGGTTCTATGACCTGGTGATCGAGGTAGCGCTGATCCGCCCGGGGCCGATCCAGGGTGGTGCTGTGCATCCCTACATTCGACGGGCGACCGGCCGGGAAGAGGTGACCTACCTGCATCCGGCGTTGGAGCCTGTGCTGGAGCGGACCAAGGGCGTGCCGTTGTTCCAGGAGCAGCTGATGCAGATCGCGATGGCTGTTGGTGGCTGCACCGGCGATGATGCCGATCTGCTGCGTCGTGCCATGGGGTCAAAGCGTGGCGTGGAGAAGATCGAACGGCTCAAGGACAAGCTCTACGCGGGGATGGCATCCAACGGGATTACCGGTGCTCTGGCTGACGACATCTACAGCCGGATCCAGGCCTTCGCCAACTTCGGGTTCGCCGAGAGCCACGCGATCAGCTTCGCCCTGTTGGTCTACGCCTCCTCCTGGCTCAAGCTGCACTATCCGGGAGCTTTTCTGGCCGGGTTGTTGAGGGCACAACCGATGGGCTTCTACTCACCTCAGTCATTGGTCGCCGATGCGCGTCGGCATGGCGTAGTGATTTTACGCCCCGACATCATGCAGTCCGAGGTCGATGCCGACCTCGAACCTGTCGAATCCGGTCGCTGCGGCTCAAGTGGCCTAGACAGCTGTTTACAGCGCGTTCAACTCGAAGTAGGGCCCTTCGTACGGTCGGCTCCTGATCGAACGCTCGAACACCGTCGTGATGGCAACTTCGCAGTCAGGCTGGGACTCACTGAGGTGCAAGGCATCGGCCGCGAGGTGGCCAAGCGGATTGTCCTGGAGCGCCACAAAGCAAGGTTCACCGACATCAACGACGTGGTACGCCGGGCCGGGCTCACGGTGGCGCAGACCGAAGCCCTGGCCACTGCTGGAGCCTTTGACTGCTTCGGACTATCTCGTCGCCAGGCACTCTGGAATGCCGGATATGCCGATAACGATCACACTCTGCCCGGCTCGGCCATTGACGCCGCCCCGCCCGTGCTCCCGGGGATGAGCGAGGTCGAATTGACTCTGGCCGATCTGTGGGCGACGCGGATCTCTCCGGATGATCATCCGGTGCAGCATCTACGCCCGGTGCTCGATGATCATGACATAGTGCCGATCGGTCGCCTAGGCGCCGCATACGCGGAACGTCGGGTGCAAGTGGCAGGGTTGGTGACCCACCGGCAGCGCCCGTCCACCGCAGGCGGAGTCACCTTCCTCAACCTGGAGGACGAGACCGGGATGCTCAACGTGGTCTGTTCCACCGAGCTGTGGAGGCGTTTCGGCCGTATCGGTCGCAATGCCTCAGGCATGATCATTCGCGGCAGGGTGGAGCACAGCGACGGTGTGACCAACCTGGTGGCTGAACGGCTGCAGCCTTTGAGCTCGGTCTATCCCGAGGCTAGGGGCATTCTGCCGTCCCGGCACCGCTCGCGTGACTTCCGTTAGGGCCCTTGCTGCGTGTCTGGTGTCTGTGGGGTAAGGATTGTAAGGAGCCGTGGTTGTTGGGATCGGGTCGTATTTGGCTCCAGCCGGTGAGCTCGGCAACAAGGCGAAGATCATAATGATCAGCCCTCCCAAGTAGGGGACAAGAAACAGCAGCGCAAGCAGCCCGCTGTATCCGGCGTCGTGCAGCCGGCGGACGGTCAACGCGAGCGTGGGGATGAGGATCCCAAGGAGGAATACAGCGAACAGGATGATCAGCGGTAGCGCCAGGAGGCCAGGAGTCCGACCCCCGTCTCGAGAGGTTGCCGTGCCGACGGCGAACGCCAGCAGGCCGAGCACGAGGTATCCGGTGAAGGTGAACAGCGCCCACCACCAATACTCGCTGCGACTGGCGCGGCCAGTGAACGTCGCGTACTTCTTGAACCCCCGCTTGACAGCATCGACGAAACCGATGCCGTAGTACGGCAAGTCGAGGGATGGCGGTGCCGGCCGAGAGGCACCTGAAGGCTGGGGCTGATAACTAACCACGAACCATTCCTTCCAGTCCTTCAGTCAGATTTGGGAACGAGGAAGCGAACAAACGGTAGCGAAACCAAAGAGCGATTCGCGCGCAATGGATGATTGACCGATGTCTGAGCACTCCGAAGAACTTCGCCTGATATTTGAGGATAACTTCGAGACGGCCGAGCTCGATCGAAACGTGTGGTTGCCCCACTACCTACCGGCTTGGAGCTCGCGCGCCGAGACGGCGGCGACGTATGCCATCAGGGATTCGTGCCTACGCCTGACGATCCCGCCGAGCCAGGGGCTTTGGTGCGCCGGCGACCACGGCCCGCCGCTCCGCGTGTCCGGAATCCAGTCCGGCAACTTCTCAGGGCCCGTCGGCAGCACGATCGGTCAGCAGCCCTACCGAGACGGCGTGACCGTTCGCGAGCAGCAGGAGACCTTCTGGGGCTGGACGCCAGAGCAGGGCTACATCGAGATCCGTGCCCGCGGCGTTGTAAGCCCGTGGTCGATGTTCGCTTTCTGGCTGGTGGGTCTTGAGGACCAACCTCAACACTCAGCGGAGATCTGTGTTGCCGAGGTCTTCGGCGATGGAGTGGTGACCGCGAAATCGGCAGCGTCGGCATGGGGCTGCACGCCTTCGCGATCCAGCAGTAACAGAGGACTTCCAGGCAGTGCGTCTGCCTATCGACGTAGTCGATTTCCACACGTACGCCGTCGACTGGACAGCAGACAAGGCTGACTTCCTCGTTGACGGCGTGCTGGTGCGAACATGCCCGAAGCCTCCGCTCTACCCGATGCAACTCATGCTCGCCGTCTTCGACTTCCCGGAGAAGTCAGACGGCACAGAGGTGGAGGAAGTCCCCGTGCTCGTCGTGGATTATGTCCGCGAGTATGAACGCTGATCGAAGCGGTGACTGGAGCTGCGTTCCATGGATTTGCCAACAGTAAGTGTCACGGTGGCCATCAAACGGGCGTAAGGGTCTCAACTCTGGCCTACCACGCGGCCAGACTCGCCTACGAACCCGGCCGTACCGTGCGTGCGGCGCGAGCAGCATGGTTGGAGCCAGGCTCAGCTCGCAGCCGGAATGACCCAATCAGCCGCAGCTCGGTTCGAAGCTGGCGGCACCGTGCCCAGCCTTCGCGTGCTGCCGCCGTTCGATGTGTTGATGGATCGCCCAAAGTGTCCGAGGGGGGACTTGAACCCCCATGCCCTGTCAAGGGCACTAGCACCTCAAGCTAGCGCGTCTACCTATTCCGCCACCCGGACCTGCGGTTGCACCTCGCGGGGCGCGCACGAACTATAGCAACTTGCGGCGGCACGCCGAAGGGTTCCACCGGGCTTAGTGGCCGCCCACTGGCATAGGCAAAGATGAACCGGTGAGCGCGGACTACCGGCCGGACGCCGAGGTCGTCGAGCTGTGCCGAGAGCTGATCCGGATCGACACCTCCAACTTCGGGCCCGACCCGGGTCCGGGCGAGCGGGTTGCGGCCGAACGCGTCGCTGAGCTGCTCGACGAGGTCGGCATCGCGAGCGAACTCTTGGAACCAGAGCCCAATCGCACCTCCGTAGTTGCGCGCTGGGAACCCGATGGAGTCGACACATCGCTGTCGCCATTACTGGTACACGGGCACCTCGACGTGGTGCCCGCTAACGCGGACGACTGGTCGGTACCGCCGTTCTCCGGCGAGGTGGTCGACGGCTGCATCTGGGGTCGAGGCGCTGTGGACATGAAGGACTTCGACGCCATGGTGCTCAGCGTCGTACGCGCCCGGGCTCGTGCCGGCGCTGCGCCTCGACGGCCGATCCGGCTGATCTTCACCGCTGACGAGGAGGCTGGCAGCGGATTGGGCGCCAAGTGGCTGGTCGAGGAACACCGCGAGGTCGTGGAGGGCTGCCAAGAGGCGATCGGCGAGGTTGGTGGCTTCTCACTCACGGTTCGTGATGATCTTCGCCTCTATCTGATCCAGACCGCGGAGAAAGGAATGGCCTGGCTCGACCTGATTGCTGAGGGTCGGGCCGGACATGGCTCCTTGCGTAACGATCACAACGCGATCACTGAGCTCAGCGCGGCGGTCACCAAGATCGGCACCTACCATTGGCCGCGCAAGATCATTGGCCCCCAACGGGCGTTCCTGGAGGCGGTCGCCGAGGCATTCGAAGTTGATCTCGATCCGGACCAAGCCGAGGAAACTCTGGCCCGCCTCGGAACCATCGCCCGTATGGTTGGGGCGACCATGTCGAACACGGCCAACCCGACGATGCTGTCGGCGGGATACAAGCACAACGTGATCCCGGGCCGCGCCACGGCTGGCATCGACGGCAGGTTCCTGCCGGGCAGCCACGATGAGTTCTATGAGACCATTGCCGATCTGATAGGTGACAAGGTGCGCTACGAGGTGGTCACCCACCATCCTTCGGTCGAGACTGAGTTCTCCGGCGCCCTGGTCGAGGCGATGCAGGCAGGCCTCGAGGCGGAGGATCCCGGTGCCCGCGCCGTGCCCTACATATTCAGCGGGGGCACCGATGGAAAGGCTTGGCACCATGCCGGTATTCGGTGCTTCGGTTTTGCACCACTGCGTCTCCCACCCGACCTGGACTTCGTGGGGATGTTCCACGGCGTCGATGAGCGGGTACCGACCGAGTCGCTGGAGTTCGGCGCCCGCGTCCTGGACCGGTTCCTGGACAGAGCGTGAGCGTCGGTATCGCGCGCCGACGAATGCAGGAACGATGAGCGAACACCCAATTGGTCGTTGGACCTCGTCAGGCCAGCCATGTTCGCAAAGAGCGAGGACATCGTCGGGTCCCAGAGCGCGATGCGCGAACGCCCTCATCAGCACCTCTTGAGCGCACACTATATTGGCGGCCAATGACCATACGCCGTGTCGAGTACCAGGTGGAGCGCGTCCGGCTGGGCCGCCACCTCTCGCGCAATGCCGTTCGCCAGTTGTTGACCGATCAAGCCGAGTACGGCGGCTGGGAGCTTGCCCGGCTGCGTCGCTATCGAGATGGCACCCGGGACGCCTGGATCCGCCGCAAGATCATCCGAGTGCCGGCACGTACTTAACTCACCCGCGCCGCATTTGGTCCGCCGGAGACGTCATCGAGCGCCGAGGCGATCTCGCGCGGCAACGCCTGGTCTTCGATGGCCAGTGCCGGGGCCAACTGACCAGCGGTACGCGCGCCGAGCAGTGGAGCGGTGACGCCTGGAGCGTCGCGTACCCAGAGTAAAGCGACTTGAAGCGGGAGAAGATCCAGCCCTTCGGCTGCCCGAACGACCGCCTCCACAACCCCCCGGCTGCGCGGTTCGAGATAAGGCTCGACGAACCATGAAAAGTGGTCAGTCGCCGCCCGCGATCCGCGTGGGGTGCCATTCCGGTATTGCCCGGTCAGTACGCCTCGGCCGAGCGGTGACCACGGGAAGAATCCCATGCCAAAGGCCCGCACGGCCGGGAGCACCTCGACCTCGGCCCGTCGCGCGAGCAGTGAGTACTCCACCTGAACACTGGTGACGGGTGTGCGGCCCGGGAATGCACGTTGCCAGGTGGCAACTTGTGCCGTTTGCCAGCCCACGAAGTTCGATACTCCGGCGTAGCGCACCCGCCCGGTCGAGACCGCGTAATCGATCGCATCGAGCGACTCCTCGACCGGAGCCTTGCCCCAGGCATGGATCTGCCAGAGATCGATGTAGTCGCTCTGCAGCCGCCGCAGCGATCCATCAAGATCGCGAAGCAGGGCGCGTCGCGACGTGTCGACGATGCGCTTGCCGTCCCGAATCACGAACCCCGCCTTTGTGGCGATGACAACCTCGTCCCGGTTCCCGAGTTCGCGGACCACTTTGCCGACAATGCGCTCCGCATCGCCCGCGCCGTACGCGGCAGCTGTGTCAATCAACGTGCCGCCGGCATCACAGAACATCTCAAGCAGGGCATGAGCGTTTTCAGCCGATGTGTCGCGGCCCCAGGTCATGGTGCCGAGCCCGAGCCGCGACACCCGCAGCCCGCTGCACCCGACCTGCCGAGTTTCCATGGGGAGACCCTAACGGCCTAACGGATCGCGCGCCGCCGTGCTGAGGAGGAGCGAGGGGACATGTTCTTTGTCCCGGAGCGACGACGAAAATAGGCGGCGACTAAGCGGGATCCGCGCGGAGCGAGCGCCAGCGAGCGAAGCAATCAGCACGGCACTACTGTGTCTGGCATGCGCCTTGGGCTCAACCTGGGCTATCTGGTCGGATCGGATGATCCGCGTGGGCAGCTACGGCTGACCCAACACGCGGAGGCTCTCGGTTTCGCTGTGGTTTGGGCGTCCGAGGCGTACGGCTCGGATAGCCCCACCGTTCTCGCGTGGATTGCTGCCCAGACATCGACGATCGATGTGGGCTCGGCAGTCATGCAGATCCCCGCCCGGACGCCTGCGGCGACGGCAATGACCGCAGCCAGCCTCGATGTGTTGACCGGTGGTCGCTTTCGACTCGGCCTCGGCGTGTCCGGACCACAGGTCTCGGAGGGGTGGCACGGCGTACGGTTCGACAAGCCTTTGACTCGGACCCGTGAATACATCGAGGTGGTCCGCAGGGCGCTTTCGCGGTCGACGGTGACCTTCCGGGGCGAGCACTATCAGCTTCCCCTGCCGGACGGGGCCGGCAAGCCGCTCAAGCTGACCATTGAACCCGTCAGCGAGCACATCCCGATCTACCTTGCGGCGGTGGGTCCGAAGAACCTCGAACTTGCAGGGGAACTGGCCGATGGCTGGCTGGCCATCTTCTACGCTCCGCACTTCGCGCCAGAGCTTCTCGAGCGGATTCGGTCCGGTCGAACCCGCGTCGGCAAGAGCCTCGACGGTTTCGACATCGTCCCCAGCGTCCCGCTTGTAGTAGGCGCCGATCCACGCATTTGCGCTGATCAGGTCCGTGGCTACGCAGCTCTCTATATAGGTGGCATGGGTAGTCGTGAAATGAACTTCTACAACGCGCTTGCGGTACGGATGGGATTCGGAGAAACAGCCGCGATGGTTCAGGACCTGTTTTTGAGCCAGCGGCATCGGGACGCTATGGCGGCCGTTCCATTCGACTTCATCGATCAGACGTCGCTACTGGGCGATCGCGATCGGATCGCCGACGGGTTCCAGCTACTCGCCGCATCCGGAGTGACGACGTGTGCGCTGGTGCCGTACGGCGGCTCCGTCGAGGAGAAGCTCAACGCCCTCACAGTGGCCGCGGAGGCGCTGGAGCGTTCAGGGGTCGGCGCTTAGTCGATCAACCCAGCGCCTAGCCGGGAGGCAACGGGCTCAATACACCCGTGATGAGTAGGACGACCACAAGCGCGGCCAATGCACACCGATAGATCACAAACGGCAGGAACGTATGCGTGCTCACATAACGCAGCAACCAAGCGATCACCGCGTAACCAATGACAAAAGAGATCACCGTGGCCAGCGCAATCGGGCCCCAGGCCGGCGGCACCGGGTCCGACGAGATGTCAGCAAGCTTGAACAGGCCAGAACCAACTACGGCTGGTATGGCGAGCAGGAAGGAGTACTTGGCGGCCGCCACCCGTTGGTAGCCGAGCGCTAGCCCGCCGGCGATCGTCGCACCTGATCGGGATACGCCCGGAATCAAGGCGAGCGATTGCACCAGCCCGAGAAAGATCCCGTGTCGCCACGTGAGGGACTCCAACGGCCGCGCGTTCAGGGCCACCCGATCGACCACCCCGATGATGATGCCAAAGCCTGCGAGCATCGCGGCGGTCGTCCAGAGGTTTCGCAGCCCATGATCGATTGCGTCCTGGAACAGTAACCCGAGCACTACGATGGGAATCGATCCAATGATCACCAGCCAACCCAACCTGGCCTCTGGATCGTTTCGCGGTAGCTTGCCGATCAATGCAAGCGCCCAATTCTTGATGATCAGCCAGATGTCCTTACGGAAAAAGATGATCACGGCACTCTCCGTGCCGAGCTGGGTGATCGCAGTGAACGCCGACCCGGGATCTTGGCCGCCGAAGAACTGACCGACGATGGATTGATGAGCGCTGGAGGAGATGGGCAGGAACTCCGTCAGGCCCTGCACGATGCCGAGCACCAGTGCCTCCAGCCAACCCATTGATTCCGCTCCTCGCCTCAATCGCCCCACTTGAGCGCGCGCACCGGTCCACCGTAGAGGGTTCCCATATGACAACCTGGCTGCTTGTCCGGCCTCTGCTGTGATCCACGCCACATCACGTCAGTGCAGCGCCGAAATGGCGCTGCGGCCTCGGTTCGCCAGGTTCCGGCTTCCTCGTCGCTTTCAGCGAAGTGAAGCATCGCGACCGACGCTTACGTTGTTGGTCCCTTCGCCGAAGGCTCCTGCAGTCGCCGGAGGCAAACCGACGTCATAGCGCGGTGTGCATTGCGCTCTGACCTCGGTTTGCCAGGTTCCGGCTCCTCGTCGCTTTCAGCGAAGTGAGGCATCGCGACCG
Source organism: uncultured Actinomycetota bacterium (assembly GCA_963759635.1). Lineage (GTDB taxonomy): Bacteria > Actinomycetota > Actinomycetes > Propionibacteriales > Propionibacteriaceae > Microlunatus. Next base: position 8,835 of record CAVXAP010000026.1, read on the forward strand.
ACGCTTACGTTGTTGGTCCCTTCGCCGAAAGCTCCTGCAGTCGCCGGAGGCAAACCGACGTCATAGCGCGGTGTGCATTGCGCTCTGACCTCGGTTTGCCAGGTTCCGGCTCCTTCGTCGCTTTCGCCGAAGTGAGGCATCGCGACCGACGCTTACGTTGTTGGTCCCTTCGCCGAAAGCTCCTGCAGTCGCCGGAGGCAAACCGACGTCATAGCGCCGTGTAGAACTGTGCAGGTGACGATCCACCACAGCCACCCGTTTGAGGCCAGCGAGCAGGACCGTAACCCGCTCCGCCGCTTCCGGGGCCGGATGACGTCCCCTGTCAGCATCTGGGCGGCCGCCGGTGGGGGGAGACTGGCGGCCTTGACCCTGTCGTCGTTTCTGGTTGCTGACGGCGACCCCGGCGAAGTGATTGGGCTGGTTGACGAGGAGTCCGACCTGGCCGACATCCTGCCCGAGACCACGGCGGTGACCGTGAATCTGCTTGGGTGGGGTCAGCGCGCACTGGCTGATGCATTCGCTGGAGTGGCCCCGGCGCCCGGCGGGCCTTTTTCGCTTGCTGCTTGGAACGACACCGAGTGGGGCCCGGTGTTGACGAACTCCCTTGGTTGGATCGGTGCCCGGCTGCGGCCTGATCCTGATCATGCAGGCTGGGGCCTACTGCTTCGGGCTGTGGTCGAGCGGGTGGAGATCCAGGCAGATCCAGCCGACGAGCTGCTGTGCTATGTGCGAGGCCGCTACCGGTCGTTGACTCTGTAGCCTCGGCGCATGACCACGGTCCTGCTGATCCGCCACGGCCGAACCTCGGCGAACACGGCCGGCCTGCTCGCTGGACGTGCATCAGGGATAACGCTGGATGCGGCTGGTGTCCAGCAGGCAACCGACCTGGCCGCCCGCCTCTCGGGTGTGCCGCTGCGGGCCGTTGTCACCTCACCGTTACGCCGCTGCCGACAAACCGCTCAGGCGGTGATCGCCACTCAGTCCGACAGCTGTGTGTTCGCCGTGGAGCAGGGTCTGGTCGAGTGTGGCTACGGCGAATGGACGGGCAGGTCGCTGCGCGAGCTCAGCAAGGACAAGCTGTGGGGCGCGGTCCAGCAGCAACCCTCCGCCGTTCGGTTTCCCGGCGGTGAATCAATGCCGGAGATGTCCACGCGAGCGATCGCTGCCGTGCGCGATTGGAACGCGCGATTGGAAGCCGACCATGGACCGGATGCCGTCTGGGCAGCGGTGTCACATGGCGATCTGATCAAGGCAATCTTGGCGGACGCGCTTGGCATGCACCTGGACAGCTTTCAGCGAATCGTGGTGGATCCGGCCTCCATCTCGATCGTTCGCTACACCGCCGCCCGGCCGTATGTGATCACCGCAAACTCAACTGCGGTCGATCTGGCCACCTTCCTGGCGCCGCCGCGTAAGAGATCGGGCACCCGTCGGCCGAAGCCGTCGAGCGACGCCCCTGTAGGCGGTGGGCTGGGAGCTGCCGACGCGGCGCAGTAGGCAGTCGCGCCGTCAGAGGCACGCCGCGGAATGCTTTTTAGAGCAGATTGCCTTGCTGACTTACCCTGTTACGCATGGCGATTCTGGTGCACCGTTACGACGCGCCTGACCGGTTCGTGGTTGGGACGGTGGGCCAGCCTGGCGAACGGACCTTCTTCCTGCAGGCGCGGGAGGGGAATCGCATGACCAGCGTGGCGTGCGAGAAGCAGCAAGTCTCGGTGCTGGCAGAACACCTGGATCGGGTGCTTGACGAGGTGCTGAGACGGAGTGCCGGTGAGGTGGACGTTCCGCCGGCGTCGTCCAAGGCGCGCGATACCGACCCTTTGGATGCCCCGATCACCGAGGAGTTCCGGGTCGGAACCATGACCATCGCGTGGGATCCGAGCATCGACCGCATCGTCATCGAGTTGTTCTCCAATGTCGACGTCGTGGAGGAGAGCACGCAGCCGCCACCGGCAGCAACCGCCGAGGAGGCCGACGAGATCGACGCCGACGAGGTCTTCGTGGTCAAGATCACGGCATCCTACGCGCGGGACTTCGTGGCCCGCGCTCAAGCTTTGGTGGCTGCTGGGCGACCATCATGTCCGTTCTGTCTGCAGCCGATCGACCCGCAGGGGCACATTTGCCCTCGGGCCAACGGCTACCGTCTGCCGCTGTTCGACTGATTCGCGTTGACTGCCGATGATCTTGGTCGCCTGAACGAGGATGGTGACGCTCGGCCGCCCCACCCCGCATTGGCGGCAGAGCTGGGGCAGGTCGAACTTCAGATCACCGGGCGCCTGCTGCAGGCGTCGAACGCCACTTTCCTGGCCGAGCTGGAGACGGACGGGGGAACCATCGAATGCGTGTACAAACCGCTGGAGGGGGAGCGGCCACTCTGGGACTTCCCGCACCGTACCCTCGGTCTCCGAGAGGTGGCCGCTTACGAGGTATCCCGGATCGGCGGCTTCGACTGCGTACCTGTCACGGTGTTGGCCGACGGCCCGTTCGGGCCCGGGTCCGTTCAAGTGTGGGTAGATGTCGACGAGGTGGCGACCGACAAGCTTGTTGATCTTGTTCCAAGCTCGGCCGTGCCCAAACAAGGCTGGTTCACGGCCATGGAGGGCCTTGATGCGGATGATCGCCCGGTCTCGTTGATCCACGCCGATGTTTCTGACCTGCGACTGCTCGCTGTCTTTGACGTCTTGATCAACAATGCTGATCGCAAGGGAGGCCACATCCTCGGTAGCGGTGGCCGGGTCTTCGGAGTTGATCATGGAGTGAGCTTCCATACTGATCACAAGCTGCGGACATTGTTGTGGGGTTGGGCAGGCTCCGAGTTGAACCTGCGAGAGGTGGCCGCCGTACGAAAGGCTCGCGACGAAGCGCCCGACCAACTCGGCACGCTGCTTAGTGATCAAGAGATCGCAGCGTTGGTACGCCGCGCGGACTTGTTGCTCACTCGCCGGCGGCTGCCGCGGCCGCGTGGCGAGTGGCCCTCAATCCCATGGCCGCCGTTCTGACCGTCGCCCGACTCGCACCCCGGATAGGGTGACGCCATGCAGGCTTGGAGCTCCCGTCCGATGCCTTCACTTCCGCAGTCCTCGGCCCTACCGCCGCTGCAGGCTTTTGACACCGCCACCCAACAGCTAGTGCCGATCGGTCCCGATACCGGCACGGCGGCCATGTACGTCTGCGGCATCACTCCATACGACGCGACTCACATAGGCCACGCGAACACCTATGTCGCCTTCGACCTGCTCAACCGGGTCTGGCGCGATCGGGGGCTTGAGGTGAATCACGTCCAGAACGTGACCGATATCGACGACCCGCTGCTGGAACGTGCCGCTGCCATCGGCATCGACTGGGCCACTCTTGCAGAGCAGCAGACGCAGCTCTTTGGTGAGGACATGGCGGCACTGAACGTCCTGCCGCCCGAGCATTATGTCGGAGCGGTCGAGTCGATGTCGCTGATCGTGGAGCTGATCGAGCACCTGCAACGACGCCAAGCCGTCTATCCAGTCGACGACAGCGAGTTCGAGGACCTGTACTTCGCACAGGCGAGTGACCCAGAGTTCGGTTCACTCGCCCATCTTTCTGAGGATGAGGCCACTGCGATCTTCGCCGAACGCGGCGGTGATCCGGATCGGCTGGGCAAGAAGGCGCCGTTGGACTGCCTGGTTTGGCGTCATGCTCGGGCGGGGGAGCCGAGCTGGGAGTCCGTGCTCGGCGCAGGACGGCCTGGGTGGCACATCGAGTGCACCGCCATAGCCCTGGATCGGCTCGGGGTGGGCTTCGATGTTCAGGCTGGCGGCAGCGATCTGATCTTCCCGCACCATGAGATGTGTGCGGCGCAAGGCCGAGTGGCCACGGACCAGCCGTTTGCTCGGGCATACCTGCATAGCGGCATGGTCGGCCTGGACGGAGAGAAGATGTCCAAGTCGAAGGGCAACCTGGTGTTCGTGTCCACGTTGCGTGACTCGGGGGTGGACCCGATGGCAATCCGGCTCGCCTTGCTCGCGCATCACTATCGTGACGATTGGGACTGGACTGACGAGCTGCTCATCTCTGCCCAGAGCCGTCTCAGCCGGTGGCGCGAGGCAGTCCGGCTTGACGCCGGTCTGAATGCGGACGGGGTACTGGTGCAGGTACGCGGGGCTCTCGCTCATGATCTTGATGCGCCGGCTGCGCTGGCCGCCGTGGACGCGTGGGCAGGTGCCTCGGTCGCGATCGACAGCGACGACACTGAGGCACCGGCGCTGATCGCCCGCGCCTGTGATGCCCTCCTCGGCGTGGTGCTCTGATCGGAGTAGAGTATGCGCGACGAGTTGAGAACTCGCGCGTGTACCGGGGTCGGTGCAAATCCGAACCGGCGGTAACAGTCCGCGACCCCTCTGCCTCCAGCAGAGGGTGGATGTGGTGGAACTCCACAACCGACGGTGAAAGTCCGGATGGGAGGTTCACGCGGAGTGCGTCATCGTCGTGCAGTGCGCGCGACGATGGGTGCTCTTCCACCCCGGCATTCGTGCGACCGGATGAGTGGAGGAATCGATGGATCTCCAAGAAGTACTCCTGCGGTTGCTGAAGGCTGAGCTCCATGTCGGTTCGAGCGTCATTCTGTGGCGGGAGATCATCGGCAATGGGTTCGGATTGGCAAGCGCTTTGTTGGGCATGTGGCGCAAGGTCGCTGCGTGGCCCGTGGGCATCGTGGGCAACGTGTTGTTGTTCACGGTTTTCGTCGGGACTGCTATGGGTGGCGCATTCGACACTCCTCAGCAGCTGGATCTGTGGGGTCAGGCCGGCCGCCAGGTCTTCTTTATCATCGTCAGCGTGTACGGCTGGGTGCGCTGGTATCAGTTCCGGAAGTCGCATGCTGAGGAGGGTGTCGGGGTACGCCCGCGGTGGGCCGGCGCGAGCGGTCGCTTACAGCTGCTCGTAGGCGCTGTGGCTCTCACCACGATCTTCTACTTCGTGCTGAAGTCGCTGGGTTCCTGGGGGCCGCTGGCTGATGCTTGGATTCTCACCGGATCGATTTTGGCCACGTATGGCATGGCCCGCGGCTGGGTGGAGTTTTGGCTGGTCTGGATCGCAGTTGACCTGGTCGGCGTTCCGCTCCTCCTTGTCGCCGGCTATTACCCGTCGGCGATCATGTACATCGTCTATGGCGGGATCTGCGTCATTGGCTTTGTGGCCTGGCTACGGATCGAGCGTCGCGAACGGGCTGAAACACCTCCAGAAGGCGTGGACTCGCCAGTGGTGGAAACCGTCCGCTGAGCAATCAGATCCGATCCTGTCGCACCCCTGGAAACTTCACCTCAGATGCGGGCTCCTCGCTCGGTTGCGCCTGAAACTGGCATCGCAACGTCATCTGGAGTGACGTTTCCAGGGATTTCGCGCCGACCGTGCGAGGGCCACGTGTCACCCAGTTCACTAGGCTGGCCGCCGTGCCTGCCGCCAAGTCCTTCGACGGTCTCTTTGCCGAGCTCTCCGCAAAAGTGGCTAGTCACGATCCCAACTCCTCGACAGTTGCCCGAGTCGATGCTGGTGTGCACGAGATCGGCAAGAAGATCGTCGAGGAGGCAGCCGAGGTATGGATGGCCGCGGAACACCAGTCAAAGGAGCAGGCGGCCGAGGAGATAAGCCAGCTGCTGTACCACATCCAGGTGATGATGCTGGCCCTTGATCTTGACCTCGGAGATATTTACGACCGTCTGTAAGGGGCGCACCTAGGATTAGGGCCGTGAATTCGACCCTGCCTGGCATGGAGAAGCCGGTGATCAAGGTAGCCGTGCCGAACAAGGGCTCATTGTCCGAGCCTGCCGCTGAGATGCTTCGGGAGGCTGGCTACGCCCAGCGGTCGGATGGCGAACTGGCGCTCCTTGACGAGGTCAACGGCGTGGAGTTCTTCTATCTGCGGCCGCGGGACATCGCGGTTTATGTCGGCGAAGGAACTCTGGACGTCGGCATTACTGGCCGAGACATGTTGCTCGACTCCGGTGCGCACGCGAGCGAGGTGATGCCGCTCGGGTTCGGCCGCAGCCGGTTCCGCTTCGCGGCACCGCAGGGCACCGCGATGTCGGTGCACCGTCTACATGATCTTCGGCTGGCGACGTCGTACCCGGGACTCGTCGGGGCGTACCTGGAGGATCTTGGCGTGAGCACCCGGCTCATCGCGCTGGATGGCGCCGTGGAAACCGCCATCCGGCTCGGAGTTGCCGATGTCATTGCCGATGTGGTCGAGACCGGCACGACGTTGCGTCAGGCGGGTCTGGAGTTGTTCGGCGATCCGATCTTGCTTTCCGAAGCGATCTTGATCCGCCGTACGGGCGCGGAGCCGCCGTCAGGTCTTGACCAATTGGAACGCCGGCTGAACGGCGTCTTGGTCGCCCGCAACTACGTGATGATGGATTACGACGTCACCGACGCCCTTGTCGAGGAAGCCTGCGCAATCACACCAGGACTGGAGTCGCCCACGGTATCTCCGTTGGCAAAAGAAGGGTGGCGGGCAGTCCGGGCCATGGTGCCGCGCGCGGACGCCCAACAGATCATGGACGACCTGTGGGCCTTGGGCGCTCGGGCGATTCTGGTCACTGACATCGCCGCATGCCGCATCTAGCGTCGTTACCGTGGCTGATCATGATCTCGATCACAACGTCTACGTGGCGCGACCTCGTCGCGTGCGGATGATTGCAATCATCGCCAGCCTCGTACTTTGCATACTTGCCGCCATCGGCTGGCTGCTGCTGCCCGCCGAGATCCGCGCACTGTTCCCGCTGTCACATCGGTTGGCGTTGCTTGGCATTTTGGCATTCCCGATTGCAGTCATGGCCGTCTTGGCAAGCTGCTACGTACGCGCCGACGGGTCGGGTCTCCGGATTCGCAACGCACTGCGCGTACATGCGGTGCCATGGGAGCGGATTCACAAGATCATCCTCCGTCCAGGCGATCCATGGGCGCAGCTGCTGCTCACACATGCGGACGGTCGGCCCTTTGAGGCCGACCTAGATGCTGACAAGCGTCAACTCATGGGGATTCAGACGGTTGACGGCCCGCTCGCCGCGGCTGCGGTCAACGAGCTCCGCGTACGCCACCGCCGCTTCCTGGATCGTTCCTAGCTCACGTCACTCGATGCCGCGGGACTTGAGGAGTGCCTCGATCTCGGCCATCTCCTCATCGATTGGTGGCTCATTCCGAGGCGATTTGCCCGCCCCTTTCTTGGCTGGCAGGGCGGTGGTCGCTGACTGGGCATTCACCTCCTTGCTCTTGGCAGTTGACGTCCGGCGGGCGATCAGTCCGCCTACCACCCAAAGCACCAGGCATAGGCCGAGCAATGAGAGACCGAACCAGACGGCAGGCGACAAGATGATCTTGGAAGCCCAGGTTCCGAACGCCACGATCGCGTCCCACAGCAACCTGAGAAGGCCGCTGAAGTACAAGGCGATCGGGGCAAGCGCCAAGCCGATGCCCTGGATCACGCGGCCCTTGTTCCCTTTTCGCCACGCGATCCCGGTAGCGATCACGCCGAGCAGCGTGAGTCCGACGCAGAGGGGCAGCAGTACGGTGTCAACAGCAGGCATTCTCCCAATGTGCCACGCTCAGCATGAAGCGGCGATGGGGGAGAGCACCCGGCTCCCCCCGACTTCGCTCTGCGAGCGCCGGTCGGCGCTTCCCGAGTGCCGCGCGAGCAGAGATGACGTAGTAAGGGTGGAGGCATGGATCACCGATCTCGGCTGGCAGCCTCCCCATTCCCCGGTGACACTGGCGCACCGTCTGCTGAGACCCGGCGTTTGATCGCAGCCGCGGCTGCCGAGGCCACTCCGCTCGCGTACCTGCGAGCCGTTGCCGCGCTCTGTTCCGACCGATTGCTCGTACCAGTCGTGGCCACAGCGACCCGTTTGGGGGAGACAGTCGCCGGACTCGCATCAGAGAAGGAAGCGGAGATGTCTGTGGTGACCCTCCAGGCGCAAGACGGGCGTCGAGCTCTACTGGCCTTCACCGGCCTCGATGCACTCCAGAGCTGGCAGCCAGATGCTCGGCCCATACCGGTAACAGTTGACCGCACGGCGCAAACCGCCAGGAATGAGAACTTGACAGCCGTACTCATCGATATGGCGGGGCCGCATGCGTTCGTGATCGAAGGCGAGGTTCTCGGAGAACTTGCTGCCGGCCATCGCCTTGTGGAGTTGACCGATGGCGAGTTCGGCTGGGTCATTCCCGCCACCGAGTGAGGCCTGCGCTGGAACTCGGGTCACCGCGGAATAGGTCATGGCAACCGGGTGTTGGTCGGAGCGTCGAGACTTCGACATGTGGCCAATCTGGGCCGCGGTGATATCTTGACTGCGACCGATTCAGTCGTTTACTGAATCCGCAAGTGGAGACCTGATCTCCCACCCGCACAGCGTCCACCAAGGATAGTTGTCGGGTCGGTCTGCGAGGCGCGCCTGCTGTCCTCGCGGGTATCGGGGTCTTCGCGTGCGCGGAGACCCTTGTTGTTTGGGTCGCCGGCTGTGGATTCGGTGCCGCCTGGTTGGTCAACTCACCACAACCAACTGGAGGACATATCAGCACCGAACCGCGAATCAACGATCGAATTCGCGTCCCTGAGGTCCGGCTCGTCGGACCGGCAGGGGAGCAGGTCGGCATCGTACGTATCGAGGACGCTTTGCGCTTGGCGCGGGAGGCCGAGCTGGACCTGGTAGAAGTCGCACCGATGGCACGACCGCCAGTCGTCAAGCTCATGGACTACGGCAAGTTCAAGTACGAGAACGCCCAGAAGGCGCGCGAGAGCCGACGCCACCAAACCAATACAGTGATCAAGGAAATGAAGCTGCGGCCGAAGATCGACAGCCACGACTACGAGACCAAGAAGGGTCACGTCGTACGCTTCCTGAAAGCTGGGGACAAGGTCAAGATCACGATCATGTTCCGAGGACGGGAGCAGTCGCGGCCCGAGCTCGGGTACAACCTGTTGAAGAGGTTGGCCTCCGATGTCGACGAGTACGGCTACGTCGAGTCCTCGCCCAAGCAGGATGGCCGCAACATGTTGATGGTCCTCGGCCCACTCAAGAAGAAAACCGAGGCCCGTGCGGAGGCCAAGGCTGAGCGGGATCGTCGTGCCGCTGAACGGCTTGCCGACGCAGAGGCCGAACGGACCGAGCAGGCGGATCGTCGGGCGCAGGCTGCCGCTCAGCCGGTGGCGAAGAAGCGTCGCGGACCGGCCGACAACCTTGATCCCGACATGGACCTGAGTTAGCTCATTTGCCAGCGCTGTAACGCGAGCGCACGAAAGAAATGGATCCACATGCCGAAGATGAAGACGCACTCCGGTGCCAAGAAGCGGTTCAAGTTCACCGGGACGGGCAAGCTGATGCACCGCCAGGCCGGCAAAATGCATCTGAACGAGCACAAGCCCAGCACCCGCACTCGACGACTGGATGGCGACAAGGTGGTCGCGCCTGGCGACGCCGCGAAAGCCAAGAAGCTGCTGGGCAGGAGTGCCTGAGCCTCATTTCCAAGATATAAGGAGTAAATGCGATGGCACGCGTCAAGCGCTCCGTCAATGCACACAAGAAGCGTCGTGAGGTTCTCGGGCAGGCATCCGGATATCGGGGTCAGCGTTCCCGCGTATACCGCAAGGCGAAAGAGCAGGTAACCCATTCCCTGGTGTACGCCTACCGCGATCGCCGCGCCCGCAAGGGTGACTTCCGCAGGCTGTGGATCCAACGGATCAACGCCGCTGCTCGCGCGGAAGGGATGACGTACAACCGCTTCATCTCTGGTCTCAAGGCTGCTGGGATCGAGGTCGACCGCAAGATCCTCGCTGATCTCGCCGTGACCGATTCCGCAGCGTTTGCGGCTCTGGTCGAGGTGGCGAAGGCAAACCTGCCGGCCAACGACGCCACGGCCGCCTGAGGTCACACTGTCTCAAGACGGCATCGTTGCGTCGGACGCGGTTGAGGCTTTGAGCCGACACGAGCCGACTCTGAACGAGGCGATCGATGTCGCTGCCGCGTCCCAGGGGACGCTGCGATCGGCTCGCCGGCTGTTGCGACATAAAGAGCGTCATACGGTCCGGCGGTTCCTTGCAGAGGGACGACAGGCCATTTCAGAAGCACTGCGCCGACCCGGCACGGTACTCGAGCTCGTCGTCGCCGACGACAGCTTGGAGCGCCACCTCGAGCTGCTGAACACCGCGTCCAACGCAGGTGTTCGGATTTCGGCAGCGCCCGCTCATCTCATGACCGAGTTGGCTGCGACAGTGACCCCCCAGGGTCTGATTGCGGTGTGTCAGATGGTCGACGCTCCTGCCGAAGAGGCTCTCGCGGGCAATCCTCGGCTGGTCGTGCTCTGTGATCAGGTTCGTGATCCGGGCAACCTTGGCACGGTGATCAGATGTGCCGATGCGTTTGGAGCCGATGCGGTCCTGGTGAGCCGGGACTCGGTCGATGTCTACAACGCCAAGACAGTACGCGCGACAACTGGAAGCCTGTTCCATCTGCCGCTCGCTATCGAAATCGATCTGGTGGATGCTGTCACCCTGGCTCGCGAGGCCGGCTTGCAGGTCCTCGGCGCCGACGCCGGCGGGCCCTTCACCGTCGACGACTTGGCACGATCAGGGGATCTGGCCCAACCCACCCTGTGGGTCCTGGGCAATGAGGCATGGGGATTGCCGCCCGAGCATGTCACCCTGCTGGATCGACTGGTCGCCCTGCCGATCTACGGCCGCGCCGAGAGCCTCAACCTCTCGACCGCTGCCGCCGTGTTCCTTTACGCCTCCGCCACCGCCCAGCACGCGCCCGCAATCTAAACCTGATGGCAGTGTGTGGACCATCATTCCTAGACTGTCCCAGGCGCATCCTGCGTCAAGTCCACCCGCGAGGGGAGCCATGTCCGGGCCGAACACCAGCTACGACCCCGTTCAGGTCACGCCGCTGAACGCCGAGAGCGTTGAGGCCATGGTTGCAGATGCCCTGGCGGCGTTTGCGGCCGCGACCTCGATAGCAGAGCTCAAGCAGGCCCGGCTGGCACACGCCGCCGACCGCTCACCCATCGCCCTCGCCAATCGGGAAATCGGCGCATTACCGCCCCAGGCCCGCAAGGAGGTTGGCGCCCGCGTGGGGCGCGCCCGCGGAAGGATCAACGAGGCGCTGAAGGCGCGCGAGGAGCAGATCAAGGCCGACGAGCTCGCCCGCATTCTGGTTGAGGAGCGGGTTGATGTCACTCTCCCGGTTCAGACGCAACCTTATGGCGCCGTTCATCCGATCCCCGCATTGATGGCTCTGATGGAGGATGTCTTCGTCGCGATGGGTTGGGAGGTGGCCGAGGGCCCGGAGCTCGAGGCGGAGTGGCTCAACTTCGACGCGCTCAACTTCATCCCTGATCATCCCGCGCGCACCACGCAGGACACGCTGTTCGTCGAGCCGGATGACGGCGGCATCGTGTTGCGGACCCACACCTCGCCGGTACAGGTGCGGGCGCTGCTCACTCGTGAGTTGCCCGTTTACGTCGTCTGTCCCGGCAGGGTGTACCGGTCCGATGAATACGACGCCACGCATCTTCCCGTCTTCCACCAGATCGAGGGACTGGCTGTCGACAAGGGCATCACGCTCGGCCACCTGCGCGGAACCCTTGATCATTTTGCGCGCGCCATGTTCGGTGAGACGCGTACCCGGATGAGGCCCAACTACTTCCCCTTCACCGAGCCCTCCGCCGAGGTCGACTTGGAGTGCTTCGTCTGCCACGGCGCCTCGGTCGGCGATCCCGACCATCCGTGTCGTACCTGCAAGAGCGAAGGCTGGATCGAGTGGGGTGGCTGCGGTGTCGTCAACCCGCGCGTCCTCCAGGCCTGCGGGGTGGACACCGACATCTACTCCGGCTTCGCCTTCGGCATGGGCGTGGACCGCACTCTGATGTTCCGCAACAACGCCGAGGACATGCGCGACATGATCGAAGGCGATGTGCGCTTCAGCAGATCTTTGGTCGGAACGGCAAGATGAGAGCGCCGCTGAGTTGGCTTCGCGAGTACGCCGCGTTGCCCGATGATCTTGATGGTCGCACCCTCGCTGAGGCGCTGATCCGGGCTGGGCTGGAGGTTGAGACGGTCGAGCAGGTCGGCGCCGACGTCACCGGTCCTTTGGTGATCGGCAAGGTGCTGGCGTACGAGGTCGAGGTCCACTCCAACGGCAAATCGATCCGCTGGTGCCAGGTGGATGTTGGCCGCCACAATGACAGTTCCGGTTCGCGCAGTGTGGTGTGCGGGGCGCACAACTTCGAGGTTGGCGACTTCGTCGTGATTGCACTGCCCGGTGCGGTCCTGCCCGGGCGGTTCGGGATTTCCGCGCGCAAGACTTACGGCCACGTCTCCGACGGGATGATCTGCTCGGCGAAGGAACTGGGCCTCGGCGATGATCACACTGGGATCCTGGTGCTTGACGAACCAGATCTGGAGCCGGGCAGCGACGCGGCGCCGATCCTGCACCTCCGCGAGGAAGTCCTGGACATCGCAGTCACTCCGGACCGCGGCTACTGCCTCTCGATCCGGGGCATCGCCCGCGAGTCGGCACAAGCCCTTGGGGTCGCTTTCACCGATCCCGTGGACCGTCCGGTGCCCATTGAGAGGACGGACGGTTGTCCGGTTGAGTTGCAATCCGAGGCCTGCCCGCTGTTCGTTGCGCTCACTGTCACCGGGATCGATCCAGGTCGGTCCAGCCCACGCTGGCTCGCCCGCCGCGTCCAGCTCGCAGGGATGCGCTCCATCTCCGTAGCGGTCGACATCACCAACTACGTGATGTTGGAGACCGGACAGCCCATCCATGCCTACGACGCCGATCTGCTCGACGGCCCCATCGTCGTTCGCAAGGCAGCCGAAGGCGAGAAGCTGACCACTCTGGACGACGTGGTGCGTCCACTCCATCCCGACGATTTGTTGATCACCGACGCTTCCGGACCCATCGGCCTCGCGGGTGTGATGGGAGGAGCGACGACCGAGCTTTCCCCGGGCACCCGCAATGTGGTCATCGAGGCTGCTCACTTCGATGCAATGACGGTCGCGCGTACATCGCGACGCCACAAATTGTCATCTGAGGCGTCCCGGCGGTTCGAGCGGGGCGTTGACCCGGAGGCCAGCTACGCGGCCGGCCATCGAGTGGCGGAGCTTCTCGTCGCGCATGCGGGTGGCACCTTACTGCCGCAGGAGACCGTACGGGGTGCGGTACCGCCGCGGCCCAGCACCACCATCGCCGACACGCTGCCGGCGCGGATTCTCGGCAGCGAGATCGACCATTCCGCGGTCGTACGGCTGCTAGAGGCCATTGGCGCCAACGTGATTGACAATGGCGGCAGTTTGACGATCACCCCACCCAGCTGGCGACCGGACCTCAACGATCCATATGACTATGTCGAAGAGGTTGGCCGGCAGATCGGCTTCGACACCATCGAGCCGGTTGTTCCAACCGCCCCGGTCGGCCGTGGCCTCACCAGAAGCCAGCGGGCACGGCGTGCGATCAACGTCGCGCTGGCCGCCCGCGGATTTGTCGAGGTACTCAGCTTCCCGTTTGCGTCGGCGGCCGACCTGGATCTGATGGGTGTGCCGGCCGATGATCAGCGTCGCCGGTTGAACAAGATCGTCAACCCACTGTCGGAAGCCAGTCCCTACCTGCGCACCTCCATGCTCCCGGGGCTCTTCGCGGCCGTCGCCCGGAATCGCAGTCGCGGCAACGACGACCTGGCCCTCTTCGAGGCGGGCCCGGTGTTCTTCGCCAATGATCCGCCGGTTGCTGCGCCACGACCATCTGTGACGCAGCGGCCGTCCGCGGAGGAGCTTGCTGCGCTGGATCGTGCGCTTGGCCAGCAACCTCGACACCTCGGAGCGGCGCTCACCGGTCAGTGGGTTCCGGAGGGCTGGGACGGACCAGGGATCCCGGCAGGCTGGCAGCAGGCAATCGCTCTTGTCGAGGCAGCGGCTTCGGCGATCGGATTGCGACTGGATCGCCGCGCGGCCCAATATCCGCCGTGGCACCCGGGGCGGTGCGCAGAGTTCACACTGCCGACGGGCGAGGCGATCGGGTACGCCGGCGAGTTGCACCCGGAGGTCTGTGCGGCTTTCGGGCTGCCTGCGCGGGTTGCGGCAGCGGAGATCGATCTGGATGCGCTGATTGCCGCGGCGCCAGCCGTGAGCGACATTCCGATGATCTCCGGCTTCCCAGTAGCCAAAGAGGATGTGGCCCTGATCGTCGATGACGACGTGCCTGCGGCTGCGGTGGAACGTGCGCTGCGGGCGGGAGCCGGACCGTTGCTGGAGTCCATCTGGCTGTTCGACGTCTATACCGGGACGCAGGTCGGCGAGGGCAAGAAGTCGTTGGCTTATGCTCTTCGGTTCCGGGCTCCAGATCGCACACTCACTGATGCGGAGGCCGCTGAGGCGCGCGATGCTGCCGTCGCTGTCGCCGCCGAGCGTACGGACGCCGTCCAACGAACGCTCTAGCCCAAGGCCGATGAGTTCCGACTCCCTGTGGAGTCTACGTACCGGTGAGGTCGAAGTCCTCAAGAGAGGAGGAGTTTGCTCGTGGCTGAGAGTCCGACCATCGAGACCAGGATGAATCAGCCGTACGCGGCGATCCCTGTGAAGGTGACCATGGAGGAACTTGGTTCGGTGGTTCCTCCGCTGACGAGCCGAGTCTTCGGCTGGCTGGCTGGTCGAGGCATCACCCCGGCGGGCCCACCCTTCTGGAGGTACGTCGTCGTCGACATGGACACCGAACTCGAGCTCGAGACCGGAATCCCGGTCGCGAGCCCGGTCGAGGGTAATGGGGAGATCAGGGCTGGCGTGCTGCCTGCGGGCCGCTACGCCACAGTGGTGCACACGGGTCATCCGGACACTCTCGTGACTGCGACGCGTGACCTGCTGGATTGGGCAGCGCAACGCGGTCTGGAGTGGGACACCGAGGGCATGACGTGGGGTTGTCGCCTCGAGGAATACCTCAGCGATCCTGAGGAAGTGCCCGACATGCGAAATTGGCAGACTCGACTGGCATTCCGGTTACGTGACCAGGCGGGCGGGCGACCCTAACCTCCGCGCGAAGGAACTGATCCACCCAGCTGCGCTCCGCGGCCACCTCTTGTTCGATAGGCGGGCCAAGCTGCTCGTTAAGGCTGACAAGGTACGCATCAAGCTCAGCTATCCTGGCGATCCGGTCCAGTTCGTCGGCCAATGCGCGGACGCAATTCGAGAAACATTGAGAAGTGCTAGCCGCGCACGACGGAGCAACTTATCCGGCATCCGAATGTTCACTCGCGCCATGTGCGGAGAGGGCACAGAAGCCCAACGCTCCACGCCTCGAGACCTCGGATGCATGATTTTGTCATCTGTGGCATAGTCATGCGAGTGACTGTACGGGTCGCCGTGGCGGGCGCAACAGGTTATGCAGGCGGGGAGCTGCTCCGGCTGCTGCTTGCCCATCTTGAAGTGGAGATCGGGGCCGTGACGGCGAGCGCCAATGCCGGAACACTCCTCGGCCAGCACCATCCCCAACTGACACCGCTGGCAGATCGGCTTGTGGCAGAGACCTCCCAGGCGGTGCTAGCTGATCACGATGTGGTCTTCCTCGCTCTGCCGCATGGGGCTTCTGGCGAGGTGGCTGCGCAACTGCATCCCGCCACCCTGGTGATCGATTGTGGCGCCGACTTCCGGCTGTCGGAGGCCGCGGCGTGGCAGAGGTTCTACCAGTCGGCTCATGCCGGTACCTGGCCATACGGGTTGCCTGAGCTGCCGGGCCAGCGCGACAAACTGGCAGGCGCCCGAGCAGTCGCCGTGCCCGGGTGCTATCCCACCACCGCCACCCTGGCGCTGCTGCCGGCTATCACCCATGGCTTGACGACCGCCCGGGACGTCGTCATCGTCGCAGCCAGCGGTCCATCAGGTGCCGGACGCTCGCTCAAGCCGCATTTGCTCGGCGCCGAGCTGATGGGCTCGGCGAGTGCGTACGCCGTAGGCGGCACGCATCGCCATACCCCCGAATTGCTGCAGAACTTTGTGGCGTGCGGTGCTTCCGAACCATCGGTGTCATTCACACCCGTGCTGGTCCCGATGTCGCGCGGAATCCTGGCCACGTGCACGGCCCCACTGGCGGAGCCAGGGATCCCTTCCGAGCGGACCTACGCCGCGTACGCCGAGGCGTACGCTGACGAGCCTTTCGTCCATCTGTTGCCTGAAGGCCAGTGGCCACAGACCAAGTCGGTGCTCGGGTCGAACGCGGTTCACGTCCAAGTCGCCGTTGATTACGACGCCGGCCGGCTGGTCGCCGTCGCCGCTTTGGACAACCTGACCAAGGGCACGGCCGGCGCAGCCGTGCAATGCATGAATCTGGCGCTCGGGATACCGGAGACCACGGGCCTCTCGACAGTGGGCGTGGCACCGTGAGTGTCACGAGCGCCGCAGGCTTCCTTGCCTCCGGATTGCCGGCAGGTTTGAAGAGCAGTGGTCGACCGGATATGGCGCTGGTGCTCAACACCGGACCGGACTACGCGGCAGCCGGCGTCTTCACCAGCAATCGAGTCAAGGCGGCGCCAGTGATCTGGTCCCAGCAGGTGCTGAGTGACGGCCGGCTGCGAGCGGTGATCTTGAACTCTGGGGGAGCCAATGCCTGCACTGGGCTGGAAGGCTTCGCCGACACGCATCGCACGGCCGAGCTGGCTGCGAATGCGGTCGGAGTAGGTGCCATTGATGTCGCGGTCTGTTCGACGGGCCTGATTGGGGTGCGCCTGCCGATGGACAAACTGACGGCCGGAATC
The DNA here is from genome assembly GCA_963759635.1 of uncultured Actinomycetota bacterium. GTDB lineage: Bacteria > Actinomycetota > Actinomycetes > Propionibacteriales > Propionibacteriaceae > Microlunatus. The sequence continues at coordinate 25,599 of CAVXAP010000026.1, forward strand.
AACAACTTGGTTCCACTGCTCAGCCACGATGGGCAGGCGGCCGCCGAGGCGATCATGACAACAGACTCGGTGCCAAAGCAGGCGAGCTTCGCGGATGAGGGCTGGTCGATCGGCGGCATGGCCAAGGGCGCGGGCATGCTGGCACCGGGACTGGCCACGATGCTCGTGGTCCTGACCACCGATGCCATAGTCGATCAAGAACTGCTTCATGATCAGCTGGCAGGCGCATGCAGCCGCAGTTTTGATCGGATAGACAGCGACGGCTGCATGTCGACCAACGACGCTGTGATCTTGATGAGCAGCGGCGCTTCGGGGGTGCGGCCTGCACTTTCGGATTTCGAAGCCGCGCTCAGCGAGACCTGTCATGATCTTGCTCTGCAACTGCTGGCCGACGCCGAGGGTGCTGCGCACACCATCGCGATTGATGTGCGTCACGCAACGTCGGAGGAAGACGCGATACAGGTGGGTCGAGCAATCGCCCGCAGCAACCTCTTCAAGTGTGCTGTCTTCGGCCAGGACCCCAACTGGGGGCGTGTGCTGGCTGCGATTGGAACCACCGCCGCTGACTTCGAGCCGGACCGCATCGGCGTCGCATTCAACGGCGTGCAGGTCTGCCGAGACGGCTCCATCGGCGATCCCCGGGAACTCGTCGACCTCAGCGGGCATGACGTGCACGTCGAGGTTGATCTGCACAGCGGCCGCCATGACGCAACTATCTGGACCAACGACCTCACCTACGACTACGTCAAAGAGAACGCGGAGTACGCGACATGAACTCCCAACTGCAGTCGCAGCAAGCTGGAGGCCGGCCGCTGTCGCTGGTGGAGAAGGCGTCGATACTCACCGAAACGCTGCCCTGGCTGGAGACCTATGCAGGCAAGATCGTCGTGATCAAGTACGGCGGGAACGCCATGATCGACGACGATCTCAAGCGGGCATTCGCCCAGGACATCGTGTTCATGAAGCGATGCGGCATCCATCCTGTGGTGGTCCATGGCGGCGGCCCTCAGATCTCGTCGATGCTCTCCAGGCTCGGGATCGCCTCGGAATTCCGTGGCGGGCTCCGGGTCACCAGCCCCGAGGCCATAGAGGTCGTGCGCATGGTGCTGGTCGGTCAGGTCGGGCGAGAGCTGGTCGGACTGATCAACACCCACAGCACCGTGGCGGTCGGGCTGTCCGGGGAGGATGGTGGGCTGTTCATTGCCGAGCGCCGGGGAGCAGTGGTCGACGGCGAGGAAGTCGATCTTGGCCTGGTCGGGGATGTTGTTTCCGTGCGCACCGAAGCCGTCGAAGGTTTGATCAGCTCAGGCAGCGTACCGGTGGTCGCCAGCATCGCACCCGACCTCAACGGCGTCGTGCACAACGTCAATGCTGATACCGCGGCCGCTGCGCTGGCGGTAGCGCTCAAAGCGGAGCGGCTGGTCGTGCTGACCGACGTGGAAGGCCTCTACCGCGATTGGCCGAACAGCAAAGAGGTGATCACCGAGCTGTCGGCAAGCGAGCTGCGGGATCTGATGCCCAATCTCGAATCAGGCATGGTGCCGAAGATGGAGGCCTGCATGCGAGCCATCGAGGGCGGCTTGACGCGAGCCACCGTGGTGGATGGCCGGGTTCCGCATTCGCTGCTTCTGGAGATCTTCACCAATGTCGGCATCGGCACCATGGTCACCCGAGATGGATTTGTTCGCCTGGGCAGCCGGGCGTTCTCCCGTGACGAAGGCATCCCGCCATATGAGTTCGGGAATGGTGACTTTGGCCCGACCCCTCTGACGCCGCCGCAAGGAGTGCGATCATGACCGCTGACCCGATGACGGTAAGTCGCGAGCTGTCCGGCCTGGCATCCTCAACCGCCGTGCTGGAGGCGTACTCCGAGTCAGTGATGAACACCTTCGGTGCGCCGAAGCGCGTGTTCGTCCGAGGCGAGGCCTGCTACCTCTGGGACGCCGACGGGCGGCGATACCTGGACCTGCTCTCTGGTCTGGCAGTCAATGCACTAGGCCACGCACATCCGACAGTGCTGTCTGCGGTGACCGGCCAGATTGCCACTCTCGGGCACGTCTCGAACTTCTTCGCCACCCCTGCCCAAGTCGCCCTTGCCGCCCGGTTGAGCAGCATGGCCGGTGCAGCTGAAGCGCGGGTCTTCTTCACCAACTCCGGGACCGAAGCGAACGAGGCGGCATTCAAAATCACCCGGATGACCGGGCGCAGCAAGATCATCTCGACCGAGGGTGCTTTTCACGGACGCACTATGGGCGCGCTCGCGCTGACTCACAATGAGAAGTACCGCATACCCTTCGAGCCGTTGCCCGGCGAGGTGATCTTCGTCCCGTACGGCGACGCAGCAGCGTTGGCTTCCGTGGTCGACCAGACGGTGGCGGCAGTGGTGCTCGAGCCGATTCAGGGCGAGAACGGTGTCGTGGTGCCCGCTGACGGTTATCTGGCGAAGGCTCGGGAGATCTGCGATCAGCATGGTGCCCTGCTGTGGATGGATGAAGTACAGACCGGCATGGGCCGCTGCGGCAGCTGGCTCGTCCATGTCGACGAAGGTGTTACGGCCGATATCGTTACCGTCGCCAAGGGTTTGGGCAACGGGTTTCCCATCGGAGCCTGCATTGCGACCGGGCATGCCTCACGGGTACTGGGTCCGGGCAGCCACGGCAGCACGTTCGGTGGCAACCCGGTTGCTGCGATTGCGGGGCTGGCTGTGATCGCGGTCATCGAGCGCGATGACCTCCTTGATCACGCGAAGGCGCTCGGTGATCATCTCACGGAAGCGATCTTCGGGCTGGATCATCGGTTGATCAATGGCGTACGTGGTCGGGGTCTGCTCCAGGCCGTGTTGTTGGCCGAGCCTATCGCGGCGGCTGTCGTCGATGCCGCGCTAGCGGCTGGCTTTGTGATCAACGCCCCACGACCCGATGTAGTGCGGCTCGCCCCACCGCTGATCATCAGTGCCGCGGAGCTCGACAGCTTCATCGGTGCGCTGCCATCTCTCCTCGATCAAGTTGCGGAGGCATCGTCATGAGACACTTCCTGGTCGATGATGATCTCAGCGGAGCTGAGCAGCTCGCGATCTTGAATGTTGCCGACACGCTCAAGGCGGAGCCGTACCGGCTGCGTCCCTTCGCCGGGCCACGGACTGTTGCGGTCCTCTTCGACAAAGCCTCGACGCGGACCAGAATCTCGTTCGAGGCCGGCATAGCCGAGCTCGGTGGTCATCCGATGATCATGGACGCGAGTGTCTCGCAGCTGGGCCGCGGCGAATCGATCAGCGACACGGCGCGCGTCCTGGGCCGTCACGTGGCTGCGATCGTATGGCGCACGTCAGGCCAGGAGCGCTTGCAGGAAATGGCGGAGCACGCGGGTGTACCGGTGATCAATGGGCTGACGGATCAGTATCACCCCTGTCAGGTGCTCGCGGACTTCCAGACCATCCGGCAACGCAAGCAACGACTGGCCGGATTGACGCTGGCCTATCTCGGGGACGGCGGCAACAACATGGCGCACTCCTACCTGCTCGGCGGCGGCTTGGCGGGAATGCATGTCCGAATCGGTGCGCCGCCGGGGTTCCAGCCGGATCCCGAGGTCTTGACCCGAGCGCAGCAGCTGGCGACCAGTTCCGGAGGCAGCGTGCAGGTGCACGACGTGGCCGAGGAAGCGGTAGTCGACGCCGATGCGGTCGCAACTGACACCTGGATGTCGATGGGTCAGGAAAGCTCGAAGCGTGACCGGGAGGCGATCTTCGTGCCGTACGCCCTCACCACGGGCCTGCTGGCCATCGCCAACAAGGAGGCAATCGTGCTCCACTGCCTACCTGCCTACCGCGGCAAGGAGATCGATGCCGCGGTGATCGACGGACCGCAGTCGGTGGTCTGGGAAGAGGCCGAGAATCGTAGGCATGTCCAGAAGGCTCTTTTGGCCTTTCTCGATGCGCAAGCCACGGGGGCGTAGCCAATGTCGACCTACACTCGTCCACCTCTTACCAAGGCCGCGCGACACGCCAAGATCATCACGTTGCTGGAGCAGCGGGAGGTCCGCTCACAAAACGAGCTGGCCCAGCTGTTGGCCGACGAGGGAGTCCAGGTGAACCAAGGGACGCTCTCCCGTGATCTCGTCGAAATTGGCGCCCTGCGGGTGCGCAGTTCAAGCGGGCACCTCGTCTATGCCGTGCCGGCTGAGGGCGGCGATCGGACACCGCACGTCGGGGAGTTTGCGAGCTTCGAGGGGCGGCTAGCCCGGTTGTGCGCCGAGATTCTGGTATCGGCCGAAGCCTCCGCCAACCTCGTTGTGCTCCGCACGCCCCCGGGCGCGGCACAGTACTTCGCCGGGGCAATCGATCGGGTCGCATGGCCGTCCATCCTCGGCACAATCGCGGGTGACGACACGATCTTGCTGATCACCCGGAGCCCAAGCGGCGGCAACGATATCGCACATCAGTTTTTGATCATGAGCCGAAGCGGCAAGCCCGCCAACGACTCAGGAACTCTCCATCCATCCATAGTGAGAAGGACGAAGTCAAATGAGTGATCGGATTGTCCTGGCGTACTCGGGCGGCCTCGACACCAGTGTCTGCATCGGCTGGCTGGCCGAGGAGACAGGCCGAGAGGTAGTGGCGGTTGCGGTCGACGTCGGCCAGGGCGGCGAGGACATGGAGGTCATCCGCCAGCGCGCTCTGGATTGTGGTGCTGTCGAAGCCGTCGTGGTCGATGCCAAGGACGAGTTCGCCGAGGACTTCTGCCGGCCAGCGCTGCGCGCCAACGCCCTCTACATGGATCGCTATCCACTGGTCAGTGCCCTGTCCCGGCCACTGATCGTGCGGCATCTTGCGGAAGCGGCCAGGGTCCACGGGGCAACGGTGGTCTCGCATGGTTGCACCGGGAAGGGCAATGATCAGGTGCGTTTCGAGGTTGGCATAGCTAATCTCGCGCCGGAGCTGGCCGTGATCGCTCCGGTTCGCGATTATGCGTGGACGCGTGAAAAGGCGATCGCGTACGCCGAGCAGAAAGGGCTGCCCATCCAGCAGAGCAAGTCCTCGCCGTACTCGATCGACCAGAACGTCTGGGGCCGTTCTGTCGAGACCGGCTTCCTCGAGGACATCTGGAATGCACCCATCGAGGACGTTTACGCCTACACCGCGAACCCTGCCACACCGCGCGAGCCCGACGAGGTGATGATCACGTTCGAGGCGGGCAATCCGATCGCGATCGACAACGAGAAGGTCTCCATGCTTCAGGCCGTCCAGATTCTCAACGAGCGCGCTGGTGCGCACGGTGTGGGTCGGCTGGACATGGTGGAGGACCGACTCGTCGGGATCAAGAGCCGGGAGGTCTATGAAGCGCCCGGCGCGATCGCCTTGATCACGGCTCACAAGGAGCTGGAGAGCGTCACGGTCGAGCGAGAGCTCGCTCGGTACAAGCGTGGCATCGACCAGCGTTGGGGCGAGCTGGTCTACGACGGGCAGTGGTACTCACCACTCAAGCGGGCGCTGGACACCTTCATCGACGAGGCGCAGCAGCCGGTCAGTGGTGAGATTCGGATGATCTTGCACGCCGGAAAGGCCACCGTGACCGGCCGCCGTAGCGACACCAGCCTGTATGACTTCAGCCTTGCTACCTATGACGAAGGCGACAAGTTCGACCAGTCGCAGGCACGAGGCTTCATCGGGCTCTACGGCATGTCGAGCACACTGGCGGCGCGCCGGGATGCGAGCATGTCTTGACCTCGGAGCCGCCTTCTCACTCGACCGGAGGGACGACGGCTGCAACTCATGATCATGAGGGTCGGCTGTGGGGCGGCCGCTTTGCCGGCGGCCCTGCGGAGCCACTGTTTGCACTCAGCCGCTCGACGGACTTCGACTGGAGACTTGCACCTTACGATCTGGCCGGTTCGCGCGCGCACGCCAAGGCCTTGCATCGTGCTGGATTGCTGACCGATGCTGAGCTTGCGGCGATGATCGACAGCCTCGACATGCTGGCGTCGGAGGTCGACTCCGGAGCCTTCCGGCCCGCCGAAACCGACGAGGACGTGCACAGCGCGCTGGAGCGGCGACTGGTTGAGCTGGCTGGGGCCGAGCTCGGCGGCCGATTGCGTGCGGGCCGTTCCCGCAACGACCAGATCGCGACCTTGATCAGGATGTATCTGCGGGACGCGCTCCGGGCAGTGACGACCGGGCTCGGCGAGCTGGCCAGCGCACTACATGACCAGGCCCGTGATCATCTTGGTGTCGCCATGCCCGGCCGTACCCACCTCCAGCACGCTCAACCGGTGCTGCTCTCGCACCATCTGCTGGCACACGCTTGGCCGCTGTTGCGGAACTGCGATCGGATCCGTGATCTTGATCGCCGGCTTGCGGTCAGCCCGTACGGGTCGGCCGCTCTGGCCGGCACATCACTGGGACTCGATCCAGCCGCTATCGCGGTCGAGCTCGGTTTTGAGACCAGTGTGGCCAACTCCATCGACGGCACTTCCTCGCGTGATGTGGTGGCTGAGGCCGCGTACATCTGTGCACAAATTGCGGTGGATCTCTCCAGGTTGAGTGAGGACGTGATCATCTGGGTGACCTATGAGTTCGCATTCGCAACCCTGGCCGACGAGTGGTCGACCGGGTCGAGCATCATGCCGCAGAAGAAGAACCCCGACGTCGCCGAGCTGACTCGGGCCAAGGCCGGACGATTGATCGGCAACCTGACCGGGCTGCTGGCGACCCTGAAGGGGTTGCCTCTGGCGTACAACCGTGATCTGCAAGAGGACAAAGAGCCGATCTTCGACTCACTCGACCAGCTGCTTGTCGTCCTGCCCGCGGTCGCGGGGATGGTTTCGACGTTGTCCTTCGATCGTGAACGGCTGGAGCGCCTTGCCCCGATGGGGTACTCGCTGGCCACCGACATCGCCGACTGGCTCGTACGCCAGCGGGTGCCGTTCGCCGAAGCGCATGAGATTTCTGGCGTCTGCGTGCGGCGTTGCGAGGCTGACGGCTTGGAGCTCACGGACCTCAGCGATGACGACCTGGCGAAGATCTCGCCCTATCTCACCCCGGAGGTCCGCTCGGTGCTCACCGTCCGGGGCTCGATCAACAGCCGCGCCGGTCGAGGCGGCACTGCGCTGGTACGGGTCCGGGAGCAGCTCGATGAGGTAAGAGATGCCATGAGCTCAGTCACCACCTGGCTCAAGGGGCAGGCTGCGCCGATCGCCGAGGCGATCAGCTAGCCACCGGCGCTACTGTGGTGCCCCGTGAACACGGTGCTTGACGAACTGAAGTGGCGTGGCCTGCTTGTGGAGTCCACGGACGAGGACGCTCTTGCCCGCCATCTCGCCGCTGGTCCGGTTACCTTCTATGTCGGCTTCGATCCAACTGCTCCCAGCATCCATATCGGCAACCTCGTGCAGCTCATCGTCGCCAGGATCCTGCAGCGAGCTGGTCATAAGCCGCTGATACTGGTCGGCGGGTCGACCGGGATGATCGGCGACCCGAAGGCGACCAGCGAGCGAGTGCTCAACAGCCCTGAGACCGTGGCCCAGTGGGTCGAGCGGATCCGAGCTCAGGTTGCGAAGTACGTCGACTTCACCGGCCACAGTGCCGCGCGGATTGTGAACAACCTCGACTGGACTGGGCCGATGTCAGTTCTGGACTTCCTGCGCGACATCGGCAAGCACTTTCCGGTGAACCGCATGCTTGCCCGCGAGGTGGTACGTACCCGCCTCGAGGAGGGCATCTCCTACACCGAGTTCTCCTACGTGCTTCTTCAATCGCTGGACTACCTGGAGCTTTACCGGTCACTACGGCTGCACCTTGCAGTTCGGTGGCAGCGATCAGTGGGGCAATATCACCGCCGGAGTTGAGCTCATCCGGCGTGTGGAGGGAGCTCGCGTCCACGCGATGGCGACGCCCCTGCTCACCAAGGCGGACGGTAGCAAGTTCGGCAAGACCGAGAGCGGAACTATCTGGCTCGACCCGGCGATGACCTCTCCATACGCCTTGCATCAGTTCTTCTTGAACGCTGAGGACGAGAAGGTCGTCGAGTACCTCAAGGTGTTCAGTGATCGCAGCCATGAAGAGATCACCGAGCTGGAACGGCAGACCGCGTGAGGCGCCCCAGCTCCGCGCCGCGCAGAGGGCGCTCGCCGACGACGTCACTGCGCTGGTCCATTGGCCCGCGGAGCGGGATGCACGCTATCCAGGCTGCCGACGGCAGTCTTCGGCCGCTGCCGATCTCCGCGAACTGCCAGAGTCGGTGCTCGACTGACGTCGCCGCCGAGATTGGCGGTGCTCAGACTGGAGGCCAATGGTGACCCTGCCGACGGTGGTGGAGGTGCTGGAACGCCGGCGGCGTCGTGCCCAGCAAGGCGGCCGCCAGACGCGCGATCACCGAGGGCGGGGCGTACGTCAACAACCAGCGTGTCACTGATCCCGAAGCCCGGCTCTGCGGAATACGACCTGCTGCACGGACGTTACGTCATCGTCCGCCGTGGCAAGCGAACGGTGGGCGCCGTGAGTATTCGGCGCAGCTGATCTCGTAGCCCGGTTGCCGTTGACCTGCTGGCCTTGGAGGCGTAAAGTTCTCTAGGCCTTAGCGGGGTGCGGGACGCGGTAGCGACAGAGCTGCAGCGGCCGACTCGCAGGAAACCAACCGTCACGAATCCACTGGGCGCCTGCAGAGGCTCACCCGGCCGGGTTTATGTCGGCTCAGGAGCGCGACACACCGAGTTTGACTCGAGGTGATCGCACTTCATAATGTGGGTCGAGTTGCCCCAAGCCGGAGTCCAAAAATCCGGCGCGGTGTGCGCCCGAAACTTGAGAACTCAACAGCGTGCTAAAAGTCAATGCCAAATAATGCACAAAAACCCCGTGCTCGGATTTTGCTTCGGCATGATCCGAGTTCGGATTCCTTTGATTGATTGACAGATAGATCCAGCATTGGGTCTTTTGATCAGCGATCGAACGAGTTGAGACACGCAAACCGACGCTCAAAGTGGCGTCGGATTTGTATAGATTTCAACGGAGAGTTTGATCCTGGCTCAGGACGAACGCTGGCGGCGTGCTTAACACATGCAAGTCGAACGGTAAGGCCCCTTCGGGGGTACACGAGTGGCGAACGGGTGAGTAACACGTGAGCAACCTGCCCTTGACTCTGGGATAACAGTTGGAAACAGCTGCTAATACCGGATACGACCTTCGATGACATCATCTGGAGGTGGAAAGCGCTTTAGCGGTCAAGGATGGGCTCGCGGCCTATCAGCTTGTTGGTGAGGTAACGGCTCACCAAGGCTTCGACGGGTAGCCGGCCTGAGAGGGCGACCGGCCACACTGGGACTGAGATACGGCCCAGACTCCTACGGGAGGCAGCAGTGGGGAATATTGCACAATGGGCGCAAGCCTGATGCAGCAACGCCGCGTGCGGGATGACGGCCTTCGGGTTGTAAACCGCTTTCAGTTCCGACGAAGCGCAAGTGACGGTAGGAACAGAAGAAGGACCGGCCAACTACGTGCCAGCAGCCGCGGTGATACGTAGGGTCCGAGCGTTGTCCGGAATTATTGGGCGTAAAGGGCTTGTAGGCGGTTTGTCACGTCGGAAGTGAAAACTCAGGGCTTAACCCTGAGCCTGCTTCCGATACGGGCAAACTAGAGGGATGCAGGGGAGAATGGAATTCCTGGTGGAGCGGTGGAATGCGCAGATATCAGGAGGAACACCGGTGGCGAAGGCGGTTCTCTGGGCATTTCCTGACGCTGAGAAGCGAAAGCGTGGGGAGCAAACAGGCTTAGATACCCTGGTAGTCCACGCCGTAAACGGTGGGCACTAGGTGTGGGGAACATTCCACGTTCTCCGTGCCGAAGCTAACGCATTAAGTGCCCCGCCTGGGGAGTACGGCCGCAAGGCTAAAACTCAAAGGAATTGACGGGGGCCCGCACAAGCGGCGGAGCATGCGGATTAATTCGATGCAACGCGAAGAACCTTACCTGGGTTTGACATATGCCGGAAAGCTGCAGAGATGTAGCCCCCGCAAGGTCGGTATACAGGTGGTGCATGGCTGTCGTCAGCTCGTGTCGTGAGATGTTGGGTTAAGTCCCGCAACGAGCGCAACCCTCGTCCTATGTTGCCAGCGGATAATGCCGGGGACTCATAGGAGACTGCCGGGGTCAACTCGGAGGAAGGTGGGGATGACGTCAAGTCATCATGCCCCTTAAGTCCAGGGCTTCACGCATGCTACAATGGCTGGTACAAAGGGCTGCGAAACCGCAAGGTCGAGCGAATCCCAAAAAGCCAGTCTCAGTTCGGATTGGGGTCTGCAACTCGACCCCATGAAGTCGGAGTCGCTAGTAATCGCAGATCAGCAACGCTGCGGTGAATACGTTCCCGGGCCTTGTACACACCGCCCGTCAAGTCATGAAAGTCGGTAACACCCGAAGCCGGTGGCCCAACCCTTGTGGAGGGAGCCGTCGAAGGTGGGACTGGCGATTAGGACTAAGTCGTAACAAGGTAGCCGTACCGGAAGGTGCGGCTGGATCACCTCCTTTCTAAGGAGCCATTTGGCAGATCTGAGGATCTGTCCATGCGCTCGGTTCTCCAGCTTTCGACTGGAGCCGAGCAGGCACCGGAATGTGGAACATTGACCAGTAGGCTTCCTCGTCCAGACTCGTCGTCAGTACTTCCTGCTTGCAGGAGTGGAACCTCGACCTGGATGGCGAAGAAGCCCAAGCACGCTGTTGGGTCCTGAGGGTTCGGTCGCATAGGCAACTGACCTTCCAGCGGACCGGAGTACCGGCGCCTGAGGCGTCGGCCCCGCTGCCGCCCGCATCTTGAGAACTTCACAGTGGACGCGAGCATCTTTGTAGTAACAACAAGCTACTAAGGGCAGTCGGTGGATGCCTTGGCACCAAGAGCCGACGAAGGACGTTGTAACCTGCGATAAGCCCCGGGGAGCTGGTAAACGAGCTTCGATCCGGGGATCTCCGAATAGGGAAACCTCGAAAGAAACCGGAGTAATGTCCGGCGACCTCTGCCTGAACACATAGGGCAGTAGGAGGGAACGTGGGGAAGTGAAACATCTCAGTACCCACAGGAAAAGAAAACAACCGTGATTCCGTAAGTAGTGGCGAGCGAACGCGGAAGAGGCCAAACCACACATGCGTGATAGCTGACAGGCGTTGCATGTGCGGTGTTGTGGGGCCGTTCGGACTATGCTGTCAAATAGTCAAACAGTCATAAATGTCAGGTGAAGTCGAAGTACTCTGGAAAGGCACGGCACAGAAGGTAACACCCCTGTAGACGTAAGCCTGACACTGTTGAGCGTCACCCCAAGTAACACGGAACCCCTGAAATTCCGTGTGAATCTGGCGGGACCACCCGCTAAGCCTAAATACTCCTTGGTGACCGATAGCGGACAAGTACCGTGAGGGAAAGGTGAAAAGTACCCCGGGAGGGGAGTGAAATAGTACCTGAAACCGATTGCCTACAATCCGTCGGAGCTCTTCAGCACTTGTGCTGGGAGTGACGGCGTGCCTTTTGAAGAATGAGCCTGCGAGTTAGTGGTGCGTGGCGAGGTTAACCCGTGTGGGGAAGCCGTAGCGAAAGCGAGTCCGAATAGGGCGATTTAGTCGCGTGCTCTAGACCCGAAGCGGAGTGATCTATCCATGGCCAGGGTGAAGCGACGGTAAGACGTCGTGGAGGCCCGAACCCACCAGGGTTGAAAACCTGGGGGATGAGCTGTGGATAGGGGTGAAAGGCCAATCAAACTCCGTGATAGCTGGTTCTCCCCGAAATGCATATAGGTGCAGCGTCGCGCGTTTCTTCCCGGAGGTAGAGCACTGGATAGTCTAGGGGGCCCACAAGCTTACCGAAATTAGCCAAACTCCGAATGCCGGTAAGTGAGAGCGCGGCAGTGAGACTGCGGGCGATAAGGTTCGTAGTCGAGAGGGAAACAGCCCAGAACACCAGCTAAGGCCCCTAAGAGATTGCTAAGTGGAAAAGGATGTGGAGTTGCGGAGACAACCAGGAGGTTGGCTTGGAAGCAGCCACCCTTGAAAGAGTGCGTAATAGCTCACTGGTCAAGTGATTCTGCGCCGACAATTTAGCGGGGCTCAAGCAATCCGCCGAAGCTGTGTCATTCACGTATGTACCCGGTCGCCTAGCGATCCAGGTGCGTGGATGGGTAGGGGAGCGTCGTGTGCGCGGTGAAGCGGCAGGGTGACCTAGCCGTGGAGAGCACACGAGTGAGAATGCAGGCATGAGTAGCGAATGAGGAGTGAGAAACTCCTCCACCGAAAGACCAAGGGTTCCAGGGTCAAGCTAATCTGCCCTGGGTAAGTCGGGACCTAAGGCGAGGCCGACAGGCGTAGTCGATGGACAACGGGTTGATATTCCCGTACCGGCGCTAGAACGATCCTGCCGAGGCGAGTAATGCTAAGCACGCGAGTCGCTGGAGCGCCTTCGGGCGCGATGGCGGCAAGTCTGCGACCCAAACTTGTAGTAGGCAAGCTGCGGAGTGACGCAGGAAGGCGGCCCAACCCGGGCGATGGTTGTCCCGGGCTAAATGTGTAGGGCGAGATGTAGGCAAATCCGCATCTCACGTGCCTGAGACATGACGGCTGGGCGGACTATGAGTCCGTCGAGTGGGTGATCCTATGCTGCCTAGAAAACCTTCGTGAGCGAGTGCTAGAGCCGCCCGTACCCTAAACCGACTCAGGTGGTCAGGTAGAGAATACCAAGGTGATCGAGATAACCGTGGTTAAGGAACTCGGCAAAATGCCCCCGTAACTTCGGGAGAAGGGGGGCCGACCACGTCTATGGATTTACTCCGGACGGCGTGGGAGGCCGCAGAGACCAGGCCCAAGCGACTGTTTACTAAAAACACAGGTCCGTGCTAAGTCGCAAGACGATGTATACGGACTGACGCCTGCCCGGTGCTGGAACGTTAAGGGGAAGTGTTAGTCGCAAGGCGAAGCACTGAACTTAAGCGCCAGTAAACGGCGGTGGTAACTATAACCATCCTAAGGTAGCGAAATTCCTTGTCGGGTAAGTTCCGACCTGCACGAATGGCGTAACGACTTGGGCGCTGTCTCGACCACGGACTCGGCGAAATTGCACTACGAGTAAAGATGCTCGTTACGCGCAGCAGGACGGAAAGACCCCGGGACCTTTACTATAGTTTGGTATTGGTGTTCGGTGCAGCTTGTGTAGGATAGGTGGGAGACTATGAAGCAGCCACGCCAGTGGTTGTGGAGTCAACGTTGAAATACCACTCTGGTTGTTCTGGATATCTAACCTAGGTCCATTATCTGGATCAGGGACAGTGCCTGATGGGTAGTTTGACTGGGGCGGTCGCCTCCTAAAAGGTAACGGAGGCGCCCAAAGGTTCCCTCAGCCTGGTTGGCAATCAGGTTTCGAGTGTAAGTGCACAAGGGAGCTTGACTGTGAGAGAGACATCTCAAGCAGGGACGAAAGTCGGGACTAGTGATCTGACGGTGGCATGTGGAAGCGCCGTCACTCAACGGATAAAAGGTACCCCGGGGATAACAGGCTGATCTTGCCCGAGCGTCCATAGCGACGGCATGGTTTGGCACCTCGATGTCGGCTCGTCGCATCCTGGGGCTGGAGTCGGTCCCAAGGGTTGGGCTGTTCGCCCATTAAAGCGGCACGCGAGCTGGGTTTAGAACGTCGTGAGACAGTTCGGTCCCTATCCGCTGCGCGCGTAGGAGTCTTGAGGAGAGCTGTCCTTAGTACGAGAGGACCGGGACGGACGAACCTCTGGTGTGCCAGTTGTTCTGCCAAGAGCACGGCTGGTTGGCTACGTTCGGAAGTGATAACCGCTGAAAGCATCTAAGCGGGAAGCACGCTCCAAGATGATGGCTCCCACAGGTTAACCTGGTAAGGCCCCCAGCAGATCACTGGGTGATAGGTCGGATGTGGAAGTGCAGTAATGCATGGAGCTGACCGATACTAATAGGCCGAGGGCTTGTTCCTACAAAGGTGCTACGCGTCCACTGTGCAGTTCCCGAGATACGGTCGGGTTGCGTTGATTCAATGCAGCCGCTGACATCTCCATAGAGTTTCGGTGATCATGGCGAAAGGGAAACACCCGGCTCCATTCCGAACCCGGAAGTTAAGCCTTTCAGCGCCGATGGTACTGCACGGGGGACCGTGTGGGAGACTAGGACGTCGCCGGACAAACAACACCTCAGGGTCGGTCATTCGTGACCGGCCCTGAAGTGTTTTTGGGTGCAATTACCGTGATCGGCACTTTAACCGCACGCAGCGATTCGGCTTCGTCGGCGGCGCGTGGCCGATGCGCCGCTTCCCAGGCCAGAACGTCCGCGAACCGGCGTGCAGCTGCGAGGTATTGGGGGCGTTCCAGAATCTCTGAGATGGCTGCTGCGATCTGCGCCGGCGTTGATTTCTTGCTTAGCCGTAGGCCCGCTCCGAGGCGCAGCACGCGTACGGTGTTGTCCTTCTGGTCGCGGCTCGATCGGTATGCACACCAGTGGCACGCCAGCCGCGAGGGACTTCAGCACTGTGCCATGCCCAGCGTGGGTGACGACGACGGAGGCTTCGCGCAGCACCCGGGCATGCGGGGCAGCCTGTAGCACCTCGACATTCGGACCGGCCTGGATCTCCGCCGGATCGACAGCGCGGCCAGTCGTGAGCACCGCCCGTCACAGGCAGCTGGCGCAAAGCCTCGGCGATCCGCCGCGAGCAGATCGACTTGATCTTGGTAGATCGAGCTCGTCGCGACCAGGACGAGCGGCTCACTGCCTTGACGCTGCCATTTCGCCTCAGCGGCCCAATCGGGGTCGTCGAGTTGCGGCCCGACGTAGCGGACATTCTCCGGGAGCTGCGGCGCACTGAAGTCGAAGGATGGGCTGGTCATCACGAGTACGCGGCTGCACCGGTCGAATAGCTCGAAAACATCGTCGAGTGGGAGCAGTTCGTAGCGTTCGACGACGGCGTTCAGGCGCGGAAGAGTGGGGGTCAGGAGCCAGGACGCCACTCTCGGGCCAATCTTGTCGCTGCGCTTTGCCGAGAAAGCCGTGACCTGGTGACCAGCCCGTGCCGAGCAGCGGCAGCCCGGGCGTGGGCCGCACATACGTCTGCGCGACGAGGGCTGCGGTGGGACGCCTGGTCGCCTGGGCTCCGATCAGTATTCCTGGCAACCCATCGGCCAGGATGGCATCGACGGGAGAGTCGCGCACTGGTCGAAATGACGTCACGGGCGAACCGGCTCGTCATCGCTTTGCCGGCGTACACCTTGGCAGCCCGGAACGCCCGGTACGGATTACCGCCCTCCAGCGCCGCGATCAGGGCTGTCTGCTCTGCGAGGGAGTTGAAGTGTGGTGCCTCATGCCACGGGGAGAAGGCGCATCCAGCTGACCGGGCGGATTTTTCGATTGTCGGGTCGCCCAGCACGCGCACCTGGTGTCCACGATGGACGAGTTCGGCAGCAAGGCTGAGTGCCGGCGGCACGGTGCCTCCTGCGTCGATCATGGCCAGCAGGAACCGAGCCGGAGGGCGGCCGGCGCTGCTGTTCATCCCGCGGGCGCCCGCCAGATCAGGGTGTGCAGAAGGTCGGTGGCGTCTCGTTCGACTGTGTTACGCCGCTTCGGACGCGACTGCCGACCGATGGAGTCATCGCCCAGCCAGCTGGGTAGCCCGAATGGGAGGTCGCCGGGCGGGATCGGTGCGTAGTCGCTTTCGGAGAATTTTCCGTCGTAGTTGGGTCCGGAATTGTTTCCGCCCAGATCAGGGGTGACGACGATGCGCAGATCAGCCACCGCCGCCCGCCATTCGGTGATGAGCTTCGCCGCGTCACGGCTGGAGGGGTGAGGCACTTTCTTGATCATGACCGCGGGCGCATCAGTCCACTGCTCAACGGCAATCCTGGCCTGCAGCCCGAACGTCACGATGGCCTGCAATGCCGGCCCGATGATCATGGAGAACAGCTCATTTCGCCAGGACCGCTGCTCGGGCTCGGACAGGATCGGGATCGCGGCCAGTGAGCGTGATGGGAGTAGTGCGTACGCATAGGCGTTGACGCACGCGTAGCTCCGGCTGAGGCCGAGCTTGTGGAGGAAGCCCTGGACGCGTTGGCCGGCATCCCCGACGAGGGTACGGCCCGCAACCCGCTCGGTCGGCCCGGGATCAGAGGCGATGCACAGTACGCGGGCGGAACCGTCAAGCCGCCCACGATAGAAAACCGGCCCCCAGTCGTACCAGAACAGATCACGGTGAGGTGCATAACTCGGCACCCCGGCGAAGTGCTCGGCTACCTCCGGCGGTGGACCCGGATCGAACTCAACCATGATCATCTCCTCACTGGCATGGCGTCGTCCAGCAGACGGGTGCAAGAGGCGAGCACGTCCTTGTTGCCGTGCATCAGATGGCCCCTGCTCATCTCGTACGGAATCCCCGGTATGCCGAGATCCTCGATCGGAATCCCATCGCCGGTGCCGGACCGGATCGCACGACGGAAGGCCATGGTGAAGCCGGTTCCAGCGGGCATTCGCGGCTGCTGGTGATCGGTGCCGGATAGTGCGTCGCGGAGCTGGCCCGATGTCCACACATTCGCCCCGCCAGCACCTGTTGCCTGACCGACGCTCACCAGAGGACCGATGCCGTGGTCCACCCACCCGGCCGCAAAAAGATCACCAGAAGAGTAGGTATTGGCATCGACAACCGCGACCGACGGGCCGAGGTACTTCCGGCCCTTGTCGTTGCACCAGGATGGATCAGTCAGCGGTAAGGGCTGGGCGTAGAACTCACCGGTCGAAACTGCATCCTGAAGCGACCGGCTCCACGCCTCCAACTCGAGCCGATTGAACGGACTGTCAGCCATCTGCCGAGTCAGTGGAGCAGCAATGAGAGAGAACCGGGTCGGCTGAATCGGCGCGTCAGTGAACAGCTGCAAGGCGCGCTCGGCGGCCCAGATCAGGCCACCGGGATTGGCCCGCAGGTCGACGATCAAGCCTGTCTGCGGCAGCAGTCCCAGTAGCCGGATCAGCTCGTTGATGAAGGCGTCGTCGTCGTCAAGGTCAAAGGACCAGATGCGCAGGAAACCGATCTTGCGGCTGAGTGGCCGGGCGGCCAGCACGTCCTGCATCGGCGTATCCAGCCACTCGCCGATCTTCGCCTTGCCCGGCCGTGGAGCTGCCGGCCGCCGGTCATGATCACTGGCCCACAGGTCCGGAGCGAACACGAGTTTCTTGGCGCGGCGCACCGCCTCGGCCGATGGATCGCTGGCCTGCTTGAGGGCGGCGCGTGACCCGGGCTCGAGGGCAGTGGCTGCCTTACCAGGAGTCAGCAGCCGCCACGGCAACCGGATCTCGGCCTTCCGGCCGCGCTTGGTTCGGTAGCCGACGATGACCCAATGCTCATCGGGTGGCGGGCCATAGTCCAAGGCTCGAAAGGTCAGTGATTCGAGCGCACGGGCTCGACGGGAGTCCGACCGGCCTCCTGTCTCGACATCGGCATGGTTCTCGACCGCGCGGGCGAACGGCGCACCATTCCACGCTTCGAGTTCGATGCCGGGCTCGAACTCCGGGTTGTCGATGACGTCAGTGTTGATCTTGCTAACCAGGTACTTGGGGCGCGACTCAGGTCCGTACTGCTCGACGAGGAACGGCAGCACTGCGACCTGATCACGTAGGGTCGAGGGTCCGATGTAGCGGGTGTGAGCGTCGCGAAGTCCTGTGATGATCGCGCTTACGGCGCGATTGAACTCGGTGTCGGACAGATCGGCGGCCCTGCGCCGTAGGAGAATCAGAGCCTGCACGGGATCGGTCGCGTACGCCGCCCGCTTCGCGGGAAGGTGCGCGTACGCACCGCCAAGCGAGGCGATCAAGTTGTCCAGGATCTGAAGCCGCTGGCCGCCGTCGAGGTCCACGCGCCGGCCGGCGCCGGACTCTGCCAGCGCTTCCGAGAGCAAGACGCCACGCCGGGCACGCCTGACCATCGCAGCTGCTCGTGGCCCAGCGTTCATGATCATTCCTTCTACTGCCGGTAGTAGCCGGCGAGGCCGTCCAGTACGCCGGAGTGGAAGCCGCGTCCGACCACCGAGTCAAGCCACTCACCGTTGTGAGTCAGGGACTCCAGCGGTGGAATGACCAGTTCATCGAGGTCCTTGGGCAAACCGCCAATCGGTGCCAGGCCCGTTGGCATGTCGAGCGCCAAGCGGAGCGGAGCTTCCCGATCGTCGAGCCGGCCCGCCCACCGCGCGTACATCGCATTGGCGGCCTCCACCTCCCGTTTCGGATGCGCCCTCACCTCCTCCATCCTGTCGATCACCTCTGGCCACTCCCAGGCCTTGGAGGCATCGCTTGGCTGGGTGAGCGAGAGCTGCATGCGGCGGTCACCTACGGTGAGCGTGGTCACAGTGCTGGCACCGGACATCAGCTCTGCGATCCCGTAACGGCGGTGCCCGTCGATGACGACGAGGTCGACATCGTCCTCGGTGGCTCGGACGATACTGCGGAAGGGATCGGCTCCGCGCTTGGCGTTGATCACCAGGACGTCTGCCTGTGCCTCAGGTTGTAGGCGGCCGACCTGGCGTGACCAAGCGCGAGCGAGAGTGTCTCCAGGCAGGCAGGTTGCCATCATCACGAGATCCTGGTCACTTAGGGGCCAGCCCAGATGGTCGGCGGTGAGTCGTGCCGACTTCAGCTCGCCGAGGACATTCTTGGTTCCCGACGGCGCCCAGTCTGAGCCGAGGCATACGTTGATCCCCGCGGCGCTGGCGGCCGGCACATCGGTGGTCTGGCCGTAGAGCCATAGGTTCGAGAACGGAGACCAGGCGATCGCACCAGGTGACTGCCAATGTTCGAAGACTGCCGGATCAACAGCATTGGTGTGGACGGCGATGAACCGTGGTTGCAGGCAGCCGGCGGCCTCCGCATCGGTGAACTCACGCGCCACGATGCTGCCTCGCTGGCCCTCGGAGCAGTGATAGATGAAAGCCGACCCGGCTCGCATCTTGTTGGCGCGCTCGGCGAGGGCGGCTGGCTTCGCGGTGAGCACCGAAGCATAGATCAGATTTGCATCGTGCGAACCGAAGGTTTCGTCCTCGATGTTGCGGACCAGCCAGCCATCGCGCGGACGGTTCTTCGGGGGAGACCCTTGGATCGACGTCGTGCCACCGACGATGGCCTTGGCTTCGACATATGCCAGTAGTTCCTGCGGGCATGCAGTGATCAGCGCGTACGCGGGCCGGGTGGTGCTGGTTGCGTAGGTCTCGGCTCTGGTCCAGGAGTTGTGATGCGGAAATGGCGTCTGCTGTCGTGGCTCGGTCCACAGCGGCAGGGTGTTATAGGCGAGATGGTTGTGCAGGTCGATTAGTCCCGGCATCACCAGCGAGCTGCCGACGTCAACGACCTCCGCATCGGCTGAGCCGGGTGGCCCGGCATTCGAACCTTTGGTGACCGCCACGATGGTGCCGTCGTCGCCTACCCAGACCCGTCCGGTGAAGACTGCGGCCTCGTTCGGGGCAACCGTGAGATCGGATGACAGTGGCACGAGACGGCCACGGATGCCCCACATCGGTCATAGGCCAAAATGGGCCGCGAGCACCGAACGGTAGCGCTCCATGATGTCAGCGGCTGCGCGCCGGTCAGCCTCCGTCGGCTCGTGCTTGCTGATCACCGGCACAGGCCAGTCCGGAAGCGTGCCGGTCAGCGCCCATGCGGCCTGCCGGGCGGAGCCGACAGCGACACTCTCGAAGGTGTCAGTAACCACGATGGGCAGGCCGAAGACCGCCGTCGCGATCTTGCGTACAGCCTCGGACTGGGAGGCACCCCCGGTGAGTGTGATTGAGGAGATCTCGCCGGTCTGTTCCCGCAATACCTCGACACCATAGGCGAGGCTCCACAGCACGCCTTCGATAGTGGCGCGCGCGATGTTCGCCGGGGTCATGTTCGCGAGCGTCAGCCCGAGGAGCTGGCCGCGCGCGTCGGGCAAGGGCGGGGTTCGCTCGCCCTCGAGGTAGGGCACAAAAGTGACCCCGTGACTACCCGGCTCGGCACTCAGCGCGAGCTGGCTCAGCTCAGCCAGCGTCACGCCCAGCATCCCCGCGGTCGCGACCAAATTCCGGGCGCCGTTGAGTGTGCACACGAGCGGGAGGAACTCACCGGTGGCGTCCGCGAACCCGGCAACGGTCCCCGTCGGCTCGTGTGTTTGCTGGTGGCTCTTGGTGAACGCCGTGCCACTGGTGCCCACCGAGACAACGGCGTCGCCGATTGTGACGTCGAGGCCCAACCCGCCCGCCATGTTGTCGCCAGTGCCCGGTGCGATAGCGATGCCGCTTGCTGTGTAGCCAATCACCTCGTTGGGAGCGGCGACGCGAGGGAGCTCAAGATCATGACCGAGGGCAAGCTCCACCAGATCGTTGCGGTAACGGTTGGCGGTTGCGTCGAAGTAGCAAGTGCCGGATGCATCTCCGCGGTCAGTCGTTGGCGTAAACCTGCGATCTCCGATCTGCCAGCTCAACCAGTCATGCGGGAGTACGACTGCTGAGGTCCTTGCGGCGTTCTCCGGCTCTGCCCGGGCCAACCATCTGATCTTGGAGACGGTCATAGAGGCGACCGGTACGGAGCCAACCGCATCCGCCCACGTCGTGGCGCCTCCGAGCTCCGCAATCAGGTCTTCGGCGTCGCGAGCAGACCTGTTGTCGTTCCACAGCAGGGCATCGCGGACGAGCTCGCCACCTTCGTCGAGGGTCACCATGCCGTGTTGCTGGCCGCCAACGGCCAGCGCAGACACTCCGTCAAGGAGGGCCGAATCAGCTGTGGCCTCCCGATAGGCCGCCAGCCAGGCGGACGCCGGCACCTCGGTGCCCGAAGGATGTGAGGCGCGCTCGCTGCGCACGATCGAGCCGGTCTCGAGATCGCAAACCACGATCTTGACTGATTGGGTCGACGAATCGACGCCGGCGACAAGTGTCATGAGGTACCTCCGACGGTAATGGTGATGCCGCGTTCAAGAAACGGCTGCAAGGCGGCCTCGCTGGGAGAGCCGGCGATGGCAATCGAGTCGATCTGTTCAAGCGAGGCGAACTGGACGAAGGCCGAGACGCCGAAGCTGTCGGCACCGGCCAGCGCGATCACCCGTTTGCCCGAGGCCACTTCGACCTGCGACACGGCGGCCGCGGTTGGAGTCGCCTGAGTAAGGCCACGCTCGACGCTAATTCCCGCCGGACAGACCACGCTCACGTCTACATGCAACCGCTCCATCTCGCGCACTGCCCAATCGCCCTCTTGTGCCCGGGTGATCGGCGACACGGCTCCACCGATGTTGTAGACCTCGAGGCGGCTGGCCCGCGACAACACGATGGCCGCGTCGAGGGAATTGGTCACGATTGTGAGCCCGGGTGTCTCGGGCGGGGAGCCCACGATGACATGTGCGAGGGCGAGCGTCAGGTTTCCGGTGCCGAGCAGGATGGTGCCGCGGCGCGGTAGTTCTTCCCATACTCGACCGGATAGCTCGAGGTCATCCTGCGCAGTCTGGGGCTGGCTGTTGCGAAGAGCCGGTGGGCCGGTGATGATGCCCACCGCGCCGCCGTGCACGCGTTGCAGCTTCCCGCCGGTCTCCATGGCGCGCAGGTCCCGACGGATGGTTTCCTGTGCAACGCCAAGTCGGTTCGCGATGTCGACAACGTCTACGCGTCCTTCGGCGGCCAACAGGTCAGTGATCGCCTGGTAGCGAGCCGCAGCCGGTGCGCGCTGGACGGTCATGATGCCCTTTCGCTGATAGCCTCGCCGGTTACAAGAGTTCCACTGATTCTCTTGCCCGCGGTCTGATCTGCACCTTCCGCCCCGTGCCGGCACGAAATGCCTCGATCGCGTCGCCGTAGTCGGCCAGAGCGAAGGCATGACTGACCATCACCTTGGCGTTGAGCGCTCCTGCGGCAAACATCTCAACCGCCCGCGCGTACGAATGCAGAACCGCCATCGAGCCAATCACCGTCAGTTCGTCGTTGTAGATGCGGAATGGTGAAAACCTGGCCACTGCGTCACCTGCCGCCACTCCGAATTGCTGGAAAGTCCCCCCACGGCGTACCCGGCTCAGACCGTCTTCGACCGCCTGTACCGCCCCGGTGCAGTCGATCACTGTATCCCACCCACCGGATCGGGGTACCTCATCCGGGGAGCTGCCGACCAATTCGATCCCGACCTCACGAGCCGCCTGCTGTCGTTGCGGGTTTGGGTCCACGACACTGACGGAGGCGGCGCCGGCACGAGGCGCCAGCTGGGCCATGATCAAACCCATGGTGCCCGCACCGTAGATCAAGTAATGCGCACCGATCCAGCGCGGCAACAGATCATAGGCATGAATGGCACACGACAAAGGTTCAATCAATGCTGCGAGAGCAAGATCAACAGAACTGGGCAGACGATGCAGATTTCTGGCGGGCGACCGGACAAGCTCGGCCGTGGAGCCGTCGGTCCGTGCCACTCCGGCACCATCCCAGTTCTCGCAGAGGTTGCCGCGTCCGACCATGCAGAACGAGCATTCACCGCAGTAGAACGAGGGATCGAGCGAGACAGGGTCTCCGGGTGCCACCTTGGTGACCTCTTCGCCCACGCTCACCACGACTCCGGACGTCTCATGTCCGGGCACGATCGGGAAGACAGTCGGTGCGAATTCACCATCAAGTACGTGCACATCCGTCCCGCAGATGCCGACGGCCTCGACTCGCACCACCGCGTCGCGCGGACCGGGGACTGGATCGGGCACTTCGGTCAGCGAGAACTCTCCAGGCCTTGAAAAGACGATGGCGTGCACTACCGCCTCCGTGTCATGCGGCGTGCGAATATCACCTGGAACACCCTTGGAGGCGTTGACCGAATCTCTGCAAAAGATCTTTGAATCGCTTCTCTAACGGAGGCTAGCGCAGCTCCGGTTGGAGGTCTAGTGTCCGAGTTTGTCGGCCAGACGGACCGGTCTGCCCGTTTGCATGTCTCAGTCATTCGTGGCGCACATTCGGTCATCCCGTGTGAAGATGGTGCCAGAAAGGCCGCTATGACGATGTATCCGCCCGAACGGCAGCGGGCGATCACCGACCTCCTGATCCAGCACGACGGCCGACGTGCGACCGTGACGCAAATCAGTGAGCAGCTGAGAGTCACCACCGAGACGGTGCGCCGTGATCTTGATGTACTGGAGCGACGTGGCGTGCTACGCCGTATCCGCGGTGGCGCCGAATTGATGGATTCCACACCGTTCGAGCAAGCGCTCGCCGCCCGACATGCGGAGCAGTTCGAGGACAAGCTCGTTATCGCACGTCGGGTCGCCGAGGAGCTTCCTCAGGATGGTGTTGTAGTGCTTGATTCCGGCTCTCTCACTTTGCTGTGCGCTCAAGCGATGCCGAAGGATCGCGCTCTCGCCCTGGTTACCAACAACCTCCCTGCGGCTCAGTATCTGGCTGACTACGACAATCTCCGCATCTTCACGCTTCCGGGGACGATCCGAGGCCTGACCTCGGCTGCGGTCGATGCATGGACCAGCCGGCGACTCAGCACCTTGACGGTTGATCTGGCGATCATCGGCGTCAACGGCATGACGCCAACGCATGGCCTGACGACGACCAACCCTGAGGAGGCGGCGACCAAGCGAGCCATGCTGCTCTCTGCTCGGCGGCGGATCGTACCGGTGATCTCCGGCAGGATCGGCCGAAACTCGTTCTGCTCCTTCGCCGCCCTCAACGAGGTGGATCTGGTGATCACCGATGCCGCGGCGAATACCGAGATTGTGAGTGAGCTGGCAGCCGCCGGCCCTGATGTCGTCATCGCTGAGTAGCTCACTGCGAGCCTCGACGGTGCCCGCTGCTCTTTGCGTCGGGTTCGGAATCCAGACAGGATTGGCGAGTGGCAGAGCAGGGGCGGTCTGATCGCTCGCGACGGGGAGGGCCAGAGCGGGCCGGAGCTTCGCGGCCAAGGGCTGGTGGGGCGAGGCAGCCTCCAGCCAAAGGCTCCGACCAGCGCTCCCGGCAACAGCGTGGCCGCGGTCCGGAGCGCAAGCTCGATCGGGATAGCCGTGGTTCTTCGGAGCGCCCAGAGCACAACCGTCTGGAGCGTCGTGGTGATCGGCAACGCCGAGAGGCCTCCGAACGCACCAACCGCCCGACTGAGACCGCTCGACCTGGTCTAGCACGTCGGAAGACTGAGCCGCCCGTTCCCGAGGGCGTGGACTCGCGTTCTTTGCACGCAGCTGTCCGGGCAGAATTGCGCGGCCTGCCCAAGGAACTCGCCGAGATCGTCGCGGCTCACCTTGTCGTTGCCGGCCAGCTTGTCGACGATGACCCGGAGCTGGCATATGCCCACGCCGAGGCAGCGCGCCGGCGTGCTGCCCGGCTGCCGATCGTCCGTGAGGCGGCAGCCGAGACGGCCTACGCCGCCGGTCGGTACGACGTCGCGCTGAGTGAATTCCGCGCGCTGCGGCGCATGACGGGCAGCCCGGACTACCTGCCGGTGATGGCTGATTGCGAGCGCGCTCTGGGTCGCCCGCACAACGCCATCAAGCTGGCACGCGAGGCCGACCGGGCCGGCCTGGATCCGGCGCTGCGTATCGAGATGATCATCGTTGAAGCCGGTGCCCGGCGCGACCTGAGCCAAGATCACGAGGCGCGGCGGATTCTGGAGCGGGCGGTTGCCCGGGCACGGCCGGAAGACCTCGCACCGCTCGCTGTAGCCAGGCTGCGCTATGCCTACGCCGACGCGCTGCTCGATGCGGGCAAGGAATCCGAGGCGCGCCAGTGGTTTGCCGCAGCTGCGGCACTTGATCGTGATCATGAGACCGACGCCCAACAAAGAGTCGACGAACTCGACGGGTTCGTAATCGATTACGACGAAGACGACGGGGCGAGCACTGAGGTATCGCACGAGCCGTGGGACGGTCCCAGATGAATGCCGCAGCGGCAGTCGTCGAGTCCTACGATGCGGTGTTGTTCGATCTTGACGGGGTCATCTATCTGGGCCCGGTCGCCGTGCCCGGCGCCGCAGCAGGCATTGCGCAGCTCCATGATCGTGGCACCAAGATCGGCTTCGTTACCAACAACGCTGCCCGCCCGCCGGCTGCCATCGCCGACCACCTGGTCGAGCTTGGGATCCCCGCGACCGCCGCGGATGTCATCACCTCGGCCCAGGCCGCTGCCCACTTGCTGGTCAACCGTTTCGGTGCTGGCGCCCGAATCCTCGCCGTTGGCGGAGATGGAGTGACGGCCGCGCTGGGCGAGGCACGGCTGGTGGCAGTCCGTTCCGCCGATGACGATCCGGTGGCGGTGATACAAGGGTATGGGTTCGACCTGAAATGGCAGGAGCTGAACGAGGCCGCGATAGCAATTCACCGCGGCGCCCATTGGGTGGCGACCAACGTCGATCCGACTCGGCCGACAGATCGTGGCCTGGTTCCGGGAAACGGCGCTGCGGTGATGGCAGTGAAGATGGCCGTGCAGACTGAGCCGGAGGTGGCGGGCAAACCCTATCGGCCTCTGCTAGATGACACGGTCGAGCGGCTGGCGGCGCACCACCCGTTGTTTGTGGGTGATCGTCTCGACACCGACATAGCCGGCGCGGTTAATGCGGGTCTGGACAGCATGCTCGTGCTCTCTGGATCTCATCGGGCCGAGGAACTGCTCGTCGCCGCGCCCGGTGAACGACCCACACATGTGGGGGAGGATCTCCGAGCTCTCCTGCTGCCGCCGTTGGTCGTCACCCAGACCAACGGCGAATTCCGCTGCAGTCGGGCGACTGCCTCTACAGTGGATGGCCGGCTGATGGTCTACCGCAATGGCTCCGCCCGCATCGAAGCGATCTGGGCCGCGGCGTATGCGACGTGGTGGGCTGTTGATCATGGACTGGCGCTCGACTGGCGCGATGCGTTGGGGGAGCTCCAGGAGCCGCTGCGGTAACGTGGCGGTGCGGCGCTCCGTGCCCACACGTCGGCACCAGCGCGTCCATGAGGCGGCAGAAAGGTGTCAAGGGTGGCCGAGGCATTTCAGAGCTACATCAACATGGTGGCTGGCGTGACCAAGAGCACCCAGGCGAAGGCGGCAGCCACCGCCCGGGCGCTGCTGAAGCAGGCTGGGTTGGAAGAGGTAGCGACGGAGGCCGGCGAGCGAGTCACGAAGCTGGCGGAAGAGATCATGAATGCCAGCCGCACCAATCGGGAGTTGTGGCAGCACTTCGTGGCGGCCGAGGTCGACAAGGCAGCGGCGCGGCTCGGCTTCGCCCGAGCCGACGAGGTCCAAGAACTGCGCGATGAGATCGCCAGCTTGCGGGCACAACTCAAGGAGGCGACGGCGCGTACGGCGAAATCTGCGCCCGCCAAGAAGGCCGCGATGAAGAGGGCACCCGCCAAGAAGGCCGCCGCGACCATGACGCCCACCGAGAAGACAACGGCAACCACGTCGTCCAGTCCGAAGCCGCCGCATGAGGTGGCGGCGAGCGCCGAGAACTCCTCGCAGCCAGGCGAGAAGTGACCGAGCCGAACCAGGGACAGCTCAGCGATCTGGAGCCGGACCAGGCGGCCAGCACACCGCAGACGGGTCACGCCGCGATCGACGACGCCCTGCTCGGACTGGCTGATCTGACTTCGGCTCCGCTTTCTGATCATCACGATCGGCTCGCGAAAGCCCACGAGGTGTTGCACGAGGCTCTCGACCGACCCGACGACCAGCCTGAGAACGCGGAACCCCGCTGAGCCGTGACTGAGCGCCTTGATCGCGAGCTGGTCAGGCGCGGGTTGGCCCGCTCCCGCTCCCACGCGCGGGCCTTGATCAATGCAGGACAGATCTTGGTCGACGGCTCGGTTGTCGAACGGCCCGGTGAGCAGGTAGCCGCATCGGCCGCTATTGATGGTCCGGATGATCGCTATGTCTCGCGCGCTGCCCACAAGCTCAGAGGTGCGCTCGATGATCTCCAGCTGAGCGTGACCGGGCGAGCCCTCGACGCCGGCGCCTCGACCGGAGGCTTCACCCAGGTCCTGTTGGCACGCGGTTGCCAGGAGGTGTTCGCCGTGGACGTCGGTAGCGATCAGCTGGCAGCGGCGCTGCGGGCCGACCCGCGAGTTCGGTTGCGGGAACGAACCAACCTCCGGGACCTCACGCTGGCCGAGGTCGGAGGAGTTGCAGTCGACATGGTCGTCGCCGACGTCTCTTTCATCTCACTGAGGTTGCTGCTGGGCCCACTAGTCTCGGTGACTCGTGATGACGGCTGGCTGTTGTTGCTGATCAAGCCGCAGTTCGAGGTCGGGCGTGACCTATTGGGCAAGGGCGGGGTGGTCCGGGCGCCCGCGCATCAAATCCAGGCAGTCTCGGGCGTGATCAACGCCGCTGCCGAGCATGGCTGGCACGCCGTGGCTGCGGTCCCGAGCCGGCTGCCGGGTGCGTCCGGCAGCCGTGAGTTCTTCGTCTTGTTGAGGCGAACCGACTCGCCACCGCAGCTCGATCTGACCGCCCTAGTCAAGATATGAGTGCCGAAGAAGTAGGCGGACTCGCGATGTTCGCGCCGCCGATCTCACAACAAAGGGCGCGAGCGCAGCGGGCACCAGCCCCAGCGGCGAGCGTGTGCAGGAGGAGATGGCGGAAACGCTTTTCCGTTCCACCAGATCCGACGATACGGCGGCAACCCAGCGAACATCGCCGCGAGCGGCAGCGAGCAATCAAACACAGCGCCATCCTCCGCGAGCGGAGCGAGCAATCAGATCTCGCGATGGCGCGCCGCCGTCTGCAGGAGGAGATGGCGGAACAACGCTTTTCCGTTCCGCCAGGTCCGACGAAGATGGCGGCAACCCGGCGAACATCGCCGCGAGCGGCAGCGAGCAATCAAACACAGCGCGATCCGCAGCGAGCGGCGCGAGCAATCAGACTCAGGATTGCGCGCCCGCTGTCCTGGACGAGTGAGGGAGCGGACACGTTCTTTTCGTCTGCGAACGAGTGAGGAAGGCAGCGGCTGCCCGGCGCGATCCGCAGCGAGCGGAGCGAGCAATCAGATCCCGGATCGCGCGCCGCCGTGCTGAGAAGGAGGGAGGGGACATGCTTTTTCGTCCCCGAGTGACGACGAAGTAGGCGGACTCCAGAGCGCGATCCGCGGCGAGCGGAGCGAGCAATCAAATACTGAATATGCTGTGGCAGGTGACCAAGGCGTCAGCCGAAAGGGATGGCCAGCCGATCGACCCGCATGGCGATACCGTCCGCCGTGTCGCGGTGCTGACTCATATGGGCCGGCCGGCCGCGGTCGAAGCGGCAACGCGGTTGGTCGAGGGTCTTGATGCGGCAGGCATTGTCTCGGCTCTGCCTGCCAATGACATAGCCGCACTCGACCCCAAGCTTGCGCAGGCCATGATCCCGCTCAGCAAGCCAGTAACGCTCGAGGACGGTATCGAGCTGATGGTGGTGCTGGGCGGCGACGGCACGATCCTGCGCGGTGCCGAATGGGTGGTGGCCAGTGAGATTCCGCTGCTCGGAGTCAATCTGGGACACGTCGGATTCCTGGCCGAGGCTGAGTCGTCAGAGATCGACACCATCGTCGCCCATGTGGTTGATCGCTCCTACACCGTGGAGGAGCGCTTCACCATCGACGTGACGCTGCGCGACTGCAAGACCTTCAAGTCGGAGTGGTCCTCGTACGCAGTCAACGAGGTCTCGATCGAGAAGGCTGCCCGGGAGCGAATGCTCGAGGTGCTGGTGGAGGTGGATGGTCGGCCGCTTTCGCGATGGGCCTGCGACGGGATGCTCGTTGCGACCCCCACCGGCTCCACCGCGTACGCCTTCTCGGCCGGCGGCCCGGTGATCTGGCCGGGCGTCGATGCACTACTGGTAGTACCGCTCAGCGCGCATGCATTGTTCGCGCGGCCGCTGGTACTCAGCCCCACCTCGATCGTGGTGGTGGAGGTTCTGGACGTCTCCCCGACGCACGGCGTGGTCTGGTGTGACGGGCGCCGTTCGGTCGAATTGCATGCCGGCATGGAGATCGAAGTGACCCGAGGAAAGCAGCGGCTGCGCTTGGCACGGCTGTCGCAGGCGCCCTTCACAGACCGGTTGGTCCACAAGTTCGGTCTCAGGGTGGAAGGCTGGCGAGGGGCAGCCGATCCAGCCATCACCATGATCGACACTCCTGCATGATCACCGAACTTCGCATCGCTGACCTGGGCGTGATCAAGGACGCGACGATCGGTCTTCATCCCGGCCTGACCGTCGTCACTGGAGAGACCGGTGCGGGAAAGACGATGGTCGTCAGCGGACTCGGTCTGCTGCTCGGCGGCCGAGCAGACCCGCGCTCGGTTCGCGGAGGGTCAGAACGCGCACGGGTGGAAGGCCGGTTCAAGATCGAGAATCCGGAGCTGGCGCAGCGGGCGAGCCTGGCCGGCGGCGAACTGGACGACGACGAGCTCATCGTGGCGCGCCACGTCACTGCGGCGGGGCGCTCTCGTGCCTACCTGGGCGGTGCCCAGGTTCCGGCCGGGTTCTGCGCGGAGCTAACTGCGGAGCTGGTCAGAATCTATGGACAGTCGGAGCAGGAACGACTGACGGAGGCCGGCCGACAGCTGCAGCTCTTGGATCGCTTCGCCGGCGCAGCTGTACTCGAACCTCTTTCCAGATACTCCGATCTCTGGTCTGAGGATCGCGCCGCACGGGCGCAGCTCGCTCAACTTCGTGCCGAAGCCCAGAGCCGGGCTCGCGAGATCGATCTGCTGCGGTTCGGCCTGGAGGAGATCGAGCGAATTGGCCCCGGCCCTGCGGAGGACGTCGCACTGGCGGCAGAGGCCGTGCGGCTGCAGTCGGCAGACGATCTGCGGGATTCGGCGCATTCGGCTGTGCAGGCTCTCGCAGGACCCGAGGATGAGGCTGGTGGCGCGCTGGCGATGGTCTACGCGGCGCGCAAGGCGTTTGAATCGGCAGTTTCCCGAGACGCTGCAGCGGCCCCGCTGGGTGATCGACTGGCCGAGGCGAGCTACCAGCTCACCGATCTAACCGCTGATCTGGTGCGCTACCTGGAGGGCTTGGACAGCCAGCCGGGGCGCCTCGAGAAGATCGCCGAACGCCGGGCTCAGCTGAGCACGCTCACACGAAAGTACGGCACCACGTGTGACGAGGTCTTGCAGTGGGCTGCAGATTCCGCCAGTCGACTTACGCATCTTGAGCAGAGCGACGAGCGGATCGCGACCTTGACCGAGCGGGTCGCGCAGCTGAGCGACGAGCTGACATCCCTGGCCGCTGAGATCGGTACCGGTCGACGCGAGGCGGCAGCCAGATTCAGCGAGTTGGTGCTCGTCGAGCTTGCTGCGCTGGCAATGCCGCACGCTCGCCTGAGTTTTGAGGTCGCCAGCGCCGACCTCGGCCCTTCGGGCGCCGACCGGGTGGGTCTGATGTTCGCCGCCAACCCAGGCAACGAGCTGCGCAGTCTGGGACGGGTGGCATCGGGTGGGGAGCTGTCGCGAGTCCGGCTGGCCCTGGAGGTGGTGCTTGCAGCTGAACGCGAGGCCGTCACTCTGGTCTTCGACGAGATCGATGCCGGCGTTGGCGGCAAGGTCGCCGTCGAGGTGGGACGGCGGCTGGCACGGCTGTCACAGCACACTCAGGTGGTCGTCGTCACCCACCTCGCGCAGGTCGCCGCTTTCGCGGATCGGCATTACGTGGTCGTGAAGGCAGACGATGGGCAGGTCACGACCAGCGGAGTGGTCCCGGTGGCTGACGAGGACCGGGCAGTCGAGCTGGCCCGGATGATGGCTGGTTTGGAGACCACCGACTCAGCCCTAGCTCACGCCGGCGAGCTCGTGGAGCTGGCCGCGTCCACCAGGGCAATCTCATAGGGCTCTCATGTGAGGCTGAATAGCGTCCGGGTATGCGGGTGCTGGTCGTTGAGGACGACGTGCGTATGGCGGCCGCAATCAGGCGGGCATTGCGCGGCGTCAATGTGGTCGGGGACATCGCAAGGACGTCAAGTGGGGCCCGCGCCATGCTGGCCGACACCCCGTACGACGTCGTCGTGCTGGACGTGATGCTGCCGGATTCGGACGGGTTCGCAACCTGTCGCCAGCTTCGCAGCGCCGGTGACTGGACGCCGATCATCATGCTCACCGCTCGGGCGGCGATCGATGACCGGATTCGCGGTCTGGATGCGGGCGCCGACGACTACCTCACCAAGCCATTCGCTTTCGGCGAATTGCTCGCCCGGTTACGAGCTCTGGCGCGTCGCGACCCGGCTGAGCGGCCGGCAACGATCACGGTCGGCTCACTGCGACTCGACCCGGCCTCGGCGCAGGTCTGGCGAGGCGAGCAGGAGATCCGGCTGTCCACCCGCGAATTCGCGTTGCTCGAGGCGTTCATGCGAAGTCCCGGGCAGGTACTGGGTCACAGTCAACTGTTGGATGCGGCCTGGGACATCGGGCACGAGTACCGGTCCAATGTGATCGAGGTCTATATCCGCTATCTCCGGGAAAAGATCGACCGCCCGTTCGGCGTACGGTCTCTGGAGACCGTACGCGGGTTGGGTTATCGGCTCCGACGCGACGGCGGCGGATGAGAAGGTACGTCGACGGGGCCGTGGCTTTCACCGTGGGCACCTCGGTGGCCGGCCGCGAGGGGCCACTCGCGACGATCATGCCCGCTACGGCGCTCGCAGCGCTGCGCTCCGCCACCGGCCGCAACCTGGCAGCCGCAGCCGGCCAGTCGACCAGGTTGGCCTCACTGGGTCGGGATCTGTCTGTTCGCTGATATTTGGAGCTGCTCGCGCATCGCGCTGTATTTCATTGCTCGCTCCGCTCGCTGCGATGTTCGCTGGGTTGCCGCCGTATTCGTCGGATCCTGCACACAGCTCGCCGCTGGGGCTGGTGCCCGCTGCGCTCGCGCCCTTTGATGTGAGATCGGCGGCGCGAACATCAAGAAATCCGCCGCCGTTGTCGTTGCTCGACGAGGAAAGAACGCCTCAGCTCGCTGCTTCTCCGTGCGGCGGCGCGCGATTTCCGACGCTCGCAGCTCGGCCCCCTGCAACACGGTGGAAGGATGGACTCCGACATGCGACTTCCCACCCTGCTGCGCAAACGTGGAACACAGGCCCAGATCGGCGGTGTTGCCCGGCTCGATCGGCGTACCAAGAACCTCACCAAACGGTTGCGCCCTGGCGAGATCGCAATCATCCATCACAGCGACTTGGATCGAGTTAGCGCCGAGGCGCTGGTGGAGGTTGGTGCCGCGGCGGTGGTGAATGCGGTGTCCTCGGTATCTGGTCGCTATCCCAACCTGGGGCCCGGCATCCTGATGGAGGCCGGGATTCCGCTCGTCGACAATGTGGGCGACCACGTGTTCAGCCGCGTACACGAGGGCGAGTGGGTGACCTTGGAGGGTGGCAAGTTGGTCAGCTCCGCGGGCAATGTGGTCGCGGAGGGAACACTCTTCACCACCGAGATCCTGGACGACCATCTCGAGTACGCGCGGACCGGCCTAGCGGATCAGATCGAGGCCTTCGCCGAAAACACCATGACCTACCTGCGCGTGGAGAAGGAGCTGCTGCTCGAGGGTGTCGGCGTCCCCGACGTGGCTACCGTGATCGAAGATCGGCACGTCTTGATCGTGGTCCGCGGCTATGACTATCGCAGTGATCTGGCTGCGTTGCGGCCCTACATCACCGAATACCGACCTCTCCTCATGGGGGTCGACGGTGGGGCCGACGCGCTGATCGAGGCCGGCTACAAGCCAGACATGATCATCGGCGACATGGATTCATGTTCCGACGACACCCTGCGTAGCGGCGCGGAATTGGTCGTGCACGCCTACCACGACGGCCGCGCGCCTGGCCTCGAGCGGATCGAGAAACTCGGGCTGCGGGCAGTCGTATTCCCGGCTCTCGGCACCAGCGAAGACGCTGCCATGCTGCTCGCTGACTCCAAGGGCGCAAGCCTGATCGTCGCTGTCGGTACCCATGCTTCGCTGGTGGAGTTCTTGGACAAAGGTCGGGCTGGGATGGCCTCCACGTTCCTGACCCGGCTACGCGTCGGCCCGAAGCTGGTGGACGCCAAGGGCGTGTCCCGGGTCTACCGCAGCCAGATCAAGACCTGGCATTTGATGCTGTTCGTACTGTCCGGCATTGTGGCGCTCATCACAGCGCTGTTGTTCACCGACGTGGGCTGGGCCTTCGGCAATGTCATCGTTGCCCGGATTCGCGACCTGCTCTACTGGATAAAGGGACTCATCACTTGATCAACTTCCGCTACCACATCGTGTCGTTGATGGCGGTCTTCATTGCTTTGTCCGTAGGCATTGCAGTTGGTGTGTCCCTCAGCCCGTCGGTCGACCAGGGCCTCCTGCAGCAGGCAGCGCAAGATCGCAAGCAGGTAACGGATCTACGCGCAGAGCTCGATCGACGCAAGGCCCTCGACAACTACCGCAACGCCTACGATGAGCAGGTCGGCCAGATTGTCACTGCGGGAGTGCTGAACGGACAGCGAATAGCGATGGTCGCCATGCCAGAAGCCCCGACGAGCGTGGTGCGCGACATTTCGAATGCGGTCATTGGAGCCGGCGGCACCGTCGTGCGCGACGTCAAGGTCGCTCCGGAAGCCTTCGACGCAGCAAGAGCCGAGGATGTCGCAGACGCGCTCGGGGACTACTTCGGTCCGCTGGGTCTCAACGACACGATGTCCCCTGCGACAAGGCTTGGCGTCGCCGTCGGCAGGTCCATCGGATCCAAGGAGATGGAAGACCGTGACGCGCTTGCTATCGCCGTGGGGGAGTCGCTTGAAAAGCGCGGACTCGTCACCATCAGCAAGGAATCGGCGGCACAGGCCCAGCTGATCGTCGTCGTCACGGCTCCGGCATCGGAACCCCGACCCACCCCAGAAGAGCTGACGGCACATGTGCAGTTTCAGGTCGGGCTGACGACGCGGGCGGGCGTGGTCCTGGCCGGCCCGAACAGCGAGGACATCGAGGGCACCGATGTGCTGGCGGCCCGGTCGGATCCGACTGCGGTCGATAGCCTCAGCACTGTGGACGTGGCCGATCTCAGCAGTGGCGTGACCACCGTGGTACTGGCAGGCAAGGAGCGGCTGCTCGGCCGTCCAGCACAGCACTACGGTGCGCTCGCCAAGGCCGATGCGCCGTTGCCCGAGCTGCCGGTGCGCTAGTGCAGGGCACTGTGATGCGCCGGCTGCTGGCGTGCGCGGCCTCGGGGGTCGCTGCGGCCATGGTGGCGGCGATCGCCAACCAGCGAGCCGTACGGGCTCGACCCAACAGTGCCGCTCAGCCTCCCGGCCGCACCGGGCCGGCCTCGCGGTGGATCCGGACCAATCACGCAGGGGCAACGGTGACCCTCGCGGAGGGCCCGATCGCAGTCATCGCTCTGGTGGTCGGTGCGGGGGTGGACCGGCTGCTTGACAAGCCGGGTCGGCGAAGCCTGGCCGTGGTCGTCGCCGGTGTCGGATCTGGGGCGGTTGGGACGTACGACGACCTCTACGGAACGACCCAGGCCAAGGGCTTCCGCGGGCACCTGCAGGCGCTGAGTTCCGGTGAAGTGACCAGCGGGATGATCAAGATTCTTGGAGTGGGCCTCAGCGCGGGCGCCGCTGCGGCCCTGGTTCAGCGCGCACGTCCCGGCTGCCCGAGGCCGGTATGTCATGCGGTGGACTGGCTGCTCGACACCGCACTCATCGCGGGCACGGCCAACCTCACCAATCTGCTTGACCTGCGCCCGGGTCGGGCGGCCAAGGCGATCATCCTGCTCGGCTCTGGACTGATCGGCTTCGGCGCCGCCCCGGCAGTCGGCGCTGCTGCCGGGAGCTTGCCAAGCGACCTGGCAGCTCGATCCATGCTGGGTGACAGCGGCGCCAACGCGCTCGGTGCTGCGGTCGGCACCGCTGCTGCCCAGGCCTTACCGCGGCGATTCCGGCTGCTCGCCTGCGGCGCGGTCGCGGCGCTCAACCTGGCGAGTGAGCGGGTGAGCTTCACAGCAGTGATCGAGCGCACGCCACTACTTCGCCGCCTGGACCAGCTCGGCCGCCCGGCTCCCGTAGCGTCGATGTCGACCAACGTCCGCGAGCGTCGGTAGGCGTCCGCTGGTGATCGGAATAGCGATGAGCGGAACGCGCCCCCGCGAGCGGAGCGAGCAATCCAATACCGTTGTTTCGCGAAGGGTGACGACGGCACCAGCTGCCCGGGGCGCCGCGCGAGCGGACAGACAATACGGCCGGCCGTGAGAGCCAGCCTCGCTTCCGTTGCCGCAGGTGTCGCCGGCCTCACCCTCGCAGCGCGCCTCGTCGGCTTCGGCCGGTCTCTGGTCTTTTCCAAGACCGTTGGAGACACCTGCCTCGGCGACGTCTACAACGCCGCCAACAGCCTGCCCAACGTGCTCTTCGAGATCGTGGCGGGGGGCGTCCTCGCCGGCGTGGTGGTGCCGGTCGTCGCGCGGCATGTCGGCGCGGGACGGGGCGAGCATGCTTCGCGCACCGCGTCGGCGCTCATCACCTGGACCTTGCTTGTGCTTACCCCGGCTGGGCTCGCGGTGCTCGTCGGCGCGCGAATATTCGCTGCGATCTTCGCCAAAGCGGACTGTGCCGGCAGTGCGGATGTTCTGGCTGCGCTCGTCGTGATGTTCGCGCCGCAGGTTTGGCTGTACGGCTTGGCCGTGGTCAGCGCTGGGGTACTCCAAGCTCATCATCGGTTCCTCGCCGCCGCAGCGGCACCGCTGGTCTCGAGCGTGGTAGTGATCATCGCCTACCTCAGCTACGCCGCCCTTGCGACTCCGTCAGCCAACGCAGAGCCGTTGCAGCTGACCGATCAGGCACTCGCCGCTCTGGGCTGGGGCACAACATTAGGTGTCTTCGCCCTGGCGGCTTGCACGCTGGTACCTCTGGGTCGGGTCGGACTCCGGCTCAGGCCCCGGCTGCGGTTTGCTGAGGGCGACAGGTCGGTGATCATGACGATCGCGGCGGCGGGGATCGCCGGCCTGGTGCTCCAGCAGCTCAGCGTGTTGTTGATCAATTGGTCGGCGCAGCAGACCGGTGATCAAGGTGCCCTGACGCGATTCACCTGGGCAAACGCCATTTACCTGCTCCCGTACGCGGTCCTGGCGGCTCCATTGCTGCAGCTGAGCTTCCCGAGACTGGCCGCTGCCGCTGAACACGGCCGAGCTGACGTCGGCCACGTACTTGCCGAAACGGGCCCGGCCACCGTTGTGATGGCATGGCTAGGCGCGGCCTTGCTGGCGGCGACGGCTGTTCCGGTGGCACGGGTGTTCGTCCTCGGGCCGGGCTCTGAACGCACGGAGGCACTGGCGTGGCCGATTGTCGCGTTCGCGCCGGCGATTGTCGGGTTCACCCTCCTTGGCCTGGCTTCCCGCACCCTGCTCGCCCAACATCATGGGACAGCCTCTGGCATTGCCAATGCGAGCGGTTGGGGTGCGGTGATCATCAGCGTGGCCGTGCTCCGCGTCGTCGTTCCTGCCGACTGGCTCGTGCCGGCGCTGGCCTGCAGCGTGTCGCTGGGAATGGTCGTCGGTGCGGCGGCCGGGTGGCTGCTGCTCCGACGCTCTGGAATGCCCAGCGTCGGGTTGACCAGGCCGATGGCGGTCGGATTGGTGGCTGCCGTGCTGGGGGGCGGGGTGGCGGGCGCCGGTTCTCAAGTGTTTGCCAATGTCGGTCTACTGGCGGCGGTTCTGGGTGCGGTCGCCGTGGCGCTGCTGTGTGTCCTGGTGTTCGTGGCGACGCTCCGACTTCTGGCACCTGCGCTGCTCGCCCAGCTCTGGGCGCTGCGGCGCCGTGTACCGTCGGCCGACGTGGGCTCATCATGAAGATCGCGCAGCTGTTGACCGCCAGCACCGGCGGCATCGGGCGTCACGTAGCGAGCATCGCCCCAAGGCTGGAGCGGCGCGGTCACCAGGTACGGGTGTTCTGCCCCGAGATCACGGCCGAGGCCCAGGGTTTCAAAGAGCTCGGCCTTGATGTCTGGTCGCTGGCCAGCCTGCGCCGGTTCATTGGAGCCGATCTTGTACATGCTCACGGGCTCAAGGCAGGTTGGCTGGGACTCCCGATCGCCTGGATGTTCCGCGTACCGCTGGTCGTGACGTGGCACAACGCCGTGCTGGGCGATGGACTCGCGCCTGCAGCCGTGCGGCAGACGTTACGGGCGGTGGCGATGGGGGCGGATCTGACGCTTGGGGCCAGCAGCGATCTCGTCGCTCTGGCCACCCGACTCGGAGCCCGGAACGCGCGGCTGTCACCGATCGCCGCACCGGCGCTTCCGCCCGCAAAGATCAGCCGCGACGATCAGCGTCGGGCTCTCGGTGCTGCGGCTGGGGACACGGTCAGCTTGACGGTCAGCCGGCTGGCCCCCCAGAAGAACCTGGGAATGGTGCTCGACATTGCCGCGGCAGTCTACGACAGGCCTGACCTTCGTTTTGTCATTGTTGGCGAGGGGCCGGAGCGAGATGCGTTGCAGCGCCGCATTACAGAGGAGCGCCTGCAGGTGCGCTTGCTGGGACGCAGCGATGACATCGGGTCGTTGCTGGCGGCGGCTGACCTGGCGCTGCTGACCTCCACGTGGGAGGCGCGCGCGTTGGTGGCACAGGAGGCTCTGCTTGCCGGCTTGCCGCTGGTCAGCACGCGGGTGGGTGGGATCGAGGAACTGGTTGGTTCGGCGGCAGTGCTGGTCCCGCTCGGCGACGTCGAGGAGGCGGCGCGGGAGATTGTCGCTCTTGCTGACAACTCGTACGAGCGTCGCCGTCTCAGGGAAGCGGGCCTGCGGCAGGCCGCTACGTGGCCCGACGAAGACGATGTCGTCGTTGACCTGGTCGGGGCGTACGCCGAGGTCACTCGAGATAGGCGCTATAAGGGCTTTTGGAACAAGTCCGGCGGGTTCACCGTGCGATAGCGCTCCACGACGTAAGCTGGAGGCCCGTGGGATACCGCGGGACATTGACCAAGCACCTCTTCGTGACCGGGGGCGTCGCCTCCTCACTCGGCAAAGGCCTCACCGCTTCCAGCCTCGGCAACCTTCTGGTCGCCCGCGGGCTCCGGGTCTCCATGCAGAAGCTCGACCCGTACTTGAACGTCGATCCCGGCACGATGAACCCGTTTCAGCACGGGGAGGTGTTCGTCACCGAGGATGGCGCGGAGACCGATCTCGACGTTGGTCACTACGAGCGCTTCCTGAACGTCAATCTCTCGGGCGAGGCGAACATCACCACTGGCAAGGTCTACTCCTCGGTGATCGCCAAGGAGCGACGCGGCGACTATCTCGGTGACACGGTGCAGGTGATCCCGCACATCACGAACGAGATCAAGGACTCCATGATGGCCATGGAAGGGCCGGACATCGACGTCGTCATCCACGAGATCGGCGGCACCGTCGGCGACATCGAGTCGTTGCCGTTCCTTGAGGCGGCGCGTCAGGTGCGGCACGACGTAGGGCGCGAGAACGTCTTCTTCCTGCACGTCTCGTTGGTGCCCTACATCGGTCCCAGCGGTGAGTTGAAGACCAAGCCGACCCAGCACTCGGTTGCTGCCTTACGGCAGGTCGGTATCCAGCCCGATGCCGTGGTCTGCCGCTCCGACCGAGATATTCCAGACTCAGTGAAGCGCAAGATCTCACTCATGTGCGACGTCGATGAATCCGCTGTCGTAGCCGCGATCGACGCGCCGAGCATCTACGACATCCCCAAGGTGCTGCACTCCGAAGGTCTGGACGCGTACGTGGTGCGGCGGCTCGACCTGCGGTTCCGCGACGTGGACTGGACGCGCTGGAACGATCTGCTTGATCGTGTGCACCACCCGAAGGAGGAGGTGACGATCGCGCTAGTGGGCAAGTACGTCGATCTTCATGACGCGTACCTCTCCGTCTGCGAGGCGCTGCGGGCTGGCGGGTTCGCCAACCATGCCAGGGTGGTGATTCGTTGGGTCCCATCCGACGACTGCCAGACTCGGGAGGGCGCGGCGCGAGTGCTGGGCGAGGTTGACGGCGTGGTCATCCCGGGCGGCTTCGGAATCCGTGGAGTCGAAGGAAAGGTCGGCGCGATCCGCTACGCCCGAGAGAACCAGATCCCGATCTTGGGACTCTGCCTTGGCCTGCAGTGCATGGTGATCGAGGTCGCTCGCCACATGGCAGGCCTGGATGGAGCCGACAGCAGCGAGTTCGCGCCCGATACGCCGCACCCGGTGATCGCGACGATGGCAGAGCAGGTCGCCATCGTGGAGGGCGGCGGCGACCTTGGTGGCTCGATGCGGCTGGGCTCCTACCCGGCCGAACTACTGCCCGGCTCGATTGTCGCCAAGCGCTACGGCCAGGCCCATGTCCAAGAGCGGCACCGGCATCGCTACGAGGTCAACAACGCCTACCGGGAGCGCCTCGAGAATGCCGGGATGGTGATCAGCGGCATGTCACCGGATTCGAAGCTGGTGGAGTTCATCGAGCTGCCGACCGAGATCCATCCCTACTTCGTCGCCACCCAGGCGCATCCGGAACTCAAGTCACGGCCGACCCGGCCGCACCCGCTCTTCGTCGGCCTCGTCGAGGCGGCACTGGACCGGAAGCTGGCAACCAGGCTTCCGGTGGACAACGACCATCGATGATCATTCTCGGTCCCGACGAGCTGGCCGACACGCCGCTCGCCTGGCCGGTCGACTCATCGACCGTGCTGGCCAAGGGCAAGATCACCAGTTATGTGCAAGATCAGGTGAGGACGCCCGACGGGCACCTGATCGCGCGCGAATATCTCAAGCACCCGGGAGCGGTCGGGGTGATTGCGCTCGATGATCATGACCGAGTGGCGTTGGTCCGGCAGTACCGCCATCCGGTACGCCACCGGCTGATCGAGCCGCCGGCAGGACTGCTGGATGTCGGCGGTGAGGACTACCTGCAGGCCATTCAGCGTGAGCTAGCAGAGGAGGCAGGTCTGGCTGCCGGAAGCTGGGCCGTCCTGGTCGACCTGTTCACGACGCCGGGAATCCTCGGCGAGTCACTGCGCATCTACCTCGCCCGCGATCTGGAGGCGGTCGATGACCCCGACGGTTTCACCCGCGAGGGCGAGGAGGCACACATG
Source organism: uncultured Actinomycetota bacterium (assembly GCA_963759635.1). Classification (GTDB taxonomy): domain Bacteria; phylum Actinomycetota; class Actinomycetes; order Propionibacteriales; family Propionibacteriaceae; genus Microlunatus. The sequence continues at coordinate 65,599 of CAVXAP010000026.1, forward strand.
GACATCGTGTGGGCATCCCTCGACGACCTCGTGGCGGCAATCCTCGATGGTCGCCTACACAACCCGACCGTTGTCTCCGGCGCGCTCGCTGCCTGGACTGCGCGGGAGCGGAATGGATTCTCGAGCCTGCGTACCGCCAATGCCGCTTGGCCCGCGCATGAGGCGATAGCGGCCGGCGGAGGCTAGCCGCGCCGCTTCCCCTTGCTGCGTGGCATGATCAAGCTAGCGCCCAGGTTCGGTCAGGAGGATCCATGAGAGTCGGCGTGCCCACTGAGGTCAAGAACCATGAATATCGGGTCGCCATTACGCCAGCGGGGGTCCACGAACTGACCAGGCAAGGCCACGACGTGCTCGTTCAGGCTGGCGCTGGCACAGGTTCTTCCATCACCGACGACGAGTTCGCAGCGGCCGGCGCCAAGATCGCTTCCAGCGCAGAGGACATGTGGCAGGACTCGGAGCTGATCTTGAAGGTCAAAGAACCAATTCCGATCGAGTACCAGCGCATGCAGCCAGGGCAGGTGCTGTTCACCTACCTGCATCTGGCAGCCAATAGGGACTGCACCCGGGCCCTGCTGGACAGGAAGGTTACCGGTATCGCGTACGAGACGGTGCAGCTGAGCAACGGCACCTTGCCGCTGCTGGCACCGATGAGCGAGGTAGCCGGTCGCCTCGCACCGCAGGTCGGCGCCTATCACCTGATGCGGCAGGGCGGCGGACGGGGCACTCTGATGGGCGGGGTCTCCGGCGTGTATGCCGCAAAGGTGGTGGTGATCGGTGCCGGTGTGTCCGGCATGAACGCCGCGGCGATCGCTCTCGGCATGCAGGCCGAGGTGCTGCTGTTGGACCGCAACATCGACAAGCTGCGGGAGGCGGACAGGATCTACCAGGGCCACCTGCAAACCATCGCCTCCAACGCGTACGAGGTCGAGCGGGCTGTGCTGGACGCCGACCTGGTGATCGGGGCCGTGCTCGTTCCCGGGGCCAAGGCGCCGACCTTGATCAGCAACGAGCTGGTCTCCCGGATGCGCCCCGGCAGCGTGCTGGTCGATATCGCGATCGACCAAGGCGGCTGCTTCGAGGACAGCCGGCCGACGACCCATGCTGAGCCGACCTTCCGGGTCCATAACTCCGTGTTCTACTGCGTGGCCAACATGCCGGGCGCGGTGCCCAATACGTCGACCTATGCGCTGACCAACGTGACGCTGCCATACGCGCTCAGCCTGGCCAATCGCGGCTGGCGGGAGGCGCTCAAAGCCGATCCGGCGCTGGCGCTTGGATTGAACACCCACGACGGCATGATCACCAACGCCCCGGTTGCGCAGGCGCACGGGCTGGAGCATCGGGAGCTGGCCGACGTCCTCGGCTGACGGACCCACGATGGGGCGACTCATCCAGACCTACCTCGACCATCTGACCGTCGAGCGCGGCCTGTCCGGACACACTGTCGGGGCATATGGTCGCGACCTACGCCGCTACGCCGGATACTTGGCAGAGCTCGGCGTCACCAATCCGTCCCAGGTGACCAGTGCGATGATCGGCAGCTACGCGGCCCGGCTGCGCGAGGGTGTAGCCGCGCCCGATGGTGAAGGTTGGGTGGAGGCCCCACTGGCGAGTGCCAGTGCCGCTCGGGCCGTGATCGCCGTACGCAGTTTGCACCGCTTCGCCACTGTCGAAGGGCTGACCGCTGAGGATCCCGCGCGGAGCATCCGGCCGTCGAAACCACCCAGGCGGCTGCCCAAGGCCTTGAGCCTGGAGCAGGTCCAGGCCATGCTCGGCGTGCCAGCGACCGACACCGAGGTCGGTGTCCGTGACGCCGCGCTGTTGGAGTTGCTCTACGGCACGGGCATCAGGATCTCGGAGGCGGTCGCGCTCGATGTCGACGACGTCGATCGGCTGGTCCGGATCGGGCCTGGCGAGCCGGCCCCGGGCCTACGGGTTCTCGGCAAAGGGGGCAAGGAACGCGTCGTCCCGGTCGGCTCGTACGCGCGGGCGGCGCTGGATACCTACCTGGTACGTGGTCGGCCGGTGCTCGCCACACGAGCTCGCGGCACTCCGGCACTGTTCGTCAATACCCGAGGCGGCAGGTTATCGAGGCAGAGCGCCTGGGCGATCCTGCGGTCGGTCGCCGAGAACGCCGGCATCACGGCCGACGTGTCGCCGCACACGCTGCGCCACTCGTACGCGACGCATCTGCTGGATGGTGGAGCGGACGTCCGTGTCGTCCAGGAGCTGCTGGGCCACGCGTCGGTCACCACAACGCAGATCTACACACTTGTAACCATCGACCACTTACGGGAAGTCTTCCTCACTTCTCACCCTCGCGCGTATTAGTGTCGTGTCGACAAAGTTGCTTGCTGCTCGGCGGCACTGGCTGCGGCAGAACGCAACCTACGTGGTGCCGAGCCGTCCGGCAAGGAGGAGGCAGGAGTGCAGGAACTCCACGAGGGCGGCGAGGCTAGCCCCAATTTCGCCGGGCCCAGCGTCGTGGCGTCTTCGCCCAGTGTGGTGGCCGACCTGACCGACGAGCACTATCTCGATGCCAGTGAGTTCGAGTTGCTGTTCCGGGCGGAACAGCAACTCAAGGTAGATGAGGACGTCGCTGTGGCCCCGCCACCAGCCGGCGTTGCGCAATCGGTCGAACCCGAGCCGCTGATCGGTCCCACGGGTCGACCATGGCCCGACCTACCGACACCGCCGCTGCTGACCGAGCACGGACCAGCCCTGATCATCGCCATGTGCAACCAGAAGGGGGGTGTCGGAAAGACCACGACGACGATCAATTTAGGTGCTGCCCTCGCAGAGCTCGGCCGGCACGTGCTGCTGGTGGACTTCGACCCGCAGGGTTCCCTATCAGTCGGCCTCGGGGTCAATCCCCACACCCTCTCCTCAAGCATCTACAACCTGCTGTTGAGTCGGGACACCTCGATCGACGACGTCATCGATGAAACCAATGTTCCCGGGCTGGACATCCTGCCCAGCAACATCGACCTGTCGGCGGCCGAGATCCAGCTGGTCTCCGAGGTAGCGCGGGAGCAGACCTTGGTTCGGTTGCTCGAGTCGGTCAGGAGTCGCTACGACGTCATACTGATCGACTGCGCCCCCTCACTGGGCCTCTTGACGATCAATGCGCTGACCGCGGCCGACCGAGTGATCATGCCGTTGGAGTGTGAGTTCTTCGCATTGCGCGGCATCGCGTTGTTGACCGACACCATTGCCAAGGTGCAGGACCGGCTCAACCCGCATCTGGAGATCTTGGGAATCTTAGGAACGATGTACGACCCGCGTACGCTGCACAGTCGCGAGGTGCTCCAACGAGTCGTCGAGGCCTTCGGGGAGCAGGTTTTCCACACTGTCATTCGGCGCACGGTGAAGTTCCCGGAGACCACAGTCGCGGGGGAGCCGATTACGACGTACGCCCCCACGTCGCCGGGAGCGGAGGCGTACCGCACCCTGGCTCGTGAGGTGCTGGCCAGATGTCGCGTCACGTAGGCGTGGGTCTGGCTGCAGCCTCGGAGCTCTTCGGCACCGGCAACGGTGAGGACGTCAGTGGGGACATCCAGCCCCTGCCCACAGCTGCTGCACCAGAGCCGGCCGGCCGGCGTGGTTCCGGCCGGATCCGCCACGAGGAGAAGATCACCGTCTACGTCAGCGCCGAGGAGCTACTGGCGCTGGAGCAGGCGAGACTGACTTTGCGCGCTCGCGGCATGCCAGTCGACCGCGGGCGGATCGTCCGCGAGGCGATTGCAGCGATGCTCGCCGATTTGGAAGCGAGTGTCGACGACTCCGAGCTGGTCCGCAGGCTGTCCACCTCGTGACTCCCTTTCCGCCGGCGGAGGCTGAGCAGGAAACGCGGTTGCTGGGTGGCGCCTCGAGGCCGTCCGACGGCGGGGGTTTCGAGGTTCATCTCGCCAATTTCGACGGTCCATTCGACCTGCTGCTGCACCTGATCTCCCGGCACAAGCTGGACATCACCGAGATCGCGCTGTCCCAGGTGACTGACGAGTTCATCGCGCACATCAAGGCTGCTGGCCCTGGTTGGGATCTGGACCAGACCAGCCAATTCATGGTGGTTGCCGCCACCTTACTGGACCTCAAGGCTGCCCGGCTGATCCCGTCCGGCGAGGTCGAAGATCCTGAGGATTTGGCCTTGCTGGAGGCACGGGACCTGCTGTTCGCGCGATTGCTGCAGTATCGCGCCTTCCAGCGCGTGGCCAGCTACTTCGCGGCGACATTCGAGGTGCAGGGTCGCCGGTTTCCACGCGATGTAGGAATGGAGTCACGGTTCGCCCGGCTGATGCCCGAGGTGACACTAACGATCAGCCCTGCCCGGCTCGCTGCCCTGGCCGCGAAGGCGCTGGCGCCGAAGCAGGCCAGCGTGTTGTCGCTGGCCCACATGCATGCCCCGGTCGTAAGCGTTCGCGAGCAGGCGACGATTGTGGTCGAGCGGTTGCGGCAACAGCGCGCCATGACCTTTCGGGCGCTGACGCACGATTCGTCCAGCATGTTGACGACCGTGGCACGCTTCCTCGCGCTGCTCGAACTGTTTCGCGACGGCGCGGTCGCGTTCGAGCAGTTGACCCCTTTGGGAGAGCTGACCATCCGTTGGACCGGCACCGAGGATGGCGAGTGGGCGATCTCCGACGAATTCGACGAAATTGCAGATGCGCACAAGGCGGATGAATGAGCGACCAAAACCCCGAGTTGGCAGCGTCTCAGCAGGTTTTTGCCAGCGGAGACGCTGATGAGTCGGTGAATGTGGCTGGGGCGCTGGAAGCGCTGTTGCTGCTGGCTGCCGAGCCTGTGACCGAGTTCGAGCTGGCGCAGGCGGTCGGGGTGCCCGAGTCGGTCGTCGCCGAGACACTGACGGAGTTGGTCGCCTTTTACGAGGAGACCGGACGGGGCTTCGAGCTCCGGCAGGTCGGTGGTGGGTGGCGGTACTACACCCGCGAGGAGTACGCCGACATGATCAGCCGGTATGTGGTTGAGGGGCAACAGTCGAGGCTTTCGCAGGCTGCGCTGGAGACGCTGGCAGTGGTCGCCTATACGCAGCCGATCTCTCGCGCACGGGTGTCGGCTGTCCGCGGGGTCAATGTCGACGGTGTCATGAGAACCCTCCTGTCCCGTGGACTGATCGAGGAGGCAGGTCACGATCAGGAGTCCGGCGCTGTGCTCTTCGCCACTACCAGCTACTTCTTGGAACGCATGGGGCTGAAGGCGCTGCAGGATTTACCACCGCTTGCGCCGCAGCTTCCCGAGGTGGAGGAACTGGAGGCCGAGCTCGGACAGCTGGCCGGGGGACCGACGAGCTCGGGCGGCGCTGACCCCGGGCCGGTCGCGCCGGACGCCGAGTCGGACGCAGAGTTGGTCCAGGAGCCGCGGCAGTGACCGAGCCCGCAGAGGGTGTACGCCTCCAGAAGGTCTTGGCCGCTGCCGGGATTGCCTCTCGCCGGGCATGCGAAGTCCTAATCAGCGAAGGGCGCGTCGAGGTGAACTCTGAGGTCGTGACTGAGCAGGGGCGAAGAGTCGACCCGGAGCGTGATGTGATCCGAGTCGATGGCGCCCGCATCCCACCGCCCCGGCGGCATCGATACCTCGCACTGAACAAGCCTCGCGGTGTGGTCGCCACGATGGACGACCCAGAAGGCCGGCGTACCATCGCCGACCTGATGGCCGAACCCGCCGATCGGCGCGTAGCGCGCTCGCTCAAGAACGATCGGCTGTTTCACGTCGGCCGGCTGGACACCGACAGCGAGGGTCTGTTGATCCTGACCAACGACGGTGACTTCGCCCACCGGCTGGCACACCCCTCGTACCAGGTGCCCAAGACCTACGTCGTCGAGGTAACGGGGGTGGTGGGCGAGCAGACCCTGAGGCGCCTGCGCCGCGGCCTCACCCTCGACGACGGGCCAGTGCGGCCCAACTCAGTCAAGATCATTTCCAGCGCCGGTGACAAGACGTTGGTCAAGATCACGTTGCAGGAGGGTCGGAATCGCATCGTGCGCCGTACCATGGAAGCGGTTGGCCATCCGGTCCGCCGGCTGACGCGGATCGGAATCGGACCGGTCCGGCTTGGGAACCTGAAGGTCGGGGAGTACCGAGAGTTGACCCGCGAGGAACTCGGCGGGTTGCTGGATCTTACCGGTGGCTGAGCTGGCGGGGGACTGACCGGGCACGCAGAGGAGGGCAGTGGACCGCAGAATCTTCGGACTTGAGACGGAGTATGGCGTCGCGTGCACCTCAGGCGGCACGCGACGGCTCACTCCGGACGAGGTGGCGCGCTATCTTTTCCGCCGAGTCGTGACCTGGGGACGTAGCAGCAACGTCTTTCTGCGCAATGGGTCGCGGATCTATCTCGATGTCGGCTCACATCCGGAGTACGCAACGGCCGAGTGTGACGACCTCATCCAGCTGATCAACCACGACCGCGCCGGCGAACGGATCCTGGAGGACTTGATCGTCGACGCCGAACATCGGCTGGCGAGTGAGGGCATCACCGGCGACATCTACCTGTTCAAAAACAACACCGACAGCCACGGCAACTCCTACGGTTGCCACGAGAACTACCTGATCTCACGGATCGGGGACTTCTCAAAGATCACCGACGTGTTGGTGCCGTTCCTCGTCTCGCGGCAGCTGATTTGCGGCGCCGGCAAGGTGCTGCATACGGCCCGAGGGGCGGAGTTCAGCGTCAGCCAACGCGCCGAACACATCTGGGAAAGCGTCTCCTCGGCCACGACTCGCAGCCGGCCGATCATCAACACCCGCGACGAGCCACACGCGGATCCTGAGCGCTACCGACGGCTGCACGTCATCGTCGGGGACTCGAACATGAGCGAGACGACCACGCTGTTGAAGGTGGGGAGCGCCGAGCTGGTGTTGCGGCTCATCGAGGCGGGCGTCCCGATGCGAGACTTCACACTGGAAAACCCGATACGCGCGATCCGAGACATGAGCCGCGATCGGTCCGGGCAGGTGAAGGTCGCACTGTCCAACGGCCGGCGGGTTTCTGCGCTGGAGTTGCAGAACGAATACTACGAGAAGGTGTCGGAATTCGTCCGACGGGAGAGCCTGGGCACTCGGATCGTCGATCGGGTGCTAGACCTCTGGGAGCGGACGTTGCGAGCGGTCGCTGAGGACAAACTCGCGCTCATCGACACAGAGATCGACTGGGCGATCAAGTTGAAGCTGCTCGATCGCTACTCGGCCAAGCACAAGCTCAGCTTTGCCGATCCGCGAATTGCCCAACTCGACCTGGCGTACCACGACATCCGAAGGTCCCGCGGAGTCTTCTCCTTGCTTGAGGAGCGCGGCCTCGCAGCCCGCGTCACAACCGACCCCGCGATCTTCCGCGCCAAGGCAGTGCCGCCTCAAACGACGAGGGCCAAGCTCCGTGGCGACTTCATCCGTGCAGCGCAAGAGGGACGTCACGATTACACGGTCGACTGGGTACACCTGAAGCTGAATGATCAGGCGCAGCGCACCGTGCTCTGCAAGGATCCCTTCGTCGCGACCGACGATCGTGTCGAGCGCTTGATCGCCTCAATGCGTAGCTAGAGCTGGTATCTGGGGCTCATAGGTTTCAGCCTGTAGGGTTCTCCGGTGCCTTCTTCTCCGGTCCGGTTTGCAGTCGTCCTTGGGCTCGCCTCGTCGCTGCTGCTGCTCTTCGGATGCAGCAAGGACGAGCCGGCCGCTGATGCAGCTTCTCCCGCTCCCTCGGCGACGCCGACGTCAGCCACTCCGTCTGCTTCGAAGACTCCGACGCCAAAGCCCAAGCAGGTCAAGGCATCGGACAACTTCGACAAGGTCACCGTCACTGGCGCCTATGGGAAGGAACCCAAGGTCAAGGTCGATGCGCCATGGGCAATCGACAAGACCAGGACCAAGGTGCTTGACGCCGCCAACGGTCCGGTGGTTGGTGAAGGCCAGAGTGTCGAGGTCAACTACTACGGAGTGAACGGGCGGACCGGCAAGAAATTCGACGACTCCTTCAGCAGGGGTCAGCCGGTGGCGTTCAGCTTGGCGCAGGTCGTTCCTGGATTCAGCAAAGGGCTGGCGGGGCAGCGCAAGGGCAGCCGGGTGCTGATTGCCATGCCAGGTAAGGACGGCTACGACCCTATGGGTGGTAACCCCCAAGCTGGCATCGAGGTCGGCGACACGCTCATCTTTGTCGTCGATCTGGTCGGGGTGGAGCTTGCCGGCCCGGAGGGAAGCGCGGTACAGCCCAAGGCGGGGCTTCCGACCGTAACCGACAAGGGTGGTACGCCTGAGATCACCATTCCAGAGTCCGCCCCGCCCGCCTCTCTTGAGGCGCAGCCGCTGATCAAGGGCAAGGGTAAGAAGATCGGCGCAAACGACACCGTCACCTTCAACTATTTGTGGGTGCGATGGAGTGACGGAAAGGTGCTGGAGGAGAGCTACACCGGCAAGCCGGCCAGTACGCCGCTGTCCGGGTTGCTTCCCGGAATGGTCAAGGGTCTTGAAGGCCAGACGGTCGGCAGTCGAGTGCTGCTCGTCATTCCGCCCAGCGACGGATATCCAGACGGCAATGCGACCCCGTCGATCAAACCTGGTGAAACGCTGGTCATGGTGGTCGATCTGCTCTTCACGCAGAGTCAGTAGAGCTTCGGTTACGAATTCAGCAGGTTCGCGGCGTGGCGGCCGGCAGCGGCGGCAGCGAGGAAGTAACCAGGATCGGCGTCCAGGCCACGGCCCATGCTGGAGAGTCGAATCGGCGAGGCCGCGAGGACTGTACGGAGGCCGGTCAGGTTGACCATGATCAGCCGGTGCCGAGACAGCTGTTGCACTCCTGAGGAGACGGCGTTAGCCAGCTCGGCCATCGCAGGGGAGCCGTCGCCTGCCAGGTCCGGCACTGGGATATCGGCCGGGCAGAGCGCGACGCGGCCGTACGCGGTGAGGCTGTGATGGGAAATTCCGCGATGCCGCTCACGGGAGTCGGCTCCCGAGATCCGCAAGGTCCCGACCGGACGACCGCCCAGCACAGCGGCAGCATTGATCGCCTCTCCGGCATTGACCCCGGAGAATCCCCACCGGGTGCCGGTGCCGAGGTTTCCCGGTCCCTGGCTCACGACGACGATTTCTGCGCCGAGCGCGAGTCGAGCGGCGAGCAGGCCGGAGTGCAAGGTCACCGCCTCTAGGTCGCCGCCGAAGGCCTGTCCGGCGGTCACAGTGCCTGCGAGCAGGCCGCTGGCCCGCAGTTCAGCGACCGAGCGGGAGAAGGCGAGCGGCAACGCGCCCTGATCGCTCATCACATAGACAACCCGCGTGCCGGGACGGTCCTGAGCGATCGCGAGCAGGACGGGCGCGAGCGCTGAATGCAAGTCAGCGACGATCACCGGCATCCCCTCGATCGAGTCGGCCTCGGCAAGCAGCTCATGGTGTGCCGAGCCCTGTTCATCGGCTCCCGCCACCATGGCCTGCAACGGCAGATAGCGCGCCTTGACGAGGTGCCCGCTGGGCTGCGGCGGCTGGGCAGCCACCCTGCCCTCAGCGTCCAGGACAGCGATTACCAGGGCGTAGCCGCCGGTCCCCAGGCCGCGCTCCAGGGCTGCGACATTCAACAGGACGCGGTCGCCGACGGTGGGCGCAGCCATCAGGTCGGTGTAGGCAAGGGCGGGTACTTCGGAGGCCGCGTCAGCGTCACGCCGCGCAACGGTCAGCTCCACAGCTCCCTTCCACTGATCGCGCACGGCGGTTACCGTCCCGTCAGCCCAAATGATCACGTGCCCGACCCTAGCCCCCTGGAGGAACAAAATTGCGCGAGCGTGGCGAGCACCAGCCCCAGCGGCGAGCTGTTTATTTCACTCCCGCGCGACGCGGCGCTGCACGCTCACGCGGAAAGCTCAGGGCAGCCGCTCGTCTCTGGTGATGTTTCCAGGGATCACCACCCACGGCCGGCGCGGAAGTCGCCGGGGATCGAAACGCCCGAGCAGTGCGTCGGGCGAGACGCGCTCGCCTGGCGACGCCAGGTCTAGCGACTCCGCGATTAGCCCAAGAACTGTGCTGGACCCAATGCCCAGCGCCGCCAGGTCGGGGAGAGTGACGGCGCCATCTCGCTTGGCCAACCGTTCGCCTTCTGCGTTCACCGCCAGCGGCACGTGCGCATATATCGGTGCCGTGTAGCCGAGCAATTCAGCGAGGAAGGCTTGAGTGGCCGCGACCGGGAGCAGGTCGTCCGCGCGTACGACTTGATCGACCCCAGAGAAGGCATCGTCCACGACTACCGCGAGGTTGTACGCAGGGACGCCGTCGTTGCGGAGCAGCACGACATCGTCAACCGTCGCTGTGATGTCGCCGTGCAAAAGGTCGTGCACAGTCTGCACAGCGCCGTCGGCTCGTAGCCGGAGTGCGGGCTGCCGCCGCAACCTGCGATCGCTCCGCTCTGCCTCGTTCAGATTCCGGCAGGTGCCGGGATAGCGGGCAACGCTCCCGTGAGGTGCCGAGGCAGCTTCCGCGATCTCCCTGCGACTGCAGAAGCATTCGTAGGTCATCTCGGTCAGCTTGAGCAGCGCGTGTCGGTATGCAGCAAGTCGCTGCGACTGCACCACGAGCTCGCCGTCGAAGGTGATTCCCAAGGCGGCGAGGTCGGCACGCTGCTGGGCGGCCGTTCCAGGTCGGACGCGCGCGGGGTCGAGGTCCTCGATCCGGAGCAGGAATCGCCGGCCAGTCGCTCGCGCGAAAAGCCAGGCAAGCAGCGCTGTGCGTAGGTTTCCTAAATGCAGTTCACCGGTGGGGCTCGGTGCGTAGCGGCCCGCACCGGTCCCGATCTGAGACGCTGCGAGATCATCTCTCGAAGCGCCCGCGAAGCTGGCTGGAATGTCAAACATCTGCTGGTACCGTGCTCATCGAGGCTCCGGTGAGAAAGTGATCACACGTAATGGCACCCCGCAAGACCGAGAGAATTCTCAACCTCACTATCTGCTTACTGGTGTCGGGCCGCTATCTTCCCAAGAGTCGCATTCGCGAGGCGGTCGAGGGCTACCACAACCTGAGCGACGCCGCCTTCGAGCGCACTTTCGAGCGAGACAAGGACGAGCTGCGGTCGTTGGGGGTGCCGATCGAGGTCGGCAGCTTCGATCCGCTTTTCGACGACGAGCCCGGCTATCGGATCCTCTCCTCGGAGTTTGCGTTACCGGCCATCGACCTGGACGCTGAGGAAGCCGCCGTGGTGGGAGTTGCGGCACGAGTCTGGCGGCACGCCAGCATGGCCGAGTCGACCAGAAGCGCCATCGCCAAGCTGCGTGCGGCGGGCGTGGAACCGGATGCCTCGCAGCTTGCGTCCCTGGAGCCCTCAGTTCGTGCATCGGAGCCGGGCTTTGACGTCCTGTGGAACGCGGTGCTCGACCGCGCCCGCGTCAGCTTCACTTATCGCGACGGCAACCCACGCACACTCGAACCGTGGGGTTTGACCTCGTTCAAGGGACGTTGGTACGTGATCGGTCGTGATGTGGACCGGGCGGCCACCCGGATGTTCAAGCTGTCGCGAATGACCGATCTGCCCAAGAGGGTTTCTCGAGCCGGGTCGTATGAGGTGCCGACCGACCTCGACCTGCGAAGGCTCGCTCGCTCGCTCGCCCCGCGGGAGCCCACCGAGACCGCGGTGCTGGCGATCCGCACCGGCAAGGCGCCGCCCTTGGCTCGACGCGGTGAACCGGGCACCTCCAGCGTCAAACTTCCAGCCGGCTTCGCGGTGTACACCGTCGGCTTCAGCGATCTACACTCCGCCGCCGAGGAAATCACCCAGTACGCCGCCGATGTCGTGGTCATCGAACCTGCCCAGCTGCGGGATCTCGTCTTCCGCGGCCTGACCGCCGTCGCAGAATCGGTGACTGCGGCATGAGTTCTCGGGCTCAGGTACGACGGCTGCTCAGCCTCGTTCCGTATCTACGCGAACACGACGGCGTAGCCATGACCGACGTTGCCGACGCGTTCGGGATCTCCCTCAAGACACTGCGCGAGGACCTCAGCGTCCTGTGGATGTGCGGCATGCCGGGCCTGACACCTGGGGACTTGATCGACATCGACATGGACGCTGTGGACGGCGAGGGCGTCATCCACCTGAGCAACGCCGACTACCTCACCAGACCGTTGCGGCTCTCAGCCGACGAGGCGCTCGCGCTGGTGCTGGCGCTGCGTACGCTGCGGGAAATCGCAGGACCAGGCAAGCGCGACGTCGTCGACCGCGCCTTGAAGAAGCTCGAGGCTGCTGCGGGAAACATGCCGGCTACCGATCAGGCCACGGTTGCCATCACGGCGGCCCGGGATGACATTCAGGCACGGGTGAACGATGGGCTGCAGCGCGGCAAAAGGCTTGACCTCACCTACGACGTCGCCTCTCGTGCGGAGACAACGCGACGGATGGTCGATCCGTTGCGAGTCTTCGTGCTGGACGGGTACGGCTACCTGGAGGCTTGGTGCTACAGCGCCAGTGCGTTGCGAACCTTCCGGCTCGATCGCATTGCAGCTGTCGAGGTCACAACGATCGATGTGGCTCCGCGGGAGGTCCAGCTCAAGGATCTGTCGACAGGGTGGTTCGAGGCCCTCAAGGACGCTCCGCTCGTCACTCTCGAGTTGGAACCCTCCGCGGTCTGGATAGCGGAGTACTACCCGACCGAGGCAGTCACGAGTCTTCCGGGCGGCGGCCTCATCGTCTCCTTGCACGTCACAGATCCCGCCTGGCTGCGTAGCCTGCTGCTCCGGCTCCAGGGCCGGGCTCGTGCGCTCTCTCCGGTCGGTGCGGGGGACTCGGCTGCCGAGGCCGCGCGCGAAGCCCTTGATCAGTACGCGGTGCTGCTCGGGACGACCACCGGCGCTTAGGGGAGGTGCCCGTGCGCTTCGCCGTCGCTGCTGACGCCTACGACCGCTTCATGGGCCGGTACTCGGTTCGCCTGGCGCCGTCGTTCGCGGACTTCACTCAAGTCGTAGCGGGCCACCGCGCGCTCGATGTCGGCTGTGGTCCGGGCGCCCTGACGACCGAACTTGTCCGACGTCTCGGAGCGACCGCCGTTGCGGCGGTCGATCCGTCGGAGCAATTCGCAGCCGCCGCCCAGGAGCGCCATCCCGGCGTGGACGTACGCGTCGCGGCCGCAGAAGCGCTGCCGTTTGCCGACGCAGAGTTCGATGCGGCCCTGGCGCAGCTCGTCGTTCACTTCATGGACGATCCGGTACGCGGATTGGCCGAGATGGCGCGCGTCACGCGTGGGGGCGGCGTGGTCGCAGCGTGCGTGTGGGACCACGCGGGCGGCCAAACGCCCCTGGCGCCGTTCTGGGATGCCGTGCACGAGCTCGACCCGAATGAAGCCGGTGAATCCGGCCTGGCCGGCGGACACGAAGGCCATCTCACCGAGTTGTGCACGAAGGCCGGCTTGCGCAACGTGCAGGAGACTGCGTTGCCGGTCACCGTGGAGCACGCCAGGTTCGAGGACTGGTGGGAGCCGTTCACACTCGGAGTCGGGCCTGCTGGCGTATACCTAATCTCGCTCGGGCGCGAACGCCAGATCGAGCTCCGCAAGCGCTGCAACGAGGTCCTCGGTCCGGGCCCGTTCACGATCGAGTCCCACGCATGGGCCGCGCGGGGATATGTCTAATGGCTGCGCCGTGCGAGATAGGGTGCTGAGATGATCTGGGTGATCGTCTTCGGGGGCATCGCATTGGCGGGCGTCGTGATGCTGATCTCATACGCGGTATGGCTTGCTCATAAGGCCAGCGACGTCTGGAGCGAGGTCGACATGCTGGCAGTCAGAGCGAATGAGCTGGCAGAGCTGGTGGGACAGATCCAGGTTCCCGACCGTGCTTTCCAGCCGGACTGGCCCAGCGACCGCACAATCAGATTTTGAGACCGCTCGCGCAATCGCGCTGACCCATCCCCTGTCTTCCTCGCTCGCTCGTGACGAAGAAGCGTGTCGCTCGCTCGTCCAGACAGGGCCGCGCGATTTGCCGACGCTCGCGATCTCTGCACAGATCGCCGAGGCGTCCGCGACGTAGGATGACTCCGAAGCACCGGTGGTGCAGGAAAGAGGAATAATGACTCCGCTCGTACTAGGTCTTGGCGTCCCCGAGCTGCTGATCATCCTTGCCGTGGTGCTGCTGCTGTTCGGTGGCGCGCGCCTCGCCGGCTTGGGCAAGAGCACCGGGCGTGCTCTGAGAGAGTTCAAGGAGGAGACCAAAGGTCTCAAGTCCGATGAGAGCCAGCAGCAGCCGCCGCTCAACCCAGGACCTCGGGCAGCTGCGCCAACCAGCACCGAGTACCAGCCGCCGCCGCAGGCCAACAACTCAGCGCAGCCGCCGAGCGGCGCCGCCTACCAGCAGCCGCCGCGGGCCAACCAAGATCCTTCCGGTACTGACCTGCGCAACGACGCCTGATCCTAAGGCCCTGAGCTGCCGTGTCTTTGACGATCAAGGGCCGGCCTATCCACTTCAGCTTGAAGTGGCTCAAGCCGCCGCCTGCACCACCAGACGGCACGATGACTCTGTTCGAGCATCTGCGGGAACTCCGATATCGGCTGGTCGTCGCGGTGCTCGCAATCATGGTCGGGATGATCGTCGCGTGGTTCTTCCGCTACCAACTGCTCGACATCCTGCAGCGGCCGTACTTCCAAGCCATTGCCGACCTCAAGGCGAAGAACCCGGATGCCGACACATCCTTGGTCAACATCAACCTGACGTCGCCGCTCACCTTGTCTTTGAAGGTCTCTGCCTTGGCCGGTGCCATCGTGACCGCGCCCATCTGGTTGTACCAACTCTGGGCGTTCATCGTTCCTGGTCTGCTGGCCAAAGAGAAGAAGTGGGCGCTGATCTTCATCGGTGTCGCGACTCCGGTGTTCATTGGCGGAGTGGTTGTCGGCTATGTCGTCCTGCCCAAGGCCATCACGGTGCTGCTCAGCTTCACGCAGAGCGGCGTCACCAACCTCCAGGACATCAACGCCTACTTGTCGTTCCTGCTGCGCCTCATGTTGGTCTTCGGGATCGCCTTCCTGATCCCGCTCGTCGTATTGCTGTTGAACATCGTCGGGGTGATCAAGGCCAAGACGCTGTCGAAGTACCGGAGCTTGGTGATCTTCGGCACCTTCGTCTTCGGTGCCATCGCGACGCCATCGACCGATCCGTTCTCCATGCTCGCCCTTGCCGCACCGATGACACTGTTGTTCCTGGCAGCTGAGGTGATCGCACACATCCATGACCGGCGCAAGGAGCGGCAGGCGGCGCTCGCCGGCGACGATGGGCTCATCCGGCGCAGCGTCCAGGACGACAAGGCATTGCGGGAACTCTCCGAGGGCAGCGACGACGACCTCGACCCGCTGTGAGTCGCCAGATCAGGCTCGTGGTCAATCCGTCGGCTGGGAAGGGTCGCGCTCTCGAGCTGCTCCCGCGCGTGGCAGGCACGCTCCGTGATGGCGGCGCAGACCTGGAGATTCTGCTGAGCCGTGATTTCGCCGAGGCACAGTTGATGACCCGCGGTGCGATCGAGGACGGCGTGGACGTACTCGCGGTGATGGGCGGCGACGGGATCATGCACCTGGGCGTCAACACTGCGGCGGTGGCGCATCTGGTCGGGGGCAGCCGGACGACACTAGGCATGATTCCCGCCGGAACGGGCAACGACCTGTGCCGAGGCATCGGTCTCGACCCGCGCGATGTCGTCGCCGCTGCAGCTGTCATAGCGGCAGGCCACCGCCGCTCTCTTGATCTCGCGCAGGTGGGCGACACGTACGTCGGAGGAGTGCTTGCCACCGGCTTCGACGCCCTGGTGAATCGGCGAGCCAACCAGATGCCCTGGCCCAGGGGCTCGATTCGGTATGCGCTGGCAACCATGGCGGAGCTGCGGGTGTTCTCGCCCTTGCAGTATCGGTTGACTCTCGACGGCGAAGTGCGTGAGCAGCAGGCGATGCTGGTAGCCGTCGGCAACACCAGCTCCTACGGCGGCGGGATGATCATCTGCCCCAGAGCCGATCCTTACGACGGTCTGCTCGATGTCACGATCATCCATCCAGTGGGGCGGCTCAAGCTGCTGAGGCTCTTGCCCGAGGTGTACTCGGGAAGGTTCGTTCGAGATCCATGCGTCGAGCAGCTTCGAGTTCGCGAGGTGACGGTCGAGGGGTCTGGCCTGGTCGGATTCGGCGACGGCGAGATGATCGCAGCGGCTCCGCTGAAGGTCTGCTGCGTGCCCCAGGCACTGCCGGTGTTCATACCGAAGGGCTAGTGCCGAGCATCCGATGTCCCTTGACATATGCGCCGCCCAGGCGGCGCCCCGCTGCGTTCTCCTCGTCGCCCATAGAACACCGCTATGGGACTCCTCCTCGGCCGTGCGTGTTGACGCCGCGCGTCGCCTTGTGACGACAGGCATCCACCTGGACGAGGCCTATCGTCAAGGGACTCCGAATGCACGACACTAGTGGTCGCGCCCGTTAGTTCGTCGGGGGTTCAGGCGGCGATCCGGTCGAGGAGTTGGTCAAGGTCGTCACGGTTGAATCGCCAGTGGAAGGGTTGGGCGCCTTGGTTGTAGCGGGCCTCGAACGCGGTCAGTTGCTCGGCTAGGGCCGCGAGGCTGGGGTGGTGGTCGGGGGTGAGTAGCTTTCGTTGGACCATGGAGAAGTAGATCTCGATCTGGTTCAGCCAGGACGCGTGCATGGGGGTGTGGATCATGATGGTGTTCGGGAACGCCTCGTTGAGTCGGGCGGCGGCGGTCCAGCGGCGGTGGGAGGCGCCGTTGTCGAGGATCCAGAACACCCGTCGGGCGCTGGCGTAGGGCTCGCGGGTCATCACCTTCTCGGCCAGGGCGGTGAAGGGTTGGATGCCGGTGGTGGGGGCGCAGTGGCCGATCACGTGGGCGTGGTGGACGTCGTAGGCGGCGAGGTAGGCGAGGGTGCCGTGACGGCGATACTCCGACTCGACCAGCATGGGGTCGCCGGCCGGGTCGTGCCGGGCGGCTGGGGTGGATCCGTTCCCGGGCCTGCACGCCGGGCTTCTCATCGGCGGAGAGGACGTAGTCGTGTTCGCCGAGTTCGACCCCGTCACAGATCCGGGCGCACAGGTCGAGCACCCGTCCGGCCTTGAACGCGAAGTCGGGGTCGCGAGGAAAGATCCAGGACCGGTGCTGCCAGGGTCTGATCGCGTCGGCGGCCAGCCAGCGCCGCACCGTTGAGGCCGAGATCGAGGCGACAACGCCGCGTCGGCTGGCCTCGACCGCGAGTTCGGGGCAGCTCCACCTGGCCAACGGGATGTCGGCGTCGGCCGGCAGCTCGCAGGCCAGGGCTTTCACCTCAGCGACCTGCACGGCGCTGAACCGACGTGGCCGTCCGCGTCCGAGGCCGATCGGTGAGTCCGGCCAGCCGTTGCCGATGGAACCGTCGCCGCCACTTGCGTACGGTGTCAACGTGCAACCGCAGGTGTGCGGCGATGGCGGCATTCGACCGGCCGTCAGCGGCGGCCAGGATGATATGGACTCGGACCACATCGCGGTGTGCCGCGCGGGCGCCGTTCGCGGACAGTCAGCTCCGTCTGCTCCTCGGCCGACAAGATGATCAGATACGGGGAACAGATGATCATGCCCTTTGTTGTCGCGCACCCCCGGGGGCGCGACACTGACGCCACGCCGATGGCCACCCCGGGCGTTTGAGCCAGGATGGAAGCCGTGGCCAAGATCCCGACCTCGACCCAGACCTCGCTGTGGCAGCGGCTGACCTCTCACGCGCAGCAGCGGTGGCCTCAGATCAGCCAGATCCACACCCGCTACCGGGCGAACTTCGCCTACATTGACGCCGTCCTCGCCGATGGCGAACAGCTGAGGCTGTGCCGACTCCGCTACGGCGGATCGGCCCACCAATGGGGATTCGCCATCTACCGCGCCAGCCACGACGACTACGAAGATTCCTACCTCCCCACCGGCTACCCGGTCGGCACCGCAGAGGAAGCCCTCGACACTGCCTGCGGCCTCTACCTCGGCGATCCCACAGCATGGATCTGAACCCCCGACGAACTAACGGGCGCGACCACTAGTCAGCGCGCTCGGCCGGAATGCAGGCAACGGCGAGGGGTAACTTGGGCCGCATCATGGCCGACCCCGATCCCGAACTCGAATCGCCCAGTCCGGCCGAGGCGTACGCGAAGTTCCGTGAGAATCAGGCCTCGCCATTGCTCGCAGCCTTTGTCGACGGCTATGGGTTCGCCTTCGACGACTACCAGCGCGAGGCGTGTCGACACATTGAGATGGGCTCCGGAGTACTCGTAGCCGCGCCAACCGGGGCGGGCAAGACGATCGTGGGCGAGTTCGCGGTCTTCCTGGCGCTCAGGAACGGACGCAAGTGCTTCTACACCACCCCGATCAAGGCGCTGTCGAACCAGAAGTACGCCGACCTGGTGCGGCGCCACGGCGCCGCAAGTGTTGGGCTGCTGACCGGTGACACGACCGTCAACCCGGAGGCGGCGATCGTAGTGATGACCACCGAGGTGCTGCGGAACATGATCTACGCAAGGTCGTCCACACTGGTAAACCTCGGCTATGTGGTGCTGGACGAGGTGCACTACCTGGCTGACCGCTTCCGCGGAGCCGTCTGGGAAGAAGTGATCATCGGTTTGGCCGACTCCACCCAGCTGGTGGCGCTCTCGGCGACGGTGAGCAACGCCGAAGAGTTCGGCGAATGGCTGTCCGAGGTGCGTGGCGACATGGCGGTCGTCGTCTCTGAACGCCGGCCGGTGCCGCTGTTCCAGCATGTCCTGGTCGGTCGCACCCTCTATGACCTGTTCGCCGACCTCGCGCCCACCGCCCGCGAGGTGCCTGGGGAAGGCAAGACCGAGGTCAACCCGGTACTGATCAAGATTGCGCGGGATGAGTCGAGGTTCATCCGAGACGACGCCCGTCGGCCGCGCGGCAAGACTGGGCGCGGCCGGCGCACCGTGAACTACGGCAGCGGCGCCTACGGGGGTGCTGCACACCGCACCCACTATGGTGGCGCCGGCCGTAGACCTCGCTCGTTCCACGTGTCAAGCCGCCCGGAGCTGGTCGAGTTGCTCGACGAGGAAGCGCTATTGCCAGCCATCGTGTTCATCTTCTCCCGCGTCGGCTGTGATGCCGCCGTCCGCCAGCTGCTCGCGTCCGGAGTCCGGCTGACAAGCCGCGTGGAGCAGCAGGAGATCGCCGAGATAATCGAGCGGCACGTCGCCGGACTCTCCGACGGCGATTTGCGGGCCCTCGACTATGACCGCTTCGCTGACGCGCTCGGCATGGGCGTGGCGGCGCATCACGCCGGCATGCTGCCGGCGTTCAAGGAGTGCGTTGAGGAGGCCTTCGTCCGGGGGTTGATCAAGGTTGTCTTCGCCACCGAGACCTTGGCCCTGGGCATCAATATGCCCGCCCGGTCCGTCGTGCTGGAGAAGCTGGTGAAGTTCGACGGCGAGACCCACGCCGACATCACGCCGGGGGAGTACACCCAGCTGACCGGCCGTGCGGGGCGTCGCGGGATCGATGTCGAGGGCCATGCCGTCGTACTCTGGCAGCCTGGCCTCGATCCGCGAGCGGTGGCTGGGCTTGCCTCGCGGCGTACGTATCCGCTGAAGTCGTCCTTCTCTCCGACCTACAACATGGCCGTCAATCTGGTGGCTAGCGTCGGAAGGGAGCGCGCCCGCACCTTGCTCGAGCAATCCTTTGCTCAGTTCCAATCCGACCGCTCGGTGGTCGGCCTGGCGCGTACCCTCGAGCGCAACCAGGAGACCATCGATGCCTACTGGGCCGCGGCGGCCTGCGAGCTCGGCGACTTTCGGGCCTACGCTGACCTGCGGACGGAGCTTGCCGATCTGGAGGCGTCGGCCGCTCGGGAGCGGCGGTCGGACCGCCGCGCCGAGGCGGTGCAGACGCTGTCGATCTTGAAGCCCGGTGATATCGTCCGGGTGCCCAGCGGGAAGAGCCAGGGCTGGGCGGTGATCATCGACCCGGGCATTCGTCAAGATCATCAGGCGCCCCGACCGCTGGTGCTCACCGAGGATCGCCACGTCCGGCGGTTGTCGATCACCGACTTCTCCAGACCACCGCTGGTGCGTGGACGTATGAAGATCGGCAAGCATTTCAACCCCAAGGACGCCACGTCTCGGCGCAATCTGGCTGCGGCGCTGCGCGCTCGGCTCAGTGAGGTGGACCTTGATCAAGTGCGCCGTCGCCAAACCGGGGTCGATCCAGGTACCCAAACTCAACTCGACCGGCTTAGCGGCGCCGTGCGGCGCCATCCCTGTCACCGCTGCCCCGACCGCGAAGCGCATCTGCGGTGGGCCGAACGAGCGCAGCGGCTGGAACGCGAAAGCGCCCGGCTGGAGGCCCGGATGGACTCTCGAAGCAACACCATCGCGAACCACTTCGACAAGATCTGCCTGGTCCTGGAGGCGCTCGGCTATCTCACCGGGGACGGGGGTAGCGAGATCAGCGAGTCCGGCAGGATGCTTGCCCGGATCTATGCCGAGCTGGACCTGGTTGCAGCCGAGTGTATTGGTGCCGGCGTCTTCGCTGGCCTGACCCATCCACAGCTGGCCGCTGTCTTGGCGTCACTTGTCTTTGAGACGAGGCGGACCGATGAGGCACAGCGCCGACCGCGGATGCCGGATGCCGGGAGCAACGCTGCGATGATCGAGGTACGCCGGATCTGGCACGAGGTATCGCTGGTGGAACGTGACGCGAGGCTGCAGCGAGGACCGGAGCCGGACATCGGCTTCAGCGAGTCGGCGTACGGATGGGCAGCCGGCCGCACACTCGCTGAGGTGCTGGAGGGCACCGACCTGACAGCCGGCGATTTCGTCCGGTGGGTCCGCCAGGTTGCCGATTTCGCTGGGCAGATCGCTGACGCGGCCGGTCCGGGTGATCTCCGTGATACCGCGCGGCTGCTGGTCCGCTCGATGCGCCGCGGCGTGGTCAGCTATGCCCCAGAGATTGACGCCGACGAAGGCGACGACCTGAGTGGCGCCGACCTTCCGTAGCGGCGGTGACCCCTCGCTGTCCGGAACCTACGTGCACGTAGGTTCCGTGCGGTCTGCACTGGTTGCAACCCATGTAGACCGCGTGCAACCTAAGTAAACATAGCTTTCCGACAGCAGTGGCCGGCGGCCTCAGGAGGCCTGGCTGACGGTCGACATGTTGAAGTCGGGCACCCGGATGGGCGGCATGATCGTACGGTTGAAGTAGTCATTCCACTCCCGGCACAAGGTCAACTCGGCAGCGCCAATCTCGGTGATCCGGCCCAACAGCTCGACTGGCGACTCGTTGAAGCGGAAGTTGTTGACAGCTCCGACCACCTCCCCGTCCTCAACCAGATAGACGCCGTCGCGCGTAAGCCCAGTCAGCAGCAGCCGCTCCGGGTCGACCTCTCGGATGTACCACAGGCAGGTCAACAGCAGCCCACGTTTCGTGCTGGCGATCATCTGTTGCAGGCTGGCCGTGCCACCACCGTCCATGATCAGGTTGTCCGGCGGAGGTGTCGCCTGGGTGCCTGTCCGCGCAGCGTGGGCCCGATTGCGGATCAGTTCGTTGAGTACCCCGTTCTGAATCCAGGTCGTCGCGTTGATCGGCAGGCCACCGTCGAACGCCCAGGACGTGTCGTCGGGGGAGGAAGTGAAGTCGACAAAAGGGATGGTCTCCAGACCGGGGTACTGCGGATCCGACTGCAGGGTGATCGGCAGCTCGGCGAGCCGTTGTCCGATCTTGGTCGTGCCGTTCCCGCCGGCGAACACGTTGCGACCCTCCTCCGCGTCGCGTGCATTGGCGGTCCAGTACGCGTAGATCATCAAGTCCGCAACGGCGCTCGGCGGCACCAGGGTCTCGTAGCGCCCGGGAGGCAGATCCAGCTTCGTCGTTGCCCAGCTCAACCGGGTTGCCAGCTCGTCAACGGCCTCGGCAACATCAACATCGGAGAAGTCTCGGGTCGTCCGTCCCACCCACGCTGAGGATCCGAGATCGGCGGTCTTGGCGTTGAGTTCCAGCTTGCCGGTTCGTTGCACCCCACGGCGCCGCAAACCGGTGCTGCTGCCCAGATAGGTCGTCGCTACGCTGTGCTCTGCGAAGCCGAACAGCAGTTGTCGCGCCGCCTGAACGCTCTCAAAGGCGACGCCCAGCCCTTTCGCCAGCTCGCCGAGGATGTCAATGCTGGTGGTCTCCGGCGGTTCGGTCCAGACATCGTGGTGGGGGTATTTCTCCACCATCGGCGAGGCCTCCTCAGACGGCCGTCCAGTGCGCGCCAGATGCTCGGCGGCCGCGACGACCGCGCTGACGTTGTCAGCTCCGGCAATTTCCTGGATGACGGTGCCCGCCGCGGTTCCGCCTTCAACCTCAGCAATCGCAGTCACGGTGAGGCTCCTGCTCCGCATTTCGCCGTTCGTGGTCAGGGCGTTGTTGGCCCAGCGCAGGTTGGCCTCCGCGTGCTCGGTCACCCAGAGCACGCACGGCAACGTCGCGATGCCGAGTGCCTGCTCGACGAGGTCCTGCGGGCGAGCGGCGGCGTTCACTGCTGACCGCCTTCAGCTTGGGTGTTCAGCACGTTCACCTTGCGGAACAGCGCTGATGGACAGCCATGCGACACTGGGGCGATCTGCCCAGGCTGCCCTTTGCCGCAGTTGAAGGCGCCCCCCAGCACGTAGGTGTGCGGGTTTCCGACGGCCTCCATGGATCGCCAGAAGTCGGTTGTCGTCGCCTGGTAGGCGACATCTTTCAACTGCCCGGCCAACCTGCCCTTCTCGATCTTGTAGAACTGCTGCCCGGTGAACTGGAAGTTGTAGCGCTGCATATCGATCGACCACGACTTGTCGCCAACGATGTAAATACCGTTGTCGACTCCGGCGATCAGCTCGCTGGTAGAGGGGCCGTCAGGCGCTGGCTGAAGGGACACATTGGGCATCCGTTGCATCGCGATGTGGCCGGGAGAGTCCGCGTACGCGCACCCGTTCGATCGCCCGAAGCCCTTCTCTGCTGCCATCTGTCGGTTCAGCTGGTAGCCGACGAGCGTGCCGCCCGAGATGATGTCGAACTGTTGCTGAGAAACCCCCTCATCGTCGTAGCCGATGGTGGCCAGACCGTGGTCGACCAGCCGATCTCCGGTCACGTTCATCACCTCACTGCCGTACTGCAGCCTGCCGAGCTGATCGAAGGTTGCGAACGAGGTGCCGGCATACGCGGCCTCATAGCCCAGTGCCCGATCCAGCTCGGTCGCGTGCCCGATCGACTCGTGGATAGTGAGGAACAGGTTGCTGGGATGGATCACCAGGTCGTACAGGCCGGCCTCGACCGAGGGGGCGGCAACGTGGGCCGCCAGGAGCTCGGGGAGCTCGGCCACCTCTGCGTCGAAATCCCAGCCGGTCCCGGACAGATACTCCCAGCCCCGACCGGTCGGTGGGGCAGTGGTACGCATCGTCGCGAAACCATGATCACCGACGCTGACTGCCGTCAGCTGGGCCTGGATTCGAACCCGCTGTTGGGTCGTGCTGGTGCCGGCGAGATTCGCGAAGTACTTGTTCTCGTGAACGTAGCCGAGGCTCGCACTTGCGTGTGTCACACCCGGCGCGGCAAGTAGCACCTCGTTGAGTCCCAGAACCCGACCGGTCTTGGTGGCTTCGTCAACATCAAACGGGTTTACCTCATATGCCGACACCCAGCTGGCGTCGGCGTAGACGCCCTCATCGGCCAGCTCGACCGAAGCGGGCGTCAGCGGACGGGACACCTGCGCGGTGGCGACCGCGCGCTCCGCCAGGTGGGCTGCAGAGTTGGTCGCGAGTGTGATGTCTGAGGCGAATCCCCAAACACCGTTGTGTACGACGCGAACCGACAGGCCGAGGACCTGGCCGTCGGCTGTGGTCTCCAGCGCATGATCACGAAAGCTGCGGTAGGCCTGGCGTATCCGCTCTACGCGGATCTCCGCATAGCTGCACCCCAGCTCCTTGGCCTTGGAGAGGGCGGCGTCGCTCAGCGAGCCTAAGGGCAGCGCAAGGAACGTGTCATCGAGCTGGGGCATGGTGGTCAGCGTAATGCTGTGTCTAATGGCTCGCTCCGCTCGCTGCGGATCGCGCTTAGGAGTCCGCCTACTTCGTCGTCGCTCGCCGACGAGAAAGTGCCGGCTCCCTCCGTGTCCAATGGCTCGCTCCGCTCGCCGAGGCTGGCGCTCATGAGCCGCCGCCTTCCTCACTCGCTCGCGGGCGAAAGGCATGCCTGCTCGCTCGCTCGTCCAGGACGGCGGCGCGCCAGCCTGGCTCAGCACCGCGGCGCGCGACCCGGGTCTAATGGCTCGCTCCGCTCGCTGCGGAACCGGGTGCTCTGCTGGCTCGGGGCGCGTGGTGTTTGCTGCATCTAGAGTGTTCGTCGTGACCGTTGCTGTTCGTGTCATCCCGTGCTTGGACGTGCACGCCGGCCGGGTCGTCAAGGGCGTCAATTTCGTCGCTCTGCGAGACGCGGGCGATCCGGTGGAGCTGGGCGCGTTCTATAACGCCGAAGGAGCGGACGAGCTGACCTTCCTGGACATTTCAGCTTCGGTCGAGGGTAGGGAGACGACACTCGATGTGGTACGCCGGACGGCCGAGACGGTGTTCATTCCGCTCACGGTGGGCGGCGGTGTCGGCTCTGTTGACGACGTGGACGTCTTGCTCCGTGCCGGCGCAGACAAGGTGGCGATCAACACCGGGGCGATCCGGCGGCCGGACGTGATCGGGGAGATCACCCGGCGTTTCGGCAACCAGGTGCTGGTGCTCTCAGTCGACGCTCGCCGCGCGGACTGGGCGCCATCGGGCTTCGAGGTGACCACACATGGCGGGCGAACTGCCGCAGGCCTGGATGCGGTCGAGTGGGTTCGCTGCGGAGTCGATCAGGGCGTGGGTGAGATCCTCCTCAATTCCATGGATGCTGATGGCACAACCGGCGGCTTCGATGTGAAGATGATTCGCGCGGTGCGCGCGGTGGTTGACGTGCCACTGATCGCATCCGGCGG
Organism: uncultured Actinomycetota bacterium; assembly: GCA_963759635.1. Taxonomy (GTDB): domain Bacteria; phylum Actinomycetota; class Actinomycetes; order Propionibacteriales; family Propionibacteriaceae; genus Microlunatus. The sequence goes on from CAVXAP010000026.1 coordinate 90,558, forward strand.
TGCAGGTCGGGTCGAGGACTTTCCGCCGCCGATCGCCGCAGGCGCCGATGCGGTGTTGGCAGCGACCGTTTTCCACTTCGGTACGTTGCGGATCGCCGAGGTCAAATCGGCGATCGAGGCAGCAGGATTTCCGGTACGCCATGCCGCGTTTGCCCCAACAGCGGGACACTGAGCCCGTGCACGCAACGAAGCGGGTCGTTTGGCTGCCATATGCCAGCGTGGAGGAGGCGGAGCAGCGACTCGGCCGCATCCCCGATGGTGTCCACGTCGACTGTTATCGGGCCGATGGTGACAGCTGGCCGGACACGGTCGCCGAGGTCGAGTTCTACGTGCTGCCCTACATGAAGGGTGAGGAGGTTCTCGACCGGGTCGGCGAGATGAGCCAGCTCGACGTGATTCAGACCCTGACAGCAGGTGTGGAGAACTTCCTGCCGTACGTGCCTGAGGGTGTGATCTTGTGCAATGCGGCCGGCGTGCACGACGCCAGTACCGCCGAGTTGGCCGTCGCGCTGGCGTTGGCAAGCGGCCGGCATCTTGATCACTACTCGCGGAACCAGCCCAGCGGCACCTGGGAGGAATTCCGGCTCGGTATCTCGCTGGCCGACAAGCGTGTGTTGATCATCGGATACGGTCAGATCGGCGCAGCGATCGAGCGCAGGTTGGCTGGTTTCGAGGTTGCCTCGGTGGCTCGAGTGGCCCGCCGGCCACGTACTGAGCCGGTAGCGGTGCATGGCACTGAGGATCTCGCTGAACTGCTTCGGATGGCTGATGTTGCCTTCCTCGTGGCGCCGCACACCCCCCAGACCGAGGGGATGATCTCCAGGCGGGAACTCGCCGCACTGCCGGATGGCGCCCTACTCGTCAACGTCGCTCGCGGCAAGCTCGTGGACACGGGCGCGCTGCTGGCCGAGACCTCGACCGGCAGGATCCGAGCGGCTCTCGACGTTACCGATCCCGAGCCGTTGCCACCCGAACATCCGCTGTGGCGTACGCCCGGTGTGCTGATTTCGCCACATGTGGGCGGGGCAAGTACGGCCTTCTTCCCACGCGCCGATCGACTCATCGCGGCCCAGCTAGGTCGTTTCGCTGCCGGCAAGGAACTGGAGAACAGGATCACATGACGCCCTTCGAGACGCCGGAGACACAGGACGTGGACCCCAACTGCGTCTTCTGCAAGATCGTGTCCGGCGAGCTGCCCTCCCGACGGATCTACGAGGACGATAGGGCTGTGGCTTTTCTCGACATCGGCGCGTGGCATCGCGGGCACGCGCTGGTCGTCCCGAAGCGGCACATACCCGATGTCGTCACTGGCACGAGCTCGCTACCCGAAATCGCTCCGGCGGTCGACGCCGTCGCGAGGTTGCTGATGCACCGCCTAGCTGCCGACGGGATTAACCTGCTGTCCTCAGCGGGCGAAGCGGCCGGTCAGGAAGTCTTCCATATGCACATGCACGTGGTGCCGCGCTATGCCGGCGAGCCCGGCTTGGGCATGCTTGTCAGCCCCGGTGGCGTCCCCGATGGTGAGTTGGAGGCGGTCTATCGGCAGATCCAGGCGGGCGTGTGACCCTGCTGACCCGTTCGGCTCCAGCAGCCTCACTACCGGTCAGCCGGCGACTGGCTCGCGCGGCAGTAGAGTTTCTACCGCCGATGGCAGTCGCGTTGTTGATCTTGCCGTACATCATCAAGGACGGTAAGGCGTTTCCCTGGGAACCGTCGACGGTCGACCTGCAGGTCTACGTGTACGCGGTCAAGGACATGTTGGCCGGCAAGGACATCTTTGCCACGACAACGCCGGTATGGAATCTCTACTTCATCTATCCGCCGATCGCGGCGATCTTGATGACGCCACTCGCCTTCGGCCCGTACGTGTTCTGGCAAGTCGTCTGGACAGGCGGCCTCGTCTGGGCTCAGCAGTCGGTGCTGAAGCGCTGCGGCGCACCACGCGGCTGGAAGCTCGGGCTGCTCGGCATTGCAGTGCTGCTCGCGGTCGAGCCGATCCGCACGACGCTGGGGTACGGCCAAGTGAACACCATACTGATGGCGCTGGTGGTTGCCGACTTGCTGCCGGATCCGCCCGAGCGGCGGCGGCGGATCCCGCAGGGCATCTTGATCGGATTGGCCGGGGCGATCAAGCTGACCCCAGCGCTCTTCGTGATCTTCATGTTCTTGATCGGCAAGCGGCGGGCGGCGATTACCGCGATCATCAGTTTTGCCGTCTTCACCGGTATTGCCGCGATCTTGCTCTTCCGAGAAACGGTGGTGTTCTTCAGTGGGCTGTCCGGTGGCGACACCCGTACGGCCTCACCTCTGTACGCCGGCAACCAGTCGCTGCTCGGCGTGTTCTTTCGGCTCGGTGACTCCTCGCGAACCACGACTCTGCTGGGTCTCGCAGTAGCGACAGTCTTGGCAGTCCTGGGGTGCCTGGTCGCGGCCCAATGGTGGCGTAACGACGAAAAGGTATTCGCGGTCGCGATCGTCGGACTCACTACCTGCCTGGCCTCTCCGCTGTCCTGGACCCACCACTATGTGTGGATCCTTCCCATGGCGATGGCCGTGCTCTCTCCAGGAGTGCCGCGCTGGGCCCGGTACGTCGGCGGCTTCTGGGTGGTCTGGGTATGCGCCTGTCTGCCACTCGCGGTGCTCCCGTACGGCGGGGGCCGGGAACGGCAATTCGACTTCTTGCAACAGCTGGTGGCAAATCTTGGCCCGATGCTTGGCGTGATCCTGCTCGTCGGCCTTGCCTGGCAGCTGGTCGTGTCCACCCGTGCGCAGTTGGCCGTCAACCCGGCCCCCTGAGCCCCGCCCGCGCGAACTGACTGGGTACAGCCGTACGAGGCCGAGCGGCTAGATTGACCGCCATGACTCCGGAGAGCCTTACGAGTGAAGGAATCGAGCCCACTGCCGGAAACGGTGTCGATATCAAGCCACGGTCGCGGGTGGTGACCGACGGCCTGGAGGCCACAGGGTCACGTGGCATGCTGCGCGCGGTCGGTATGAGCGATGAGGACTGGGCTAAGCCCCAAATCGGCGTGGCGTCCAGCTGGAACGAGATCACTCCGTGCAATCTGTCGCTTGACCGGCTGGCCAAAGCGGCCAAAGACGGGGTACACGCGGCTGGCGGGTACCCGCTGGAGTTCGGCACGATCTCTGTCTCTGACGGCATCTCCATGGGCCACGACGGCATGCACTACTCCTTGGTGAGCCGCGAGATCATCGCAGATTCGGTGGAGACCGTCATGCTGGCGGAACGGATGGATGGCTCCGTGCTACTCGCTGGGTGCGACAAATCCCTGCCCGGCATGCTGATGGCCGCAGCTCGTCTTGATCTTGCTGCCGTATTCCTCTACGCCGGCTCCATCATGCCTGGTTACGTCGGCGACAGGGAGGTCACGATTGTCGACGCTTTCGAGGCGGTCGGTGCCTGCGTCAGAGGACTGATCAGTCGCGACGATGTGGCCAAGATCGAAAGGGCCATCTGCCCGGGTGAGGGTGCCTGCGGCGGTATGTTCACAGCCAACACCATGGCTAGCGCCGCCGAAGCGCTTGGCATGTCGCTGCCGGGCTCAGCCGCGCCGCCCGCGGTCGACCGGCGCCGTGACGGCTTCGCGCGTAAGAGCGGGATGGCAGTGGTCGAGCTGCTGCGGCGGGGGATCACCGCCCGCCAGATCCTGACCAAGGAGGCATTCGAGAACGCCATTGCGGTCACGATGGCGTTCGGCGGCTCGACGAACGCTGTGCTGCATCTGCTGGCGATCGCGAACGAGGCTGAGGTCGAACTCAACCTCGACGACTTCGTACGCGTCGGCCGCAGCGTCCCGCACCTGGGTGACCTCAAGCCCTTCGGCCGCTACGTCATGAACGACGTGGATCGGGTCGGAGGGGTGCCCGTGGTGATGAAGGCACTGCTCGAGGCGGGCTTGCTCAACGGCGACTGCCTCACTGTGACGGGCAAGACGATGGCGGAGAACCTTACCGAGATCGCGCCGCCCGATGTGGATGGGAAGATCGTCCGCTCACTGAACAACCCGATCCATCCGACCGGCGGCATCACGATCTTGCATGGTTCTCTGGCGCCCGAAGGTGCGGTGGTGAAGAGCGCTGGCTTTGACACCGAGGTCTGGAAGGGTACGGCGCGGGTCTTCGACGGCGAACGAGCTGCGATGGACGCGCTGGAAAATGGCACCATCGCCGCTGGCGATGTCGTCGTCATCCGCTATGAGGGACCCAAGGGCGGCCCGGGAATGCGCGAGATGCTGGCCATCACCGCCGCGATCAAGGGCGCCGGTCTCGGCAAGGACGTCATGTTGATCACCGACGGCCGCTTCTCCGGCGGGACAACCGGCCTCTGTGTCGGTCACATCGCCCCTGAGGCGGTGGACGGTGGCCCCATTGCCCTCCTCGAGGATGGCGATGAGATCGTCTTGGATGTGGCCAATGGTCGGCTCGACGTGAGCCTCGACGAAGCCGAGCTGCAACGCCGACGCGCAGCGTGGAGCCCGACACCTCGACCAGCGCCGCGGGGGGTTCTGGCCAAGTACGTCAAGCTGGTCCGCTCAGCCAACCTTGGCGCCATCTGCGGCTGAGACGCCGACATGACAGGGGATCGCTCACCCTCGGATCGAAACCTACGTGCACGTAGGTTTCCGGCGGTCTGCATGGGTTGCTACCTATGCAGACCGTCAGAAACCTGTGCAGAGCTACCTCTGCGGCTACCGTCGCCTGACGATTTGGCGGCGTGAGGCCTTGGGCGAACACATCGATGCCGAGGAGCGACGCGCCAGGCTGGCTGAGCGTCACCGGCTGCTGCCGCGTACCCGGACCGACAACCTTCCCGAGATTGCCGACGGCCTGGTCGCCCTACACTCGAGCGATCCGGTCAGCGTCTTCTTGTCGGCGATGGCACGGATGGCGCATCCATCCATTCAGGCAGTCGAGCGGGTGCTGTACACCGATCGCAGCCTGATACGGCACCACGGCATGCGAAGGACCTTGTGGGTGGCAACACCGCCGGTGGTTCGGCTCATGCATGCCGCGGCGACGCGCGACCTGCTGGCCACCGAGCGGCGCCGCACTTCTCAGCTCCTGGCGGCGAGCGGAGTTGCCGATCCGGAGCAATGGCTGGCGGAGGCGGAGGAAAAGGTGCTGGCGGATCTCCGCGAGCACGGCCCGAGCACGGCACGAGAGATTGGCCAGCGAGGCACCGCATTACGCCAGCGGTTGCATCTCGCCCCCGGCAAGGCGTACGCGGCCGTCCAGTCGGCCCACACCAGAGTGCTCTACATCCTCGGCTTCGACGGCAAGATGCTGCGAGGCCAGCCGAGTAGCTGGATTAACGGCGCCTACCGGTACGTCGACGCCGAGTCCTGGTTGCCCGGCGGCCTCGGAGACCTCGATCCGCGGCAGGCGGCCGCCGAGCTCGCGGGCCGGTGGCTTCGGCGGTTCGGGCCGGCGACGACCCTCGACCTTCAGTGGTGGATGGGCTGGACAGTAGCTAGGACGAAGCAGGCGCTGGCCGACTGCGGAGCAGTGGAGGCTGACCTGGATGGCGGCCAAGGCTGGCTGGCGGCAGATGATCCGCCGCTTGACACAGCCCAGCCGTGGGTAGCAGTGCTGCCCGGACTGGACCCGACGATCATGGGCTGGAAGCAGCGCGACTGGTACCTTCCAAGCACGTCTGCCGAGGTGTTCGACGGCGCCGGCAACGGCGGCCCCAGCCTGTGGGTCGACGGGCGGGTGGTCGGAGCCTGGGCGCAGACGAAGGACGGGATGATCCACACCCACTATTTCGAGCGGGTCGCGGCTGCTCGCCGACGCGAGATCGATCAGCGGACTAATGAACTGAAGTCCTGGATCGGCGACACCCGTTTCACGGTGCGGTTCCCTGGTGACATCCACGCCCGCCTGCTCGGAACCCGGACGCTGCCCGCCCCCACCCGGCGAGGGTCCGACTCCTCAGGAAGCTAGGGCACCGGAATTACCAGCGACGACAAGACACTCCGATGGCAGAGTGGGCTAGGTGATCGTGGCACGCTAGCGGGTGATCGGCATGCTCGGCGGGATGAGCTGGGAGTCCACCGCGGCGGCTAGCGAACGAGTTGGTGCGGGAAAGACTGGGCGGGCTGCACTCTGCTCGGATCCTGTTGGCGTCGGTCGACTTTGCCGAGATTGAACGGCTGAAGGTCACCGCCCGATGGGACGAGGCCGCACGGCTGCTCGCGGACATGGCCAAGGAGTTGGAGGCGGCCGGCGCTGAGTTAGTGCTCCTGTGCACCAATACGATGCACAAGGTGGCTGATCGGGTCGAGGCCGCAGTGTCGATTCCGTTGCTGCACCTGGCCGACGCCGCCGCCGCAGCAGTAATCCGTGCCGGACTGGGCACGATTGGGCTGCTAGGAACCGCGTTCACCATGGAGCAGGACTTCTACCGCGATCGCCTCGCGGGTCACGGTCTGCGCGTCATTGTTCCTGATGCGGATGACCGTGCCGACGTGCATCGCATCATCTATGACGAGTTGTGCCAGGGCACTGTGCGGGAGCAGTCCCGCGCGGTCTATGGCGCAGTCATCGGCCGTCTCGTGCAGGCCGGCGCCGCGGGCGTGATCCTCGGATGCACCGAGATCGAATTGCTGATCGATGCCTCCGACCGTCCGATCCCTCTCTTCCCAACCACACGGCTGCATGTCGAGGCTGCCGTCGATGCGGCGCTCGAGGGAATCGAGGCCGAACAGGCACCTACGCTGGCCGAATGAGGGCGCGCACAGGTTCAGCTGCGCTTGTCCTCGTTCTGCTCGCCGCTTGCCAGGCGTCGGGCGTCAACCCGCAGTCGGCCCCATCCCCGGCGCCCACAACGGCACCTCGCTCGACCGCACCCAACGCCGGCCCGTCGTCCGCTCCGTCGACGGATTACCTGATGCCGCTTGCACTGGTCGTCCATGCCACCCGACCTACCGCTGATGTGTCCCTTTCAGCGGCCCGCCGACTGGTCGCGTCAGGAGCGACCCGCTGGTCAGCCATCGGACAATCAGGCGGCGAGATGCAGGTGCTCACTACCGAGGATCGCGCACTCGGGGATGTGCTGCGGGAGGTTCGGGCCAGCAGCAACGTGCTTGGTGTTGTGCCCGCTGATGCTGTGGACGCTCGAGTCCGAGTGCTGACGGTCGGTGGTCGCCATCCTCTTCGGCAGCCGGACCGCTACCCGCTCCGCATTCGTTCCGTCCGACCGGTGCCCGAGGTCACCACCCTTACTGCCGTCGGCGACATCATGCTCGGCCGCCGGGTCGGCGACCGTCACCGCGCCGACCCAGGTTCGCCGCTGATTCCACTCGCCAAGCGATTGGCCGCTGCCGAGATCACCGTCGGCAACTTCGAGTCGACCCTGTCCACCGACGGGTCACCGACCCAGGGTGGCGATTCTTTCGCTGCCAGCCCGCGTGTCAGGCCCGCGCTTCGGGCGGCCGGATTCGATCTGCTGTCGCTGGCCAACAACCACGTTGGAGACTACGGCGATGGAGCGCTGCGGCAGACTCTCGCCCGCTTCGACTCGGGAAGGATCGAGACCGTCGGTGCTGGCCGAAACCTGGCCGCAGCCCGTCGGGCCGTGATCGTCGAGCGAGACGGCGTACGGGTTGGCTTCCTGGCCGCCGATTCCATCGGTGAGACGCCGGCCGCCACTCGCACCCGAGCAGGTACCAATCGGTTGAACATGCCACCACGCACCGGACCTCTGAACCGCTCCCACCTCAGGCGGATCACCTCCGACATCCGATCACTCGACAGCCGGGTTGATGCCGTTGTCGTGCTCACCCACTGGGGCACTCAGTACACGCATCGTCCCGAGTCCAGCCAGCGCGTCGCCGCCCGAGCCTTCGCCGACGCCGGCGCCGATCTGGTGATCGGCGGGCATCCGCACTGGGTCCAGGGCTATGACATGGCCGGGTCGGCGGTTGTCGTGCACTCGCTTGGCAATTTCGTCTTTGACATGGATTTTCAGACCAAGACTCGTGAAGGAATCTTCTTGGAGATCGTGCTGTGGGGCGGCGCTGTGAAGGCGGTCGAGCCTGTGCCGTATGTGATCGACGCCGCCTTCACCCCGCGGCTCGTCCGTGGCGATCGGGCGAAAGGCATCCTCGCCGACCTGTGGCGCAGCAGCCGTGGACCCTTTGCGCAGTGAGGATCCGAATGCCACACCTAGTTCAGCGTCAGTAACCACGCCCATACCGTCCGGCCGACCCGATCGAGTTGGCGCCGGTTGACGACGCGCGGTATGTCGCCTCGGGAGTGGTAGCCCGCGTAGGGGATGCTGCCGAGCCGGACGGCGGGAATGCCGGCCTTGGCGAACGACCAGTGGTCGCTCGCGAAGTTCGTGCATCCTCGAGTGGGGATCTCGGCCTGCCGCGCCGCCGCACGGATCGCGTCCCGGAGCCGGTTGCCGCGGTCGCTTGCCGTGCACACGGGCACATAGCCGGCGCGTACGCCGACCCGATCGAGCGACACCATCGCCTGGATCGCCCGACGCTCCGAGCGCGACAGATCCGCCACGAATTGCCGTGAGCCGAAGTGGTGCAGTCCGTCACCGCTGCCGCGCGGCTCCTCGGCACCGAAGGCGATGAACTGCACCGGAAGCGCCGCCGGCTGCCGGCTCACCATGGCCGCCAGCTGGAGCATCACGGCAACTCCAGACGCATTGTCCTCCGCGCCGGGGGCCACCGGCACGGTGTCGAGATGCGCGCCGACAACGACGTGGGGTTCGTTCGCGTTGAAGCCCTCAGGTTCCGCGATCACATTGAGTGACGTCCCGCGGGGGACTGGCGTGCCCCAAGAGATCCCGGACGGTACCCGAACTCTGGTCCGCCGCACGTCGTAGCCGAGGCGCTCGAATCGGCTCTGGACGAACGTGGCGGCGTCGGCGAAGTTGTTCGATGTGGCCTCTCGCGGTCCGATGTCGTCGGCCAGATGGACGATGTCGCGGAGCGCAGCGCGTGCGTTCATGACGGGTCGTGGCGTCGTGCTCGGTGTAGGCGTGGCGATCGCTGTCGCACTCGGCGATGCTGCCGAAGGGCTAGTGCTCGGCGCAGGTGAGGTGGGGGGATCGGCTGGTGAGGACGTCGTAGGCGAGGAGCCAGGCGCGGATGGCGAACAGGCGACGGCGAGAACCAGGAGAGAAAGCGCGGCGACGGCACGACGCATTTCTCGACCCTACGTCGGTCGATAGACCCGCTTAGTAGGGCATCCGAGCGTCCTTCCGGATCGCAAGACGTACTGCCAGTCGGAATTGACTAGCCATGTCCGCCAGCTATTGTTGCGGCGTGCACACCAGAGGATCCCTCCTCGTACGTCAGCGTGTCGGCTGAGCCCAGCTCATCACCGACGCGCTCCCTCGCCTGCCACCCGGCAGCGGGGGTTTTTTGTTGGCGGAAGACCTGCGGCGTGCAGGCGTAACATCCACAACGGATCCTGCAGGGCGGGATCGCCAGGGCAAGGAGACCCGAGATGTCTGAGAACGACAGGGCAGATGAGCTGACCGGAGCGCAGTCTCTCGTCAGATCGCTCGAGCGCGTGGGGGCAGACGTCGTATTCGGGATTCCGGGCGGCGCGATCCTTCCTGCGTATGACCCACTGTTCGATTCCGAGAAGGTCCGGCACATTCTGGTGCGCCACGAGCAAGGTGCCGGCCACGCGGCCGAGGGCTACGCCATGGTCACTGGAAAGGTCGGCGTTTGCATGGCGACGTCGGGACCCGGCGCAACGAACCTCGTGACGCCGATCGCGGACGCGCACATGGACTCGGTTCCCATCGTGGCGATCACCGGCCAGGTCGCCAGCGCGGCGATCGGGACCGATGCCTTCCAGGAAGCCGACATCCGTGGCATCACGATGCCGATCACCAAGCACAGTTATCTGATCACCAAGCCGGCCGACATCGCCCCGGCAATAGCATCGGCATTTCACATTGCCGGAACAGGCCGGCCGGGACCGGTCCTTGTCGACATCGCCAAAGATGCCTTGCAGGCCAAGACGCGATTCGAATGGCCGCGAGAGCTGGATCTCCCCGGCTACCGGCCGGTGAGCAGGCCGCACGCCAAGCAGGTGCGCGAGGCCGGCCGGCTCATCGGCGAATCACGCCGACCGGTGCTGTACGTCGGTGGCGGGGTAGTCAAGGCTCGCGCCTGGGCCGAGCTCAAAGAGCTCGCTGAGTTGACCAGCATCCCGGTGATCACCACCTTGATGGCGCGCGGGGTGTTCCCCGACAGCCACCCACAAAACATGGGCATGCCGGGGATGCACGGCACCGTCGCCGCTGTCGGGGCACTGCAGCGCAGCGACCTGCTGATCGCGCTCGGCACCCGCTTTGATGACCGGGTAACGGGCCAGCTCGCCACCTTCGCCCCACTGGCGAAGGTGATTCACGCTGACATCGATCCAGCCGAGATTTCGAAGAACCGGGTGGCCGATGTGCCTATCGTCGGCGACTGCAAGGAGGTGATCTCCGAGCTGATCAGCTTGCTCAGGCCGGCCGAACGCCGTCCCAAGATCGACGAGTGGAGCCGATACCTGCAAGACCTCAAGCGGCGCTATCCGACCGGGTACGACGAGCCGGAGGACGGCAGCCTCTCGCCCCAGCACGTGATCAAACGGATTGGGGAGATCACGGGCCCGGATGCCTACTACGCGGCAGGTGTCGGGCAGCACCAGATGTGGGCGGCCCACTACCTCCCATGGGAGTTGCCCGGTCGCTGGCTCAACTCAGGTGGTCTCGGGACCATGGGGTATTGCGTGCCTGCGGCGATGGGGGCCAAGGTGGGTCAGCCCGACAAGATCGTGTGGGGAATCGACGGCGACGGCTGCTTCCAGATGACCAACCAGGAGCTCGTCACATGCGCACTGGAAGGGATTCCGATCAAGATCGCCGTGATCAACAATCAGAGTCTGGGTATGGTCCGGCAGTGGCAGACCCTGTTCTATCAAGGCCGCTACTCCAACACCGACCTCAAAACCAACCGCATCCCCGACTTCGGGAAGCTGGCTGAGGCCATGGGCTGCGTCGGCCTGCGCGCCGAGGATCCTGCGGACGTCGACGCTGTGATTGAGAAGGCGAACTCGATCAACGATGTGCCTGTTGTGGTGGAGTTCGTCGTACACAAGGACGCCATGGTGTGGCCTATGGTGGCCGCCGGCACCAGCAACGACGACATCAAGGTCGCACGCGACATGGCGCCGGTCTGGGACGAGGATCTGTGATGGCCGGTAATCTGAGCACCCACATACTGAGCGTGCTGGTGCAGAACAAGCCGGGTGTCCTGGCGCGCATCGCTGGCCTGATATCTCGCCGGGGTTACAACATCGAGTCACTTGCGGTCGGGCCGACCGAGTCTCCTGAGATGTCGCGTATCACCCTCCAGGTGAATGTCGAGGATGTCGTTCTCGAGCAGACCATCAAGCAGCTCAACAAGTTGATCGAGGTGCTCAAGATCGTCGAGCTGGAGGACAGCGCGATCCGTCGGGAGCTGGTCTTGGTGAAGGTCAAGGCGACGGCTGAGACCCGCGGCCAGCTGATCGAGATCATCGGGCTCTTCGGCGCCAAGGCGGTCGACCTCACCTCTGAGGTGATCACTGTCGAGGCGACCGGTAGCCCAGCCAAACTGGCAGCGCTGCTCGAATTGTTCGGGCCTTATGGGATCCGGGAGCTCGTACAGTCTGGACTTGTTGCTCTGGGACGGGGAAACCGGTCGCTCACGGATCGGAACCAGCGCACTGAGCGCCTCAAAGCTGTTCGCACCGGATAGAGGGCGCCGAAACAGCTCGCTTCCCGGTGCGCTAACTTCACCACGACCACATACTGAGGGAGACCAACGAAGTGCCTGCAGAGATGTTTTACGACGGAGACGCCGACCTGTCCTTGATCCAGGGCCGCAATGTCGCCGTGCTGGGATTCGGTAGCCAGGGCCACGCTCACGCGCTGTCGCTGCGCGACTCCGGTGTTGACGTACGCGTCGGCTTGCCTGAAGGCAGCAAGAGCCGGGAGAAGGCCGAGGCTCAGGGCCTTCGAGTGCTTGCGCCGTACGAAGCCTGCGAAGAGTCGGACCTGATCATGGTGCTGACGCCGGATCCGGCACAGCGCAAGGTCTATGCCGCGGCGATCGAGCCGAACCTGGTACCCGGCGACGCATTGTTCTTCAGCCACGGCTTCAACATTCGGTACGGTTACATCAAGCCGCCAGACGGCGTTGATGTAGCACTCGTGGCACCTAAGGGTCCGGGTCACTTGGTCCGTCGCGAGTACAGCGAAGGCCGTGGTGTCCCGGTCCTGGTTGCGGTCGAGCAGGACGCATCCGGGAAGGCTTGGGACCTGGCGCTCGCGTACGCGAAGGCGATCGGGGGGCTGCGCGCCGGTGGGATCAAGACGACTTTCACCGAGGAGACTGAGACCGACCTGTTCGGTGAGCAGGCAGTCCTCTGTGGTGGGGCTTCGGCGCTGGTGCAGGCGGGATTCGAGACGCTTACCGCTGCCGGCTACCAGCCGGAGGTTGCCTACTTCGAGTGCCTGCATGAGCTCAAGCTGATCGTCGATTTGATGTATGAAGGCGGCATTGCCAAGCAGCGCTGGAGTGTTTCCGACACCGCCGAGTACGGCGACTATGTGTCCGGCCCGCGCATTATCGATGATCATGTCAGGGAAAACATGAAAGGCGTCCTCGCCGACATCCAGGACGGCTCGTTCGCGGCCCGCTTCATCAATGATCAAGACGCTGGTGCACCGGAATTCAAAGCGTTCCGCGAAGCTGCGGAGAAGCACCCGATCGAGGCGGTGGGTCGTGAGCTGCGGGAACTCATGTCATGGGTGAAGAGTCACGACGACGACTACGTCGAGGGCACTGCCGCTCGCTGATCACATCATTGCCGCGGCGCTCGCGCGGTGACTCGCGGCCCGTATCGGCGGGGGTTGGTGAGAGTTGGGCTGTTCGGTTCGGTTCGGGCGGCGGCAGGGCTTCAAGCGTCTTAGCCCCGCCGATAAGGCCCGCGAGCCACCGTGTTCGCTTTTGCTGAGCTCTCCGGTGGCGTGCCCTGTGGTCGTCTGGTGACTCGTTGGGGAAGGCCTCGGCAGGATTACGACACCGTGATTATCGGCGGGGGCCAGGCGGGGCTGGCGATGAGCAGCGTTCTCCAGCATCACGGACGCGAGCACATCATCCTCGAGCGCCGACGAATAGGGGAGCGGTGGCATACCGAGCGTTGGGATTCACTGCGATTCCAGTTCCCCAACTGGTCGCTCGAACTCCCAGGCTTCCGGTATTCCGGTGACGACCCGGACGGCTTCGCCCACTGCTCCGAGATCGGCATGATCATCGACGAGTATGCCCGGGCAACGAATGCTGTGGTCCGCGAGGGCACCGAGGTCCTCGCCCTGAAGGAACAGGATGATCAACGCGGATTCATCCTGAGGACGCACGACGGTTCGATACAGGCGCGGCGGGTGGTCATCGCTACCGGCCCCTTCCAGCGACCACTGGTCCCAGAATTTGGGGGAGCGATCCCGCCGTCGGTCTACCGGACCGACCCCACCCGCTACAGGTCTCCGGCGGACTTACCACCGGGCGCGGTCCTCGTTGTCGGCAGCGGAGCGTCGGGTTATCAGATTGCCGACGAGCTCCACCAAGCCGGCCGGAGGGTCTACCTCTCGATTAGCAGTCACCGTCGGGTTCCACGCCGGTTTCGCGGCAGGGACGTGTATTGGTGGCTCGAACGCATGGGCCGCTTTGCACAGACGATCGATAGTCTTCCCGACCGCCGATGGCCGCCGTCGACGGTCGTCACCGGTGTCAATGGCGGCTATGACGTCAATGTCCGGAGTCTGACTGCCGCCGGGGTCGAAGTGGCTGGTCGTACACTCGGCACCGCCGACGGGATCGTCGTCTTCGATGACTCTGCGAACACCGTGCTGAATGCGGCGGACAAGTCATACACCGATTTTGTGTCGCTCGCCCGCCAGCTGGCCGCGACGGAAGTCGGCGAGGAGCTCACCGAAGACGACGACGCCGAGACCGAGGGCACTCCCGCCGCGATCGAATCGCTACGGGCGATCGACCTGGCGAGGACGAAGGTCGGAGCGATCATCTGGGCGACAGGTTACGCGTACGACTACGACTGGGTGCACGTGCCGGTGATCGACTCAGGCGGCAGACCGGTTCAGTCACGGGGGGTGAGTGAATACCCCGGGCTCTATTTCCTCGGCCTCCACTGGATGCACACGTTCAGGTCGGGCCTCTTCTCCGGCGTTGGCGCCGACGCCGAATACCTCGCTGATCACATGGCACGGACCGCTTGACGTCAGCCAGATAGCAGCCGCGCCGTCTCGCTGCCGAGCTCGTCTGAGCGTCTGCACCGTTTCCTGACGGTCTGCACACGTCGCGCAACCCCGTGCAAACCGCTTGAAACCAACGTGAACGTAGGTTTCGGCAGCCTAGCCAAGGATCTCAGCGGGACTTGATCACCATGGCGATGACGCGGGTGCCGTCGTCCCGGACGGCCGTGCCGATCAAGTAGAGCCGGCTGCTCGGCTCCTCGGAGTCACTGTAGACATCGTCGTTGGCCATCACGCAGGTGTCGTGCATGCCCTTTGTGCTCACCGGAGAGGGGAGCTCATCGATGCATGTGCCGAACGTCTCCCTGAGGCTGGTCAGTGCTTGGGCGGCCGACCCGCCAGGCACCTCGATCACCGTTTCCATCTGATAATCGTGGGTCGATCGGTACGTGCCGGTGACGACCGAACTGTCATCGGGAAGGTCGACGTCGCCGAAGAATTCGACATCAGCGAGGGTCATCGGCGAGCAGGTATAGCCAGTGAGGTCGTTCTTGCATGTCGAGCCGCGATCGGTGGTGAACGAGAAGTACGGAACCCCCCATGCACCGGCGTACTGGGTCAGAATGGCCAATGTCACTGCCACCGAACCGAGCATCAGAGCAATACCACCGAGCACATGTAGGGTCTTGTGTCGGTGGTCGTCTCTAGGCCGAGTACGTCTCGGGGCCATAGCCACAGGATGCCCGACTGGGTAGCCGAGATATACGAAATTAAGGCATCAATCCGATCACAATGGCGACCCGGCAGAGCCGCTATTTCTTGACGGCGATCACAACTGATGTGTCTTCGGCGACCATAACGTCAACACTGGTGAAGCGCTCATCCGAAAGCCAGTCCAGACGCAGCGAGTCCACCCGACCGCCCTCGACGGGCGGCCACGTGGGGCAGGGGGTGAAGTCGTCCAAAACGATCATGCCGCCTTCCTCGAGGAGCTCGACGATCTTCTCTCGGGGCCAGCCCTTCGCGCTGGTGGCATCCATGAAGATCAACGAGAAAGGGGCATGCTCGGCCAGGCTGCTCCAGTCTGCATGCATGACGTCGATGTCGTCACCGGCGAACATGTCCATGACACCGTGAGCCAGCTCGGGGTCGAGCTCGGCGGTGATCACCCGAGTATGTTTCGGCGCTCCGCTCCGCAGCCATGCGGCGCCAACTCCGCAGCCGGTGCCACATTCGGCGATCGTTCCACTTCGGGTGGCTGCCAGAGCGGCGAGTAGTCGGCCAGTCTCGGTCCGTGACGCCTGGACGTAGCCGCGCTCCAGAGACATGCGCAGTGCCCTGATCACAAGCTCAGGAAGGTCAGGGGGAGCGCTCACTTCAACAGTGTGCCAGCCATGCAAACACTCGTCGGCTGTTCCACGATGTGAAACATAGCCGCTTAATGGATGGGACAAGATAGTTGGATGCCCTACTATTTTCTTGTCGAGATCCAACAATTCACGGGAAAAGCTCATGTACGACATGTATCCGGACGCATGGACGGTCGCCGCCGATCGTCAGCACCAGGTGCCCTCCGACCATCCGCGTCGTCGGGCCCGTAAGGAGCACTCCGTCGTACCCGTGATTCTTCAGGTACGGGCCCACAAGGCTGCTGCGGCCGCCTGAGGTTGCTTCACCCTATCTGGCCAGTGCGGTCCGACCATGACGTCGGACACGCACATGATCTACACAGCCGAAGCGATGGCGTCACCGATCTCGCTCGTCGTTCGAGATTCACCGTTTGTACGCGCCTCGATGTCGGTGGTGACCGCTCTCTCGATCCGTGCAGCTTCCTCGGGGAGACCACAGTGATTCAGCAGCAGAGCGACGGAGAGAATCGTCGCGGTCGGATCGGCGATGCCCTGGCCGGCGATGTCGGGCGCCGAGCCGTGCACCGGCTCGAACATCGACGGGAAACGGCGGTCCGGGTTGATATTGCCGCTTGCGGCAAGGCCGATCCCACCAGTGACCGCGGCTGCCAGATCGGTCAGGATGTCACCAAAGAGATTGTCGGTCACGATGACATCGAAGCGCGCCGGATCAGTAACGAGGAAGATCGTGGCAGCGTCGACGTGCAGATAGTCAGTGGTGACGCTGGGGTAGTCGCCGGCCACCGCATTGAAGTGCCGACTCCACAGGCCACCGGCGTTGACAAGCACGTTGTGCTTGTGGACCAAGGTGATCTTGTTACGGCGGGCGGTTGCGCGTTCGAATGCGTCGCGGATCACGCGTTCGACCCCGTACGCGGTGTTAACGCTCACTTCCGTTGCGATCTCATGGGGTGTGCCAGTCCGCACCAGGCCACCGTTGCCGCAGTACAGGCCCTCGGTGCCCTCGCGAACGACCACGAAGTCTACGGGCTTGCCCGCGATCACCTGCTCGGACAATGGGGTCGGAACGCCCGGATACAGCCGGCTCGGCCGCAGGTTCACGTAATGATCGAATGCAAAGCGCAGCTTCAACAGCAGCCCGCGTTCCAGCAGCCCGCTCGGTACATCTGTCGCGCCAGGGGCAGCGCCTACAGCCCCGAACAAGATCACGTCGGCAGTGGCAAGCTCGGCCAGCACGGAGTCTGGCAGGACCTCGCCGGTGCGCTGCCAGCGGCTGGCTCCGAGGTCGTACGTGGTTGGTGTGAATACGCCGGGGCCAGCGGCTGCATCGAGCACCTTGAGTCCTTCGGCGACCACCTCTGGTCCAATCCCATCGCCGCCGATAACCGCCAGGTTGAAGGTGCGGTCGCGCGACGGACGAAGATCGCCAATGGTTGTCGTACTCGCGTGGGTCACCGGCGCATCGTAGCCGTCGGAGATGCCCTTCAGCGATGAGATCTCAGGGAGGTGGCGGTAGCGTGACCGCCAGCAGCACGGTGCGGCTCCCACGCCGACACCACGATCGAAAGCGACAGATGTGAGCCTTCATTTCGAACTCCGGGCCAACCCTAAGCCGCGCAGCGAGAGCGAGCGCGCCGCCATCCTGGCCAATCCTGGATTTGGGATGTATTTCACCGACCACATGGCAGTAGCAACCTGGACTGCTGCCGATGGCTGGCATGACTCGGCGATCGTCCCGTACGGGCCGTTCTCACTCGATCCGGCGACCGCCGTGCTGCATTACGCCCAAGAGGTCTTTGAGGGACTCAAGGCGTACCGACATGAGGATGGCACTATCTGGACCTTCCGAGCCGACAGGAACGCGGAACGGATGGTTCGCTCAGCTCACCGCCTCGCTCTTCCGAGCCTGCCTGCTGATGACTTCCTCTGCAGCATCGAAGAGCTGGTCGCTGCCGACGTCGCGTGGGTGCCCACAGCGCCCGACCAGAGCCTGTATCTGCGGCCGTTCATGTTCGCGACGGAGGCATTTCTCGGCGTGCGTCCCGCGAAGCGGGTCACCTACTGCTGCATCGCCAGCCCAGCTGGACCCTACTTCGCGTCCGGGGTGAAGCCCGTGAGCATCTGGATTTCCACCACCTATTCGCGTGCTGCGCCTGGCGGTACGGGTGCGGCGAAATGCGGCGGCAACTATGCGGCCAGCCTGCTCCCCCAGCAGCAGGCGGCCGAGCATGGATGTGACCAGGTGATGTTTGCAGATGCCGCCGAGCATCGCTGGTTGGAAGAGCTTGGGGGCATGAATGTCTATCTGATCACAACCGACAACGAACTCATCACCCCCGAACTCACCGGGTCCATCCTCGAGGGCGTGACACGGGACTCGATCTTGGCTCTGGCCCCTGAGTTCGGCCTCACACCGATCGAGCGCCGGATCGCCATCACCGAACTGCTCGACGGCATTGCCTCGGGCAAGGTGACCGAGCTCTTCGCCTGCGGAACAGCGGCAGTAGCGACTCCCATCGGCACGCTGCATGATGACGCGGGCAGTTACCAGGTCAGCTCCGGAGAGACTGGGGAGACGACCCTTGCCATTCGCCAGAGGCTGTTGGACATCCAGTACGGGCGCGTGGAGGATGACCACGGCTGGCTTCGCCGCATCCTCTAAACAACGCCGAGTTGTCAGCGTGAGGCCGCTTTGACGACCAGATGCGCTGGCAAGTCGGCGTATCGGCTGGCAATTTTGCGAGATCTAGGGAACACTATTGGGCATGCAGTTTCTGGTGGTGATTATTTGTTAGCGCGCTGAGCATCCGCCAGCGCGCAACCTCCTGTCCGCAAACGGGAGGTTTTTTCATGCCAGGACACCCCAAACCATCGACCTGAGGATCCGAATGTCCGCCCAAAGGCCCAAGCCAGCCGAGTTCCACGTCTTCGACACCACTCTGCGGGACGGCTCGCAGCAGGAGGGCCTCAACCTGTCAGTGGCCGACAAGCTGACAATTGCCGCGCTGCTCGACGAGTTGGGCGTCGGATTCATCGAAGGCGGCTGGCCAGGAGCCAATCCGACCGACACCGCTTTCTTCGCTGCCATGGCCGACGAGGCATTGACACTGAAGAACGCCCATCTGGTGTCGTTCGGCTTTACCCGGCGGGTAGGGATGAGGGCCGCGGACGATCCGCTGACCGCGGCGCTCCGGGAGGCGCGTGCGCCCGTCGCCTGCATCGTAGCCAAGAGCCATGACCGTCATGTCGAACAGGCGCTGCACACAACCCTGGCTGAGAACCTGGCGATGATCACCGATACCGTGCGCCATCTGCGGTCGGAGGGTCAGCGAGTCTTCGTCGACTGCGAACACTTCTTCGACGGTTACCGCGAGAATCGCGCGTACGCGCTGGAGGTGGTGCGTGCGGCAGCCGAGGCCGGTGCCGAGGTGGTCGTGCTCTGTGACACCAACGGCGGCATGCTTCCACCGTGGATCGGTGAGATCGTGACGGCCGCAGCTGAGGTCGGCGTCCCGCTGGGTATCCACACCCACAACGACACCGGCTGCGCTGTAGCCAACACGCTGGCCGCGGTGGACGCCGGAGTCATGCATGTCCAGGGAACCGTGAACGGCTACGGGGAGCGCACCGGGAACGCCGAGTTGCTCTCGGTCGTGGCCAACCTCGAACTGAAATACGGCTGGCCGCTGCTTCCGGCCGGCTCACTGCGGGAGGCAACCCGTCTCGCGCATGCAATCGCAGAGGTGACGAACGTGCCACCAAGCGCTCGTCAACCTTATGTTGGTCTGTCGTCGTTCGCCCACAAGGCGGGACTGCACGCCAGCGCGATCAAAGTGGATCCCAACCTCTACCAGCACATCGACCCGGCCATCGTCGGCAACGACATGCGGATGCTCGTCTCCGACATGGCGGGTCGGGCGAACATCCAGATCAAGGGCGAGGAACTGGGATTCGACCTATCCGATCGCGAGCTCGCGGCTCGGATCACCGACCGGGTGAAGGACGCCGAAGCAGCCGGGTACACCTATGAAGCGGCGGACGCGAGCTTCGAGCTGCTATTGCGGCGCGAGCTGGGGCAGTTGCCGGAGTACTTCACGGTGCACTCCTGGCGCGTCTTCACCCAGTCGACACATGACCAAGAAACCGACACAGAGTGCACCGTACGGCTGACCGCCAAGGGCCAGAGTCAGCGTGTGGTCGGGGAGGGCAACGGTCCGGTCAACGCTCTCGATCACGCCGTACGCAATGCATTGCTTCCTGCCTATCCTGCGGTCGAGAGGTTCGAGCTCATCGACTACAAGGTACGGATTCTCGACCAGGGTCACGGCACCGATGCGACCGTACGGGTGCTCATCGAGACCACCGATGGCCTCAGCGCCTGGACGACGGTCGGAGTCGGTCAGAACATCATCGAGGCATCGTGGGAGGCTCTCTGCGACGCCTACCTCTTTGGCCTCATTCATGCCGACGACGCACCCGACCTGTCAGCGTCAGAACTTGCTGTAGCACGCTGAGATGCTGACAAGCCGCCGTCAGGCTATTCGTCCGAGGATGAGCGGCCGCATCTCTGGTGCAGCCTCACCAATCATGTACGCGCCTTGAACCGCCTCGCGTGCTCGGCTGAACCGCTCCGGCGTATCGGTGTGCAACGTGATCAACGGCTGCCCAGCTCGTACGCGCATGCCTGGCTTGGCGTGCATCTGGACACCGGCTCCGGCCTGCACGGATTGCTCTTTGCGGGCGCGGCCGGCTCCTAGCCGCCAAGCGGCCTCGCCTACGGCCCGCGCGTCCAGGAACTGCAGCACGCCGTCCTGCTCTGCAGTGATCACATCGGTCTCCCGCGCGACTGGGAGATCGGCATCGGGATCGCCGCCTTGCGCCCTGATCATGGAACGCCAGACGTCCATCGCAGCCCCAGAGGCCAGCAGGTCGGCTGGATCATGATCATCGAGGCCTACAGCTGCGACCATCTCCCGAGCCAGCGCCACAGTCAACTCGATCACGTCCGAAGGCCCGCCGCCGGCAAGCACTTCGACCGATTCCCCGACCTCCAAGGCGTTTCCGGCAGTGAGACCCAAGGGAACCGACATATTGGTAAGGAGCGCAACCGTGGTCACCCCCTCGGCTCGACCGAGGTCGACCATGATCTGCGCCAGCTCGCGCGCCGATTCTTGGGTTTTCATGAATGCGCCCGAGCCAACCTTGACGTCCAGCACCAGGGCACTAGCGCCCTCAGCGATCTTCTTGCTCATGATCGAGGAGGCGATCAGTGGGATCGACTCAACGGTTCCGGTCACGTCTCGCAGTGCGTAAAGCCTCCTGTCCGCGGGCACCAGCCCGGCCCCAGGTGCGCAAATCACCGCGCCAACATCCTCAAGCTGGCGCAGCATCTCCTCGTTGCTCAATGAAGCCCGCCAGCCAGGGATTGACTCAAGCTTGTCCAGCGTCCCGCCCGTGTGCCCGAGTCCGCGACCGGACAACTGTGGCACCGCGGCTCCGCAGGCGGCGACCAGGGGCACTAACGGGAGCGTGATCTTGTCGCCCACACCGCCGGTGGAGTGTTTATCGACAGTCGGCCGGGAGAGACCAGAGAAGTCAAGCCGCTCACCTGAGTTGATCATCGCCCGGGTCCAGCAATCCAGTTCCCGCCGGCTCAGTCCACGAAACAGTACTGCCATGGCGAGCGCCGCCATCTGCTCATCAGCAATCTCAGCGGCGGTGTACGCGGCGATTATCCAGTCGATCTGGGCAGCGCTCAACTCAATGCCGTCGCACTTCGCTCGGATGATGTCAACGGCATGGAATGCGGTGCCCTGAGCGGAAATGTCCGGCGGGCTCATACATCGAAGTATGCACGTGGCTAGTCTCGCTAGGCTGTGCCGGTGCGCATCGCCCGTTTCGCCGCCGGCGGGGACCCTCAATACGGCATCGTGGAACTCGCCGCCGACGGCGGGCGCTATCCCGACACAGTCTCGGTGCTGACGGGCGACCCTATGGCGATGTCGGTGCAAATGACCGGCGAGCGCCGGAATCTGGACGATGTCCGACTGCTCGCACCGGTCATCCCGCGGAGCAAGATCGTAGCCGTCGGTCGCAACTACGCCGCGCACGCGGCGGAGATGGGCGACGACGTGCCGGCAACGCCACTCACCTTCTTCAAACCGAATACGTCGGTGATCGGACCCGGAGAGCCGATCATCTACCCAGCCGCGAGTCACCTGGTGAGCTATGAGGGGGAGCTCGCCGTGGTGATCGGCCGTATCTGCAAGGAGGTGCCGGTTTCCCGGGTGCGCGAGGTGATCTTCGGCTACACCGTTGCCAACGATGTCACCGCGCGCGACCTGCAGAAGACCGATGGGCAGTGGGCGCGTGCCAAGGGCTACGACACGTTCTGTCCGCTCGGTCCGTGGATCACAACCCATCAGCGCCCCGAGGAGGTTGCCGCCCTCGCAATTCGAACTACGTTGGATGGCGAGCTGCGTCAGAACGGCAATACCAGTGACATGATCTTCACCATTCCCGAGCTGGTGGCCTACATCTCCTCGTACACCACGCTGCTTCCGGGCGATGTGATCTTGACCGGTACACCGGAGGGCGTCGGTCCCATGCTGCCGGGCCAGGAGGTCAGTATCGAGATCGAAGGCATCGGCACGCTGACCAACCCCGTCGCGGGGACGCGGCCGGAGGAAACATCGAATGAGGCGGAGCAGTGACAATCGGCGACACCAGGGCCCGTAATGACTTCGCCGTGCTCGGCGATCTGGCGCCTCACGAGGTGCGCGTACGGTTTCCTCCGTCTCCAACCGGCAACCTGCACGTCGGCAATGTACGCAGCGCGCTCTTCAATTGGGTTTTCGCCAGGCACTACGGCGGAACATTCGTGCTCCGGGTGGAGGACACCGACGCTGGGCGCAACCTCGAGGAGTCATACCAGGGCCTCTACGACTCACTTACCTGGCTGGGCCTGACGTGGGACGAGGGACCACTGGTCGGCGGCCCGTATGGTCCTTACATCCAGACCGAGCGCGGCGATATCTATCGCGACGTGGTCACGAAGCTGCTTGCGGCCAAGTTGGCGTACCGCTGCTACTGCACGCGGGAGGAGATCGAGGCCCGGGAAGCGCTGCGGCCAGTGGGTGCCCCTTCGGGTTACGACGGCTTCTGCCGCAAGCTCAGCGAGCAGCGGATAGCAGAGCTGGAAGCGATGTCGACTCCCTCAGTGGTGCGGATGCGTGTGCCTGATGCAGACATTGCTTTCGATGATCTGGTTCGTGGACCGGTGCGCTTCGCGGCTGCTCATGTGCCTGACTACGTCATCGTTCGCGGTAACGGCGAACCGCTCTACACCCTGGTCAACCCCGTGGACGATTCGCTGATGAAGATCACTCATGTGCTTCGCGGTGAGGACTTGTTGCCATCAACTCCGCGGCAAATCGTGCTGTATGACGCGCTCGAACAGATCGGGATCGGCAGCGGGCGTACCCCTGCTTTCGGTCACCTGCCGACCGTGCTCGGCGAAGCTAACCGGCGGTTATCCAAGCGGGATAAAGGATCCGGTCTCGCCGAATATCAACAGAAAGGCTACTTGCCGGAAGGGTTGCTGAACTATCTGGCACTGCTGGGCTGGGGGATCGCTGAGGACCGGGACGTCTTCATCATCGCCGAGATGGTCGAGGCCTTCGACATCCGCCGTGTCAATGCAAGCCCCGCGCGTTTCGATGCCAAGAAATGTGAGGCCATCAACGCTGCTCACATCCGGATGCTCGCCCCAGCTGAGCTGACAGGCCATCTGGTGCCGTTCCTTGCTGCCGGCGGGCTGATCAGTGAGCCGCCGACCCCCGTGGAGCGGGAACGATTGGCGGCCGCTACGCCGCTGATCCAGGAGCGCATCAACACGCTCTCCGAGGCGGTCGGGCTGCTCGCCTTCTTGTTCTTGCCAGACGACAAGATCACAATCGCCCCCGATGCCGGGCTGTCGGCTGATTCGTTACCGACGTTGACAGCGGCTTACGAGGCGCTGGCTGCCTTGCAGGCCTTCGATCACACTGCTGTCGAGTCGGCGTTGCGAACCGCGCTGATCGACAATCTGGGGCTGAAACCACGACTGGCTTTCGGGCCAGTGCGGGCAGCAGTCACCGGGAGCCGCATCTCACCGCCGCTGTTCGAGTCGATCGAATTGCTGGGCCGGCAGTCAACACTTGCGCGGATCGCTGCCGCCCTGACAGAACTGGGAGAACCGGCGTTCCTCGGATCGAGCGATGCGTCGGGCACTTCGCCCGCCTCGACGCCGGACCATGTGAGACCGTGACCAAGGAAAAGAGGCCATCTCTGCCAGCACATACCAGCTCTAAATCCCGGAGCAGGTCGGGAAATCCCGCAGTGCGTGCTGGCGAGGCTACGCCGGCTGTCCGGAGCAAACCACCACCCGTCCGCCAGCCGCCGAAGCCGCCACCTGCGGCGGTTGTCGAGAGGGCGGCTTTACCTCCTGACGGCGCCGCCTACCCGCAGATCCTGCGCGGCGAGTCGTACGTGTGGTGGCGCTCGGTGTTGGGCGTTGTCTTCGGTCTTTCCCTCTTCCTGCTGATCACCACGGTCGTAAGCCAGGCTCTTGTCACTCTGTTCTGGGCAACGACCTCCGGCAACCAGCTCTACCGCGACTACTTTTCCAGGGCCTTCGCGTTCGAACTGCCGCTCGGCATGTTGTCGGTGAACCTCGGCCTCGCCGCCTTGATCCCGATCTCCTGGGGCCTGATGGCTGCCGTCCATCACATGCGGCCAGGCTGGCTTTCCTCAGTGCAGCCGCGAATCCGCTGGCGCTATCTGTTCGGATGTCTGGCAATTGCGGCGGTCGTTCTGAACGGCGTGGCGCTGCTTTCCACGATGCTTGGTGAAACCCTGTCTTTCGAGCCTCAGAAGCGTTTCTGGGCTTTCCTTGCGGTGATCGTGTTCACCTCGCCGATCCAGGCTGCAGCCGAAGAAATCTTCTTTCGGGGGTATCTGCTGCAGGCCCTTGGCAGTCTGGTTGCTCGGCCGTGGTTCGGTGTCGTTGTCTCCGCGGTGGTGTTCGCCTTCCTGCATGGCACGCAGAACCTGCCGCTGTTCATCGACCGGCTCGGCTTCGCCCTGCTGGCCGGGCTTCTCGCATGGCGCACCGGCGGCCTGGAGGCTGGCATCGCAGCACACGTGATCAACAACGTGTTCGCGTACGTGATGGCCGGGCTGACGACCTCTATTGCCGCGCTCAAGGCGATCAAGGGAATCAGCTGGGTCGACGCTGCGTTCGACGTAGGTGGATTTGCCATCTTTGCCGTGTTGGCGTACGGCCTGTCACGCTTGATGAACCTGCGAACCCGCGTCGTCCTCGCCAAAGCGGAAGCCCGGTAGTGGGCGCTCTGTCGTTCGAACCGGTTTGGGGCGGAATCCGGGCTTACAGTAAGGTTTGACCTCGTGCCGGGCGGGTGCGACCGGCCAGGTGGCAACGGTATTGGGGTATAGGGTAATTGGCAGCCCGACTGATTCTGGTTCAGTTAGTCTAGGTTCGAGTCCTAGTACCCCAGCGACGCAGATGCTTCTGATTCGCCTTGCGACAAGGGGAATTGGTAGGCTTCCGCGGTCTGAACAAATGATGATCATCGGCTAGGGCCCCGTTGTGTAGCGGCCTAGCACGCCGCCCTCTCAAGGCGGTAGCGCGGGTTCGAATCCCGTCGGGGCTACAGGTAAAACCGCCGCTGACTAGGCCTGATACCACCACCAGCCAGCCAGCATCTCCTCGGGTCGCCCGTCAGGGACGCGCGAGGGACGCAAGAACTCCCACTGGTGATGCCTTCGGCACGCTCCAGATCAGCCGACTTCGCTTGCCCAAACATGGGGCTCGAGTGCCGGCGGAGTTGTGCTGTCGCGATGTCGGACCTCGTCTGGGACCGCAAGGCGCCCTGGAACGACGCGCCTCGACGATCAAGCGTCATTACAGGCCGAACGTGCTACCCGATATGTCGGCGACCGCCAAGCACGTGCGATCGGCCTTAAGGATGCGGGACGTCGACAGAAGCTCGCGATCGTCGGCGGCTTCCCAGACCAGTCACCCCTTAGCCAGAACTGTAGGAGAGAAATGACCAACGAGCTTGATCGACTGTTGACGATCACCGACTTGTCGGAGATGCTCGGCGTGCCTGTTGACACCCTGTACGGGTGGCGGCACCGGGGTGAGGGCCCGGCTGGCTACAGAATCGGTCGTCATGTTCGATACCGAAGGGCAGCCGTCGAGGCCTGGCTCGACACTCAAGCCGACCGGCGCCAGAGGTGACGTGGCGCACATTGAGCGGCGTCGCATTCGCCAGCGCAACTCCTCCGGACGGACCCGTACCGTTGTGCATTACAAGGTGCGTTACCGCGACGCCTCGGGGAAGCACCACAGCGAGACAAAGACCAGATTGGTTGACGCTGAGCGAAGGAAGGCTGAGATCGAGGTCGCGCTCGCGACCGCAACGTGGCGAGATCCTAGGCGCGGTGAGCTAAGTCTTGCCGAGTGGGCGCATAGCTGGCTGCCGACTCGACTTGATCTTCGGCCAACCACTTGGGCACGGCTCGAAACGACGATGGAGAAGCAGGTGCTGCCCCACTTTGGTTCAGTGCCGCTCAACAAAATCACCAACGCGATGGTGCGGGATTGGGTGTCAACTCTTCTGAGTTCGGGGCTGTCCGCAGCGACCACGCGCAAGGCCGTTTTCGCCTTGCGGCAATGCCTGGCTGCGGCAATTGCCGACGAGCGGCTTCAATTCAATCCTGCAAGCGCGGTGCCCCTTCCTACTGAGCGTCAAAAGCCGCCGCGCTATCTATCGCAAAGCGAGGTTGAGCGCCTCGTCGACCAGATACCCCGTCAGTACCGCGCCCTCGTGTTGGTCGGCGGCTACGCCGGCCTCCGCTGGGGAGAAGCCGCAGGTTTACGCAGGCGCGACATCGACCCGCTACGCTCCCGCATCCGCGTGACGTCCACGGCCGTCCAGTTGCGGGGCCGGGTGACCTTGGACAACGAGCCCAAGACGACACGCTCGAAGCGTTCCGTCCCGGTCGCCCGCTCAGTCATGCGGCGGCTTGAGCAGCACCTCTCTGAGTTTGTTGACCAGACTGCAGATGCTCTTGTGTTCACCGCTCCGGCGGGTGGCCCGCTCTTCCGCTCGTGGGGATGCGCTGTCTTGCGGCCGGCCGTGCTGCGCGCCGGGTTGGACGACATCAGCTTCCACGGACTTCGGCACAGCTTTGTCGCGATCATGGTGGCCGCGGGTTGTAACGTACGCGAGGTCTCCGAGTGGGCTGGGCACAACAGCGTCGCGTTCACGCTGACGAGATACGGCGGATTGTTCGAGGACAGCGCCGATGCCGCGGTCGACCGCCTTGACGCACTTCTTGAGGGCAAGGGCGCCAGAGCCGTATCGCATAGGACCCGTCCTCCCAACGACGCAGGGTGAAGGAACGCCGTCCGATGCAGGCCACGGCCTAGTGCTGGTGGTTGACCGCAGAGTCATTTATTTGATCACTCCGGCCGCATCGTCCGGAACTCTGCGCAAGGGTCGCATTGAGTATTGATTGTGCTAGTCAGAGCGCTTCAGGGCGTGGCCAGCGTCGAAGTACCGCGGCGTCGTTGCTGTACTTTGCTGCTGTACCTGTTTGGGTTAGCCAAGCGCGTCGGTCTCCTCCACGCTGATTTAGCCACCGGATTCGTTGCTGAGCGGCCTGCCAGGTTCGCCTGGGACTCTTGAGGGACAAGGATTCACGGGGTTCCCGGCTGGAAGCAAGTGTTGGGCGTGTCGCGGCGGCTGTCAGTCGATGCTGAGGCGAGCCCAGCTGGGCGCCGGTGGGGGCCGTGGACAGCGTGGCCTTCGACTGGAGGAAGCTCGAGCAAGACGACTATTCGGGCGGAGCGAGTGGGCGGCCTGCTGGCGACGATGCTCACGGCGCGGCGGACCGACCCCAGCCTTGGTCAAGTAGCGGCCACTCCAGAGAGGACATGGTGTTTTGACTGATCAGCCGATCCATTATGCGGAATCCTCCGACGGCACCCGGATCGCTTATCGCCGCTTCGGATCCGGACGACCGATTGTCTTCGTCGGGGGCGCACTGTCGACGGCCGAGGCGGCCGGTCCGCTGGCTGCCGCGTTCGCCGAGGCTGGTCTGCAGGGCGTTGCTTACGATCGTCGCGGTCGGGGCGACAGCGGCGACACCGCGCCGTACGCACCCCAGCGGGAGACCGAGGATCTGCGCGCTGTCATCGACGCCGTCGGCGGTGCCGCAGTTGTCCTCGGGCACTCCTCGGGTGCGGTACTCGCGCTGTTCGCGGCGGGCGAGGGCGTACCGATGACGCATCTGTTCTTGTCCGAGCCGCCGCTGCGTTTCGGACACAACGAGGCGCCCGCGGACCTTGCAGACCGGCTGCAGGCTCTCGTTGATCAAGGCAAGAACGAGCAGGCGGTCTTGCTCTTCCTGCGGGAAGACGTCGGTATGCCCGAGCCAGCGATCGAACAGCTCCACGCTTCTCGAGCCTTCGCCGGTCTCGCCCTGCTCGCGCAGAGCACCGTCTACGACAACCAGCTCGTCGCGTCGGTGTCAACGCCGACCGCCGCAATGCTCGGGGTCGACGTGCCGACGACGCTGCTCCGCGGCGACCCGACGGTGCCGTTGATCGTCACCGCCGTCGAGCGACTCGCTGCCGCGATGCCGGGAACAGAGCTTGTGGTCGTGCCTGAGTCGCACGACCATGGCGTCGACCCCGCCGGCACCGTTCGAGAGGTGCGCGCCCGAATCGGCTGATCATCGCTGTGCGCGGCGCAGCCCGGGCCGTGGTTGACGGTTCCTCGACTGGCTTCGGTGTCATCGATCTCTGCCGCTGGTGCCTATCGAGCGACGCGTTACGAGCGAGTCTGGTGCTCAATGGTAGTCAATGATCGATGTCGTTCAGCGCTGGCTCTTGCTTGGCTGTTCGGGGTTGACGACGGCCGGTGATGGAGGTTTGGGGGCACCTCAGGGGCACACGGCCGGGGACGGTGCGGTTGCTCTAGGACGTTAGCCGGAGACCACACCGAGCATCAAGTCAAGATCATCACGGACGGCCCAATCCTCAACGATCTTGCCGTCGGCCAACCTCCAGACATGCACCATCTCCACCCGCTGTAGTTGCTCCTTGCGGGCGCGAGAGAAGCCGATGACGCGCTCCATCCCCTCGATACCTCGCAGAGCTCGTCAAACACTTTGGTCAGGCTGGCAGCAGGCCGAGCTGGGTCAGGAAGGCGGCCTGGTCGAAGTAGACGTGCTCGCTTTGAAGCTGTTCGCCCGTGAACCGCAGTATGTCTGCGTAGTCGAGGATGACGGTTTTGCCGGTGGGTGCGATGTCGCCACTCGGCGATGCGAGGGGCCCGGTGTGCGAGCCGGTGAACCGGACTTCGGCGGCGACCTGGTTATCTGCCTCGACGCTGGCGAGGATGTCATGGTGCAGGTCGGGGAAAGCGCGTAGGAAGACGTCGATCCACGCTGCAGCGGCTGCGCGACCATCGAGTTCTGTTCCGGGAGCGCGAATCTCAACGTCGTCTGTGTAGGTGTCGAGAATGGCCCCGCGATCATGCGTATCGATCGCGTTCAGGTAGGCGTGCAGTCGTTGGGTATTTGTGGTCATGGCTGATTCCCTACTGTTTTGATGGGATGGGTGGCTAGGTCGCCGGAACCGTTTGGCCAGCCGAGATTAGTGACCGGGCTTCAATGTCCAGATCGGGCTCCCAGAGCTGGGCTGCCGTGGAGGTCCAGGCGCCGGTGCAGTACACAACGTGATGGATGATCCGGTCGTCGACGACGAAGACAAGGTTGACCCAGCGGAAGTATTCGCCGGTTGGCTCGTCAAGGACCGATGTTTCGATGACCGAACCCCATGTCGTGGGGTGTTCGCGCCAGTGCAGGAAGCGGAACTGCCGAGGCCGGCCGAAGTCAAGTCGCCAGAAGGCGATGATTGACTGGGTGCCGCGGTATTGCATTCGGCCAGCCGGGACATAGATATCGAGGAGGGCGTCGGAGCTGTACGACCCAGCCAACTGATCGAACTGCTCGGCTTGCCAGTAGTTCCGCAATTTGTCGATGACGGTCATGTGCTTCCTCCTTCATGGAACTCGCTTCACTTATGAAGGGGGGAGGTCGGTCCTCCCATGGGGAGGCAGCGACAGCAGCGGTTCGTGCTACAGCAGCCAGGACGTCGGCTTCTCAGGAAGATAGGCGCAATAGACACCGGTCTTGATGGAGTTGCGCAGGTGTCGCCTCAAGGCTGGATGAACCCGTTCGATGCGGTCGATGGTGTGTCGCACTCGCCACTTCACGGCCTGTCTGGCCCGTTCGACCGGGTCTCCGGCAGCCCGTGTACGCCCGCCTAGACCGTAGGCAGCGGAGAGTTGGGCGACGATCCAGGTCCGCTCCGACTGCGCGCGATCGGCCCGCTCAGCGTCCCCGAAGTTCTCCGCTTCAGCGATGTCGTCATCCAGGGCAGCTAGTTGCTGGCGATACGACCGTCGCGCCTGCTCATCCAGCACCGGACCAAAGGTCGCCTGGCTCTCGCAAGTCCTCAGCTTGCGCCCGGACGGCTGCGCGTGGTGTTGCGGCACCTATGAGATCGCGGACATGCATTTCGAGGCCGGGCCGGGCGAGGAGTCGCGCGATGTCTTGCAGACCTCTCGAGTCCTTGATCAGAACCGAAGTCCCTTCGAATGCCACGGTCCACACATCGCCTTCGCGGCGGAGCATGTTGTGCACAGCCGTCCCCCCTGGCTGTGGACGAGGATCTCCGTGGTATCGATCCAATGCTGCAGGTGGAGATCTTGGTAGATGGTCCGAGCTTCCCGAGCCAAGTCAGCGGCTTTCTCTGCAACATCGTCGGTGCCGCGATCGAACAACATCGCTGCATAACAGCGGAGTGCGTGCGCGACCAGCAGTGGTGCGCCGGCTCGCCGGTTATCCCGGATCGCATCATCGAAGTGTGCCTCTGCTTCATCCCATCGGCCAAGAACGTGCGCCAGCATGCCTAGGTGCCGAGAGACCGAGCCGAAGCATGCAGCAGCGATTCCAGTCAGAGCGAACCGGTGCCCGTACGGCGCCAGGAGACGGTAGGTGACCTCGGCCGCCGGCTCGGCGTGGAGGATCGAGCAAGCCTCGGCAATCGAGGTCATGCAGCCCAACCATTGGGCGTCGTCAGGGATGTCGGCGAAGTCGGCGGCCACCAGCCGGTCCAGCAACCCGCTCGCCTCGATGGTCCGGCCGGCTCCGGCAAGCAGCTTCGTCATCCACGGCCAGGCGGCCGGAAACCTCGCCGGACGGAACTCGCGCTCACAAAGGATCAGAGCCTCCTCCGTCTGCCCGGCCTCCAGCAGCATGCACAGCCGCTGGGACTGGACCAGCATTGCGGCGTTGTCACTGTTGGCATTTCTTCCGATGGCCTGCACCTCGTCGTTCAGCCGCCGGCCGGCCTCGAGTCGACCCTCCATGAGCGCCCGTGTGCCGCGCCAGAGTGGCACGCACCACAGGTACAGGGGAAGGCGCAACTCCTGTGCGATCTCGGCGAACGCATCGACCTCAGCATCGGCGCCCTGAACGTCGCCGGATTCGAGCAATCCAACGATTCGCAGCCTGCGCGCCAGCATCTGCAGTTCCACATCGCCCGCCCGCTCAGCCAGCCGTGCCGATTCAGCAGCACGACGCAGGCGCAAATCGATGTGCGCTGGACCGGCGAAGGCGTCACAGGTCGCCCCGCGTACCCATAGGCGCGAGTCGCGGCGTCGCCACCGCGTTCTGCCGCTTCCCCCGCCTGCCGGCTGAGCTCCTGACGACGCGGGATGGGCTCCGCGAACGACAGAGCGACCGAAAGCCGGGCCAACAGCTGGGCCTTTAGATCAGTGTCCACGTCGCCGAGCTCAGCCCGCGCCGTCTTAAGTAGCTCGATCTGCCGGCGGTCGTACAGCCGAACCTCAAAGCCTTGCAGCCGTGCACCAATCCCGAGCGCCGCACGCGCCAAATCCCGCGGCCGGCCTAGCTCGAGTGCTTCCCTGGCAGCCCGCTCAAATGCCTCTAGAGCGCTGGGCCAATCCCCGGCCCGGACATTCGCATCGCCAAGCTGGAGCAAAAGCTCAAGCCGGCGCAACGGATCATCGAGGCCGCGTTGGGCATCCAGGGCACGCCGGAAGTACGCAGCCGCTTCGTCATAACCCAATCGCGCAATCGCCTCTTGACCCGCCTGTTGCGCATATCGCACGGCACTGTCAGGGTCTCTATCCGGTCCAGCACGAAGGAAGTGCTCAGCCAGCTGGTCAACGTCACTGCTCCCCCCGCTTGCACCCTGCTCAAGGGCCTGTCCGGCACGCAGATGCACTGCGGCGCGCCGGCGCTCAGGCAGCTGGTCGTACAGGGTCTCGCGCATAAGTGCGTGGACAAACCCATATCGGTCGGACCTGCCTTGAATAGGGAGCAGCACCCATGCCTGAACGGCCCCATTGAGCATGTCCGCCAATGCGTGCCACGAAATACCGCTAAGTGCACGCAACGTGGCGAGATCAAACTCCTGCCCCAGTACCGCGGCCTGAGCCAACATGTCAGTTGCTTCGGCGGGCAACATCGCCAGCCGGGCGCGCAGCACATTACCGATACTCTCTGGCAACGAAAGCCGCTCGGGGGGTTCCCGGTCATCTGTGAGCCCGCGAGATCGCAGCAACCTGAAGAGCTCCTGGGCGAAGTACGGGTTGCCCGCAGTTTGGGCATGCAGCCACTCCACGAGACGGGCATTCGCCGGTTCCCAGGAAAGCCTTGACAGCAGCTGACCTAACTCCTCGCGCCGAAGCCCGAGAGTGTCACTGACGTCGCCGACGCCCCAGGGGAGAGTTGGGCACCTACCACTGCATCGGAGCCGGCATCCGGCTCACGATAAGTAGCGACAACCACCCCACGTGCCGTACCGAGCCTCGGCACCAGGAGGCGGCGCGAGTGATCTTGATCGGGGTGCGACGCTCGCCAGCCTCCTTGTCAAGCGCAACATCGATGCCCAAACTCCGATACATTCGTGCGGAAACGAAACCGCGCCGGCCAGCTGGTGATCCCTAGTGCGCTGGGAGCTCTTGCAGCGCGCCTCGGCGCCGCGGGCGTGCTTTGGGCCATGCCGCAACGCTCGTGGCAGCAGCCGTCTCTGCGACCCGAGTCCCTGGACATTCCACCGCGTCCAACACACTGATCGCCACCCAAGGAGAACACCATGACCGAAATTGTGTCCCGTGGCGCCCGTGCCACAGCTGACCTCTACGACGAATATGGCGAGAGACTGCAGTCCTGTGACCTGCAGCTGCGACAGTACGGATCCATTCGTGCCTTTTTCGGCGCCATGACCACAGTCAAGTGCTTTGACGACAACGTGCTGCTTAATTCCGTTCTTACCGACGAGGATGGAACCGGTCGAGTCCTCGTGGTCGATGGCGGCGGATCCGTCCACAGCGCGCTGATGGGCGACATGATCGCGAAGAGGGCTCTCGACAACCACTGGGCTGGAGTGATCATCAACGGTGCCGTCCGCGATGTCGCGACCCTTTCCACCCTGCCAATCGGGGTGAAGGCCCTCGGATCCAATCCGCGTAAGAGCGGCAAGACTGGTGCAGGGGAGCGTGACGTCGTTGTGGAATTTGGCGGAGCCGTATTCAGTCCCGGAGAAATGGTTTACGCCGACGACGACGGCATCGTGGTCGTACCAAACCCTTGATCGACAACGGGGATGGAGGCAGCTAGGTACGAAGACCCGTATGAACTAGGTTTCGGCTGCCGACGGCTACCCGCTGCGGATTCGCTCGCGGTCGCGCGGTGCTGTCGCACCCGATGCTTAGCCGTTCCCGTGGGAGCGCGTTCAACCCACCGAAGCTTCGTGACCGCATCTCGTACCGCTGAGGAATCCCCCTCACGATGTTGATCAATCGAATACCGAACGCGACCACCAAGCTCGCTGGGCACCGAGAGTAAGGGCTGTCCAGGAGGGGAGGTGGCACTGATGTTGAATGAGTTTCTTTGCCCTTTGGGGAGAGTCCGGCAGGCGATCGACACGGCGGTCGGCGCCAGCTCGCCGTAGCTGGAATACAAGATCATTAGGCCAGTACGCGGTCCAGACTGACGCTCAGGCCTCGGCTCACCGCCTTCTACACGAGCGCACCGATCCTTGCCTCGTCGACGGCGGTCAACTTCGTTAGAGCGAAGGCAGTCGGCCACATAGCGCCTTCGTCGAGGTCGCCGTGTCGTTGCGTTCCGGCGCTCTCCGCCGGGCGATACATCCTCTATGGTTAGCGCATGATCATCGCCCCTGAGGAATCCGTCGACCTGAAAACGGAGTACGGCCCCATGCGCACCTATGTGCTCAGACCGGCGGCCGCGGGACGCTACCCCGGGCTCGTTCTGTTCTCCGAGATCTTCCAGGTGACCGGGCCCATCCGCCGTACCGCCGCCTTTCTCGCAGGCCACGGCTACACCGTTGCCGTGCCGGAGATCTTCCACGAGCTTGAGGAGGATCCTGGTGTCGTCCTCGCCTACGACGCGGCCGGCGCCGACCGAGGCAATTCCCACAAGATCACTAAAGAGCTCGCTTCGTACGACGCGGACGCCCGTGCCGTTCTGGACTTTCTCGCCGACCACCCCTCCTGCACCGGCAAGCTCGGCTCGATTGGAATCTGTATCGGCGGCCATCTGTCCTACCGGGCCGCCTTCAATCCCGATGTCCGGGCAGCGGCCTGCTTCTACGCCACCGATATCCACAAGCGCGGTCTCGGCAAGGGTATGAATGACGACTCGCTCGACCGTGTTGGGGAGATTCGCGGCGAGTTGCTGATGATCTGGGGCCGCCAAGATCCTCACGTCCCGCGAGAGGGCCGCGAGCGCATTCACACCGCGCTCGAGGACGCCGGAACCCGCTTCTCGTGGGTGGAGGTGAACGGCCAGCATGCGTTCGCCCGCGACGAGGGCTACCGCTACGACCCCGAGCTCACGCGCCAGTGCCTCGGACACGTGCTGGATCTGTTCCACCGCCGCCTTGGGCAGGGCGACGAGGACATGGCCACTGGGGGCGAGCCGGTCGAGACCCGTCACTGAGCGGATCCCCTGAGTGCTGGAATCTATGCATAAGGCATCAGCACTCGAGCTCGCCGACGCGCTGCACCCGTCGGCTGCTGTCGGCGGCACACCGACTCTCAAGGCCCTCGAGCTCATCAGCGAGGTCGAGGGCATGGAGCGCGGTCATTACGCGGGGCCGGTCGGATGGATCGACGCGAGCGGAGACGGCGAGTTCGGCATCACCCTGCGCTCGGCCGCTCTCGACGGCAACCGGGTCCGCCTGTTTGCCGGCGCCGGGGTCGTCGCAGACTCCGGCCTCGAGGCGGAGCTCGCCGAGACCGCCACCGAGTTGGTGCCGGTCAGGGACGCGCTGGACGCTTAACGGCCAGCCAGCAAGGCCGCCTGGTTGCGTTCGATCCTGAGGACGATCGCAGCCCACAACGTGCCGGCGGCGAGCGATACCAGAAGACCAATCACCTCGCCGATCCCCGCGATCGCGTTAAAGGCCTTGACCTCGGCGAAGTCAAGGCCTTCGCCGTCTCGGAACGAGTAAGCATTCAACGTGAGGTTCAGGACGAGGAATTCCGCCCACCACCAGCCGATCAAGGCGGTCCGGCGGCCGTGAGGGTTGGTGGCCGCCTGCACATCCCGCACGATCTGAAAGGGGAACCCCAGCAAAACGACCGGGCACACCCAGCTTCCCCACACCCATCCACGCTCACGCACGTGACGCGCAATCGAGTTCAGCGCCTCGGCATTGCGACGCACACCCCACAACCACATGCAGGTGACGATGTACGCCGCCAAGCAACAGCAGGAACTTCAGAGCGCTCACCGCGTCGTACGTGGTGAAGACATCCATGATGTCGCCGCCCGCGACGAACTCGTCCTCCACCGCACGGTTGCCGGGCCAGACGAACACCGCGGCAAGGAGCTGGAGGAGCACCACGCAGCCGGCCATGGCGACGGAGGCGATTGCCATGCTCTTTGTCGGTGCATAGAACAGCCGGGGGCGCACGGCGTACGGAACAGGCGCGGGGACGACAGACACGTGCTGTGTCCACTGCGCGCTGTCCCAGTAGCGAAGCTGGTGGGGCGCAGACGGATCCGGATACCAGTTCGCAGCGCAGTCACAGTCGCGCTCCTTCCCGAGACCGGTCCACTATCCCACCGCTCCAACCGGCAGCGCAGACGATCAGCGCCTGAGCTTCGACTCCATCTGCTCGCGGCGGAACCGGACGATCTCCCGCACGACCCAAATCTCTTGAGCTGGTGCCGGCGCTTACCGGCGGGGCCCGGGCGGGACACTCCGATCAACAGTGCGCGTTGGAGGCATGCGATGTCGATCTTCGCGTTGGCGATCTCGAGTGGGTCCAGCAACCTGGCGTTTTCCAGCATCTGCGCCAAGAGGGCGGCTGCACAAGGCAACGGCTCGGTCGAGCTTCTGTTGCCAGAGGGCGGAGGCCGCTTGTAGCTGTCCTGCTCCGGTTGGTCGGCGGTCTTGGAGGTCGACACCGATGACGGCTCGCCAGACGGCGACTTCACTAAGGAGGCCAGCGGTTGGGTGGCTGCCGGGCGGTGCCCATATCGGATGGACGCCGTTCTGGCTGGCGCCGTCTCGAACCTGATTTGCGAGATCGATTACGAGCTGCGACCGCTTCGCCAGGTACTCACCCCAAACGCGATGATCATGAAGCGTTGACGGTATGCCGGGGAGCCAGGGTAGTGGTCCTCGGTCAAAGGATGCGAGCTCCGGGAGACGCCAGTCGAGTACCGTGGCCATGTCTTCGGCCGTGCTGAGATCCCGCTCTAGTGCTGCTTCATGGAGGTGGAGGAGTGGGTGTTCACGGGTTTCAGCCGCCAAAGCGAGCAAGTGTGCTCGGAGAGTCGGCCACGTCGGCTCGCTGGTGAGTTCAGGAATGACCAGGTCGGCTTGGCTGTCGAGCGTGTGAACGATCTTGGGTCCGACAAGCTGCTCGGCTGCCACCTTGAGCCCGTCGGTGTAGCGCTGGACTGCATCATGCAGCCGCGCGGCTGGGTCACTGAGTCGGCGGAGGAGCGTCGTGGCTGAGGTGGGGGTGTCGTCGCGGGCCAGGATTTGTTCGAGCAGCTCGGTCGGGGTGCTGGGGCTGACGGTGTCGGGTCGGATGAGGGTGTGCGGGTCGCCGTCACCGACCACCTGAAGGTATAAATGATTCGCGGCCCGGCCGCGGGTGAGCATCGTATACAGCTGCTGGCGGGATTCCCGTCCGGTGACCAGGCCGTGCAAGGTGTCGGCGGAGACGCCTTGGGCGGCGTGGATGGTGGTGGCGTAACCCAGCCCGGTGGAGGCTTGAACGTAGTCGACGGGGAGCCGTGTGGTGAGGTTGCTGCGGTTGTGTCGAACGATCAGATCGCTCTGGCGGCCTACTCCAGTGATGGTCCAGCGGTCACCGTTCTTCACCCAGTCGTTGGCCGCGAGCCGGAGTCGGCGGTCGTTGGTGCGGGTGATGATCACATCGCCGACACTGGCCTGGTTTCCATCCGCCAAGCGCACTTCACGGCTGGCTGGGTGACTGCTGAGGAGATGATCACGGGCTTGTCGGTTGAGTTCGTTGACGAGCTTTCGGCTGGGGGCGATCATGATCGTGTCGAGTCCTGCGGCCCGGTCGGAAACCCAAGCCGTGAAGGCATCTTGTGTGGTGGTGGCGGGGTCGCCGACATGAACGCGGCCGTGATCAAGGTAGAAGTTGAGTGCCTCTGGTTTGCCATCGCGGAGGGCCCGTGTCGCTGCGGCTTCGGCGAGGTCGGTGAACCGATGCAGCTCGGTCAGGTGGAGGGCGCCGTGGGTGTGGGTGATGTCGCGCAGTACGCCGCCGGCGCCGATCGCAGCGAGTTGTTGATCATCACCGATCAGGCGCACACTCGCACCGCGATCGACGGCGAACCGGACCGCGGTGTCGAGGGAGAGGGTCTCGGCCATGCCGGCTTCGTCGATGATCACTAATGTTGACGAGCCGACCGCGGCCGCCCAGTCGGGCAGGTCGCTATGCTGCAACGACCAGGTCAGTTTCGCGAGAGTGTCGGTGCGGATGCCGGTCTGTTCGCCGAGGACAGCAGCCGCCGCGGCCGAGGGGGCGAGGCCGATCACGTGGCCGCCGTCTTGTGTCCAGGACAGGGCGAGGGCGCGCATAGCAGTGGTCTTGCCGGCGCCGGCGGGAGCGATCGCGAGCTGCAAACGAGCCCCCGATGTGCTCATCTGCCAAACCAGCGACGTCTGCCCGGAATTGAGGGCGCTGCCGCTCGCCGCCATCTCCAGCAACGCTAGATCCATCGCCGTGTCGTCGACGGCTGACCCGTCGCGTCGTCCGGCGGTGGTGAGGAGCCGCTGTTCGGCGTTGAGGATCCGCTGCGAGGTGTAGAGGTCGGCGCCGGCGACGGTGTAGACGGACGACCCGTCGACCCGCAGCAACGCTGGCGGCTCCTCGATGTCGTCGGGTGCGACGAGGGCAACACACCGGCGATCGAGCACCTCATCGACCAACAGGTCTACCAGTGCGGCCGCATTTTCAGCGGGCACGTCGATGGTGCGGACTTGTCGCTGTGCTTCGGCCCGGACATGCCACACCTGCCACGTCGAGCGGCTCGCCTCGATCACGCTCAGGATGTGATCAGCCGTTTGTGCGACCCAGTGTGAGTCAGCGATGGGAGCCGTCTCGGCCGGCGGCATGAGGGCCGTCCGCACCATTGACGCGACGGCCTCCGAGCTGCCTAACACGGCTGCGGCTTCGCTGAGCCAGGTGGCGCGTTGCTCAGCCAGGGACCGGGGTTCGTGCTTAGCGTCGCGGGTCTCCAGCGTCGCCTGTTATGCCAAGTGCAGCGCTTCGACCGGAGTCGGCGGCCGGCCGTGATCATTCTGGAATTGGATGGCCAGTTCGCCGCGGCGGGTCTCGATATGGGCACGGCGGGTCGACCAGCGTTTGTTCACTCGGGGGTCGACACCGACGATCTCTCGGATCGGCCGCTTGGTTGGGTCGGTGCCGGGTCGTTCGGCGAACCGCACGCCTAACGTCTCGCGGAGATGCTGTTCCAGCGCGGCGTTATAGGTCTCCGACGCCGCGACGTTGGCCTTGAACAGCACACGGCCGTCGATAGACAACCAGCGTCCGTCGAGGGTCTGGACCTTGTTCGCCACCGCCACGTGGGTGTGCAGATCCGGGTCACCGGCCCGACTGTCCCGGTGCGCAAACGCGGTCGCAACCAGGCCTCGGACGTTGACCTGCCGGATACCTTGCGGCCCGGTCCGGGTGAACAGGGCATGCCTCTCGATGAACGCCAAAGCGTCCTTCACCGCGGCCTGATGGGCCTGTTCGATCACCGCTGCCACGATCGGATCCGCGACCGCCCATAAAGTCGAGACTGACTTCACCGGAGAGAACGTCAAGTCATAACCAGCCACCGCCTGTGTTCGTGGCCGCGAGTCCTTGGCGATCTGTCCGGCCAGCTCTCGGGCATCCATCGGCTCTCGGCCGTGTTCGGCCTGGAAAAACTCGCGGGCCACCTCGGTCCGTATCCGCGCCCGATCTGCAGCCGGCAGCGGCGCGTCGGGCGGCAGGCCGGCCGCGCTGTTGATCGCGGCAATCCGTCTGGCGACCTCAAGTCGGAACGGGCTGACGTCGCCGTCGACCACCCTGAACGGAGCTCCAAGACGGGCCGCATCCTGGTAGTCGCGTTGGGTGAGGTCGGGTCCTTCCAGCTGCTGCTGTCGGAATTCGGCAAGCGGGTGCAGGCCGCAGCCGAACAGTGCTCGCATCTGCTCGGCGGTCACCGGGTCGCCGGCAGTCAGACCGTCGATCCCGTCCAGGCCAGAACCGATCCAAATCCCGGGCGTCTCACCGCGTTCGGTGTAGTAAGACGCCAGCCCGGTGTGACCTTTCTCGGTCGAATCCATTGCAGCGACCTGCCGGGTGAGGTAGTCGTACCCTGCCCCGGCTGTGAGCTTGTGCATGCTCATCGTCACACCCACCCGAAGGGGGTACAACCGCCTACGCGGTCAGCTCGACCCGGGCGACTACCTTTCGGTGCATTAGGTGTGCTGGATTCGGCAGCTTTGGAGTTCGAGGGGGTACGTCCGACGGACCTGCCGACCGTCTGAGCCATCAAAGGATTTCAATTTCGAGGCAGTGTGGAGCAGGCCAAGTAGGCGGTGGGTGATGGTGCAGGCGATCTGGCCGATGGTCATCGAGACGACCAGTCCCGCAGCAGAACGCTCTGCGGGACGCCGCCTCGTCAGTCCAGGCAGGGCCTTTCGGGTCTATGAGCTCCGATGCGTCGCCCTGATCTGCGATCGCGTGGCTGTGGCACGTGCGCTGTGGTAATCGAGCGGATCGGCTGAAGCATCGGCCTGGCCAGATTCATCTCTGCATCAGCCGCGCCGAAGCTCTTGTCGTACCATCCAGTGCCTCTGATCGGTTGCAGCTGACCGACTCGCACAATCAGCCGACCTCGATCGGCGCGTCGACGGGTGCCCTTCGACGTGGGACGGCTGTCACACCCTCATGGCCGGCTGCGGCTCGTCTCCTCGACTGGCACGAACGCCGATCGGGCCGATCTGCGGTTGGCCCTCGCCGCCTGCGAGCCTGTGACACGTTGGTCGTCACCAAGCTGGACCGGATGGCGCGGTCGCTGCCTGATGCCTGTTGCGTCCTCGATGAGTTGACCAGGCGGAGTGTCGAACCAAGCGGCCGTTCGCCCCTGGCAGAGCGACGGGCAGACCCTGGAATGCGATCTGGTGGCGAGAAAACGATCAGCCCATTGATGTCAAGACAGCGGCTGGATGTCGGCCGGCGCGAAGCCGGGGAACTCGAATGCGCACTCGTACCGCGCGTTCGTGTCTTGTTGCGGATCGAGCTGCGAGTGCGCAGCAGCACGGGCGCTCTTACTGTGGCACCGAGATCGCTGCCGGCAAGACCTACAAAGAGAGCATGCGCCGCTTGAAACCGGCGTCTTGCGATGTCGAGAGCTCTGTTAGGTGCACATGGCCTCGGCGGGGCCAGGGTTTAAGCGGAGTGCAGCTTCGTGGCTGGTTGAGATTCTTTACGGCTTAGCGGCGGGCTGGCGGCCAGGACATGGCGCCGAGTTCTTTTGAGATAGCGCGTGCGGCGTCGCGGACGGCGTCGCTGGTTGTTCGGTCGACGGGCCAGTTCGCGGAGGGCACCACTAGTCCGATGGCTCCTATTGGCGCGCCGGACACGTCGAAGACGGGCCCGGCGATCGCGCATTCACCAAGGACGGCCTCCTCCTGCTCTCGAGCGAGCCCCGTGGAGCCGATGTCAGCGAGCTCCTCCTTGAGCTCAACAGGGGAAGTGATGGTCTCACCGGTCATGCTGCGCAGGGCCGACGCCGCGAGCATGCGGGATGCGGCATCGTCGTCGAAGGCGAGGATGGCTTTGCCCAGGGCGCTTGCGTGGGCTGGGATAACGATGCCCACCTCGGGCATCTGTCGGCTGCCGTCCGGTCTGGGTTCGTGATGGATGATCACCACGTCATCGAGGAGTAGCACGCCGGTGCGTACGGAGTAACCGGTGCGGCGGGCGAGGTCTTCGGCCCAGGGGATGGCCTTGGATCGCAGCTCGAGCGTGTCGAGGTAGACGCTGCCGAGCCGCAGCACCGCCGGACCCAGCTGGTAGCGGCCGAAACCGTGCTCTTGGACGACCATGCCCTGGGCGACCAGGGTGCGGACGATGCCGTGAACCGTCGAGGGCGGCAGTTCGAGACGGCTGGCGAGTTCGGACAGGGTCATGCGCCGGGCTCCCTGCAGCGCAAAAAGGACCCGGATCGCACGGTCGATCGATTGGATCACGTGTCCCTCCTTGCTCGGGTTCGGTTCTGCGCACAGGTTTCCGGATGTGTCTTGCATCATAGTGAACCATGTGTGTATGCTCCGAAGCACATTCGACATTATCGAATCTTCTTCAGAATTCAAGGAGGTAGGGCCATGCTGGATGAGAGTTCGCTGGCGCAGCGGTTGGCGGCTGAGTTCATCGGGACCGCGTTTCTGGTCTTCATCGGCGTGGGATCGGTCCCGGCTACGCTCATCGTCAACGGCGATGCGCCGTTCACAATGGCCGATCTGGGCATGATCTCATTGGCGTTCGGCACGGTAGTCGTGGCGACGGTTTACGCCTTGGGCCACATCGGCGGCAACCACATCAACCCTGCGGTGACGCTCGGGCTCGCCGTGTCGGGCAAGTTCCCCTGGCGGCAGGTGCCCGGATATGTCCTGGCGCAGCTGGCCGGTGCGGTCCTCGGGGCGGCGGCGATCATCGGCGTTCTGGGTAAGAAGGCCAGCGACGTGGGCCTCGGTGTCGCCAAGTACAGTTCCATCAGCTGGACCCAGGCGTTCACGGCGGAGTTCGTCGGCACCTTCATCCTCGTGTTTGTCATCTTCGGCGTGATCCACCGCAAGGCAGCTGCTGGTTTTGCTGGTCTCGCGATCGGCTTGGTCGTTTTCGCGGCCATCATTCCGGTGGCTCCCGCAACGGGGGCCTCAATCAACCCGGCTCGCACCTTCGGGCCGATGCTCGTCCAGCAGATCGCGGGCGGTCAGGTGGAGTGGAGCCAACTTCCCGTCTACGTCGTCGCGGAACTCCTCGCTGGCGTCGCCGCCGCGCTGCTGTACGGCGTGCTTGCCCGCACCCCGGCCGACCGGGCAATCTCTTCAGAAGGAATTGACCTTGCTGACCCCGAACCATCGAGCCAGCCGGGCGTGAACCATGAGCAGTCGAGCCGGCAGCCACTCTCGGCCTGACCCAATCACTCGACCCTACTAAGGAGACAACACCATGAAGAAGCTCATCAACGACCCGCAAGACGTCGTAGCCGAAGCACTGCAGGGGATCGAGGCGGCACATCCGGATCTTCGCGTCGACCACCAGCACAAGATCATCTACCGTGGGGACACACCGCGACCCGACAAGGTGGGGATCATCTCAGGTGGAGGATCGGGTCATGAGCCGCTTCACGGCGGATTCGTGGGGTTGGGCATGCTGGATGCCGCCTGTGCGGGCGAGGTCTTCACCTCTCCTGTACCCGACCAGATGCTCGCCGCGACGAAGCTGGTTGACGGCGGCGCCGGTGTCCTGCATGTGGTCAAGAACTACACCGGCGACGTCATGAACTTCGACATGGCGGCCGAGCTGGCCGCGGCAACTGGTGCCCAGGTCCTCTCCGTGGTCACCGACGACGACGTGGCCGTCCAGGACAGCACCTGGACCGCTGGCCGGCGAGGCGTCGGGGTCACCGTGCTAGTGGAAAAGATCGCCGGCGCCGCAGCCGAACAGGGCAGGACCCTGGAGCAGGTGGCCGATATCGCCCGCCAAGTCAACGCGAATGGTCGGAGCATGGGCCTGGCGCTCTCTTCGTGCACCGTTCCGGCAGCCGGCAAGCCCACCTTCGACCTCGGTGAAAACGAAATGGAGTTGGGAGTCGGTATCCACGGCGAGCCTGGCCGTCAACGCGTGCCACTGGCCACCGCACGCGAGATCGCTGAGATGCTCGTCGAACCCGTGCTAGCCGACCTGCCATTCACCAACGGCGACAACGTCATCGCCTTCGTCAACGGGCTCGGTGGCACACCGCTCATCGAGCTGTACGTCATGTACAACGAAGTGAATCGGGTTCTGACCGCCCACGGCGTGCAGGTGGCGCGCTCGCTTGTCGGTTCCTACATCACCTCGCTCGAGATGGCCGGCACATCAGTGAC
Organism: uncultured Actinomycetota bacterium; assembly: GCA_963759635.1. Lineage (GTDB taxonomy): Bacteria > Actinomycetota > Actinomycetes > Propionibacteriales > Propionibacteriaceae > Microlunatus. Next base: position 134,062 of record CAVXAP010000026.1, read on the forward strand.
CCTGCTCAAAGTCGGGGACGAACTTCTCTCCCTCTGGGATGCTCCCGTGAAGACTCCGGCACTGAGATGGGGCGCCTGAACATGGACGAAACGGTGGCGACGGCAGCTCTGGACCGGTGGATCCGAAGCTTCGCCCTGCTCGTCGCCGAGAACAAAGAACTACTGACCGACCTTGACGCCGCCATCGGCGACGGCGACCACGGCGCAAACATGGACCGCGGGATGCGGGCCGTCGTCGCCGCGCTCGACGACACCACACCGGTGACGGCCGCGGCACTGTTCAACAAGGTCGGCATGACTCTCGTCTCCACCGTCGGCGGCGCCAGCGGTCCGTTGTTCGGCACGTTCTTCCTCCGGGCCGGGGCGTCCTTCGGTGAAACTGCGGAGATCTCGCTGGCCCAGCTCGCGGCAGCATTGCGCGCTGGCCTAGAAGGCATCGTCACTCGCGGCAAGGCCGAAGCCGGGGACAAGACAATGTATGACGCGCTTGCCCCGGCGGTGCACGCACTCGACACCGCTGTCTCAGATCGTCTGGACAAGACCGACGCGCTGAAGCTGGCCTTGGTCGCCGCGGAGAACGGGCGCGACGCCACCACGCCAATGCTCGCGCGGAAAGGCCGGGCCAGTTACCTCGGCGAGCGAAGCGTCGGGCACCAGGACCCGGGCGCCACCACGGTCGCACTGCTCATGGCCGCGGCGACCCAAGCATCGCTCTAATCCGGCGTACGACTCGTGGCGATGGTTCAGCGAAAGATGGTGAGGGAAGGCTGATGGCAACACCTGAACACGATTCGTCCAAATGCCTCGTCGGCATCGTCATTGTCTCGCACAGCCGCGCCCTGGCCCGAGCCGCCGTGGCACTCGCGGCCGAGATGCTGCACGGCCGCCCGGTCCCCATCGCGGTGGCCGCAGGCCTGGACGAGCTAACCCTCGGCACAGACGCCGTACGCATCAAAGAGGCAATCGAGGAGGTTGACAGCCCCGCGGGCGTCGTCGTGCTAATGGACCTCGGCAGCGCGGTTCTCAGCGCCGAACTTGCCCTCGATCTCCTCGATGACCCACAGGTGCGTGAGCGGGTCGTTCTGTCAGCGGCACCACTCATCGAAGGATTGATTGTTGCGGCCGTAGCTGCCGCTGGAGGTGCCGGCCGCAAGGAAGTCGCCGCCGAAGCCCACGGCGCACTTATGGGTAAAAACGCCCAACTGAGCAATCCCGAAGACACATCGCCGCCCACGCCTGTTGCTGGTGAATCGGTGGATGTGGTGGCGGCGTTCACAGTCGCCAACCGCCACGGACTGCACGCGCGGCCAGCCGCGCGCCTCGTCAGCGAGATGCGCGGACTAGACGCCTCGGTCCGGCTGCTCAACCTGACCACCGGAACCGGCCCAGTCCCCGCGGCGAGCCTCAGCCGGGTCGCAATGCTCGCTGCCCTGCACGGCCATCAGGTGGAGATCTCGGCATCGGGTCCGCAGGCGCCCGAGGCGATCGACCACCTGCTCGCCCTGGCCGCCCGCAACTTCGACGAGCCGCTGGATGATGCACCAACCACTGTCCAGGTGCAGAATGCCGGACCGTTGCCGGCTTCACCAGGCATCCGTATCGGACCAGTCCGGATGCTGCGCTCCCCTGCACCCCCGGCCCATCCCGGCCTCACAGGCAGCCCAACGGCTGAGTGGCGTCGCGTCGTGGAGGCGGTGGCCGCCGTGCGTCGGGAGATCGAGCGCATCAGAGCCGTCGCCGCCCGGGAGGTCGGGCCCCAGGAAGCGCAAATCTTCGACGCCCACCTGATGCTCCTCGGCGACGCCGAAGTGCTCGCCGACATCAAGCACCGAGTCAACTCCGGAGCCGGTGCGGTCACGGCCTGGGTCGATGCCCTCGCTGTCGTCGAGAAGCAATGGTCTGAACTGCCAGACTCCTACCTGCGCGCCCGCGCCGAGGACGTACGGGCCGTAGGAACTCAGGTGCTCGCTGCACTCACCGGCGCGCCGACCGTCGCCATGACCGGACCTGGCATCCTGATAACCAAGGAACTGACCCCCGCGCAAGCCGCCGAACTCGACCTCGACGCGGTGCAAGGAATCGTCCTCGCCTACGGCAGCCCAAGCTCACATGCCGCGATCATCGCCCGTTCACGCGGCATCCCGGCCCTCGTCGCGGCAGGACCCGGCGTACTCAGCTTGACCGAGGGGACCACCGTCGTCATCGACGGCACCACCGGCGAACTCGTCATCGACCCGCCGGCCGCCACAGTGGCGCACTTCAGCCAGCGGGCAGCCGAAATGGCTGCCCAGGAGAGCAAACACCGCGCCGCAGCCGGCGAACCCGCCGTCACCATCGACGGTGCCCGGATCGAGGTCGCCGCCAACCTCGGCTCCCGCGCCGACGCCCACGCGGCGGCTGCTGAAGGAGCAGACAGCGCCGGTCTGGTCCGTACCGAATTCCTGTTCCTCAACCGCGATCGGGCCCCCGACCTCCAGGAGCAGGTCGCGGAATACCTCGCCATCGCTGACGCCCTGGGTGGCCGCCGTGTCACATTCCGCACCCTGGACGTAGGTGGAGACAAGCCGCTGACCTACCTGCCAATGCCTGTCGAAGAGAATCCGTTCCTCGGACACCGCGGAATTCGGCTCTCTCTGGACCGTCGGGACCTGCTGCTCGAGCAGCTCTCAGCCATCTGCCAAGTCGCCACTAGGGTGCCAACCAGTGTGATGTTCCCGATGGTGACAACCGTCGCCGAAATCCGGAACGCGCGTAGCATGCTCGAGGAAGCAGCCGGCCCTGCTGGCCTGCCCGAAGGACTACGCATCGGCATGATGGTCGAAGTGCCTGCCGCCGCGCTGAAGATCGCGACCTTCCTCCCCTACCTGGATTTCATCAGCATCGGAACAAACGACCTGACCCAATACACGCTCGCCGCTGAGCGGGGAAACACCGCCGTCGCAGCCCTCTCAGACCCCTTGGACCCCGGCGTGCTCAGACTTATTCGGCACGTCTGTCACACCGCGGCCGGCAGGATCCCGGTCGCGGTCTGCGGAGAAGCTGCCGCCGACCACACTGCGATTCCCGTCCTGCTCGGACTCGGAGTCCGCGAACTGAGCGTGTCCCCCAAATCAGTGCCCCCAGTCAAAGCACGGGCGCGCGCACTCGACCTTGCCCGCTGCGCCTCTCTCGCCGACGCCGCCATCGATCTCGACGACGCCGCCTCCGTCCGGCGACTGGTCTCATCATCACTCGACAGCGACGACGACCTGACCCCGGCCCTGGCAGCCTCCGCCAAGCGCTAGCTGCGGACTTGCACGAGCCTCTGGCCGAGCGGAACCTCGAACAGAGGGGAAGCCGACTCCAGCTGACCCTCCTACGGACATCGGATTGAGTCAGAGCGGGAACCCGGACGTGGGCACTGCCGCTCCAGCCCCGATTGTCCGATGAGTTGCACTCAAGGAACCGCTTCCGCGACCGCGGGCATCTAGATCGAGCGTCCCGACATCGGATCTCCTTCACTGATGGGTTCAGCTGGGCCGGGTGGCGCCGTTCGAGGCGTCCCGGGATACGGGGGCCGGGGTTCGGAGGGTTCGGATTGCCCAGATCACTCTGGCCAGGCCCCAACCGAAGGCGAGGACGGCGCTGGCAATCAGCGGGTATCCGAGATCGGGCAGTCCCGTCAGGATGGCCGGCAGCGGCGCGTCGATCATTCGTGGCAGTCCGACCAGCACGATGAGGGCCCAGTTCCAGCTCACCAGGAGGGGCAGGCCCACGCGGAGCCCGATCTGCAGGGCTCCTGTCGGGCGTCGCAGCGGGTCGGCGCGCCAAATGTGGATGGTCCGCACGCTGCGGGCCATCCCGATGATCTGGATGGCGATGATCCCTAGGACGACCCCGTAGATCATCCACAGCGATCTGCTCGACGAGGTCGGCGGGGGTGGCTCCTGGCTGATCAGCATGCCGGTGATGCCGGTGGCGATGCCAGTCATGCGGCGGGAGCCGAAGAACTCGTCGGGGGAGTTTTCGCCGTTCTCCATCACCACGACGCCCCATTCGCGGTCGGGACGAGGACGACATTTGCGTGTGAGCCGAAGCCGCTGCCGTCGTGGGAGACCGTCGGGACGCCGTGGAGCTGGCTCAGGTCCCAGCCCATCGCGTAGGAGACGCCGTCCGCACCGGTGGGGACGCCTGGCCGCTGCAGCTCAGCGGCCCCGGCTGGTGAAACCAGCGCAGTGGCGCCGGATCGGCCGTCGTTGAGGTAGAGGCTGAGGTAGCGGGCCATGTCCAGCGCGCTGGAGCTGAGGCCGCCGGAACTCACGCCGCCGCGATCGAAGGGTAGTTCGGAGGCGACCGGGAAGCCGTACCAGTAGCGGTGCGCGGTGGGTAGTCCGTGCTGCTCCGCCTCGGCTTGCGACGTGTAGGAGTTGCGCATCTGCAGCGGGTCGAAGATGTGCTGCTGGATGTAGGTTTCGTAGGACTGCCCGGATACCGCATGCACGATCATGCCGAGCGTCCAATAGTTGGGGTTGCTGTACTGCCAAGTCGTGCCCACCGGCTGGGTGAGTTCGGCGTCGTGCAGCGCCCGGACCCGGTCCTCGAGGGCAGAGTCGTGGGTGTCCCCGCTGGTCGCGTGCACGTTTCCGGTGGCCCTGATCGAATGTCCACTCACGATCTGCGCGATAAGGAAGAGCGCTCCGGCCGTGATCGACAGCCAGCCCGCATGCCGGACGAAAGGCGCCGCAGGCGTCGGGGACACGCCGCCTTGTGGCCTGCTGGGTTGTTGAGCGATGGGCTCTTGCAGTGTCTCTGAAGGAGGTTCGGCGGCAGCATCTGACTTCATGTTGGGGCACCTGTTCTATGACGTCGGCTCATAGCTAGCGGGCAGTGATGGCGCCGTCGTCGTGGTCGGTGGCACCCTCGACGTGCAAGTCGCCGGCGCGGCTGGAGGAAGCGGCACCGTCAACGCGACGCCAATGCCTCCGGTCGAAGACCACCACAGCAATAGCCACCGCGCACCACGCGGCTGCGTAAATCAACGTGACACGCTCCCGGACGGCTGGGTCTGTCCAGAACAGCTGGGGGTGGATGACGCCTTCCACGTCGTGGGAGATCAACGTCAGCAGCACGCTGCCGCCTGAGTGGTTGAACAGCCACGCATACCAGAACGTGACCGCGACTGTTCCCAAGAAGTCGCTGATGATAATGACGGGTGTGGCGCCGAATTGCGGCATGAGCCACAAAGGCAGATGCCAGCCGGCCACCAACAGCCCGAGGATCGAGGTGGCGACTAGAGGTGAGTGGCGCCTTTGCAGGCCGGGCTGGGCGAAGCCTCGCCAGCCGGGCTCTTCTGCTAGCGGCCCGTCCAAGGGGTTGATCAGCCGGACCGCGAAGATCAGGACGATGGAGCCGGGCGCGAGCTGAATCAGCGAGGCGGGACCGGCGCCCAGCGAAAGATTGATGCTAAAGGCCGCAGCGAGCACGGCCAGAGGTACCGTGATCGCCAGGACGTACCACACCCACCGGACTCGCCACCGGATCAGCCGGCTGCCCCATTCTCGAAGCCCCGCCTTGCCCTGCGTCAGGCCCACCACGATCAGCGCCGCCAGTAGTGGTCCGAAGGTGAAGAACCAGCCAAACGGTATGCCTGCCCACGTGATCGCATAGGCGAGGATGAAGAACGACGTAAGTGGGTAGCGCCTGAGGATAGACATGCCTGAATTCCTTTTCTCGACTACATGTGGTGGTTGGTCTCCGCCGCGTTCAACGGTTGGGAGGTTGATTGGTACGAACCGACAGGAGCACCTGACGGATGGCCGTGCTGCTCGTGGCTGTGTCGCGTTCGCTGAACACCGGATCCGGTCGACGTCTGAGGGGGCTCCTGTAGGCGTTGTTGGCGGGAGAGCTGCGACGGTCCGAATACGGCCACCACGATGACCGCTGCGACGACCCACAACCCGGACAACAGCCAGAACGGCAGGGTGACATTCTCGGGCCCGAGAGGTAGCAGGACCAGAGTCAGCGGCGCGTTCAATGCGGTGTGGAAAAGGACCGCCAGCAGCAGGCTGCCCTTGGTGCCGTTGTAGAGCCAGGTGTAGATCACGGCCACGGCGATCACCTGGATGACAAACGCGGGGTAGAGACTCAGCTGGTTGTCCGGGTCGCCGTTCAGCCACAGCGGCAAGTGCCACAGGGCGTGCAAGGTGCCGAGGACCAAGCTGGCGATCAGGGCCGTTTGCCTGGATTGCAGGCGGGGGAGTGCGAACCCGCGCCAGCCGACTTCTTCGCCGAGCGCGCTGCCGGGGAAGGTCATCAGCGCGACCGTGATCATTGCTGCGACCACGGGCGTGCCCAGGGTGGCAGTTGGGCCGCCAACCAGGACAGCGACCGCGGTGATCGAGACCAGGACCAGCGCGGTCGGTGCGAGGAGCATCAGATACCACCACGGACGGACCCGCCAGATCAGGAGCTTTCCGAGGAGCTGTCGGGTGCCGTGCTTCCCACGGCTGAGGGCGGTGAGGACGATGGCGACGGCCGAGGGGACATTGGAGCCCAGCACGAGAGCCAAGGTGGAGACGGGCCCTGGGATGGCGCCGCGAAGGACGGCAAGGGGAATCCACAGAGTCCACGACAGTGCGTAGCACAAGACGAAGAACGTCACCAGGGGATGGCGGGCCACCAGCTGCCGCAGCCCAGTCTGCGGTCGGATTGCTGTGTCTACGTCGTTGCCTTTCGTCGGCATGTCGGTTCCTTTTGGTGGCTGGAGCTATTGGGCGGAGCCGTCGTTGGGCTTATCCGTTCCCGCTGATTCGCTTGTCTGGAGGACCTCGATGCGTTCGGCTGTCCTCGGCGACGTCTTCTTTGATTCCAGCGAGTTCAAGACCGCAGTCGGCGACACGTTCCAGCACGCCGTAGAGCTGGGCCTGATCATGAAAGAGGCCGCTCAAGGTGGTAACACCGTCGCCGGCCGCGAGACTGAGCCCTTCAAAGGTCGCCGCGAATCGCTCGCTCAGCCGGCCCCGGACGGTGATGACATATCGGCGTTCTTGCACAGATTCCTCCTTGCGTCCCGTACGGATCATTCGCCTCAGCTGGGTGACCCGTCCTCACCCAGGCGCGGATTCACCCTGGGTGAACCCGCTGGTCGCTCCGCTAGGTTGGCCACATGGCGAAGGCACGGGTCGACGCCACCACGCCCGCCGCGCGGCCGCTGGACTGGTCGAAGCTTCAGCCGCCGGTCCCGCGGCGGCGTGTGTCAAGGTCTGCGCTCATCGAGCTCTGCACGGGTGCGCCGCACAAATTGACGCTGATCCGCGCACCGGTCGGATGGGGGAAATCGACCTTCCTAGCAGACTGGTATGCATCGGCGAGGGAGACACGACCCTTTGCCTGGCTGGCTCTGGACCGCGGCGACAACGACCCGGTGACGTTTTGGACCTACCTCATCGAGGCTCTGCGCACCCAACAGCCAGCGACGGGCGCTGATTCCCTTCCAATGTTGCGGGTCCCCCGGGTTGACATCCTCGCCGAGGTGCTGCCGGCCCTCTGCGCAGAGCTCGCCGCTCTACCGAGCCAGATCGTGCTCGTCCTCGATGACTACCATCTGGTCACCAATCCCGACATCGACCAGGGTCTTGGCTTCTTTGTTGATCACTTCCCTGACACCCTTGAGCTTGTCCTGGCCAGCCGTTCCGAGCCGCCGCTCCCGCTCGCAAGAATGCGCGCCGCCGGTGAGCTGGTCGAGATCGATGCCCAAAGGCTGAGCTTTTCCGATGAGGAAGCGGACCTGCTACTCAACCACCTGCTCCGCCTTGGGCTCGACCATGACGCGGTCATGCGCCTTCGCGACCGCACCGAAGGCTGGGCGGCGGGCCTCTATCTCGCAGCGCTGACTTTGCGTGGCCGAGCCGACGCCGCCGCGTTCATCCAAGACTTCGCTGGCGACGACCGACATGTGGTCGACTATCTGAGCGCCGAAGTGCTGACCGGCCAACCCGAGGAAACGCGTGAGTTCCTGCTCCACACCTCCATCCTCGAACGCTTCTGCGCCTCCCTCTGCGATGCGGTGAGGCAACGGTCTCGTGTGTGATCCGGCAACACCGATGCTGCTGTCACGGCTGGCACTTATCGCAAGCAGGGCACCCGGTGGTTGGTCGCGGCCGGTGGGGTTCGCCCGCGTCGCGGCCGTGGCTTGAAGAGCCGCTGTTTGACATTGGCGCAGCGGGAGGAGATCGCGCTCGGCCGCGGCCGCGGTCAGTCGGTCCGCTCGATCGCTGCGGCGATCAGACATTGGGCGGGCGTCACGCCGTCGCACCGCTGGCTGGGCGCCGAGGCCCCCGGGCCCTGCCAGGCCATCCGGCCGGTCCTGCGAGACGTCGCGTTCCGCGCCTAGCCCGGCTCGCCGTCGCCGTAGCTCCACGCGGGCTTCCCGCCGGCCGCCGAGGAGGTCACGGTCAAACCCACGATCAAAAACCGCGTCTCTTCGTCGGCACGCGGGCGATGCTCCACCCCGCGCGGGATCACGAACAACTCGCCCGCGTTCACCAGCACATCGCCTGTGCGCAGCTCCACGACCAGCGTGCCGTGAGTCACGAGGAACACCTCGTCCTGGTCATCGTGGGCGTGCCACTCGGTCGAGCCGATGCCCTTGGCAACCTTGAACAGGCTTCCATTGGCCTCGCCCACGATCTCCTGGGACCAGAACTCGTCCAACGCGGCCGCGGCGCCATCGACCGGAACCGCCCTCAATGCGTCCACGCGACGAAGCTAGCGCCATCGGCCGGCGCTGCAATGTTGGGGTCGAAGTTCGCTCGTGGGGCAGACCTTGATTCATGATCTTGCCTGTCTACCGCCCACAGCGCTTGGGCGCGCGTGGTCGTTCTCCACCGACTTGTTTAGCGGGCGGTGTAGCCACCGTCGACGGGGAGGGCAACGCCGACGAGGCTTGCATCTGGGCTGCAAAGCCACAGCACGGCCCCCCGCGATCTCGTTGGCGCGGCCTAGCCATCCGATTGGCTGGTTGGCCTCAGCCTCGGGCGATGCTGTGCACGGTCGGGCGCGCCTCGCCATCTGGCGTCACTCCAGCGTCAACTCGAAGGTGTATCGCACGCGGTGACGCGTCATTCCGGCGCGCGCAGCGAGAAAGGGAAAAGAAGCATGCGAAACGAAGCGCCCTTGCCATCTCGGCGCGAAGTTATGTCGGCCAGCAGTTCGCTAACCCCGCTATTACAGCAGCGCCTTGACCTTCTACGCACTGAGTGGCCCACGTCTTCAGCAGGGTCATCTTTTCGAGCCACAGCTGCCGGCGACTTCCGACAAGGCGCAGCAGGCGACGGCGCTCGCGTCGGCGATCGAGGGCAATCGCAAGCTGCACGGCCAGGACTTCCCGCCAGTCCAGAGGCTCCTCGTTCTTCTTCGTGGTGGGGGCTCACAATGCTCCTGACGAAGGGCAGGCGGCCAACTGGCGGCCTGCCCTTCGTGAATTCTGCCTTGCCGAAATCCGAGGCCGTATTCCCTCGGCCTTCATACCGCGCCGACGTTGCTCAAAGGCGGAACCCCAAGAGATTCCAGTGGTTAAGGAACCAGACGAACTCCATCCCGATCAGCGCGACCACGGTGACGTGCGCCCTTCCCAGCACGCCTCACACATCAGGATTCGAGCAATGGCGCGGACCGAGGGTGCGTGCAGCCGGCTTGATAACCGGCTGCGTCGCCGCCGGGTTCGGCGTTGGCTTTGCCATCGATCTGCCGCTCATCGGTACGCTCGTCGGGACCTTGGTTGGCGCCGGTCTGGGCGCCGTCGTCGTAGCTCGTTCAGCCGGCGAAATCAGCGCGCCCCACACCTAAAGACGGCGGCGACCCCATGCCTCGCCTACCGCACTGGATCACACCACACGACTATGGGCCCGTTACCAGGTCACCGTCGTGGATGGAAAGGTCGGGTCGATGGCTGTGGCTGCGGGTCGCCCCGCGGCGGTCTGTGCAGCTCGTTTAGACGGCGCGAGGGGATGCCGCAGATACCTCAGGCTGCACTGGTTCCACCTGCTTCAGATGCTTGCGCGACAGGTTTTGGGAGCCGTACACAACGACCAGGACGATCGCCACCGCACCCCACAGCATGAGGCGCAGCCACGCCTGGTTCACCGAGTCTGCTCCAAAGAACATCTGGCCGACAAACCCGCTCGAGAAGGTGTTGTTCATGGCGTGGAACAGCATGACGATCAACACACTTCCCTTAGCGTTGTTGAACAACCAGGTGTAGACGATCGACCAAGTAGAGGATCCAAGGCCACCAGGAGAGTACGCAGGCCAGCACGAAGAACGCGCTGAGCGGATACCTTCTCGCCAGCGACATGAGGCCATTTTCCTCCCTACCCCGGTCGGTCTTCGTAAGTCCCCAAACCTGGTTAGAGGGGCACTTACATGTGGGGGGTAGTTGATCTTGATACGGTTGATCCACCAGACCAAGATCAGGATTTGGTACACATTGGGTACACAAGACGTTCGCAAACGTCCAACGGATGCCAACGCTCGACTTGACCAAATGGCCTAGTCAGCTGGCACATTCACCGGTTACCAACGCCAGCCGTTAACCCCTGATTGGCCCTCTCAAGGCGGTAGCGCGGGTTCGAATCCCGTCGGGGCTACCAGGTAAAGCACCTAGTCAGGGGCTATTTCGTGTCGCCTCTCAATCCGATCGTCTCCCTTCGGGTATCCCCGAGGCACGCACCAGCGAGCGCGCTGACATGTGCGCTGCGTCCATGCGTCGGCCACAACATCGAGCCGATCGCTGAAAAGGTGCCCGTACTGGTATGGCTTTGTCGTCGGGTCGCGGCTTTTCCCGCGAGATGTGCTTCGCCGACTATGGCCTGACAAGGCCACTGTCCATTTCTACGCGAACACTGGGTGGCACCAGCTTCACGCTGGCTGGAGCACTGTCACCTACACCGCTGAGCCCGTCAGGCAAGGGAAAGGGGAGAGCGCTGCATCCCCAATCGGCCCGGGAGGAGCCACGGCTGAAAAGCTGTTCCGTTGCACGAAGGAGCGGTGGTCGGTTAAGCCGAGGTGAATTATGTTGGTATCACCATCTCGGAAGCTTCGAATTGAGTATGACCTGCGCGGCGTACGTCGGCCCTCGGTCCCGCCGGTCACACATCACGCTCGACAATCCCCGAGAGAGATATGCCCGGCCGGCGGGGCCTCACGTCCTTCGAGGTGGGGAATTTCCCCACCCGTTGGCCAGTTGGTTTGGCCCCGGCGGGCGCGGGCGGCGTTGTTTGCGTCTCGCTGGGGCCGAGGTTAATCATTCCACCAGGGTCGCCGAGTAGGACCACCCCTACGGGTGAGGATTACCAGCCAGGGGAGCAAGCAAGAGGATGCCCCAGAAGATGCCACGGGCGGGTTCGGGGCCGGTCACAGACGCTAAGCCGCTCTAATTCTGGCTAACGTTGTGGAGGTCCAGGCGCTCCGAGGAATCGAACCCCGCTTGTAGCCAAGGCGATCTCGAGGCGGCGCACGCGTCGGTGTATGCGAACGGGTCTCGGATCACAAGTGGCAGGTACCGGAGGCGCTGTCAGGGGCGCTCCACCCGGACCGAGTGATCGATGAGGACGGCTGCACAACCGCACATTAGCGTGCGGAACGTCCGATGGTGGATGGGCGCAGTGGGCGGCACGCCTCACCCTCGGACCACCCTGATCGTGCCCGGCCGTGGCCGCAAGCACTTCTACCGACGCAGATGATCCTGGTGGGAGGCCATTTCCTCACGGGACCCCTTGATCACAATGAAGCCGAATGCTGTGTACCAATTCGCGAACACGCTGCAGAGTTGGAACCCGCGAGGCTCCCCAGGCCAGCTGTCCGTAAGTGGCCCGGTCAGAGTCAGATCCTGATTGGTATCCACTGAGTACACAAGACGTTCCAAACGTGCAACGCCTACGAACCGTTGATGAGACTAAGGGGCGGTAGCGCGGGTTGGTATTCCGTTCAGTGCCACCAGGTCAATCCAGCGGGTGCCTCCGAACCTATGCCTCAATCTCTGGCTGCTGCGGTGCGGGATCAAGCAAACCAGCGCGCTCCAGTTGGTCGGCGAGGCCTGCACCATCGGAGGCGTACAGCCACGGCCCCGCCGAATCAGTGGAGGTGGGGTGGCCGCGGAAACTGCTGCCTGCAAGGACCGCCTCGCTGGGCGTCAGCCGGCGGATGCAGACAGCCGCCACGTTGTCGGGATGCTTCGTCACAAAGTCGCGGTAGATCGACTCATCGTGCTGCCCGTCGTCACCGACCAGCAACCACTCAATCTGAGGGAACTCGCGCGCCAGGCGCTCCAGACTGCTGCGCTTGTGCTCGCGACCACTGCGGAACCACCGATCCGCTGTGGGCCCCCAGTCGGTCAGCAGCAAAGGACCGGCCGGATACAAGTTGCGGGACAAGAAGCGAGTCAAGGTCGGCGCGACGTTCCACGCTCCGGTCGAGAGGTAGATGAACGGCGCTCCCGGATAGCGGCTGGAGATTCGCTCGTAGAGGACTGGCATACCCGGGGTCGTCGCCCGCGCGTGTTCGTTCACAACGAAGGTGTGCCAGGCTGCGAGCAGCGGCCGCGGCAGTGCGGTGACCATGACCGTGTCATCAATATCGGACACCACCCCGAAAATGGTTTGTGGATCGACAACGAAAACCAATGCCGTCGCCACCTCTGAGCCTTCGGAGCTTAGGCCGATCCGATGCCAGCCTGGCTCAAGATCAACGTCGACGACCACATCGACGACGCCGCTGTAGTCTGCCTGCACCTCGTACGATCTTTCCCCGGTGTCGACAGTCACGTTCGCGTTTTCGACGGGGACGCCGATGAAGTTACGCCAGCCGCGTATCCCAGTCGGCGTATCGGCGTGGCGCTGAGTACTTTTCGCGAGCAGCACGCGAGCAAGCACCCGTAACCAGCTTGTCGAGCCATAGCTGGTATATGGAATCACCTCGGCGATGTACCCGGCATCTCGCGCCCGCTGAGCGCGCCAGCGCTGGATCGCGTGATCGATGCGAATAGCCCGATTGATGACCGGTTGCTCCACAGATGTGACCCTAGCGACCGGTATCAGACTTCGTAGGAAGCGGCTACTGGTCGAAGAGTTGGCGACAGTGGTCACGTAAGGACTCGGAAGTCCGCAACGGTCGGAAGTTTGAGCTCCGGTGACAGCGGTGATCAGCTCGAGGAACTATTCTCCGCCGCTTCGGCGAAGCACCTCACTCAGACGTTCCGCGGCGGCGATCACTGCCGGCGCATGCAGCCGGCCGGGCTGTCGGGACAGTCGTTCGATCGGCCCCGACACACTGACCGCAGCGATGACCTTGCCAGAAGGGGAGCGTACTGGCGCCGAGACGGAGGCAACCCCAGGTTCGCGCTCACCCACTGAATGCGCCCAGCCGCGCCGGCGGACCGCGGCCAGGGCGACGGCGGAGTAGCGGCTACCGCGCAGCCCTCGCTGCATCCGATCCGGCTCCTCCCAGGCCAGCAGCACCTGAGCGGCCGAGCCTGCGCTCATGGTGAGCTGTGTGCCGACGGGAACGCTGTCGCGCAACCCAGACATCCGCTCGGCCGTGGCAACACACACGCGGTAGTCGCCTTGACGCCGGAACATCTGAGCCGATTCCCCGGTGATGTCCCGCAGCCGTGCCAGCACCGGTCCCGCCGTTGCGAGCAGCCGGTCCTCGCCAGCTGCCGACGCCAGCTCACCAAGCCGCGGGCCGAGGATGAATCGGCCTTGCAGATCGCGGCTGACCAGACGATGATGCTCGAGGGCGACCGCCAGGCGATGCGCAGTTGGTCGGGCAAGCCCAGTCGCGGCTACCAAACCAGCCAGAGTGGTCGGTCCAGTCTCCAAGGCACTGAGCACCAGGGCGGCTTTGTCGAGGACGCCGACACCGCTAGAGTTGTCCATGCCTTGATACTGCCGTCTCGGATGCTGGATGGCAAGTGCGACGATGAGCTTGCCAGTCGCGCGAATCCAGCAGAAGCACCAGCGTGGCAGATCGTGGGAACGGGGATAAGGAGAGATCAGGCGCCATGGGCAAGACACTGAGCGAGAAGGTGTGGGATGACCACGTCGTACGAACCGCCGAGGGTGAGCCCGACCTGCTTTTCATCGATTTGCACCTCGTCCACGAGGTGACCAGTCCGCAGGCCTTCGATGGTCTGCGGCAAGCCGGTCGGGGCGTTCGCCGTCCTGATCTCACGCTGGCAACAGAGGATCACAACACACCGACGCTGAACATCGACCAGCCGATCGCCGACCCGGTCTCGCGGACTCAGGTCGACACCCTGCGGAGGAATGCGCGTGAATTCGGCATCCGCATCCACAGTTTGGGTGATCTTGATCAGGGCATTGTGCACATCATCGGGCCGCAGCTTGGCCTGACCCAACCGGGCCTGACGGTGGTCTGTGGCGATTCCCACACCTCCACACACGGTGCGTTCGGGGCGATCGCGTTCGGCATCGGTACCTCTGAGGTCGAGCATGTCTTGGCCACGCAGACTCTGCCCCAGGCCAGGCCTAAGACCATGGCGGTGAACGTCAACGGCGCGTTGCCGGCCGGGGTAACTGCGAAGGACGTCGTACTAGCGCTGATCGCCAAGGTGGGCACCGGCGGCGGCCAGGGCTACATCGTGGAGTATCGCGGCACGGCCATCGAGGCGCTCAGCATGGAGGGCCGGATGACGATCTGCAACATGAGCATCGAGTGGGGCGCCAAGGCTGGCATGATCGCCCCGGACGAAACCACGTTCGCCTACCTCGAAGGCCGCCCACATGCTCCCGAAGGCGCGGACTGGGAGGCGGCCCTGACGCACTGGAGGACGCTGCGCACCGACCCCGACGCAATCTTCGATGCCGAAGTTGATCTTGACGCAAGTCAGCTGACACCCTACGTCACCTGGGGAACCAATCCAGGTCAAGGTGTTCCGCTGGGTGCTGAGGTGCCTGATCCGGAGATCTTCGCCGACGAGGCCGACCGGACCGCCGCCACCAAGGCCTTGGAGTACATGGCCCTGAAACCTGGTCAGCGAATGCGTGACATTCATGTGGACACGGTCTTTCTCGGCTCCTGTACCAACGGGCGAATCGAAGACTTGCGCGCCGCGGCTGGGGTCATCAAGGGTTATCAGGTCGCCGACAACGTACGGATGCTGGTCGTCCCCGGCTCGGCGCGGGTTCGCCTGCAAGCCGAGTCCGAAGGTTTGGACGTGGTCTTCAAAGAGGCCGGTGCCGAGTGGCGGGCTGCGGGGTGTTCCATGTGTCTGGGAATGAACCCGGATCAACTTGCTCCTGGTGAGCGCGCTGCATCCACCTCCAATCGCAACTTCGAGGGTCGGCAAGGCAAGGGCGGGCGGACACACCTGGTGTCGCCGCTGGTGGCGGCAGCGACCGCAGTGGCCGGCACGCTCAGCTCACCAGCCGATCTGTCCGGGAGCCGATGATCATGGATGCCTTCACCAGCCACACCGGCACTGCGCTTCCGCTGCGACGGAGCAATGTCGACACCGACCAGATCATTCCAGCGGTCTACCTCAAGCGGGTGACCAAGACCGGCTTCGAAGATGGACTGTTCGCGGCTTGGCGCAACGACCCCAACTTCGTGCTCAACCTGCCGCAGTACATCGGAGCGACGATCTTGATCGCGGGTCCCGACTTCGGCACCGGTTCTTCCCGGGAGCATGCGGTTTGGGCGCTGCAGAACTACGGGTTCAAGGTCGTGATCGGCTCCCGCTTCGGGGATATCTTCCGTGGCAACTCGGGCAAGGCAGGCCTACTCATCGCAGTGGTCGATCAGAAGATCATCGAGGAGCTCTGGGACTTCGTCGAGGAGCACCCTGCTGCACCCATCACCGTCGACCTCCTCAGCCGCCAGATCAGCGCTGACGGGTTCCACGCGGAATTCGAGATTGACGACTACACCCGGTGGCGGCTGCTGGAGGGCTTGGACGACATCGGGCTGACACTGCGGCATGTTGATCAGATCGATGAGTTCGAGCGCCGTCGGGCGGAGTACAAGCCGAAAACCCTGCCAGCAAAGGTCGCCAGTTCAAGCTAGTTGCTGACAATCGGGCTGTTTTCCTTACAACACACCAAAATGTGCGCCCTAAGTGATTGTCTGGTTGCGCGATCTTCCCTAGCGTTGGCTCTGCAGGCGTACCGTACGCTGCCCAAAGTCCCAGCAGGCCCAAGGTCCCAGAGGCTTGGTATCGCATCGAGAAGGGAAGCAGTGAACAAGGCTGAATTGATTCAGGCGCTGTCCGCCTACTATGACGGCAGCAAGAGCGAAGCAGCCAAGGCCCTTAACGCCGTGGTGGAAACCATCACCTACAAGACTGCAGCTGGGGAGAAGGTCTCGATCACCGGTTTTGGCGTTTTCGAGAAGGTGCCTCGTTCGGCACGGATGGTGCGCAACCCACGTACAGGTGAGCGCAAACGGGCCAAGGCCACTGCTGTTCCCCGTTTCCGCGCGGGGACGGACCTGAAGGCCTATGTCTCGGGTGCCAAGAAGGTGCCGCGGGCGACCGCCAAGAAGGCGGCCTCCTCGGGAAGCGCGGCGGCATCGAAGACGGCGGTGGCCGCGAGGAAGACGGTTGCGAAGGCGCCTGCCAAGAAGACCGTGACTACGGCTAAGAGGACCGCCGCCAAGCGTTAGATCGCACCTAGAGCCACGCGGATAGCACCCGGCCGTCACTCTCCACTGCGTGAAGGCGCTGGCCCAGACGTATGTGTCGCAGCACATCACGGAAAGCCTCGGCCGGGAGCGCGATTCGCCTTCCCGTGGCGGTGACGGCCAGTAGCTCTCCATCCGCGTTGCGCCATTGCGTCGCCGTGATCGATTCATAGCGGCCGAGGCGTCGTTTTTCATGATCAATTAGAGCGCTGGTCGCCGGACCTACCCCCAGTGCGATCGCAGCTGCCAGGTCCGCTTCAGTATCGACATCGCGGTGGGCATCACCAATCGGCGATCCGATCGCTTCCGCGGAAAGGCTCACTGCGCCTGAGGCATGGTGAGCTGCAGCCGACCGCCCCTGGAACTGCGGCGCCAACTCGACATCGTGTGCGATGAGCATCGTGGTGCCTACGCCTGATGCATCGGCGACAAAGGATCGCGGATGAGATTGCGAGGCATCCAGGATGCGCAGCACAGACTCCGGCCGCAAGGCAGGAAGATCACCGACGCACGCCAGGACTGAGGAGAACCCCTGGGCCTGGAGTGCCCGTGCACCTCGGCTTAGGGCCGAATTCATGCCGACGTGGCCGGACTCACTGATGACCTCCACAGCAATTCCGGCATGGCGCAGTCGCGCCTCCAGGGCGGGCTGATCACTGACGACCAGCACATGTGGCAGTGCGCGAGACAACGCGGACAGGGTGTCCAGCGCCATCGTCCAGGCGAGGCGGCGCCGTAACGGATCGGGCACGGCGAGTCGCGACTTTGCATGCTCGATGGGTTTGAGAGCGATCACCCCGGCAGTGGGGGAGCCGGCCATCATCGGGAGTCGGTGTCAACAAGCACGCTGACGAACTCCTCTCAAGGATGACGGCGCATGATCTCTGTCATCTGCAATCCGATCTTATTTGCGACGCTCCGCGTCGCGCGGATCGCGCTGTGTGAGCCGCTGCCGTCGTCCTTACTCGGAGACGGAAGGCTTGTCTCCTCGTTCGTCCTCCGATCAGCGGCGCGCGATCCGACGTCATCTGCGACGCTCCGCGTCGCGCGGATCGCGCTGTGTGAGCCGCTGCCGTCGTCCTTACTCGGAGACGTAAGGCTTGTCTCCTCGTTCGTCCTCCGATCAGCGGCGCGCGATCCGACGTCATCTGCGACGCTCCGCGTCGCGCGGATCGCGCTGTGTGAGCCGCTGCCGTCGTCCTCACTCGGAGACGTAAGGCTTGTCTCCTCGTTCGTCCTCCGATCAGCGGCGCGCGATCCGAGGATCGTGCCACGATCCCGTAAGGTGAAGCCACTCATGGCGCGGTGAACCCACCCGAGCCGACCGTAACCGACCTGGGATCGCCCAGGACCCTTCACCGAGACCGAGGTGTTGATGGCCGAGAATGCCGCCGCGAGTCCGCGTACGGCGTTCAGGTCACTGTCGGAGGTCAATCAGGAGCCCGGCGGACAGACTATCTCGACCGTCGTCAGGATTCTCAATACGATCATGAGGCCGCTCACCAAGCGGGACTGGCGCTACCAGGAGAAGGTGCCGCAGACCGGCGGAGTGATCTTTGTCGCAAACCACATCTCCAATGCGGATCCCTTGGCAGTCGGGCAGTTTCTGGCGTACTCCGGGCGCTGGCCACGGTTCCTCGCAAAAGCATCGGTATTTGAGATCCCTCTGGTCGGGCGCATCATCGCTGCCTGTGGCCAGATCCCGGTTCGGCGCGAATCCACACAATCGAAGGACGCGCTCATTGCCGCCGCAGGAGCGATCGAACGAGACCGCGCGCTCGTGATCTACCCGGAGGGAACGATCACGCGAGATCCCGACCTGTGGCCGATGCGGGGAAAAACCGGAGCTGCGCGGCTAGCATTTACGACCGGCTGCCCGGTCGTCCCCATCGGGCAGTGGGGTGCCCAGGAGCTGATGCCCGGTCGCAGGCGGAGCTTTCCCAGGCTCCTTCCTCGCAAGACCTTGCGAGTGGCTGCGGGCCACCCGGTCCTGCTCGATGATCTTCGTGGGAGGCCGGTGACTGTGGCGACACTCGATGAGGCGACGACAAGAATCATGGACGCCATTACGGTCCTGGTCGCCGAGCTGAGAGCAGCGACACCGCCCGTGCATCGCTACGGCCCGGATAGGGAGAAGACGACCGGAGACCAAGCATGAGCAACACTGCATCCACCGATAGAGGGGCGCGGGTCACGGTGATGGGCTCGGGTTCCTGGGGCACCGCCTTTGCGCTTGTGGTCTGCGACGCCGGCAACGACGTGACCCTCTGGGCCCGGCGTCCGGAGCTTGCCAACAAGATCAACATCGAACATCGCAACCCCGACTATTTTCCGGACTTGTCGCTGCCGGCGTCCTTGAAGGCGGTCAGCGATCCGCAGGAAGCCATGAGGGGTGCCGACTTTGTGGTGCTCGCCGTGCCCTCACAGGCCCTTCGCAGCAACCTCAGTCAGTGGCGGATCCCGGAGAACGCCATCGTGGTGAGCCTGGCAAAGGGAATCGAGCTCGGCACCGGCTTACGGATGAGCGAAGTGATTGCGGAAGCCGGCAACATCGGCCCTCAGCGCATTGCGGTCGTCACCGGCCCAAACCTGGCTCGCGAGATCGCCGAGCGACAGCCGTCCGCGAGCGTGGTCGCCAGTGTCTCGCTGACCACGGCGGAGGCGCTGCAGACCGTCTGTCACACCGCCCGATTCCGGGCGTACACCAACACCGATGTCATCGGCTGTGAGCTCGGCGGGGCGACCAAGAACGTGATCGCACTGGCGGTCGGCATGGCGATGGGGCTCGGCTTGGGAGCCAATGCGACAGCGTCGGTGATCACCCGCGGGCTAGCTGAGATCAGTCGACTCGGATTGGCGTTGGGGGCCGACCCCTACACCTTCTCCGGTCTTGCGGGTCTCGGCGATCTCGTCGCGACCTGCTCATCTCCGCTCTCCCGAAACCGGACCTTCGGAGAGGAGCTCGGGAAGGGACGCACGGTCGCGGAGATCACCGCTTCGACCCGGCAGGTCGCCGAGGGCGTGAAGTCTTGCGCGTCGATCACTGAACTCGCAGCGAAGCATCAGATTGAAATGCCGATCGTGGAGAACGTGGCCGCCGTCATCGCCGGCGAGCTGACGCCAGCTGAGATGATCACGGCGCTGATGTCTCGCTCGGCCAAACCGGAGCGTTACTAAACACCCTAGAGGCGGTCAAGGGCCTGCTCGAGGTCAGTCCAGAGGTCCTCGACGTGCTCGATCCCAACCGACATCCGCACCAGACCTTCCGGTACCGACTGAAGTTCGCCTTTCCAGCGTCGCCGTCGCTCCAGCGTGGACTCGACTCCACCAAGGCTGGTGGCAAACACCCACAGCGAGCAGCCGTCGACGAATGCCTCGGCCGTTTTCGCGTCCGCGAGATCGATGGAGATCAGCGAGCCAAAGCCCGACATGGTACGCTGCGCGAGCTCGTGGCCAGGATCGGTCGGTAGTCCGGGGAAGCGCACTCGCTGCACGCGCGTATGGGCGAACAGCCGTTGGGCGAGAACAAAGGCGCTCGCCTGAGCCTGCGCCAGGCGCAAGGGCAAAGTACGCAAGCCACGCAGCGCAAGATAGGCCTCCATCGGACCGGGAGCAGCGCCGAAGGAGCGGCGGATTGCGTCCAATGCGTCAAAGGTCTGGG
Source organism: uncultured Actinomycetota bacterium (assembly GCA_963759635.1). GTDB lineage: Bacteria > Actinomycetota > Actinomycetes > Propionibacteriales > Propionibacteriaceae > Microlunatus. Next base: position 154,400 of record CAVXAP010000026.1, read on the forward strand.
CGTCGTCGGCTCCCGTCACGGTAGCGCCGAGTACGACATCAGAATGGCCCGAGAGCAGCTTGGTGGCCGAATGCAGCACGATATCGGCACCCGACTCCAGCGGTCGCTGCAGCAGTGGAGTCGCGAAGGTGTTGTCCACGACGAAGAGAGAGTTGGGCGAGAGGTTCTTGCCCAGCGTGGGAAGGTCCGCGACCTCGATCGTCGGATTGGTGGGCGACTCGATCCACACCACGTCAGCTCCCTCGGCTGCCGTCAGAACCTCGGTGGTGTCGGCGACGTCGACCCGACGCACCTGCCAGCCATATCTCCGGGCCCGTTGGTCGACGGCCTCGGCAACGCCGAGGTAGCAGTTGTGTGGAATCGCGATGACACCATTGGGCGGCATGAGCTCCAGCACGGCGTGCGCGGCCGCCATACCGGAAGCGAACGTCAGCGCTCGGCCACCCTCCAGGGCGCCGATCGTTTGCTCCAGCGCTTGCCAGGTTGGGTTGCCGTAGCGGCCGTATCCGATCGGGGCAACACCTGTGTCGTGCGCGCCGACATAGGTGGAGGCAAACACCACCGGCGTATTCAACGGAGCATCGACCGATCGCTCTGGGCGTCCAGCGGTCACCGCCACGGTTTCGAGATGCAAGCGGGCCAGGTGTGGGCTCTTCGGAGACTGGGGCTGGTTGATCACAGGCCAAGTCTGAAGCCTGCGAGGCGCGAGCCGCCCTACCGGGCTAAGGTCGGGGATCGTGAGTGAGAGCCGGCCGAGCATCCGTGGGGTCAATGGTTCCCGTCAGCGGGTCGCGGTGGTCTTCGGGGGAACCAGTAGCGAGCACGGCGTGTCGTGCCTGACAGCAGCCGGGGTGCTGAGCGCCTTGGATCGGGATCGCTTTGATGTGGTCGGTATCGGCATAACGCGTACGGGGCGCTGGGTCTTGGTGGATCCCGAGACGATCAGCCGGCTGGCCGTGACCGACGGCAGGTTGCCGGAACTCAGTGAGAACGCGGCCGAGGCCTTGCTGATGCGTGTTTCGAGCGGGAGTGAGCTGGCCGTACGGGAGCAGTCAGCTTTGTCCCATCTCGGTCCTGTCGACGTCGCGCTCGCACTGTTGCATGGGCCGTTTGGTGAAGACGGAACCATCCAGGGGCTCTTCGAGATGATGGGCACTCGCTATGTCGGCGCCGGCGTTTTGGCCAGCGCTGTCGGGATGGACAAGCACTACATGAAGCTGGTCCTCGCGGCGTGTGGCCTGCCGGTTGGGCCGTTCGTCCCGATCACGCCGGCTCAGTGGCAACGCGACAAGACCGCTTGCCTCGAGGCCACTGCGGCACTGCATTACCCGGTCTTCGTCAAGCCGGCGCGTGGCGGATCAAGCTTGGGCATCTCGAAAGTGGACGATCCCGCGCTGCTCGAGCAGGCCGTCCGGGTGGCGCAGGCTTACGATCCCAAGATCATCGTCGAGCAGGCGTTCGTGGGTGCACGCGAACTCGAGTGCGGGGTACTGGCTGATCTCGACGGCGGGCCGCCGATGGCGAGCGTGGTCGCCGAGATCCGCGTGCATAGCAAGTCAGGCTTCTACGACTTCGAAGCCAAGTATCTGCCAGAAGAGCAGGTCGATCTTGATGTGCCGGCGGACGTGCGGCCGGAGCTGGCCAGCGAAGTCCGGCAGCTGGCGGTGCAGACATTTGAAGCGATTGGTTGCGAGGGTCTCGCTCGGGTCGATGTCTTCGTGACGCACGATGGGCGGGTCATGGTCAATGAGATCAACACGATGCCGGGCTTCACCGCACACTCCATGTTCCCGAGGATGTGGGCGGCAAGCGGCGTGCCTTATCCGGAGCTGGTCGAGCGGCTGATCACCTTGGCGCTCCGCCGCCCCGTCGGGCTTCGCTAGCTCAATCCAGCTCCGAGCGTCGGCAAATCGCGCGCCGCCGTGCTGAGGAGGAGGGAGCGGAGGCGTAGTTTCCTCTGCGAGCGACGACGAAGTAGGCGGATTCCTCGCGCGATTGCGCGAGGAGCTGCATCAATTAAATGTGGACGACGGGGCAGGTCACCGTACGCGTGATGCCAGGCACCGCTTGCACCCTGGCAACCACAAGCTGCCCGAGCTCGTCGACACTGGAGGCTTCGGCGCGCACAATGACGTCGTAAGGACCGGTCACATCCTCAGCCAGCGTGACGCCCTGGATGGCGCCAATTGCATGCGCGACCTCGGCCGCCTTGCCGACGTTGGTCTGGACCAAGATGTATGCCTGTACGACCATCGAGTGGTACCTCCTGGGTTTCAAGACGGGGGTGTCTTCTCAGTCTCAGGGTGCGTTGTCAGTCCTTGGTGGAGACCGCGTACGCTCGCCGATGTGCGTCACGCTACATCCTCGAGGAGCGTCGCGGATACGCGGCAGCGCCGGAGCTTTCGGTGAATCTCAACCGCACTGCCACGCTGGCCGAGATCGGTGAGTTTCCACTCATTGCGGCAATCACCGAAGGGTTGTCGCTCGCGGCTGACGTTCGCGTTGGCCCAGGGGATGACGCCGCCGTGCTGGCGATCGGAGACGCAGTGGTGGCGTCACTCGACGTGCTCGTCGAGGGCGTGCACTTCCGGCGCGATTGGTCCGAGGCTCGCGATGTCGGACGCAAGGCGGTCGCGGTCAACGTCGCCGATATCGAAGCGATTGGCGCGCGGGCTACTGGACTACTCGTCGGCTTCTCCGCGCCGGCCGATCTGCCGGTGGGTTGGGTACTCGATTTCGCCAACGGGCTCTCCCAAGAGAGCCAGGCGGCCGGGGTGAGTCTGCTCGGAGGCGATGTGACCAGAGCTCGCGACATCACGGTTGCCGTCACAGCCCTGGGCTCATTGGAGGGCCGCGGCCCGGTGCTGCGGTCTGGAGCCCGGCCAGGGAACCTGGTCGCCATTCATGGCCGGCTGGGCTGGGCGGCCGCCGGTCTGGTCGTACTCGGACGAGGGTTCCGCTCGCCTCGGGTGCTGGTCGAGGCGCAGCGCGTACCCCAGGTCAGCTACGGATCCGGCGCTTTGGCCGCGCGTGCAGGAGCAACATCCATGATCGATGTGTCCGACGGCTTGCTTGCCGACCTGGGCCATGTGGCGCGTGCGTCAGGCGTATTGATCGACCTACGTCGGGATGCTTTCGACGTCGCGGAACCACTCCAGGCGGTTGCCGCGGCCACCGGTGCAGATCCGTACACCTTCCTCTTCACGGGCGGCGACGACCACGCCTTGGCGGCTACGTTCCCCTCACCGGACGCCGTACCGGCAGGCTGGTTGGTGATTGGCGGCGTCGCACGAGCAGATGACGATCACGCCGGCGTCCTTGTCGATGGCGCGGTGTGGGAATCGCCCGCGGGCTTCGACCACTTCAGCTCTCCGCGAGCCTCGGAGTCGCGCAGATGAGCCTGCCAACCGCTCGAGTCTTGACGATTGCCGGCTCGGACTCAGGTGGGGGAGCCGGTATCCAAGCTGATCTGAAGACGATGTTGGCCCACGGCGTCCACGGCATGAGCGTGCTCACGGCCGTGACCGCACAGAACTCGGTCGGCGTGCAGGGCATCTGGCCGCTGCCGGCGGAGGCGATCCGGGCACAGTTCCGCAGTGTGGTCGATGACATCGGCGTGGATGCGGTGAAGGTCGGCATGCTTGGCACTGAGGGGGCGGTGGCCTGCGTCGCGGATCTGGTGGCTGATCTTGATCCGGCAGTGCCATTGGTCGTCGACCCAGTGTGTGTGAGCAAGCACGGGGATCGGTTGATCGATCAGGCGGCACTCGGAGCGCTCCGCACCCTGTTGTTCCCGTACGCCACGTTGATCACTCCGAATCTCGACGAGGCCGCCGTGCTGACCGGGCGTTCGGCTGAGACCCCGGCGGCGGTGCTCGCCGATCTTCTGCTTGGTTGCGGTCCGCAGTGGGTCTTGATCAAGGGCGGCCATAGCGACGGTGACGCGATTGATTACCTGAAGAACCAGGACGGCGGCGATTTCACCTATACAGCCGCCCGAGACGACAACCGGCATACCCACGGGACGGGCTGCAGTCTTGCGTCGGCTCTCGCGAGCCAGCTTGCGTTGGGCCACAGTGTCCCGGAGGCGATGGCGTTGGCGAAGGCTTACGTCACCGGAGCCATTGCTGCCGGCTTCGCCCTTGGCCACGGCATTGGTCCGACAGATCATTTGTGGCGGTTGCGGCGCCACCTCGCCGATCCCGCCGAGCGCGGCGTGTGACCCGTCCAACGGGCATTGATCTTGATAACCTCCCAAGCATGGCGACCCGCGCGTCTTCCCCACCGCGGCCCCGCACCAGATCTGGCTCATCCCAGCGTGCCAAGCCGCGGTCGACCGGAAGCAAGAGATCCTCTCGTACCGCTGCTGCGAGGGGCACTGCCCCGCGCAGGCGTCCCCGCACCCGCCGCTCAGGAAGCCGTCGCCCGCGCCTGACCCCCTTCGATCGGCTGTTACTCGGTATCGCCGCGATCGTGACTGGTCTTGCCCACGGCCTGGGCAATGCGGTGCGACGAGTCGGACCTGGCGTGAAAGAAGTCGACCCCGCCCTACGGCGAGACGGAATCGGACTGTTCCTCCTCGGCAGCGCGATTGTCGTCGGAGCGGCAGTCTGGTGGGGCCTGCCGGGAGTGATCGGGCAAGCCATCACCACTGGCGTCGCAAGCACCATTGGCACCCTCAGCTACCTGGCCCCCATTCTGTTGGCACTCATGGCCTGGCGGACCTTGCGACATCCGGACCGCAACGGTCCCATCGGGCGGCAGGTGATCGGCTGGAGCGCGATCCTGCTCGGCCTGCTGGGCTTGATCAACATCGCCCGCGGACTACCGCGTACCAACGAGCCTGAGAGACTCCGTGAAGCCGGGGGAATCATCGGCTATATCTCTTCCAGCCTGCTATCGGATCTGTTGACGGTCTACGTCGCGGTGCCCTTGTTGATTTTGCTGCTGCTCTTCGGCGTGATCGTTGTCGTCGGTGTTCCGCTGCATCAGATCCCGGAGCGCGCACGGTCAGTACGCACCCGGCTACGAGGTCAACCGGTGATCATCGAAGGTCAGGTGGTACCCGAGCTGGAGTACGGCGGCGACCGGGCCTACGACACTCCGGTGATCGGCGATCAGGCGCGGTCTCGCCGGCCAGGCGGCAGCGGGGCGGGCGAGGCGTCGGATTCGAGCTCATCAGTATCGGACGATGCCGGGGCTGAGGGGTCTCTGGAGCCACGTCGTGCAGTCACTGCCGGACTGCCGCCCGGGGTTACGGTGCACGGTGTCGATGGGGAGGAGCTGGAGGCTCCGCCGCACACGCCGATCCCGCAGCGCGTGGAGCAGCTCCAGCTGTCCGGCGATGTTCAGTATCTGCTCCCTGACCCGGCCACACTGAAGCACGGCAGCGTGCACAAGGCGCGTACCAATGCTTCAGACGCGGTTGTTCATCAACTGACCGAGGTGTTGCTCCAGTTCGAGATCGATGCTCATATCACCGGGTACAGCCGCGGCCCAACCGTCACCCGGTACGAGGTCGAGCTTGGTCCGGCGGTCAAGGTCGAGAAGGTTACCGCGTTGAGCCGCAACATCGCGTACGCGGTGGCCAGCGCCGATGTGCGCATATTGTCACCGATACCTGGGAAGTCCGCCATCGGCATCGAGATCCCCAACAGTGACAAGGAAGTCGTTTCTCTGGGCGATGTGCTGAGGTCAGCCCGCGCCAGGAATGATCACCACCCGATGACGGTCGGTCTCGGCAAGGACGTCGAGGGCGGCTTCGTGGTGGCGAACCTGGCCAAGATGCCCCACCTGCTGGTCGCCGGTGCAACCGGATCTGGCAAGTCGAGCTTTGTAAACTCCATGATCACTTCGATCATGATGCGGGCCACGCCGGACGAGGTGAGGATGCTCCTGGTCGACCCGAAACGGGTCGAACTCACCGCGTACGAGGGAATCCCGCACCTGGTGACGCCGATCATCACCCATCCCAAGAGGGCAGCCGAGGCACTCCAGTGGGTAGTGCGAGAGATGGACCTGCGTTACGAGGACCTGGCGACATTCGGTTTCCGGCACGTGGACGACTTCAACAAGGCTGTGCGGGCAGGGGCCGTCAAGGCGCCGACATCTGACGGGGGGAGCGCGGAAGGGCCGTCCACTCTGCCCGACCCGGCCGCGAGTCGCGTACCAGCGCCCTATCCCTACCTTGTGGTGATCGTGGACGAGCTGTCTGACCTGATGATGGTGGCTCCCCGGGATGTCGAGGATTCGATCGTCCGTATCACTCAGCTGGCGCGGGCCGCGGGAATACACCTGGTGCTGGCCACCCAGCGGCCCAGCACCGATGTGGTCACAGGGTTGATCAAGGCAAACGTGCCTAGCCGGCTGTCGTTCGCGACGTCCTCGATGACCGATTCCAGAGTGATCTTGGATCAACCTGGCGCGGAGAAGCTGGTCGGTCAGGGGGACGGGCTGTTCCTCCCCATGGGGTCGAGCAAACCGATCCGCATCCAAGGCGCCTGGGTCACCGAGAACGAGGTCAGAGCCGTGGTAAGCCACGTGTGCGGGCAGCTCACGCCGACGTATCGCGAGGACGTGACATTGGCATCGGAGGCCTCTGGCAAGGTGGCTGAAGACATCGGCGACGATCTAGACCTGGCCCTTCAGGCGGTCGAGCTTGTGGTGACCTTGCAGCTCGGCTCAACCTCGATGCTGCAACGCAAACTCCGCGTCGGATTTGCGAAGGCGGGCCGGCTGATGGACATCTTGGAGACCCGCGGGATTGTCGGACCTTCTGAAGGATCGAAGCCACGCGACGTTCTGGTGACGCCCGACGAGCTGGACGCGGTGATGGAGAACCTCAGGCTCGGCTAAATGCGGGCGGCAGAGCACCCAGCGCCAAGACCGGGCGCCGCGGAGGCATTGGACAATCGGTCATACTGGGACGGCCATGCATGAGTCCGCCGCACCCGCCGTCCTGGCTGCCAGTCAGGCTCCGACAAGGAGCCCGAAGCCGACCGCGGTGCATCTGGTCACCCTCGGTTGTGCGCGTAATGAGGTTGACTCGGAGGAACTCGCCGCCCGACTCGAGCGCGATGATTTCAGACTGGTCGCCGACCCGGCTGCGGCGGACGCGCTGATGGTCAATACCTGCGGCTTCATCGAGGCGGCGAAGAAGGACTCGATCGACACGCTGCTCGCCGCTAGCGACCTCAAGAGGACTGGCCGCGCACAGGCCGTCGTCGCCGTCGGATGTCTGGCAGAGCGCTACGGTCACGAGTTGGCCGAGACCATGCCGGAGGCCGATGCCGTACTCGGATTCGACGATTACGCCGACATCGCTGATCGACTCCGGTCGATCTTGGCCGGTCAACGGCATCAAGCTCACGTGCCACGAGATCGCCGCTCATTACTGCCGCTCGCTCCCGCGGCGCGGCCGGCCGCTGCGGTTGCGGTAACTATTCCTGGCCACACCTCAGTGCGCTTGGGCACCGTGGGCCCGGCAAGTGGGCCACGTGTTTTCCGTCGCCGGCTCGAAGGCGGTCCGTCGGCACCGCTGAAGATCGCGTCCGGCTGCGACCGACGCTGTACTTTCTGCGCCATTCCGTCATTTCGAGGCGCGTATGTCTCCCGTCAGCCTGCCGAGATCATCACCGAGGCGGCATGGTTGGTCGAGCAAGGTGTTCGTGAGGTCTTTCTGGTCAGTGAGAACTCCTCGTCCTACGGCAAGGATTTCGGCGACGTTCGCCTCCTCGAGCGGCTGCTCACTGAACTAGCTGAGCTCGACGGGTTGTCCTGGATTCGCGTCTCGTACCTGCAACCGGCCGAGGTGCGCCCAAGCCTGATCGAGGTAATGGCGAGTACACCGAAAGTGGTTCCGTACTTTGATCTCTCTTTCCAGCACGCCTCGCCGCCCGTGCTTCGCCGGATGCGACGCTTCGGTAGCGTCGAGTCATTCCTGGGATTGATCTCCTCGATCCGACGGTTAGCGCCGACCGCAGGGATCCGTAGCAACGTGATCTGCGGCTTTCCGGGTGAGACCGAGGCTGATGTCGCTGTGCTCTGCGAGTTTCTTGCTGCGGCTGAACTGGATGCGATCGGTGTGTTCGGCTACTCGGCTGAGGAGGGTACGGAGGCGCGCGAGCTGGACGGGCAGCATCCTCCGGAGGAGATCGAGGCCCGGCGCCTGCGGGTAGCCGATCTCGCGGACGAGCTGGTCAGCCAGCGTGCAGAGGCACGGATTGGCGAAACCGTACGCGTGCTCGTCGAGGACGTGGATTCCGAGATCCTCGGTCGGGCTGCGCACCAGGGTCCAGAGGTTGACGGAAACGTCCGGTTGATCAGCCGCGACGCAGTCACGCCCGGAGACTTGGTGAGCGCCATCGTGTCTGACACCGACGGTGCCGATCTGGTGGCCACAGCGACCCCCGACCAGTGTGTCCCCTCGATCGAGCCGGAACTCACCACACCATGATCGACAATGAGCATCGCCCTGATGCCGGGGCCGACAGGTTTCGACCGAAGCCGGACCCCGATGCGCTGGCGCCGAGCGAGACACATCCGTTTGGACCTCTGGCTGAACCTGAGACCAGCCCGTGGAATGTGCCGAATGCACTGACCGCGTTTCGCATCATTCTGGTCCCGGTCTTCGCGTGGATGCTGCTGGTCCATCCCGATCAGCCGGGGTGGCGGTTCCTCACAGCCGTGATCTTCACCGTGGCGATCTTGACTGACACCCTTGACGGGTACCTGGCACGCAAGCACAACATCATCACCCGCTTCGGCAAGCTCGCCGACCCGATCGCGGACAAAGCGCTGACCGGCATGGCCTTCATCGGCTTGTCGATCATCAATGAGCTTCCGTGGTGGGTTACCGTCACGATCTTGGTCCGTGAGTGGGGCATCACGGCCTTGCGTTTCGTGGTTCTCCGGTACGGCGTCATGGCGGCCGGACGCGGGGGCAAGATCAAGACCGTGACCCAGGCGATTGCGGTGATCTTGTATCTGCTCCCATTGCCCGAGGGCGCCCATATCGTCGCCGTGATCGTGATGGCCGTCGCCTGGGTCATCACCATGGTGACTGGCCTGGACTATGTCCGGGAAGCACTTCGGCTGCGACGTCGAGCACACGCCGGGCGATGAGGTCCGGACTGGCCGCAAGCATTCTTGCCGAGCTGAGCCGTCGTCGGGAGACTCTGGCGAGCGCCGAATCGCTGACCGGGGGAATGGTAGGGCTGCTGCTCACCGATGTCCCCGGCGCATCGGTGAGCTACGTGGGTGGCGTGATCAGCTATGCGACTCGCCTCAAGGCAACGCTTGTAGGAGTGGACGCGGCCACACTGGCCGAGCTCGGGCCTGTCGCAGAGCGCACGGCTGCTGAGATGGCCAGGGGTGTGGCGGAGCGATGCAACGCCGACTGGGGAATTGCGACTACGGGAGTCGCTGGACCGGAGTCTCAGGACGGTCATCCTGTCGGCGAGGTTTTTGTCGCGGTCAGTTATCCAGCCGGTGACCTGTTGCGGGTCAAGGAACTCTCACTGGAAGGGGGGCGCGCGGTGATTCGGCAGCAGGCGGCCGTCGCTGCGTTGGCGCTGCTTGCTGAGGCCCTTGGATTGCAGAGTATCTCCGCTGTCGTTGATGACGACGCGAGCAAGACCTGAGCGTGGACCGCTCTGGAGTTGTCAGTGAGGATGGGTACAGTTTCCATATGCAGTCCAAGGAACTCCCGGTGAAACCGGTGCTCGTCCGCGAGCTCATCGGTGAGTCGCTCCGCGAGGAGCGCGTCTCGCAGGGAAAGACGCTGCGGGAAGTGTCCAGGAATGCTCGCGTCAGCCTCGGCTATCTCTCCGAGGTGGAGCGCGGTCAGAAGGAAGCGTCGAGCGAGCTGCTGGCCGCAATTTGTGCAGCGCTTGATCTGCCACTCTCAGTAGTGCTGAACGTCGTCAGCGAAAAGATGGCCAGCTACGAGCGCGTAACCGCTTTGCCGAATGTACGGGCAATGGCGCAGGCTGCCGCCTGAGGAAATCCCACCCGAATCCTGACTGACCGACGCCTGGCGATGCTTTCTTTCAGCTGATCAGCAGGTTGTTCCGGCGGGTAAGGCGAGCCCGTGCCGTGTGTGAGCCGGCGCTACGCTGATCATGGGAGGTCGGCGTGCAGCACCCAACGGTCACGGAGCGGACACGACAGACGGTTCGAACTGGGCCATGGCTCCAGGTGTACGAGGACCTGAACAGCCGCGACCCTGGAAGCCTCGCCGCGAGTGAGCTGGAGGCGCTGGCCGAGGCGGCCTGGTGGCTGTGCAAGACAGACAAGTCGATCACGCAGCGCCAGCGGGCCTACGCCGCCTATCGGGCCATGAAGGACGACCGCGGAGCGGCTAGGACAGCGGCGCGCCTGTTCCATGAGCACTTCTACCGTGGTGAGGGCGCGGTGGCGGTCGGCTGGCTGCGCAGGGGATTCCGTCACGCCGAGCGGAGTCCCGGCTGTATCGAGGGTGGCTGGCTGCAGATGGCCGAGGCCGAGCTCCGCCTGCACCATGGCCCGCTGGGAGAAGCCGTGGACGGTGCTGCCCGGGCCATCCAGGTGGCCCGAGACCAGGACGATCCTGACCTGGCGGCGGTGGCGATGCAGATCCAGGGCCGCGCTCTCATCGCGCTGGGCAGGACCGACGATGGCCTGGCCTTGTTGGATGACGCCATGACGTGCGTCCTGGCCGGCGAGCTGCGTCCCCTCTACACCGGCTGGGTCTATTGCTCGGTGATCATGGCGTGCAAGGATCTCGCCGATCTGCAGCGTGCCAGTGAGTGGACCGAGGCTGCCCGGGAGTGGTGCGAGGTGCTTCCAGCGACCACGCCTTATAGCCAGGGTCTGTGTCGTGTCTACCGCGGCGAGGTGCTCGCCCTGCGCGGTGCCTGGGTCGAAGCCGAAGCGGAGATGCGTCGCGCACACGAACAGCTGCTATCCCATAAGAAACGGGGAGCAGGGGAGGCGTCCTATGGCGTCGGCGAGTTACGGCGGCGCCGTGGGGATCTGGCCGAGGCCGAGCAAGCGTTCGTGCTGGCACAGCAGCTGGGTTGGGATCCTCAGCCAGGGATGGCGCTGCTGCGGCTGGCGCAGGGGCGAGTTGAGGCGGCCGCAGCCGCCCTCCGATCCGCGCTGGCATCACCCACGGTGGACCGCTTCGGTCGGGCGCGCTTGCTAGCCGCCCAGGTCGAGGTAACGGTCGCAGCCGGCACGCTCGACGAGGCCCGCCAGGCCGCGTTAGAGCTGGTGACGATCGCGGACGGCCTCAGCAGTGCAGTGGTAGCTGCGACCGCGTCCATGGCGCAGGGCGCGTACCACCTCGCCTCGGGCAGTCCAGCGGCGGCGCTGAATCAGCTTAGATGTGCGCTGAACGGTTGGCGGGAACTCCAGCTGCCGTACGAGGAAGCCACCGCTCGGCTCATGATCGGCAGGACTCAGCGGATGCTCGGCGACGAAGAGGGCGGCAGAATCGAAATCGACGCCGCTCGAGCCGCGTTCGACCGTCTCGGCGCCGTTGCCGACGCTCGCCGTGCCGCCGAGTTGCTGCACCGAGGCCCCTCGCGACCGGCGCTAACCGACCGTGAAATAAGCGTGCTCCGGTTGGTAGCGGCCGGGAGGCAGAACCGAGACATCGCTGGTGCGCTACACCTCAGTGAGCACACGGTCGCCCGACACATGCAGAATATTTTTGCCAAACTGGGCGTGTCTTCACGCGCTGCGGCAACATCCTCTGCGCTCAAGCGAGGCCTGCTCTGACGCAATGGTCAGAACACACCACAGACCCGCCGCTGGTGAACTTGGTTGGTGCAGGCGATGCTCGGCGCCTACCAGGCGCCGTACGTTGTCCCCGAAGCGTGAGCAAAGGGACAGCAATGACATCCACTGCCTTCGACACGGCCCAGTACAAGGCCCGGATCCGGGCTGAATGGCGGGATGCCGCACTCGGGTGGCGAGCTTGGTTCGACGTGCTGGACGCCGAAAATGCCGGGTTTGCGGTGAGCCGGCGGCTGATCCAGTTGGCCGGGATCGGTCCGGGGGATGCTGTGCTAGACGTCGCCGCCGGATACGGCGAGCCCGGCCTGACTGCCGCGCGCGCAGTGGCGCCCGGCGGGCTCGTCGTCTGCACTGATATCTCGGGCGAGATGTTGTCCTATGGCGCCGAGCGCGCGGCTGCCGAGGGGCTCGACAATGTCAAGTTCATCGAGTGTGACGCTGAGGAGCTGGGTTTCGATGAAGGCAGCTTCGACGCCGTGCTGAGCCGCCAAGGCCTGCAGTTCCTCCCCGACGTCGCAGGGGTGCTGGCGCGGCTCCATGCCTTCCTCAAGCCGCACGGACGGCTCGCCGCAGCCGTGTGGGGTCAACCCACGACTGTCCAGTTCGCCGCACCTGTGCCCGTCATCAGAGCTGAGCTCGAGCTGCCACCGCCGCCGCCCGACAGCGTCCCTGGCCCCTTCGCGCTCGGCGCCGCCCCCCAGCTCCGTCAGCTCGTCGTGGCCGCCGGCTTCACCGGCGTGGAAACCGGCACCGTGACCGCGATCTACGAACTCGACTCGCCCGAGCTCGCGACCCAGTGGCTGCGTGACGTCGCACCGCCGATCAGCTCACTCGTCAACGACCGACCGTCCGATGTACAGGAGCGCGTATGGCAAAAGGTCACCGAGGCGTGGGGGCCGTACACCACGGCCGACGGCCGGGTGCGGCTCGAGAATGAGGCGCTGTGGGTCACCGGGTCGAAGTAGGACACTGCCGACCGACAACCAACGACTCGGCCCAAGGTCAACAGCGGTGGGCATCTCGAAGTCCTCATGACATCTCGCCGCGGATGCTTGGCCGCAGTCGCAGCCCCTGGGGGGTCATCCGGAAGCCCGCATGCTGCAGAGCTTCACTCACTTGCACAGAGCCAAAGATGTGCCCTCCGTCCGCTCGCTCCACCGTCAGTTTTCCGAGCATGCCTTGCTGCACCGACGTCGCCAGCGCGGCCGCCGCGGGTGCGAGCCGGGTCGAGTCTTCGGTGAACGACAGGAGCGTCCTGCCACCGCGCTCCACGTAGAAGATCAGAGCTCCACCGATCAACACCACCAGCGCACCTGCCTTGCGGCCCGGGCGGTGGCCCTCGCGATCTGGCCACGGAAGCGCGGCGCCATACGGGTTGGCGGGATCACATGCAGCGAGCACGACGGCATCAGGTTCGGCTGGTTCTCGCTGATGACTGCGCAACCGATCCACGGCCCCGGTCAGGGCGAACTGGGCCGCGCCCAGGCCCTCGACGAAGTATCCACGGCGACACTGACCTGACTCCTCGAGCGAACTGAGCGCTCGGTATGCCGTACCGAAGCCACCTTCGGCGTTCTCGGTGAGGACGCTGCCTCTCGTCACAACCCCGTAGCGGTCCAGCTGGGCGAAAATATCAGAGGCCAATCGGTCGGAGGCCGACGGTGACGACCGCTGGACCAACGACCAGCGCCCTGCAGCCGTTGGAGTGGCGAAGCGTGGCGTGCGACCTGGCCGGCCGAGGCCTCCGCCAGCAAGCCGCGACCGATGGGTCCTCGCGATCGGGCGACTCGGTCTCCGATGAGCTCCGCTGACAGTGAGGCTGCGAACCGGGGCAAAGGTGTCTCCGGTCACCAGGCCGGCCCAGACCAGTTCCCACAGGGCATCCACGTACTGGGAGCGATCGGTGACCGGCACCCCTGGGGGCAGTAAAGCATCAAAGAAGTACGCACCACCGCTGCCCAGGGCGGCAAGAAGCTCCTGGCTGCGATACTGTTCCGGCTCGCCGCGGGCCGCGTGCGGTTCTTGATCCGCGACGTACCAGCGCACCCATCCGTCGGAGTCCCCGATTGGCCCGTCTCCGATCCAGTAGATCTCGCCTGACGCGGTCAGCTCATCGATCATCGAAGGCGAGTAGTCGGCTACCCGCGCGGGTAAGATCATCGACTCCACGGCGCTAGCGGGCATCGGATAGCCCGAGAGCTGTTCAATGGCCCCCAGTACGTCATCTACGCCGCGGCCGCTCTTCCCGACGCCTTGCCACTCGGCCAGGAAGCGGGCAAACGCCACCTGCTCGACCGGCTCGACGCCCTTGCGCAGACGCGCCAGGGTGCGCCTCTTGATCAACGCCAGCACTTGACTGTGGCAGTACTGACGGCGTTCGCTGGATGCCTCGCCCGGCAGGTCGACGAACGAACCGGCGACCAGCGTCCCGGGCGTCACCAACCCGTCGCACGCCGAATCAACGATCGCGCGCCCCAACCCGTAGCGCTTTGCGATCGACGAGGCGACGAATGGGCCGTGCGTGCGGGCCCAACGCAAGACAAGATCATCGATGGGATGCTCGGCAGTCTCGGTGAACGTCGCCGCCACACCGGGTGGAACCGGAATCCCGAGGCCGTCACGCAGCCGCGGAACATCCTCGGCAACGGCCAGCATCGCCTGCCCGGCGATCCGGAGCTCGACCACACGGCGGTCTTCGATCAGCGTGTCGATCACCACAGCGACGTCGAGCCCGCTGGTAGCCCGCTCCGCCAGCTCACGACGCGTGAACGGTCCGGCCGTACGTATCAGGTCAAACGCCTGCTCCAGCGTGGTCACCTGGCGCTCGGCGCTGAGGCACTGGAGATCAGCCTCGATGCTCGCGATGATGTCGGCATCCAGCAGCTGCTTGATGCCGTCCTTGCCGAGCAGCTCGGCCAGCAGCGTGGCATCCAGCGAGAGGGCTGCCGCTTTCCTCTCCGCGAGAGGCACGTCACCCTCGTAGACAAATGCACCGACATAGCCGAAGAGCAGCGAGCGGGCAAAGGGAGATGGCTCCTTTGTCTCAACCTCGACAATCCGAAGCGACCGCGAGGCGACTTGCCGCTGCACTTCAAGCAGGCCATCGAGATCGAAGACGTCGTTCAAGCATTCGCGCATGGTCTCGAGCACGATCGGAAACTCCGGATACTGCGCGGCTACGGTCAACAGCTGCGCTGAGCGCATGCGCTGTTGCCACAGCGGGGAGCGTGACCTCGGATCACGTCTAGGGAGCAGCAGCGCGCGGGCCGCATTTTCTCGGAAGCGAGCGGCGAAGAGAGCCGATGAACCAACCTCGGCAGTGACGACAGATTCGATCAGCTCCGGATCACACACGATCAACTCGGCGTTCGGCGGCTCGGACTCGGTGTCAGGGATGCGTAGCACCATGCCGTCATTGGTCGCGGTTGCCTGGACCTCCATGCCGTAGCGTTCCCGCGCGGAGTGCTCGACGGCGAGCGCCCACGGGCTGAGGACTCCGGTGCCGAGAGGACAGTGCACACAAACTCGCCAGTCGCCGAGCTCGTCACGGAACCGCTCGAAGACCACCGTCTGGTCGGTCGGCAGCCCTCCTGTGGCTGCCTGCTGCTCGGCCAGATACGAGACCAAGTTGTTTGCGGCGAATTCATCCAGGCCGGCTTCGCGAAGTCGAGCCCGGGCAGCGGCGGGACGTAGCGCACCCACTTCACGGACGAACGTGCCGAACGCGCGTCCCAGCTCCAGCGGCCGACCTGGTGCATCGCCCTTCCAAAACGGCAGGCGTCCAGGCGTGCCGGGGGCGGGGGAGACCAGTACCTGGTCATGGGTGATCTGCTCAACCCGCCAACTCGTGGTACCCAGCGTAAAGACGTCGCCCACGCGAGTTTCGTAGACCATCTCCTCATCGAGCTCGCCAACTCGACGCCCGGGTGCATGCCGCCCCGACGCATTCCCTTCACCGACCAGAAACACCCCAAAAAGCCCGCGATCAGGGATCGTGCCGCCCGAGGTCACTGCCAGCCGCTGGGCTCCGGGGCGAGCGGCGAGGACACCGGTGTCGCGGTGCCAGATCAGGCGTGGCCTGAGCTCTGCGAACTCCTCGCTGGGGTAACGGCCGCTCAACATGTCGAGCACCGCCTCAAAGGCGCTGTACGGCAGCTGGCGGAAACTGCTTGCCCTGCGCACCAAGGCGTACAACTCCTCCGCCTTGGCGTCCTCGACTGAGACGATGGCGACGATCTGCTGGGCCAGCACGTCGAGTGGATTGCGCAGCTCGGCGACCTCCTCGATCGCGGCTTGCCGCATCCGTTCGACGACAACGGCCGACGCAATGAGGTCCCCACGGTGGTCGGGAAAGAACACCCCACGAGATGTCGCGCCCACGTGATGGCCCGCTCGCCCGACCCGTTGCAGTCCGCTGGCCACCGACGGTGGAGCCTCGACCTGGACCACGACATCGACGGCACCCATATCGATCCCAAGCTCCAGCGACGACGTGGCGACAACGCATGGCAAGCGACCCGTCTTGAGGTCGTCCTCGATCTGCGCGCGCTGTTCTTTGCTGACTGAGCCATGGTGCGCTCGAGCAATGACGGGGCCGCGGCTGCCGTCGCGTCCGCCGGACGCGCCGGATTGGGCCATCACTTGCGCAGGTGGCGGAAACGGCTCAGCAACCTCGCCGAGGCGCTCGGCGTGCAAATCGTTGAGGTGGGCGGTGAGCCGCTCCGCCAGTCGCCGTGAGTTGGCGAAGACAATGCTCGAGCGATGCTCACTGATCAGGTCGAGAATTCGATTCTCGACGTGAGGCCAGATTGAGGGAGGCCTGGGCGGGGGCTGCTCATCATCCAAGCTCGGGGGCGCAGATGTCGGCGTCGACGCCGACGCGCCCAAATCGCTCATGTCCTCGACAGGCACGACGATCGACAGATCCCACGACTTCTCGGCATGCGGCGCTACCACCCGGACCGTATGCGGACCACCGAGAAAGGCAGCAACTCGCTCAGGCGGTCGGACGGTGGCCGACAGGCCGATCCGCTGTAGAGGATGTCGTGAGGACGAGGACGCTCTGTCGGAATCCGTGAGTGATTCGAGCCGCTCGAGGGAAACCTCGAGGTGGGCTCCGCGTTTTGTTCCTGCCAGGGCGTGTACCTCGTCGACAATCACCGTCTCGACCGACCGGAGGAGATCGCGCGCAGCCGAGGTCAACATCAAGAAAAGCGACTCTGGGGTGGTGATCAAGATGTCCGGCGGCCGACTGATGAGCGCACGCCGGTCGGCCGCCGACGTGTCTCCGGATCGTACGCCGACCGTGACGCTCGGAGGGACCTGTTCGAGCCGCAGCGCTGTTTGGGTGATGCCAGCCAGTGGTGCCCGAAGGTTTCGCTCGACATCGACCGCTAGCGCCTTCAGTGGGGAGACGTAGAGAACACGGCACCGCTCCTTGGTATTGGGTTGCGGCGTACGGGTCAGATCGTCGAGCGCCCAGAGGAAGGCAGCAAGTGTCTTGCCCGAGCCAGTTGGTGCGATGACCAGTGCATTTTCGCCAGCGGAAATGGCCTGCCAGGCCCCGACCTGAGCAGCAGTCGGGCGCTCAAAGACCTCACGGAACCAGATAGCGGTCGACGGGGAGAAGACCTCCAGTGGATCAACAGGCACGTTGTCTATCTTGCCCTCGAGAACTGACACTTGCGCGGCCGCGATCCGCTCGTCACGCACTTTCCGAGCTACTCGCACCATCGGGCAGGCACAATGGCGGCTGTGAAGGAGACCGAGCTTTGGCAGCGCCTGCAGCTTCACCTCGGTGCGGGTTACTTCCGGGTGTGGGCGTCGGAGTACAGCCTCGCGGCGCTAGGCCAGCGCACCGTCGTTCAAGCGCTGGCGGACGGCGTGCCGTGCAAGATCATCTGGCGTGCTGTGTGGGCCGCACTCGAACTGCCGGCGCGGGATCGATAGGCGCTCTCGCTCGCCACGGCGGATTCAGGGATGCCAGGCTGCGTCACTGCGCAAGGGTGAGCCGGCGGAACTGTGCAGATGGGTTCTCGACCCGGCGTGTCTAATGCAGTTCGAACATACGTTCGGTAGGTTATCCACCAGGGGTCAGGATTGGTTATCCACAGAATCCCGTGCGACCGAACGATTGTCAGTGCTCGTCCTTAGGGTCACAGCGCAAGACTTTCACATACACCAGGCAGCGCCGGAGGCATAGGAAATGCCCGACGGACGAGGGAAGGATCGCGATGGCCACGGAAGACCGCGAGAAAGCACTGGAGGCAGCACTCGCGCAGATCGACAAGCAATATGGCAAAGGATCGGTGATGCGCCTCGGTGAGGAGGTCCGGGCGCCAATCGAAGTCATTCCCACGGGCTCCATCGCCCTCGATGTGGCTCTCGGTATTGGCGGCTTGCCCCGCGGCAGGGTGGTGGAAATCTATGGCCCCGAGTCAAGCGGCAAAACCACCGTGGCTCTGCACGCGATCGCCAACGCTCAAGCTGAAGGAGGGATCTGCGCATTCATCGATGCAGAACATGCGTTGGATCCCGAGTACGCACAACGTCTCGGTGTCGACACCGACTCGCTCTTGGTCAGCCAACCTGACAACGGCGAGCAGGCGTTGGAGATCGCCGACATGCTGATCCGCTCTGGCGCACTGGCGCTGATCGTGATCGATTCGGTAGCCGCACTGACACCGCGGGCCGAGATCGAGGGGGAGATGGGCGACAACCATGTCGGTCTGCAGGCACGGCTCATGAGCCAGGCTCTTCGGAAGATGACCGGCGCTTTGAGCGGGGCCGGCACCACAGCGATCTTCATCAACCAGCTTCGGGAAAAGATCGGGGTGATGTTTGGATCGCCCGAGACCACGACGGGCGGCCGTGCGCTCAAGTTCTACTCATCAGTGCGACTGGACGTACGGCGTATCGAGACGCTCAAAGACGGACAGGAAATGGTCGGTAATCGGACACGAGTGAAGGTTGTCAAAAACAAAGTGGCGCCGCCATTCAAGCAAGCTGAGTTCGATATTCTCTATGGAAAGGGAATCAGCCGCGAAGGTAGCCTAATTGATTTGGGTGTGGACACGGGAATCATTCGCAAGGCAGGCGCTTGGTTCACCTACGACGCTGATCAATTGGGACAGGGGCGCGAGAACGCCCGCAGCTACTTGCGCAACAATCCTGACCTGGCTGACGAGCTGGAGAAGAAGATCAAGGAGCGAATGGGCATCGGCCCGAAGATCGACTTGCCTGCGGGCATCGATCCGGTCACTGGCGAGGTGGAGTTCTAGCTTGTGCCCATTGACCATCAGCAGCCCACAGGGTACGGGAGGGAAGTCGACCGCAGCCGCGTGACCGATGATGGGGCACTTACCCAGGCACGAACGTGGTTGCAACGGCATGGGGTTGGCGAGTCGGCTGGCGTATCTGGTCAGCAGACTCGTCGACCCTCGGAGCAGTCCAGTGGCAGCTCTCGTGGGCCGTCGTCATCCGGACATTCACAGAAGCCATCCCCGCAATCCGACGATGTTGACGCCGACGCCGACGTCGAGTCGGTGGCCCATACCCTCGCACTGCGCAAGTTAACTGTCCGAGCTTGCACTCGACACGAGCTTGACCAGGCGCTCCGGGCCAAGAACGTGCCCCAAGCAGCGATTGATGCCGTGCTCGATCGACTTGAAGAGGTCGGTCTGGTCGACGATGCCACATTCGCGGTCGACTGGGTCACCTCACGCCAGCAGCGTCGCCACCTCTCTCGTCAAGTACTCAGGCGAGAGTTGCAAGCGAAAGGAGTCCAGCGCGGCGACATCGACAGGGCGCTCGACTGTGTCGATCTCGATGCCGAAATCAGGTCCGCTCGTGACCTGGTTGAGCGCAAGCGTGCAGCGATGAACGGACTCTCCCGCGACGTGCAGTATCGGCGGCTCGCCGGAATACTCAGCCGACGCGGATTCGACACGGCCATCACGACCCGAGTGCTTACCGATGTGCTAGCTGAGTGAGCCCTGTTCAGCCCTCATGTGTCAGCTGGCCCGCACATTTGTGCTTGACCAAGTCGGTAGCCGGACATACCCTGCAACCACGAGGTGTCTGGCAACGCTTGAACGATATGACGAAAGCCCGGACCAAACAGCGTTCCGGAATGTAGAACTATTGAAAAGCAGCTTCTTCTAATTGAGAGGACTTATGAGGAATCCAGCGTTCAGTCACTGAGCGTTGGCTGATTTGCATTCGCGTTGCGGATCCCTCTTGAGTACACGTACAAGCGTGTAGACAGGAGTGCGACGGTGAGTGGGGTCTTTGAAGCACTGATAGTTGTCGGCCTCTTCTTGCTTACCGCAGCGGTTGGGCTGGCCACGTTGGCCTTGGTTCGACGCGGGCACCATGACCGCACCAGCGGGAACCAACATGGAACGACTCGTTCGACGGCCTCGCTGCCGCTGTCGAGCGCTGGTTCACCAGGGGCACCTCGCACGCAGATTGACCGGTCCGGTGGCCATACAGATGCGAAAGAGCAGTCAGGCTCCGAGGCGGAGCTTGAGGATCTGCGTGCGAAAGCCAAGACGTTGCTCGCGTCGGCCCAGTCTGCACGGGCCGAGGCTGAGGAAGAATCACGCGCCCGGCGGACCGAGCTTCGAGAGCTACGTGTCGACCTCGAACGCCGCGAACAGCGCCTCTCGGATCGGGAGGAACGTCTCGATAACGACGTACGAGGACTGGAGGACAAGACCCGGCAGCTTGAGGAGCTCGAGAACGAGCTCAAGAATCAGGGACGGATGCTCGCCGATCTCGAGGCCCAGCAGCAGCTCACGCTGGAGCGGATCGCCGGCCTGACCGCTGAGCAGGCCAAGTCAGAACTTGTTGCCTCGGTCACGCACGATGCGAAGCGGCAGGCAGTTCTTCTCGCTCGCGACATCGAACGGCAGGCGGTCCGCGAAGCAGACGCGCGGGCGCAGATGATCGTCGTGGGTGCCATCCAGCGTCTGGCGTCCGAACTGACCTCAGAGTCCGTGGTTTCGGCGGTGCACCTTCCTGGCGACGACATGAAGGGTCGGATCATCGGTCGAGAAGGCCGCAATATCCGGGCCTTTGAGCAGGTCACCGGAGTCAACGTGATGATTGACGACACGCCGGAAGCGGTGCTGCTCTCATGCTTCGACCCGGTACGGCGAGAGACGGCCCGTATGACATTGACCGAGCTCGTTGCTGACGGTCGTATCCATCCGGCTCGCATCGAGGAAGTGCACGAGCGGAGCAAGAGCCAGATCCAGGCTCAGTGTCTGCGAGCAGCCGAGGATGCGATGGCTGAGGTGGGCATCTCCGATCTCCATCCAGCGCTCGTCCCGGTGCTCGGTACGCTGCGCTATCGCACGTCCTACGGCCAGAACGTCCTCAAACACCTGGTGGAGAGCGCCCACATCGCCGCATTGATGGCGGCCGAGCTTGGGCTCGACGTGGCCCATTGCAAGCGTGCCGCGTTCCTGCATGACATCGGGAAAGCGCTGACACATGAGGTTGAGGGGTCGCACGCGATCGTCGGGGCGGATCTAGCTCGCAAGTACGGCGAGAATCCCGACGTGGTGCATGCCATCGAGGCCCACCACAACGAGGTCGAAGTACGGACGGTGGAAGCTGTTCTCGTTCAAGCGGCCGACGCGATCAGCGGCAGTCGGCCGGGAGCTCGCCGAGAGAGTATCGAGGCATACGTTCAGCGTCTAGAACGGCTCGAGGAGATCGCCGCTGCCCGGGAAGGCGTGGACAAGGTGTTTGCGATGCAAGCCGGTCGCGAAATTCGGGTCATGGTCGCACCCGATGTCGTCGATGACATTGAAGCGCAGGTTCTGGCTCGCGACATCGCCAAGCAGATCGAGGAAGAGCTGACTTACCCGGGCCAGATCAAGGTCACGGTCGTTCGGGAGTCCAGAGCAACTGAGACCGCTCGTTAGGTCTGACCGGGTGTTGCGAGCGCACCGCCCGGTGCCAGCGAAGGACTGATCATCGTGTCCAGCTGCGGTCGCTTTGGCCCGCGCCCCCGGGCCTGCAACCTGCGCTCCAGGTAACGGGCGAGCCGGGTCAGCAGATAGTTGATGATGATGAACATTGCGGCCAGCACGATGAAGGTCGGGATCAGGTTTCCTTTGAGCGAGGCCAGGGTCTGGCCGCTGCGGACCAGTTCCGGGTACAAGATCAGGAACCCCAGGGCAGAGTCCTTCAAGATCACGACGAGCTGGCTGACGATGGACGGCAGCATCAAGGTGATGGCCTGC
Organism: uncultured Actinomycetota bacterium; assembly: GCA_963759635.1. Lineage (GTDB taxonomy): Bacteria > Actinomycetota > Actinomycetes > Propionibacteriales > Propionibacteriaceae > Microlunatus. The sequence goes on from CAVXAP010000026.1 coordinate 176,437, forward strand.
GGCAACAGCACCAGCCGAAGCGTCGCGAAGGGTGTCAGCCCAATGGCCAAGCCCGCTTCCCGCTGACCCGTTGGCAGCGACCCGACTCCGGAGCGGATGAGCTCAGCGATAACGGAGGAGTTGTAGAACGTCAGACCCGCGATCACGCCCAACAGCGGAAGAGCCTCGCCGGAAATCTGGAGACCGAAGAGGAAGAGGTAGTAGGCGAAGAGCATCATCATGAGCACCGGCACGGCGCGGAAAAACTCCACGAAGACGCCACAGGCCACCCTGACCGCTCTCAGCTGAGACAAACGGCCCATGCCCAGCAAGATTCCGCAGATCATCGCGAGGATGACTGAGAAAAAGGCCGCGACCAAGGTGGCGCGCAGGCCCGGCAGCAGGTAGGAGGTCCAGGTCACCGGGTCGATGAACGGGCTCCACTTGGCGGCAGTGAACTGGTCTTTGGCGGCGAGCGCCCTGACCAGTAGGAAGAGGAGAGCAAGGATGCCGAGGCTGCCGATCACCGCGATGATGAGGTGGCGGGTGCGTGCCTTGGGGCCAGGAGCGTCGAACAGTACGGCCACTTCGGAACTCATCGTTGGACCGCCAGTCGCCGCGACAACGTGGTGAAAAGAATCCCGAGGGGAAGCGTCAAGATCACGAATCCTGCTGCCATGATCCCGAAGATGACGTAGATCAGGTCAGGACGGAACTCGATCATCCCCTTCATCAAGTAGGAGGCTTCGGCCACGCCAATCGTGGCTACTACCGTCGTGTTCTTGGTGAGCGCGATGAGCACGTTTCCCAACGGTGCGATGGCTCCGCGAAATGCCTGGGGCAGCACCACATTGGACAATGTTTGGCTGAAATCCAGACCAATGGCCCGAGCGGCCTCGGCCTGACCCTTAGGAACGGTGTTGATACCACTTCGCAGCGCCTCCGCGACAAAGGCCGCGTGGTAGACCGCCAGCCCGAGCACCCCCCAGCGGAAGTTCTGCACATCGATGGGTGAGTCTTGTGCCCCGATCCGGTATTGCAGGGTGATATAGAACCCGAAGGCGCAGAAGAACACGATCAGCGTCAGAGGTGTGTTGCGCACCAGCGTGACGTACGCGGTCCCGGCGGACCTGAAAACTGCAACCGGAGATACCCGCATGATCGCAACGATCGTGCCGAGCAGCAGCGCACCCACGGCGGCTACGACGGTTAGCTTGATCGTCATCCAGAATGCGGCGAGCACGTCGTACTCGGCTAACAGCTCGGAAAGGCCCTGGAGCATCCAACACACCCCCTCTGCTACCTGGGGCCGGCAATCTGCCGGCCCCAAATCACATTGAGACGCCTAGACCGCCGCGCAGGGGTCAGGCTTCGGCGGGTTGGTCGAGGTGTCGACCTTGAAACCAGATGGGCCGACATTCGCATCGATAGCCTTTTGCCAGGATCCGTCGGAGATCATCTTCTCGATTGCAGCATTCACCTTGCCACACAGCTCGGTGTCGCCCAACTTCAGGCCAACGCCATACCGCTCGGTCGAGAACGGCTTACCGACAAGCTTGAGCTTGCCTGAGTATTGCGGCTGTGCCGCGAAGCCGGCCAAGATCACGTTGTCGGTGGTTACTGCGTCCACGGTGCCACCAACCAGCGCCTCGACGCACTTGGAGTAGGTGTCCTGCTCGAACAGCTTCACCGTAGTCGCGTATTCCTTCTTGATCTTCTCCGCCGGGGTCGAGCCAGTAACCGAGCACAGCGTCTTGCCGTTCATCGCATCCGGTCCGGTGATGTCGGTGTTGTCGGCGCGAACGAGCAGATCCTGGCCGGCAATGAAGTACGGACCAGCGAATGACACCTTTTTCTTGCGCTCGTCAGTAATCGAGTAGGTCGCGAAGATGAGTGCGACCTGACCGCCCTGAATCGCAGTCTCCCGCTGCGCCGACGGGGTCTCCTTGAAGATCACCTTGTCGCCCTCGAAGCCAAGTTCCTTGGCGACGTAGCGCGCCACGTCGACGTCGAGGCCCTTGTAGTCCTCGCCGACCTTCTGACCAAGACCGGGCTGGTCGTACTTGATGCCGATGTTGATGGTGTCGCCCGTGGTGCTTCCGGCGTCGCCGCCACCACACGAAGCCATGGTGAGCGCCAACGCCGATCCCGCCGCCACGGCGAGGATCTTCCTGCTGATGTGCATTGCTCTCCTTGCGTTTGTAACCGGATAGACGCAGCGGGACTGCGTCGGCCCTGAGCTAATGGGTCAAGATCTTGCTCAGGAAGTCTTGAGCTCGTGCGCTCTGCGCATGGGTGAAGAACGAGTCTGGGTCAGCCTCCTCCACGATCAGGCCGTCATCCATGAACACCACCCGGTTCGCGGCCTTTCGGGCGAAACCCATCTCATGAGTGACCACGATCATCGTCATGCCCTGGCGAGCCAGCGAGATCATCACGTCCAGCACCTCGTTCACCATTTCCGGGTCCAAGGCCGAGGTCGGCTCGTCGAACAAGATCACTTTGGGATCCATGGCGAGCGCCCGGGCAATTGCAACCCGCTGCTGCTGGCCGCCGGAGAGCTGAGCCGGATACTTCTCGGCCTGTGATTCGACACCAACGCGCGTGAGCAGTTCCATGCCGCGCTTCTTGGCCTCTGCCGCGGACTTCTTGCGAACCTTGATCGGGCCGAGCGTAACGTTATCCAAGACCGTCTTGTGGGAGAAGAGGTTGAACGATTGGAACACCATTCCGACATCGGCGCGCAGATGTGCCAATCCCTTGCCTTCTTCCGGCAGTTGTTCACCGTCGATGGTGATCGTTCCGGACTCGATCGTTTCCAGGCGGTTGATGACCCTGCACAGGGTCGACTTACCCGAGCCTGATGGTCCCAGGACGACTACGACCTCACCCTTGCGTACTGTGAGATTGATGTCTTGCAGCACATGTAACTGACCGAAGTGCTTGTCAACATTGCTTATCACCACCAGAGGCCCGCCAAGTTGGTCTGGAGCTACGGACGGACCAGCGGTCGGATCCGGAACGGGATCAGACTGCGGTGCGGCTTCGATGGGCGCATCCTCTGACGAGATTTCGGATTCCGTCATGGGGCCGACCCTAGACCTTCGGCCGACGAAAAGGCGCGAGATACGTGTTGAGTTTCGGTTACGGGCTCGACTTCTCTGTGCGAGCCGGCCGCGTCGGAGACTATCTGCCGGAAATCCCCCACTGGCCAACAAAGGTCTCGCCCAGCGCGAGCACCATCATGTCAGAGTGGGTCGGGCCTGCGTTGAACGCGTCCGGCCCGCACGTCATCGGTTCGACCGCGATGGACCAATCACGATTCGGCCCCCCGGTGAAGATCTGCATCCATCGCATCGTCTGGTCGCCCCATAACTCGGCGTAGCGGTCGCCGAGCGCGAGCTTCACCCGCCAGCGTCCGTCGGGATCGCGGGCGAGGTCGGTCATCGCGGTGTCCAGACTCACCGACCCTAGGACGGGACCTCGGCGCAGGTCGTAGACCGTGCCATGAACGGATGAGATCTTGATGGGGAGCAGCCGGTCGTCCACCTCCAGGTACGACGCTGCGGGCGCGGTGACCGCGACCTCATCGACCGTCGATTCTCCGACAGTAAGGTATGGGTGTGCGCCGTAGCCGAACGGCAGCTCGCCGGCGCCGATGTTGGTTGCTTCCACCGTGACCGTCAGGCCATTCTCGCCGACTTGATGCGTGATCATTGCCTCGAGCGTGCCGGGCCAGCCGGGCTGCTGGTGGATGCGAACCCGGTTGGTGACCGTGTCCGGTTGCTTGTCGATCAGAACCCAGGGCACATGGCGTGCGAGACCATGAGTCGCGTTGTGGCGAGGCGGTTCGCTCAGCGCAAGCTGTTGACTGACTCCGTTGAAGAGGTAGCGACCATCGCGAATCCGGTTCGGCCAGGGAATGAGATTCTGGCCCCGGCCGGCTTTGCTCATCTCGTCCACGCCGAAGCCGCGTACCACATCGCGACCATCGACCGAGAAGCTGCGCAGTGTTGCGCCCACCTCGGTGACAACGGCGCGGTAGGCGCCAGAGCTGATCTCGTACTGTTCACCGGTAGGCGCCGTCACGAATCGGCACTTTATCGTCAGGGGTTTTCAAGCATTAGCCTTGGTCTGCTATGTCGACAACACCCGGCGCGCCGAGAGGTCCGCGCACGTACCAGATTCGCACCCATGGGTGTCAGATGAACGTGCACGATTCTGAGCGGCTCGCTGGGTTGCTCGAGGAGGCCGGCTACCGCCGGTCCGCCCCAGACACGCAGCCCGACGTGGTGGTGTTCAACACCTGCGCGGTTCGTGAGAACGCCGACAACCGGCTCTATGGAAGCCTGGGCAATCTGCTGCCGGCCAAGAAGGCGAGCCCCGGCATGCAGATCGCGGTCGGCGGCTGCCTGGCGCAGAAGGACAAGGGGGCGATCCTGTCCCGGGCGCCGTGGGTGGATGTGGTGTTTGGCACTCACAACATCGGGTCGCTGCCTGTACTTCTGGAACGCGCTCGAGTCCAGCACGAGGCGCAGCTTGAGATCAAGGAGGCCCTGGAGACCTTCCCGTCCAACCTGCCGACCCGTCGGGAGTCGCTATACGCGGCCTGGGTCTCCATCAGCGTTGGTTGCAACAACACCTGCACCTTCTGCATCGTGCCGTCGTTACGAGGGCGAGAGACCGACCGCAGGCCAGGCGACATCCTCGCCGAGATCAGAGCGTTGGTGGCCGAGGGAGTCCAAGAGGTGACGCTGCTCGGTCAGAACGTCAACGCGTACGGAGTGGAGTTCGGAGACCGTCGTGCCTTCGCAAAACTGCTCCGCGCATGCGGTGAGATCGACGGCCTCGAACGGGTCCGCTTCACGTCGCCTCATCCCAAGGACTTCACCGTAGACGTGATCGCGGCGATGGCCGAAACACCCAATGTGATGCCTCAACTGCATATGCCGCTGCAGTCTGGATCAGACTCCATCCTGCGGTCGATGCGCCGCTCTTACCGGAGTGAGCGGTACCTGGGAATCATCGACAACGTGCGGGCAGTGATGCCGGAAGCAGCAATCACCACCGACATCATCGTCGGCTTTCCCGGAGAGACCGAAGAAGATTTTCAAGCGACCCTCCATGTGGTTCGCGCGGCACGATTCGCGGCGGCCTTCACTTTCCAGTACTCCATCCGGCCAGGAACGCCGGCCGCAACGATGGATGGTCAGGTTCCAAAGACAGTCGTCCAGGAACGCTACGACCGCCTAGTCGACGTGGTCGGCGAAATTGCCTGGCAGGAGAACCTGAAGCAGGTGGGTCGGCAAGTCGAGGTGATGTTCGCCGATGGTGAGGGCCGCAAGGACGAGCAAACCCATCGGATGTCGGGACGCGCTCGCGACAATCGGCTCGTCCATGTCTCGGTACCCGAGGAGCCGCAAGCCCGTCCACGTCCTGGCGACATGGCCGATGTGGTCATCACCTACGCCGCGCCGCACCACCTCAACGCCGACGCCGGACTCCTGGCGCTGCGTCGTACAGCCGGCGGCGACGCGTGGCAAGCCAGTCGGTCCGCCCCGCCTCGCTCTGCAATCGATCTTGGGATTCCTACGGTCGGCGCCCCCGGTACGTTACAACCCACTCGAGTCTGAACCGCACACTGACGAAGCTGCTGAGGAGCCGCTGCATGCCCGCCGAACGATTTGTCGAGCAGCTGAACATTCAGATCGGTCACGAGTTCGCCGCGCATCAGCAGTACGTGGCATGTGCGGTCTACTACGACGCGCTCACCATGCCGCAGATGGCGGGCTTCTTCTATGACCAGGCTCTCGAAGAGCGCGACCACGCGATGATGATGATCAAGTACCTCATCGACCAGGATGCACAGGCGCTCGTACCGGGAGTCAGCGCTCCGCAGGTGGACTTTCCTGATGTCGTCGCCCCCGTTGAACTCGCGCTTGAGCAGGAGCGCCGGGTCACTGCTCAGATCAATGAGCTGACCAGGATCGCCCGCGAGGAGAGCGACTTTGCCTCTGACCAGTTCATGCAGTGGTTCATCAAGGAACAGGTCGAGGAAGTTGCCACGATGAGCGCCCTTGTCGCGGTGGTGCGGCGCTCGAAGGACAACATCGAGGCCATTGAGGAGTACATCCAGCGGGAGCAGAGAAACGACTCAGCCGACCCGATGGCCCCGGCCATTGCAGGAGGCTGAACCAAACGGCAAGGGCCGAGCCGGGAAGCCTTAGGCTGGCTGCTCCGGCTCGTCGGCATTCATATCGGCGAGCTTGTCTCTGGCCATGTCTTGCCCTTTGTCAACCTGCTCGGCGTACTTGCCTTCGGTCTTCTCGTCGACGAAATCCCCAGCCTTGTCGATAGCGGCAGCAACCTGCTCGCTGTGTCCGCTGAGCGCATCCTTGGCTTTGTCAAAGATTCCCATTGTTGATGACCTCTCACGGGAGACAGGAGATACGCCCGTGCAGCGGACGTCAGTGCCAGACGAGCCGTCCTCTCCTAAGCACCAACGTCTTTTGTACTCCAGGTTCCGAACTATGTACACGCCAGGCCAGTCGAGAGGATCCGGCTGAGCCACACTGTGGAGGTGACCGTGGTGCTCGTCGGCCCGACCGCGGCCGGAAAGTCGAGCCTGGCTGCTGCCCTGGTTCGTCGGTATGCCGCGGAAGGACGCCGAGCCGAGGTGGTCAATGCGGACTCGATGCTGGTCTACCGTGGCATGGATATCGGCACCGCCAAGCCGTCCGAGGCCGAGCGTGCGGAAATCCGCCATCACATGGTAGATCTGCTGAACGTCCGCGAAGCTGCGACGGTGGCGGAGTTCCAGCAGCTGGCTCGAGGGGCGATCGACGACTGCCGAGCTCGTGACGTCATCCCAATGGTGGTCGGCGGATCCGCCTTGTACGTGCGAGCGATTGTCGACGACTTCGAGTTCCCAGGAACGGATCCGGCCGTGCGAGCGCGGCTGGAGCAGGAGCTCGTCACTCAGGGTGCAGAGCGACTCCACCAGCGACTGAGCGACGCCGACCCGCTGGCCGGATCTCGCATCCTTGCAGGTAACGCTCGACGGGTCATCCGTGCGTTGGAGGTCATCGAGCTGACTGGTCGATCGTTCTCCGCCGTGTTGCCCGAACACCGCTACCGGCTCCCTGATGTCGTGCAGATCGGCATCGCTGTCGACCGACCGACGCTAGATGCTCGGATTGCTGCGCGCGTGCAGGCAATGTGGGCTGCAGGCTTCGTCGAGGAAGTACACAGACTCGCGGCATCGGGCCTCCGTGAGAGTCTCACCGCCTCCCGTGCGCTCGGGTATCGTCAGGTGCTGCGCTACATCGATGGGGAGATCACCGAGGCGGAAGCTCGTGATCTGACCATCGTCGGCACTCGAAGGTTCGCTCGCCGCCAGGAGTCATGGTTCCGCAAGGACGGGCGGATCAGCTGGCTGCCCTACGACGATCCTGACCTGGCTTCGGCTGCGTACGCGCTGGCGGGTCCGGCTGGGGTCGGTTCCGTGCCGGACAGTCCGGCACCAGTAGCCGGAGTGGAAGACTGAGGCGCATGCGCAGGTGGTCGTTCACCAAGGGACACGGCAGCGAGAACGACTTCGTGCTCATCCTCGATAGAGAGTCAATGCTCGAAGTCGGACCTGCGGAAGTTCGCTACATCTGTAATCGGCGTGCGGGTGTCGGCGGCGACGGCCTACTTCGAGCCGTACTCGCCAAGCATGTCGAAGGCTGGGGTGGCAACGGTGCCCTGTGGTTCATGGATTACCGCAACGCTGATGGATCAATCGCGGAAATGTGCGGCAACGGGATCCGAGTCTTCGTGCGCTACCTGCTCGATCAAAACCTGGTCAGTGGACCGGTCATCGAGATTGCCACGCGAAGCGGCCTGAAGGTGGCGACTGCACTGGCGGATGGCAGGATCCGGGTCACGATGGGCCCTGTTGTGGTTGGAAATCGATCGGTCGTTATCACGACCGCTGATGGTGTCGACTTCAAGGCGCTGACCGCAGACGTGGGCAATCCCCACGCGGTGAGCTTCGTCGACAACCTCGACCCAGTGCCGCTGTATAGGCCACCGCGCTGGGATCCAGCCGAGGAGTTTCCCGAAGGCGTCAACCTGGAGTTCGTACGCCAACTTGGCCCTCACCACATCGCCATGCGTGTCCATGAGCGCGGGGTCGGCGAGACCCACTCCTGTGGCACCGGCACTGTCGCCGCGGCGGCTGCGACTCGCGTTCATGATCAGGATTTGACGCAACTGCCGGTGACCTACCGCGTCGATACATGCGGTGGCAGCGTTGAGGTCGAGCTCACCGAGCATCAGACCTACCTGACCGGGCCCGCAGTTCTGGTAGCGCACGGGGAGCTGGCCCTGCCGGAACGCTCAGTCCTCGATACCCAACTCGCCCCGCCATGTCAGGTTCCTCCCGGCCGGTCTAGCAACTAGGAGCTGTGAATGTCTGTCCTCGACGCGTTCTCCCTTTCCGGAAAGGTCTCCGTCGTGACCGGAGCCAATCGGGGCATCGGTCGAGCTTTGGTTACAGCTCTGGCGGAAGCCGGGAGCGACGTCGTGCTGCTCGTTAGAGATACAGGCGGAGCAGCCGAGGTCATCAAGGAGCTAGATTCCCTCGGGGTTACCGCGATCGCGGTCACCGCAGACGTCACGGAGCCCGATCAGGTACGACGCGCTGCGGGAGAAGTGCTGGACCGACTCGGCCAGATCGACGTTCTCGTCAACAACGCCGGCGCCTGTATCCATCGGCCATCCCTGAAGGTGACCCCGGAGGAGTGGCGGTTCGTGATGGACGTGAATGTCAACGGCGTCTGGAACTGCGCACAGGAGTTCGGGCGGCAGATGGTCGCCCAACACAGTGGGGCGATCATCAACATCGGCTCCATCTCGGCCAAGATCGTCAACCGCCCGCAGTGGCAGCCGGCGTACAACGCCTCGAAGGCGGCGGTTCACCAGCTGACCCGCTCCCTCGCTGCTGAATGGGCGCCGCACGGTGTTCGTGTGAACGCTCTCGCACCCGGCTACATCAAGACCGAGATGGCCCCAGTCGATGACCCAGAATTCAAGCGCTACTGGATCGACGACGCGCCCATGCAGCGTTACGCCATGCCGTCCGAGCTGGGGCCCTGCGTGGTCTTTCTGGCCTCAGACGCGTCTTCATTCATGACGGGTGAGGTCGTGGTGATGGATGGTGGCTACACACTGTTCTAATCACCGGGACGGGGTGATTTCGGGCCTGCCAGCCCCGCCTCTCCACAAAACACCTCGCAGTGACTTGTGCCACCGTGAGATTCTGGTCCAGAGATGACAGCTCCCCAACGAAACCCACGGTTACCACCCACACCAGACGACGAGTTGCTCGTCGAGCGGCTCGAGCCATCGCCAGCAGGCGCGTCAGACTATGACGGAAATCAGCAGGACCTGGCAGATCGGCTCTCGCTTCGCCGGGTTGCGGGATTGTCGACTGAGCTGGCGGATGTCACCGAGGTTGAGTATCGCCAGCTCTTGCTCGAGCGCGTTGTTCTGGTCAGTGTCTGGACTCACGGCAATGAGGTAACCGCGGAGAATTCAATCTCCGAGCTCAAGGCACTGGCCGAGACGGCTGGATCGCAGGTCCTGGAAGGTCTGATCCAGCGCCGAGATCGACCCGACCCGGCGACCTACATCGGGCGGGGCAAGGTAGCCGAGCTGCGGGACCTTGTGGTCGCCACAGGAGCAGATACGGTGATCTGCGATGGGGAGTTGACGCTCGCGCAGCTGCGTAATCTCGAGGACCGGGTCGGCGTCAAGGTGATTGACCGGACAGCGTTGATCCTCGACATCTTCGCGGCTCATGCCAAGAGCGCTGAGGGTAAGGCACAAGTCGAGCTGGCCCAGCTGCAGTACCTGAAGCAGCGATTACGCGGCTGGGGCGGAAACCTCTCGCGGCAGGTCGGCGGTCGCGCGAGCGGCGGCGTCGGAATCGGTGGTCGTGGTCCCGGCGAAACCAAATTGGAGACAGATCGGCGCCGGATCAATGGCCGGATTGCAAAGCTGCGCGGGGCCCTCCGTGAGATGGACATCACCCGGGAGACCAAGCGCGCCGAGCGGCGGCGCCATGAAGTCCCGTCGGTGGCCATAGTCGGATACACCAACGCCGGCAAGTCCAGCTTGCTCAACCGACTTACTGGAGCGGGCGTTCTCGTCGACGACGCGCTGTTCGCGACCCTTGATCCCACCACTCGCCGCGCCGCGGCTGTCGACGGCCGAGTGTACACGCTGACCGACACCGTGGGCTTTGTTCGCCGCCTGCCGCATGACCTCGTGGAAGCGTTCGCCTCGACATTGGAGGAGTCGACGCAGGCCGACCTGCTGGTCCATGTGGTGGATGGCTCAGATACTGACCCGGTCGGCCAGATCGCCGCGGTGCGCGCAGTCTTGGCCGACATCGGCGCCGCCGACATCCGAGAGCTCATCGTGATCAACAAAGTCGACCGTGCCGATCCTGAGGCGCTTGCCGGACTGCACGCCAAGTACCCCGACGCGGTGTTCGTTTCCACGCGCACCGGGGAGGCCATCGACCAGCTACGCGCAACCATCGAGTCGCTTCTGCCGCGGCCGGAGGTCCAGATTCGTGCGCTTATCCCGTACGAGCGCGGCGACTTGGTCAACAGCATCCACCAGACCGGCGAGTTCCTCAGCACCGAGCATCTTGCGGCCGGCACGCTGGTCGTCGCCCTGGTGAACCCCGCACTCGCTGGGGAGCTGGCGCCGTACGAGCTGGTGAGCAGCGACTCGGCGGGGAGTGACGCGCGTTGACGGATGCCTGCTGCTTGAGGTGACTAGAGTTCTGCGGTGACCCGAGCGATCAAGGACGCCAGCAGTCTCGACGAAGGCCACCGGGATGTGTTGGCGGCAGCGGTCAAGGCGATCGGCGGCACAGAACGGCCCGGCCAGGTCGAGATGGCCGACGCGATTGCGGAGTGCTTGGAATCCGATCATCACCTTTTGGTTCAGGCTGGCACTGGAACCGGCAAGTCACTCGGTTATCTGGCTCCGGCGTTGCTGTGGCTGGTCCGGCACCCGAACAAGCGGATCGTCGTCACAACCGCGACGCTAGCTCTGCAAAGCCAATTGGCGAACAATGACATTCCCGCAGCGGTCGATGCGGTCGAGTCGGTCACCGGCCGCCGACCACGGCACGCGATCCTCAAGGGTCGTTCCAACTACGTGTGTCTGCTTCGGCTCCGGGATGGCACAGCTCAAGATCAAGGCGCGCTGATCCCAGCAGACGATTTGGTCGAGACCATCAGATCATCGCCGCAGAGTACGCCGGAGTCAGCCTTGGGTGCGGAGGTTCTGGCCCTCCGCGCGTGGGCTGAGGAGCAAGCGGCTCAAGGTGGCCTCGCCGACCGCGACGACGCGCCTTCTCACACCGAACGAGCCTGGGCCCAGGTCTCGATCCCGGTCCGGGAGTGCTTGGGTGCACAGCGCTGCCCGTTTGGTGATGAGTGTTTCGTCGAGAGCTCTCGTGACGCGGCTCGCGCCGCGGATCTCGTGGTCACCAATCACGCACTACTCGCGATCAACGCCATGCATGGCGGCACCGCTCTTCCTGAGCACAGCGCCGTGATCATCGACGAGGCGCATGAACTGGTCTCCCGGGTGACCGGGGCCGCATCAGCGGAGCTGAGCCCGCAGATGGTCGAGCGAGTGGCCCGCCGGGCACTGAGCTACCTCGAGGACGAGGTTGCGTCGGAGTTGCTGGAATCCGCCACGACGCTTCGCAACGCATTGGATGGTGCAGCTCTCGAGCGCGTCGAGGACCCAGACAGCTCATTCGTCGCCGCCTGTGTCTCGGTACGCAACGCGACCCGCGCAGTCGTGAGCGCACTGACGGGTGAGGACAGTCAGGAGCCCGAGCGGCGGCAGACGGCCGCGGCGGTCAAAGAGGTCTTCGATATCGCCGAGCGGATGGCAGAGCTCGACACTCATGACGTGGTCTGGGTGGTTGACCGCGAGCGGTTCGGCCGTGAGGCACGTGTGTCCCCGCTGTCAGTTGCCGGGCTGATGCGAACTCGTGTCTTCGGTGAGCGCACGACTGTGCTGACCTCTGCGACCCTCAAGCTGGGAGGTGACTTCACACCGATTGCGACCAGCGTCGGGTTGAAGGAGAACGAGCGTCTTGGTCTCGCTCACTCAGCCGAGGATCTCGCACAGAATGGGGCTGCAGCGAGCGAGCCTGGTGTCGAAGCGGTTCGCTGGCGCGGGCTCGATGTTGGCTCGCCGTTTGAATATCGCCGGCAGGGCATCCTGTACATTGCCCGCTCGCTGCCTCCACCAGGCCGTGACGGTTTGTCGGACGCCTTGCTGGCCGAGATCACCGGGCTGCTGGAGGCGTCAGACGGTCGGGCGCTCGGGCTTTTTTCTTCGAGGCGGGCCGCCGAGATTGCAGCCGTCCATGCCCGGAAACGGCTGCCGGCGCTGACGATCTTGTGCCAGGGCGATGCTCAGTTGCCCGACCTTACTCGACGCTTCATCCAGGAGGAAAAGGCCAGCCTCTTCGGCACACTGTCACTGTGGCAGGGAGTCGACGTGCCGGGTGCAACCTGCCAGCTCGTGATCATCGACCGGATTCCGTTTCCTCGTCCCGATGAGCCGCTGACTGTGGCTCGCCAACGTGCCGTCACTGAAGCTGGGGGAAATGGCTTCATGACAGTCGCCGCAAGTCACGCCGCACTGCTGTTGGCACAGGGCTCGGGGCGGCTCATCCGTCGTCTCAGCGACAGAGGAGTGGTGGCCGTGCTGGATCCGCGCCTGGTTACCGCGCGCTATGGCGCCTTCCTGAAAACGTCCATGCCCGATATGTGGCAGACCACTGATCGACAGGTGACGATCCAGGCACTGCGCCGACTCTCCGGCCACTCCTAAGCAAGCCAGGTCCGCGCGCAGTTCGGCCAGCTGCGGGCCACCGGACCCGCACCTGGCGGCGGTGTCGATCGTCTGGCACGCTTGCGCTATGGAGCACACGTACGATTTCGACCTGGCGGTCATCGGTTCGGGTCCTGGCGGCCAAAAGGCTGCAATCATGGCGGCCAAGCTCGGCCATAAGGTGTGCGTCATCGACAGCAAGTCGATGGTCGGGGGCGTCTGCGTCAACACTGGCACCATCCCGTCCAAAACCTTGCGTGAGGCCGTCCTCTACCTCACAGGGATGCAGCTGCGCGACCTATACGGGGCCAGCTACCGAGTCAAAGAAGAGATCACCATCTCCGACCTGTTGGCCCGGCTGCAGCACGTGGTCGGTCGCGAGACGGAGGTCATCCGTTCGCAGCTGATGCGCAACCACATCGAACTGGTGCCGGGTGCTGCGAGCTTCCTTGACCCGCACACCCTCACCGTCGAGATCGAAGGCGTAGGCGCGCTTCGCACCCTAACTGCGAACTACATCGTGATCGCGACCGGTACCATGCCGGCTCGTCCGCCGCACGTCGAATTCGACGGAGTGCGCGTGCTGGATTCGGACCAGATTCTGGTGTTGGACACTGTGCCGGGCTCCTTGGTGGTGGTCGGCGCCGGCGTCATCGGCGTGGAGTACGCCTCGATCTTCGCTGCGTTGGGCAGCCGCGTCACGCTGGTCGAGAAGCGCGACAATATGCTCGACTTCTGCGATCCAGAAATTGTTGAATCCTTGAAGTTCCACCTACGTGATCACACCATGTCCTTCCGTTTCGGTGAGGAGGTCTCCTCTGTGGAGAGTTCCGGACGTGGCACGATCACGACCCTTGCCTCCGGCAAGAAAATCGCCGCTGAGGTGGTCATGCACTCTGCAGGCCGACAAGGCAATACGGTCAACCTGAACCTCGATCTTTCAGGGCTCAAGGCTGATCATCGCGGACGGCTCGTGGTCAACGCGAACTATCAAACCGAGGTGCCGCACATCTACGCGGTTGGTGATGTGATCGGGTTCCCCGCCCTGGCCTCTACCTCTATGGATCAAGGCCGCCTTGCCGCGGCGCATGCCTTCAATGAGCCAGCCAACGAGCTCCGAAGTCTGCAGCCCATCGGCATCTACACGATTCCGGAGATCTCCTACTGCGGCAAGACTGAAGGAGAGCTGACACGTGAGTCGATTCCGTTCGAGGTCGGGATTTCCCGCTATCGCGAGCTGGCCCGTGGCCAGATCATCGGCGACCCGTACGGCATGTTGAAGCTGATCGTGCATGCTGACACCAGGGAAATCCTCGGCGTGCACATATTCGGCACCAACGCCACCGAGCTGGTACACATCGGGCAAGCGATCATGGGGTGTGGTGGAACCGTGGACTATCTCGTCGACACAGTCTTGAACTACCCAACGTTGTCAGAGGCGTACAAGGTCGCTGCCCTCGACGTCTCGAACAAGCTTCGTGCAGTAGCCCGCTTCACGATGGAGATGGCGACGGGCGAACACAGCATGCTCTAGTCTCAGCGCCCATTCCCACCACACGGTGGTCAGATTCGGCGCAGCACCGCTACTACTTTGCCCAAGATGGTGGCGTGATTCCCGTCGATCGGGTCGTAAGCCGGGTTGTGCGGCTTGAGCCACACTTGGCTGCCGGTCTGCTTGAAGGTCTTGACTGTTGCCTCGTTGTCGAGCAGCGCAGCCACAATGTCACCGTTGTTCGCCGTCGGCTGCTGCCGAACAACTACCCAGTCGCCGTCACAGATCGCGGCTTCGATCATGGAGTCGCCTCGCACCTCGAGCAAGAACATCGTGCCCTCGCCGACCAGCTGTCGCGGCAGTGCGAAGACATCCTCGATACTTTCCTCCGCCAAGATCGGTCCGCCGGCGGCAATGCGTCCTAGCACGGGAACGTGCACCGGCTCCGGAAACGCGTCGCCGATACCGGTCTCGTCGCCAACGCGTGGTTGCCGCGAGGTTGCGAGCTGCTTGGTCCCCGACCGCTCCGCTGTGGGCAGGAGCACCTCTAGAGCACGCGGACGGTTCGGGTCTCGACGTAAGAAGCCCTTTGCCTCCAGCATCTTGAGCTGATGCGCGACGCTCGAGGACGAGGCAAGGCCAACGGCGTCACCCATCTCTCGGATGCTGGGCGGATAACCCCGCCTCTCCACCGTCTCTTTGATGACTTCCAAGATTCGGCGCTGTCGAAGCGTCAACCCGTCGGCATCAGTCGGCCCATCCGGGAATGAGCTGAACGACGCGCTGTCGCCGAGCTGAGCGGCGACATCGCTCTCACGCGGACGCCCGCGGCGCTTGCTCGGCTTTGGAAACGTGGGGTCGCTTTGTGCCATAACGCTGACGATAGAGAACTTCGCTGACAGATTCAAACATCTGTTCGAGCGTGTTGTGGATGTCTGTCGCTAGTGCTGAGCACGAATAGCCGAAACCTGTCAGAGCCGGATGATTCACTTTTTCACGACACGCCTCGAATGTTTGTACGAATGTCGTTGGCGTGAGATCGAAGATGCGATAGAAATCAAACGTACGTTCTATCGAACACTAGTTCGACCCCTTCCCCGAAGGAGATACGACATTGAGCGCGATGACTGTCTCAGTACCACAAGTCAATTCCTCCGTTGACCAGACGCTGGCCACTGTCACGACCGCACGGCCATGCACGATCATTGAAGCGCCAACGACTTCGGCCGAGTGGCGGCTCACCGATCGAGGAATCGCGGTGATCATGACATGTGCCGCGATGATTCTGAGTGCTGCACTCGTCGTGATCGGACTCACCGCCGTACGGGTCACCAGCATCGACTACCGTGCCGACTTTGCTGAGTCGCAGGTTGATCAACGCTGAGCTTTCAGAGTGATCAAGTCCAATACAGGATGCCGCCGTACCTTGGCGGGGCTTCAGCCGACGTCGTGCGTCATCTGGTCGATGCAGACGACCATGGCGAGCACCAGGGCGTCGTCTTGGCCGGGTGCGATTTCGACACCGTAGGTGTCCCGCACGCGGAACCACCGACGCGAAACCCCGGCGACCTGGTTCCCCTCGCGCTCGATCTTGTACTCGTGGTCGACGATGTTGCCCTTCGCCTCCATGTCGTCGCCGCCGTCGACGTCAATGGAGAAGCGGTCGCGGAGTGGGCTCACGAGCGCCTTCTTCACGCTGGCGACCTTTCGGCCACCGCGTTCGATGGTCATCGTGTCTCGAACGTGGAGGACCTTCGCCTGAATTGAGAACAGCTCCTCACCGTTAGGCGTCTCGAGCACCAGGGTGTCGCGAACCCGTAGTGCCTTCCCGTTCACTTTGAACGCCCGCTGGCCAGCCTCGTTTTCGATCCAGAAGTCGTCACCGATCGAGAAGAGCTTCTCCTGCATGCGGTACCTCGTCATGCTTGCCTCGTCGCGACGTCCTCGCAGCAGTGGCATCTCTGCATCCTTTCGTCGGCAATATTCACAGGACGCTACGCCAACGCCGCCGCTTCGTCGACGGCGAGTCGCCGCGCCACCTCGACTATGTGGAAGATTCGGCGCTGACCACGATGGTCCTCATGATCTTGTCAGCGAACGTCTGCTGCTTGGCGTCCCACCGTGGCCAGAGATAACCGACAACCGTCAGCCAGTCGAGGATGTGGACAAGATCACGAATGAATGCATTCCGGGCGCCAATCGGTGCCTGGGTCTCCTCGCCGATCAACCTGATCTTGGTCACCCGCTTGCCCAGCGACTGTCCAGCCCTGCCTGCGATCATCCAACGGTTGTAGGCGACCCATGGCAGACTGGCAAGCATCACGCTCAGGCCGATGATCATCGCAACGACGGCCCGCCCGACCTCGAAAGTCGATCCACCGGACATGGCCAATTCGACTATCCAGATCAGGTAGCCGGCAGAGAAGATGATCAAGCCGAGATATGTCGGACCCTGGTCGACCAGCCTCGCTCGCAAGCGCTGACCCCAACTGGCGTAATCGCTTCTCAGGGCTGGGACAGGAAATCCGGGCGAAGGCCGATAGACCGGTCCCGCGGCCGATGAGGAAGTTCCCGAGTGCTCTGTTGCTTCGGGTTGATCTGGCCACAGGCTGCGGTGCTGATCGGTCATGTGGTTCGCCTCGGGTGTGGGCTTGGACGTGGCGAGTGTAGGTGAAGGGACTGTGTCCCGTGATGAATAGGTGACGCACGGGACCCTTGGCGGCCGGGCACAATGGGAAAGTGGCGGTCTCCACTGTCGTCCGGCCATTCCGGGCCACTCGTGCAGCCGGCTACGTCGGCGCCCTTTTTGCTGGCGGGCTTGCCTTGAGCGCACTTTACGCAACGACTGGGGTGGGGCTGCTCTGCCCATTCCGTGCTCTGACCGGCTGGGACTGCCCGCTCTGTGGAGGAACCCGGATGGGTGCGGCACTGCTCCGCGGCGACGTTCTGGCGGCCTTGGGATTCAACCCGCTTGCGTTGGTAGGACTGGTGATCCTGGGTGTACTCGGCGCACTGTGGACTGTTGAGGCCGCTGGCGGGCCGGCCGTTCGCTTGCCGCGTCCTCTTGCTGAGCGCCTGCGTCGCCTGAGGCCGACACAGTGGTTAGCGCTCGGCCTCCTTGTCGCCCTGATCTACACCATCGCGCGAAATCTTCTCTGAGTCGAAGCCGGCTCGTTCGACCTGATCCTCCTCGCTCGGTGCTGACGCGCCCAGATATCGGGGGCGCGACAAAGTGTCAGTGCTCTTGCGAATAATGGTTCTTGGACGTACGGTATCCATATCTAGTAGTTACAAGCATGTGGTTCATCCACAAGTTGTGGTTTGATACTCACATAAGTCCACAGAAAGATCCACAGGATCGCCCGACAAGCACACAGGATCATCCCCAGATCTGTCCCCAGGGCGACCTGGCAAGACTCAGGCATCACGAAGGAGCCGGACAATGCACTGCCCGTACTGTCGCCATACCGACTCCAAGGTGCTCGACTCGCGGACGACTGACGACGGGGCCAGTATCCGACGCCGGCGTCAGTGCCCATCCTGTGAGCGACGGTTCACCACCATCGAACAGATGCAGCTGGTGGTGGTGAAACGCAGTGGAGTCGTCGAGCCGTTCAACCGCGACAAGGTGATCAACGGCGTTCGGAAAGCCTGCAAAGGCCGGCCGGTCAGTGAGGACCAGCTCGCTCGCCTGGGGCAGCTGGTCGAGGATTCGCTCCGGACCTTGGGCCAGCCCGAGATACCAGCCGATGAAGTCGGGGTCGCGATCCTTGGGCCGCTGCGTGAGCTGGACCAAGTCGCCTACCTACGCTTCGCGAGTGTCTATCGCCAGTTCCGATCGGTGGAGGACTTCGAGGCGGAGATTGCGCTGCTTCGCGTGGAACAGGAACCCACCGGAATCGAGCCGCTGATTCCGGATAGCGGGGCGGACAACAAGGTGAGCAACTTCATCCCGCACCGGCTGACTCCAACCCGGCCGCGCAGCGGCAACCGTCCTGAGCCGCCCTGATACGACGTCCGGTCCTCGGCCGGCAACCAACCTCGCAGCAGTCCCTCGATCATCGGTGCCCTGTGGTGCCGCAGCTAGCTGACAAGAAAGGCAGAAATGACCGAAACCACCCGTTCGGCGAATGGGCGATCGGAAAGCAAGAGTTCACCGCCGAAGCATGCCCGGCTGAGCATCGATCGTGTCTTCACGTCAGGGGTGCACCCATATGACGAGGTGACCTGGGAACGCCGCGACGTGGTGCAGACCAATTGGAGGACCGGCGAGGTCGTCTTCGAACAAAAGGGCGTTGAATTCCCCGACTTCTGGAGCGTCAATGCCTCCACGATCGTGACCACGAAATACTTCCGTGGCGCACTCGGTACGCCGGCTCGTGAGCAAAGTCTCCGGCAGCTCATCGACCGGGTGGTGAAGACCTACCGCAAAGCGGGGGAGGACTTCGGGTATTTCGCCGACGCCCCTTCAGCCGAGGTGTTCGAGCATGAACTGACCTGGATGCTGCTGCACCAGTACTTTTCATTCAATTCACCCGTTTGGTTCAACGTCGGTACCGCCTCTCCTCAGCAGGTGTCAGCGTGCCAGCCGTACGGAGCACTGGTCAGCACGCCGGCCGGCCAGATCCCGATCGGAAAGCTCGTCGAGAACGGGGCGATCGGCACCAAGGTCTATGACGCATATGGCCTGACCCGGGTGGTCGCCGCGAAGGCCAACGGGGTGAAGGACGTGATTCGCCTGCACCTCAAGGCGGGCCACGCCCTCGACGTCACCGCAGATCACCTGGTGTGGAAGAGCTCCGGCGAGCGTTCGGGCCGTTTCGTCGCCGCCGGTACCCTGCGTGCCGGCGACATGTTGGAGTGGCATCGGCGTGCATCGTTCGGGGAGACCGAGATCAGCCAGCTTGAGATCGCCGAAGCCGCGCTGGCGGGATGGATGCAGTCCGATGCGTTCGTCGGTCAGTATGCGGGCACCAATCGGTCGCTGACGATGGAGGCACTCACTGTGACGCCGGCGGAGTTCGCCTGGGTCGAGCGTGCGTTGGACACCGTTTTGCCAGATGTACACCGAAAAGTGCGCGACTTCGCGACCCAAAGCCAGGAGCTGGAGGGCAAGCGCATCCGGCTATACGGCAGTGCACTGGCCGACTTCGTAGATCGGTGGAGCCTTCGGCCGCGGGGCGTTGACATGGAGGTTCCCGCGCAGCTCTTCGAGGCTCCCCTCCCGGTCGTGGCCGCCTACCTGCGCAGCATCTTCCAGGCCGAGGGTTTTGTCTCTGCACGGGCACGTTCGACCGTGGTGGAGGTGGACATGATCGGGGAGAATCTCATCCGCGGCATGCAGTCCCTGCTGCACCGGTTCGGGATCTTTGCCCGGGTTGGCTTCAAGACCGACGCCCGAGCTGACCGTTATGGGTGCTGGACCCTCCGCATCCAGAACGCCGGCGACCGCCGGATCTTCGCCGACGAGATCGGTTTCATCGATCCGCTCAAGGCTGACAAGCTCGAGCGATCGTTCGACCAACCCGGCCGTGGTGCCGCACCCGTCAAGCGCCTGCAGATCGCGCGGGTGGAGCATCTCGGTCCGCTCGAGGTGTTCGACATCCAGACCGAGTCGGGTGAATACCTCTCCGACAGTCTGCGCGTGCACAACTGCTTCATCCTGTCGGTGGACGACTCGATGGACTCGATCTTGAACTGGTACAGGGAGGAAGGCTTCATCTTCAAGGGCGGCTCGGGTGCCGGCCTGAACCTTTCACGGATCCGGTCCTCGAAGGAGCTGCTGAGCTCCGGTGGCACCGCTTCCGGCCCCGTTTCGTTCATGCGGGGTGCCGATGCGAGTGCAGGAACGATCAAGTCCGGAGGAGCGACGCGCCGCGCCGCCAAGATGGTCGTGCTTGACGTGGATCATCCCGACATCGAGGAGTTCATCGAGACCAAGGCTCGCGAGGAAGACAAGATCAGAGCGCTGCGCGATGCCGGTTTCGACATGGATTTGGGCGGCCGTGACATCACATCCGTCCAGTACCAGAACGCCAATAACTCTGTGCGTGTGACTGATGAGTTCATGCGAGCGGTTGAGGACGGCGGCGATTTCGCACTGCGCGCGCGTACCGATGGTCGAGTTCTCGAGACTGTGAACGCTCGTGAGTTGTTCAACAAGATGGCCCGGGCCGCTTGGGAGTGCGCCGATCCCGGCATTCAGTACGACGACACGATCAACGACTGGCACACCAATCCTGAGACGGGCCGGATCACCGCATCTAATCCGTGCTCCGAATATATGAGCTTGGACAACAGCTCATGCAACCTGGCCAGCCTCAACCTGCTCAAGTTCTTGCGCGATGACGACACGTTCGACGCGAAAGCATTCGAACAGGCGGTGGAGTTGATCATCACCGCAATGGATATCTCGATCTGCTTTGCCGATTTCCCGACCGAAGCGATCGCCGGCACGACCCGCGACTACCGACAGCTCGGCATCGGCTACGCCAACTTGGGCGCGCTGCTCATGGCAACCGGCCATGGCTACGACTCCGAGGGTGGCCGCGCCCTCGCGGCGGCGATCACCTCGCTCATGACCGGCGTCTCCTATCGCCGGTCGGCCGAGCTCGCCGGCATCGTCGGACCGTATGAGGGTTACGCACGCAACGCCGACGCCCACAAACGCGTAATGCGCAAGCACCAGGCGGCCAACGACGCGCTGCGTACGGTGGACACTCTGGGCGCTGACATCCGCAAGCGGGCAACCGCCGCTTGGGATGGGGTGATCAAGATCGGCGAGGCGAACGGGTACCGGAACGCGCAAGCCTCAGTGATCGCGCCCACCGGGACGATCGGCTTCATGATGGACTGCGACACCACCGGGATCGAGCCGGACTTCTCGCTGGTGAAATTCAAGAAGCTGGTGGGTGGCGGCTCGATGCAGATCGTCAACCAGACCATTCCTCGTGCCCTGAAGCAGTTGGGGTACGCCGACGAGACGGCGGAAGCGATCATCGAGTACATCGCGGACCACGGTCACGTGATCGACGCGCCCGGCCTCAAGCCGGAGCACTATGAGGTGTTCGACACGGCGATGGGGCAGCGGGCGATCAAGCCAATGGGCCATGTCCGGATGATGGCTGCTGCTCAGCCATTCCTCTCGGGAGCTATCTCCAAGACCGTGAATCTGCCGGAGACGGCGACGGTCGAGGAGATTGCCGATGTCTACCTGCAGGGTTGGAAGCTGGGCCTCAAGGCGCTAGCGGTCTACCGTGACAACTGCAAGGTCGGCCAGCCACTCAGCGATGGCAAGGCCGGCAAGGCGGATGATAAGAAGTCAGCAGCCGTCGAGACCGAGGTCGTGGAGAAGGTGGTCTACAGGCCGACCCGCAAGCGACTGCCGAAGTCGCGGCCGAGTCGTACGACGTCGTTCTCGGTGGGCGGGGCCGAGGGCTACATGACCTCTGGTTCCTATCCGGACGATGGTCTGGGTGAGGTGTTCCTGAAGCTCGGCAAACAGGGCTCGACTCTGGCCGGCGTGATGGATGCCTTCTCCATTGCCGTGTCCATCGCCTTGCAGTATGGGGTGCCGTTGGAAACCTTCGTGCAGAAGTTCACCAACCTGAAATTCGAGCCGGCCGGTTTGACTGACGACCCAGACATACGGATGGCGCAGTCGATCATGGACTACATCTTCCGGCGGTTGGCCCTGGACTACTTGTCCTTCGAGGAGCGAGCCGAACTCGGTATCTACACCGCGACCGAGCGTGCGCGTCAGGTTGAAACCGGGTCATACCTGCCGGCGGAGGAAGAGCTCACCGAGGCGGAGTCGCTCAAGAACGATCCGGGCGACGAGGTCCGAACCGACGAGATGGATAGGGCCGGGGTAAAGCCGGCGCCCGTCACAGCTCGTACGACATCGGAGCTCTTCGAAGAGATCACCGGGACCAGCGTTGATGCGCCACTTTGTCTCACCTGCGGCACGAAGATGCGTCCCAGCGGTAGCTGTTACGTCTGCGAAGGTTGCGGATCGACCAGCGGCTGCAGCTGAAAGCGACAGGCGCCCCTGCCTCCGATCAAGGTTCGGGCCGGGGGTGTCGGTGAGAGCAGGCATGATGGCGGGCATGTCAGTGCCCGCCACCGCCGGTCACGCGGCAACGGTCCTCACCCGTACGATCGCGGCCCTGGCCGGACCGGACGCCCGACCCCGCGCCGACCAGGTGCTAGCCGTCGAGCAGCTCGTGGAGGACCGGCGACGGGTCCTGGTAGTGCAGGCCACGGGCTGGGGCAAGTCGGCGGTCTACTGGGCGGCCACGGCAGCACTGCGGGAGCTGGGCGCCGGGCCGACTCTGGTTGTTTCGCCGCTATTGGCGCTGATGCGCGACCAGATCGCGGCGGCCGCACGGGCTGGCCTGCGCGCCGCCACCATCAACTCCACCAACGTGGATGACTGGTCGAGCGTGCTTGACGAGCTGCGCGGCGGCCGGCTGGACATATTGCTGATCTCGCCGGAGCGGCTGGCCAACCCGCGGTTCGCCGACGAGCTGCCGGAGCTGCTGCGCGGGTGCGGGTTGCTGGTCATCGACGAGGCCCACTGCGTCTCGGATTGGGGCTTCGACTTCCGGCCCGACTACCAACGGCTTACCCGCACCCTGCTGCAACTCGCGCCGGACACGCCCGTGCTGGCTACGACCGCTACAGCCAACCAGCGGGTCACCGCGGACGTGGCGGCCCAGCTCGGGTCCGAGACTGTGACGTTGCGGGGCTCGCTCGCCAGGGCCTCTCTCCGGCTCGCCGTGGTGCCCGGCCTCAGCGCAATCGAGGGGTACGCCTGGGTGACGGAGGCGCTGCGCACGCTCCCAGGCTCCGGCATCGTCTACGTGCTGACCGTGGCCGAGACCGAACGGCTGGCCGCGTTCCTCACCAACCAGGGGCTGAACGTCGCTGCCTACTCGGGACAGTCCGGCAACCGCGAGGCCCTGGAAGGACAGTTGCGGCGCAACGAGATCAAGGCGCTGGTCGCGACCTCGGCGCTGGGGATGGGCTTCGACAAGCCAGACCTCGCGTTCTGCATCCACCTGGGCTCGCCGGCGTCGCCAGTGGCCTACTACCAGCAGATCGGCCGGGCCGGGCGCGCGCTGGACAACGCGATCGCCGTCTTGGTGCCCGGACCAGCAGATGAGCGGATCTGGGAGTACTTCGCCACCTCCGGCATCCCGACCGACGAGCTGGTGGAACGCATCCTGGACGCGCTCGCCGACGGCTCGCAGTCGCTAGGCGGCCTCGAGCTGGCCACCGGCATTCGCCGCGGCCGGTTGGAGACGCTGCTCAAGATCATGGCGGTAGACGATGTGGTCGCGAAGACCCGCGACGGCTGGGAAGCGACCGGCCGGGCGTGGTACTTCGACGCGCAGAAGTGGTCCGATCTGCAGTGCGTACGGGCGGCCGAAGCCGACCTGATGCGCGGGTACGCGCACGGCGCTGGCTGTCTGATGCAGTTCCTCCAGCGCGCCCTAGACGACCCTGATCCGCGGCCCTGCGGCCGCTGCTCGGTGTGCGACCGCCGCCTGCCGGCGCCGGGCTCGCGACCCAGCAGGGAGCTGGTGGAGGCGGCGAGGCGGTTTCTCCGCGGTCGGGACGTGGCGATCGAGCCCCGGAAGCTCTGGGTGAGCGGCCTGCCCGGCCGCAAGGGCAAGATCGTGGGTGCGGCGCCGGGTCGGGCGCTGGCGTTCGCTGACGACCCGGCCTGGGGCGACGCGTTGAGCGCGCTCTGGCAGCGGGATGCCCCGGCCCCGCCGGAGGTGCTGGACGGGCTGGTGCAAATGCTGGTGCGATGGTCAGCCAGCTGGGAGCGCCCGGTCGCGGTCGTGGCGATGCCGTCCCGGCGGTTCCCGCGGCTGGTCGGTTCGCTCGCCGAGCATGTGGCGCGGGTCGGCCGGCTGCCGCTGGTCGAAGCCGTGGTCGTGACAGGGCCGCCTCCGACGGCCGATGCGGCGTCGGCCGTGCGGGCACGGGACCTCCTGGCGCGGACGAGCGTGCGCGACGGCGTCGACTTCGACGGTCCCGTGCTGCTGGTGGACGACACCGTAAGGACCCGCTGGACCGTCACGGTCGCCTCGGCGTTGCTGGTGGAAGCCGGCGCCACCCAGGTACTGCCGCTGGCTGTCCATCTGCTGCCGTGATCTGCGCTTCCGGCTGCCAGCCAGCGGGATTCGAGATTCCCGACGAGGTTAGGGAACACTTCGGCGCCGTACGCGTTACCACAACATGGTTGATGACGGTGACCGTGAGGCGATGGACGCCTACTCCGCCGCGGTGACCATGGTGGTCCAGCGGGTCTTGCCGAGCGTGGCGAGCCTCCGGGTCCGGTCGCGGCTTGGCGAGGGCGCTGGCAGTGCCAGTGTTTTGACCGCCGATGGCTTCATGTTGACCAGCGCACATGTCGTCGAGGGGTCCAGTGCGGTGTTGGCTGCCTTTGCGGACGGCACCGAGACCACCGCCGATGTGGTCGGCAAAGATGCGTTCTCCGATCTGGCCGTGCTGCGCGCCCGAGGTGAGGTCCCCAGCCCAGTGACGCTCGGCGACGCAAGCCTGCTGAAAGTTGGCCAGCTTGTGGTTGCGGTAGGCAATCCGCTGGGTCTGGCCGGAAGTGTCACCGCCGGCATCGTTTCAGCCTTGGGCAGGTCATTGCCGACGAGGCAGGGCCGCGTTGTCGATGAGGTAATCCAGACCGACGCTGCCTTGAACCCAGGCAACAGCGGTGGCGTGCTCGCAGACAGCCGGGGCCGGATGGTCGGGGTCAACACGGCAGTAGCGGGTATTGGTGTGGGCCTCGCAGTCCCGATCAACGAGACGACGGAGCGCATCATCAGCGCCCTGATGACCTCTGGTCGAGTGCGCCGGGCCTGGCTCGGGATCGCGGGCAGCCAAGCCCCGCTACCACCGCCACTGGCGAAGAAGCTGGGTCGGCGTGAGGGCCTGCGCGTGGCGCAGGTGATAGCCGGGAGTCCCGCAGATGCTGCTGGGCTGAGATCCGGTGACATCGTCGTCGCAGTCGCCGGTGCGTCGCTGGGGTCGAGTACCGAGCTGCAACGCCGCATGGTCGAGGATGCCATTGGCCGCCGGGTGGAGATCACCGTCTGGCGCAACGGCGCTCTGGTCGACGTCATCGCCGTGCCGCGGGAGCTCACCGAATCTGCGAGTTGAGCCTCTCAATCACCTTCACTGCAAGGGAAAAGGCGATTGGGCAAACGCCGGGGCGTCGCTGAGTTTCACCGATGCCACCCATTTCACCCACCAGAATCCTCGTCGGTATGGCGCGACCAGGCGCAGCGGCGCACCATGTGCAGCCTGCAGCGGCTGACCCTGATAGCCGGTGGCGAGCCACAGAGACCTGGCCTCGTCGGCTGGAAAGCGGCGGCGGTAGCCGGTCACGCTCACAACCTCGATGCTGGCAGCGGCGGCAAGTTGCTCAGGCGGGAGCAGATCGGCGAGACTGACGGCCGTCCACTCCGCGTCGGTGTACCAGCCGCTGGTGCAGTCGAGCCGCGCCACGACAGGCGCGGAACGCGATATGAGATCGGCCACCGCCAATTCCGTTCCGGCGATATGGACGGATTGATCAGTTTCAGGCGCCGGGATTTTGTCGAAGAGCCAGATCGTGGCCGGAATCACATCCGGGCGGACGAAGTGGGACCCGGTCGCGATCCGGTCGGCTGACGCAGATCCGGACAGCCGACCGAGCCCCTCGAACACTGCGTAGGTCGCGGCGACACCCGCGGTCAAGGCTCCGGTACGCAGGAGCGTGCGGCGTGACAAGTCGACGCGGCGCAGGCGTTGCCGCCGGTGACGCAGTACGTGCCACGCGAACAGCGGCGCGGCCAGTGCGGCAGACCCGACGTGTACCTGCATCGGGCTCAGTCGCCAGATCACCCCGTACCCTCCGAAGACCTCGACCACGCCAGAAGCGATGCAGATTGCGATCAGCACAACCAGCGCGAGGCTTGCGACCCGCAGGGTCGAAGCCCGCCGAACGATCACAGTCTTCCAGGGCACGAGCAAAACGACGGCAAACCCCAACAGGCCATGGAGCACCGTTGCGAGTGTGGCCGGGATCGGCGTTCCGGCAGCGAAGGCCAAGATGCCTGTCGCAACGGCCCCTATGAGGATCACCAGCAGCGCCATATTGGTACGTCGACCCGCACGTCGCAGGTCGCCGATCGGGTGGCGCCAACCGATCATGGATTGCGTCGATCAGGAGCGATCGGGGCACGCGGGTCACTGGGAGGGAGCCAGGGCCCCGGCGCGCCGACACTCGGTCGCACCATCGTGGGCGGTTGTGGAGGAAACACGACATAAGGCCTGAGCAACGCCGCCCGCCGCAGCAGCTGGCTCATTCGCTGATTGAGATCTGGCGGGGGAGTGCCGTTCACCGCTCGGTTGTGCAGGAACGCGACCTCGGTCATTGTCTGCTGATACGCCCGGAGCGCTGCGGCGGCCGGCTTACCGCCGATGCGCTTGGCATATGCACGCGCCGACATGCGGTCGGATAGTCGGGCTATCCAGCGGATCTCCTCGGGTCTGATCCAGCCCATCTGCGCGAGCTGTTGCAGAGCGGAGGTGAGCATCTTGCCCTCGCGGGAGCGGGCCCAGATGGCGAGCGCGAGCACGACTACGAGCAGCGGCAGGATGACCGCGCCATACGCGAACAGGAAGCCTTGTGCCCCCCAGAAGGTGCTGCCGTTCCAAATCCCGTGCATCACGACAGCCGCCAGGAAACCGAGGATGGGTGCGAGGACCCGCAGGGCCGGCCGACGGGTTGAGACGGCGATCCCGATGCCGATGCCAGTTGCGGCTGTGAACAGCGGGTGCGCGAACGGCCCCATGATCCCCCGGAGGAAGAACGTCGCCCCGAGCTGCCCGGCCTGCAGCGACTGTAGGTAGTAGACGATGTCCTCGACGAAGGCGAATCCGATCCCGACGAGCGCGCCGTAGACGATGCCGTCGAGCAGGCCGTGCATCTCGGACCGGCGGAAGATCACGATTGCGACCAGAAACAAGCCTTTGCCGAACTCCTCGACGAATGGTGCGGCTACGGTCGTATCAACGAATTCGTTGGTCCCAGGCAGCCCGAAGACCAAGGCCTCGGCCACAAAGCTCAGCGCCACAGCAGCGACGGCACCCCAGCCGAGTGCGGCCAGCCGATACCGGGCCGGCTCTGGTTCATAGCGATCGAGCCAGAAGCAGATCAAGATCAGGACGGGGAAGGACAAGGCGGCCAACGGCGTGGTGATCAACGCGCCTACCGGACCAGCGATCAGGAAGATCAAGATCGCAATTGCCAGCCCACCCAGGCCAAGGACGATCGTGGTGACCCAGGTCAACGCGGAGCGCGGACGGCGAAGCACGGCAGGCGGTGGAACGGGCAACGGGGTGGGACGTGGCGCGCCTGATGCAGGCATCGCCGGCTGGATCACTGCTCATCTCCGTTCCGTCCACGGTCTACGCGCGTGCGAGTCGACCGTCTCACTCAACGATAGGCAGTGAGCCATGCCAGGTCGCCGGCCCGACCGGCTTGGGAGATGGCTCGAATCAACTGGACGGCTGCCGCGTACAGTCGCCGGTATGGACGCGCTGCCGGCAGTTCATCCACGATCGGGTTTGCCCGCAAGGGTCAGTGTCTATGAGGTCGGCCCTCGCGACGGGCTTCAGGCCGAGAAGGCTGTGGTGCCGCTGCCGGTCAAACTGGAGCTCATCGATCGGCTCGGCGAGGCCGGTCTCACCGTCATTGAGGCAACCAGCTTTGTTTCGCCACGGTGGGTCCCTCAGCTGGCTGACGCGGACGAGCTGATGGCAAGCCTGCGGCGCCGTCCTGGCGTTCGCTACCCGGTTCTGGTGCCCAACCAAAAGGGTTTCGAGCGCGCGATGGCTGCCGGAGCCGACGAGCTTGCGATCTTCGTCTCCGCGACCGAGAGCTTTGCCCAGCAGAATTTGGGGACGACCCTTGATGGCGCGATCGAGATGGCTGCACCGGTCGTCGCGGCGGCCGGTGTCAGCAGGATTCCGGTGCGTGGCTATGTGTCCATGTGCTTTGGCGACCCCTGGGAAGGGAAAGTCGACCCTGGACGTCCCGCTGGCGTTGCGGCCCGCCTCGTTGAGCTCGGCTGCTCGACCATCAGCCTCGGTGACACCATCGGTGTCGCCACCGCAGGGCAGGTCGTCGCGGTGTTGGACCAAGTGGAGGCAGCCGGAGTGCCGCGGGATCGGATCGCGTTGCACCTACACGACACCTACGGGCAGGCTCTGGCGAACGTTCTGGCCGGTTTGGAGGCCGGAATCACCGAGTTCGACTCCTCGGCCGGGGGACTGGGCGGTTGCCCGTACGCGAAATCGGCGACCGGCAACCTGGCAACCGAGGATCTGGTGTGGATGCTCGACGGTCTCGGCATCGACACTGGTGTCGACCTGCGGGCTCTGGTACAGACCAGCCGCTGGCTCGCCACCGAATTAGGCCGCCCGTCGCCATCCAGGGTGGTTGCCGCGTGGGCCGCCTGAAGGCTTGCGTTACCGTCGCGGCACTGGTGTCGCGCTCCTAGCTCGGAGAGGGTGCAGATGTCTGACATCGACGACTTCGATCTCGACCGGAGCACCGCTCAGGCGTGGGCTGAGTTTCAGAGCCGGTTGAGTGAAATCATCTCGATGATCGACGACTCCGCTGACCTCACTATCGGAACCGAGTCCGAGAGCGATGGTCCGCCGCCTTTCGTGAGACTGAGTAGCCCTCGGCCCGATGTCATCAGATGCGAGGCTGCCAGCAACGCGGTGCTCGGAGATGCTTTTCAGCTCTCCTCCGAACTGCTCGCCCGGATGGAACAGCTCGGCTGGCAGCCGCCAACCCTCGGCCCTGAACAAACGTCGGTTCCCGAGGTAACTCAGCCGACGGCCAGTTTCTGGGTGGAGCTTCCTCAGCTGGAATCCGATCGAATAAGCGAGCTCGCCGTCTCCGCGCTACGCGATGTCTACGGCGTCCAGCACCCGATCTTTCTTGCTCCCGACCAGCTCGCCGAAGTGCTCCAGCCGGCTCCGCCGCCAATCGAGCCCGGCGCGGCGGTCGAGGTTCTGGAGCTGGAGCGGGCCGACCTTGCACCGACCATGCCACGTGACCACCAGCATCTGAACGACTTGGTCGACGCCGAGCTTGCAGAGATGTACGGCCATCGGCCGATCCGCGACGCCGAAGGTGATGTAGCGATCAGAGTCGGATCGACCATGCTCTTCCTCCGAACCTCTGGGGACGGTCAGGAGGTTGTCATCTTCGCAGCAGTGGTACATGACGTCGCGGGTCGATCCCGAGCCGCCGAGGTACTCAATGACTTGAACGTCGAGGCTCGATGGGTGAAGTTTCAGCTCATCCGAGACCGTGTCTTCGTGACCATTTCGGTGTTGTCGCGGCCCTTCGTGCCGGCTCATCTGCACCAGGCGGTACGGATCCTCTCCGACATTGCCGATGGCATCGATGATGAGCTCGCCGCCAAGCTCAACGGTCGTACGACCTTTAGTGACCACGACTAATCACGCTTACAGCACCTGTCAAGCCGTGCCCGTGGTCACAGCCGAGTGCCCGGATGCACCGCTACTCGCAGGTAGATTGGTCCTCGTGATGGATCCCCAGCAGCTCTACACCTTGGACGAGGCGGTCGTAGCCAAGCTCAAGGACCATCGCCCCGTGCTGATCCATCAGCTGGACGGATTCGTGGACGCCGGGCACGCTGGCCGGCTCTTCTCGGCGAACTTGCTGGAGAACCTCGAGCATGAGGTGCTCGCCGAATTCGACCATGATCAGCTGCACGACTACCGCAGCCGCCGGCCCGCGATGATCTTCGATACCGATCGGTGGAAGTCCTATGCGGACCTACATCTGCGCATCTATCGCGTTACGGACGGTCACGGTGAGGTCTTCCTGCTTCTCAGCGGGCCTGAGCCGGACGTGCAGTGGGAGCGGCTTACTGCCGCTGTCGTGGGGCTGATCGAGCAGTTCGGCGTACGTATGACGGTCGGCGTCCATGGCATTCCTATGGCGGTGCCGCACACGCGTCCGATTACCTTGACAGCACACGCAACCGACGCCTCCCTGATCAAGGGCTATCGAAGCTGGATCGACCGCGTCGAAGTGCCCGCCAGCTTCACAGGGCTGCTGGAGTTCCGCCTCGGCCAGATGGATCGCAAGGCCATGGGTTTCGCAGCGCACGTGCCGCACTATCTGGCTCAGGCGTCATTTCCGGAAGCCACTCTGACGCTGACCCGCTCCCTCAACCAGGCCACCGGCCTGGCGGTGCCGCTTGAGCCGTTGGAGAAGGCGTCTGCGAGCAACCTGGCCGACATCGCCGAGGAGATGGCAACCTCGACAGAAGTCCAGGAGCTTGTGGCGACCCTTGAGCAGCAATACGACGCGCTGCAGGCCGAACAACCGGATCACGTCCCAAGCGCGGAGGAAATCGCCGCCGAGTTCGAGAGGTTCCTCGCTGAGCGCGAGAAGGACGACTGATCTGCGGCGGAACGAGGTGCCGGCCCGTGGGGCACTCGCCGAAAGGCTTCGGATTGCTGGCTGCGTGTTCGCCGAGGACGAGGCCGAGCTTCTGCTGACGACCGCGACGACGCCCGACGAACTTGAACAGATGGTCGTGCAACGGGTACGCGGAATCCCACTGGAGCAGATCCTCGGGTGGGCCGAGTTCGGCGGCCTGCGGATTGCCGTCGAACCTGGCGTGTTCGTGCCGCGACGGCGCACCGAGCTCCTACTGGAACAAGCCGTGAAACTCGCTCCGCCGCAACCCGTGGTCGTCGAACTGTGCTGCGGATCGGGTGCGCTGGCATTCGCCGTCGCATCGACGCTGCCGCAGGTGGAGCTTTATGCCACCGACATCGACCCTGCCGCGGTACGCTGCGCCAGCCGCAACCTGGCCGGCCTCTCCGGCTTTGCCGGCGTACTCGAAGGCGACCTCTATGCGCCACTTCCAACATTGCTGCTGGGTCGGGTAGACCTGCTACTCGCGAATGCCCCGTACGTTCCGACTGGCGCAATCCCGCTGATGCCGCCCGAAGCCCGCCTGTACGAGCCCTTGGTCGCATTGGATGGCGGCTCGGATGGTCTTGACGTGCAGCGGCGCATCATTGCCGGCGCGAGGCGCTGGCTCACGCCGCACGGACGGCTGTTGGTGGAGACCAGCCGAGGTCAGGCGTCCGCGAGTGTAGCGGCTTTCGAGCAACACGGACTACAGGCCCAGGTCGTGGTTTCCGATGAGCTCGATGCCACAGTGGTCATCGGTTGCCCGGTCGCCGCCGGCAGTCTCCGCACCTACTCCGAAGGTGAGCATTAGGCTCCTCGGTGTGCCCCAGTCTGTCACCGAGCTCATCGACCTTCTGGATTTGGAGGAGATCGAGATCGGACTCTTCCGGGCGCGCCAGCCCGACACACAGCTGCAGCGCGTGTTCGGCGGACAGGTGCTGGCGCAGGCCCTCGTGGCCGCCGCCCGGACAGTGGCGGTCACCCGAGTCCTGCACTCATTGCACGCCTATTTTCTGCTCCCCGGCCGTACCGACATGCCGCTGGTCTACGACGTTGAGGCGGTGCGCGATGGCGGCTCGTTCTCATCTCGGCGAGTCGTGGCCCGACAAGGTGGCAAGGTCATCTTCTACTTGTCGAGCTCCTTTCACGAGGTGGAGGAGGGCATTGAGCACCTCGACCCCGCACCGGAGGACGTTCCGCCGCCCGAGCAGTGTGCCAGGCTCAGTGAGGTGCTGTTCAAGGTATCGGGTCGGCCACGCTCCTTCTGGGAACAGGAGTGGGGAGTTCTCGACATTCGTTACGTCGGGGACTCTCGGCCCGGCGGCATGCTGGCCAATTCGCGGCACCCGGCGCGGTCTCGGGTGTG
The DNA here is from genome assembly GCA_963759635.1 of uncultured Actinomycetota bacterium. Lineage (GTDB taxonomy): Bacteria > Actinomycetota > Actinomycetes > Propionibacteriales > Propionibacteriaceae > Microlunatus. The sequence goes on from CAVXAP010000026.1 coordinate 208,744, forward strand.
GGTACGCGCTGATGGGTCACTGCCCGACGACCGTCGGCTGCACCACGCCGCGCTGGCCTACGCCAGCGACCTGACGTTGCTCTCGGCGACCACAGTGCCACACGGAGTGTTGATCGGGCTCAATGTGCGGGCCACCTCGATCGACCACGCCATGTGGTTTCATCGCCCATTCCGAGCAGACGAATGGTTGCTCTACGACCTGGTCTCACCATCCGCCTCGCATGGCCTCGGCCTCGCGACCGGCCGCGTCTTCCAAAGCGGGGTGCTGGTCTCCACTGTCGCCCAAGAAGGCCTCATTCGCCCCATCCGCAAACCCTGACCGCGAAGAGAGCGTGCGAAACCGAGTGAATGGAAGCCGAGTACTGCTCGGCGAGCGTAGGGGCGGCGCCCTGCCGATTGGAGGAGTTATGAGCGAAACGCCCAACGAGAGCGGGTACCTCTGCGGCCGAGACAGTTCGCGAAGAGCGCCGACAACGGCAGCTCCCATCGCCCGTGCGCGAGCAAGCGGAAGCCTACGCGACACAGTCGAAGAAAGTGAGGTGGACTGCTCGGCGAGCGTCGGAGCGGCGCGCTGCCGATTGGGGGAGAGATGAGCGAAACGCCCAACGAGAATGTGTAAAACCCTGCTGCGGAAGCGTTTCGCGAAGAACGACGACAATGGCAGCTCCCGCCGCCCAGGATCGCGCGCCGCTGGCCTGGACGAAGGCGAGCGGACACGTTCTTCGTCTGCGAGCGAGAGAGGAAGGCAGCGGGTTCCAAAAGCGCGATCCTCGCGAGCGGAGCGAGCAAGTGAACACACACGGTGCGCGAGCAGAGCCTAAAAACAAGAGAGCGGGCGATCCGGAGGGGGAATCCGGATCGCCCTTGGGGCTGCTGGGAAGTCGCTTTGAGGTCGTTGGCGCGCGGGGGTTACGCAGCCAGGACCGACTTCCCCCGCAGCTTGGCAATGGCATGACGCTCGATCTGACGGACGCGCTCCGCAGTGATACCCCAGATCGCACCGATGTCAGCGAGCTTGGCCTGTCGGCCGTCGATGAGTCCGTAGCGGCGGCGAACGACGTCGGCGGAGCGCTCATCCAGCGAGGCGAGCATGTCCTCCAATCGAGCGTGCTCCTCAGCATCCAAGAAGACCTCGTCTGGCCCAGGCATCGGCTCACGCGCGATCAGATCGCCCAAAGCCGTGTCGCCGCCCTCCTCGACTGGTGCATCTAGGCTGACGTGGTCGCGGCCATAGCGCATTAGGTCAAGTACGCGCTCCGGCTCAAGATCCATCTCCGCAGCGATCTCGGCGATCTCGGGGTCGCGCCCGAGCCGCCGTTCCAGAGTCCTTCGCACGGCGCCGACCTGATTGACCTGCTCGGCCACGTGAACCGGCAGCCGAACGATCCGGCCCTGCTGGGCGATCCCGCGGCTGATCGACTGACGGACCCACCACGTGCCGTATGTCGAGAACTTGAACCCCTTGGTGTAGTCGAACTTTTCGACTGCACGGATAAGACCGGTATTGCCTTCCTGGACGAGATCCAAGAGGGGCATCTGAGAACGGCCGTACTTGCGAGCAACGGAAACCACCAAACGAAGGTTGGCGGTCACAAAATGCTGCATTGCCCGCCGGCCTTCCTCCACCAAGAACTCCAACTCGGCCCGGCTCGGCCGCTTGGCGTGCTTTCCGCGCTCCGCAAGCGTCACATCACCAGAGAGGATGTGCTCCGCGTAGAGACCAATTTCGATCGTCTTCGCGAGCTCAACCTCCTCTTCGGCGGTCAACAGCGGCGTCTTGGCGATGCCTTCCAGATATAGGCCGACTGCATCCTTGCCATCGATGCCTTCGGATACTCGCGAGCGAGTAGTAGTTGCCACAGTGGGCCCCTTTCGTGTTCTTCACAAGGGAGAACGCATCAGGTACCGATTTGGATTCCTCGCACGCCCTTAAGAATCCCTGAGACCTACTCGGGGGTAACCCCGAGCCGTATTGCAGTCTGCTTGTCGGTGTTGGGCAGCGTGCACCAGTGATTCGGAGCCGCGACCTTTTCAGGATGCAATACCCTGCAGAACCAGAGGTATACGCCCCGCTCGCCTCACTGCTGTGCACTGCTCAGCAGCACCGGCATTGGGAGGTCTGATCACCCGTCGCTGGTTATCTCGCCCATGATCCAGGCGTACTCGAAAGCCAGCTCGTGCCAGCTCTTGTAACGTCCGCTCACCCCGCCGTGGCCGGCCACCATTTCGGTTTTGAGCAGGATCTGCCGTTCCGCAGAGTTGGTTGCGAGATGCCGCAGAGCAGCGATCCATTTGGCCGGTTCGACGTAGAAAACGCGGGTGTCGTTGAGGCTGGTGGTGGCCAGGATGGCCGGATGATGCGCGGCCCGCACATTCTCATACGGCGTGTAGGACTTCATGTAGTGGTAGACCTCAAGGTCGTGCAGCGGGTCACCCCACTCTTCCCACTCGATGACTGTGAGCGGCAGTTCCGGATTCAGGATCGTGGTGAGGGCGTCGACAAACGGCACCGAAGCGTGGATGGCACGGAACCTCTCGGGCGCGAGATTGGCTACCGCACCCATGAGCAAGCCACCAGCACTGCCGCCGCGGGCCGCCAGTCGTAGTGGCGATGTGTACGCCTTCTCGATCAGATAGTCGGCGCATGCGATGAAGTCGGTGAAGGTGTTCTTCTTGGCAAGCTTCTTGCCTTGTTCGTACCACGTCCGGCCGAGCTCACCGCCGCCACGGACGTGAGCAATGGCGTAGACAATTCCACGGTCCAGCAACGAGAGGCGAGAGATCGAGAAGGCAGGATCCATCGATGCCTCATATGACCCATAGCCGTAGAGCAACGCCGGCGCCGAGCCGTCGAGCGGAACGTCCGCCTTCCGTACGATCGACAACGGCACCCGAGTGCCGTCTGAGGCCGTAGCCCAGCCGCGCTCCTGGACATAGTTATGTGGCTGGTAGCTGCCGAACCGTGGATCATCGAGCACCGGTGTCCGCTTCAGTAACGTGAGCTCTCGCGTTGTGAGGTGGTAGTCATAGACCGATTCAGGGGTCAGAAGCGATGCGTAGCCAACGCGGATTGTTGCGGTCTCGTACTCGGATTCCCCGGGGGCATCCACCACATAAAGGGGCTCCTCGAACGCTATATCGGTGCCGGCCTGGAGGTTGCCGCCGGGATCGCGCGGCATCACGTGCAAGCCCGTAAGGCCGTCCCGTCGTAGCGACACGACCGCGTGACCTGCGTACGCGCTGACGGAGAGAATCCGCACTCCCTCGCGGTGGGGGATCACGGGTGTCCACTCGGTGTAGTTGGTGGCGGTCAGCGGTGCCTCGACGAGCTCGAAATCCTCGGCCCCATCGTTGTGCACGATCAGCAGCCGATCGCCTGCGGGCTCTACGTCGTACTCGACTCCCTGGCGCCGCGGCGCCACGATTCGTGGCTCACCTTCGGGATCGTCGGTGCTGAGGAGCCGAAACTCTGAGGTGATCTTGCTTCCAGCTCCGATCACGATCCACCGATCATCGCGGCTTGCCTCGACGCCGAGCCAGAAGCGCTCGTCAGGCTCGGTCACGACTGCAACATCTTGCGATGGGTCGGTGCCTAGACGATGCCGCAAGACAGCGTATGGCCGCCAGGCTTCGTCCGCTCTGGTGTAGAAAAGGTGATCGTTCTTCGCCCACGCAACACCGTAGGCCGTGTCGCTGATTTGGTCCGGAAGCAACTCCCCTGAGACCAGATCCTTGATCATGATCGTGAAGCGCTCCGCCCCGGTGAGATCGACCGAGTACGCGAGCAGTCGCCCGTCGAGGGAGACACTGAACGCGCCCAGGGAGAAGAATTCATGACCTTCGGCCTCGAGGTTGGCGTCCACCAGAACCTCTTCGCCGACGATCTCCTGTTCGGGGTCGGGCAGTTTTTCGCGATCGCTCGCGATAACCCGGCAATAGATCGGATATTCCGATCCTTCGACGGTGCGAACGTAATACCAGTACGCCGCGCCGCCCGGGTGCGACGTGTAGCTCGGCACGCTGAGGTCCGTCTCCTTGGTCCGCGCCTTGATCTCGCTGAAGACCGCGTTCGAAAGCTCGGAGAGGTGAGCGGTCTGGGCTTCGGTGTAGGCGTTTTCCGCCTCCAGATAGCTGATGACCTCTGGATTGTCCTTATCCCGCAGCCATTCGTAAGGGTCGATGAACACATCACCGTGGTGGACGCGCGTCATTGGCTTACGCTTCGCGATGGGCGCTGCGGACGTAGCAGGAGCGTCGGCGTACATGGTGGACGAGCGTACCGGTGCGCGAAGACGGCCGAGCTCTACCGATCCCGTATTCCCGCTGGGGCGTCGATGCGTGAGGATAGGCCCATGGGAGCAGAGGTCGACGCGACAGAGTTCACGCGGGAGGACCGCAAGCGTCACCGTGACAAGGTTCGTAAGGGCCTGGATGTGCTGGCCCGGATGCTGACCGAGGCCCGCTTCGACTTCGAGCGACCGATGGCGGGCCTCGAGATCGAGCTCAACCTGGTGGACATGGATTGTCAGCCGGCCATGCGTAATGCGGAAGTACTGGCCGCGATTGCCGATCCGTCATTCCAGACCGAGCTGGGCCGCTTCAACATCGAGATCAACGTCGCGCCCCGCCGGCTGGCCGAGGCAGGTTTCACCTCCTTTGAACAGTCGGTGCGAAAGTCGCTGAACGATGCGGACCCGCGGGCGAAGGCCATCGGCGCTCAGCTGGTGATCATTGGCATTTTGCCGACCTTGATGCCGCATCACGTCACCCCGGACAGTGTCAGCGAGAACCCACGTTACTCAATGCTTGACCAGGAGATCTTTGCCGCACGCGGTGAAGATCTGGAGATCATCATCGACGGGGTGGAGCGGCTGGCGATGGTGTCGAACACGATCATGCCGGAGGCCGCCTGCACCTCGACCCAGGTGCATCTTCAGGTGAGCCCGGACGACTTCGCCGGCTATTGGAACGCTGCCCAGGCGATCGCCGGCGTGCAGGTCGCCGTGGGCGCGAACTCTCCATTCCTCTTCGGGAAGCAACTCGTCGCGGAGTCCCGCATCCCGCTGTTCGAGCAGAGCACCGACACCCGCAGCGAAGAGCTCAAAGCCCAGGGCGTGCGGCCGCGAGTCTGGTTCGGCGAGCGTTGGATCACCTCGATCTTCGACCTTTTCGAGGAGAACTCCCGGTACTTTCCCGCGTTGTTGCCGATCAGCTCAGCGGAGGATCCCGTTGCGGTACTCGACAGCGGTGGCGTACCGCATCTGGACGAACTCCGGCTTCACAACGGCACGATTTACCGCTGGAACCGGCCCGTTTACGACGTCAGCGATGGCAGTCCGCACTTGCGCGTCGAGAATCGCGTGCTCCCAGCAGGGCCAACCGTGGTGGACACCATGGCCAACGCCGCCTTCTTCGCCGGCCTGGTACGCGCCTTGGCCACTGAGGACCGCCCGATCTGGACCCAGATGTCTTTCCAGGCGGCCGAGGAGAACTTCGTCTCTGGTATTCGGCACGGCATCAATGCCGAGGTGTACTGGCCCCAGGTAGGCCAGGTGCACGTGGCTGAACTGGTCGTGCGCAAGCTGTTGCCATTGGCCGCTGAAGGCCTGCGGCAATGGGAGGTCGACGAGGCCGAGATCGGCCGGCTGCTTGACATCATCGAACACCGCTGCCTGCGTACGGCAAATGGCACAACGTGGCAGGCCGCCGAGGTCGCGCGACGTGAGCAAGTCGGCGAGTCGCGGCAGGATGCTCTCCGGGGGATGCTTGCCAGCTACCTCCCACTGATGCATAGCAACGAACCGGTCCACACCTGGGAAGTGCGCTGATGCCAGAGACGACTGAGTCCCCATCGGATCGGACCCGCCCTGGAAAAACCGAGCTGCCCACTGAACCGTTGCCATCCGAAGCTCAGCCGCTGATTGTCGTTGGCTATTCCGCGAAGCCTGAGGGACGCGCGGCGCTGCAGCGCGCAGTGAGTGAGGCCAAGTTGCGTGGCGCAGGGCTCGTCGTGGTGGACGCCTCGGCAGAAGTGGAAACCGATGACCTGGCTGCTGAGCTCGCCGCGTCAGGGGTCAGCTACCAGATCCGGACCCCGGCCGACGTGCACGATTCGGCGGAGGAACTGCTCAGAACAGCCGAGACGACCAGCGCCGACTTCATCGTGATCGGGCTTCGTCGCCGATCTCCAGTCGGCAAGTTGCTGTTGGGTAGCAACGCTCAGCGGGTGTTGCTGGATGCGGCCTGCCCAGTCCTCGCGGTGAAGGCGGAGCCAGGCGCCGGCTAGGCCTGTTTTGATTGGCTCGCTGCGCTCGCGGCGGATCGTGCTGGGAAGCCGCCGACTTTGTCGTCGATCGCCGACGAAAAGCGTGCCGGCTCGCTCCTCCGCAACACAGCTCGCCCCTTGGGGCTGGTGCTCGCTACGCTTGCGCGATTGTCTGACGCACGGCGGCGCGCGATCCGATTTGCGACACCATTTCGCGATCGTCCGGGACGTTTGGAGATTCGTGTCAGAATACCGGGTGGAGCACCTATTGACATCCGATGGGCGCTGCCTGCCCTAGATCCGCCATGTCAGTCCGAGAGGCACTTTGTGACACCCCCCTCCAAACTCCCCTCCAAACTGCACACATCGGCTCGCGCGGTGGCTGCGTCCGCAAGCCGGGCCCGCCAAGAAAGCGTTCCGATCAAGAAGGCCACGTCGGCCAAGAAGGCTCACGCCAAGAAAGCGACGTTGAAGCCGGTCGACAGCACCCCTGCCAAGAAGGCTGCAGCCGCGCCTCCGGTCGCTGAGGAGGAGGTGACGCTGGCCGCGGAGCCCGAGGCGGTTGACGAGGTGGATCTCGAGGACCTCGCCTTGGAGCCGCTCGAAGTCGAGCTAGAGGCGGAACCGCTGACTGCTGATGTGGTGGTCGACCTAGAGAGTGACGAGGTCGTGCTCACCGTCGGCAAGAAACGGACCCTGGACGATGTCGACGAGTCGTCGTTCGAGCCGGCCGAAGAGGCAAAGCTCGAAGAGGAGCTGACCGAGGACGAGGGCTTCACCCTGTCGGAGGCCGACGACGCCGACGAGCCCGAGCAGCAGGTGATGGCGGCCGGTGCCACGGCTGACCCAGTGAAGGACTACCTGAAGCAGATCGGCAAAGTCGCGTTGCTGAACGCCGAGCAGGAGGTCGAGCTCGCCAAGCGGATCGAGGCCGGCCTGTTCGCCGATGAGAAGATCAACGACGATCACACCAAGATAAAGACGTCACAGCTTGACGACTACGAATGGATCGCCGAGGACGGCCGCCGCGCCAAGAACCACCTGCTGGAGGCCAACCTCCGCCTGGTGGTCTCGCTGGCCAAGCGCTACACCGGCCGGGGAATGCTCTTCCTCGATCTCATCCAGGAAGGCAACCTGGGGCTGATCCGGGCGGTCGAAAAGTTCGACTACACCAAGGGTTACAAGTTCTCCACCTACGCGACATGGTGGATTCGGCAAGCGATCACGCGAGCGATGGCCGACCAGGCTCGTACCATCCGCATTCCTGTGCACATGGTCGAGGTGATCAACAAACTGGCCCGCGTGCAGCGCCAGATGCTGCAGGATCTTGGCCGGGAACCGACACCCGAGGAGCTCGCGCGTGAGCTCGACATGACTCCGGAGAAGGTCGTCGAGGTTCAGAAGTACGGGCGAGAGCCGATCTCGCTGCACACGCCGCTCGGCGAAGACGGCGACTCTGAGTTCGGAGACCTGATTGAGGATTCGGAGGCGGTCGTTCCGGCAGATGCCGTGAGCTTCACCCTGCTGCAGGAGCAGCTACACGACGTACTGGACACTCTCAGCGAGCGCGAAGCCGGGGTCGTCTCGATGCGCTTCGGATTGACCGATGGCCAGCCCAAGACTCTGGACGAGATCGGCAAGGTGTACGGGGTGACGCGCGAGCGCATCCGGCAGATCGAGTCCAAGACGATGAGCAAGCTGCGCCACCCGTCCCGCTCTCAGGTGCTCAGGGACTACCTCGACTAGGGCAAAGACTTTGGGCAGACGTAGGCCGGCCCCAACCATGCTGGACTGGATGGGGCCGGCTGAGTTGTCTCTCAGCGTCTAGCGAATTTGCTGCGTCTCGTCGTGGATCGTCAGCGCCACTTGCTTGAGCTTGTCAGCGTGCTCCTTGCTGTGATGTGAGCAGAAGAGGAGTTCGAAGCCGCTGGCCATGGTGACTCGTACGTAGGCTTGCGCGCCACACCGATCACAACGATCGGAGGCGTTCAAGGGGGAACCCTCGATGACAGGAGTGCTCACGGGGGGCCTCCCTTCCTGACGATCAGATGATCTTGCGGTTCTGAGCCCTGCGTGTGGTGCACGGCCCGCATCTTTCAACATCTCGTCTGCGTCTGATTGTTCCGTCTCTGCATCTCGAGGCAATGACTGTTGTGTAACGAATCCTGTGAATCGGTCACCCTTGCCCGCTGTGCTGCCATCAACGATTCGGATACGACACGCAGTTCGTATTGCCACATTGACACCCATTCAGACGCTAGTCGCGAGGTACTCTCGGCGCGTGCCAACTGTCAACCCAGCAACGGAAAGCCGCGAGTATGAGGCTCGGCACCTGCTGGTTTTGGAGGGTCTTGAGGCAGTTCGAAAACGGCCCGCGATGTACATCGGCTCGACCGACACCCGGGGGCTGATGCACTGCCTGTGGGAGATTATCGACAATGCGGTCGACGAGGCGCTCGGCGGCTACGGCAAGGAGATCTTCGTCACATTGCGCCCTGACGGCGGCATATCAGTGCGAGACCAGGGCCGCGGCATACCGGTGGACAAAGAGCCGCGTACCGGCCTGTCTGGGGTGGAAGTGGTCTTCACCAAACTGCATGCGGGGGGCAAGTTCGGCGCCGGCTCCTACAACGCGACAGGCGGGCTGCACGGCGTAGGTTCGTCGGTCGTCAACGCGTTGTCGAGTCGACTTGATGTGGAGGTTGACCGCAACTCGGCTACGTGGGCGATGTCGTTCCGCCGCGGCGTCCCCGGGACGTTTGACGGGCCCGGGCCGACGGCGAAGTTCACGCCCGGGAGTAGCCTCCGCAAGATCGGTCGGGTGCCGAAGGGTACGACCGGCACGCGGGTAACGTACTGGCCCGACCGGCAGATCTTCCTCCACGACGCTCAGCTGTCGTTTCGGGATCTCCAAGACCGCGCCCGGCAGACGAGCTTCTTGGTGCCCGGACTGGCGCTCCACATCGCAGACACGCGTACGTCAGACCTCATCGACGAGACCTATCTGCACCAGGGCGGGATCTCGGAGTTCTGCGAATTTCTTGCGTCCGGCCATGGCGTCACCGATGTGATCCGGCTTCGGGGCACCGATCGTTTCACCGAGACCGTCCCCATCCTGGACGATGCGGGCCACATGGAGCCGGCCGACGTCGAGCGCGACCTCGAGATCGATATCGCTGTCCGCTGGGGTGAGGGCTATGAGACGCGCACGCAGTCGTACGTGAACATCATCGCGACACCCAAAGGTGGCACCCATGTCGCTGGCTTCGAGCGCGGACTGACCAAGGCGTTCGTGAATGTCCTCCACAACACCCGACTGCTGAAGAACGGCGACGAAGTGCTGAAGGAGGACGTGCTGGAGGGCATGACAGCCGTGGTTACCGTACGGCTGGCTGAGCCGCAGTTCGAGGGTCAGACCAAGGAGGTGCTCGGCACGCCAGCCGTGTCGCGGCTGGTGGCCAAGGTGGTCGAACGGGAGCTCACGGGGTTTTTAGGTTCGACCAAAGTGGCCACCAGGGCCCAAGCACGTGCAGTCTTGGAGAAGGTCGTCGGCGCGTCTCGCGCTCGGGTAGCTGCTCGGCAGCATCGGGAGGCCCAGCGCCGCAAGAATGCGCTGGAGTCATCGTCGCTGCCGGCCAAACTTGTCGACTGCCGCAGCAATGACGTCGACCGCACCGAACTGTTCATCGTCGAAGGCGACTCGGCCCTTGGCACAGCCAAGCTCGCCAGGAACTCCGAATTCCAGGCGTTGTTGCCGATTCGCGGAAAGATTCTCAACGTACAGAAGGCCTCCATCGGCGACATGTTGAAGAACGCCGAGTGCGGTTCGATCATTCAGGTTGTCGGCGCCGGCTCCGGACGTACCTTCGACCTCGAGACGGCCCGTTACGGCAAGATCATCTTCATGGCCGACGCCGATTCCGACGGCGCGCACATTCGCTGTTTGCTGGCGACGCTGTTCTTCCGCTACATGCGCCCACTGGTGGCTGCCGGGCGAGTCTTCACGGCGGTGCCGCCACTGCATCGCTTCGAGCTGACGAACGCCCGCAAAGGGCAGGAAAAGTACATCTACACCTACTCCGACGCCGAGTACCAACGGAAGGCAGCAGAGCTCACTAAGCGGGGTCTGCACTTCAAGGAGCCGCAGCGCTACAAGGGCCTCGGCGAGATGGACGCAGACCAGCTAGCCGAGACCACGATGGACCCCCGGCACCGCACGCTGCGCCGGATGACGGTGGACGACGGTCTCATCGCCGAGACGACGTTCGAGATGTTGATGGGCAATGACGTGGGCCCGCGCAAGGAGTTCATCATCGACGGTGCGTACGCCCTCGACGCCGCCACCATCGACGCGTAGGTTTCTTAGGCACCGCGCGCCAGTCGCGTTGATAGCTGGCGTCGTCACTCTTCGCGGAGTGAAGCCACGAATCGCACTACACTCACCAGAACCCTTCGCTCATCGCTCCTCCGATCGCCAGCGGCGCGACTCCGACGCTCCCGGTGCGCCTCAATCCCATCGTTCAAGGAGCCCGGTGTCCACGTCGTAGTAGAAGCCGCCGACTGCTGCCCGGTCGCCGACAAGTGGATGATTCCGGAGTTTCTCGACGTCGCGATGCAGCGTACGCCGCTGATCGGCCGAGGCGCCGAACCGCACCCAGGAGGCGTCGGCGCCGCTGGCATGCCGGATCCGGTCGATGATCACGTCATCGTCGGCCGCGGCCATGGCGCAATGGCTGTGCGGAATCACCATGATGCGGTTGACCTGGAGCAGGTGGACACCTGCAATGCAGCCGGCGAGAGCGGAGGTGGTCACGCGACCGCCAGGAGTGCGGATGATCTTGGCATCACCGAAGGTCAGTCCAACCATTTCCAAAGGCACGATCCGGGAGTCCATACAGGTGATCATCAGGACTCCTGCATGGGCTACCCCGTCGAAGCCGTGCTGATCGAATCGCTCAGCGAACTTCTTGTTGTTGGCGAGCAGGTCGTCGAAAGCATCGGTCAAGTCCGCATGGTGGTCCGGCCGGTCATCGGGTAGCGAGTGTTCCATCGTCTGTCGGCCTCCAGTGCGAGGTCATGGCGCTCAGCCCGCGGCTGCTGAGCCGATTGCCGCGATGGGCTGACTGCCGGGGGTTCCTGACCCGTCACGCCGGGCGTCGACGACCGGCAGCGGAACGGGACTGCCGCTGGCCGCAGCGGCGATGGCAGGCGCCGGCCCCGCCCAGGCGAGCAGCACAGAATCCTCGCCCTTGAGGAACCGATGGCAGCGTACTCCACCGGTTGCCCGGCCCTTGGTCGGATACTGTCGAAAGTCGGTGACCTTGACGGAGCCGGCATCGGTTCCGGGCAGAGCGCGAGACGTGCCCGACACCGTGGCGACCACCGCATCGGCGGCAGCTACTGCCCCGAAGTAGATGACACGAGCGCCGAGGCCGAGTTTGATGCCCGCCATGCCGCCTCCCGAGCGGCCCTGCGATCGTACGGCTGGCGCGGGAAAGTGCAGCAGCTGGGCGTCGTTGGTGATGAAGACGAGCTCGGCCTCGGTGGTCGTGAGCTCAACCGCGCCAACCACCCGATCACCGGGCTCGAGGCGTATGACGTCCCAGGAGTCTTTACCGAGAACCTCCGGGTTGACACGCTTCACGACACCTAGAGCCGTGCCGAGGGCCAGGCCGAGTGAATCATCGGTCAGCGTCGTCAGGCAGAGCACCTTCTCGTCTGCGCCCAGAGTGACGAGCTCGCTGACATGGGTACCACCTTGGAGGTTGGGTGCGTGAGCGGTGGCGGGAACCGTCGGAAGATCCAGCGAGGAGATCTTGATCAGCCGGCCGGCGCTGGTGATCAGTCCGCAGTCTCCCCGCGCAGTCGAAATGATCTTGGACGCAACGAGATCATGGTTGGCCCGGGGACCCACCGCTGGTAATGGCTGCGCGTGGTTCGTACGAGCGAGCAGACCGGCGGAGGAGAGCAGTACCCAGCAGGGATCGTCCGCGACCTCCAGCGGAGCAGTCACAGCGGTGGCCGCGGCACCGCTGGCGGCGAGCAGGATCGTCCGGCGCGGCGTGCCGTGCTGCCGGGCGATGTCAGCGAGCTGGTTGCCGACGAGGGTCTTCAACAGCTCGGGGTTGTCCAAGATCTCGGTGAGCTCGGCGATAGTCGCTTCCAGCTTGTCCCGTTCGGTCTCGAGCTCGATCCGACTGAATCGGGTCAGCCTGCGGAGCGGCATCTCGAGAATGTAATTCGTTTGGGTCTCTGATAGCTCGAACACCTCCATGAGCCGGGCGCGGGCCTGAGCGGTGTCGTCAGATGAGCGGATGATCGCGATCACGTCGTCGATATCGAGAATCGCCACCAGCAAGCCTTCGACCAGGTGAAGCCGCTCCCGGGCCTTGGTCCGGGCGAACTCGGTCCGGCGCCGGGTCACCTCGTAGCGATGCTCGAGATAGACGGTGAGCATGTCCCGCAGGGTCAGGGTGCGCGGCTGGCCGTCGACCAGGGCGACGGCATTGATGGCGAAGTTGTCCTCGATCTTGGTCAGCTTGTACAGCTGTTCCAGGATGGCGTCGGGGTTGAAGCCGCTCTTGATCTCGATCACCAGGCGAGTCCCATTGGCCCGGTCCGAGAGGTCCTTGACGTCGGCGATCCCCTGCAGTTTGCGGGCGTTGACGAGGTTCTTGATCTGTTCGATCACCCGCTCCGGGCCGATCAGGTACGGCAGTTCGGTGATCACGATGCCCTTGCGACGTGGGTGCACCTGCTCGATACGGGCAGTGGCCCGCATCCGGAAGGATCCTTTTCCAGCGTGATAGGCATCGCGAATACCATCGAGACCGATGATCTTGCCGCCACTGGGCAGGTCGGGCCCCGGAATGAAGCGCATCAGTTCGTCGATGTCGGCGTCTGGGTGCTTGATCAAGTGGCGCAGCGCCTGGACGACCTCCACCAGGTTGTGCGGCGGGCAGTTCGTGGCCATACCGACTGCGATTCCCGTTGCCCCGTTGACCAGCAGGTTGGGAAAGGCCGCCGGCAGCACGGTCGGCTCGACGTCCTTGCCGTCGTAGTTCGGTTTGAAGTCAACCGTGTCCTCATCCAGACCATCGGTCATGGCCACGGCGGCTGCTGCCATTCGGCACTCTGTGTAACGCATGGCGGCCGGGCCGTCGTCAAGCGATCCGAAGTTGCCGTGACCGTCGACCAGGGGAAGTCGCATGGTCCACGGCTGCGCCGTTCTGACGAGCGCGTCGTAGATTGCACCGTCGCCATGCGGGTGGTATTGGCCCATGACCTGACCGACCACGCGGGCGCACTTGACGTGCGAGCGATCCGGCCTTACGCCCATCTCGTCCATCGAATACAAGATCCGGCGCTGTACGGGCTTGAGTCCGTCCCGGGCGTCGGGAAGGGCCCGGGAGTAGATCACCGAGTACGCGTACTCCAAGAAGCTGGTCTGCATCTCGGAGGAGACGTCGATATCGACGATTCGCTCAGTGAAGTCATCCTCGGGAGGTGCTGGTGTTCTGGCCATCGAACGCGGATTCTCCCCTCTGCCGTGTGGCTATTTTCAGTCTTGCACCGGCCGTTTCCCACTGCCGCGACGACACGTTGCGGCGCATACGGGCCATGACTAGTGCCCGGCGCAGGACACTAAAGGAAGGGCTTCAGGTCCTCCAGCAGCGAATCGCCGGCATAGATCTCGCGGGCGTAGAGAATTCCGTAGCTGAATCCGTTCTGACCTGAGCGAACCCCGAGGCGGCCTCCGAGCTCGCGGAGGAAGGCTGCGCTGACAATGCTGTCCTGATGATTCCCGAGCACGTCCTGCAGGTCCTTGCGTTGCGAAATGATCTTGTCGGCCTTGCTGCCCCAGACCGGCAAGGCAGCTTCCAACGCATAACGATGGCGTTTGGATGCCTTGCGGGCACGATGGAACAGCTCATCGGAAGGCTCACCGGCGCGCCGCGCAGCAACCGCCTTGCTGAGGCGGTTGCTCACCTTCTTTCTCGCCTTCTTGATGGCGGAGTCGATCGAGTCAGGTGACGCGTCGGCGGCAGCGGTGAACGGCGGATCGCTCCGCCAGTGGTGCGCCAGACCGACCAGCTTGCGGTAGCGCTCTGAATTTAGGGTCTCGAGCATGGCATCCATTGCCTGCTTGCGCTGCACAGCCAGTTCGGCCTGGATGGTCGATGCGACTGGACCGAGTATGAGGTCGGCCGGCAGTTCGTCGAGCAGGGCGGCTTGCCGCTGCGCCAGGATGTCCAGGTCCCGTACATCGCCGAGCAGGCCTGCCCACCAGACCAGTTCCTCCTCAAGATGCGCGGCCTCGGAAGGGTCGAATAGCTCGGAGAACACCCGGAGCGTGCTGCGCAGCCGGCGTACCGCTACGCGGGTCGGATGGATGATGTTCTCGCCGGCGCGCAGCCGGTTCTCGGCGTCAATGATCACCGTGCACTGCTCGGAGAGATAGCCACCGATGACATCGCGAGCGGTGGCAGGTTTGTTGTTCATGCTGGGATATTCCAGGCGACCCGCATACTTTGTGTGCGGCAAGCCAACGTCGGCGTGTTGAAGGGCATGCCGTGACCTTACGCCCGAGTGGACAGCGTGCAGGCGCGTCGTCAGGAAGTGTCGCAAACCGGGCTGCAGCGGCTATGAACAAGGTCGTTTGCCGATTGTCTCCGGGGTCAGTGGAGGCGACCCATCCGGACGTCAGGAGCGCCGAGGCGTGCGGCATCAGCCGAGAGATCATCCGGCTGGTGCTGTGACTCGCGCTCAGCGGCAACCCGCTTGCGGTAGTGCTCCACTTCACGATCGACGTCAGCCGGTTCCCAGCCCAGGAGGGGAGCGACCAGCCGGGCGACCTCAGGTGCCGCGGCAATACCGCGGTCCCAGGTCTCGATGGAGATGCGGGTACGCCGCGCCAAGATATCGTCCAGGTGCAGGGCGCCTTCGTGGGAGGCGGCGTAGACGGCTTCGATCTGGAGATATTCCGGTGCGCCCTCGAGCGGATGTGCAAGCGCTGGCGTGGATTTGATCATGTCCAGCAGTTCGGGCAACAACGAGCCGTAGCGGTTGAGCAGGTGCTCGATCTGCAGGTCACGCAGTCCGGTTTCGTCGACCAACAAGGGCCGCGCGTTCCACAGGGCGTGGTAGCCGTCGGCACCTAACAGCGGCACATCCTCAGTGCAGGATGCCGGTACCTTCTTGTCCAGTTCTCGCACCGCCGCGTCAACGGCGTCCTTGGCCATGACCCGGTAGGTGGTGTACTTTCCGCCGGCGATCGTGACCAGGCCGCGTACGGGCGAGGCGACGGCGTGCTCCCGGGAGAGCTTCGACGTCGAGTCGGATTCGCCTGCTAGCAGGGGCCGCAGTCCGGCGTAGACGCCGATGACGTCCTCTCGCTTCAGCGGGTCGGCCAGCAGTGTGTTCGCGTGTCGCAGCAAGTAGTCGATGTCGGCCACACTCGCTGCGGGATGTGCCTTATCGAGCTGCCAATCGGTGTCGGTCGTACCAATGATCCAGTGACTGCCCCAGGGAATGATGAAGAGCAGGCTCTTCTCGGTGCGGGTGATCAGCCCCGTCATGGAGTTGATGCGGTTCCGGGGCACCACGAGATGGACACCTTTGGATGCGCGGACTCGGAACTGCCCCCGACCGCCCAGCATCTTCTGGAGCTCGTCGATCCAGACTCCAGCGGCATTGATCGTCTGCTTCGCTCGGGTAGTGAACTCGCGGCCGGACTCAAGATCACGAACCACGACGCCGGCGACCCGATCCGCCTCGCGCAGAAAGCCGACCACGCGCGTGCTGGTGGCGACCGCGGCGCCGTAGTGGGCCGCGGTGCGACCGATCATCATCGTGTGTCTGGCGTCGTCAACCTGGCCTTCGTAGAACTTGATCGAGCCGATCACCGTTTCCCGATTCGCAGAGGGAAAGGACTCGAACGTGCGCTTGCGGCTCAAGTGACGCATGTGGTGCGGGACTCCGCGTCCGGCGCCGAGTACGTCGTACACGCCGATGCCGAGGCCTCCATAGCCGCGGTCGATCACCGGCCGCAGGAGCGGGTACAGGAACGGCACCGGCTTGGCCAGATGAGGGGCCAGCTTGTTGAGAGCCAGGGAGCGCTCTCTGAGAGCCTCGAAGACCAAGGCAAAGTTGAGCTGCTCGAGATAGCGAAGCCCGCCGTGAAACAACTTGCTGGACCGACTCGACGTACCAGCCGCGAAATCACGGGCCTCGACCAGTCCGACCCGCAGGCCGCGGGTGACGGCATCGAGCGCGCACCCGCAGCCCGTGACGCCGGCTCCAATAACGAGAATGTCCAGATCCTCATTTTCCAGCCGGTCGAGGGCATCTGCTCGGGCGGCGAGACTGAGTGAGGAGGCTGTAGAGAACATGGGCGCCTCAGGGGTTGACCAGGAAGGACCGTTCCGGGTCGTGGCGACCCTCGATCAGCCGGATGGTGCCCGAGCGCGACCGCATCGACAGCGATTGGGTCACAATGCGGTGGCTCTCGAATCGCACGCCCCGCAGCAAGGCTCCGTCGGTGACACCCGTTGCGGCAAAGAACACGTTGTCACTGGAAACCAGGTCGGTGGTCGTGAGTGTCCGATCCAAGTCGAAGCCGGCGTCCAGGATCGCCGTCCGCTCCGCGTCATTCCGGGAAATTAGCCGGCCGAACATCTCCCCACCCAGACAGCGGAGCGCGCACGCGGCCAGCACGCCCTCGGGCGTCCCGCCGACGCCCACCAGCGCATCGACGCCCGTTGAGGGCGTGGCGGCCATGATCGCACCGGCCACATCGCCGTCAAGCAGGAATCGGATGCGAGCACCTGCCGCACGGATGGCTGCAACCAGCTCGGCGTGTCGGGGCCTATCGAGAATGCAGACCGTGAGGTCGGAGACACCGCGGTCGGTCGCCTCGGCGATCTTGGCCAGGTTGTCCGCGATCGGTGCATCAAGATCAACAGCGTCCGCTGCCGGCGCGGGCACGACCAACTTCTGCATGTACACCGCAGGGCCAGGGGAGAACATCGTGCCGCGGGGGGATACCCCGATGATGCTGACTGCGTCGGGCAGGCTCTTGGCGGTCAGTGTGGTGCCGTCAACAGGGTCGACCGCGATGTCCCACTCCGGCCCGGAGCCATCGCCGACCCGCTCGCCGTTATAGAGCATGGGGGCCTCGTCCTTCTCGCCCTCGCCGATCACCACGATGCCGTTCATCCGGACCGTACCGAGGACCGGGCGCATTGCGTCAACGGCGGCACCATCTACCTGGTTCTTGTCGCCAAAGCCCATGTACCGCGAGCAGTTGATCGCGGCAGCCTCGGTGGCCCGGACCAGCTCGAGTGCGAGATTACGGTCAGAATCTGGCGCTGAGCGATCCCGGGTCCTGGGCTGAGCCACTGTTGCCATCTCCACCACTCCTCTTGTCGTCGCTGCGATACCTACGAGACCTGAACCCAGTCCAGCGTCCGTTCTACGGCCTTCTTCCACCCCTCATAACCGGCGGCCCGCTCGTCCTCGCTGATCTGCGGGATCCAGCGCCTGTCCTCCAGCCAGTTCTCCCGAAGCTCGTCCGCCGATGCCCAGAAGCCCGTCGCCACACCGGCGGCGTACGCAGCACCCAGTGCCGTCGTCTCCGCAACGACTGGCTTGCTCACCTCGACGCCGAGCGTGTCGGCCTGGATCTGCATACACAGCGCGTTCGCGGTCACGCCTCCGTCAACCTTCAGTTCATCGAGTTGGACGCCCGCATCCTTCTCCATCGCCTCGACCACATCGCGACTCTGGTAGCAGATCGCCTCCAGAGTCGCCCGGGCGATGTGCGCGCGAGTGTGGAAGCGGGACAGGCCCACGATCACCCCGCGGGCGTCAGAACGCCAATAGGGTGCGAAGAGCCCGGAGAACGCCGGAACAAAGTACGCATGTGCCGCATTGTCGACCTGGCTCGCCAGCGTCTCGACCTCCGCGGCGTCCCGAATGATCTGGAGCTGGTCCCGGAGCCACTGCACGGCGGAACCTGTCACCGCGATGGAGCCCTCGAGGGCGTAGACGGGCGAGGTGTCGCCGAACTGGTAACAGACAGTAGTGAGGAGACCGTTGCTCGAGCGACACAGCTGCTCGCCGGTGTTGAGCAGCAAGAAGTTGCCGGTGCCGTAGGTGTTCTTGGCGTCACCGACCCTGAGGCAGACCTGGCCGACCATAGCTGCCTGTTGGTCGCCCAGATCGCCCCCGATCGGCACCTCCCCGCCGAACGGGCCGTCGGCTCGGGTGCGTTGGTACGCCGCCGCGTCTGAAGATGGCACGATGCTCGGCAGCATTGCCCGCGGGATTTCGAAGAAACTCAACAGCTCCGGGTCCCAGTCGAGGGTTTCCAGATCCATCAACATGGTGCGGCTGGCATTGGTGACGTCGGTGATGTGTTGGCCGCCGTCAACGCCGCCAGTCAGATTCCACAACAGCCAGCAGTCGGTGGTGCCGAAGAGAGCGCGGCCGCGTTCGGCGGCCTCACGTACACCGTCGACGTTCTCCAAGATCCACTGCAACTTGCCGCCGGAGAAGTAGGTGGCCGGCGGCAGGCCCGCCCGATGCCGAATGACATCCCCCCGGCCGTCGCGATCAAGAGCGGCGGCGATCTTGTCGGTACGGGTGTCCTGCCAGACGATGGCATTCCCGTACGGCTCACCCGTCACGGGATCCCAGACGACCGTAGTCTCGCGCTGGTTGGTGATCCCGAGCCCCACCAGGTCGGTGGCGACAAGGCTGTGCTCTGCCAGGGCTTGCTGGACGACCTCCTGGGTGCGCTGCCAGATCTCCAGCGGATCGTGCTCGACCCATCCGGCCATGGGCATGATCTGCTTGTGCTCGAGCTGGTGCTTGCCGACCTCACGCCCTGAGTGGTCGAAGATCATGCAGCGAGTGCTCGTCGTCCCCTGGTCGATTGCAGCGACGAAGTCGGCCATGGCCTGAACACTAGCCCTTTGGGGCGTTCGCGCAGCGCGCGCTGGGAGCCGACGATGTCGTCGCGCTTCGCGAACACATCGCTACCAAGATCAATCTGATGAGTGGGGTGTTCGCTCATCGCTCCTCCGCTCGTCGGCGCGCGCTACCCGACGCTCACGCCCCGATTCCTTGACGCACCACCTGAAGGCGAGAGGCTTGGCCGATGCCCTCGAAACCTGCCAGCAACGTGACGTGCGTAGGCTTTTGGCCGTGTCCGTGAGCCAGGCCCCGGGAAATATTGACAAGGACCCGCCCGGATACCCACGAGAGTGGGAAGCCGACGTGCTGTTGGCCGACGGCGGCGTTGCGCATCTGCGCCCGATCCGGCCGTCCGATGCGGACAAGCTCGTCGCCTTCTACGAACGTGTCTCGCCTGAGTCGAAGTACCTCCGTTTCTTCGCGGCGTATCCGCGGCTGAGTGATCGGGACGTCAAGTTGTTCACCGAGGTCGACTACGTGCACCGGGTGGCGTTCATCGTCACCCTCGGTGAGGACATGATCGCGGTCGGGCGCTATGACCGTACCGAGAATGATCATGCAGAAGTGTCCTTCTTGATCGAGGACGCCCATCAGGGTCGCGGCATCGCCCAGCTGCTGCTGGAGCACTTAGCCCAAGCCGCTCGAGAACGTGGGATCACCCGTTTCGTCGCCGAGGTGTTACCGGAGAACCGACGGATGGCCAAGGTGTTTGCCGACGCCGGCTACCGCGTGTCCAAGGACATGGACGATGGCGTGCTCGCTGTCGAGTTCCCGATCTTGCCAACCGACACCTCGGTTGGCGTCATGGAGCGTCGGGAGCATCGCGCAGAGAGTGCCTCGGTCCGGCGGCTGCTGAATCCGCAGCGGATCGTGGTGTACGGCCAAGGTGATCGAGTGCAGGAATTGATCAATTCGATAGTGCGCGGCGGCTTTGGCGGCGAGGTGGTGGCGGTAAGCATCGATGGTGCCCCGGTGGCCGGCGTGGCATGCGCTGATTCGATCGCCGCAGTGCCGGGTGGTGTGGACCTGGTGATCGTCTCGGTCCCAACCAATCAGCTGGGCGCCGTCGTGATCGACGCGGCCTACAAGGGTGCTCACGGCATGGTGGTCCTGACCGGGACGGACTACGTCGCTGGGGACAACCTCAAGATCATCAATCTCGCCCGCGCGTACGGAGTCCGCGCACTTGGCCCCGATGCGCTGGGCGTGATCAACACGCTTGCCAGCGTCCAACTGAACGCCACACCTGGACCGATGCCGCGGCCTGGGGGAGTCGGGTTGTTCTGCCAGTCGGCCGCTGTTGGTGTGGCGTTGCTCAACAGCGCCGTACGCCAAGACGTGGGTCTGTCCTCCTTTATCAGCACGGGTGACTATGCCGACGTGACTGCCAACGACGTGATGCAGTTCTGGGAGGACGACGACGCCACCCGCGTGTGCCTGCTCACGTTGGACTCCATCGGCAACCCGAGGAAGTTCTCGCGAATCACCCGCCGGCTGGCCCGGAGAAAGCCGGTTGTCGTGTTCGCACCGGGTCGGACCCACCGAGCTGATCATGCTGGGGTACGAGGAGCGTTTGGTCATGCCCCGGAGGAGGCAATCGATGCCCTCTTCCGGCAGGCCGGGATCATGGTGGTTCACGGCCGCAGCGACATGATCGACATCGCCAAGATCGCGTCACGGCAGCCGTTGCCGTCGGGCCCGCGGGTCCGGATCATCTCCAATTCTTTGACACTGACCTACCAGATGCTGCAGAAGATGGACTCGGTCGGGCTGATTCGTGACCCAGAGCCAGCGCTGCTTGGAGCGGACGCAGACCCGGAGGCGTTTGCACGGGTCGCGCGTGAGGCCCTCGCTGACCAGCGCTACGACTCAGTGGTGTGCGCGGCGGTGAATGCTTTCGACCACGGCACCGAGGACATCATTCTGGCTCTGGAGAACGCTGCTGCCGAAGCCACGAAGCCGCTGGTTGGAGTGTTCTTGGACTTCCATCCGCCGTTACTGAGCAAAGGCGAGGCGGATACACCTGGGATGCTGCCCAGGTTTGACGGATCGGTCGATGCCATCCAGGCGCTGTCAGCCCTCACAAGCTACGTCCTGTGGCGCGACCGGGACCTGGGCGCAGTGCCGATGGTGGAAGTAGACACCCAAGCTGCCAAGTTGCTGGTGAACCGCATTCTGGCCGGACAGCCGGCTGGTCGTGAGCTGACCGAGGTCGAGACGGCTGAGCTACTGCGTACTTACGGGATCGACCTGGTGCGGCAGTTCGCGGTCTCCAGCTTGGCCGAGGCAGTCGCGGCTGCTGATCAGCTGGGCTGGAATGTGGTACTGAAGGCCACTAGCAGTGCCGTGCGCGGTCGACCTGACCTCGCCAGTGTGCACCGCAACATCGACAACGCCGCAGAGATGGCCGACGCCTGGAAGGATCTGCGGGAATTGATAGCTGAGATCGGCCTTGCCGACGATGAAGGTCTGTCGGTTGCCGGGCCGGTGGTTCAGGCGATGGCGGCGCCCGGCGTGGCGCTGATCATCACCAGTCGCGAGGATGCCGCATTCGGACCGATCGTCTCGCTCGGTCTGGACGGTATTCCCAGCGAACTGCTCGGCGACACGGTCTACCGCGTACCACCATTGACGACTGTGGATGCCGCGGGAATGGTCCGAGAGCTCAGGGCCGCCCCTACGCTGCTGGGTCGCCACGGCGCGCCCGGAGTCGACGTTGCTCGGATCGAGGACTTGCTGCACCGAGTGGCGCAGCTGTCCGACGCAATTCCACAGCTGGCGTCGGTCACTCTTCGGCCCTGTGTGGCCTCGGTCAGCTCCCTCTCGGTGCTGGGCGCCCGGGTGTTCATCGCACCCACCGCGGATCAGCGCGACCCATTGGCCCGCGTGCTGTAGCCGCCCAGAACAAAATTTCGACCGGTGCGGGCTTTTGGTGCCTTCTTGATCGACGGAGTACCAGAAAGCCGGCATTGGCCGGAAATTTGAGTAGTCGCAGACTGGCATCTGCTGCGCAGCAAGCAAACCACGGCCGATAAGCGCGGGTGTCGGTGGTGCGTGGCAGGATGATCGGCATGAGGATTGGCTCCACGAGAAAAGATCTGCGCGCCGAGATCGACGCCTGCGGATACTTCCCAGAACTTGTCGAGGACGCAATGATGATCGCCCTCGCGGACGAGGAGCTGCTGGACTTCGTGGTGCATCACGAGCCGACGTTCAACCGCGACGAGATCCACCGCCATGTCACGGTGCTAGCACTGACCCGCACCCGGCTGGTGATCGGCCACACTGACGACCAGCCCGCCGAGCCTCCTGCATCGGGGATCTACGCGGCATCTTCCACGGAATCTGTGGCTTTGAGCAAGATCAACACAGTTGCCGTGACCCGCGTCGTTACCCGACCAGAGGCGTACCAAGCCGGCGCGGAAGATGTCTTCGAGACGTGGCTGTCGGTGGGTTGGGGAGCGGTACGCCGAATCGATCTGGAGCTCGCGACATGCACTGATCCGCAGTGCGAGGCCGATCATGGATACACCGGGTCGCTCGTCGGCGACGACCTGACGGTGCGGATGAGCGCCGCAGCCGACGGCCAGGACCGAGTCGCGCGCCTGGTGCGATTCGCCAGCTCGCTCCAACGAGCGGCTGCAGTATGACCTCACCTGTGGTGGGGAGGTCTTCGCCAGAGGTGCCGGCCAAGCAGTCACTGCCGGAGATGATTGTTCCGGCGTATCAGTCCACAACGCTGGGTGAGCTGATGCCGAGCATTGGCGCGCATTTGGCCGTGCCAGGTTACCCCGAGGACTCCTTTCAGCTGCCACACTCAACCCGATATGTGGTCGTGCTGATCGACGGTCTCGGTTGGAACCTGTTACGCCATGCAGTAGTCGCGGCGCCGTTTTTCGGCTCGCTACTCGGAGGCGCGCAGCCGATCACATCGGCAGTGCCCAGCACCACAGTGACCAGTCTGGGCAGCCTGGGGACCGGTCAGCCACCCGGGCAGCACGGCCTGGTCGGCTACACGTCCCGAGTACCGTCGACCGGCGAGATCTTGAATGGCTTGACGTGGGAATCCGACCTGGTTCCCACGGTCTATCAGTCCAAGCCGACATTCTTCGAACGTGCGAGCGAGTTCGGTGTCCTTGCTACGTCGGTCGCCTTGGCCCGATTCCAGGGCACAGGGCTTACCGAGGCCGCGCTCCGCGGAGCAGCCTTCGTCCCGTTCTCCGACGAAAGTGCCGAGGACCTGCGGATTGCGTTGATCGTTGATGCAGCCCTCGGGGGCGATCGCACCGTGGTCTACGCGTACGAGCGCGAGCTTGATCACTACGGGCACGTGCACGGCTGCAATTCGGTTGACTGGCTGCAGCAGCTGGCGCGAATCGATGCCATGTGTGAGCGACTGCGCGCTGCCCTGCCGCCCCAGGTGACGTTGATCATTACCGGTGACCATGGCATGGTCGACATCCCGTCCGAGCAGCGAATCGTCGCCGAGGATGATCCGGCTCTGATGGCGGGCGTGTCAGCGCTTGCGGGGGAGGCGCGCTTCCGGCAGCTCTATGTTGATCAAGAACCACCTCGCCGGGTGGCGGATCGGTGGCGCGCGCGGCTTGGTGAGCTGGCGTGGGTACGCACCCGAGACGAGGCCATCGACGAAGGTTGGTTCGCGGCGATCGATGATCAACTCCGGGAGCGTTGGGGGCATGTACTGGTGGCCCTTCGCGGAGATTGGGCAGTCATGACGAGTGCTTTTCCGCGCGAGTACACCCTGATCGGTATGCATGGATCATTGACGCCAGCGGAGATGATCGTGCCACTCCTCATGGCATGAGTGCTGAGTATTTTGAACCTGCTTGCACAATGCCGGCGCTCGCAGCCGGTCGGCCGTAATGGCAGGATTCCGGCGTGGCTGAACTCTGCTATTTCACAGGACCGATGGACTGCGGCAAGTCGACCCTAGCCTTGCAGCTCGACTACACCCAGGCAGCCGCAGGGCGCAAGGGCCGGCTCTTCAGCAGCCATGATCGGGCTGGTGAGTCGACGATCTCCTCACGGCTGGGCCTAGCCAAGCCGGCGATCGAGGTCACGGGGAAATTTGACTTCTGGAACTACGTGGTGGCCCAGCTCACCAGCGGCCAGCGGATCGACTATTTGGTGTGCGACGAGACGCAGTTCTACTCCGCGGAGCAGGTGGATCAGCTGGCGCGGATCGTCGACGAGCTGCAAATCGACGTGTTTGCCATCGGACTCCTCACCGACTTTCAGACTCGGCTCTTCGCTGGTTCCGCAGCGGCTCGTTGAACTCTGCGACAGGATCGAGACTCTTCAGGTTCGGGCGCTGTGCTGGTGTGGCGAGCGCGCGACGCACAACGCCCGGACTGTCAACGGGAAGATGGTGCTCGTGGGCGATCAGGTCGTGGTGGGTGACACCTTGCCGGTTCCCGATGCCGACGGCGAGGAGCGGCCCCAGACCGTCGCGTACGAGGTGCTGTGTCGCAGGCATCACCGCCGCCGCGTGACGCGAGCCGTGGCGCGTGCCACCCTCAGCGACCCGCTGCCACTCGGCGAGGATGGGACAGCCGATGACGAGTTCTGAAGGCGTGCTGATCTCTCCTGCGGAGCTGGCCGAGCTGCTCGCTACAGCCCTACCCTCTGTGGTCGCTGATGTGCGCTGGACTGTCGGCGGACCACCCGGCAAGCCGGAGTTCGAAGCTGGCCACATTCCCGGTGCAGTCTGGGTGGATCTCGAGACGCAGCTCGCCGGACCGCCAGGCGTCGGCGGCCGGCACCCACTTCCCATGGTTGGCGTTTTCGAGCGGGCGATGCGGGAAATCGGCGTACGCCAGGATTCGCTGGTCATCGCCTACGATGCCGCGACCTCGCAGGCCGCGTCGCGGCTCTGGTGGCTGTTGACTGATGCCGGACATCGGGACGTCAGAGTCCTTGATGGCGGTCTAGCCGCCTGGCGGGCCGCTGGGCTGCCGACAGTCTCGGGCCAAGCGAAGCCGCCACAGAGGGGTAACTTCGTGGCACACCCCGGTCAGCGGCCACAGCTGGATGCGGCGGAGATCAGTGCACGGCTAGGGATGCGGGACGCTCCTACCCTGGTCGACGTGCGCGCTGCCGAGCGATACTCGGCGGAGCACGAGCCAATCGACCCGGTTGCCGGCCACATCCCGGGAGCGATCAACCTGCCTGCCACGGCGAATCTGCGCGCCGATGGCCGGCTCCTGCCACCAGAGCAAATCGCGAAGTTGTTCGCCGAAGCTGGCGGCGGGGAAGGCGCGGTGCTCTACTGCGGTTCCGGGATCACCGCCGCGCACAGCCTGCTGGCGCTGGAGTCTGCCGGGCTGACAGCCGCCATCTACCCCGGCTCGTGGAGCGACTGGATCGATGATCCGAGCCGCCCGGTTGCTACCGGACCCGATCCCTGAGGCTTGACTCGGCGGCGGTCCCTTGCCGGTCGCTAGCTCTGACGCTTGGGTCCGCCGAACATGATCTCATCCCAACTCGGCACGGACGCCCGCTTCCGCTTGACGCTCTTCGGCTCGGGTGGTGTATCCACGTCGACCAACGACTCAATCTCAAACTCATGTGCTTCGTCGGTTCGATCGGCCAGGTTCGCTGGGAGGTCCGGTGGCCCAGGTTCGTCGGTGCCGGGCAATTCCGGCTCGGTGTGGGCGCCGAAGGGGCTCACCGGGTGTTCCTCGGATTCCCGCGAGTCAATGACGGCTTCGTCGTGCATACTCGGCTCGACCGGATAGTTGATCACGATGGCAGGCTCCCAGCCGCCGCCGGTTATGGTCTCCGTCTCGGGCACGGCGGTCGCGTCGCTCAGGCCTGGGTACACCCGCGGTGAGTCCTCGGCATAGCCGTCGCCGCCCAGCATCTCGTAGAGCGTCCCAATGGGTGACGCCTCAGTCGTCTCATCGCCTGCGTCATCCGGATCGGGCACATCGGCCACCGGACGCAGCATCCGTGACACAGCGAGGGTCGGCTCGTCGTCCTCGTTCTCGCCGACCTCATCACCAGCCGGGCGATGGCGGGCCGACTCATGAGCCGCCTTCGCAAGGGCGAGCTTGTCGCTCACCAGCGTTGGCTCGGTGTCACCCTCGCTCGGCCGCTGGCGTCCGCGCTGTGCACCCCTTGGGGTGGGCTGATCGCCGAGCAGCCACCGGGCCTCGTCGTTAGCCGCGACCGAGAACCGGCCGCGAAGATCGTAGAAGAAGGACGCGTGCCGGCTCGCGTCTCCTGATCGGTAATCCGCGGTCACGGCCCAGCGGCCGTCACCCAGGCGATAGGAGTCCCACTTGATGGCGTCGATGTCGACTCCGCGGCCCACCAACTGTTCAGCGACTGTGATACGCAGGCTCCGGTGACCCGAGGGCTCGCCGCGGCGGCGTACCGACGACGCCATGGCCATCGACGCGACGTGCTCGCGCTCGGCGAGGACAGGCACGGCGAAGCGCTCGACCCGATCCATGGGAATGCCTGCCACTCGGGCCACATCCTCGAGGGTCTCGCCTGCCCTGATCCGCGCCTGAATGTCGCGGGGGGTGAGTGAGGTTTGCATCTCGATCTCCAGTTGTCCGAGTCGCGGTAAATCGCCGCGCAACGCCGCGCGGAGCCTCTCATCCGCCTCGATCATGAATTCCTCACCGCTCTCGGTGGCCACGATCAAGGACTTCCCATCCGGGCTGAGTCCGACCAGTCGTGCGGTGCGCATCCGTCGCGGCGGCTCCTCGTGCGGCGTTCGTTCCAGTTAACTTACTCTGCCGGACCTAGGAGTTGCGGGAGGCGCTCGGCTCACCGGGGCGCCGGGACATCCAGGGAACTTGGGTCGGGTCGTACTGTCGGTCCATGCGCGAGCCTCTCCTCCGGAAGCCGGCCACACGTGGCGAGCTCCGGGCATCTGGATATGTGAGCCGCCGCACCAAGGCTGAGCTCCGCGACAATCTGCTGGAACGACTCCGCTCCGGAGCGACCGCGTTTCCTGGCATCGTCGGCTTCGACGCCACAGTGCTGCCCGAGTTGGAAAGCGCCGTACTGGCAGGCCACGACCTGGTGATACTCGGCGAACGCGGTCAGGGCAAGACGCGGCTGATGCGAACGCTGGCCGGACTGCTCGACGAGTGGAGCCCGCAAGTAGCAGGGTGTGAGATCCACGATGACCCGTACGACCCGTTGTGCGTCCGCTGTCGCTCATTGGCGGCGGAGCTGGGCGACGAGCTGCCAGTGGACTGGCGGCACCGCGACGAGCGCTACACCGAGAAGCTGGCGACGCCTGACACCTCGGTCGGCGACCTGATCGGCGACGTCGATCCGGTGAAGGTCGCTCAGGGCCGTACGCTCGGCGACCCGGAGACCGTGCACTACGGCCTGGTGCCACGCGCCAATCGAGGTGTGTTCGGTCTCAACGAGCTGCCCGACCTGGCCGAGCGCATCCAGGTCGCTTTGTTCAACGTCTTGGAAGAGCGCGACATCCAGGTTCGTGGCTACTCGTTACGACTTCCCCTCGATCTGTTCCTGCTTGCTACGGCCAATCCGGAGGACTACACGAATCGCGGCCGAATCATCACTCCGCTCAAGGACAGATTCGGCGCCGAGCTGCGTACCCACTACCTCACCGACCTCGCCGATGAAGTGACTCTGATCCGCCAGGAAGCCAAGCTCGTGGCGGATGTGGGTGATCATCTGCTCGAAGTGTTGGCCCGCCTTACTCGAAATCTCCGCGAGTCCAGCTCGGTAGATCAGCGCTCTGGTGTTTCGGCCCGGTTCGCGATAGCAGCTGCAGAAGGGGTGGCGGCCTCGGCGCTGCGGCGCGCGGCCCGTACGCGTGATCATGAAACAGCGGTCGCCCGGACCTGCGATCTTGGTGTGGTTCTGCCCACGCTGCTCGGCAAGATCGAGTTCGAGATGGGAGAGGAGGGCCGAGAGCGAGCGGTACTGGACCACCTGCTGCGGCTCGCGGTCGCCGCGACGTTCCGCGACCGGTTGTCCGGCCTGGACCTCTCTGGCTTCACAAACGTTTTCGCCCAGGGCGGAGTCGTGGAAACTGGTGACCTGGTCGCGGCCTCGGATGTGCTGTCTCAGCTGGGTTCCGTGCCGGGTTTGTACAAGGTGCTGTCCCGGCTTGGTTACGACGATGCGGCTGGCCGCGGGCAGGTTGCCGCCGCGGCCGAGTTCACCCTCGAAGGCCTGCATCTGACCCGCCGGCTCGAGAAGGAGACCGTCGGTGGCCGGACAATCTACGGAGCAGTCTGACAGGAAGTGATCATGGTTTCCGATGACGGCGGGCACGATCACCACGGCAGTCACGAGCCAGGCAGAGCCCACCACCGTTTCCGCTACGGACCATGGCGGGGCGGACCAGACCCGCTGCGGCCACCGTTCGACGTCCGAGCCGCCATCGACAAGATCGGTCAGGACGTGCTCTCGGCGGGAACCGTCCGCGACTCGCTGCGAGATCTGATGCGCCGCGGGCCGGATGGGCGAGGGGGGCTGGACCGGTTGGCTGACAAGATCAGAAAGCTGCGCGCCCAAGCACGCCGACGTGGCGATCTCGGAGGGACTCTAGATCAGGTCAGGGCCGCGCTCGATCAAGCCCTCGCCACCGAGCGGGATGCCTTGGCCAGCAGCGACACAGAGGATGCGCGACTGGCCGAGCTGGAACTGGAGACGCTGCCCGACGATGTTGCCGGCCAGGTTCGGGCTCTCGACCACTACCCGTGGCGATCCGACGAAGCACGCGCCATCTTCGAGGCAATCAAGAACATGCTGCAGCGTGAGGTGCTGGATGCCCAATTCGCGGGCATCAGGCAAGCTCTGGAATCCGCCGACCCGGAGGCCATGCAGCGGGTCAAGGACATGTTGGCCGATCTCAACGCGTTGCTCGCCGCGCACGCACGGCAGGAGGACACGACTGACCAGTTCGCAGACTTCATGGAGCGTCATGGCGAGTTCTTTCCGGAACATCCGGAGACAATCGAGGAGCTGATCGATGCGCTGGCACGCCGGGAGGCCGCTGGCATGAGGCTGATGGCCTCACTCAGCCCCGACCAGCGAGAGCAGCTTGGCCAACTGCTGAGCCACGTACTCGCTGACGCCGACCTCGCCTCCGAAATGGCGCAGCTGGCCGACAACCTACGGGCGCTGCGTCCTGGTCTGGATCGGGAGCAGGCCGCGAGCATGCGTCCCGGTGGGGAGCCGCTCGGCTACAGCGCCGCGGTCGAGGCGGTTGCCGACCTGGCCGATCTGGAGGCGCTCGAGGCGCAGCTGTCCCAGGGTGATCGGGTTTCGACACTGGATGACGTGGACGTCGAGTTGCTGGCGAAGCATCTTGGTCGGGAAGCGTTGAGCGACATCCAAGCTCTTCGTGATCTCGAGCGAGAGCTGGAGGAGCAAGGCTACCTGACCCGAGGCGACGATGGCCTGCGCTTGACCCCGCGCGCAGTTCGGCGACTGGGGCAGACCGCACTGCGGCGAGTATTCGCTCAGCTCGACGCGTCGGGCCGAGGCGACCACGACGACCACCAGACCGGCGCGGCCGATGAGCCCACTGGCTTGACTCGGCCCTGGGTCTTTGGCGATGAGCTGCCGATTGACGCCGCCCGTACCGTGTCCAACGCTTTGCGACGGTCTGGGCTGACCCCCATCGGTGTTGCTTTGGACGTTGATGATTTCGAGGTCACCGAGACCGAGCGCCGCGTCAGCGCTGCTGTGGCGCTCTGCGTCGACCTGTCCTTCTCGATGGTGCACGACGGGCGCTGGGGTCCGATGAAGCAAACGGCGCTGGCACTCAACCACCTCATGGAAACCCGATTCCGACAAGATGCGCTCCAGGTCGTCGGGTTCAACAGGCTTGCCCGGCGGATGACGGCCGTCCAGTTGGCCGAAGTGGAGCCGGACTGGGTACAAGGCACGAACCTGCAGCATGCCCTCATGCTCGCCTCGCGTCATCTGCGTCGTCATCCGGAGGCGGAGCCGGTCGTACTCGTCATCACCGACGGCGAGCCAACCGCACACCTGACCGGTGGGGGAGAGGCTTACTTTCACTGGCCGACGACATCGGAAACCCTCCGGGCAACGATCGCAGAAGTAGACGAGCTCACCCGCCATGGCGCGACGATCAACACGTTCATGCTCGGGGATGACGAAGGTTTGGCTCGCTTTGTCGATGCGATCGCCCGCCGGGCTGGCGGACGGGTCTTTACCCCTGATATCAGCCGGCTCGGCGAATATGTCGTCGCCGACTATCTGAGGGCCCGTCGCGGTCGCCGCTCATCATCATGACCTGACGTTCAGTGCGCCTTGCCGCTGCCGCTCCAAAATGTCGGCGAGGTAGGTGCCGTAGCCGGACTTCAGCAGCGCGGCAGCCCGCTCCGCCAGCTGGCCATCGGTGAGGAACCCTTGCCGCCACGCCGCTTCTTCAGGTGCACCGACCTTGAGGCCCTGCCGAGCCTCGATGGTGCGTACGAAGTTGCTGGCGTCGTTCATCGACTCGAAGGTCCCGGTGTCTAGCCAGGCCGTACCGCGTGGCAAGACGCCGACCTGAAGCTTCCCGGCCTCCAGGTAATGCCGGTTCACGTCAGTGATCTCGTATTCGCCACGCGCCGACCGGGCGAGGCCTGCGGCGATGCCAACCACGTCATTGTCGTAGAAGTACAGACCTGGCACGGCGTAGTTCGACCTGGGGTGAGCTGGTTTCTCCTCCAATGAGATTGCCTGTCCTTCGTCGTCGAACTCCACCACGCCGTACGCCTGAGGCTCGGCCACCCAGTATGCGAAGACGGCCCCGCCCTCGATCTCGGTGAAGCGTCGCAACTGAGTGCCCAGACCTGGCCCATAAAAGATGTTGTCGCCCAGCACGAGGGCCACCTTGTCGGAACCGATGAAATCGGCACCGATGACAAAGGCTTGGGCCAGCCCGTCCGGCGAGGGCTGCTTGGCATAGCTGATCGAGATGCCGAACTGCGAGCCATCGCCCAACAGGCGCCAGAAGGCAGGCGCATCATGCGGCGTGGTGATCACCAACACATCGCGGATCCCGGCAAAGATCAACGTCGACAAGGGATAGTAGATCATTGGTTTGTCGTAGACCGGGACCAACTGCTTGCTAACCCCCAGCGTCACCGGATGCAACCGGGTACCAGAGCCGCCGGCCAGAATGATGCCTCGCATGGCGCTCAGTCTCGCAGAGTTTGATTGCTCCGCTCCGCTCCGCGCGGATCGCGATCTGGAATCCTACTTCGTCGCACAGCTCGCCGCTGGGGCCGGAGGTCGCTCCGCTCCCGCGTGCTTTGTGGTCGCTCGCAGACGAAAGCGTGTCTGCTCGCTTCTCCTCAGCACGGCGGCGCGCGATCCGGGGTTTCGTGTTCCGCTGGGCGCTCTCGTGGAAAGAGCATCTGCCCGCACTTCAAGCAGGCCGCCACAAGCCCTCAGCGCTCCATAGGATGACTCGCATGACGAAAATTCTGGTGACCGGCGGGGCGGGTTTCATCGGCTCGAACTTCGTCCGGTATGTAATCGACCACACGGATTCGTCCGTCACGGTGTTGGACAAACTGACCTACGCCGGAAATCTGGAGTCGCTCGCAGGCTTGCCCGAGAATCGCTTTTCCTTCGTCCTGGGCGATATCTGCAACGCCAGCCTGGTCCACGCATTGGTGCGACGCCATGATCTCGTGGTGCATTTCGCAGCCGAATCCCACAATGACAACTCACTGCGGGACCCGTCTGCGTTCATCACCACCAACCTGATCGGCACCTACACGCTGCTGGAGGCAGTCCGCAGGTACAGCACCCGCTACCACCACATCTCCACCGACGAGGTGTACGGCGAGCTTGCGCTCGAGGACCTCAACCGATTTACCGAGATGTCGCCCTACAACCCGTCCAGCCCTTACTCCGCGACCAAGGCCGGCTCTGATCACCTGGTGCGCGCCTGGGTGCGCTCCTTCGGGGTGGAGGCAACTCTCAGCAACTGTTCGAACAACTACGGTCCCTACCAGCATGTCGAGAAGTTCATTCCTCGGCAAATCACCAATGTCTTGGATGGCGGCCGCCCTAAGCTCTACGGGGCGGGATTGAACATCCGCGACTGGATTCACGTCGATGATCACAGTTCTGCGGTGCTGCTGATCACTGCCGAAGGCAAGATCGGCGAGACCTACCTGATTGGCGCCGATGGTGAGCGCAACAACAAGGACGTCATTGAGACGATCTTGGAGCTGATGGGACAGCCGCGCGACGCGTACGATCACGTCACCGATCGCGCGGGCCATGACCTGCGCTACGCCATAGATTCCACCAAGCTCAGGCTAGAGCTGGGTTGGCGACCGATCTTCTCCGACTTCACAGTCGGCCTGGCCGCCACCATCGAGTGGTACCAGGCCAATGAAGCGTGGTGGCGGCCACAGAAGGCCGAGACCGAGGTCGCGTACGCGAAGCAGGGGCAGTAACGGGCGATGCCCGAGCTGGCGATCAAGCAGACTCCAATTCGCGGTCTACTGGTGATCTCCCTGGATATCCGCGCCGATAACCGTGGCTGGTTCAAGGAGAACTGGCAACGTCAGAAAATGGCGGATCTTGGCCTGCCTGACTTCGCACCGGTGCAGAACAACATGTCATTCAACAACCGGGTCGGCGCAACCCGGGGCATTCATGCCGAGCCTTGGGACAAGCTCGTCTCACTGGCAACCGGGCGGATCTTCGGTGCCTGGGTCGACCTGCGGCGCGGGGATGGCTTCGGTCGCTGCTTCACTGCGGAGTTGGGCCCGGAGACCGCGATCTTTGTGCCGCGTGGGGTCGGAAACGCCTTCCAGACCTTGGCAGAGCAGACCGCATACTCCTACCTGGTCAATGATCACTGGACTCCCGCAGCGAAGGAGGGCTACACCTTCGTCAACCTTGCCGACGAGACGCTGGCGATCAACTGGCCGATTCCACTCGATCATGCGGAGCTGTCTGAGGCAGACAAGACGCATCCGCGACTGGCCGACGTCAAACCCCTGGAACCGAAGAAGACCATGATCATCGGAGCTGGCGGTCAGCTGGGGCGCGCGCTGATCAAGGCCATTCCGACTGCGGTTCCGGTCAACCGCGCCACGCTTGACCTGGCGAACCCGGAGTCCCTGGCGGCGTTCGACTTCGGGTCGTACGGCATCGTGATCAACGCGGCCGCCTACACCAAGGTCGACGCCGCCGAGACCGAGGATGGCCGACGCGAGGCATGGGCAGTCAACGTCGGTGGCATCGGCGCCCTGGTCGAGGCGGCGCGCAAGCACCGCTTCACCGTCGTGCACTTCTCCTCCGACTATGTCTTCGACGGTGCACAGGTCGTCCATAGCGAAACCGAACCGTTCTCTCCGCTCGGCGTCTATGGGCAGACAAAGGCGGCCGGAGACGCACTGGTCGGTTCCCTGCCGGCGCACTACTTGCTCAGGACCAGTTGGGTGATCGGAGACGGCCACAACTTTGTGCGGACCATGGCTAGCATCGCCGACCGCGGCGTCAATCCGGAGGTCGTGGATGACCAGTTCGGGCGGCTCACGTTCACCGCCGACATCAGCCGCGCCATCGTCCACCTGCTCGAGACCGGCGCGCCATACGGGACCTACAACCTCAGCAATGACGGTGACGCCATGACGTGGGCCGGCATTGCTCGGGCGGTCTTCGAGACCCGCGGCCGGGACGCTGCGTCAGTGCGAAGTGTTACGACCGCCGAGTACGCATCGGGCAAATCGCTCGCTCCCCGCCCTCGCCACAGCGTCCTCAACCTGGACAAGATCATCAGTTCCGGGTTTCAACCGGCGGACGCGATGACTGAGCTGCAGGCCTATCTGTCAGCACTGAGCCCACCTCCGTTGGAGACACCGCTTCCGGCCTCGGCCCGCGAACAAAGAGCGCACTAAGGGTCAGCAACAGCCCAGCAACCGCCACGCCAGCGAAGCCGGCTTGTGCGCTCGCGTGATCGATCAACAAGCCAACGCCGGCTGCACCGACAGCGACGCCAGCGGCCAAACCAGTCGAAGTCCATGCAAGTGCCTCGGTCAGCCGCGACTGGTCCACCGAGGACTGAGTGACCGCAACAGAGGCGATGAGGGTTGGCGCGATAGCCATTCCGCTGAGCGCGAGCATCAGGGCCAGGGCAACCGGGTGGCTGACGAACGGCAGCGGCAGCAATGACACCGCGAGCAGAGTTGCGCCGATCCGGAAGCGCCGAGCCGGGGACGCGTGCCAGCCGATCGCTCCCGTGACAGCTCCAGCAACCAGTGACCCGAACGCCCAGGCCATCAAGATCACTCCGGCGTACGGGAGCACACCTGCCTCCTTGGCGAATGCGACAACAACGACCTCCATGCCGCCGAAAACCATGCCGAGGGCGGCGCAGGCGATCGCGACCGGGACCAGGACGAGCCAGGGCAACCTGCTCAGTCCGACATGGCTTCGCGAGGTCGACCGGACCGGCGGCTGACTGCTTCGCTGAGCGGCCAGTGCGATAGCGCCGACGAGCCCGACAACAGCACTGGTCGCGACACCGAGTGCCGGGTGGAGGGCAGTGGAGAGAAAGGTAGCCAGGATCGGCCCGACGATGAAGACCACCTCGTCGAGCATGGCCTCGAAAGCGAATGCGGTGTTGAGCAACGGCGAGTCGTTGAGCCGGAGCGTCCAACGAGTCCGTACAGCCGATCCGGCCAGGGTGAAGCCGGCCCCTATTCCGACTGCGCCGGCTACGCTCACGGCTAGCGGCCACGCGAGCTCTATGGCGATGATGAGCACGGCCAGACTGAGGTTATTGATCAAGGCCGCCAGCAACAGCACGCGCGCCTGGCCAACGCGGTCAATGACACGTCCCCACAGCGGCGCTACAACTGCGGCGGTCAGCGTTACGACGGCGGTGAGCAACCCGGCCTGGCCGAACGAGCCCGTTGTCAGCGACACCAGCAGCACGATTCCGATGCCGGTCATCGACAGCGGCAGCCGTGCCACAAAGCCGGCCAAACTGAACGCCCGCGCCCGGCGGTCCGACAGTATCTGCCGGTACCGGCGAAGACCCGCGGCCACGACTGCCCTCCTTGTACGCAAAGATCAGCCTGTGGGTGATCACTCCGCAGGCTCTGACGAAGCATCGACCGACCAACTGCGCCACGCACTGGCGCCGTACGAGGCGGTCTTGCTGGTGTCCTTCGGCGGCCCTGAGCGTCCGGAGGAGGTGATGCCGTTTCTGCAGAACGTCACCCGTGGCCGGGGCATTCCCACCGAACGACTGGCCGAGGTCGGCCGGCACTACTTGCTCTTCGGCGGCAAGAGCTCGATCAACGATCAGTGTCGCAGCCTGGTGACTGGATTGACGAACGAATTACGGAGCCGTGACTTGCAGCTGCCGCTCTATTGGGGAAACCGGAACTGGTACCCGTATCTGCATGATGAAGTGCGCGTGATCGAGCGAGATGGTCATCGGCGGGTGCTTGCCGTAGTCACCAGCGCATACCCGTCGTACTCCTCATGTCGGCAGTATCGGGAGAACCTGTTTGACGCTGTCCAGGGCACACAGATCCAGATCGACCGGATCCGTCACTATGCCAACCACCCCGGTTTCGTTCAAGCCTCGGTGGACGCCTCACTCCATGCGCTTGAGACGCTGGGGAAACGAGCGGACGAGGCCCGCCTGGTCTTTGTGACGCATTCGATCCCAACGGCCATGGCGAAGACCGCCGGTCCTGCGCCACGTAGCGGTCGCGGCTCCTATGTTGACTGGCATGCAGCCGTGGCCTCCGAGGTCGCCCAGCGCGTCGGCCAGCGGCGCGGGCGGAGCTTCGACAGTGACCTCGTCTACTGCTCGCGCTCGGGTCCAGCGACCCAGGCATGGTTGGAGCCAGACATCAACGATCATCTACGTCAGCTCGCCCGGGGTGGCGTGAGGGCAGTGGTTGTGGTGCCGATCGGTTTCATCTCAGATCACATGGAAGTGGTCTTCGACCTGGATACCGAGGCAGCCGCCACCGCCAAGGAATGCGGCATGGCCTTCGCGCGGGCCAGCACCGCCGGCGATCATCCGGCGTTCGTGAGCGGGCTCGTTGACCTGATGGTGGAGCGGGCTACGGCAGCCCGCGGGAAAAAGCCCGATCGCCCAATTGTGGGATCGGCACCTGTCGGCTGGGATGAGTGCCGCGCGGGCTGCTGTCCGAACCTCCGGGAGCCGGGCCGTCCGGCCCTGTGCCAGACGCCCAGCTAAGCCCTGGGGTGCCGAGTTTTGCAGCCATTCGCGGTGACGACTAGAGCCACTCGCGGGCGGCGCAGAGAACCCCTCTGAAGCGGGAATTTTGGGCGCCTAACCGCGTTATAGCGGGCGCGAGCACACATAGCACGCATATCGGTTGATTCGTGTGATATGACTGCGCACGAATCAGATGAAGATCTGGGCTTTTCGGGCCCGGGAAGGCAAAGATGGCGACCGATTACGACGCCCCTCGCAAGACCGATGAAGAACTGAACGAAGACAGCATCGAAGAGCTCAAGACTCGCCGTAACGATAAGAACTCTGGCAAGGTTGATGAAGACGAAGCCGAGGCGGCGGAAGCGTTCGAGCTTCCTGGCGCAGACCTGTCCCACGAAGAGCTGACCGTTCGGGTGCTGCCTCGCCAGTCCGATGAATTCACGTGCGCCGGCTGCTTCCTGGTACGACATCGGAGTCAGATAGCGGAGTTGCGTCCCAATGGGGATGCCTACTGCTTCGACTGTGCGGGCTGATCTTGAGACGCGCAAGGGGAAGCGATTACGTGCGCTAATGGGCTGGGCTGAGCCCTGCATGATCACCTAGGCTGGTGGTTACCGAACGCGTACTCACGAACGCGTACTCAGTGGTGCCGTGCTTGTCCGGCCGCAGCTGTGTGACGGGGGCGCGACCGCAGGTGGACTCGATGTACCGGGCTGGTTGGGGGCAGTCAGTCCGGGCAGAACACCACCTCGCGCTCCCGAGAGGAGTCGCGAGGTGGTGGTTCGGGCACTAGATCCTGATGTTGGTCTTGCCGGCCTCGGGCGAATCGCTGCCTATTTCCTTCTCCCAGTGCCGCGCCGCCATGCGCTGGGTAAGGATCTGCGTGACACCGATGCCGATGCCGCTGGCAAGAGCCCACGTCATCGCTTCGAGCACGGGAGTGTCCGGATCGGTCGGGGAGGGTGGTTCGTTACCCGTCACGAGCTTCCAGCCCGCCTTCAGCAACCGCTGTGCGGCGATCGTGGTCACCGTTCCAATCACTCCCACGTAGAGCTTCCAGAACAGTTTCTGCGTCGGTCCCATCGGGTCAACCTTCCATGTCCGGCGGTCTACGGTGCTGAATCAAGCTGCTTCGCAGCATCTTAGTGCGGGACTGACGCCCGTCGACGCGCAGCGATGGTGTTCTGATCTGGGCGCGTAGGTTACCCCCATGCTGTTTCGCGAGCGGCTCACAGTTCCCATCATCTGGTGGGTGCTCGCGGGTCTGTGTGCCCTCTCGGTACTGCTCGCCGTAGGGGCTTATCTCGGCCCGGTCTGGGGCATCGGAACCTCCGTCGCCACCCTGCTGGTCGCCGTCGCGATCTTCAGTTCTGCATCACTGGTGATCAGCGTCGACGGGAAGGAAACACACGTCGGCCGGGCCAGCATCGAACACGCCTACGTCGCTGCATGCCGGGCGCTCAACGCGGACCAGACACGTCGCCGCGCTGGCGTCGAGGCAGATGCACGAGCTCATTTGGTGCTTCGGCCTTACATCAAGACGGCAGTCGAGATCACCCTCGACGACCCGGACGATCCGGTGCCGTACTGGTTGGTCTCAACCCGACACCCGCACCAGCTGGCAGTCGCAATGCAGGTCGCCGCCTCGTCTACGCTGACCGAGTGAGCGAGTCCGAGGTTATGACTGCCGCCGTCGAGGTGCTGCTCCTTCAGCTCGATGCTGGCCTGGAACTGCCGTCGTACGCGCATCCCGATGACGCCGGAGCGGATCTCCGTAGCACTGAGAGCTTCGAGCTCCAGCCGGGAGAACGCCGGTTGGTCGGGACCGGCGTCGCCATCTCGCTGCCGGCAGGCTACGCGGCCTTCGTACACCCGCGCTCCGGGCTGGCGGCCCGGCACGGGATCAGCATCGTGAATGCGCCCGGCACCGTCGACGCCGGCTATCGCGGAGAGATCAAGGTCTGTCTGCTCAACACCGACCGTAGCCAACCGGTAAGCATTACCCGAGGCGACAGAATCGCCCAGCTGGTGATTCAACCGGTCAGCATGGCCGCCTTCGTGGAGGTCGCTGAGCTGCCGAGCTCGGCGCGCGGCAGTGGTGGTTACGGGTCGACCGGCGGAATACTAGGCCGTGCCACCCAGCTGGGGGCCAGCCAGCGAGGGGACGACAGCATGAGTGTGCCGAGGGAACGCGCGTGATCTTCAAGAGGGGCCGGAAGCGCGACGAGTCGCGAGCTGAGGAGCTTACCGAGGATGCTGACCTTGATGAGCTGGGCGCGCCTGCGGATGCCGCAGACGAGGCGTTGACGACGATCGATGACACCACCGAAGAGCCTGGGGAAGCCCCAGACCTCGATACCTTGGAGGACCTGGACTGGCGGAGCTCAGGCCCTTACGACATCAGTGAAGTCGACAGCATCGAGAGCACCGAGCAAAGCCCGAAGATCGATCTCGGCAGCCTGATTCTCAACCCGCTGCCGGGATCCGAGCTGCGCCTCCAGGTGGCCGAGGAGACCGGTGAGATCGTCTCGGCGATGCTCGTGATCGAGACGATCGTGGAGCCTCCTGCCAGTGCGCATCAAAAACCCCAGGCCTATTCCTCCGCACTTGAGCTGGGAGCGTATGCAGCTCCCCGCAGCGGCGGGCTCTGGGCAGAGTTGCGAGATGAGATCTCCCGTAACGCCACCGAGGCCGGGGGCACCGCTTCGCTCGGCGAGGGGCCGTTCGGCGTGGAGCTGCGGCGGCTGATCCCGGTCACAACGCCCGACGGCGAGGAGGGATATCAGCCTTCGCGCATGTGGGTCGCGGAGGGTCCTCGCTGGCTGCTGCGCGGCATTGTCTACGGTCAAGCGGCGATTGAAGACGACACCAACTCCCCGGTCGTCGCTGATGTGCTCGCCGCATTCCGTCAGGTGACTGTGCGGCGCGGCGACGAGGCGATGGCGCCTGGCGATCTGCTCCCTTTGACCATGCCACCCAATGTGAGTCAGGAGCCTGAGGAATCTTGACGCCGAAGCCGTTGTTACTAGTGCGGAATCATTGACCACGGTGGGATGCTTGGAGGGCGGAGGTGACACGCAATGGCCAGAGAGAACATGCTGCAACGAGCACTGCGCCGGTTCACATCCTCGAATGCCGAACTTGAATCCGAGGAGTTGCAACGCAACGTCCGTGACGAAGGGGCAACACCGATTCTGGAGTGTGAGGACCGTCAGCGGGTACAGCTCACCGGTACAGTTTCGACGGTGACGATCAACCCCAGAGCCGGACACCCCGCCCTCGAGGTCGAGCTGCGTGACGGGTCCGGAGCGGTAACCCTGGTGTGGCTTGGTCGGCGGCAGATTCCTGGAATCGACTGCGGGCGGACCCTCAAGGTCTGGGGTCGGATCAGCTGCCACGAGGGAAGGCGGTTGGTATACAACCCGCGCTACGAACTGATGCAGACACCGGCGGGCTCGTGATCGGCACCGCCGCTGTGCCTGGCGTATGACCGAGCTGCCCGCTGAGCCGAAGACGGCTTCGGAGGACACAGGATCGGCTGCGCCGGAGGCCGGGACTCCAGAGTTCCGTTACGTGGAGGAGTTCGTCCGCTACCAGCTCGGGCAGTCTCTGGGTGGCGCCCGCGGCATGATCGAGTCGGCGCTGCCGTTCGTTGCCTTTACTATCGCCTGGGTCATTGGACGGCAGCTCTATCCGGCCATTGGTGCCGCCGTTGGTACGGCGCTGGTGCTGGCGACAATCCGTCTTCTTCAGCGGCAATCGATCAAATACGTCGGCCAAGCAATCATCCCGACGGCTATCGCGGTTCTCATTGCCACGCGTACCGGCCGAGCGCAAGACGTTTTCCTGCCCGGCATCCTCTACAACGGCGCCCTCGCCGTGATCTCAATAGTCACAGTTGTCGTCCGTAGACCGCTCGTCGGCTTCATCATCGGCGCTGCCGTCGGTGATCCCACCGGCTGGGTTAAGGACCGAGGGCTGGTTCGGATGACATCGAAGTTGACTCTGGTCCTTGCGGTGCCATACGTCACCCGATTTGTCATCCAGCTGCCGCTGTTTCTTGCCGGCGAGGTTGTCTGGCTCGGAGTGGCGAAGGTCGTCCTCGGCTGGCCGCTGCTGATCGCCGCCTTGGCTGTCATCGGCCTGATGCTCTCCAAGGGCAGGACGCCCATGGAGGATTCACCCTTCGGTAATCGTGATGCCGCTTCGGCCGCGGATCAAACCGCCTGAACGCGCGGCGTCGGCGTCTTGGAGACATTGATCGAGCCGTCGCGCGGGGCCAGCATCTCAGCCAACTCATGCTCGAAGTCTTGGGCGGTCACGAACAGCAGCTCGTCGCCAGCTTCGAGTGAGCCGTCCTTGTCAGGCGGTCGGGCATGCCCATCCCGAATGATTGCCACCAAAACGACGTCCCCGGGCCAGTTCAGGTCGCCGATGCGAGCTCCGACCGTAGGGCTGGTGGAAGGCAGAGTCATCTCGACGAGATTCGTCGCACCTTCGTGGAACGTCAGTAGTCTGACCAGGTCGCCGACGGTGACGGCCTCTTCCACGAGCGCGGACATCAGACGCGGTGTGGAGACGGAGACATCGACGCCCCAGACCTCGTTGAACAGCCACTCGTTCTTAGGGTGGTTGACCCGAGCGACCGTACGCGGCACTCCGAACTCGGTTTTGGCCAGCAACGACACGACGAGGTTCACCTTGTCGTCACCCGTGCCCGCGATGGCCACATCACAGGTGTCGAGACCCGCTTCTTCGAGTGAGGACAGCTCGCAGGCGTCTGCTAGAAGCCATTCCACACCGTCGAGCGTTTCGGATTTGATCGCGTGCGGGTCCTTGTCGATCAAGAGCACCTCGTGCCCGTTCTCCACAAGCTCCGCGGCAATAGACCGTCCCACATTGCCGGCTCCGGCAATAGCCACTCGCATCGTCATACTCCTCTGGGCGGAGCGCCGAGAATTGCCTCGACGGCGGCCAACTTCGCATCGACAACCGCGGCATAGGCCAGATCGCCGTCCTGGAAGACCGTGGTGCGCTTCGGAACGATCCCGGAGCCCATCCGGAACAGGAACGGGATCCGCGCGCCCGTGGCCTCCTCCATCTGCTCGATGGTTCGACCCACCCAGGCGCGATCGACATGTACCTCCATGAGGCGCACCGAGCCCGACGGGTCGCGCCACTGCGGCTCCGAACCGCTCGGCAGCAGCCGCCGCAAGACCTGATCGGAGGTCCATCGCACGGTGGCGACGGTCGGGATGCCGAGCCGCTCGTACACCTCGGCGCGACCAGAATCGTAGATTCGCGCCACCACGTTGTCGACGCCAAAGGTCTCGCGTACGACGCGAGCGGACAAGATGTTGGAGTTGTCACCACTTGAGACCGCAGCAAAACCGTCAGCGTCCTCGATACCGGCCTCGAGCAACACCTCGCGATCGAAGCCGACACCTCTCACGGTCTTGCCCGCAAAGTCAGGACCGAGCCGGCGGAACGCCTCGGGCTCAAGATCGATCACCGCGACGGTGTGGCCACGCTTCTCCAGACTCCTGGCGAGGCTGGACCCCACCCGGCCGCAGCCCATGATCACGATGTGCACGCCCTGAGTCTAGTGAACCCTGCTAGGGCGACCCTGTGACACCGGTCATCTGCTGCGTGGGCTGGCCGCCCATGGATCGCGCTGCTTTGCCAGTGTCGCGCCGACCAGCACGACATTAGGGTTTGGGTGTGGTGAATGTGTCCGACATCGGCAAGCGGCTGCTGCTGGGCCGGAAGCTCCGCAGCACCCAACTGGGAGAGACACTGCTCCCTAAGCGCATTGCTCTGCCGGTGTTCGCATCGGACGCCCTGTCCTCGGTTGCGTACGCTCCGGATGAGATCTTCCTGACGCTGTCCCTGGCAGGACTCGTCGCGTACTCGTACTCCTGGAAGATCGCCATCCTGGTCGCCATCGTGATGCTAGTAGTGGTGGCGTCCTATCGGCAGAACGTGCATGCCTATCCGTCGGGCGGCGGCGACTACGAGGTGGCCACAGTCAATATCGGGCACAATGCTGGTCTTACCGTGGCGGCGGCACTCCTCGTTGACTACGTCTTGACGGTCGCGGTCTCCGTCTCGTCTGGGGTGCAAAACGCCAAGTCCGCCTTTCCCATCCTCGACGGCAACGAGGCGTGGGTAGCCGCCGGGGTCGTCGTGCTTCTGATGGCGCTCAACCTGCGCGGCGTCCGGGAGTCGGGCACCCTGTTCGCCATACCCACCTACTGCTTCATGTTCGCGATCTTGAGCATGGTGATCTTCGGACTGTTTCGGATCCTGGTGATGGGTGACCAGATCCATGCGCACAGCGCCCAGTACGGGATCGAGCCGGATCCGAAGTACGCAGCTTTCACCGGCTTCGCCATGGTCGCGTTGCTGGCCCGCACCTTCTCCTCTGGGTGCGCGGCGCTGACCGGCGTGGAGGCGATCTCCAATGGGGTGCCGGCATTCCAGAAGCCGAAGAGTAAGAACGCGGCAACCACCTTGTTGCTGCTCGGCACCATCGCAGTGTCGATGCTCCTCGGCGTCGTTGTCCTGGCCAACCTCACCGGACTCAAGCTGATCGACGCCGGTCACTCGTACTACACCCTGAACGGTGAGCGGGTCGAGGTGATCGAAGAGACTGCAATCGGGCAGCTGTCCGACGCCGTCTTCGCCGACTTCAAACCCGCTTTCTACTTCGTCGTGGCTGCCACGATGCTGATCTTGTTTTTGGCGGCTAACACCGCATTCAACGGGTTTCCGGTGTTGGGCTCCATCCTTGCCAGGGACGGCTACCTACCGCGGCAACTGCACACCCGAGGCGACCGCTTCGCGTACAGCAATGGCATCATCGTGCTGGCCTTCCTGGCCATCGTATTGATCATCGCGTTCGACGCCGACGTGACCGCCTTGATCCAGCTCTATGTAGTCGGGGTTTTTGTGTCGTTCACTGTCAGCCAGCTGGGCATGCTGCGGCATTGGACGCGGCACCTGAGAATCGAGAAGGATCCCGCGACGCGTAGGCGGATGATGCGTTCCCGCGTGATCAACGCCATTGGATTGACCATGACTGCCACAGTGCTCGTCATCGTGCTCCTCTCAAAGTTCACTAAGGGCGCCTACATCGCGATCATCGCGATGGCCGTGCTCTTCGTGATGATGAAACTGATCAGGCGGCATTACGATGCGGTAGCCCGGGAGACCGCACTGGTCGAGGGCGAGGATCGGACATTGCCGAGTCGAGTGCGGGCCGTGGTGTTGGTCAGCAAGCTTCACAAACCTACGCTGCGGGCGCTCGCCTTTGCCAAGGCCGCCCGGCCGAGCACCATCGAGGCTCTCACCGTCTCAGTTGACCCCGAGGAGACCGAGCGGCTAGTGATGGCCTGGGAGGAGGCCGATACCGGGGTTCCACTGAAGGTGCTCGCCTCGCCCTATCGGGAGGTGACTAATCCGATCATCGACTACGTGAAGAACCTGCGGCGCGAAAGCCCGCGCGACGTAGTGACGGTCTACATCCCGGAGTATGTGGTCGGCCATTGGTGGGAGCAGATCCTGCACAACCAGAGCGCCCTGCGACTCAAAGGACGGCTGCTGTTCACTCCAGGCGTCATGGTGACCTCTGTGCCATTTCTCCTCGCGTCGTCGACCAGGGCCGAACAGAGATTTGAGCGGGAGACTGCTCAGGAAAACGCCCGGCGCTACCTGCGCAGCGGCTGAGCGGCATGACCCGCGTACCAGCGCTGGAGCTCGGCGAAACCCTCATCGAGACTGACCCGAGGTTCCCAGTGCAGAGCCTGACGAGTCAGCCGCTGGTCGA
This sequence comes from uncultured Actinomycetota bacterium, assembly GCA_963759635.1. GTDB lineage: Bacteria > Actinomycetota > Actinomycetes > Propionibacteriales > Propionibacteriaceae > Microlunatus. The sequence goes on from CAVXAP010000026.1 coordinate 253,027, forward strand.
ACCAGTGCGCAGTGGACATCTGCTCGATCAGGAATCGGGTCAGTGGCGGATCGTCGGCTGGCCGTCCCGGACGCAGAGCCTCGGCCAGCGTCCAGAGCGACTCCGCCAACGTTCCACCTGCGCGCGCTAGTCGCACCGGAACGTGCCGAGTCGGTTCCGGCGCTCCAGCCGCGCGACACATGGCGGCCAGCAATTCCGCGACCGGGCGCGGCTCGCCGTTGGTCACCACCAGCGCCTGGCCACGTGCCTCGACACAGCGGTCCAGAGCCGCTAGCAAGGCTTCGACCGCGTTCACCACGTAGGTGCTGTCGATCAGGGCCGCACCCGACCCGATCAGGGGCATCCGTCCGTGGCGCGCCCGATCTACGACTCGGGCAACCAGCTTGGTGTCACCCGGGCCCCACACCAGATGTGGGCGCACCGCGACCACGGCGAGCGGGCCGTGATCGGCGCCCAGCGCGATCCGCTCCGCGGCGGCCTTGCTTCTCGCGTACGGGCCGCGAGCGGCGACCGGGTCGGCCGGATCTGCGCCGCAGCCGATCAACGAGGTGCCGGCATGAGCGACCGAGGGAGATGAGACGTACACCAACCGTGGCACTCCTGCTGTCACACAGGAATCCACGACCGCACGGGTGCCCTGGATGTTGACCCGCCGGTATTCCGCCTCAGGCCCGACCACGTTCACCTTGGCGGCCAGGTGAATGACCGCGTCCTGGTCGCTGACCGCGGCGCGTACGGCATGGGCGTCGCTGATGTCGGCCAATACCTCGGGCAATCCCAGTCCGGCCGGATGTCGCTGCAACACCGTCACCTGGTCGCCCCTGTCGGCGAGAGCTTGCGCCACACCGCACCCAAGCATTCCGGTCGCCCCGGTAACCAGCACTCGCACGCCGTCCCCCGTCCTACGGCCGGCCGACCCGAGCACCGGCCAACACCCGCTCGGCCCAGCGGGCGAGTCGTTGCCGGTCGATCTTTGCGGCATGCCGGATGTCCACCGGTAACGCGTTGAGTCCGAGCACGGCGGCCAGGCGTACGCGAGCGGCCGCCCGTACTGCGCTCGCAAGCTCGGATGTCGCCAGCCCAACGGGTGCAGGGGTTCCTGGTACCACCACCGCCACCGCCTGCTGGGTGCCCGGAGGGCCGATACCCACTACCGCCGCGGCGGTTACGGGCGACCCGGCCTCGATCCGCTGTTCCACGCCGACCGGCGTGAGCGGTCCGTCGGCGGTCGCGATGACGTGCACCAGACGACCCTCGACCCAGAGCCGTCCGGCACCGTCGAGGTGTCCGACATCGCCACTCCGATGCCAGCCAAGATCACGAGAACTTGCCCTCTCAGTCGCCCAGAGCCGGTCGTAGCGATCCTTCACATGAGCGGCGGACACACAGATCTCGCCGGTGATCTCGACCTCGTCAGTAGGTGGCCCAACGGCCCGGCCCAGCGAGTCCAGCGGGCTGATTCGGATCTGCACACCGGGCAGCGGCCGGCCGACGCACACCCCGTTGCCCGAACCAGCCTCCTCGAGCTCGGGCAGCGAGATGTCGGTCAGCGGTAGGGCCTCTGTCATCCCATAAGGCGTGTGCAGCTCCGCGGACGGCAGGACGTCATGGAGGCGGCGCAGCAGCGGCACGGAGACCGGCGCTCCGGCCGAGAGCACCAGGCGAATGCGCGCGAGGGCCGACGAATGCTCGGCGTTCAGTTCGCGCGCCGTGGCGACCACGTTCCGCAAAGCCGCCGGGGAGGCGAAGATCAGGGTGGCGTCGATGGCCGACGCAGCCTCGGCCAGTCGGGTCGCGGTGAGGGTGCCGGGCTTGGTGACATCCATCTGCGGCACGGCCGCCCCGATGCCCAAAGCGGGGCCGTACAGCGCGAACGGGGCGAAGGCAGCCACAAGTCGATCGCTCGGATCGACGGCGCAGAGGGCTCGCAGAAGATCGAGTTGAGCCCGCAGCTGGTGATGCCGATAGATGACCCCCTTTGGAGGCCCAGTGGCACCGGAGGTGAACAGCACCGCAGCCTCGCTCGACTGCGCAATGTCGGTGTCGGCGTCCGCTCGCTGGGCGTCGACGAGTACAGAGCCGCGCTCCCCAAGTGCTGCAAGCTCGTCGATCGACTGCTCCACCCCCAGCATCCGGCGGATCGGCATGGGCATCTCACCAGCCACCAACCGAACCCCCGGGAGCCGGACCGCAGCCGCGGCAGCTACGGCTGGCGGGATCCCGATCAGGTAGGCCGGATCAGCGCTACGAAGCGCGTCGGCCATCCGACGCCAGCCGAGGCCCGCGTCCGCGACGACGATCGCGGCACCAGCTCGCCAGCACGCGTAGACGGCTGTGGTCAGGTCGAGACCGGGCGGCACCAGCAGCGCGACTCGGTGTCCGGGCCGTACGCCGACTCGGCGCAGCCCGTCGGCCAGCGCCTCGACTCGATTCTCCAGCTCGGCGAACGAGGTCACGCGGGTGCCGCCGCGGCTCAGCTCGGCGATGGCCGGATCGGAGTCGTGGGACCGCGCGCCAGCCGCGATACCAACAACCAGTTCCGGAGCCGTCTCGGGCTCGCGGTCGGGCACCAACCGCTGCGGCAGCGTGGTGACCTTCGCTCTCACCCACGACCAGGCATCCTCGGCCGACTGAGGTGCGTCCTCCACGACCAGGTGCGAGGCTCGGGGGTACCGCTGGACATCCGCGTGCGGCAACCGGCGCTGCAGGTCGCGGAGCGACGTCTGCGTGAAGACCGGGTCCCGCGGCCCCCACAGCAGCAGCGTCGGAACGCTCGCGAGCTCAGTCAGTCTGGCGGCGACGTGATCGAGCGCGGGGCGGCTGGGATGGCTTGGCTCCAAGGGGATATCGGCGACGAAATCGCCGATCGCACGCCGTCGATCAGTGGTGGAGTACGGGGCCTGCAGCGCATTGCGCACCTCAACCGATATCGGCGGGCGGGACAACGCCGCGGCGGCGCGTACGAACGTCGCCGTACGTACGCACACCAGCTCCCGAACCGCGCGGCTGCGCACCAGCCGGATCAGCGCCGGCGCTTCTGTCGGCGGCGGCACGGCGACCCCGGTGTTGGTCAAGATCAACCCGGCGATCTGATCACGGTGTCGCAGTGCCCAGCCGAGCGAGACAGGGCCGCCCCAGTCGTGCGCCGCCAGCACCACTCGACCGGCGATGCCCAGCGCCGTGGTGATGGTGTCGAGGTCATCGATTCGCGCGGCAAGGGAACGGGGCACGGTTGGCCGCTCGGAGTAGCCCATGCCAAGCTGATCAACCGCCACAACTCGCCAGCCCGGTTCTGCGCAGGCGAGAAACCGGCGCCACAGGTACGACCAGGTCGGGTTGCCGTGCACGCAAAGCAGCGTTCCCGCCTGTGGTGCGACGTCGTTGTCGAGCACGTGCCAGGTGCGCAGCACCCCTTCGGCGTCGACAGCTTGGACCAGCCTCGACCAGGCGGGGTCGACTCCGGGCATTCGGCTGAGCTCTGCGGCGACGGCCGGCTCGGCGAGCAGGCTGTTGATCACCAGACGATTTCGGCGTATGAGGTGTTCAGTCCCGACCCGATGCCGAGCAACAGAATGCGGTCCTCGGCGCGCAACTGGTCCATGTGCCGGGCCAGGGTGAACGGCACTGCGGCCGGACCCATATTGCCGTACATCGGCAGGGTGAGCGGGAAGCGCGCCGGATCCACGCCGAGCGCCGTCGCGAGCGCGCGGATGTGCACGACCGATGTCTGGTGAGCGACGAACCAGTCGATGCCATCCCAGTCGAACTCCTCCCTTGCGTCGGCCCAGGTCGCCAAAGCAAGCGCCAGCCCGGCGTCGAACAGCCGCTTGGTATCGGTCCGCATCCGGGTGAGGTCACCCACGCAGAGGTCGTGGTGCTCGGTGGCGGCTCGGCTCACCCCACCGATGACGCGGTGACCCTCGGGATGGCGGTCGGCTCGGCCGAGCACCATGGCCGCCGACCCGGAACCGAGGGTGAGGGTGGCGAACTGCGACCGCAGGTCGGCGGCAGTAGCCTCATTCCCGGCAAGCCGCTCCAGCGTCAGCGCCTGGGTGTAGCGGGAACCTTCGGCATCGACGATCACGGCATAGTCCGCCTGGCCGGAGTCGATCAACGTGCCGGCCAGCTGGATGCCGTTCACAAAACCGAGGCAGGCATTCGCCAGGTCGAAGTTCAGGCAGTTCGTGGGCAGGCCCACCTGATGGTGAATCGCCGCCGCCGTGGAGGGCTCGAGATACTCCCGCGAGACGGCCGTGTTGATCATGATGCCGACCTGCGCGGGCGTGATGCCTGCCTCTGCCAACGCCTTGGCGGCCGCCACCGCCGCCGCGTCAGCGAAGCTCACGTCCGTCGGCCACCAGCGACGCTCGACCACTCCGGCCAGCTTTTCCAGCATCCCGGGCCGCGTTCCCACACGACGGTAGGTATTTGCCAGCCGTTCGTCGAAGGCGGCAGAGGTCATCACGATCGGTGCCTCGACGGCACACACCGAAAGCACGGTCGTGTTGACCGGCCGGAAGCTTGCGTTACCGCTCATCTCGTGCCCCTACCCAGGGACGCCAATCCTGCCTCCCCTTAAAGCTGGTCTCTGCACTATGGTGTCACCGCCATCGGGAACCGCAGTCATGGATCGTAGGATCACCATGTTATCTTGACGTCAAGATAGTTTGTGGACGACCGTACGGAGGGCTTATGAGTGTGAACAGCTTCGATGCCAAAACAACCTTCCCGGTGGGTGACGAGTCGTACCAGATTTTCCGGCTCGATGCCGTCGAGGGCTCAGATTCGCTGCCGTACAGCCTCAAAATTCTGCTGGAGAATCTGCTGCGCACCGAGGACGGCGCCAACATCACCGCCGATGACATCCGCGGGCTCGCCGACTGGGATCCGAACGCCGAACCCAGCAAGGAGATCCAGTTCACTCCAGCGAGAGTGATCATGCAGGACTTCACAGGCGTGCCATGCGTGGTCGATCTGGCGACGATGCGGGAGGCAATGGAGGAGATGGGAGGCGACCCCGCCAAGATCAACCCACTGGCACCGGCCGAACTGGTGATCGATCACTCAGTCATCGCCGACGTCTTCGGCACCGCCGACGCGTTCGTCCGGAACGTGGAGATCGAATATCAGCGCAACAGGGAGCGCTATCAGTTCCTGCGCTGGGGTCAGACTGCATTCGACGATTTCAAGGTGGTTCCGCCGGGTACGGGGATTGTGCACCAGGTGAACATCGAGCACTTGGCCCGCGTGATCTTCTCCCGCGAGGTGCAGTCGTCAGCAGGCTCGGGAGAGACCGAGACGTACGCTTATCCTGACACCTGTGTCGGCACCGATTCCCACACGACCATGGTCAACGGCCTGGGCGTTGTCGGCTGGGGGGTTGGCGGGATCGAGGCCGAGGCGGCGATGCTCGGCCAGCCAGTCTCGATGCTCATCCCTCGGGTCGTCGGTTTCAAACTCTCCGGCCAGTTGCGTGAAGGCACGACTGCAACCGACCTTGTTCTGACCATCACCGAGATACTGCGGCAGCACAAAGTGGTCGGAAAGTTTGTCGAGTTCTACGGGCCCGGCGTCTCTCAGGTGCCCGTGGCAAATCGGGCCACGATCGGCAACATGAGTCCTGAGTACGGCTCCACGATCGCCGTCTTTCCGATCGACGGCAAGACCACCGAATACCTCAGGCTCACCGGTCGAACTGATCAGCAGATCGCCCTCGTCGAGGCGTACGCCAGGGCGCAGGGCCTGTGGCATTCCGACGACCGGGAACCGAGGTACTCCGAATACCTCGAGCTTGACCTTGGCACGGTCGTTCCCAGCATCGCGGGGCCGAAGCGTCCGCAGGACCGAGTCCAGGTCGCCCACGCCAAGCAGGGATTCCGCGAAGCGCTGCGCGACTTTGTGGCTACCGAGGAGCTGATCGGCTGGGACGAGTCGGTGGACGAGTCGTTTCCAGCTTCCGACGTGCCGAGTCACTCAAGCGGCGAATCGCTGGCGCCGCATGAGTACGGCGAGGAACTGGCCGACATCGCGCGCCCGAGCAAGGAGGTGCCTATAACGCTGAGCGACGGCACGTCCTTCGACCTCGACCACGGCGCGGTGGTCATTGCAGCAATCACCTCCTGCACCAACACGTCCAACCCGAGCGTCATGATCGGCGCGGCGCTGGTCGCCAAGAAAGCGGTCGAACGCGGGCTGAATCGCAAGCCCTGGGTGAAAACGACCCTGGCCCCGGGATCGAAGGTTGTCAGCGATTACTACGACCGGTCCGGTCTGACGCCATATCTGGACAAGCTTGGTTTCAATTTGGTCGGCTACGGCTGTACGACCTGCATCGGCAACTCCGGGCCACTCATCCCGGAGGTCAGCGCTGGCGTGCAGGAGCATGATCTTGCGGTGGTCTCGGTGCTGTCGGGCAATCGGAACTTCGAGGGCAGGATCAATCCCGACGTCAAGATGAATTACCTGGCCTCACCACCGCTCGTGGTGGCCTACGCGCTTGCCGGCACTATGGACATCGACCTGATGAACGATTCGCTCGGCACCGACGAGCAAGGCAACGAAGTACACCTTGCCGACATTTGGCCGACCGAGGCGGAGATCGATGAGATCATCGCGTCGGCAATCGGCGCCGAGATGTTCACCGAGTCCTATGCGGATGTCTTCGCTGGGGATGAGGAGTGGCAGTCTCTGCCGACGCCTGAGGGCGAGATCTTCGCCTGGGATCCAGCCTCGACCTATGTCCGCAAGCCGCCTTACTTCGACGGCATGCCCGCGGAACCTGCGCCGGTCACCGATATCGAGGGCGCTCGGGTGTTACTGAAACTGGGCGACTCGATCACCACTGACCACATCTCCCCGGCAGGCTCCATCAAGGCCGACTCGCCCGCTGGCCAATACCTCGCCGAACACGGGGTAGAGCGGAAGGATTTCAACTCCTACGGGTCGCGGCGCGGCAATCACGAGGTGATGATCCGGGGAACGTTCGCGAACATCCGCCTTCGCAATCAGCTCGCACCTGACACCGAGGGTGGATTCACCCGGGACTTCACCTCGGCGGACCAGCCGGTCACGACGGTGTACGAGGCGTCGCAGCACTATCTCGCATCGGGTACGCGATTGGTGGTCCTGGCCGGCAAGGAGTACGGTTCGGGTTCCTCGCGGGACTGGGCCGCGAAGGGCACGGCGCTACTCGGAGTGAAGGCTGTGATCGCCGAATCGTACGAGCGGATCCATCGATCCAATCTCATCGGGATGGGTGTATTGCCACTGCAGTTCCCCGAGGGGGAGAGCGCCAGCTCCCTCGGACTCACCGGCGAAGAGACCTTCGACATCATCGGCGTCACTGAGCTCAACGCCGGCCGTACGCCGAGCAGTGTCAAAGTCACCGCGGGCGACGTCAGCTTCGACGCCTTGGTGCGTATCGACACCCCAGGTGAAGCCGACTACTACCGCAACGGCGGAATCATGCAGTACGTGCTGCGGTCGTTGATCAAGAACTAGGGTTTCTACAGGCGCGCGGCCTGCCTGCCATGCACGCCAGGAACCCCGGCGAGTGGGCAATTCGTCATGGTGTTGTGGTGACTGCTCGGAAGCTTCGCCGATGTGCCTGGATGCTCATGGCCGCAGCCGCGCTGACCGTAGCGGGCTGTGCGCCGGTTGGTCCGCTGGCCATGCCATCCGAACCGTTCGGCGACTTCTCTGTCGGTGAATTCGGGGGCATCGATGGTCGCCAGAACATCTTGCACGTACGCGCCGACGGTATCGCGTTGCTGATCTCGCGGGCACCGGCTGCGGGCCGGTTGAGTGATCAGAAACTGAGCCGGCTGCAGACTCTGCTGACGTCCGAGCAGTTCCGCAAGGAAGTCGCCGCTCAACGCACACCAAGAACCACCGAACAGGTCTGCTCCGACCTGATCACCAACGAAGTAACCCTGGGCAATCTCTCGATGAGCCGGACCGAGCCATGCGGTGAGGAGTCGCGACCGGCTCCGGCCTTCGATGAGATCGTGAGCATCGTTTCTCCGGCCATGAGAGGTGACTTCGACGGAGCGGCCGAAACAACAGAGCCGCGGCTGCGTCCCATACGCCTGGAGCGCATGGAGCTTCAGAATCAAACTGCCTACATGATCAAGGTTGATGCAGCAGGCCGGGGGACGATCACCCTAGCCAGCGGCGGATCCAAACAGCACGACTTGTCAGTCCAGCAGCGTGACACGCTCCGGTTGCTCATCGCGCGGATCATCGAGGAGCCTGTTGTGCCCTGCACCTCGACGGCCCACTACCGACTCGACATCGCCACAGAACCCGCGATCTCGGGTCCGGACTGCGGGTTTCGAGAGCGCCAGCCGGAGTTCGGAGCACTGATCGCGCTGCTGGCAGACGCCTTCGGCGTCTGATCATCGCCAGCCGTGAGAGTCGGGCAACGGTTGGCCTCAGAGCGTGGGCGTCGCCTGCAACATCGGGCGACCGATCGATGAGCTGATCTCTGCTGCCGGTCTGGTCATTGACGAGCTGGAGACGGGCTACGGAGACGGTCCGCGGCCCCTCAGCTATCTGTATCGCGGTCGGGCATTCCGAGACGGCTGATCATTACGCATTGATCTCGCTTCGGATCAGTTCCGCGTACGCCTCGATCTCGCCGGCCGCGTATCGGGTTCGTGGCCAGAAGAAGCCGCGCAGACCGTCGCCCTTGGTTCTGGGGACGACGTGTACGTGCAGGTGAGGGATTGACTGGCTGACCACGTTGTTGATCGCCACGAACGTGCCCTGAGAGCCCAGAGCGTTCACGATCGCCCCGGCGATCCGCTGCGCCATTGTCAACAGCGGAACCATGAGATCGCTCGGCAGCGTCAGCAACGTGTCCACATGGCGAGTCGGAGCGACAAGGACATGACCCTTGAACACCGGCCGGTGATCAAGGAAGGCGATCACCTGGTCGTCACGCGCCACGATCGCAGCATCCAGCTCACCGCTCACGATCTGGCAGATCACGTCGCTCACTGGCACGAGACTAGTGCCATACTTCAGGAACGATGATCGGGCGATATGCCCGAACTGATCACGGTAACCACGTGGGCCCGCTGTTCAGCCTTCAGCTGCTCATCTCCGGAATTGCTCACCATCAGCGTCCTGGTGGCCATCGGCCGGCTCGTCGATGGCGTCATCAAAAGGCCTAGCTATCGAACAGTAGTTCGAATATAGTTGAGTCGTGAACGGCTCAGCGTATACACCGCCTGGCTGGCCGAGCCAGGTACGCCCGGCCGGAGCTTCCGGTTGGGAGGCGACAGCCATCGCATACCTGCTGGATTGCTGTCCGGCAGACTTTCGCGCCTATCGCGTGCTCCGCAACCATCCCGTCGTACTGGCGCAGTTCGCCGCTCATTTCGTCAACGGTCAGCACGAAGCGTCTCAGCGGGGACTGGCTGAGGTCCGTACCACCCTGACTGAATACGTCGAGCCAGACGTCGTGGAGGCCGCCGCCCAGGCGTGGCTGGAACAGGGGGCTCGGCTTGCCCGCACCCGACGGGCGGTGGCACTGCTCGACGAGGCGTTACGCGGCCGCGTATTCGTTCCCAAGCTGTGAGCTGACTGTGCGGTCTCACGTGCGTTGGGCCACACTTCGATCATCACAGGCTGCTGAACACGTAAACTCAGGCCCATGTCAGCCGCCCCGAACGGACTGTTGAGCTCCATCCATAGCCCACAAGACCTCCGGGACCTGACACCAGATCAGCTAAAGGAGCTGAGTCTGGAGATCCGTTCGTTCCTGATCGATCAGGTGTGCCAGACCGGCGGCCATCTCGGGCCCAACCTTGGAGTGATCGAGCTGACGCTTGCGATGCATCGGATTTTCGATTCGCCGCGCGATCCGATCATCTTCGACACTGGACACCAGAGCTACGTCCACAAGATGCTGACGGGTCGTCAGGATCAATTCCCGACCTTGCGGCAGCGCCATGGGCTGTCGGGGTACCCCAGTCCGACAGAGTCCGAGCATGACTGGGTGGCGAACTCCCACGCATCAACGGCTCTCTCGTACGCCGACGGGCTGGCGAAGGCCATTCGACTGCAGCGCAGGCCGGGCACCGTTGTCGCATTCGTCGGCGATGGTTCGCTCACCGGCGGCATGGCGTGGGAGGCCCTCAACAACATCGCCGCCTCCGACGACCTGCCATTGGTCATCGTGGTGAACGACAACGGCCGGTCCTACACGCCGACGGTTGGAGGCCTGGCACGATATCTGACCGGGCTGCGCACCAATCCCCGTTACGAGCAGGTCCTCGATCTGGTGAAGCGCAATGTCAGCCGGGCGCCACTGGTCGGTAGCGTGGCGTACGACATCCTGCATGGCATCAAGATCGGGCTGAAGGACGTATTCGCCCCACAGGGCATGTTCTCCGACCTGGGCCTGAAGTACGTGGGCCCGATCGACGGCCACGACATTCCGGCGATCGAGCGAGCCTTTCAGCAAGCAAAGCAGTTCCGCGGCCCTGTACTGGTGCACTGCGTCACGCGCAAAGGCAACGGCTTCAAGGCTGCCGAGAATCATGAGGAGGATCGCTTCCACGCCGTTGGCAAGATCGACGCCAAAACCGGCGAGGCGGTCGGCGGTGCGTCAGGGCAGACCTGGACCGATCTGTTCTCCGAGGAGCTTCTCCGGCAGGGAAGTATCGACGAGCGAGTCGTCGCCATCACGGCAGCGATGGTCTATCCCACGGGCCTCCATCGGTTTGCCAAAGCATTCCCCGAGCGCTGCTTCGATGTCGGCATAGCCGAGCAACACGCGGTGACCTCAGCGGCTGGTTTGGCGATGGGCGGTTTGCATCCAGTCGTTGCCGTGTACTCCACCTTCCTGAACCGCGCTTTCGACCAGGTGTTGATGGATGTGGCCCTTCACGAATGCGGGGTTACTTTCGTGCTCGACAGGGCCGGCATCACCGGGCCCGATGGGGCCAGCCACCACGGCATGTGGGATCTGTCGATCTTGCAGGCGGTGCCCGGCCTGCAGCTGGCCGCGCCGCGGGACGGCACTCGCTTACGCGAGGCGCTGGAGCGATCCCTGACCATCGATGACGGCCCGAGCGTCATCCGGTTCCCAAAGGATCAGGTGCCGGCGGACCTTCCGAGTGTCGACCATGTGGGCGGGATGGACTTACTGCTCCAGACCGAGCAGCCGCGGGTACTGGTCATTGGGATCGGGCCGCTCGCGAAGATGGCCGTCGCAGTGGGCGAGCGGCTATCTGATCAGGGGATCGGTGTGACGGTTCTGGACCCGGTGTGGACGCTGCCGGTCGGTTCGGCCTTGGTCGCGCTGGCAGCGGATCATGATCTGGTCATCACAATCGAGGACAACGGCGTTGTGGGCGGCTATGGAGCGCGGGTCGCTCAGGAGCTGCGCTTCGCCGGCGTGGGCACGGCCGTACGCGAGTTCGGCATTCCGCAGGATTTTCTGCCGCATGGCAGCCGCGCCGAGCTGCTCGAGGAGATCGGCCTCACACCGCAAGCGATCGCCCGCTACACGGTCGAGGCAGCGGTAAGGGCAGATGCGCGTATGGATCAGCCGAACGCCGCGGCTGATGCCGACCTCTGACGGTCGCCTCTTGGCGAACCTCGCGAGCGACCTCTGGACTCACCGTGACGGACAGAGGATCAACGGCCTGATCGTGTGCGCGCCGCCTCATTCAGCCGGGACACTCGCTACACCGAGTGGTAGGAGGCGGCGGCCGAGCACGCGCTCGGAAACGCCCTCGCGGTCCAGGTAGGGCGTAATGCCGCCGAGGTGGAACGGCCAGCCGGCACCGAGGATCAAGCACAGATCGACATCCATTGGCGCAGCGACCACTTCCTCAGCCAGCATCAGGCCGATCTCCTCTGCCAGGGCGTTCAGCGCTCGCTGGCGCACCTGCTCCGCGGTGCTTGGCCGGTCGCCCACGACAAGCAGCTTCGCCGCCTCCTCGCTGACGTACGGTTCGCCGTCCGGCGTCCACTCATAGATGCCGGGCTTCCCCGCAGCCACCAGTGCCTGCAGGTTGCGCGAGACGGGAATGCGATCGCCGAAGACCTCGTTCAGATTTTCGATCACGTGTAAGGCGACCGCCGGGCCAACCAGTTGAAGCAGCACGTACGGCGACATGGGCAAGCCGAGCGGCCGCAGCGCGGCATCGGCGACCGCAACGGGCGTGCCCTCATCAACAGCGGCGAAGATCTCCGCCATCAGTCGGAGCAGTAACCGGTTCACGACAAAACCGGCGGCATCCTTGACCAGCACGGCGTTCTTCTTGAGCGACCTCGCTACCTCGAATGCGGTCGCAAGGGTCTCCTTGTCGATCGCGGGTGCCCGGACGATCTCAACCAGCGGCAGCACCGCCACCGGGTTGAAGAAATGAAAGCCGACTACCCGCTCGGGATGATCAAGATCTGCTGCCATCTGCGCGACGGACAGTGAGGAGGTATTCGTGGCAAGTACGCAGTTGTCGGAGACATGTTTCTCAAGATCGGCAAACACCTGCTTCTTGATCGACATGTCTTCGAAGACCGCCTCAATGACGAAGTCGCAGTCCGCGAAGTCGGCCAGGTCGGTCGTGCCCGAGATCAACGCCCGGAGCCGGTTCGCGTCATCGGGGAGAATTCGCCGCTTGTCGAGCAACCTGTCAATCTCGGCCGCCACGTACTCCAGTCCCTTGTCGACACGCTTCTGATCAAGATCGGAGATCACTGCCGGCACCTGGAGGCGGCGCAGGAACAGGATGGCGAGCTGGCTCGCCATCAGCCCAGCGCCGACGATGCCAACCTTGGTCACCGGTCGCGCCAGCATGGGATCAGGCGCACCTGCTGGCTTCCGCGCACGCTTCCGGACAAGATCGAACGCGTAGAGGCTCGCTCGCAATTCAGGACTCATGATCAAATCCGCGAGGGCTTCGTCCTCAGCCGCGTACGCCTCGCTCCGGTCCGAGGTCTTTGCTGCGGCCATCAGCTCGAGCGCTCGATACGGCCCTGGCGAGGCGCCGAAGACCTTACTGTCAACGAAACTGCGGCCTCGTGCCAACGCCTCGTCCCAAGCCTCGCCACGGTCGACCTCTAGTCGGGTCACCGTCAGGGACCTGGCCACGACCTGACCCGCCCAGTCCAGCGAGCGAGCGAGGAAGTCCGCGCCGTCGAAGATCGCGTCGGTCAAGCTCAGCTCGTACGCCTCGCGGCCATTCAGCATCTTGTTCTGGTTGAGTGGATTCTGGATGATCAGCTGAACGGCCCGCTCGGCGCCGATCAGGTTGGGCACGATGAAGGCTCCGCCCCAACCCGGGAGCAAGCCCAGCCGACATTCGGGCAACGCGAGTCCTGATGCCGCAGCAGACACCGTCCGGTAGTGGCAGTGCAGGGTGAGCTCCAGACCACCACCCTGCGCGAGGCCATTGATGAAGGCGAAGGTTGGCACCCGAGACGTATGCAGCTTGTCAAACACGGCATGCCCGACGCGGGCGATTGCGAGCGCTTGGTCGCGGTTGACGATGTTGGGAAAGCCCGTGAGGTCCGCGCCGGCTGCGAGCATGAAGGGCTTGCCGGTCACTGCAATCGCCAACACGTCATCGCGTGCCAACGCGGTATCCAGTGCCCGATTCAGTTCCCCGAGACCGCGTGAGCCCAAGGTGTTGGGTCGCTTGTGATCACGTCCATTGTCCAGGGTGATCAACACCGCCGTCCCCGCGGTGTGTGGCAGCTTGATGTCCCGGCTCAGCGCCCTGGTGACGACCTCGCCCTCGCTCCTGGCCGAGGCCTCGGCAATCAACTGTTCGAGTTCCTCGGCCCTCACTGGAGGTTCTCCCAGATCACCGTGCCGCCCATCCCGAGACCGATGCACAGCGTGGTGAGGCCGTAGCGGACCTCGGGATGCTCCCGGAACGCTCGTGCGAGGTGAATCATCAACCGAACCCCGGAGCTCGCGAGCGGATGACCCAGGGCGATGGCGCCGCCATAGGGGTTGAGGCGAGGATCATCTGCAGTCAGCCCGAAGTGGTCGCAGAAGGCAAGCACCTGGACGGCGAACGCCTCATTGATCTCGAAGGCACCGATGTCGTTGATCGACAACCCCGCCTTTGCCAGTGCCTTCTCCGTGGAGGGAATCGGTCCGACACCCATCACCTCGGGATCCACGCCGGCGAATGCAAACGTGACGAGCCTCATTGCCGCTGGCAGGCCGAGCTCGGCCGCAACACTCTCCGCGGCCAACAGGCACGCCGTGGCGCCATCGTTGAGGCCCGCTGCGTTGCCCGCAGTAACGCGCCCATGGGGCCGGAACGGAGTCCTGAGTGTTGCCAATGCCTCGATTGTGGTACCTGGTCGCGGCTGCTCGTCTTCGATGGCCAGTCCCCAGCCGAGCTCGGAGCTCGGGGTGGCGATCGTGACCAGCGACTCCTGGATCACCCCGTGTTCGTATGCCCGCTGGACGCGCTGTTGGCTGAGCGTCGCGAAGGCATCGGCTCGATCCTTGGTGATGCCAGGGAAGCGATCATGAAGATTCTCCGCCGTCGATCCCATGATCAACGCTGACTGGTCGACGAGATTCTCAGCGACGATCCTGGGGTTCGGGTCGATGCCTTCGCCCATGGGATGGCGGCCCATGTGCTCGACTCCGCCCGCGATGGCGACGTCGTAGGCACCGAAAGCGATCCCCGAAGCTGTGGTGGTCACGGCGGTCATGGCTCCCGCGCACATCCGGTCGATCGCGAAACCCGGTACCGACCGTGGAAGTCCAGCAAGCAGGGCGGCCGTACGCCCGATGGTCAGGCCCTGGTCGCCGATCTGCGTCGTTGCGGCGATAGCGACATCATCGATGCGTTCCGGTGGCAGCTCCGGATGGCGGCGTAGCAGCTCGCGGATGCAGTTGACGACGAGGTCGTCAGCCCTGGTCTCGGCGTACATCGAGCCAGCCTTGCCAAAAGGGGTGCGTACGCCGTCGACGAAGACGACGTCTCGAAGTTCGCGCTGCATATCCGAATATTACTCATCAGTAACAATGGCGGTTGAGGGCTGCGCTAGTAGGGGAGTGATGGCCGCTACGGTCAGCTCGCGCTGCCATGGCCGTGCGCCAAGTCCGGCCAGCGCCTGATCAACCGACTGTTCAGTCAAGGGGGACGGCGGCCGCCAGGCAAGGCGGCGTAGGTGATCCGGCGTGAGCAGGTTCTCCAGCGGCACCTCGTACCGCTCGGCAATAGCCAGCAGAGCGCCACGCACCGTCGCCAAACGAGCGGCCGCTCCAGGGTTCTTTGCGGCCCACAGCCGCGACTGCGGAGGTCCATCGCTCGGAACATGCATTGGCGGTAGGGCACTCTCGGGCATCCGTGCCACGACGTCGATCGCCTCCAGCCAGCTGGCCTCGACCCTCCTCGCCTGGCGGCGCGAGAAAGCTGGGATCTGCCGGAGCGTGGCGCGATCGGGGTGCTTATGCGAAGCCAGCTCGGTGATGGCGACATCGGGCAGTATTTTGCCTGGTGCACGATCCAGCTGCTGCGCGATTGCATCGCGGGCATACCAGAGCTCGGCCACGTACGCCAGGCCGCGACGGGTGTGTACGTGATGGATACCGGAGGTACGGCGCCACGGGTCGCGCCGCGGTTCAGGGTTGATGCCGGCGCCGGCAACCAGTGCCGCGAACTCCTGCTCTGCCCACGGCCATTTGCCCGTCTCGACGAGCCGGGCCGCGAGCCGGTCGCGCAGTTCGATCAAGAGCTCGACATCCAGGGCGGCATAGATCAACCATTCCTCAGGTAGTGGCCGCTTCGACCAGTCTGACGCGGAGTGCTCCTTCAGAAGCCGTACCCCAAGTAGCTCTTCGATCATCGTGCCGAGGGCGACGCGGGGATAACCGAGCAGTCGTGCGGCGAGTTCTGTGTCGAACAGAGTTTCGGGAACAAGCCCGACCTCGTACAGACACGGCAGGTCCTGACCGGCGGCGTGGATCACCCACTCGGTCTCCAACACTGCGGCGCCGAGTGCAGAAAGGTCGGCAGGCTGACCGAACGCTGTCGGATCCACCAGATGCGTCCCCGCTCCGGCGCGACGCAGCTGGATGACATAGGCGCGCTGGCTGTAGCGGAAGCCGTGCGCACGTTCAGCGTCCATAGCGACTGGCCCAGTCCCGCGGCGCAGTGCGGTCACTGTCCGTTGTAAGGCTTCCGGGGTGGTGACGATGGGCGGCACGCCCTCGGCGGGCTCGGTGAGTAGCTCCGATTCCTGATCAAGATCAGGTGCGGTTAGCGGTACTTCTGTCAACGTCTCCGGGAACTTCGGCTGGGCGGTTTACGCCGAGAGGGCATCATCACCACCCCGGCGGGTAGCGGTGGCAGCCCCGCTAGCGTACAGAGTAGTTCAGCCCAGGCGGCTAGATGGGGGTTCAGTCCGGCGCCATCCTCCAACAAGGGAGTCCACGAGGCACGTATCTCGATCTCCGCGCTCGGCGGTGCAGAGGCCATGCCTCCGAAGGACTCGCTGGAGACGGACGTCACGGTGCCACTCGGGGCATCGTAGGTAGCGCCGTGGGTATCGAGTGCGTCGATCAGCCACGACCAGCCCACACTGGCGAGCAATGGATCTGGCACCATCTCCGGATCGAGATCGGCTCGCGCAAAGGTGACACAGCGGAACGTACCTTGCCATGCGGCGTTGCCAGCCGGGTCGTGAAGTAAGACGAAGCGACCGCTGCCCACCTCATCCCCGTTCGCCACGACATCGGCGGTGATGGCCGCTGAGTACGGCGCGATGCGCTGCGGCGCAGGGAGTTCCTCGACGTGCAACTCCGAGCGCCAAGGCGCAGACATCAGGTCCTCGACGGCCCGACGAAACGCGTCCGGTTCCGGAGCCGCGTCGCTGTTCGCTGCCATCAGACGAGCGTATTCGGCCCCCCAATGGGCGGGAGTTTCGACGCGCCGGGTTTTCCAACCGTGACAAGATTCACGAGTGCGTGGGCTGGCGTCGGATGTGTCTCTGCTCGTGGCCGCATGTCGCAAGAGTCACCCGGACGATCGCGTACCGGTGTGGTTCATGAGACAGGCGGGGCGATCGCTGCCGGAGTATCGGGCCATCCGCCAAGATATCGAGATGCTCGAGAGCTGCATGCGGCCGGAACTGGTGGCTGAGATCACCTTGCAACCGGTGCGCCGCTACGGCGTCGACGCCGCGATCTTGTACTCCGACATCATGCTGCCCCTCAAAGCAGCTGGAGTCGACCTCGACATCGTGTCTGGTCGCGGCCCGGTGATCGCTCGACCGGTGCGTGCATCTGGGGATCTGGAGCAGCTCAAGCCGTTGGATCCTGAACGCCTCTGGTACATCACCGAAGCCGTCGGGCTGATCACGAGTCAGCTCGCTGATCTTCCTCTGATCGGCTTTGCCGGCGCCCCGTTCACCTTGGCCAGCTATCTGGTGGAGGGCGGGCCGAGTCGAGATTACGCGGCGACGAAGGCCTTGATGATCAGCGAGCCCTCGTTGTGGCACGCGATGTGTACCAGGTTGGCGGATCTGTCTGCGACCTTCTTGCGGACCCAGGTTGCGGCTGGTGCAGCGGTTGTGCAGCTGTTCGACTCGTGGGCGGGCAGTCTCAGTGCCGAGGACTACCGGCGGTATGCGCAGCCGTATTCGGCCCGGGTGCTACAGGCGCTGGCTGACACCGGAGTGCCGCGTATCCACTTCGGCGTCGGTACTTCTGAGTTGCTTGCCCTGATGGGCGCGGCCGGGGCGGAGGTCATTGGCGTGGACTGGCGGCTGCCGCTCGCCGAGGCAAGCCTCCGGGTCGGTCATCGCTATGCCCTGCAGGGCAATCTTGATCCTGCGTTGCTGCTGGCTCCCTGGCCGGTACTGTCGGAGCGCGTTCGCGACGTCATCACGTCAGGTGCCGTCGCACCCGGTCATATCTTCAACCTCGGGCATGGCGTACCGCCGGACGCCGACCCTGGAGTCCTGGGCATGATCGTCGAGCTGGTCCACACCGAGGGTGCTCAGCTGCGGCGTGGGGCCCGTGAAGAGCTGGCGGGTGCATCTGCGACGGGTGGCCGATGACCCGAGTGGCAGTCGTTGGCGGCGGAATCACCGGGCTCAGTGCAGCCCGCTTGCTCGCCCTGCACGGTGTGGATGTCATCGTGCTCGAGGCCGGCAACCGGTGGGGCGGCAAGCTTGCCCCGGTTGCGATGAACGGGGTACGTCTGGACGGTGGCGCAGAGTCGATCCTTGCGCGCCGGCCCGAGGGTCTGCGGCTGATCGAGGAGCTCGCCCTGGGATCTCGCGTGGTGCATCCGACTGAGACCAGACCCCAATTGCTAGTAGGCGGTCATCTGCACGCGATGCCGGCCTCGCTTCTCGGCGTACCAACCGACGTTGCCCAACTGGCCGGTTTGCTGTCAGCTGAAGGCTGGCGGACGGCGGCCTCAGAGCCAGAACGGCCCGCGCCGGCATTTCATCACGACGTAGCGATTGGCCGTTATGTCGAAGAACGGTTTGGCGCCGAGGTGACCGATCGACTCCTAGAGCCGCTACTAGGCGGGGTCTACGCCGGATACGCGCGACGGCTCTCATTCGATGCAGTGGCCCATGAGCTCTTCGTGCGTGCCAAGGGCGGTGGCTCACTGCTTCGGCACGCCCAAGCGATAGGCCAGGAGGGACAGGACGGTCCGGTGTTCGCCGGGCTACGTGGCGGTGTGTCGATCATGGTCGACGCACTCGTTGATGATCTTGATCGGCGTGGGGTTGTCTTGCGGCCGGGTGCGGCCGTCCGGGCGCTTGATCTCATGGCTGGGGGATATCAGCTCGTCATAGGCGCTGCCGGAGCACCAGAGATGATCATGGCCGATGGAGTGTTGCTCACCGCTCCCGCCACTGCGACTGGTCGACTGCTCTCCGGTCTGGTGGACTCGGCACACGAGTTCGCTCGCCTGCCGTATGCGTCAGTCGCGGTCATCACCCTGGTGGTGCGGGGAGTCCGATCGGAGGCCTCTGGGCTCCTGGTGCCGCCTGGCGAACTGTCAACCATCAAGGCGTTGACGTACTCGTCGATCAAGTGGCCTTGGGTTGCCTCCCAAGCGCGGCGGGCCTGGGACTCGGGGGTCGAGATCGTTCGGGTGAGCATTGGACGGCACGGGGAGCCGACGAGTCTCCAGTTCAACGACCGAGCACTCATTGATCGCACGTTCAGTGAGGCCTCGGCCATCCCCGGATGGGAGAGGGCCACGCTCGTCCATGGTGTCGTGAACCGCTGGGGTGGCGCCTTGCCGCAGTATCAGGTCGGGCATAGAGATCTCGTCACACAGCTGCGCTCAGAGGTGGCGGGCAGGCCGGGGTTAGCGGTGGCTGGTGCAGCGTTGGACGGGGTGGGGATCGCGGCATGCCTGGGTTCGGCACAGGCTGCGGTCGACGCTCTCACGGCTGATTTTGGCTTAGGCCGTGATGAGATGATCAAGAGCGAAGATCAACTCGAGGAGAGCGGTAGATGAAGGCGCGCGAGATCAACTCGATGATTCGCTACACCATGTGGTCGGTGTTCAAGAAGGTTGGCCAGCTGGACGACCCGCCGCTGGGGACCGCGGATGCCACCCTCAAGGCGATCGAGGGCGCCACCCAGGAGGGCGACCTGGTGATCCGCGGCTGGTATGACGTCGCCGGATTGCGTGCCGACGCCGACCTGATGGTTTGGTGGCACGCGCCGGACTCCGACACGCTGCAGGACGCGTATCACGCTCTACGCCGCTCCGATCTCGGCGCACATCTGCTGCCGGTTTGGTCGCAGCTCGCGCTGCACCGCCCAGCGGAGTTCAACAAGGGGCACGTGCCGGCATTCATGCAGGATGAGGAGCCCAAGGCGTACCTGTCCGTCTATCCGTTCGTGCGCTCCTACGAGTGGTACCTGCTGCCGGAGGAGGAGCGGCGTGCCATGCTCACCGAGCACGGCATGATGGCCCGGCCCTATCCGGATGTACGGGCCAACACCGTTGCCTCGTTCGCCTTGGGCGACTACGAGTGGATGCTGGCGTTCGAGGCCGACGAACTGCATCGCATCGTCGATCTGATGCGAGCTCTACGGGCAGCCGCAGCGCGCCGGCACACGCGCGAGGAGGTGCCCTTCTACACCGGCCGGCGGCGAGAACTCAGCGAGATTCTTGCCCTCTGGTGAGCGAGGGGCCGCTGGCCGCAAGCGCCCGGCGACGAAACCCACGTTCACGTAGGTTCTTGACGGTCTGCACAGTTTGCAACCTATGCAGACCGTCAGCAAGATACGTGAACCTAGGTTTCCGACGAGGGTGTTAGGAGCTGGCTGGCTCGAGGGTGAGTGAGACCGAGTTGATGCAATAGCGCAGGTCGGTCGGGGTGTCGTAGCCCTCGCCGGCGAACACGTGGCCCAGATGTGAGTCGCACGTGGCGCAGCGGACCTCGACTCGCTTCATGAAGACTGAGTTGTCCTCGATGTAGCGCACCCGATCTTCGGCCAGCGGTGCGAAGAAGGAGGGCCAGCCGCAGTGCGACTCGAACTTCTGGTCGCTTCTGAACAGCTCCGCACCACACGCCCTGCAGCGGTAGACGCCCTCGGTCTTGGTGTCGGTGTACTCGCCGGTAAAGGGCCGCTCGGTGCCGGCTTCGCGGAGGACCTTGTACTCCATCGGGGTGAGCTGGGCGCGCCACTCCGCTTCGGATTTGATGACTTTGCCTACCTGGGCGGCCGGATTGTTCTGTGTGTCGGTCATATCTGCCTCTCATTGCGGGCACAGCTGTCAACCACCAGCGCGGTATCCCTGTTCCCGACAGTACTCACCTATGCTGACGCCATGCCGGTGCCAGCGGTCGAACTCGAGGTCGGTAACCGCACCGTAAGGGTGACCAGCCCGGACAAGGTCTACTTTCCAGACGTCGGGCTGACCAAGCTGGACATCGTCTCGTACGTGATTACTGTCGGCGACGGCATCTTTCCTGCCCTCAAGGATCGGCCCGTCACCATGGAGCGTTGGCCTGGTGGGTATCGGCCCGATGTAAAGCTCAGCACCCGAAGCGACAGCCACGGCGAGGCGTTCTATCAGAAGCGGGCGCCCTCGAAAGGCATGCCCGATTGGGTGGAGACAGTAACCATCACCTTCCCGTCTGGCCGAACCGCCGACGAGGTCTGCGCAACCGAGTTGGCAACCATCGCCTGGATGGCAAATCTCGGCACACTCCGTTACCACCCATGGCCGGTGACCAGAGCGGACACTGAGAAGGTCGACCAGCTGCGAATTGATCTTGATCCCCAGCCGGGGACCGACTTCGCCGACGCCGCACGCGCCGCGCATGAGCTGCGTTCGGTGTTGGAGGACGCTGATCTGGTGGGATTCCCAAAGACCAGCGGGGGGCGCGGTGTCCATGTGTTCGTGCCGATCGAGCCTGCATACGGCTTCATCGAAGCCCGGCATGCGGTGATCGCACTCGGTCGCGAGTTGTCCCGCCGAATGCCTGACCACGTCACGGTGAGCTGGTGGAAGGAGGAGCGTGGTGCCCGCATCTTTGTGGACTTCAACCAGATGGCGCGGGATCGCACCATCGCGTCGGCCTACTCTGTCCGGCCGACCCCGACTGCAGTCGTATCAGCACCACTGACCTGGGACGAGCTGAGCGAGGTGACGCCGCAGGACTTCACGGTCAGCTCGATGCCTGCCCGGTTTGGCGAGATCGGCGATGCGTGGCGATCCTTCTATGAGATGGAACCGCGCAGCATCGACGCCGCGTTGGAGATGTACACCCGCGATGAGCGGGAGCTAGGCACGGGCAAGTATGGCGGTGCGGAAATGCCCTATCCGCCGGATTATCCGAAGATGCCGGGTGAGCCATCTCGTGTCCAGCCGAGCCGAATGACCAATGAAACAAGGGAAAAAGAGGGACTAGCTTGAGTGTTGCGGAGTAGCACAGCGGTTACTCACCTGATAACTTGCAGGCCTGACCGCTCACCTGCAAGATCTGCAACGATCGTTTCTACGGCATCTCCGAGCCGAAGGCCGCGGCCCCAACACCCTCCGGCTGTACGGACAGGCAGTCACGTTCTTCTCTCGCGGCTCGAAGCCCTGGGCCGCACAGCCACCCTCGACGAGTTGAACCGAGCCGCCATCCGCGAATGGCTGGCAGTCCTCAGCGACACCCACGAACCCGGAACCGTCAAGATCAGATACCGGGGACTCTTCCGCTTCTGTAGCTGGCTGGTGGACGAGGCCGAACTGTCCAGTAACCCGATGGCCACAATGTCGCCGCCCACGTTGAAGATGAAACCGGTCCCGGTGGTCACCGATGACCAGCTAGCTGCACTGGTCAAAGCTTGCACCGGTCGAGAGTTTGCTGACCGCCGCGACGAAGCACTAATCTGGCTGCTCCTTGACTGTGGCGTACGGATCAGCGAAGCCTGCGGCCTGCGTGTTGACGACCTCGACCTTGACCAGGGCATGGCGATCGTCAAAGGCAAAGGCTCCAAGGTTCGACCGGTCTATTTCAGCGCCCACACCACACGCGCCCTCGACCGCTACGTACGGTTGCGCTCCCACCACCGGTGGGCACACCTCGACGCCCTGTTCCTGACCCAACGCGGTGCCCTATCTGCGGACGGTGCGCGGGATCGGGTTAAGCTTCGCGGCCAGCTAGCGGGCATAGAAGATCTTCATCCGCACCGATTCCGACACACATTCGCCCCCGACTTCCTGATGAGCGGCGGCCAGGAGCGCGACCTTAAGCGGGCTTGCCGGGTGGTCATCAGATGTCATGCTCGAGCGCAACGGGGCATCTGCTGCCGATGCTAGGGCCAAGGCAGCCGCGCAACGGCTCAAGCGAGGTGACCGGGTATGAGTGCCCGACGCCCGGTGGCGGCCGTATTGGTGGTAATCCGATGTGCCCAACCGCATTGCGGGCGACGGCTGGGTGAGGTGCTTCCGATCCGGCCTCGGATTGATGGTGACCCGCAAGGCATGGCCGTCACCATCCTCAACAAGAGGCGAATTGAGTGGCTTCGCCATTGGTTGATCAGCAGACCAAGGTCATGATCAAGAGCCGCCAGACAAATTGTCCGACTTAGACACAGCCACCGCCGCCACCAGGCGCCTACTTCTCGACGAGACAACGGAGTCGAGCCGGGGCGAAGGTGGAGTTTCTGGCTAGCACCACCCGAGAGCCTCGCGGCTGAATCTCGCTCAATGCGTGTCTTCTATGCACTCTCACCCATGTGAGTGCGGTGATCTGAGCGGAGATGGACCAGGCGGCTCGAGGACGGGGTACGAGATCACGACAGGAACTCTGACGCCCCGCTAGCGTTCGTTTCGTGAGCCAACGCGAGGAGATCACATCGGTTCGTCAAGCGGCCCGCCGTCTGCAATGTGACGCCGCCTGTCATCCGGCGGTGGCTCTCGCTTGGGCTAATTACCAGGCCGCCCTGGACGGTGCGGCAGTTGCACGGGGTCCGTGACCTCACTGACCCGCAGCGTCGTAGGCGCGGCTCATAGGCGGCCCACGGCACCCTGACCCGCTGGCTGGAAGGGTGCGACTGCGAGGCATGTCGTCAAGCGCAGAATGATGCCGCGAGAGCGCGCTTTCGACGCCGGGCACACGCCCGGCTCCCTATCGAGGTGCGTCAGCGGCTCCTCGACGCGATCCACAGTGGCCAGCCGTTCCGCACGGTGCGCCGCGAGCTCGGCCTGACCTCCAACCAGGTTTGGGGACTCACCAAGACCGACGACGGCTGGTCGGCAGCGCTTGAGGCCGCCCTGACGGCAACCCGACGTGACGACGTCGAGCACGGCACCAATGCCGCCTACGTTCGCGGCTGCGTCTGCCGCGAGTGCCGGGAGTACCAACGCATCAGGATGGCCAGGAGCCGCTGACCACCAATTCAGCTCAATGCGGATTCTCGGCTCATGTGTTGCCCTACGCTTATCGATCCAAGTTCATTTCGCCGTCGAGGGCTGATACGACGGTCAAACTCGGGGGTTCTCAATGCTCAAGCAATTGATCGCCGGGGCCGCCGGCTTGGCCCTGACCCTCGGGGGCGTCGCGCTCGCGGCAACCCCGGCACAGGCGCTCACCGGCGCACCTTGCGACGACGGAGACGCCTGGAGCTGGTCGATTGCCAACCCGGCCCGCTACCAGGCGGGCCCGCACGAGGCCGTGCTCGGACTGTCCGACGCTATTCGCACCGTCACCATCAAGGCGCCTACCGGTTGCACTGTTGACGCCGGGGATACCTGGCGCGTCTACAACGGCTACTTCAGCGCTGCAGGCACCTTCAACACTGAGGAAGCGGCAGCCGGTAAGGACACCGACCGCGTCTCAGTAGCGGTGCCGACCTCCAACGCTGTGGCTGGCGATGAGATTCCGGTCAAGCTGAAGGTGAACGACTCCTCAGCCGGAATCCCGGGCGTCTGGGATGTGGACGAGGCGAATGCTGGCTCGCTGGTGCTGCTGCGTCGCACCCTGTTCAAGTACCACGGCGTCACCGATTGGATGAACTTCAGCAACGAGCCTTACATCTGCGGTGAAGCTGTCGAGGGCGCAGCCCCGCTGCTGCGGGCATCGTGGACCTCCAAGCGGTACCTGGGTTATGCCGGTCGCACCGTCCGCATGGAATACCGGCTGACCGACGGGCCGGACAGCGCCTGGGACAACCGGTTCCTGGACAGCGCCTCGACCGACGACCGTGGTTATGTCGAGCTATTCGATATTCTCAGTGGAGCAGAGGAGGGGCCCGGTGGGGTGCTGCCTGACGACGGTCCGCCTTGCGGTGGAACGATCGTCTTTCGAGGCCACTACGGCGGCAACAGCACCAGCTCAGGCACCTGGTCCAACGGAGATGCGATAGCAGAAGCAACGATCGACTGGGAGAAGTACCGCCCACACCTTAAAGAAGAGATCGATGCAGCCGGCATGGCCAAGGACTGCGCCAAACTTGACGAGCTGGGTTGGGAAGTAGCCAACCTTCCCAACCTGACCGAGGTGTTGTGGGTCTATGTGTTCCGCTGGGGTGTGCAGACCGGATGCTGGGAGGACGATTGATCGTCAGCTGAAGTGATGCGGGTCGAGGTGGACCCTCTGGCAGGTCGCGGGTCGGACGAAGACAACCCATTTGCTGGTTGATCGAGCCCCAGGTGGTTTCGGTGTGACTGCAAGGTCCGCGGGTCAGGCGATCAACAACTTCACGGGCCACATCGCGTCCAGCCGTTGCCACTCGGCGTGGGACACGATGTAGGTGATCTCAGCGCTGAGCTCCTTACGCCGAGGTGAATTGTTGGTTTCACCAGGGCGGAGGCTTCAGCGTCAGTATCGTCGGCCCTCGGCCCCACCGGTCACAGCTTCACCTCGATAATCCCCGAGAGCGATATGCCCGACCGGTGGGGTAGATGACCCTCAGCCGGTCGAATATTCGGCTGGTGTGCGTGTACGCCTGCTGGCCCGCCCCGTAGTGTCGTGGTTGCGGGCCGACCAGGGGGAGGCGGCGCAAAGTCCTGGATAGCCCTGTCGGTCCGCGCCGATCAGGTATGGCGGTACCAGTGCCGGTATTTGGGTCCCGAATGTGGTGTCTCCGTTTCGTCGGCGACTATGGGGACGATCCCGATTATCAGGACGGTGAGGCCGATCGTCCACAGCACGATGGCTGAGATCAGCAAGATTGGACCAAGCACGATCATCCTCTCGATTCTGATCCACTCTTTACCCGCTCATGGCCTGCTTCATGCAAGTCCTGAATAACCCGGTCGGCTCGCGCTACTAGACGCCGTGGGCTTTGATGTTGGCCAACCTGGTCGCAGCCTCTGCGAACATGCGTACGACGATGCTCGCGGTGTCAGGGAACCGTCGTGGATCGACCATGCTCGGCTGTAACGGCCAGCCGATCCTGATCATGGGCGGCATACTGTCGGGTTGGATTAGAACAATCTCGATCATGTCGCCGGATTGGTTGATGGTGCCGCTGGCGAGGGGCGTGATGGGATGCTTGGGCAAGGCGGAACTCTCTTGAGCTACACCGGGATGCCAGCCGAGTGTTGTTGCTTGCGATGGATCGCTACCACACGCGGATTCCCTTCACGGAGTTGGCGACGTTGCAGCGGGCAACCGCACTCGGCCGGATCGACTTCTGGATTGTCAAGGGGTGGGTTACCCCGGAGGAGTGGCTGTATCCGCAGGTGCAGGAAGCGCTGAGCGCATGGACGATGAGCCACCGGCCGCATCACGTGGTGTATCGCATCGTCGGCGAGCAGTGGGCCCCGCGCAGCCACGACCTCCGCGAGGCACTGAGCCGAAACGGCGTGCCGTTCGCCTTCTATCCCGTGGCTTCCCCGCAGGGACAACAGTTGGTGCGCGACTTCTCAGTCGACCCAGCGCGGCTCCCGGCTCTCATCCGCCACGACGGTTCAGTGCTGCACGATCCGAGCTTGGCCGACATTGGCGGCGCACACGGCGTACAGGTACGGCCCGCCGCTGACGTCTACGATCTGGCGATTCTGGGTGCCGGACCAGCCGGCCTGGCAGCCGCCGTATATGGCGCTTCTGAAGGCCTGCATACCGTGGTAATCGAGCAGCTGGCAATCGGTGGCCAGGCCGGCACCAGCTCGCTGATCCGTAACTATCTGGGCTTCCCACGCGGCGTCAGCGGAGGTGAGCTGGCACACCGGGCGTGGCAGCAAGCGGTTGTTGTTTGGAGCCCAGTTCGTGTTCACTCACCAGGCCATCGGCTTCACGGCTGGCGCGGATCGCCATCTCGTAACGCTTGACGATGGAAGTCAGGCCGTTGCACGGGCGGTGATCATTGCGACTGGTGTGACCTACCGGCGTCTCGGTATCCCCGGCCTGGACCGCTTCATCGGCACTGGAGTGTTTTATGGCGCCGCCGGCGTCGAAGCACCGGCGATGGCGGGCCAAGAGATATATGTCATCGGCGGTGCGAACTCGGCCGGTCAGGCAGCACTGCATCTGGCGAGGTTCGCCAGCCGGGTTACGTTGCTGGTCCGCGGACAGTCACTGGCCGCCGGCATGTCCGACTATCTCGTGAGGCAACTGGAGGAGACCCCAAACCTTGATGTACGGCTGGCCACACGTGTGGTCGACGGCCGCGGCAAGAGTCACCTCGAAGCTCTCACGTTGGAGGATCTCCGCACTGGTCGCCAGGAGGAAGCCCCAGCAACGGCCGTGTTCGTACTCATCGGCGCGGAACCGCACACCGACTGGCTTCGCGATGTTGTGAAGCTCGACGATCGTGGGTTCATCCTTACCGGCCGCGACATTCCGCAGTCGGCATGGCACGGGCCACGGGCGCCGCTGCCATTCGAGACAAGTGTGGCCGGAGTGTTCGCTGCCGGCGACGTCCGGTACGGGTCGGTCAAGCGTGTCGCCGGTGCCGTTGGGGAAGGCTCGGTCACGGTGGGCCCCGTCCACCGGTACCTGGTGGACTCGGACGATCTTTAGTACTGAGGCGGGTTGTCGGCCGACTCAGTTCTGACAATCCGATAGTTGGTGAACAGCGCCCCGTCATCGGCGTACAAGACATGATGCAGCCGGAATGAGCTCGGCACGGGGAGGGCCGCGCCGCTGGTCGAGCGCAAGCCGTGGCCGCCTACCACAACAGGGGCGAGCGTCAGTGACACGTCATCCACCAGGCCGGCCGCGAGTAGATCGTTGTGCAGCCGGGGACCGCCCTCGCACAGCAGCCGTTGGAAGCCGGTGCCTGCAAGTTGATCAACGAGCTGAGCCAGATCGAGCGTCGTACCTTCGGCCTCGAGCACCGAGATGCCCGCGGCCCTCAATGGCTCAAGATCATCTGGGGCCTTGCCCGGGGTGGTGATGATCATGACGGCTCCTCCGACACCCTCGGCTGGTGTGGCAATGATCGGGTCAAGATCGGCACTCGCGGAGATGATCACCAATACCGGATAGGGAGCAAGACCCTCCTGCTCGCGGATCCGGAGCTGCCACGGTTCAAGATCGATGGCGCGGTAGCCCTCGAAGCGCACCGTGTTGGCGCCGACCAGAACGGCATCAGCTAGAGCCCGTTGCAGGGCGAAGACGTGGTGATCACTTTCAGTGTTGATGGTGCCCGAGCGTCCATCTGGACCTTGCACTGATCCGTCGATCGACATGACGAAGTTGCTGCGCACCCAGCCGCGGCCCTCTGGTGCGGGATACCGGTAGAGCTCGACCAGATCGGACTCAGCGAGATTTCGGGAATCGCCACCGTCGGGGCCGAAGATCAGCTGCACCGCACCATCGTCGCACGCCAGATCGTCGAAAGGCGGGTCAGTGCGAAAGCGCCCCTAGGGCACAATCAGCCCATGGCGAAGAACAGCAAGGACGACAAAATGATCCCGTTGATCACCAAGCCACTCAGCGAGGTGCTCAGGCTGCCTCCCGGCAAGGTGGACATGACTGCCTTCGATGCTGCTGCCACACCTGGCTTCCCAGGGGCCAAGCAGGAGGCAGCCGCGATCACCGAGGCGCTGGCGCCCGAGCTTAGTGATCTTCAGGAACGCCTGTTCGCCGTTGGCCGAGTCAAGGAGACTCTGAGCCAGCGGATCTTGGTCGTGCTCCAGGGAATGGACACCTCAGGAAAGGGCGGAGTCATCCGGCACGCGATCGGCATGGTCGATCCTCAAGGTGTGAGGATCAAAGCTTTCAAGGCCCCGACCGAGGAGGAGCGCGCCCACCACTACCTGTGGCGAATCGAGCGGGAGCTGCCGTCGCCGGGCATGATCGGCATTTTCGACCGGTCGCAGTACGAGGACGTGTTGGTGGTGCGGGTCAACAACCTGGTGGATGAATCGGTGTGGAGCCAGCGCTACGACGAGATCAACGCCTGGGAGGACGACTTGATCCAACACGGCACGGTGATGATCAAGTGCTTTCTCAACATCTCCTCGACCGAGCAGAAGGACCGACTGCTCGCCCGCCTCGACGACCCGACCAAGCACTGGAAGTACAACCCGGCCGACGTCGACGAGCGGGCAAAGTGGCCGGCCTATATGGAGGCCTACCAAGCCGTACTGGAGCGCTGCAATACCGAACGCGCCCCGTGGTATGTGATTCCGGCCGATCGCAAGTGGTATCGAAACTGGGCGGTAGCCCAGCTACTGGTCGAGCAGTTGCGCGCCCTTGACCTGCGCTGGCCCGTGGCTGACTTCGACGTTGACAAGGAGAAGGCGCGCGTGGCCGCCAGCTGACTGTCAGCTCAGAAGGCTACGCGCTGACGACCGACAGGTGGCGGAGCGGGGCCCGCTCGTGAGCGTTGTCGACGACCTCGTGAAGATCAACCAGATCCATTGCAGCGATCACGTAGCGGATCAGGGCGACCTCTGCGATCTCAGGCTCGCCGCCCATGGGTGAGGACACTGCGACTGCACCAGCCTCGTGCGCGAGCTCGGCCTGACGGGTGTAGTGCAATCCCGGTGCCAGGAACCAGCTGCCCACGGCTATGTGCCGCCTGCCTTGGCCGCGGAGCGTACGAATGGCCTCGGCGCTCGACGGCCCGGAGCCGGTCGCGAAGGCCGTCACGCACGGCAGCCGGTGGTGCGTGGCCCATTGCCTGGCTCGCCTCGCGACTAGCGCATTGCTGCGGATATCAGTGCTACCAGCGGCTGCGAAGACCAGCCCGTCAAGCTCTGACACCCGCCGCGCCCGCAATGCGTCGCGCAGCCGCCGATCGATAATCGAAAGCAGCTGCGCTTCGGGGCCGATGGGGCGAGACGCAATGACCCGCAGTTGCGGGAAGTTGGCCTGCACCTGATTGATCAGCACCGGCACCTCGGCTTGGACATGGAAGGCGTCCGAGAGAAGCAGCGGCACGAATACGATCTCTGCGACGCCGTGGCTGACCAACTTGTTGACGACCTGGATGCCGCTCGGGCCGCAGTGGTCGAGAAATGCAACGTGAATGTCGAGCTCTGGTCGGATCGCCAGCAGACCCTCCCGGATCTGATGGCTGACCTGCGGCACCTGGGGATCGTGGCTTCCGTGGCCGAGGAGGACCAATGAAGGAGCGGTCATGATGGCTTTCCTTGTTGTACTGGGTGGTGCGAGTCGGACCTTGATGTGGCCGCGGCCTTCGCAATGAGCGGGGTCGAGCCGGCGAGGCCGGCTCCGAGGGTCCATCCGTCCGCGTCGTCGACGAGGATGAATGCCCCGGTGGCACGGTGCTCGCGGTAGGAGTCAATAGGCACCGGCGAGGCCAAGGCAAGCCGGACCCGGCCGATGTCATTCAGAGTGAGTGAGGTGGTCGGCCGCCAGCAGGGCACGGTACCGGACTCGAAGTCGAGGTCGAGTGCTCCCTCGATGGACTTCACGACCGCTTTGGTGATCGACGTTCCGTGCTGGACGAGTACGCGCGCGCCTGCTGTGAGCTCACGTTCAGCCAGCCAGCACACAGTCGCCGTGAGATCGCGGATCGGCGCTGGAGGAGCGTCCGTCGCGGCGAGGATGTCGCCTCGCGAGACGTCGATGTAGGTGTTCAGCCGGATCACGACTGATTGCCCGGCCACCGCCAGATCAAGGGGACCGTCGGGGGTGTCGATCGCTTCGACAATGGCATGGGAGCCCCGTGGTAGCACCACCACCTCATCCCCTGGTCGTACGCGGCCTGACTCGATCTTTCCTGCGTACCCACGGTAGTCACCGTTGACCTGCGGCGCCCGAGCGGCCCATGGCGCGCGGGATGCCGACTGGGGTCGGACGACATGCTGCACCGGGAGCCGGAGGTCGGAACCCACAGCGAGACGCGTGTCGTCGATGTTCTCCAGGTAGCCCAGTACGGTCGGCCCGTCGTACCAGGGGGTGCGGTGTGATCGTGTGACCACATTGTCGCCCTCGGTCGCTGAGACCGGGATGCAATGCGTCTCCAATACGCCGAGGCTGCGCGCCAAGAGCGCGAAGTCGGTGGCAATGGCGGTGAAGACATCCTCGGAGTAGTCCACCAAGTCGATCTTGTTCACGACCAGGACGACGTGCGGCACCCGCAGCAGAGACGCAACAGCCAGATGCCGACGGGTCTGTTCGACCACACCCTTTCGCGCATCGACCAGCAGCACGATGACATCGGCGGTGGAGGAGCCGGTCACAGTGTTCCGGGTGTACTGCAGGTGCCCTGGGCAATCGGCCAGGATGAACTTCCGGACCGAAGTGGCGAAGTAGCGGTACGCGACGTCGATGGTGATGCCCTGCTCACGCTCGGCCCGCAGGCCGTCGGTGAGCAGAGCAAGATCGGTTCGATCCAGACCCTTGCCCTTGCTTACCCGCTCAACATGATCAAGAGTGTCGATCAACACGGAGTTGGTGTCGAAAAGGAGTCGACCCACCAGAGTCGATTTGCCATCATCAACCGAGCCCGCCGTAGCGAGCCGCAGCAGTGTCCGGCCACCGGTGATGGAGTTTGCACTCCGGGCCAGGAATGCGGAGGACTGGGACATCAGAAGTAGCCCTCCCGCTTTCGATCCTCCATGGCGGCCTCCGACAGCCGGTCGTCGGCGCGCGTCGCGCCGCGCTCGGTGAGTTGGCTGAGGCCGACCTCGTTTATCACGTCGTGCACGGTGTTCGCGGCTGACAGCACGGCGGCCGTGCAGGACATATCCCCGACTGTTCGGTATCGCACTGAGCGGATTTCGATCACGTCACCGGGACGCGCGGGCGTAACGTCGGTGATCGCGATCCACATGCCGTCGCGCAACGTCACCTGGCGTTCGTGGGCGTAGTAGATCGTCGGCACGTTGATCTTCTCGGCCGCGATGTAGTCCCACACGTCCAGCTCGGTCCAGTTGGAGAGCGGAAAGATCCGGACGTGCTCCCCGGGCAGATGGCGCCCGTTGTACAGCGACCACAGCTCGGGCCGCTGGTTCCGTGGCTCCCACTGACCGAACTCATCGCGCATGCTGAAGACCCGCTCTTTGGCCCGCGCTCGCTCCTCGTCCCGCCGGCCGCCGCCGAACACGGCATCGTGCCGACCTGTGGTGATCGCATCCAGCAGCGGCAAGGTCTGCAGTGGGTTACGAGTACCGTCGGGTCGCTCACGGAGCCGACCGTCGTCGATGTAGTCCTGGACTGAGGCGATCTTGAGGGAGGCGCCGTAGAACTCGACGGCCTCGTCGCGGAACCGCAGCACCTCAGGGAAGTTGTGGCCCGTGTCCACGTGCAGCAGCCCGAAGGGAATCGGAGCTGGCCAGAAGGCCTTCGCCGCTAGATGCAGCATGACGACCGAATCCTTGCCTCCGGAGAAGAGCATGATCGGCGAGGCGAATGTGGCAGCGACCTCACGAATGATGTGAATCGACTCGGACTCGAGCGCTTGCAGCTCGCTCAGCGGTCTTAGTGGAGTGGTTGTCACCCGAAGTCCCTCTCCACGATCGCCGAGAGCAGCGCCTTGGACATCTCGACGGCGGTATCAAGATCAACACTGGCGGTGTCCACGACGAGCTCGGCCTGGGTAGGCACCTCGTATGGGTCGTCGAGACCCGTGAGACCGCTCAGCTCGCCGCGGCGGGCTCGAGCGTAAAGACCCTTGACGTCGCGAGCCTCGGCGACTTCGAGTGACGTGGCGACATGCACCTCGGCGAACGGGACGGCGAGGCGTCCATGATCATCTCGGACTGAGTCACGGGCAGCGGCGTACGGGGCGATCACCGGCACCAGCACGATGACGCCATGCGAAGCCAGCATCCGGGCCACCCAGCCGATCCGGGTGACATTGACGTCACGATCTTCGCGACTGAAGCCGAGTCCAGCCGACAGATAGGGTCGCACGTCGTCGCCATCCAACACCTGGACCCGCTCGCCTGTGGCATGCAGTTCGCGAGCCAGCGCATGGGCAATGGTGGACTTGCCGGCCGAGGGAAGGCCCGTAAACCACAATGTTGCGCCTCTTCTGGCGGGATGCAGCGGAGCACCTTCGATCAGATGCTCCCGGCCCGCCGCCCCCGCAGTCACGGCCTGGGCGTTCACAGGTGGATCCCGCATTCAGTCTTGGCGAATCCAGCCCACCGCCCGGCTCGCGGATCGTCTTTGGCCGCTCTGCTGGTGCACGGCTCGCACCCGATAGAGGCATAGCCGTCCTCGAGCAGCGGGTTGATCATGAGGGAATTGAGTTCGATGTAGTGCGCCACATCAGCGTCGGTCCAGGCAGCGATGGGAGCGATCCTGATCAACTTCCGCCTCGCATCCCAGGAGACCACGGGCGTCGCAGCTCGCGCAGCCGAGTCGGCGCGCCGGATTCCGGTGGCCCATGCGGCGTACGGCTCGAGGGCATTGCCGAGCGGTGCCACCTTCCGCAGCGCGCAGCACTGATCAGGATCACGGGCGAACAGGTCCTTGCCCCAGGTTGCGTCTTGCTCAGCCACCGTCTGCTCCGGCGTCACGTTGATCACATTGACGTTGTGCACCAGCTTGACGGCGTCCCGGGTGCCGATCGTCTCAACGAAGTGGTAGCCGGTATCGAGGAAGATCACATCGATGCCCGGCGCGACCTGCTCGGCGAGATGGATCAGCACCGTGTCCGCCATGGAGGAGGTCACGACGAGCTTCGAGCCGAACTCGCCGTGGGCCCATGTCATGATCTCCAACGCCGACGCGCCCTCAAGATCACGATTGGCCCGAGCCGCTAGCTCGGTCAAGTCAACGGTGGTACTCACGCCGACTCCTGACGGGAAGTCCCAGGCGCTCCTCCGCTGTGACCCCGTGAGGACAGTCCGAGGAAGGTCACCGAGAACGCCCGCATACAGCTGCGGCACTCCCAACCGCCCGCCTCCAAAGGGAAGAGGGTCTCTTCTGCGCAGTACGGGCAGTAGAGCACCGCCTGGCGGGTCGCGTGGGATGTCTCAGTCACGGCGGCGCGTCCTCATGTGAGCACCAGCTCGTCGGCACGAGCCACCCATTGGGCAAAGCGCTCACCGTCTCGTCGTTCCGCCACAAAGTGACGAGCCAGCCGCTCGACGTAGTCGGGCAACTCGGCAGCCGTCACCTTGTGTCCTCTGAGCTTGCGGCCAAATCCCGCGTCCAGCCCGAGGCCACCGCCAAGATGGACCTGGTATCCCTCAACCTGATCACCATTCGGCCCGACCACAAGCTGGCCCTTCAGACCGATGTCTGCGACCTGGATCCGTGCGCAGGAGTTCGGGCAGCCGTTGAGGTGGACGGTGATGGGTGAGTCCAGTGCACCCAATCGACGCTCGAGCTCGTCAACAACACGGGCAGCCTGAGCCTTGGTCTCAACGATCGCAAGTTTGCAGAACTCGATACCCGTGCAGGCCATCACGGACCGGCGCCATGCGTCACGACGTGCTGAAAGACCGCATTCCTCAGCGCCGGCGATCAGCGCGTCAACGTTCGATTCGTCAAGGTCCAGCACCAGCAGCTTCTGCAGCGGCGTAGTGCGAATGCGCTGGGAACCGTTGGCCTCAGCCAGCTCGGCCAGCCGTACCAGGCTGCTGCCGCTGACACGTCCGGCCACGGGGGACAGCCCGACGAAGTACTTACCGTCCTTTTGGCGGTTGATCCCGACGTGGTCGCCAGGCTCAGTCGGCACCGCGGGCGCCGGCCCATCGATCAGGGGCCGCCTCAGGTATTCCGTCTCCAGCACGTCGCGGAACTTCTCTGCACCCCAGTCGGCAACCAGGAACTTGATCCGAGCCCTGGTCCGCAGCCGCCGATACCCGTAGTCGCGGAAGACCGCGACGACGCCCGCCCAGACCTCCGCTACCTCCTCCCGGGGCACCCAGGCCCCAAGGCGCACGGCGAGCATCGGGTTCGTGGAGAGGCCACCGCCCACCCAAAGGTCGAATCCCGGGCCATAGTCGGGATGCTCGACACCGACGAAGGCGACGTCGTTGACCTCGGGTGCTACATCGTGCACCGGATGACCGGTGAGGGCGGTCTTGAACTTCCGTGGCAGGTTGGAGTAGTCCGGATCCCCGATGTAGCGGTCAACGATGTCTCGGATGGCGGGCGTGGGATCGATGATCTCGTCGGCTGCGATGCCGGCGACCGGAGAGCCCAGGATCACTCGGGGACAATCGCCGCAGGCCTCAGTGGTATGCAGCCCGACAGCCTCCAGACGTCGCCAGATCTCGGGCACGTCTTCGATGCGAATCCAGTGCAATTGGACGTTCTGCCGGTCGGTCACGTCGGCGGTGTCCCGTGCGAAATCGACTGAGATCTGTCCTATGACCCTGAGCTGTTCGGTTGTGAGGGCGCCGCCGTCGATGCGGATGCGCAGCATGAAGTACTCATCGTCAAGCTCCCACGGCTCGAGAGTGGCAGTCTTGCCGCCATCGATGCCCGGTCGACGCTGCGTGTAGAGCCCGTACCACCGGAAGCGGCCACGGAGGTCACCTGGATCAATGGAAGCGAAGCCGCGTTTGGCGTAGATGTTTTCGATGCGTGCACGGACGTTGAGTGGGTTGTCGTCCTTCTTGGACTGCTCGTTGGGGTTGAGGGGCTCGCGGTAGCCGAGCGCCCATTGTCCCTCGCCCTTTTTACGTCGCGGACGGGCTCCCGGCCGTTGCGCAGTGGCTGTGCGGCTCCGGCTGGTCGTCTCGGCGGCAGTCTCGGTGGTCATGTGGGTGTCCTCGTTCTCGGAAGCAGCACGAGCCGGTCTGGCGGGCGTGGGCGATGATTGCCAGGCTGGAGGCTGCGGGCCAGTGGATCAGGCAGCGTGGCAGAGACACATCATCGACTCGGTTCGGCCGAGGTCGACGAAGCGCCGCGCAGTCAAACCCAAGGTCCGACGAACACGCGAGAGCGCCGGTCGCGCCGGCAGAGGCCAGGCGCGGACAGTTTCCGGAGCGATACGCACGGACCCAACACTCCGCCAATGACCTCTAGTGAATCAAATCGTTTCTCATTATGTGGGAACAGCGTCCGACTAGTGGGATTTCACGCGTCGGCGAGAACGTACGCCGGCGAGCGTACGACGTCGCGCGTTTCCGTCGGTGTCGTCGTCGGGCTTGTCAGTGCCCGGAGCATCATGATCGATGCCGGAAAGTCGGGGGAAAGTGTCGTCAAGGCCGGAATTGAATGCTGCACCAATCAAGACCGCTATGGAAATCACGTAGAGCCAGAGCAGAAAGGCAATGGGAGCGGCCAGCGGGCCATAGATGGTTGTGCTCCCGATGGATTTGCTCAGAACGAAACGCAAGAGCACGCTTCCGCCGACCCACATGGCCACAGTGATGGCCGCGCCGGGAAGATCGGCCCTCCAGCGCGTGCGAGCCGGAACCGACAAGTGATAGAGCGTAGCCAGCATGCAGACGGAGCCCAGCAACACGACAGGCCAATAGAGGCTGCCGATGAACTCGAAGCCTGATGGAAGGACCCGACCTACCAGGCTGGGGCCGGCCAGGATGAGGGGAAGCAACACGATCCCAGCGACGAGGAAGACCAGATAGAGCACAAAGGAGAGCGCCCGGGTCCGCACGATGCCACGTTTGCCAGCCATGCCGTACATGATCGTGATCGTGTCGACGAAGACATTGAGGGCGCGCGAGCCAGACCACAAGGCGATCAGAAACCCGATTGAGATCACCCCGGCGTTGCCACGTGAGAGGACTTCGTCGATTGTCGGCTCGATCACGGTGTGTACCACGTCCGGAGTCAGTACACGTGAGGACAGATCCACCAACTGCCCACGAAACCCGGCGAGGGTTCGGATGTCCAACGTGCTGGTGAAGAATCCGATGGCACCGGCAAGGCCGAAGAGCAGCGGCGGCAGCGAGAGGACTCCAAAGAAAGCTGCCTCAGCTGCCAGGCCGGTGACGCGGTAGCGCACACAGGTGGCCGTGGTGTCGGCGATCAGCCGCCAGGCCCGACCAGCCCAGCTGAGCGTGTGAGGCGCCGACTCCACGCGCTCAGATGCGCCGTCGGGGTCGGTGCTCGCACTCACCCTCTCAGCCTAGGGGCGGGGCGCGTTTCGGCAGGTCTGAAGCGTGGCGCTCATCTCGGTGGCCACTCCCAGTAGGTTGAGGAAATGTGACCACTAGCGCGCCCATGTTGACTGCCCGTTTCTGGCGAAGCCGGCGGTCAGCAGCTATCGCGGGGATCGTGTTCGGTGTGCTGCTTCTGGTGGCCCTGACGATGCTGCGCATTGCATTGGCAGACGCAACGCTGCAGTCGCTCCAGGCGGATGCGCAGCGACGTGGCCTTATCCGGCTGAGTTTGCATCTGGTGCCGTTTGCCGGCATTGCCTTCTTGTGGTTCATCGGCGTCGTCCGTGATCAGCTCGGCAACGTCGAGGATCGTCTGTTCTCCACCGTCTTCTTGGGAAGCGGGCTGCTCTTCTTGGCGATGTTGTTCGTCGGAGCAGTCCTCTCCGGCGGGCTGCTGGCGATGTTCGCCGGACCAAACCTCAACGCCGAGCTTTTCGCATACGGCCGCAACACTACCCAGACCCTGATCTCTGTCTATGCCATGCGGATGGCGGCGGTATTCACGATCTCAGTGAGCACTGTCGGCCTCCGCACCTCGGCCATGCCGCGCTGGATCTCCTACATCGGCTATCTAGTCGCGCTGATCTTGCTGGTGGCAGCCGGGGAGCATAAGTGGACTCAACTCTTGTTTCCCGCCTGGGTGCTCCTGGTCAGCGTCGTCATTCTTCTCACCCGTCCTCCCAGCCGTGACGGCGGCGCGGAGAAGTGAGCTGAGGCCTCACCCGGCACGGGTGATGCGATCGGCGAAGACAGGATGCAGGATGGCTCCAAGTACCCGCAACGACTGCGCGCAACAAGTGGTCCGATCACCCGCGCCTCACCCAAAGGAGAATATCTATGGACGAAGTCGATGCAGCTGACGAGCTGGGGCCGGTCGACTGGATTGTGGTCGAGTTCCCGGGCAGCAGGTTCAACGGTGAGATTGCGCCCGCGCTACTCGATCTGGTCGAGCGTGATCTGGTCCGTGTGCTTGACCTGCTGGTGTTGAAGAAGGATGCCGACGGGTCGCTTGAGGCGTTTGAGCTTTCCGACCTTGATACGGGAGAGATCGGAGGCTTGCGGGCGTACGAGTCGGAGCTCGCGATGCTGCTCAGCGAGGAAGATGTGACCTCGCTCGCCGCTGCGATCGAGCCTGGCAGCTCGGCCGCGGTGCTGGTGTGGGAGAACACCTGGGCGGCGCCGTTTGGCTCTGCGGTGCGTCGTTCGGGTGGTCAGCTGGTGGCTAGTGGCCGGATCCCCACCCAGGCGTTGCTCGCGGCAATCGAAGCTGACGAGCAAGAAGAGGCAGCCGATGAGGGCACCGAGTTGGCAGCCACGGAAGGAGAGATGTGATATGCCCCTCGCTAGAGGACGTATGGGTCGCGGCGGTGTGATTGGGCCCAGACCGGTGGCCCGGACCGCTGCCGTCGTGGGTACCGCCGCGGTAGCTGTGCACGGGCACCGCCGCCGCTCAGATCGGCGCGAAGACCGGCGAGACGACCGGGGCGACCGTCGAGACGACCGCAGGGACCGTCGCCGCTGAGCCAAGCCGGCGCAACGTAGGCGCGCAGTTGGCGAGCGATCGAGGCGAGTGGCCGTGGTGGCTGGACCGAACCACAGGTGAGGAGCCGGCATGAACGTCGTCTTCGGGGCGCTGATCGTGGTAGTCGCCTGCGCAGTCACGATAACCGCCATGCTCCTGGTGCGCCGACGAGCCCCGGAGGGGAGCTACTTCAGCGACGGTGACCGCGCCTCAGGCGTCTTCGGCGTGCTGGCCAGCGGTTTCGCAATACTCCTGGGTTTCATGATCTTCCTCGCTTTCCAGTCCTACGACGAGTCCCGCTCGGGAGCCGAGACGGAAGCGACCCTCGTGGTGCAGCAAGTCGAGACAGCTCAGTTCCTGCCGAAGAGCGCGGCGATAGAGCTGAGCGGCGAGCTGGTGTGCTATGGGCGTTCGGTCGCCGGGGTCGAGTGGGAGGCTATCGACGCCGGCACGCTCGGGGACGTTGTCAACCCATGGGGGGTGGAGATGTTCCGGACTCTCCGGTCGGTCAACCCACAGACGGCGACCGAGCAGTCGGCCTACGACCGGTGGATGGACCAGACTGCCCAGCGTCAGCAAGCCCGCATCGACCGTGTCCACGGAGCCGAGGGAATCATCCCGCTGCCGGTGTGGTTCGGGCTGTACTCGATCTCCGCGGTGATCTTGGTCTACATGTTGTTCTTCGCCGACCCGGATGAGGGCGCCATCACCCAGAGCATGTTGATGGGGTGCGCAACCCTGGTCGTCACGGTGCTGATACTCCTGCTGATGTTCTTCGACAATCCGCACGGCAGCGGGTTGGGAACGCTGCAGCCCACCGCCATGCAACGATCCCTCCGCCTCATCGAGGCTGAGAGCAAGGTGGTCGGGCTGCACCTGACTCCGCCCTGTGACGAACAGGGCAGGCCACTCTGAGGGCCCGCGGAGTATCTCTCGGATACCTGAGGGTGGAGTGTGGGAAATAGGTTCAGGACGTTTCCCTGAGCTGTACAGTCTCGAGCGGCCCGGCAAGTGTGCCACTTAGGGTCAGTCCGTGGATAAATGGCGACATCGACTGGCACTCGCGCTGGGTGTCGGCTTCATCCTCGACGGCATTGCCGAGACCGTTCGGGCTTTCCGCAGCGGTGACGGCGGACTTCTCTTCTGGTTCGGAGCGCTCTGCGGCGGCGGCACGCTGATCCTCGTTGCCTCGTTTGCGCTGTCACGGAGGCCTTGGCTCGCATTCGCTCTGACCGCTGTTGGCTGCATCGCCGCAGCCATCGCGACCATGTGGACGCTCATCCTCCCGCTCCTTGCGATACTGCTCCTCGTACTGGCACTCCTGCGAGCCCTCCACGGGATCCAGGCAGGGAGCTCCGACCCTAGTCCGCGGACGTGACTGAGCGGCTCCCGCGATGCACAGCACGGACAACACGATCGGCTCAAGCAGTGGCTTGTACCCGACCACTGCACAGCCGCCCTCAGCGCGGCTCCGCAGCTTACGGACACAGGATTGAGCCCATTGAAGTGCTAGCGTCGGGCGTCCTGGTTCAGCGGCTTCTCGATACCTTCGGCGGCCGCGGCCTCGGCCTTGGCATCGTTGACCGCTGCTTCGGCTAGCTCGGCGGCCCGATTGGCAGCGGCGGCTGCGTCTAGGCTCGGCGGACCGCCGGAGGTCAGCTCGCGGCTGCGCTCCTCGTCTTCGATTCCCGACGGCGGGTTATCGGCCATTTCCTTGTTGGTCGCGGGAGCGCCCATCCGGGAGTAGTCGCCGAAGGCCTCAGTGATGGTGCGGATCGCCTGGGTGACCTCGCCCGGGATGACCCAGAAGGTGTTACCGCCTCTTGCTAGATGGGGCAGCGTCTCCAGGTACTTGTAGGCCAGCACCTTGGGATCTGCGTTGTTGCGGTGGACGGCCTGGAAAACCAGGTCGACGGCCCTCGCCTCACCGTCGGCTCGGAGGATCGCGGCCTGCTGGTCGCCCTGCGCCACCAGGATCTCCTGCTGGCGAGTCCCTTCGGCGGTAAGGATCTTGGACTGCCGTTCCCCTTCCGCGTGCAGAATGGCTGCGCGCTTGTCGCGCTCGGCCCGCATCTGCTTCTCCATGGCTTCCTTGATGGTGATCGGCGGGTCGATCGCCTTAATCTCGACCCGGTTCACTCGGATTCCCCACTTGCCGGTCGCCTCGTCCAGCACAATGCGCAGCCGAGTGTTGATTTCCTCGCGCGAGGTCAGCGTCTGTTCCAGATCCATGCTGCCGATGACGTTGCGCAAGGTGGTGACCGTGAGCTGGTCGATGGCCTGTAGATAGTCCGCGATCTCGTACGCGGCGGCTCGAGGGTCGGTGATCTGGTAGTACAACACCGTGTCGATGTTGACCACCAGGTTGTCCTCGGTGATCACTGGCTTCGGCTGAGATGAGAACACCTGTTCCCGTACGTCGAGCTTGTTGTTGATCCGATCCGCCAACGGGATGATGAAGTTCAGACCCGGCTCCAACGTCGTCCGGTAGCGCCCGAACCGCTCGACGTTGTAGCGGCGAGCCTGTGGAACGATGCGCACGGCTGACATCACTACGAACACCACCAGGGCCGCCACGATGATGATCGGGACTAAAAGGTTCAGGTTCAGGTCCATATTTCCTCCACCGTCGTCTCAACAGTGCATGCTCACGGCAGAAGCTCCCGGGGATACACGATCGCCGTAGCGCCCTCGATCTCCATGACATCCACCAGCGCCCCCACCGGGATCACGTGGTCCTCATCGAGCGCCCGCGCCGACCAAACCTCCCCCGAAAGCTTGACGAGTCCTCGCGTACCGGTGACCTCCTCGATAACCACCGCCTTCTTCCCGACCAGCGCGTAGCTGCCCTCGCGCACCAGTTGAGGATGGGTCATCTGTCGTCTCGCGATCGGCCGCACGATCAGCAGCCCCACGGCGCCAGTGATTGCGAAGGCGAGGACTTGCGCCAACAGGGGACCGCCCATACCGGCAACGATCGCGGCGACGAGCGCTGCGGCAGCGAGCAACCCAAACGCCAGGGTCAGCGTGAAGTACTCCGCGACGCCCAAGGCCACAGCCGCTATCAACCACGCGATCCACGGCATGAAAGCGGCCTCCTGTCCAAAGCGGTACCTCGAAGGTACCTCGCTGGAATGCCGACAGCACACGACCTGCGGCCTCGAATCACGAGTCAGTTTTGCCCACCTGGTGTATGCCGGGGAGGCGCAAGTTATCGCGGCTCGGCCGCAGAAGCGCAAGGGTGACGGCGGCGCAGTGATCAGAATCGTGGCAGGTGCGGGACTCGCTTCCTCAGTTGATGCCGCGGGATCGCTGTAGCGGTCCGCACGGGCAGGTGGTGAGGACAAACGCTGGTGTCGGCCTACTGAATCCTGGGCGTCGATTGGCACACCCGCCGCAACAACCAAGCCCACACCCGACGTCTGGTCGCGCAGCTCGAAGCCCGCGAGATCGATGATCTTCGAGATAGATGATCTTCGCCGTACGGAGGTCGGATCGTGGTGTGGAGGTTCAGGCGGTGGTCGCTATCACAACACGACCTGGGCGAGGAAGAGCACTTTCAAGTCCTCGACCAGGGCCTTGATGTCGACATCACTGGATTGCCGACGCGCAGCCCAGGAGCGAGAAGACTCACGTCGATAGGCGCTTGCCCGCTCCGGTAGCAGCCGCCCTTAGAACGAGAGCAGGCGATCGAAGAAAGAGCGATAGCGTCCGAGTGCCTGCCGCAGATCCTCGGTTGTGGTCTGCTCGCTATCTAGACCGTGTTCGAGATCGGCGCGCAGGCGGCGGAACAGCTCTTCCAGCTCGTCGAGGACCTCTCCGACCAGCTCGTTCGCGCCTCGTACGGCACGGCGCGGCTCGTCGACGAACTCGCTCTTGAGCTCATTCCACCGACTGTTATAGCTCTCTGCTCGCTCAGCGGGGATTAATGTCGTGCGTTGTCTGGTGCCGTTATCGGCTTGACGATCGGCATCAGTCTCGGTCCTGCGAGTGGTGTCGGGCCTCTGCTCGCGCTCGTCGGCGACCCTGTCGGCTGGACGATCATCGCTGGTCTCGGTCCTGCGAGTGGTGTCGGGCCTCTGCTCGCGCTCGTCGGCGACCCTGTCGGCTGGACGATCATCGCTGGTCTCGGTCCTGCGAGTGGTGTCGGGCCTCTGCTCGCGCTCGTCGGCGACCCTGTCGGCTGGACGATCATCGCTGGTCTCGGTCCTGCGAGTGGTGTCGGGCCTCTGCTCGCGCTCGTCGCCGACC
Organism: uncultured Actinomycetota bacterium; assembly: GCA_963759635.1. Classification (GTDB taxonomy): domain Bacteria; phylum Actinomycetota; class Actinomycetes; order Propionibacteriales; family Propionibacteriaceae; genus Microlunatus. Next base: position 295,723 of record CAVXAP010000026.1, read on the forward strand.
CTGTCGGCTGCACGATCATCGCTGGTCTCGGCCCTTCTAGCGGTGTCCAGGCTCTGCTCATCCTCGATGGGTCCGCCGAGCCGCTCGGCCGCGCTGCCGGCGTCGCCTCTTTTTTGGGGAGTGCCCGACATTCCGCCTGTAGTTGTCGCGTCCGTGCTCATGCTTTGGTCTCCCGTTCCGTCATCTGGTTGTTTTCGTGATCGCTGTCTGTGCCGTTGTGCCGACTGCGATCGCCGTCGTCTGCAAGCAAGGCCAAGACCAGCGACCGGTAAGACGTCACGGCTTGGCGAAGATCCTCGGTGTCGGCGTTGCCGTCTTTGTTTGCCTGGGCGATGCGGCGGGCCTCCCGATAGCGCTGGGTAACTTCTGGGTGACTCACCGACAGATCGTCGGCCCGCTGGTCGAAGTTCTCCACCGGGTAGCCACGGGCGGCCATCACCTCAACTACGAGCAGGTCAGCATTGCGCACCGCATTGCTGGGATCATCCACGAACTGGCCCTGCACCTCTGACCACCGGCGCTCGAAATCCTCACGCTCGGAGGAGTCGAGACTGCGAAGCTCCAGCTGCTCGTGCCGCTTGGCGCGGTCTCGCAGCTCCGACTCCGCCTCGCGTTGGCTATCGGCTTGGTCGAGGGCGCGGTCGTACTCAGGTCCGTATTGCTCACGCAGACGCGTGGTCCGCTTCTGCTGGGCCAATCGGTAGCCGATTACTGCGATCGCCGCAACCACCACAATGGCAACGACGATCACGATGATGAGAGTGGTGTTGCTCATATCGCCGAAATACCCGCCCTCTATCAGCGCAAACCGCGATCGGTGGCGGCCTGGATACGTAGCCGGGCCTAGAAATGCCTGGTGGCTGCTCGTGCCGCCAGGAACGATGCCACAAGTGCCACCAGATCACCCGGCAGTGCACGAGGTTCATCGGGTAGGCGTCATCCACGATCAGCAAAGTGACTGGCCCTTGCCCGCACGCTGGGCCCGGCCGCGCAATGCGGTGCGAGGGCAGTTCGCCGGTCATCAGCGTTGGTCGGTCCCAGAGCTATCGTCGTGAGCGCTGTCAGCGCATTCCAGCGCCGGTGGGTGTCTCCGGCTTGGCGATCGCCGACTGCGTGTCCGGAACCATGTCAGCGGCAATCCGATCATCGACGGAGCGGGCCCGCGCCATGTCGAGCAGGATCAGTACAAGGTTGGCGCCTGCAACGGCTCCGAGGATCGCGGTGACCAGCGCCGTCAGGCCAGGGGTGGCATGGAATCCCAGCCAGGCACCTGCGAGCGCGGCGGCGACTGCCGCCGCGAGCCCAACACCCTTGCTCTGCGCCGACCAGTTGCGGTGCACCCAGGCCAGGTAGATCCCGAGACCGACAGGCAGCCCGATGGACAGGGCGACCAGCAGATCGTTGTCGATCGGGATGCTGGGCATCGTCGTTAGCACGATCAGTATGCCAAGGAGGAAGCCGCTCACGCCGAGGATGATCGGGTAGAGCGACCGGAGCACCGCGCTCGCCGTCCTGCCGAAGCTCTCTCGCTTGTGCACCCACCAGGCCATCCAGAGCAGGGAGAGCACGGTCAGGGTCGCGAGCGCGAGCGCCAGGCCGAGGAAGACCTTTGCCATGTTGCCGAAGTTGCTCGCTGTAGCGAAGTCGACGGTCTGCGGCTGGTAGAGCGAGGTGTCGACCTTGCCCGTGTCGAAGAAGGTGTTGATCAACCGGCTGCTGGCTTGCGGCTGCACTGCGAAGAAGCTGCCGGTGTGCCCGATTCCGGGCAGCACGACCTCGTGGCCGTTCGGCAGGTAAGGGAGGAGTTCCTTCGTCGTGACCTGCGGCGGTGTGGAGAAGTCGAGCTCCCCCCCGACTAGCAGGGTCTCCACGTTGGACATCCGCACCTGGCTGTACTCGTTCTCGTCCTGTGCCGGCGGCCAGGCATCGGCCAGCCGGCCGCCACCCCAGATGTATGTCGTCGCGGCATGGCCGAGGTTCGTTCCATCGTCCTGCCCGCCGGAAGAGAAGTAGTCCCGCGCCGTCTGAGCATCGGCCCGCCCGAAGGCGGCGTATTGGCCCCAGACGAACAGCTTCGGGAACAAAACGTCGGCGATGAACGAGCCAGCCCACAGGCCGCTCGCGTCGCCCTCGGACGCAGAAAGCCACATGTTGACGATCGTCGGGGCGGCGTATGGTGCCCCTGCGGGTACTGATTCCATCAATCCGAAGAATGAGGCGATGCGCACGTTGCCCTTCTTGATCGGCAGGAACAACCAACGGTCAGGGATCTCGGCGTTCGCCTGCCGTATCGAGGCGGAGAGATCAGCTGTGCGGGCACGGCAGCTGGCATCCTTTGCGCAGACGGCGGCGTAGCGACCGATCTGCTCGTCGGTGGTGCCCGGGTAAAAGAGGAAGTGGCCGGGCGGGTTAACCCCGACCATGAAAGACCGGTCGATGCTGTCCGGGTAGCGCCAGGAGTAGATGATCGCCGTGCGCGTCCCGGCGCTCTCGCTCAGGAGATTGATCTTGTTGTAGCCGAGCGCCGCACGCGCGGCCTCCATGTCGTCGACCTGCTGCGCAATGCCGTAGCTGCCGAGATCGAGGCCGTCGTTGGTGAGCCGGGTCGCGCAGGACCGGTAGGCCTGGGCGTACGCCTCTGCAGCCTTTTCGCTGATCAGGTCGGTCGTGTGCTGCAGTGCCGCCTCCACCTCCGGGCAGTCGAGCCGGACGGAGCCGTCGACACCGCGGTAGCCAACCAGGACGACGTCGTGCTCGCCGGCGTATCGGCTCACCTTGTCAAAGGTCATGTTCGTGTGACCAGGGCCGCCCTGCAGAATGAAGATCGGTTCTTGAGGGTGATCCGAGCGAGCCGGGATCCGGGTCACCGGCAGGGCGATCAGCTGCGACTGCGGGTCGGCCCGTTTCTCGGGCACGACGAGCGTGCCACAGTCGGCGGGGTAGCTGCCGTTCTCGGTCCTGTAATCACATGATTGGAGGGCCAGGTCGCCGGCTTTCGCACCCTCGGGCACCGAGACTGTGTCGGAGTTCGGCGCAAAGCGCAGGTAAACGAAACCGCCAACCAGGAGCGCGATCAGCGCGAGGGCGACAATGCGTGACAGCGTGAATATGCGGGCGGTCGAAGCGGACATGGTGACCTCCTCCACGTCAAGACGAACCGCGGCAGGCATCGCCGCCCAGTCGTGGTAGGAGATCGACCAGCTGACGAACACCTCCGCTGTCAACTGTGATTGAAAACACCCGCTCTCGTCAGGGCCATCTGGGCTTGAAGAGCAGGACCATCGGCCCACGCCTTGAATGGGCTCGACTGTGTTGTCGAGGGGGCATGCACCGAACGTGTGTGGTCGCTGTGGCTACGCTTTTTCGTCGAGGATCCTGGGGTGCTCAGCGGAGGCCCCTCGATTATTTGCCGCTGGGGTCGGCCGTCGCGGAAACCATGCCAATCTCAAGCCAACCAGGACCAGCCAGGCGGCGAGAAAAGCCTTGAGGATGAACACAAAGATTGGTGCGACGAGCCAGGGGTAGGCAACAACGATCTGTGCCGCGCCTGCTACCACTCCGACGGCGCCGACACCGGCCCCAAATATCCCGCGTCTCATGGCGAGACCCAGCATGACCGCAGTGCCGGCGAAAAGGAGGCTGACCGCGTGCATACCCCCGTAGTGGAGCGACACCACCAGGGCAGCGGTTGGTCATCCAGGGTTATGCCGTAGACGGGAAAGGCTAGTCGCCCGTGCACCATCAGCACTGCGAAAAGGGTTGGAATGATCGTCGCGAATACACCGCAGCCGAATCCCACCCAAGGCCGGTCGGTTGCACCCAGACTGCGGTAGAGCGCGATGACCGCGGGGACCAGGAGAACGGCCGCCGCGAACAGCACCTCGCTGGTCCAGGCCAGCGCCAACTCGTGCGATGACCGCCACTCCAAGATCTCCGGACCGGTCGATGGTGGGTCGCCGACGACCAGATCCAAGATCGACTTGATCAGGTAAAGCGTTCCGCTGAGTATGAACGAGATTCCGCCGAGCCGGCGGGCCGGTGAGATTCTTCCTCCCATCACGACCCTCCTTCCCGGATAGTCCACGCACTCGCCCGGCAGCACCGTTCGCGCTGATCCCATCGTCCGTGTGACCCGACGCACGTCGGTAGGGACGGACGTCCCGAGCCGCACAGCCATTCGCCATGGCTGATCTCAATTGCGCCGCTGGAGAAGAGGTTCACGGTCGTCTACTGGGACCAGCGGGGCAGCGGTAAGTCCTTCGACAGGAAGATCAACCGGTTCTCCATGACGGTGGAACAGTTCATCGCTGACATCGACGAGCTGGTCCAGGCGGTGTGCGAACGCGTGCGAGGGACAACAGGTTGTGATCTTCGGGCACTCGTGGGGCTCTGCTCCCGGAGTGCTCTATTCCGCGCGCTTGGCTGAATAGGGTCGCGGCCTATGTCGGCAGCGGACAGGTCGGTGACACCGCAGCGGGTGAGTCGGCGTCGTACGTGCTCGCCGAAGCGGAACGACTCAACAACCGCAAGGCAGTGGACAAGTTGCGCGCGATTGGGCGGCCGCCGCCCTATCCAGTCAGTAGCTTGTTTCGGGAGCGCTTCTGGGTGAATCGCCTCCAGGGCCAAACCAGCACGAGGGCCTCGTGGACATCGGAAGGCTGTTTCTGTTGGGCCGGAGTTGTCGATCTTGGATCTGCCCAATCTGGCCCGGTGTTCCGGTTCACCCTCAACGCAATGTCGACCGAAACGTCGAATGTGAATCTGATGAAGCTCGTGCCCGCGTTGCAGATGCCGGTGTTCTTCTTCCTCGGACGCCATGATCGCTGGGTTCCGCCGGAGATCAGCGTGGCCTATTTCAATATGTTGACTGCGCCGTCGAAGACGCTCGCCTGGTTCGACGAGTCGGGACACGAGCCGTTCGTCGATGAAGTCGACAAATTCAACGCATCGATGGCGGACCTGGTACGACCGGTCGCTGGCTAGCCGTAGGAAAGATGGCTAGTGCCTTTCGGCACTATCACCCGAACGTCCGACACCGTTCGGAGGTGATGGTGTCGGCGATCAGCCGCACGAAATTGGACGTTGCATCGAAGGGGGCGGCGTGGCCGGCATCTTCAATTTGATGGGTTCTCGCAGTGGGGATGCTCATCCCCAGGCGGCCGGCAAGGAAGCAGATGAACATCGCCCCTGGCCGGCGGTTCTCGCTTATCAGCAGGTCGGCGCTCGGCAGCTTCGGGTTCAGCGCCGCTCTGAACGCGAGCCCGAAGAACGCGGCGTTCGCGGGATCGGTCGACTCGCTGGGCATCGCGGCCGACGCTCCCAACGGCCTCCGAGCGGCGCATCTCCCGATCGGGATGATGCCCCGCTCAGCTCTGCTTGACGACGGCGTAGACGACGCGCTCGGCGACGTCGACCACGGCCTCGCCGATCCTCGAGGAGCGGCGGTACAGCTCGCGGCGCGTGATCCGCTCCGAGCGGTCCTCGACGCCGAGCAGCCCCACCATCCCGGCGTAGCAGGCGGTCTCGAGCTGGTGCTGGGCGGCGATGGCGGCGTCCGCGGACGCGGTCGCGTGGTCGCCGTCGGTCCCGAGCTTTGACAGCGCGTCGTCGAGGTGGCGCACCGCGTCGCAGAGCAGGCCGGCTATCGTGGCGATCCCCTCGTCCGGCGGGGAGGCCATCGCCTCGGACTCCTCCACGAGGTCGGTGGCGTAGTTGAGGATGCGGTCGATCCCGCGCGAGAGCGCGAACAGGTCCTCGGGCTCGATGGGGGTGACGAACGCCTCCCGGAGCGCGCTCAGCAGCTCGCGCTTGGCGACGTCGCCCCGGTGCTCCACATCGCGCACGGCCCCGGCCGCCGCTGCGTCGCCGCCCGCCCAGCGCGCGAACGCGTCCGCGCCGTCGATCGTGACCGCCATCTGGCGGCGCAGCATCCCCAGCACGTCCGGCGTCTCGGGCAGGAACCAGCGCTTGCGGGTCACGTCACCAGCCGCCACAGCTCGAGCGCCACGACACCGAGCGCCGCGGACACAGGCATCGTGATCAGCCACGCCAGGCCCATGTTGCGTACGACCGCCCAGTGCACGTGGTGCCAGCGGCGCCGGCCAACGCCGATCCCCACCACCGACGACGCGACCACCTGCGTGGTAGAGACCGGCGCCCCCAGCAGCGAGGACCCGAAGATCACGCCAGCCGACGCGGTCTGGCTGGACAAGGCTTCCTCCGGGCGGATGCGGTAGATGCGGCGGCCCACAGTGGCAATGATCCGCCATCCGCCAAGCGCCGTGCCGACGGTCAGCGCCGCAGCGCACACGACCTTCGCCCACATCGGCGCCGCGAACGTGTCGATCTGCCCCCCGGCGAGCAGCAGCGCCGCGATCACTCCAATCGACTTCTGGGCGTCGTTAGCGCCGTGGCTGAACGCGAGCCCGGCCGACATCCCCCACTCCCCGGCCCCCACCGGCGCCCGCCAGCGCCGGGTGGCCCGATGCGCGACGGCACGCACCGCGCGGATCAGCAGCAGCGCCGCCACCCCGCCGAGGACCGGGGACAGCGCGAGCGCGATCAGGATCCCGAACACGCCGACAGGCCGCCAGTCCTCGACCCCGCCCCAGTTGATCGCGTGCACGCCGCCCTCGACGACGGCGGCGCCGACCAGCCCGCCGACGAGGGCGTGCCCGGAGCTCGACGGCAGGCCGAGCCGCCAGGTCACGACGTTCCAGGTCACCGCCGCGGCCAGGCCGGCACCAATCACCTCCACCGTCACGTCGGGCGGGACGGTGACGATGCCGCCGATCGTGTCGGCGACGGCTGCACCGAGGAACAGTGGGCCGAGCAGGTTGAAGACGGACGCGAGCAGGATCGCCTGCAGCGGCGTCGCGGCTCGGGTGGCTACCAGCGTGGCGATCGCGTTGGACGCGTCGTGGAGCCCGTTCGTGACGGCAAACCCGATCGCGAGCAGCACCGCGACGACCAGCTGGGCATCCATGGGACGGACTATAGGGTGGTCCGCCGTCACGCGTGTCCCGTCAGTGCCCGAAGAACGTCCGGAGGAGCTGGTAGAGCCACCTCGGCAGCCACCAGGCGGCCCATCGTAAGGCAGCACGATCGGCACGAGTATCAGCCGCACGAGCAGCGCGTCGACCATTACCGCGATGCCGAGGATGATTTGGAACGGGTGCTGGCCCAGACCACAGCAGACCACCCATGCACCATCCTGGACGGCGTAACACTCTTCTCAAACGGGGCCGCGACCGGCATCGGTCGCGGAGCCGCAGATCAAAGGAGTCATGATCCATGTCAGAGTTCCAGACGCTCCACGCCGGGAATGCCGGAACGATAGATGTGGGCGGCGACCTCACTGTCAACCGCCTGGGCTTCGGCGCCATGCGTATCACTGGTGACGGCATCTGGGGTCCGCCTGCTGACCGAGACGAGGCGAAGGCCGTGTTGCGCCGCGCGATCGAGCTCGGCGTCAACTTCATCGACACCGCCGACTCGTACGGGCCTCACGTCAGCGAAGAGCTCATCAGCGAGGCGCTCCACCCGTACCCAGACGATCTGGTGATCGCAACCAAAGGTGGCCTCGAGCGGACGGGTCCGGGACGGTGGCCGACCAACGGTCGACCAGAGCACCTAATCGAGGCCTGCGAGGGAAGCCTGCGCCGGCTGAAGCTGGAACAGATCACGCTCTACCAGTTTCATCGGCCCGACCCCGCGGTGCCGCTGGAGGACTCGATCGGTGCCCTCGTCACCCTCAAGGAGCAGGGGAAGATCCGACACATCGGGCTGTCCAACGTCACCGAAGAGCAGCTGCGACGGGCACAGCGACTCACCCCGATCGTGTCGATCCAGAACCGCTACAACGTCGACGACCGCCGGTCGGAGTCGCTGGTCGACCTGTGCGAGCAGGAGCAGATGGTCTTCCTGCCCTGGGCGCCGATCCAGAATTTTGACAGCAGCGGGATTGTTCACAAGTTAGCGCAGCGCTACGACGCGACAACGCGGCAGATCGTGCTCGCCTGGCTGCTGGCTCGGTCGCCCTCTATCCTCCCGATCCCAGGCACCGGATCGGTGTCACACCTGGACGCCAATGTTGCTGCCGCGGCGATCAAGCTGACCATGGCCGAGGTTGCCTCCGTGACGGATAACGGCTGAGACACCGCCCCCGGACCAGTCGGTATCGCGGCTTCCGCCGTTTCCAGGCGTCCTCAACACTGGGCGACCTCGCCCGCAGAGCGGCGCTACGGGGGACCCTGGACGCTCGCCGTTGGTGTTGCCCCACCGTGACAGTACGTGTCGAGTGAGCGCCGATTAGGAGACAGCTCGAGGTGTTCAGATCATGACGTGATGGCTGGTCGCCGCGGGAGATCGCCGGACAGCCGTGGCGAATTGGCCGAGTGTGTTGAACGGGCAAATATCACATCCGCCGGCGTCGCTCGCTTGAATCTCGGCGTGGGCGATGCGTTCGGCAACAAGACCAATCGCGGTATTCCCCCGGAGCGTGTCGTCCACTAAGGACAGCCTCGCCGCATCCGCTGGCGAGACCTGAGCCAGCAGACCTGGGTGGGCAGCAAGTTCACCGCCGACTGGCAGGTCAGACAACTGGCCAGATGCTTCTCGAACTTCCGGCGCTCGGCTGGAGACAGCGCGCTCCCACGTACGCGGCATCCCACTGCGCGAACTTGTCGGGGATTGCCTTCACGGCCGGGTCACTCCTTTCGCCTCTAGGGCCAATCTGAGGGTTCTGAGTCCGTAGTGCAGCCGTGACTTGACGGTGCCTTCTGGGATTCGGAGCCGTGCGGAGATATCAGCGATCGATCTGCCCTCGTAGTAGGCGGCATTGATTACGGAGCGCTGTTCCGTGGACAGGCTGGCGAATGCCTCAGCGATCAACCATCGGTCGAGTACCACGCTGGTCGCGTCGCTGGCGCCTCCTGCTGGCGGATCCTCGATTCGCTGCTCGTGCCGCGACGGTGCGCTGCGCCAGCGATCGATGATCAAGTTGCGTGAGGCTGTGAAGAGCCAGGCGCGCGCGGCAGTCTCGTCGCGCTGCCCGAGGCTGGGATCCTTCCACGCCCTGAGCAGCACCTCTTGGACGATGTCCTCCGATAGCTGGCGATCGTGGGTGCGCCGCATCGCGCGTCGCCACAGCTCGCTGGCGTGTCGGTCGTGCAGCTCATGCAGGGCAGCCTCGCGCTGTCCGCTGCCGCGACCGACATCCATAGCTCCACCGTGCCTTCGGCGTAGGGCGGCCGTCATCGCGGCCAGCGCCCAACTTGGCTGCCCATCTGCCGGAATCCTGAGATTCATGCTAGCGGGGTGGACAGCACCGGCACCAGGACTTCCTCGAGGCGCCAGAGACCAGAGATACGACTCCCCGACGCCGAGCGAGCAGCGCGGAGTGCTTCTCGGCCGCTGTCGCTGGACGCCTTCCTGCGAATGGCCAACAGGGACGCGGCAAGCCGTTCGGCAAGTGCGCTGATCTCGGTGGCGAGCTCGTTGATGCCAGGAGCATGCGGCTGCTGTGCACCGAGGTCTTGAGCGAAGATCGACTTGAGGTGGGCTTGGTTTGTGTGCTGCTCCTCACGCTCGTCTGATATCCCACGGAGCATCGAGGACCACCTCGCGAGAATGGACGCGGCCATCGTGCCGCCTGTTCTGACCCTGGGCGCGCGATCTGTCGTCAAGCCCGTCAGCCCGAGCTAGTTGCTGAGGGCCACGGTCGGGGTTCATGCGGGTCGTTTCGACGCCGGCACGACCGCCAAGCCAACCTCGGCGGCGGGACTCATCGCACGGTTGAGACACAAGCGTTGCTATCAGGGTTAAACGCACCGACAGCGATCGTGATGCTTGCTACATCGGGGGGAGGTGCAGAGTGTGAACCTGAATCGGGCGAACGACGCGGCCGTTCGTGGACCTGGGATCCGCGGAAGTGGCCGCGGGCGTCGGGGCGGGCCGGTGCTGCGTTGATCCGTCGTATCTGGCACGCGGGTCGTCTGCCGCCCAGGCACGGCGGTTCCAGGTCGGAAGCGCCCTCGCAAGTGCAGGAGGCCCGTTCACTTCGATCGCTCCGGAGCGCAGGGCGTCACCCCACTCGATTTGTCCTATGTGCCAGCGGGCGAACGCCAGGGGATCGTTGACCACGACGATCAGTTCTTCTTCGCCGCCTGGGTACTTCAGACAATATTCGGCGTCGCCGCGTTCGATCAGCAGCCAGCTCCGGCGGCCGGACCCCGGCAGCGTGGGGTACTCGAAGCGGACCAGGATCCGGCGACGAGGGAGGCGGTCGCGGTCCAGGAAGAAGTTCGCCCACACCCACAGCACCACACCCGGATGGGCGTGCTCGGGTTTCAGCTCCACCCACTTCCGGGCCCAGTTCTCGAGGGCACACATGACCTCCGAGAGCTCCCGACCTGCCGGGCTGGGTTTGTATGTCGAGCCCGGACCATCCGGCTTGTGGCGGATTTCGATGACCCCCGCTCGTTCCAGTTCCCGCAGCCGCCTCGAGAGCAGCCCGCGAGACAGGCCCGGCGCGCCGGCGGCTATCTCGTTAAAGGTCTGACAGCCGACCAGGATGTTCCGCAGGATGATGATCGACCACCGCTCGCCCAGAAGCTCTGACGCCCGAGCGATCGGGCAGTACTGCCCGTAGGTCCTCACGCACACAGCCTGCCACCCAGAAGCGGCTGGGACGAGTTCAATTTCTAAACCTCTGGTGGCTGGCCCGGCCGGCGCGTTGCCGGCCCTGCCACCCCGAGTAGACGGGATTGGCAGGTTCATTTCGCGTACTTGCGGCGGTCACGGATTAGCGGAGTGTGGGATTCGACCCGTGAAGGACGGCGAGAGGAGATGCCATGAGTACGTCGGAGTATTTGTTGGCCGGCCAGGTTTCCGAGCTTGAGCGGCTCAAGCTCCAGTCGCGGGTGTGGGAGCCCAGTGGTCGTCGGCTTCTGAGGGAGATCGGCGACGGTCGCGGTGCCCGTGCCGTCGACATCGGGTGTGGCGTGGTCGGTTGGCTGCGAGTGCTCAGCGAGTGGGTTGGACCTTATGGCCAGGTCGTTGGCACGGACATCGACGATGCCATGCTTGCCGTCGCCGACGAGTTTGTGGCCGAGGAGAGTCTCGGGAACGTCAAGCTCGTGAAGGACGATCTGTTCGCCACCTGCCTAGAGGCCGCTTCGTTCGACTTGGTCCACGCCCGTTACGAGATCACGCCGCTGGGCCGCGGACCGGAGCAGATGACCACGTATCTGCAGCTCGTCCGTCCGGGCGGCACGGTGGTGTTGGAAGACCCTGATGTCGCCTCCTGGCACTTCAATCCTCCAGCACTTGCGCTCGAGAAGTTGATCACCCTGATCGTGGAGGCTTTCCGCCGGACCGGGGGTGATTGGGACTCCGGACGCAGGCACCTGGACCTTTTCAGTACCTTCGGCATCGAGGCAAACATCAGAGCCGAGGTCTTCGCCCTCCCGCCCGGGCATCCGTACCTGCGACTACCCCTTCAGTTCGCTACTGCCCTCGAAGCGCGGTTGCACTCGTTCGTGGGTGCCGGCGAGTTAGAGCGGCTGCGCAATGACGCGGAAGTCGAGCTGAACGAGCCTGGCCGTTGGGGCACCACATTCACGCTGATCCAGTCCTGGGGAAGGCGGGCGGGATAAGAATCAGCCCGGTTGACATCGACGTTCCCCGCGACACGAGCCTAGTGCCGAGCATCCGAAGTCGCTTGACATATGCGCCGCCCAGGCGGCGCCCCGCTGCGTTCTCGTCGTCGCCCATAGAACACCGCTATGGGACTCCTCCTCGGCCTTGCGGTGCATCCACCTGGACGACGCCTATCGTCAAGGGACTTCGAATGCACGATCACTAGGAAGCGGAAACCTCATGCCGGTGATCAGGATTTTGGCTATGCCCGGTGGTTTTCGCTTTCGGGCATCCGACGGCTCAAGCCGCTCATGGTCCGGGATGGCCCGCCTCAGTGGGCTCGCCCCGCTGGTATGGCCAGGTGGCCCGGTGGCATGGTTTGGATGAACACAAAGATCGCGGGAGGACACATGTCGCAGCCCATCGTGTACGTCGATACGTCCGAGGTTCGGCCAGGACGACTAGAGGAACTCAAGGCCGCAATGAATGACTTGGCTCGGTTCGTGCAGGCGAACGAGCCGCAGCTGTTCGCTTATAACGTGTACTTCAATGACGACGGGACCCGAATGAGCGTCCTGCACATCAATCCAGACTCTGCCTCGCTTGAGCTCCACATGAAGGTTGCAGGGCCGAAGTTCCCGCCGATCGGCGAGTTCATCAGACTCCTCTCCATCGATGTGTACGGCCGACCGGATGACGGGCTGGTGGAAGGACTGCGGCAGAAGGCGGAGATGCTTGGCGGCGGGACAGTGCGTGTGCACGACTTCCACGCCGGATTTGCTCGCATGCCTGAGGCTCAAGTTCAGTAGCGACGCGGCATGCACGGGAGCGAAGGCAACGGCACGCCAAGGCTATGAGGCCGCGTGAGCGGTCCGGCCAGCGGGTCCTGGTTCAGCCCTGAGGTTGGGCGAGATGTGTGAATGGCTGCTCGGGTTCTACTGGCTTGGGCCCGCATCCGCTCGATGGTCCGATACACCGTGGATCGCCCGCCGCCGACCAATTCAGCGAGCGCAGCCTGGGTGCAGCTCGCCGGGGTCCAATTCAGGTCGGATTCGAACTCAGCCATCATCGCCAACACCTTGAACAACAGCCGCCCCACCGGGTCGGTCGGATCGTGGGTCATCGGCCGACGCTGAGCTTGATGTTTCTCTTCGTGTGCTCGTCGAGGATGTCATTGGCGTCGGGCAGCGACCGGGCGAGCCGGTCCAGCTTGGTGACCATCAAGGTGTCACCGGCTCGACAGGCCGCGAGGAGCCGAGGGAACTGGGCCAATCCCGCCAGCAGAGCGTCCCTTACGCGCAGGGTCGTGACTTGCTCGATGCCACACGGGGATTGGAGCATCACGGCACTCTTCTGCACGCGGCGGGCGAGTGGACGCCGCCACTTGTCTTCCCGGCCAGCGCATCTGCGGCAGCGGACTAGCGTATATCTGTGTCTGTTGCCGCGACCGGCGCACGGGCTGCTCACGCCGCGGGCGTGCAGCGGCTTCTCGCGAGCTATCGGTCCATCCCTGAAAACGCCACGGTTCGGCTGGCCAAACCCACGTCGAACCTGTTCCGGGCGCGGGCCAAGAACACGGTCAAGGGCCTGGACACATCGGGGTTGACGGGCGTCATCGCGGTTGACCCCGATGCCCGGACCGCCGATGTGGCCGGGATGTGCACGTACGAGGACCTCGTCGCTGCCACGCTTCCCTACGGGCTGGCGCCGCTAGTGGTGCCGCAGCTGAAGACGATCACGCTCGGCGGGGCCGTCAGTGGGCTCGGCATCGAGTCCACGTCGTTCCGCAGCGGCCTTCCGCACGAGTCGGTGCTGGAGATGGACGTCCTGACAGGCACCGGCGAAGTGCTAACCGCGTCGCGCGACCAACACGGCGAGCTGTTCCTTGCGTTCCCGAATTCCTATGGGACGCTCGGCTATTCGGTTCGTCTCAAGATCGAGCTGGAACCCGTCCAACCGTTCGTCGCGCTCAGGCATCTGCGTTTCGGATCGCTATACAACATGGTCGCCACGATGGACCGCATCATCGAGACCGGCGGCCTAGACGGCGCGCCCATCGACTACCTCGACGGCGTGGTGTTCAGCGCCGATGAAAGCTACCTGTGCGTCGGCGTTCAGACGTCGACCCGCGGGCCGGTCAGCGACTACACCGGCCAGCAGATCTACTACCGCTCGATCCAGCACGATGACGGCGAGAAGCATGACCGGCTCACAGTTCACGACTACCTCTGGCGGTGGGACACCGACTGGTTCTGGTGTTCGCGGGCGTTCGGCGCGCAGGACCCGCGCATCCGCCGGATCTGGCCGCGGCGTTACCGGCGCAGCAGCTTCTACTGGAAGCTCATCGGCTACGACCAGCGGTTCAACATTGTCGACCGCATTGAAAAGCGCAACGGCAGTCCGCCCCGCGAGCGCGTCGTCCAAGACGTCGAGCTGCCAATCGAACGCACCGTCGAGTTCCTGGACTGGTTCTTGGACAATGTGCCCATCCAGCCGCTCTGGTTGTGCCCCCTGCGCCTGCGCGATGACGACGGCTGGCCGCTGTATCCCCTCCGCCCGCATCAGACCTACGTCAACGTCGGCTTCTGGTCGTCGGTGCCGGCGGGTCCCGACTGGCCATCCGAGGAAGGTCACACCAACAAACTGATCGAGCGCGCGGTCAGCGAGCTGGACGGACACAAGTCGCTGTATTCCGACGCGTTCTACTCCCCCGACGAGTTTGATGAGCTCTACGGCGGCGAAACATACAAGACGGTCAAGAAAACCTACGATCCCGACTCACGTCTGCTGGACCTGTATGCGAAGGCGGTGCAACGACGATGACCACATTCAGAGAGAAGACAGCACAGGCGGCGGCGACGCGGAAGCTCACACTGGCCGAGATCCTCGAGATCTTCGCCGCTGGCCAGCTGCCGCTCAAATTCTCCGCGTACGACGGCAGTACGGCGGGGCCCGACGATGCCGAGTTCGGGTTGGACCTGCTGACCTCGCGCGGCACCACGTATCTGGCCACCGCGCCCGGCGATCTCGGCCTGGCCCGCGCCTACGTCTCCGGCGACCTCGAACTGCACGGGGTGCACCCGGGGGATCCTTACGAGTTGCTCAAGGCGCTGGCCGAGAAGATGGATTTCAGGCGGCCGCCGACGCGCGTGCTCGCCAACATCGTCCGGTCGATCGGGTTCGAGCACCTCAAGCCCATCCCACCGCCGCCGCAGGAGGCGCCGGCCCGCTGGCGCCGCATCGCCGAAGGCTTGCGCCACAGCCGGACCCGTGACGCGGAGGCCATCCACTACCACTACGACGTGTCCAACACGTTCTACGAGTGGGTTCTTGGCCCGGCGATGACCTACACCTGCGCCTGCTACCCGCACCCCGACGCGACGCTGGAGGAGGCGCAGGAGAACAAGCACCGGCTGGTGTTCGAGAAGCTACGCCTGAAGCCGGGCGACCGGTTGCTCGACGTCGGTTGCGGCTGGGGCGGCATGGTCCGCTACGCCGCCCGGCACGGGGTGCAGGCCATCGGCGTCACGCTCTCGAAGGAGCAGGCGGCGTGGGGGCAGAACAAGATCGCCGACGAAGGCATGGCGGACCTGGCCGAGGTCCGTTACTGCGACTACCGCGACGTGGCTGAGTCCGGCTTCGACGCGGTGTCCTCGATCGGGCTGACCGAGCACATCGGCGTCGCCAATTACCCCGCCTACTTCCGGTTCCTGAAGTCCAAGTTGCGCACCGGCGGGCTGTTGCTCAACCACTGCATCACCCGCCCGAACAACCGGACCCGGCCGTCGGCGGGTGGATTCATCGACCGCTACGTCTTCCCGGACGGCGAGCTGACCGGCTCCGGCCGCATCATCACCGAGGCCCAGGATGTCGGTTTAGAGGTGGTGCACGAGGAGAACTTGCGCCACCATTACGTGCTGACACTGCGCGACTGGTGCCGCAACCTCGTCGATCACTGGGGGCAAGCAGTCGAAGAGGTCGGGCTGCCGACCGCCAAGGTGTGGGGCCTTTACATGGCCGGGTCACGGCTTGGCTTCGAGACGAATGTCGTTCAGCTTCACCAAGTCTTGGCGGTCAAGCTCGACTCCCACGGAGGCGACCGCGGTCTTCCGCTGCGGCCGTGGTGGACGCCCTAGGGCGAGCTACCAGTTTCGCCCCAGATGCTCGCGGTGCCTCGGCGCCCGGCTACGACCGGCACTTCGCGATCATGGAAGCCTCGGCATCGAGATGATCACCGTGTCGATGGGCGAGGACGGGCCCGACGTCGAGCGGATCGAGGAACTCGTCGCCGCCGGCCCGGCACAAGGGCATGTGTGGCCGGATGCGATGCTGACGGAGTTCTCGGGCCGGTGAACCGGCCGGCGGCCCGATGAGGCGCCCCATCGTTCTCGACCTGGCGAAGCTACCATGACGTAACCGAGGCGGGCGCAAGGAGCAATCGATGCCACCGTGGACACAGATCGAGCTGCTGACCGAGCTGGAGCCGGTCGTCGGGCGCGAATTGGATCGCCACCTCAGGGTCGCCCGCGAATGGTTTCCTCACGAGTACGTGCCGTGGAGCGATGGCCGCAATTTCGACGGCGTGCTGGCCGGCGATGCGTGGGATCCGTCGCAATCTCGAGTGAGTGAGGTCGCCCGCACCGCGCTCGTCGTCAACCTCCTCACCGAGGACAACCTGCCAAGCTACCACCGCGACATCTACGAGTCGTTCGGCACCGACGGCGCCTGGGGCACGTGGATCGGTCGCTGGACCGCCGAGGAGGGTCGGCACGGAACCGCGATCCGCGATTACCTGCTGACCACGCGCGCCGTCGACCCGGTGACCCTTGAACGCGAACGCATGGTGCACATGACGCAGGGCTTTGCCAGCGTGTACGACCTGGACATGCTGCACACTGTGGCGTACGTCTCCTTCCAGGAGCTGGCGACCCGTATCTCCCATCGCAACACCGGCCGCTACACCCAGGATCCGGTGTGTGAGCAGCTGCTCGCGCGAATCGCGCAGGATGAGAACCTGCACATGGTCTTCTACCGGAACGTGCTCCAGGCGGCGCTCGAGCTCGCTCCCGATTTGACGATGCGGGCGATCTGGGACGTCGTCAGCACATTTCAGATGCCCGGGAACACCATTGAGGGCTTCACTCGACGCTCGGTGCAGATCGCCATGGCCGGCATCTACGACCTGCGGATCCACCGAGACGAGGTGCTCGCTCCGATCCTGCGCTCCTGGGACGTCTGGGATCGGGCCGGGCTGTCCGGGGAGGGGGAGCAGGCGCGCGAGCAGCTCGGCACCTACTTCGAGGAGCTGGATCGGCAAGCGGGCCGGTTCGAGGAGAGACGCGCGGCGCGTCAGGCTCGCGCGGAGCAACGCCGGTGAAGCCCGGCAGGTAACGCCGAAGTTCCGGTCCGCTTGGCACCGTTGCGTCCAGCTGGCAACGGAGGGGGCTTCGCCTCGCCCCAGCAACCGAGCCCGGCCAGATCAGATTCCCGGTCCGATCCCGGCCATGCTGGGCACCTGCCCCCGGCACCGGTGCGGCCCATGTGGGTCTGAGGTGGGGCCATCGGTGGGATTCAGGCGTCATACGCCAGTCGGCGTCGATACGACGCTGGCCGCCAGCATGCGCCGACTGGACCCACCGCATGGCGCGCGCCCTCGAGGGCAGCCGCGGTGAGGTGCCCGTTGCTGGGTGGGCTATCGGAAGGCGCGGAAACGTGTCCGGTAGCCCGTCGGCTTACGAATCCCGTCACGCCGGTTACGACATCCCTGACGCGCTTATGCTGTCGTGACCGGAGCGCTCTGTGCAGCCATAGGCTGGTCGTGTCGACCAAGCGCCTGGATGGAGATGGAGTGTGTCAGATCGAGTTGCGTACGCGTAACGGGCAGACCACAACGGTTTCCGACGAGGCCATCACGGCTCTGGCGGAATTGTTGCGAGGTAGGTTGGTGCGGCCTTCGGACGCGGACTACGACGATGCCCGCGCCGTGTGGAACGGCATGGTCGACAGACACCCGGCGCTTATCGCCCGGTGTGCGGGCGTCGCCGACGTCGTCACATCGGTGAACTTCGCCAAGGAGCATGATCTGCTCCTTGCCGTCCGAGGTGGGGGCCACAACGCCGCTGGAAATGCGGTGTGCGACGACGGGCTCGTGATCGACCTATCCCTTATGAAGGGTGTTCGAGTCGATCCCCTCGCCCAGACGGTCCGGGCAGAAGGTGGCGTCACCATTGGTGAACTTGACCACGAGTCGCAGGCATTCGGGCTGGCCGTGCCCATGGGCGTCGTCACCGAGACGGGAATCGCTGGTCTGACGCTGGCAGGGGGCATCGGTTGGCTCCGCCGCAAATACGGGCTTAGCTGTGACAATCTCATCTCCGCCGATGTCGTAACTGCTGACGGCGAACTCGTCACAGCAAGCAGCGAAAACAACGCCGACTTGCTATGGGCGTTGCAGGGTGGCGGCGGCAACTTTGGTGTTGTCACCTCGTTCGACTTTCGGGCCTATCCGGTCGGCCCGGACGTGTTCTTCACCTTCGTCATCCATCCGGGCACGGGAAGGGATGCTCAGGCAGCACTACAGTTCTACGGCGAATGGAGCCTGGCGGCATCGGATGAAATCAGTTCCTTCGCCATCCTTTGGCATGCGCCAGAGATTGAGGAGATTCCGGCCGAGCACCACGGCGCACCGATTGTCGTCTACCTCGCGATGTATGCCGGTGACGCGGGGGAGGGTGAAGCCGCCTTGCAGTCGTTGCGGGACTACGGCTCACCAATCGCCGATCTGAGCGCAGCTATTCCCTACCTTGACGTGCAACGTTTCTTCGACGCCGACTACCCGGCCCACGAGATGCGCTATTACTGGAAGTCCAGGTACCTCAACGAATTGTCTGCGGAGGCGATCGAGGCTCTCATCCGACTAAACGAAGCCAGTCCGTCACGCCACTCCACCCTGGATGTCTGGCAACTCGGTGGGGCCCTCGGCCGCATACCGCTGCAGAACACTGCCTTCGGTGATCGTTCCGCGCCGTATCTCATCGGAATCGAGGCCAACTGGGAGCGCCCGCAGGATGACGCAGCATGCATCGAATGGGGGAGGGAGGTTTTTCGGGCGCTCGAGCCATTCTCCAGTGATCGCGAGTACTTCAACTTCCCCGGCCTTTATGAAGAGGGTGACCAGTCCGTCAGGAATACGTTTGGTGCGAACCTAGGACGCCTGCAATCGGTGAAGCGGAAGTACGACCCGGACAACCTCTTCCGGCTCAATCACAACATTCCGCCAGCTGACCGTTCCAGCTGATCCAAACGAATTCGCGGGAACTGCTTATGACCCACCGCGTCGAGCCGGTGCTGCCAAGAACGTGAGGGGCCGCCGCATATTGGTCCTCCGTATCTCGCAGCTCGGCGTAGGACAGCTCCTACTGTCGCGGACTGCCCGCGGTCGGAATCCCTGCCAGCAGCAGGGGGCAGCCAGGGTTCTATGAGGAAATAGCGATGTGTAGGCGCCGTGGGCATGCCGGGCTGCCGGGTCGATCCCCTGACCCTGTCGGTGATCAAGACCGCCCTCACGGCAGCCGCTTTGGGCATCACGGGCTACAGCAGGGTGCTTGGGCGCAAGGTGTCCCAGGAAACCAGCGTTCCGGTGTTCTCCGGCACCGAGCCGAGCGCCACAACTCCGCCCGACGTGGCACGTGCGCAGACCCGGCTGAAGCTGCTGCAATGGGCAGTGCCCTCGATAACCGGCGCCATCGTGGGCGTCAGCGCCTATGCCGCTGAACAGCAGCGCCCTGTTGCTGTCGAGACCGGCATGTTGAAGAAGCTGACCAGGCGCGGCAAGTAACCACACGCCCACAACGTGGCAAGCCAGACTGCCGCGGCTAAATACTCCATAGCACAACGTCCCAGGAGTCTTACCGTCATGTCCGACAGCACCACTGGTGTTTGGTGGCGCGATCTATCAGGTGCTGTTCGTGTACGGGCTCATCGTCGTTCAGAGGCGGCCGACTTCGTGCCCGTGAACACTGCCGACGACTTCCTGCATCTCATCCTCGGGATCGGGACGATCGGCTCAGTCGCACGCTCACTCGGGATCGTAGGGGATAGCCGGCGCCACTCGCTGAGAACGCCGGTGGATGTGACGACCAGCGTTACGCCGAAGACCGCTCCCAACAACACTGCTCGATGGCGCGCTGGGGTTGCGACCCCGTCCACCATCGACTCGTTAGGCACCGGAACTCAGGGAGCGGTTGCTTTGAGCCCAATCGCCTTACCGGCTCAGGCAGATGGCACCGTCTAGATCTCGAAGGTGTATTACAACTCCCCAGCCGCCGGGGACAGCAGCAACTCCGACCTTAACGCCGAGTATGCGGTGATCAGGAACGGAGACAGTCCCCACACCATCACTGGATGGACCGTGCGATGTGGCGGGTCACCGCAATACGTTTGGCACCCTCCGGTTGCGAGCAAGGATGGTGTCGGTCAGGAAGATTGCCTGCCACGAGCCCGAGCCAAACGTGACGACGCAGTCATCGGTCGTGTGGCGTAGGGCAGGAACGAGACGTACGCCGGAAATCAGCTCAACCTCCCTTGGACAACGTCGACAAGGTCGGCGTGCGTGAGCAGCGGCAGAACAGCAGCTCACGGGTAAGGAACCGGGGACTCAGATCACCCAACCCACTGATGGGAGACCGACCATGCCAGGCAAGACCGTCACCGCGCAGGCCCGGCCCGACTCCATGCCCGTCGCGGGCCAGCGCCCAGGTCCGCCATTCTTCGCGATCCTGATCGTTGCCGGCCTCATCGTGATCGGGGCCGGTCTGCGGTCGACGGCTAACATCGTCGCCCCGCTGTTCCTTGTCATCACCTTGGTGATCACCGTGGCGCCACTGCGCAACCTGTTAGTCCGGCGCCGCTGGCCGTCTTGGTTGGCGAGCGCGGTTTCCCTGCTGACGATCTACCTGCTCCTGGCGCTCATCTTGGGGTCGGTGGCGTTCGCAGTCGCCCGGTTGGTGGGGACGCTGCCGGAGTATGCGAACGCGTTCAACCGGATCTTCACGTACCTCCTCGGCCTCAGCACTCGGCTTGGCTACGGGCAGGCACAGCTCGAGCGCCTGGCCTCCTCGGTCCAGCTGAGTAGTCTCGCCGGCCCGGCTCAGGCGCTGCTGAGCGGCATCAGCGGCGGGGTGTCACTGCTCCTGCTGATTGTCACAGTGGTCATTTTCCTAGCCTTCGAGGCCGCGAGCATGCCCGAGCGACTCGGGGTAATCCGCGAGACCCGTCCGCACATCGCCGACGGCCTGGTCAACTTCGCCACCAGAGTTCGAAAGTACTGGATCGTCACCACGGTGTTCGGCTTCATCGTCGCGGTCCTTGACGTAATCGCCCTGGCGATCATCGGCGTCCCCCTATTCGTCACGTGGGGCGTGCTGGCGTTCGTCACGAACTACATTCCAAACATTGGCTTCATCCTCGGTGTGATTCCGCCGGCCCTCATCGCTCTGCTCGACGGGGGCGTGGGCAGCGCGGTCGCCGTAGTGGTCGTTTATACGGTCATCAACGTGGTGGTTCAGACCATCATCCAGCCACGGTTCACTGGGGACGCGGTCGGTATCAGCGCCACAGTGGCCTTTGTCTCGCTTATCTTCTGGGCGTATGTTCTCGGCACTCTTGGCGCCTTGCTGGCTGTCCCAGCCACTTTGTTCCTGAAGTCGGTCCTGCTCGACAACTCGATCCCGGCCAGCTGGGTGAACGCGTTGGTCAGCGCCTCGCCGAGCAAGGAGAAGCCACGTGCCGTCCGCCGAATAGGCCGACAACCCGCGGAGGGGTCGAGCTGAGGACCGCATACCCCCATTTGGGGATGCCGCACATCGCCGGCGACCTACCTCTGCCCGGCGAACAACCTCGGAGCCCAGGCAGCCCGTGCCGCCAGCATAGAGATCATGAGGGTAGGCCGAGACCGTCGCGCGCGACGGTGTCGACATCGCCAGGCCCACGGTCGACCGGTTCGAGGTAGAACTGCGCCGCGGTGGCTCGGCCGTCATTCACATCGAAGATGATCACGCCACGCATGAGATGCTCAACGCCGTCGCTCCGGGTTCCAGACATATCCCACTCGCTCCACACTGACGCCGACCAGCCCGCCCGTCACTCGTCGCGCTTGCCAGTCGCCTACCACGAGTTGATCTTCAGCGAGGCAGGCTGTTGATGTCCTCGACAAGCGTCGGAAGCCCGTCAACGAACGAGTGGTCCGATCCGTCGATCGGCCGAACAGTCGCCGCCGGCAGATGCTTCTGGTAGTAGCCCAGGTGCGCGAACGGCACCTCCGGGTCATCGCGACTGTGGTAAAGGAAGATCCTCGACGGGGGCAGCCTCGAGCCAACGTCGTCTGGTGCGGCGTATTCGTCATACGCCCAACCGTCGGGCCCCCAGTTGGGCACCGAGACAAGGAACAGGCCCCGGACAGGCTTCTGGTACGAGCCCTCGGCGAGGTACTTCAGCAGTACGGAGCCGCCGAACGAGTGACCGACGAGGATCACCTCCTTATCGATCACCTCGAGCTCCTGCGCAATCCGATCCCTCCAGGGTTGATAGTGGGGATTGTCAGCATCGGGCATCTCTGGGGCGAGAACACCGTAGCCGGTGCTGAGCTCACGGGCCAGGTAGGCGGCGAGCCGACCGCTACCCTCGGGCTCGTGCATGCTCCCGGCGCCCTGGATGAACAGGACCGGTTGCGGGTGCGTAGCGTGTCCTCGTCTTAGTGTCTCGGTGGATTTCGATCGTAGGACTGCCATCACAACTCAGCACCTGAGGATGTGGGCGAAGTTGGCATGACAGCTCCGACAGTGAAGAACGTACCGGCTGAGGTCGGAATCTCGCATCTGCGACAGCGGTGAGCCTGTTGCTGCTTGTTGACTCACGGCCAGCCGGGGCTGAGCCTAGGCCGGCTGGATGATCAGGTTCTTCTCGAGCCAGACCTGGGCGTACGGGTTGTCGTTATAGCGCGCGATGCGCCGGTATCCGGCCCGTTCATACAAGGTGATCGCATCGGTGAGGGTGCCGTTGGTATCGAGTCGAACCGTCTGGTAGCCGAGCTCGACCGCGACAGCTTCGAGGTGGCGCAGCAGTCTCGAGCCGAGCCCCGCTCCTCGCCACGCGGGATGGACCCACATGCGCTTGATCTCGCCGGTCGTAGCAGTTAGTTGGTGGATTCCTCCGCAACCAACTGGCAGACCGTCGCCACTCGCGACGACGAAGACCGCAGCACCATCGACGACCGCGGCATCGTCGGCGGCACGCGCCGCGGCGGCATCGAACCCGCTGGGGAACCGGCGGTTCAGCTCGGCGAAGTACTGATCTACCGCGCGCATAGCTAACGCCGATCGAGGATCGACTCTGCAAAGCTGGATCGTCGCGGCTCGGACTAGCAGGTCGGCAGTAGCCAACGCGGTGATCAGGCGGTCCCGCTGCCGCTCCGACAATGGTTGGAGGATGCCCTCGGCCAGCCGCTCTGAGCGATCATCCAAACGGCGGTAGGTCGACCGCCCCTTCGGAGTCAGGGCCACCCTGCGGCGGCGCAAGTCATCAGGATCGGGTTCGACCATCACCAGCCCGCGGGCCTGCAGGGTGCGCAGAAGCCGGCTGAGATAACCCGAGTCCAGCCCAAGCCGATCCCGAAGCTCCCGAACGGTGGTCCCTGTGGGGCCGATCTCGAACACCAATCGCGACGCGGCCAGCGGCATCCCCATGCCGAGAAATGACTCCTCAAGGAGCCCAATGCGTTGGGTGTAGGTGCGGTTGAAGTGGCGTAGCGTTGCGGTCGCCGTCATACCTCTGACTTTAGTCAGAAAAAGTCCGCGCCGAGTCACTGACAAACGGATTGCCTCATCCACGCATGATCGTCGCGTACGGCTGCGGTACAGCGATTAGCGGCCGGGTCCGCCAACGTCGAGGAGACCACTCTCAGTTAACTCCGAGGCGACTAAGCGACACAACCTCCCGCAAGCGCTTCCGTCTGTGACGGACGTTCCCGACGAACCGTGTCCGGTAGCCCGTCCGCTTTAAGAACGTTCGTATCTAACAGCGCTTGTAGCAGTGTGGGGAAGTCGTGGTCTCCGAAGTAGCCACACTCGCCGAAGATGGCTGCCAGGCGAGGCTAAGGTCCAGTCGTCCGGCGCACCGCCTCGACGACGACGTCGACGAGCTGGCCGGTTTTTGCAAAGGTGCGGCGCTGGACTGTGGCGCCGGTGCCAACCCGGGTCAACCGGTCGATGCCGACCTCGACGCGCTCGATATCGCCAAACGCCTCGAGGGAGTCGTGCACGTGGATGACCAGATCGCGCATCACTTGGATCCAGGGCCGGGGCCGTCGTGACACTGGGTCGACCAACACTCCGCCGACGCCGTCGTGTCCCGCCCGCCAGACCGCGAGACGCAGCAGTGACGTCGGCATCTGCGGCACCGGATCACCGCGCGCCGCCTCGGCCGCGGCCGTCTCGACGAGCGCTCGGCACAGCGCCGCAACCACGAGCGTGTCTTCGAGATCGACGCACACGTCGGCGACCCGGATCTCGACCGTGGGATAGCGCCGCGACAGGCGTGCGTCGAAGTAGATCATCCCATCGTCGAGGAGTACGCCGGACTCGACCATCGAGCGCACCAGGTCGTGGTACGCGTCGGGGGTCCCGAAGGTGTCGGTTGGGCCCGCCGACGGCCAGCGCATCCACAGCTGCGACCGGTAGCTGGCATACCCGGTGTCGCGACCGTCGTAAAAGGGCGAGTTCGCACTCATCGCGAGAATGACCGGCAGCCAGACCCGAATCCGGTCCATGGCGGCGATGCCCTCCTCGTCTGATTCGACGCTGACATGCACGTGACAGCCGCCGGTCAACACCTCCTGCGCGGTCGGACCAAAGCGCTCCGCCATTCGCTGATAGCGCGGGTCCGGCGAGATCAGACCGGTACCCGCCACTGGGGCGGTGCCGATGGCTGCGACGCCAGCGCCGGCTTCCCGGGCGGCACTGGCCACGACACGTCGCCACTTACGCAGCTCTTCTCCAACGTCGGCGAGATCGCTCGCCACGGAGGATTGGGTTTCCACCATGTAGCGCTGGAGCTCGGCCTCGACTCCGCCCTCGCTGGCTCCATGCACACGGTTTCCGTCCGCGGCTGCGATGACCTGGCTGGCGACTGAGCGCGGCCTCCCGGTGTGGACGTCGAGGAGCAGCAGCTCCTCCTCCACGCCTACTGTCCGCATGGCGGAAGTCTGCCCGAATACCTCGCAGCGCCGCAGGGAGGCCACCCATCGGTCAAATCGACTGAAAACTGCGAAATCTCGTCCTCACCCTCCAACTCCTCGACCTGCGGAGCTGGCGCCACTCCGCTCCACCTCTCGATGGGGGCATGACGACCTTCGCAATTGGGTCGATCCCTCGTAGCAACAGCAGGCTGCTGCGACGATGAGTAGCCCCGATCCTGGCTGCGCTGATCCGCTCCGTCTGTTCCCTCAGTGCCGGCCGTGAGGTCATTCGTGTGGGCCCGGTAGCGGGGGAGCGGTTGCGACGTGCCGTCATGTTCGTGCGATCGGTAGAGGGTCGGCCAAGCCTCACGAGAAGGACGCTGCGTGGGCCGCAATCGACCAGTGGTGCAACGCTGTGGCGGATCAGCATCTCGGCGGTGACGAATTCTGGCCGATGGGAGTGCCGACCCTGTTCGGCGACGATGACGATCCGGATCCACTGATCCTCCGACCTGGCGAACTGTCCTCAACTCCTTGTGGGACGCTGCCTCGTGACGTGACTCGGATCAGCGGCCCCACACTCGAACGGGCCCGCCAGGCGGTCGAGGTACTCCGTCAGAGCGAGGATCCCGAGCTCGGCCTGATGGGCTTTGTTGACGCCGTGGTTCGCCTGATCGTCGAGGGTGGAGACTCGCTATCCAGAGCTCCGGTAGTTGAGTTGGTTACAGCTCTTTATCGATGACCTCGATGGCGGGGAAAGCGGACCTTGCCAGGTGACGCAGTCGGGAAGGTGGACGGATGGGCAGCTATGTGCTGGGTTTCCAGGAGATCGACCAGACGCAGGTCGCAATCGTTGGCGGCAAAGGCGCGCACCTAGGGGAGCTTTCGCGGATCGAAGGCATCCGCGTGCCGGCTGGCTTCTGCGTGACGACGGACGCTTTCCGGCGGATCATTGCGGAAGAGCCCTCCATCGACGAACGGCTCGATCGGCTGTCGCGCCGGAACCCGGACGACCGGGAGGGGGTCCGCTCGCTGAGCGCGGAGATCCGCCGGACCCTCGAAGGGATCGCCATCCCTGAGGATCTGGCGGCGGCGATCACCGCCGCGCTCGCCCGGCTCGGCGAACACGCCGCCTACGCCGTCCGATCGAGCGCGACGGCGGAGGACTTGCCGACGGCCTCCTTCGCAGGGCAGCAAGACACGTATCTGAACGTCGTCGGGCCGGCGGCGATCCTCCAGCACGTCAGCCGGTGCTGGGCATCGCTCTTCACCGAGCGGGCCGTGACCTACCGCCTGCGGAACGGCTTCGACCACCGTAAGGTCCACATGGCCGTGGTCGTGCAGCAGATGGTCTTCCCGCATGCGGCCGGCATCCTGTTCACGGCCGACCCCATCACGGGCAACCGGAGGGTTGCCGCCGTCGAGGCCAGCTTCGGCCTCGGCGAGGCCCTGGTCTCCGGCCTGGTGAATGCGGACGCCTACAAGGTGCGCGACGGCAAGATCGTCGCCAAGGCGGTCGCCACCAAGCAGCTGGCCATCCACGCCCTGCCGGCTGGCGGGACGCAGGAACAGGCGATCGACCCGGCGCGGCAGGAGCAGCCAGCGCTGACGGACGCGCAGGTCGTGCAACTGGCGCAGCTGGGCCGGCGGATCGAGGCGCACTTCGGCTGCCCCCAGGACATCGAATGGTGCCTGGTCGACGACGGTTTCCAAATCGTCCAGAGCCGGGCGATCACCACGCTGTTCCCCATCCCGGCGGTCAGCGACCGGGAGAACCACGTCTACGTATCCGTCGGTCATCAGCAGATGATGACCGACCCCATGAAGCCCCTGGGGCTCTCTTTCTGGCAGATGACGACCCCCGCGCCCATGGCCGAGGCCGGCGGCCGCCTGTTCGTCGACGTCACCCAAAGGCTGGCCTCGCCGTTGAGCCGCGCCGGCATTCTGGAGGCCCTGGGGAGATCCGATCCGCTGACCGGGGACGCGCTGCAGACCATCCTCGAGCGCGACGGCTTCATCCGGCCGCTCCCTGGCGAGGGTCCCCCTGAGCCACTGTTTGGCGGCACGCCAGCTCCGATCGAGACCGATCCGGCCATCGTTACCGAGCTGATCGGGGGCAGCGAGGCATCCATCGCCGCCTCGGAACGCGACATCCGGACGAAGTCCGGAGAGGCGCTGCTCGACTTCATCCGGGCGGACATCCAGGAGCTGAGGCGGATCTTGTTCGATCCGCAGAGCCATCAGGTGTTCATGTCGGCGATGGAGGCCGCTTGGTGGCTCAACGACCAGCTGGAGGCGTGGCTGGGCGAGAAGAACGTGGCGGACACGCTCACGCAGTCCGTGCCCCACAACGTCACGTCGGAGATGGGGCTGGCGCTGCTGGACGTCGCTGACGTGATCCGCCCGCATCCGGACGTGGTGGCGTTTCTGCAACACGTCGAGGACGAGGGTTTCCTGGACGAACTGCCCAAGCTCGCGGGCGGGCGGGAAGCGCGAGACGCCATCGAGGCGTGGCTCGACAAGTACGGCATGCGCTGCGTCGGCGAGATCGATATCACGCGGCCGCGTTGGAGTGAACGCCCCTCTACGCTCGTGCCCCTGATCCTCGGCAACATCAAGAACTTCGAGCCGGGAGCCGGCGAGCGGCGCTTCGAGCAGGGGCGCCAGGAAGCCTGGAAGAAGGAGCAGGAGCTGCTGGAGCGCTTGCGGGCCCTGCCGGACGGGGAGCGCAAGGCCGAAGAGACGAAGCGGATGATCGACCGGGTCCGGACCTTCATCGGGTACCGGGAGTATCCGAAGTACGGGATGGTCAGCCGCTACTTCGTGTACAAGCAGGCCTTGTTGGAGGAAGCCGAGCGCCTTGTGCAGGCCCACGTGCTGCGTGAGAAGGAAGACATCTTCTACCTCACGTTCCAGGAGCTCCACGACGTCGTGCGCGCGAACCAAGTGGATGACCAACTCATCCACCAGCGCAAGGACGCGTTCAGGTCGTATCAAGCGCTCACGCCGCCCCGGGTGCTCACGTCGGATGGTGAGGTCATCGCCGGGGCGTACCGACGCGACGACGTGCCGGCTGGCGCGCTGGTCGGATTAGCGGTTTCCGCCGGGACCGTCGAAGGGCGGGCCCGCGTCATCCTGGACATGGCGGAGGCCGATCTCGAAGCGGGCGACATCCTGGTCACGGCCTACACGGATCCCAGCTGGTCGCCCCTGTTCGTCACGATCACGGGACTGGTGACGGAGGTAGGGGGCCTGATGACCCATGGCGCAGTGATCGCCCGGGAGTACGGCTTGCCGGCCGTCGTGGGCGTGGAGCAAGCCACTCGGCTGATCCGAAATGGGCAGCGGATCCGCGTGCACGGAACGGACGGGTACGTCGAGATCCTGCCCTAGCGAGATTGCGCAGCAATTCGAGGTGGGAAGGCTCGCGTTTCGGGTCGGGGTAGAAAGACTGGCGCGCATCCCCGGGCCAGTCGGTTCCTGACCGGGAGTTGTTGGAGGCGGGGGCGTTTGGTCGGCCATCTAGTGCCGGGGGACACGGTGCACGACTTTCTGGCTGAGCACAGCGTGCGGTTGTTCCCTGACGAGATGTTCGCCGATCGGGTCTGCCCCCGGTTGCTCGACGATTGGGAGTGGAGACGCTCACGGATCAGGGCCAACACATCATCGGGCGGATCATCGCTCGACTTACCGGCCGAGCGTGGAACTGACAGGCCCAGAGCACAGGGGCGGGTGATCGTCACCCCAAAGGAGAAGCACAAGAGCGTTAGCCCGGAACCGCTTCGCGGCGGCCGAGAGTGCCGCTTTGCAAGGGACGGCGGTGTCGGTGACCGCCTCAAGGCGGATCGCGTGAGTCTCACCTACCCGCTGCCGAAATGGGGCGCTTCCGTTCGTCGTCAGGGCGAAGCGGCGAACGGCGCCGCTCGGACCCGAGGAGGAGCCGCATGACGCCTGAGACGCAGATCCCGGCCACCGCCCCTGACGGCTTCGTCACGTACGACGAGTTCCGCGGGCCGGACCTAGACGCTGCGCGTTGGGCCCCGGCGCGCCTGCCGCTCCCGACCGGCGGTGAGCACCTCCCGCTGGACCCCAACGCGGGGCTGGCCGTCGGCGAGGGCGAAGTGCGCGTGATGATTCCGCGCTTCTCGCTGTCGCACGACGCGATTCAGTCCGTCGACAGCGTCAAATACCTCACCTTGTCGACGGGCGAGTTCGAGCTATCGCCAGATCGGCCGCGACGTTCGCCGCCGAGCTCGCGGTCAACAACATCGGCGGGGAGCCGCGGGACTTCCGTCGAGGGATCGCAGCCCTTTCAGGCCTCGAGGTGAGCAAGCGCGTGTTCTCCGTCTGCGGCACTTCGACCCGCGTGTTCGCGATGCACGAGCATCTGCCCTTGGCGATGGCGGGCCAGGCGAGCTATTCATCCACGTAGTCGAGTCGCCGTACGAGGACTTCGACGACGACTTCACCCGGCTTCGCGCATGCGAGATCACGCTCGACCGGAGCAGATCGACTGCGGCGTGGCACGTCGACGGCCGCAGGGTGTATGAGGCCCACGGCACCGTGATCCCCGAACGCGCTCGCATCGGGTTCGGGGTCTACACAACGCTGCCGATCCGAGACGGTCGCAGTCGCTCGCTCGACGGGCAGGGCATGAACGCGCGGTGGCGTCGATTCCGCGTACGCGGCGTCGACGCGTGAGCCGGCACCGCACCGGAGATCACCCGTCGCAAGACCGAACACGGCTCCGGCCTCGGCGCGGTCACTGGGTCGTCTGCGCACCTTCGCCTGGCTGCACGACTTCAAGCGACTGCTTGTTCCCTACGATCGCCGCGCCGAGATCAATGAGCCTTAGTCGCACTCGGCTGCTGCCTCGTCAGCTTCAGAAGGCTACGACGGTCATTCTGATCGATTTCTAAGCGCTGGCAGCCACTCGGCGGAAGTCGACATCGATGATGCTGACGCCGGGCGCCGCCCAGTTGCCGGCCGGCGGGGCTGATCGCCGTGCTTGCTCCTCGGTGTCGAACACGACGAACGAGAAGCCGTGGCCATCGACAGGCTCTAGCCAATAGCCCGCGACGAAGCCGGGAGCCGAACGGATCGCCGGCAGGATCTCATGCGTCAGTGCGTTGGCTGCCGCCGGCGCCTGGTCCGGGTCGATTGTCAAGTTTACGAGTGCCGCGTGCATGGTCTTCTCCGTTTCATCGAGGGGGTCTCCGTCGTCGATGATCAGGACCTGACTCCCGCGGGACGGATTCCGGCTCGCCGGTGGGTCCGCCCGCAGCCCGCAGAGCGCTCCGCCAAAAGAGACGGTACCGATCTCGACGGGGCCCATCGGGTGTCCGCCACGAGCGGACGGCCGCTGCCTGCCGCTTCCTGTGGTGCGTTTCGCCTCCCACCGGTCGAGCTGCCGGCCCGCCTTTCGGGACGCGCATTGTTGAGTGGCCAGCTCAAACGGCGCCGCAGGGTCACACGGCGCCGCCTTGACGGGAGGCGAGCAGGTCGCGGATCTCCTTAAGCAGCACGATGTCGTCGGGGTCCGAAGCCTCGGCCTCCTGCTTTCCGAAACGCGCCTTGACTTTTTCGTATGGGGTGACGATGAAAAAGTAGACGACCGCAGCGATGACGAGGAAGGACACCAGCGCCGTAAGGAACAACCCGAACTTGGTCTCCCCGAAGTTGGTGGCCCCCGCCGGGATCAGTGAGAGCAGCCAGTTGGTGAATGTTGTGACAACTGCGGCGAATGCGGCCGCCATGACGAAAGCGACGGCAAGCTCGACGAGGTTACCGCGCATAACGAAGTCTTTGAAGCCCTTCATTCTTCCCCCTTTGGGCGTGCCGTACTCGCCGGAACGCCGATCGTGTAGTCGGCTCAGATTGCAGCCGCACCTTACCTCTCTCCACGGCTACAAAGATCCGAAACCCAGCTGGCCGCCAACACCTCGACCTGGTCTGCTGGCGCTCGCGGCGATGGCCGCCGGCCGGCGGAGGTTCCACTCTGGCCTCGTGCGATCCGGCTAGTCGACAAGACTGGAAAACTGACTGGCCCGGTTCGTTGGTTACAGCGAGTACCGCTAGCCGGTCCTCACCGAGACTGGACATGCTGATCCCGGTGACGGGAAGTGAACTCTCTGGGCGGCTTGACGTTGATCGGTTCGGCGTCGTCGTTTCTTGGGCTCGGGCTGGCGTCCGTTGCGGTGCGGAGGCTGGGCCGCGCGCCGATACAGTGCGATCTATGACGGCGGAGTCCGAGCTGGCCGGGTTCATCGCCAAGTTCGCGCCGGAGATGCAGTGCCGGATCCGTGGCTGCCGAGCGAAGTTGGAGGCACGGTTTCCCGACCCGGTTCAGATGGTTTATGACAACTACAACTTCTTGGTGATTGGGTTCGGACCGACGCGCCGCGCCTCGGACGCGATCTTGTCGTTGGCTGCTCACGCCCGCGGTGTGAGTTTGTGCTTTCTGCAACGTGGTCCGGAACTGCCGGACCCGACGTCGATCCTGCGCGGCAGCGGCAAGGTAGTCCGCACCGTAGCCCTTGACTCACCCGACGATCTTGACAGGCCCGACGTCGGCGCTCTGATCGAGGTTGCGCTCGGACTTGCCACAACGCCGATGGATGCCTCGGACAACGGAGATCTGGTCATCAAGTCGGTGTCGGCCAAGCAGCGTCCCCGCCGCTGACCCGCCGCCGTCCGTACGCGAGGCATCGCACACGCCGTCCCGCTGAAGGTTCCGCTTGCGGCACCTCGCGCGATCCGGATCGACGGTCGCGAAGCGGGATCGTCCGAACGGCTCCTGCCGCTACTTCCGCCTAAGGCCCGACCATGGCCGTGACCGGGGCGGCAACGGCTTCCCGCTTTCAGTAGCTCGGCCGCGCCGATGTCGGACCGTGCGGTGCTAGGGCGTTGGGGCGTCAGCGATCCGGCGTACGCGGCCGATGATCGCGCACGCGTCGCCGTCCGTCCTCGTCAGCTGGACGCGGACATCCGGGGTACTTGATATCGGCCATGATCATTCGGCTTTGATCCGGAGTCGCTGGTTGCCTCCGCCAGGCCAGCTGCTCATCAGGGTCGAGCCCAGGGTGGTGGTGTAAGAAGACGGTCATCGTGTGATCCGTGGTGGGCAGTTTAGGCGGTTAGTGCTGGCGGGGTTAGCGCCTCCTCGGGTGTGTTGGTGTTGATCTTGTCCGGTTCGTCGGTGTTGATCTTGGTGAGGCGGGCTCGGTTGAGCACGTCGAGGCCGAGGTAGCGGCGGCCTTCGGCCCATTCGTCGTGCTGCTCGGCGAGCACCGCGCCGACCAGACGGATTAAGGCGTCACGGTTGGGGAAGATGCCGACCACGTCGGTGCGGCGGCGGATCTCGCGATTGAGCCGTTCTTGGGGGTTGTTGGACCAGATTTGTCGCCACAGCTCCTTGGGGTAGGCGGTGAAGGCGAGGATGTCGGGCCGGGCGTGCTCGAGGTGGTCGGCCACTGCCGGCAGTTTGTCGCCGAGGGCGTCGACGATGCGGTCGAACTGGGCGTGCACCGAGCTCGCGTCGGGCTGGTCATACACCGAGTGCAGCAGTGCTTTGACCCAACCCCAGGAGGCTTTCGGGCAGATGGCCATCAGGTTCGCCGCGTAGTGGGTGCGGCAACGCTGCCAGGAGGCGCCGGGCAGCGTGGCGCCGAGGGCGGCGACCAGGCCGGTGTGGGCGTCGGAGGTCACCAGGGATACACCGGAGAGGCCGCGGACACTCAGGTCGCGGAAGAACGCCAACCAGCCGGCGCCGTCCTCAGCGGAGGTGACATCGACACCGAGGACCTCTCGGTGTCCGTCGGCGTTGACAGCGGCTGCGGTGAGCACATGCACCAGCACTACCCGGCCGCCCTCGCGGACCTTCATGGTCAACGCGTCCGCCGCGAGGAAGGTGTAGGGCCCTTGGTCGAGGGGTCGGCTCCGGAAGTCGGCGACCTGCTCGTCCAGCTCCCGGGCCATCACACTGACCTGCGATTTCGACAGCCGGGTGATGCCCAGCTGCTCGACCAGCTTCTCCATGCGGCGCGTGGAGACGCCGAGCAGATAACTGGTCGCCACCACCGAGACGAGAGCCTTCTCGGCCCGCTTGCGACGCTCCAGCAGCCACTCCGGAAAGTAAGACCCCTCCCGCAACTTTGGGATGGCAACCTCCAAGGTGCCGGCCCGAGTATCGAAGTCCCGGGAGCGGTAGCCGTTGCGGGAGTTGGCCCGCTCCGATGACCGAACCCCATAGCCGGCGCCGCAGATCGCCTCGGCCTCGGCGCTCATCAATGCCTGAATGAACGAGCTGAGCAACCAACGCAACACATCGGGCTCGGCGTGCTCCAAGTGCTCGGCCACGAACGCGGACAGGTCAATACTGTGGGGGTTGGCGGTCATCGTGATGATCTCTCCTTCGCTTGAACTTGGCGGTTCTTCGAAGGATCACGCGATGGCCGTCTTCACATCCTCACGACACGCTGGTCGGTCAGGGACTCGTACACCACTTCACTGGACTCATCTCTCATCAGAGGAATTCGACTGTCCGGCGTCATCGAGAGAGCCTCCGCGGTGTCAGCAACATCGGGTATATGTGCATTGCTAGGCCGCATCGCGTCAGTCGTCGCTGCAGGCCTTAGGCCTATCACTTGAACGTCCGGGGCTGTTGGGAGGTGATGGTGCCGGCGATCAGCTGTACGAAGTTGGATGTTGCATCGAAGGGGGCGGCGTGGCCGGCGCCTTCAATTTGATGGGTTGTGGCGGTGGGGATGGCCGCTGCGAGGGAGCGGGTCAGGCGGATGATGCCGTCGGGGCTGCGGGCGCCGTAGCTGCATAGGACGGGGACAGCAACGTTCGCGAGATCGGCTGCTGATGGATAGTTGCCGATGGAGTTTCGGAAGTCCAGCAAGGCCGGCCGAGCGTTTTCCCGGGCGATCCGCCGCCATTCTTCTGGAAAGGTGTCCCACGCGGTTCCACCGTCGCGGTATGTGTAGGCGGCGCGCAAGAGCGTCTCGGCGGCGTCGCCATATCGGCCGCGCAAGGCTTGCCACGCGATCTTGGCCACCGCCGCGAGCTGCGCAGCGTTCGGGAGGTGCCGACTCGCCCGCCATGCGGCCTCATGGGCGATGACGGCCTGTACGAGCTCCGGACGACGCACCGCGAGGTCAACCGCGATCGTCGCCCCGGCGCTCGTTCCGACCACGACGGCGGGCGTGGCCTGCAAGTACTCCAGAATGGCGGCGGCGTCGGCCGTGTGCCTCGAAACCAAGCGAACCGGTTCGCCGCCAGTCCTGGCGTAACCCCGACGGTCGTAAGTGATCACTCGTCCAATCCGCCCGAGCTCCTCGGTGACGGGGCCCCAGGTTGAGGCTGTCGTGCCGGCCGGGGGAATCAGAAGGATCGGGACGCCCTCGCCTGCCTCCTCGTAATAGAGGTCACATCCGTCCGACCTCACCGAGCCCATCATCAGCCTCCTCCGACGGCCGCCGCGCCCACGGACTGCTGTAGCAATCTCTGCTCGTTATCGCTATTGGTGGTAGCAGACACAAGCGCGAGGCGGGTGCCGTCGGGAATGGCGAGCCCGCCAATGTCGCTGGACCTGCCGGAGTCGTCCGAGTGCACAAGAACAGGTCCGACGCTGTTAACCGTTCCAGCACAGGCATCTCGGCCATCACCTCACGCTTCCTGGCGTCGTCGCTTAGATTGCGGCGGCGGTTTGAAGCCCCTGCAGGAATGAGTACGAACTAACTCCTCCGGCGTGCTTGCTGAACAGATCCCTGAGCGGTTGCGAGATCTCGCCGTAGACGCTCATGCGGTGGTCGTACGCGTACTTGTCGAAGAGGATCGCCCTCGCTTCCATGACGTGCGCGTTGTGCTCGATCAGCCCTTCCTCACTCACATACGCCTCGTGCACCTCGCACTCGGTCCCGTCCTCGTTGATGAACCAGTCGTACCGAAGCGTGTGGGTGTCGTGCTCGCGGCTCAGCCGCATAATCTCGGCCACCTGCGCCTTGAACCCGTCCAGTTCACCTGGGCGGATCTTCAGGTGCGCCATCACTTCCAAATGACTCACGGTCCCTCCGTAACTGTCTTCGTACGCAGCAAGTACAGACTGCTGGTGGCTAGACCGTCGCCGATTGTTCGAGCCCTTGCACGAACGAGAAGGTGGTCGGCGCTGCTCCCATGCGCGCTTTGATGAGGTTGATGAAGTTCTGCGAGACCTCGCCGTAAATAGTCGACCGGTGGTCGTAGGCGTGGTCGCGGAACAGGACCGTCCGTGCCTCCATGATGTGCATCTGGTGCTCGATCAGCCCTTGCTCGTCTGGGAACATCTCATGCACCTCGCATTCGGTTCCGTCCTCACTGACAAACCAGTCGCACCGAAGGGTGTGGGTGTCCTGCTCGCGGGTCAGCCGAACGATCTCGGCCGCCTGGGCCTTGACGCCCTCAAGTTGACCTGGGCGGACCTTGGCATGAGCGATAACTTCCAGGAAGACCATGACCCCTCCTCTCCTTGAGTGGAGCCTTCCGCCGCAGCATGTTTCGGCACAGGGCCTAAAGCCCTAGTGCGGGGGGTCAACGGTCCTGCCTTTCCACGACTGCGCCAGCTTTTCGCACCGCTAGCTATCGAGGTCCCCTTCGAGGTGAGCGAATACCGCCGTGATGACCGGGCCCATAGGTCGGTCGGGGCCGGGGCCATTGCGTATGGCCCAGCTTTGGCCGAACCTGCACCGGCGGAAACGGAACCTGCGGAGGCAGCGAAGCCTCCGTGTGTCCGCCACAGGAACGTAACGCTGAACGAAGCCCAAAGACGATCCGGATCGGCGCGAGAGCGACTGGTAGAGCTCGGCTCTCCAAATCACTTGCAAGATCGGCTCACTGACCGTCCACGAACTCGGTGCGGTGCTTGCCGGTCGAGCTTGCGATCACCATCGCCAAGACAGGGTCGGCAATCTTTGCGGACAGCTCGTGGAGGCCAACCGCAACGAGTGTGTCCCGGCCATTGGGCGGCCTGCCTTTGCTGTGGGCGCGTATATCATGGCCGCCTGCGGATGCCCAGCTGGACTTTCTCGTTGCTTATTGAAAGCGTTTGCATCTATCACTGAGGTTGGTTCTTGTGTGGACGTGTGATTGCTCCCTTTTTGTTATTTGCTGGCGGGGAACTGTTAATTGGCGGGAACTGTTCATATGCACGCCAGCCTCGAAACATTGGTGAGCTAAAACTGCCAGCCTAACAGGTTCCATTGGTTGAGGAACCAGACAAAAGCGAGGGCGGCGGCCGTGACCAGGGTGTAGTACACGCGGAAGGCAATACCCCAATAACGATCCTTCCAGGCGAGGATGATGTAGACCAGTGCGGCGGCCGTGAGCAGGGCGGACATGACGGTCGTGGTCAGCAGGAGCTTTATGGAAGGGGCAACGCCGTGTAATTCTGTCGGCGGATGGTAACCAAACAGCATGCCGCACAGGAATACCAGGTTCAGCAGGGAGATGGCCACAAGAATCCAGCGGGGCGGTGCGAGAGGCGGGTCGTGGATCAGCGCCACGACGGCGGTTGATGACGGCCTGGACCGGGGCAGTGATTAGCACCGAGATGAAAAGCAGGACGGATATGATCACCAGTGGCATGTTGAAGGAAGGCAGCTCATACCATGGCGCCCTTTTGGCAGAATACTGGGGCGCGAAGTCGGTGTAGAACCGGGTGATGCGGCCCTGGTCATCCTCGAAGAAGACAAGGGAGGAGGAGCCGTCTATCTGGCGGAAGTAGAGAGGCTCCACTTCAACGAAGCGCAGCTCCAAGCCTTCCAGGGACACGGTGAGCGTGCCATCGCCTGGAGCGCTGACCGTGTAGGTGAAGGCACCGAAGAGGTCTGCAACTTTATCGGGAGTGGAAGGCGGGTAGCTCGTTCTCCGATACGAGCCGACATAGCGGTCAGCCCGCCCGGCGAAATCGGCGGGAGGCTCAATGTGCCCGGCTGCTGGCGCGGGGAAGTAGTGGTCGAAGAAGGCTCTCTGGAACCCCGTATGCTGAGTTGTCAGAGGCCCGATATCCAGGGTGTTGACAGCAAAAAAGATACCCAGGCGCTGGTCGGGCAGGAGCAGTATCTGGCTGCCCATGGGCGGGAAATAGCCCTGGTGCCCAAGCGTCCACACGCCGTTATCGGTGAGGTCGGCAAAGGCGTATGTCATGCCGCGCAGGCGAGGGTCGATAGGATAGGGGGTGTCCCGCATCTGCCGGGCAGTGCTTTCCTGCAGGATGCGCGCCTCGGAAATCTCTTGATCGCTGTAGCGGCCATACTCGAGCTGCGCGATCATGAAGCGGGCCATGTCTGTGACGCTGGCCTGAATCACACCGGAGGGGAATCCCGCCGGCTGATCCATGTAATTGGGGAAAGGCTCGAAGCCGCCATCGACATACCTATATCCACCGGATAGATTGGCTTGGAGCTCCGGCGGTGCAGGCGATGTCGCGGTTGAGTGAGACATGCCCAGCGGGTCCAGGATATGTTCCTGGATGTATTGGGAGTAGGGCTGGCCCGATATGCGCGAGACGATGTAACCCGCCAGCATGGCGTTGTAGTTGGAGTAACCGACCGCTTCGCCGGGGGCAAAGATGCGCGCCGGCATATTGGAAACCAGCCACTCGCGTTCGGACATGAGCTCACTGTCATCCGACGCCAGACTTTCAAGCCAGCGCTCACCGAAGCCCGAGGTATGGGTCATGAGGTGCTTGAGCGTGATGGGCTGGGGGAATGTATCGGGGACGCGAAAGTCGAGATAGGTGTTGACATCCGCGTCGAGATCGACTTTGCCCTGTTCGGCGAGCTGCATAACGGCCGTCCAGGTGAAGGGCTTGGTGTTGGATCCAATGCGAAACATGGTCTCTTCGGGATCGACAGGGATGCCGTGCTCAATGTCTTTGTAGCCGTAGCCCTTGGTAAAGAACAGTTTGCCATCCTTGACGACCGCGACGGCTGCACCGGCGATGTGGTATTCCTCCATCGTCGTCGCAAAAAAATCATCAAGAAAGGTTTCCAGCTCGGCCGGATCGGTCGGACCTTGTCCTGCTGTTGGCGCGATAGACACATTGCCGCCCGACATGACAGTGTCTTGCTGTGCCACGGCTGGCGTGACAATCGACAACAGCATCGCTAGAGTCATCATGACTGTCGCATATCGCCAGAGACTCTTGAAGGGGAATAGGTTATTCGCTCCTTTATTATTCAAGTGCGACCACCGTATATCCGGCCTCATCACTCGTCTGGTCATTGGCGTACCGCCACCGAACAGCCTGACCCGTATGGATAGACGTAATCGCGACTACGGGATAGACGGACATGTTCATGTGGCTCCGGCTAGTCGACCACATGAATGGCGCGAAGCGCTGTTCCGGTCGATCGGGCGTACGCAGCTGCCCAGCGGAGGCCCGCGCGGGCGGGGGGTGAGTCGTCGATGCCAACAATGATCTCGTCCGCGGTCATGACCTGTTCCTTCTCCTTGCCCGGACGCCTCTCAGTCTCCAGCCCCTTTGAGGTTTTGCGCAGGGCTATTGGTCGCCAGACCGGCGGGACCTTGTACCTCGCAGGCTCGCGTACACCCTTGGTCATGCGCGAGAAGGGGCGTTCGCCGATGGCAAGTGCGGCGGTGTTCCATAGCTCCGTGGTGGTCGAGGAGGTGGTCGACGAATCGATCGCGGGGAAGACAGAGAGTATTGCGGTCATCGCGCTCGACCCCGATGGAACCAAGCCTGACCGGTCGCCCCCCGTCTGAGCCGACATCCAGCCGCCCAGATGGCCCGACTCGTCGAGCACGCCCAGTCCGACAAGGCACAGGTCCAGCGGCTCGCCGACCGCGTCTCCGGCATCTTCGTGCCGATCGTGATCGAGTTGTCGCTCTCACCCCTGGCCACCCGGCTTCTGACCAGGCGCAGCGCCACGGCCGCGTTCACTGCCGCGGTCCGGTCGTGATCATCGCCTGCCCTGCGCCCCTGGGCCTGGCCATTCAGACCACTCTCCCGGTCGGCAGCGGCCGCTGCGCCCAGATTGGCGTGCTGATCAAGGGACCCGAGCGTACTCGAGTCCACCAGGTGGGTCGACATCATCGTCGTCGACAAGACCGGCGCCATCACGACCGGGCAGGTAAAGCCGGTCGACGTCATCACCGCCGACGTGAGTCGAGGTCGGCGAACGTGGTCAGTTTCCCCGGCGTACTCGAGGACGGCTTTGTGGGGACCAAAGGCCCTTGGCACTGAACCCAAAGCCCCTACCCACCGGCACCGGCCGAGGAGAGTCGAAGTGGGCAACACGCAGTCTGGTTGGGCTGGTAGGAGGGAACCTTGAAAGGCCTCCAACGTGGGCGTGT
The DNA here is from genome assembly GCA_963759635.1 of uncultured Actinomycetota bacterium. Classification (GTDB taxonomy): domain Bacteria; phylum Actinomycetota; class Actinomycetes; order Propionibacteriales; family Propionibacteriaceae; genus Microlunatus. The sequence goes on from CAVXAP010000026.1 coordinate 334,952, forward strand.
TCGCGGTCGCCCACCTTGGTTGCGCCGTGCGAAGGAGGCCGAAGGTGTCTGCGGAGAACAAGGCGCTGACGCGCAGGCTGGACGAGCAAGTGGGGAACGAGGGGAACCTCGACATCATCGACGAAATCAGGGCTCCTGACTTCGTTGCTCATGTGGGAGGTGCTCCGGCCGCTCTCCGGGGGTCGGCAGCCGTCAAGGACTGGGCCGCCTTGTGGCGGACCGCGTTCCCAGACGTGCACGCGACCGTGGAGGACGTGATCGCGGAGCATGACAAGGTGGTCACGCGCATTACGCTCACGGGCACCCATCAGGGCCCGCTTATCCCGAATCCACCGACCAGCTTTCTGTTGTTTGTAATTGATCTTGGTGATTGTTGGTCTTGGCGATGGCGTGTCGGGTGGGCCGGTCTGCCCGGCGTTTCCACTTCGGTCCTCGGGTTGGCGACGGTCGGCTGCTGGGCGGGTTCAGGTGATCGCGGCGATCACTGCTCGCCAGGGGTGTTCCCACCGCCAGCCAGTGGGCAGGTGCAGCGTGAGCCGTCTGGCCGAGGTGGCGATCCGGGCCGGCAGGTTGATCAGTTGGTCGCGGATGGTGGCCGGTCGGGCGGTGGCGTGGAACGCCGAGGCTAAGACGCCGGCGGCGCGGGTCAGGTTGTGCGCCACGCCGGCCAGGGCCAGCCAGGCGGCGTTGGCGGCGAACTTCCCCGACGGCAGATGAGCCAGCGGCCCATTCTTCAGGTCGGCGATGACGTGTTCGACGATGGCGTGGCCGCGGTGGCAGGTCTCGGCTTGCAGCATCGTCAACGCAGAGTCGGTGAACACGGCGTGGTAGCGGTGACCTTCGACCAGGGCGGGCTGGTCGGCGCCGGCCGAGGGCAGCAACTTCACCCGGCGCACGATCAACCGGGCCGTCACCGCCCGGCCCATCCCGCGGGAGGTGAACGCGGTGTAGCAGGTTTCGGCGACCTCGGCGTCGGACACCCAACCGCCGGCCTGGTCATCGAAGACCGCATTCGGGTAGTGGATCGGGGTCCACGCTTCTTCGGCGATCGCGCCGATCGCGGCCTTCACCGACCGGTTCAGCCGGGCGGTGATGGAGAACCGGGCCCCGGCCCGGTCGATGGCGGCCACCACGTCAGCGGTGTAGAACGCGGAGTCCATCCGGGCTAAAACCAGCCCTGTCGCACCGCACCGCTTCGCCACAGCGAGCGTCGAAGCCAGGAACGACGCAGCGCCGCGCGGCGAGCTGGTCGAACCCTTCCGCAGCCGGGTGGCGGCGATCACCGGCGCCGAGGTGGGGGTGGACAGTGTGCCGATCAGCACGTTCAACCCCTTGACATGGGTGTAGCCGTAGCCGGCGCCCTGCTTGGCGTAACCGTAGGTCGGCTTCACCGTGTCGTCGACATCGACCAAACAGATCCGGCCGGCGTCGCGCAGCAGCGGGGTATGGCCGGCCAGGTTGATCAACAGCTGGGTGGCGACCTTGTCGAGCTGGCGGACGTGGCCGAAGGTGAACGATCGCAGGAAGGTGCCCAGCGTCGACGGTGCCCGGATCCCGGTGAACAGCCGGCTCATTCCGCCATGCCGCAGCCGGTCCAGATCCTCGATCGAATCCGCCCCGGCCACCATCCCCGCCACCACCGCAGCCACCTTGATCGCCGCGTTCGGGTTCGGGACCGTCAACGCGGCTCCGGCCGTCTCGTGCAGGCCGCACCGGCGGGCCAACGCCAGCACCGGGACCAGCCCAGCCGACGACACCAAATTCGGATCGTCAAACGCCACCGACCTGGCCGAAACAGTATGAGAGAGTTGCACCTCTGGCGGACGTCGTCAACGCAGCCGTCCGCGGCCGGTGGGACGCCGCGGGCTGGACCTTCCTCTTCAACGTCCTCGCCAACGGCTACCCGGCGATGCTGCAGCGATACAACCGCGCCCTCCTGGCCCAGCGGTTCGGCCTCCCACGCCACCAGGATTCGCGCCGGCGTCGACCGGATTACGCGTAGGTGGTCGGGAGGAGGAGTCATGGCAGCGACCGTCATTCGCAGCCCGCACCCCGATGTCGAGATTCCCGATCTGCCCCTGCATGAGCTGGTGCTCGCCGGAGCGGCAGGCAGGGGAAACCGCGCCGCGGTGGTCGACGGTCCCACCGGCCGGGCGCTGACGTACGGTCAGCTCGCCGCCGGGGTCCGGCAGATGGCGGCGGGCCTGGCCGCACGAGGCTTCGGCAAGGGGGACGTGTTGGCGGTGTATTCGCCCAACCTGCCCGAGTATGCCGTCGCTTTCTATGGGGTCTCGGCGGCGGGGGGCGCTACCACGACCGTCAACCGCTGTACACCGCCGGCGAGCTGGCCGTCCAGCTGGCCGACGCCGGCGCGCGGTTCCTGCTTACCGCGCCGCCGCTGCTGGACCGGGCGATCGAGGCGGCCACCTGCTGCTGGACCGGGCGATCGAGGCGGCCACCTGCTGCTGGACCGGGCGATCGAGGCGGCCACCCGCTCGGGCGTGGAGGAGATCTTCGTATTCGGCGAGGCGAAGGGCGCGACTCCGTTCGCTAGCCTGCTATCCGCCACCGGGACGGCCCCACCAACCGTCGTGATCAACCCGGCCACTGACGTGGTTGCCCTTACCTACTCCAGTGGGACCACCGGGCTGGCCAAGGGCGTGATGCTTACTCACCGCAACCTGGTCGCCACCCTGGTCCAGTGGAATGCTGTCTTGCCGACCGGGCCGGAGGATCGGCTGATCGCGGTGCTGCCGTTCTTCCACACGTACGGCTTGGGCCTGCTGATGGGATGTGCTCTCTGGTGTGGGGCGGCCTTGGTCAGCATGCCCCGGTTCGACCTGGAGGAGTTCCTGCGCGTCCTGCAGGAGCAGCGCATCACCCGCGCGCTCCTGGTCCCGCCGATCGTGCTCGCCCTGGCCAAGCATCCCCTGGTCGCCAGCTACGACCTGTCTGCCCTGGAGCTGATCGGGTCCGGCGCTGCGCCGCTGGACCCCGAGTTGGAGCGGGCGGTCGCCGAGCGGCTCGGATGCCCGGTCGTTCAGGGCTACGGCCTCACCGAGACCACAACGGCAGTGTGCAGTACTGCCGGTGCGCCACTCGGTCCACGGCAGGGCTCGGTCGGTGTATTGCTGCCCGACACCGAGGCGTGCATCCTCGACCCCGCCAGCGGGCAGGACCTGGGCACCGGCGAGCCCGGCGAGTTGTGGGTGCGCGGCCCCCAGGTGATGCGCGGCTACCTGAACGCCGAGCTGGCCACCGCGGACGTTCTCGACCCGGACGGCTGGCTACGCACCGGCGACCTCTGCCGCGTGGACACCGACGGCTATCTGTTCGTGGTCGACCGGGTCAAAGAGCTGATCAAGTACAAGGGGCATCAGGTCGCGCCGGCGGAACTGGAGGCCGTGTTGTTGGCCCACCCGCACGTAGCCGACGTGGCCGTCGTCCGGAGCCCGGACCAGGAAGCAGGTGAAATACCCAAGGCGTTCGTCGTTGCAAACGGGCCGGTGGACGCCGAGGCCCTCATGGCGTGGGTCGCCGAGCGGGTAGCGCCCTACAAGCGGATCCGGCGGGTCGAGTTCGTGGACGAGATCCCCAAAGGACCGTACGGCAAGATCCTTCGCCATATCCTGCTCGAGCGGGACCAGGCCAGGCCCCATTGAGTCCCGATTGTCGTTCCGCACAGACCCGTGAATCCCCAGGTGGAGGGCAGGCTAAGGCTGCATCGGGCGTTCCGGCGCGGAGGGCGAGCTGCGATTGTCTAGGCGGCTGGGTCGATGATCACCTTGTGGCCTAGGCGCTGGAGCTAAGCGACGAGTCGCCGTATAGGCCGACACCAGAAATTGAAAATCGCCAGGAACGTGATCCACGGGTGGCGGCGCACGAGCGTCTTGCACGTTGACGCCATGAGGCGCCTGCGGTGGCTAGATAGCCGCCAAACCGATCCGTGCGCGTCGCGGGGCCATCTGATCAGTTGGCCGGAGAAGTGTTGTATGCATGGCTGCTTCCTCTTTTGGGGTGCCTCAGGCCTGCGATGAGAACTCGGCCGACGGCATCAAGGTCCAGGTGGAAGGCCCTGCTGAGCTGTCGGCCCTCTGCTGCAGTGCCAGCGCGGCAGTGAGTACGACCACTGCGATCAGGATGCCGAGCCGGTAGAACTCGCGGCTGAGCAAGGCAGCGGCGATGCCGTCCTTGTTGTTGGTGCGGTTAAAGCGCTATGCATCAGACAGGCGGACATGAGGAACGGCCGGATTCGAATCCGTCGAGCCGTCGAGCGCGTCGGCGGCAAATCCGTGGTTACCACACCGAAGTCCGACGCTGGCATCCGCAGGTGCCGGGTGGGTGGCGATGTATCCGGCGCACAACCGCCGTGCGCAGCATCAACTGCAGCGACGGCCGGATCCTCTCTTAGTACTGGAACGCTTGAACACGGGCCTACGGCTCACGGGCCAACTAGAATGCGGGACTGTCAGCCGGGAGTGTCTGCGCTGCAGTCGTCGAGGAGGTCCCCGGTGAGGATGACAGCGAGCTTGCCGCTGCCTTTGAGAAAGCGACTCCTGACGGCCCTGCTCCTGACGGCCCTGGTCCTGACGGCCTGCTCGCCAGCGACACCGGCCAGCCAGGAGAGCACCTCACCGCCACCACCGGTCATCGATCGCGGGGTCGCCAGCATCTCCTTAGACGACGGCACAATTGGCCACTACACATATGCCCGGCGTGTGCTGCGGAAGAACAACCTGCCGGGAACCTACTACCTCATCTCCGACGCGCTCGGGTGGGGCAGCGCCACGATCAATCCCAAGCAGGCCCGAAAGCTCCTCGCTGAGGGCAACGAGATCGGCAACCACACGAGGGACCACAAGGATCTCGCCAAGCTGACGACCGGGCAGGCGACCGCGGAGTTCGCCGATGCACAGGATGCGATCGAGTCCCAGGTCGGTGTCCGGCCCACCACCTGCGCCTACCCCTACGGCAGCACCAATGCCGCCGTGCTGGCCGAGGCGGAGAACCAGTTCAAGGGCTGCCGATCGACGCGAGGAGGGTTCAACGAGCGCGGTCGTCTCATCACGTACCACCTGTTCTCGTACAACGTGCACCGAGGCACCACAGCCGCTCAAGTCCGCAAGGCCGCCGAGCACGCTCGCACAAGCAACACGTGGGTCGTGTTCGTCTACCACGGCGTCGACCCCAAGCTAAAGGGGGCAGAAGACGTGACGCCGAAACTCTTCGCCGCCCATGTGGATGCGATCGTGTCAACCGGCATACCCGTGCAGACCGTGGAGTCAGCGATGGCCGCCATGAGCCGATGACGGACATCGCGTCCGGCTGAGCGACCACTGATCATCGAGAGGGCCAGTTCAGATCTTGTGCATAGGTTGTGCGAGACCGTAGCCAGTTGATCAGAAATCGCATCTGACCAGGAGTGTTGCAGGTGGGCGATACTGGATTTGAACCAGTGACCTCTTCCGTGTCAGTGATCTCTGGCACGCCCAGCAACGCAGCGGTAGCCGTAAGCAGGGTCCGTGGGTGTCCCCAGATGATCGCCGGCACCCCGGACAGGCCGCGTTCGCGCAGGGTGCGCAAGAACCCGCGCCAATACACCTCGTCCTCGCTGTCGCCGACGTCGACGCCGAGGATCTCCCGGCCGCCGGTAGCGGCGACCCCGGTGGCGATCACGACGGCCATCGAGGTGACCTGTCCGGTGCGGCGGACGTGCAAGTAGGTGGCATCGAGGAACACATACGGGAACCTCGTGTGATGCAACGGCCGGTTACAGAACGCGGCGACCTGCCCGTCCAAGCCGGCGCAGATCCGCAACACTTCGGACTTGGAGATGCCCGACCCGATCCCCAACGCCGCGACCAGATCGTCGACCGCACGGGTGGAGACCCCGTTCACCCACGCCTCCATCACTACCGCATACAGGGCTTGATCGATGCGTCGGCGCCGTTCCAAGATGACGGGGAAGAACGAGCCCTGTCGCAGCTTCGGGATCCGCAGCTCGACATCTCCGGCCTGGGTCGAGATCAGCTTCGGCCGAGACCCGTTGCGCTGGGTCGTGCGGGCATCGGAGCGCTCGTATCTGCCCGCGCCGATCTGCTCGGCCGCGTCGACCTCGATCAGATCCTGCATGACCAGCCGGACCGAGTCGCGGATCAGATCCCCACCCTCCCCGGCACGGAACGCCTCGAGCAACTCCGATGCGACAGACTGAGACAACGCCATCGGTGGAACCTCCTGGTGAGTACTTGGCAGTACACACCGAGAATCCCGCCGATGGCGCCCTCACACCGGGCGACTCACCGAACCCCGAAACTCCACCACGCCACGGGACTCACACCTCGTCCTGGCGCGATCGCGGTCTGGAGCGAGCAGTGTTGCGCTCTTGACGACCTCGGAATGAGGAGGCCCAGGATGCAAGGTTCCATCCAGCAAGCTGTCGCTGCCTGAAGGACAGAAGCCGTCCAGCTGTATGCGCGCGGCTTCTAGCGACGAATCCGCTTCACGCCTTAAGGAGGTGGCTGGACAATTAGCCTGGCCTCTTTTGTTCTCACGGGCTGCGCTCGCGAAGCCGCTGGGCGAGGTTGACCAGCGACGGAACGTCCAGATCGGGTGCCAGAAAGTATGCGGGGTACCGCCCTCCAGCTCGGTTGACCCACGCGGGGGCCAGACCAGCCCGCTGGGCTCCGTCCGTGTCCCAGGGATAGGCGGCGACCAACATCGCGTCGGCGGCCTCGACACCGCAGTGCTCGAGCGCATAGGCGTAGGCCTCGCGTGCCGGCTTCCAGACTCCGGCCTGCTCCACTGACAGGAACGACTCGAAGCAGTCCTCCACACCGGCGTCCGACAGCAGGTGTTGAGCGATAGTCGTCGAGCCGTTGGTAAGCGTGACAAGTCGCACACCCAGGTCGGTGAGTTTGCGGAGACCTTCGGGCACGTCGGGGTGGACACGCAAGGCGGAGAACCCCACCATGATGTGGTCGACCGCTTCCTCTAGGTCGCGGTCAATCGCGGCATGGAGAGCTGCATGCGCAGACCCTCGGCGGCCAGGCTCGCAAACGGCGGGTTCTCCCTGCCGACGGCGAGCGCGAAGCCGTCGCGAAGCAACCCGGCAAACCATATGCCGGCGAGCTGGCCGGACGCGCCGACCTCCTCGAACCGCGCCGAGAGTGGGGCCATGTTGGAGAGCGTTTCGTTCACGTCGAAAACCAGGGGCACAGGCAGCCTCGCAGCACGATCGGTCAGTACCTCGTTCGCCTGGAACAGGGGCTCCGCCACGGACCGCTCCTCCCGAACGTGGGTGGCTCTGTTGTCCCTCTACCCGGCAGTCGCCCCGGTCAAAACATGGCGTGGTTGTGGCAGGTGGAACCGCGCTGAACTCTCGTCGCCTGCGGCGTCGAGAGGGCGATAACGGCTCGCCTGCTCGTAGCCCGCCTATGACCACCGTCTGGTGACTCACGGAGGCTGGCCCGGAATTGATCTCGGCGGGACGATGATGCCGGGGCCGGGCGGGGGGCATCACGGAGCCTGGACGACGTGGAGCCGCCCGGGAGTCGTCAGGTCGCCGATTGGAGGGAGAGGAAGGCTCGGCCGCCGGCAGTCCACTCCTCGACGACGAGCAAGTCGAGCGGTACCGCTAGCCGTCGTACCGCCGCTGCCCCTGTGCGGGTCCACGTCAGTTCGGCGCTGTATCCGACCCGGTCCGCGGTCAGCCGCACGCGCCGGGTCTGATGCCAGGTCGGGCGAGTATCGACCTCGACGATGATCGAGCCGCCGGGCATCAGCAGCGTCCGACATCGTTGCAGCAGGGCAGCGACATCGCCATCGATCCCGATGTTGCCGTCCATAAGCAGGACCGTGCCCCAATGTCCTTCTGCGGGCAACCGTTCGGCCAACCTCGCCTGGATGGCCAGCCCGCCGCGCGATCTCGCCGCCTCCACCGCTATAGCGGACACGTCGACCCCGAGAGCCGGTACACCCGATTCGACCAGGGCCTGTACCATCCGCCCAGGACCGCAGCCGAGATCGAGCACCGGCCCGCGGCACCGCGACACCACTAACTGGTCGACGTCGTCGGCTCGACCCGACCAGCGCGTTGCGTCGAGTGGGAGCACACGTGCGCCCGGGGCGTCGCTGCGTACCGGACTCCCGGCGTATAGGTGGTCGAAGATCGACTCTGGTCGAGACACGCGGGTGAGCGCGGCATAGCACCGCGAGAACTCCAAGCCGGGATAGCGATCGGCGACGTACGCGGCGTCCGACGGCTCGTCGATGTCGCGCAGCGGCGGCAGTAGCTTCACCGATCGCCCCAGGCTCAGCAAGCGGGCCAGCTGGGCCGAGCCTGTACGTACGGTCGACATCTCGATCCCGGCAAAAACTCTGGCGGCGTCCGTCGTGCGAAGGCCGATCGCCCAGAACCCGCCGTCCTCGCTGAGCCCAATGACCGCATCACAGTCCTCCCAATCGGCATCGAGCAGCGCACTGCTGATCTGCGGCGTATCCATGCCGATCAACAGCACTCTTACAGGGCCGAATTGACCAAGATCATCGAAGGCGCCGGCCAGGCGGTCGTTGAGGGTGCCGGTGCGCTGCGGTACGACGTCGAAGCCGTTGGCGAAATCCGACGGATCCCCGTCCCAGCACAGAATTCGTCGGGGGGTGCGTGAGGCGCGTACCGCCCGTTGGGTGTCGCGTAGGGCCGCGGCGGCGAGTTGGGCTGCCTCATCGGCAGTGAACCGGCTCTGCAGCCGGGTCTTCACCCGTCCCGGTTTGGGCTCCTTGGCCAAGATCACGACGATCTCGGCCCGTTCGATCATCGGGCTGCCGGCTTCACTTGATCAAGAACGGCGAGTGAGTCTCGCACGGCAGCGAGCGCGCCCAGTGGCGTACCGGTCACCTTCGATCGTCCTCGCCGAGGCAGGTAGTCGACGTCGACCTGGCGTACTCGCAGACCTGCCGCAGCCGCCTTCACCAGCGTTTCCACCGGGTAGCCGGAACGGCGATCTTGAAGGTTTAGGCTCAACAGAGTGGTTCGCCGGGCGGCGCGTACCGGTCCACAGTCGAGGATCGCGAGACCCGTACGACGCCGCAGCTGTCGGGCGAGCGCAGCGTTGGCCAGCCGTAGCGTCCACGGATAGGCGCCACGGCCTCGAGCCATCCGTCGTCCAACCACTAGGTCCGCCTCGCGGGCCTGGATCGGCTGTACGACGGTGGGAAGATCAACCGGATCTAGACTCCCGTCGCAGTCCATGATCACAACCAGGTCTGCTGTGGCCGCGACCAGGCCGGCATGACAGGCCGCCCCGTAGCCGCGCTGTCCGACGCGGACGGTGCGAGCTCCGTGCGCCCTGGCAATCTCGGCCGACCCGTCGGTGGAGCCATTGTCGATGACGAAGGCCTGATATCCGACGGGCAAGCGATCAAGGACCCAGGGCATGGCGGCCGCCTCATTCAGACAAGGCAAGATCACCTCGATCGTCATGTCGCTGAGGCTAGGCACCCACGCTGGAGCCGGACTAGCCCAGAACGCTTTCCGTTCGCTTACAGGGTGCTCATCCCACAAATGACGCCCACGCTGCAGCGGCGTGAATTTGCTTACGCTGTTTAGATGAGCGCGCGAGTCCTGCTGGTTGAGGACGACGAGACGATGGCCGGTGTCTTGTTGGCATACCTGACCCGGGCAGGCTACGAATCCCTTTGGGCCTCCAACGGAATCGAAGCCCTAGATATGTGGAGCCAACGGAAGCCCGATGTCGTCATCCTCGACATCTTGTTGCCGACCATTTCCGGTCTTGAGGTGCTGCGGCGCCGCCGGGCATCTGCCGATGACGCGGCGGTGATCATCTTGTCCGCCCGCGGCGAGGAAGAGGACCGCTTGGTCGGACTGGAGACCGGCGCCGACGATTATGTGGTCAAGCCGTTCAGTCCACGTGAGGTGGTGCTCCGCGTCGAGGCATTACTGCGGCGTGCCGAGCGCCTCACCGGCAATCGTCTGCTGAACGAGTGCTTGTCGATAGGCGACGTGACGATTGATCTGGCGGCCCACGTTGCCACTCGCGGCGGGTCACAACTGTCCTTGACCAGTCGCGAGTTCGACCTGCTTGCTTTCCTCGCCGCGAATCCCGGGCAGACCTTCAGCAAGGCCGACCTGCTGCGCCGGGTATGGGGCTGGGAGTTCGGTGATACCTCGACCGTGACGGTGCATGTACGCCGGCTGCGCGAGAAGTTGGAGGACGATCCGTCTGACCCGCGAATTGTGCTCACAGTGGGTCGCGCGGGTTACCGCATGGCACGTGAGGCGGAGCTGACATGACAGACCTGCTGCTGATCATTGGCCTCACGCTCGGCGCGTGTCTTGTGGTCGGTTTGGTCGGGGCCCTGCTGCTGCGAGCCATCCGTCGATCTTCGCTGCGATATCAGTTGGCCGTGGCCAGCCTCATTCCCGTGCTTGCGGTTGCCGCGACAGTAGTGATCAACGTCGAGTTGATGTTCCTGTCCGCTCACGACACGACGGTGATCTTGCTCGCTGTCGGCACCGCCCTCCTCGTCGCTGTAGTCGGCGGGTGGCTGGTAAGCCGCCGCTTCAGCCTGGCTTCACGCCAACTGCAGTACAGCATTGGGCTGCTGGTCAGCGACTCAGAAGGCGTACGGACCACGGACGTCCGGCACCAGGACAGCGGTACAAACGATCGCAGTCTGCCGGCCGAGCTCGCCCGAGTTGAGGAGGAGCTGGCGGAAGCCCGCCAGACTCTGGCCGGCGCTCGGCAGCGCGAGCGCGCCGCCGAGCAGTCTCGCCAGGAGCTGGTCAGCTTCATG